>NZ_BBDO01000004.1 GCF_001316285.1 Vulcanisaeta sp. JCM 16161 | reverse complement strand
AACAAAAATAAACAAAATAAGGTTCCGTTCAAGACCCAGTCCACTGAGACCAAGGTATCTGCCTCGTAATTCATTACTAATCACTTATGCTTAGTATATCGATTTCAATAGGCCTAATACTGAAGCCCAGTGTCCCGGCAATGCTTGGTTCAACATTGCCATAACCACCATGTACAAAGCCCCTAATGTATAGGTTACCCTGACACCTAATCAGAAGTTCCACGAGCTATCCCTAATAACCCTGCCATCAAGCTCGTAAACCATGCTAACCCTCCTCCTAACCCTATGGCCACGCCTAAACACCTGAACCACCTGCCTATTCCTGAAGTAATCATGTAACGACCTAATATTCTCATCAGTGACTGGGCTACTTGTAATTGCCAGGACCCTATACGTAATTACGTAATCCCTAATCCTCGCCTTCATCCTAACCACAGCGGATGCCTTGACCCTAGTTAGATTGTTGAGCATAATATCATAACTTGAGTCATTAAGTAATGAGTAAACATCACTTACATCAGGCCTTCTGCCCGGCCTAACAACCTGTAGTATTACTGGCCTACCATTACCAAGAACCCTGGCGCCCATTGGGTCTTCACCACCGGTGTGTATTACCACGTCCTGAGCCCCATATGCCTGCATCACCTTATCAATGGGCCATCTAGCCCGCCCCCCTTTGTTGATTAGCCTACGTATTTTCCTATACCTAGCCGATATGTATATTGGCATTACCTGCACATCCACGGAACCTGCGCCAATGTCTATGACGGCCTCCACATCGGGTTCCTCCCTATTGAATGGGACCCAAGTATTGCCGAGACCCTCTTACCCAACTCCCTATTTATTTCACGCTTAATGGACTCGGCACTCGAGATATTGAACTCAGTCGTTATGCTCAACTCCCTATTCAATATATCAAGCGGCACCCTACTGCCGAGCCTAAACGACCTAAACTCAACGCCAAGCATTCTCAGGTTATTCGCAATGGTGTTGGCCCACTCATCAAGCCTATTGAAAATGGCGTCACCGCATACGTAGCATTTAACTGGCGATACATTAATCCCCATGTTAGTTAGAAACTTTATGCTTGGTTCGTGACCGCTCATAGCCAATGCCTTAATGTCACTAAGTAATTCATCGCTCAACCCCTCGTTCAGCACTTTCTCGTGAATCCTCATTAAAAGGTAGTCCTTAATTGCCCTACCCCTCTCCTCATTACTAAGCCCAGTGCCCAACCTGGCGAATAGCCTACCAAGCAGTGGTCACATAGTGGGTACTTCCTCAGTATTTCCATGGCCCTTTCAATGCTCATACGGCGTATTACCCGTCATAGTAAGTGTATTAAAGCATATATTTAGGGGATTACTTACGTGGATCCATACTTAATCGGCGCCTTCATAAACGAGTGCTCAGTGAGGTGGAGGAGCATAGAGGCTTTTCCGATGCTGTCGACTATGCCAGGTCATTAGAAACTGGGATCGCCGTGGTTAATAATACGGTAAATGCGACGGATAGGGTATGCAATGAGGTTGGTAAGGTCCTGCAGAGACCAACTAGGTTGTTAATGCTCCTTAATATTAATGATTGGGTTAGAATGCTGAGGGGCCTTTATGACTTTTACGGGGAATTGATTGACCCGGAGCCGGGGCTTGACATGCCTAACCTCGTACTTAGCATTAGGATACCGAGTAAGTCCTTTGGGCTTGCGTTAAGGATTGTATTAAAGCTACTGGGTATTAATGGCAATGTATTTCCAGGTAATGATGGGAAGCTTTACCTGGTCATTCACGAGAGGGATTCAATAGCCAGGTTCATTAGGACGATAAAGCCTCACCTAGACCCAGAACTGAATGTAGCCCTAAGGGATAAGTGGAATAGGCATTACTCGGTTTTTGGCGATCCAATAATAATCATTAAGGAGTAGTGAATCAGCCGGTTTAGGCGTCGTCATTAATCTGCGTGGGTTCAACTCATCACACTACTTAAATTTAAGTCAAGAGCATAATAAGTCTTAGTGTGATGAGGCGCAGTGGCTTATTCGATGCTGACGCGTGTGAGGCTGATCATATTGGGTAGTCAAAGTTTGTCTCGGCCTGCCTAAGCGGCGGGCATTTACTATCCTTCTCGCTGATTATCACGCCCTCCCTAATAGGCCATGGTATTCCTATCTCAGGGTCATTCCAGGCAACGCACCTCTCATGCTGCGGGCTGTATTCCTTCGTCTGTAGGTACAGGAATAGTGTATCATCCTCAAGTGCTTGAAAGCCGTGTGCGAAGCCAGGAGGTATCCAGAGAAGCCTTGGGTTGTCGGCGGATAACTCGACCATAACGTACTTACCAAACCACGGCGAACCCCTCCTAACGTCGACAGCCACATCAACCACGCGACCCCTAACCACGGTGACCAGCTTCCCCTGCTCCATGGGCTTAAGCTGATAGTGCAGACCACGGACAACACCACGCCTTGACCTGCTTAGGCTCACCTGGACGAAGTCGTAAGGCACGCCGCCAGCTAGGAAATCAGTCCTCTTGTAGAGCTCCGCAAAGAAGCCTCTGATGTCCGGGAAGACTACGGGTTCCACGAGTATTACGTCGGGTATTTCAAGCCTAACAAAGTTCTTAAAGGGCATGCCTAAGTCGTAGCAAATATAATTAATAAGTAGTACCTCATGAGCTTTTTAAGTGGAATGGTTTCTGGAAATTGGTTAATAAACCAGTCATTGATCACGCTACTTAATGAATGCCGTTATTAAGCCCGAAATAGTGGTTACGCTTAACGGTGAGCGACTAGGCGCAGTTCCAGGGTATGACAATGAATACGTATTAATGAGGGAGAGGGACTTTAACGTGATACTTGATGGTACGAACCTCGAGATCATGCTCGCCGTAGTAGGCGGGCATGATACGTTTACGCAAATCATGAGAAGGACAAATCTTCAGAGGGGTAAGTTATCAAGACATTTAAGGAGACTGTTAAACTCAGGTTGGATCATTAAGAGCGGCAATAGGTATTTGCCCAGTGGTCATATCTACGTTGTTTATGATGTGCGTGATGTTAACGGGGAAATAATGCTCAGCATATCGATGAGCAAGGGCGCATTTATTGACCCGTTCTACGGACTCGTGATAATTAATGGCGAACCACTGAGCAATTACTGCTCAACATGCCCACTTAGGCAGGTCTGTGTTAATAATATTAAGTCCCTGGCTCGTAAATACAACATTGAATTAAGAGGTGCTGAGCCTAGTGAGGCCTACGTTGAGTTATTCAGGGAGTTGGTTAGGAGAGATTTGATTAAGAGGTTTAGGAGTGGTTGGAGGATAATTGTTAGGAAGTAGGTTGGAAGATATGTTTATATTCACCTAGGAATTGAATAATAAGGTAATGGAGGAGGTTAGTGAAGCCCTGGGCAAGGTTGTTAAGGACTTCCTAAATAGTACCGATAACATAAGCGGCGTGTACATAGCATCGCTCGATGGACTTCTGGTGGCCCACGCATCGAGGATCGATGTTGACCCAGACCGCGTAGCCGCAATGGTCGCATCACTCAGTGCCGTGGGCGATAGGGTTAGTAAGGAGCTGCTTAATGAGGATTCTAGCCACGTGATTGTTCAGGCGAGTACTGGTTATATAATAATTAAGAGGTTTAAGGACTTTGCGATTGGTATTTTGGTGCAGGGTGGTGATGATTCGACGATAGGGCTCACAATGCTGGAGCTGGAGAGACTCATATCTATGATTCAGAGGCAATTGAGGCAATGACTCGATTATGTGGGATAAGGTTTTACTAATGCTCTGGATTATTAATTCGTTATGAAGGTAGTCACTAAGGAGATAACCATACAAAGTAGGAGGCGTAGGGATGTCATAAACATAACAAGCAGGTGGAGGATTTCGTCAGGGGCTCAGGCATAAGGAATGGCATAGTCCTAGTCTTCCTACCGCATGCAACATCTGCCCTATTCGCCAATGAGGACGAACCGAGAATAAGGAGGGACTATGAGAATTTATTTGAGAAGTTGGTACCTGTTAACGGTAGTTATTACCACAATGAAATTGATAATAATGCGGATGCCCACCTCCTAACATCAATCCTCAAGCAGTTCTACGTATTGCCAATTGTGAATGGCGAACTCGTTCGTGGAACCTGGCAGGAGGTCTTCCTGGCGGAGTTCGACGGGCCCAGGAGCAGGAGGGTCGTCCTTGTGGCCCTTGGTGAGTAGTGGTCATTACAGGTTCTTGTTAAAACTAAAGCCGTACCTAGCCCTTAATTCCCTGTAATTCTCAAGGGGCTCTGTGTAGGCGACTAGGTGCTCAGCTACGTATATTGGCGCCCCGAGCCTCACGGCAATTGCCGTGGCATCGCTCGGCCTGGCATCCAACTGGAATGTCTCATTGGTTCTATTATCCTTAACGAATATTGTGGCTAGGTAGACGCCGTCAATCATGGCATCGATTGTGACCTTCTCAACAACTACATCAAGCCTATTAATCAATTCAACAAGTAAGTCATGGGTTAATGGCCTATGGAATACCACGAGACCAAGGGCCTTCTTTATTGAGAAGGATGCCGTTATATCTATCCTAATGGGCAAGACCCTATCCTCCCACTCCTCGGTTGTGAAGAGCATTAATGCAACGCCCTCCTCCGGTATTTCAATTACATCAAGAAGATCAGCCTTTAGGTACTTTGAATTACCCGAACTCTCCTCCCTAACCATTATACTAACTCTAAACAACCCCTTTATTTACTTATTCACCCTTGGTATTAATCCCGAACTCAGTCAAAGGAACCTCCCTCTCACTCCAACTACTCATATCCCTAACCTTAACAAAGCCCTGCGACACCTCCCTGGGACCCACTATTACGAAGTACCTAACGTTCACCTTCGAAGCATACTCAAGCGCACTCCTGAGACTCTTCTCACCAGTGTCAACGATGACCTTATTACCACGAACCCTTAAGTTACTGGCCAACCTATAACCGAGCGCCAGGTAATTCCTGTCATTACCCAATACGTATATGTAATAATCAATTTGCGGATTAGCATGCTTAATAAGGCCCCTCTGCTCAAGGACCTCGAGCAGCCTTTCAATGCCCATGGCAAATCCCGAGGCTGGCATTGGCTTTCCGCTGTAAATCTCGATTAGGTTGTCATACCTACCGCCACCCCCAACGGACAGTTTATAATCTGGCACGTACATCTCAAATACAATGCCTGTGTAATAATCGAGACCCCTCACAATACCCATGTCCAGGTCCATGTAATTACGTACGCCATACATATCCAGGAGATCTATCAACTCACTGTAGTACTTAATGAACTCGTCACTTACGCCGAATTCCCTAAAGGAGTCAATGGCCTTATCAATACCCTCACTCGTATTGGCGAGTCTGAGAACCTCCTGCGCGACGTCACTGCTTAACCCCAGGTCCTTAAGCATTCTCAGTAATTCATCATCGGGAACCTTACCCCTCTTATCCATTATCCTGAGAACACTCGGCCTCACCTCATTAGAAATGCCCAACCTGCCTAGTAATTGGTCGATTATCCTCCTATCATTTATCCTAATCCTGAAATCACCAATACCAAGAGCCCTAAGCGCCTCAACACCGACGGCCAGGACCTCGGCGTCAGCCCTAACACTTGAGGAACCTATAAACTCAATCCCAAATTGGTGAAACTCCCTATACCTACCGTGCTGCGGCTCGTCATAACGCCAAACCTTCGTTATGTAGTACCACCTGATGGGCTTCGGCACATCAACCCTGTAGGAGACGACCCTGGCCACGGGAACAGTCATGTCAAACCTAAGCCCCACCTCCCTACCCGCCTTGTCCTTGAAATAATAAATCTCGTTAATCACGTCCTCGCCAGCCTTAGCCTTAAGTATTTCATAGTGCTCGAGGCTGGCGTCTCAACCCTTAGGTAACCAAAGGACTCAGCAACCTTGGCCAACTTATCAAAGATTTGCAACATTGGGTAGTACTCCTCAGGTGTTAAGTCCCTCATTCCCCTAACAGGTCTCAAGTCCTTATCGTCAAATACCACAGAACACCGATATAGCGGTTAAATAAAAATTTTCGTGTTCATAATGAGGACAGGGCAAGCGTTAGGAAGTTCGCGTGGACTGCCATGTACATTATTAGGCCTAGGGTTATGGGCACTATGAACGGTATGTGGTATGAAACCAGTACCGGGGTATCCACGTTAATCCTCCCCTGGGACAACCACTCAATTAGTAATTCCCTGGGATCCTCAACATCGAGGCCTAGCTTAATGACCGGTTGGAAACCACCGTCATTGGGTTCCTGGGATATTGCGTAGTTATTGGGGTTCCTAAAAACCTTATTTGCGGGCACGCACATGAGCGTTATTAGGTATATCATCCTGTTAAGCCCCTTAACCCTGGATAGGGCCTCGCAATCACCGCCATACCTAATGTTTTGAATTACGTTATACGGTATGTATATTACTAAGGCTATTACCAGGGAATTGATCAGCACTGATAACGGCGTGATGTTTATCACCGTTAATGCGGGGCTTGCCATGGGTAATGTTGGTATTGAGGCTGATATGAAGGCTATTGACTTGGAGTCAGCACCACCCATTGCCCTTAACCAATACACCGCCAATGCGAATACTGAACCAACAACCGCACCAATGATATATAGGGTTAGTTGATGAAGTAGTATGGCTACGTACAGGCCGAGCGGTACGCATATTATTGAGCCTATTACCCACGTCCAATCACTAATCTCCCTAGTCCTTAAGTCCTGTATTGAGGCTACAACCTGCACTACCAACACTACTAGGTAATCCACCATGAGTAATGCGTATGGATTTACCATGGAATCACGGTTAATTGAATTACCGGAATTATTAAGGCTAATGTTTGGTGAGTAGAGCAATGGGTGATGTGGGTAATAAATTAAAAGGCTTCCTGGACTATGATTACTATGTCAAGGAGAGTTGCGATTATAGGGGTTGGTTGGTACGGGTTTAGGCCTGTGGTTGAGGAGGCGTCATTTAGGGAGATGATGTTCGAAGCCGCAACCCGCGCCTATGAGGATGCCGGCGGTTTAAACCCAAGGACTGATGTTGATGCCTTCGCAAGCTGTCAGGAGGACTTTTGGGAGGGTATAGCCATAGCCGATGAATTCGCGCCAGAGCCCATCGGTGGTACGTTAAAGCCTGTATTCACAACACCTGGTGATGGACTTCAATGCGTGGCTAATGCATACATGCTAATTAAGACTGGGCAGTTCGACGTAGTCGTTGCCGAGTCCCACGCAAAGCCCAGTGACATCGTTAATATGCATGACGTCATGCTCTTTGCCATGGACCCAATAACCGTAAGGACAATAAACACGCCCAACTACCACGCGTTAGCCGCGCTGGAGGCTCAGGCGTACATGTCGCGTTATAATGTGCCTCGGGAGGCCCTGGCGTACGTGGTTGTCAAGGACAAGAGGAACGCCCTATATAACGAGAGGGCTAGTTATGGCGCTAACCTAACAATAGACGAAGTGCTCAACACGCCGTATGCCGTATCGCCACTAACCAGGTTAGACATTGCGCCATTTGTCGATGCATCCATAGTGGTCGTCCTCGCAAGCGAGGATGTGGCGAGGAGGTACACAGACACGCCCGTGTGGGTTGACGGGATTCACTGGATTACAGAGGACCCATCCCTAGAATTCCATAATTGGGAATTCCCCGTGCACGCGATGAGGGCTGCCGAGGAGGCGTACAAAATGGCCGGCATTCAGGACCCAATTAAGGAACTCCACTTTGCCGAGATTGACGCGAGGTATAGCTTTAAGGAGTTACAATTCATAGAAGCGCTGAAGCTTGCCCCTGTTGGTGAGGCCCATAAACTACTGCTTGAGGGTGCCTTTGATAGGGATGGCTTGTTCCCGGTAAACCCAAGCGGCGGCGCGCTTGGTGAGGGTGTTCCATTTGAGGTTCATGGGCTCGCCAGGCTAGTTGATGCAGTGCTTCAGCTGAGGAATGAGGCGGGCAGAATGCAGTTGGATAGGGCTGAGAAGGCTGTTGTGCATTCATGGCGCGGTGTGCCGACTACAACAAGTGTCGTTGCTGTGTTGAGTAGGTGATCGGTAATGCTTAAGAACTAGGCCATGGGGTGATACTCCATGAGTAGGAATATCTACGTTAAGCATAGGCCCGCCGTAATCGGTGCGGGACTAACGCTATTTAGGAGGAGGATGCTCGAGACCCCAAAGGAACTTGCCTGGATAGCGGCTAAGCAGGCGCTTGATGAGGCTGGACTAACGCTTAAGGACATTGACTGCGTGGTCATTGGCTCAGCACCGGACACGTTTGACGGAGTTCACATGAAGGGTGAGTACCTGGCTGACGGGGCCGGCGGTGTTGGTAAACCGACAATGAGGGTTTTCGTTGGCGGTGCTACCGGCGTTATGGTGCCAATAGCTGCCTGGTGGCACGTGGCCAGTGGCACTGTAAGACAGTCCTCGCCGTTGCCGAGGAGAAGATGAGCGATGCTGACATACCGCATCCACAGGCCGTGTTTAGGTACATTTGGGACCCAGTGACCGAGGTACCACTCCAGCCCAACTTAATTTGGATATTCGCAATGGAGATGCATAGGTACATGTACAAGTGCGGCGTTAAGAAGGAGGATATTGCCCTGGTCAGTGTCAAGAATAAGCGCAATGCCCTCGACCACCCAGCTGCTCAGGTGGCTGCGAACATAACCGTGGATGACGTACTCAAGAGCGAGGTGCTTGTTTGGCCTGTTCAACTACTCGACATATCACCGGTGAGTGATGGGGCTGCCGCGTTCGTGGTGGCCAGTGAGGATGTGGCGAGGAGCTGACTGACACGCCTGTCTGGATTGATGGTGTTGGCTGGGCCCTGGACACAACCTCCTGGACCAACAGGGACCTGGCATTCCCTGAGTACGCCAACGTGGCTGCCCAAATGGCCTATAGAATGGCGGGTATAACAAACCCGAGGAAGGAGATAGACGTTGCAGAGGTTTACGACCCATTCGACTACAAGGAGTTACACCACATGGAGGGACTTGGGCTAGCCAAGAAGTGTGAGGCTCCAAAACTAACTAAGGAGGGCGTTACCCAGAGGGACGGTGACTTACCAATAAACCCATCAGGCGGATTACTAGGTGTTGGTAACCCAATAGCCGCTGCCGGCGTCATGAAGGTGGCCGAAATCTACTGGCAACTAGCAGGTAAGGCAGGTAAGAGGCAGGTGAAGAAGCCCGTGTACACGGGCCTAGCCCATGCCTGGGGCGACCTAATGCAGGCAAGCACCGTGGTAGTAATGAGGGTTTAAACCATAACCCGTTCACTCATACAATAATCTTCTTTGATTATCCCTCGTCATTACCTCTATTTCTTCCCTTGTGAAGCCTATGTTCATTAATTTCTCAATGAATTCGGCATAACCCTGCGGTGGTGGCTCATTATGTGCCTGGCCTAGGTCTGTCGAGAGTATATTTCTCTCAATACCGGTCTCCCTAATGGCTCTAGCGACATCATTGATGTTAGCCCTACCTGTTAAAATTGACTCGTAGCATCTCTCGAAATAAACACCATAATTAGCCAACTCCCTCTGTTGTTCAATGCTGTATTTAGTCGTTGGGAATTCAGGATGCGTAACAATTATCTTCCTAACACCGCGCTCCGCAGCCCTCTTAACTAATTGCATACCTTCACTAGGGCTTAAATGGCCCGTGGCGAGTATCATATTGAACTCCTTAATTAGGTCTAGGATTTCATCAACCTCAGGCTTTATTCTACCATCCTTATTAAATATACTTAATGCATTACCCAGCAAGCCCCTTTCATAAAGCTCAAGCTGTGCCCTAGCCCATGCTGGTGGGTTGGGCTTATTACGCCAATTAAGTAGTGATGACCTCTCATTTGCTGAGTCAACTGTTGGGAACCAAACAATCTTAGCGCCTGATTTACCTGCCACATACACAATCCTCGGATTTAAACCACCAACCGAGTTATTAAGCACAACACCCCCAAAGACCTCAACGCCATCCACAGCCCTCCTAACTAGGTAGCTCTATCATATGTTGGTGAGTAATGATTTTTAATTATGAAGCCACCAAAGCCATAATCCCTATAGAGCCTGGCTAGGGCAATATCATCAAGGAGCCTAGGCACAATATCTGGTGCACTATGAACATGAAAATCAAAAACACCCCTCAATAAGTCCTTAACATTAACCATAATTATTTTAATTTTGAGTATTCCTCCCTTAAATTATTGCTGCTTAAGGATTTCCTCACCCATGTAAAGCCTACCCCTGGTTTCGCCAACCAGTAATACCATCGCCAATACCAATACTCCGGTACCAATCATGAAAT
Organism: Vulcanisaeta sp. JCM 16161; assembly: GCF_001316285.1. The sequence continues at coordinate 241,285 of NZ_BBDO01000004.1, read as the reverse complement.
AAATTGGTGAGTAGATATTGTGGGTTGTAGCAATTAGGTACGTCATTATTAATGGCGCAGAACCGCCGAGGAACCCAACACCAATTTGATAAGCCAATGATATGCCCGTATACCTAACCTGAGGCGGAAACATCTCGACTAAGACTATGGGCGTTATCGCACCTGCCAGGTAATAAACGAATAGCCCACCTAATACGATGGCCGTTATGACGAGTGCCGGGTTACCACTTATAAGCAGTAGGAAGTATGGTGCGGCAAATACTATTCCAATAATAGCATCGGCTAGCATTTGAGGTCTCCTACCAATTAGATCCGACAAGTAACCAAAGAGAACTGATGCGAATATGCCTATTATCGAAACAATGAGTATGCCCAGTTGCGTCACTGTATATGATACGTAGGGTTTACCGAATTCCTTGGCTATCAGGGTTGCGTAGGATATGGAGAACGCATAATTCATGTAGTACCAAATGCCGTTGAAGACGCCAACTAGGAATAAACCAATTAATATTAATTTCCAATACTTCCTCACAGCCTCAGACAAGGGGCTCTTAACTATCTGGCCCCTACTCTGTAACTGCCTAAACACGGGTGAGTCCTCAACCCTAAGCCTAACAAAGACTCCTAATATTGCAAGTACGAAACCAATGCCAAATAATATCCTCCAGCCTATTGCCTTAAAGCCTGCGAGACCTAAAATGTACGTCAGTAATAATGTTAATCCACTTATCAGCAGTGATGCTATGGATACCGTTGACTGGAGAATACCTGAATATAGACCCCTCCTGTTTGGATTTATATACTCGGACGTTAATGAGAATGAACCACCCCACTCGCCGCCTAAGGCAACACCGTCAAGGAATCTCATGGCAGCGAGTATTATTGGGGCCGTAATACCTATTTGATAGTAAGTAGGTAAAACAGCAACCACAAGTGAGGCTATGCCAGCAAACAGTAATGTGAAGTAAAGGGCGTAGATCCTGCCAAGCTTATCGCCAATATGACCGAAAATTATGCCACCAAGTGGTCTGCCCAAAAAGCCTATCAGAAATACTAAGTAGTACAGCAACAGGGAGAGCACCGCAACTTTTGATGGAAAGAATAATTCCGCTATGATAGGCCCTAGTAAACTATAAAGGAAGAAATCATACCACTCAAACCCAATACCTATACTTGTGCTTATTATCGCGAGTGTTCTCATTGATACCATATTTAATCAGACCAGCATTTTGTATAGCCATATTTTTAAGTTTTACTTATATTATTATTTATTATGAATTATAAAGCCGAAAGTTTAAATAATTCTATGAATAAATATAAAATAATGACTTGGTTTAAGATTGGCGTAATAATCCCATCATCAAATACTACGGTTGAACGTGAATTAAATCGAGCAATTAGGGAACCAGAGGTTACTATACATAGTTCTAGGATTATGCTTAGGGAGGTTACGTTGAAGGGGCTTGAGGAGATGGAGAGAGAAACTGAGAGAGCCGCCATGGAGTTGAGTACGATTAATCCTGACATAATTGCATATGCATGTACAACAGGTAGTTTATTTAAGGGCCGAACCACCATATTGAGATTAAGGGGAGAATTGAACGCTTAACCAGGGTTAGGGCTGTGGCTACGGCAGGCGCCGTCGTTGATGCCCTTAAGAGGTTGGGTGCTAATAGGGTTTTAGTTGTTACGCCATACATAGATGAGTTAAATGTTAAGGAAAGGGAGTTTCTCGAGGCCCATGGGTTTAAAGTCGTTGATATACGTGGACTCGGTATTGTGGATAACACCGTAATTGGCTCACTCGATCCAAGGACTGCCTATGAAGCAGCCATAAAGGCATATAATCAATTCAGTTCAGACTTTGATGCGTTATTCATATCATGCACTAATTGGAGAACATTTGAAGTTATTGGCGTTATTGAAAGGCAAATAAATAAACCCGTAATAAGTAGTAATAGTGCAACGCTATGGTCCATTTTAAAGGAGTTAGGAATACGTGTAAAGTTAAACTATGACTTAGGAACGTTATTTAGCGATATTCAATAAATCTTAATTTAATTATTCATTAACAATGGCTAATCTTATTCGTCCTCTTATGGTTAATTGAAAATTAAAGGGCTCATCCATAAGCGGCTTTATTGAATTACCCTCGACAATAAAGGGCGCGTCATGACCAGGAATTATCACCCTAGCAATACCTAGGCTTTTGTAATACTTTCATTAGCAAGTTCGCCACTGTAATAGGCGAAGGAAGCCCTTCTATTTACTGCCTCAGACATGTACTTAATGGCATCGCCTGTAAGTAAGGTTTTATCCTCAAGTAGAAGTCCCATGGTTCCACCCGTGTGTCCGGGTAGTAATACGAACCTTGCACCAAGAAGTTCATCACCATCATTAACGACAATCAATCTATCTCTGACTAAATCGATTAAGTACGTTACCAGGTATGGGTCGTTAGAATTAGATAATGCGTAATCTACCTCGCTTCTTGAAATGATAATCCTTGCCTTAGGAAATAATAACGTATTTATTGCATGGTCAAAGTGGAGATGGGATAATACGACATAATCAATATCATGAACATTTAAACCCCTATTACGTAATGCAGAAAGCAGCGGCTCTCTATTCCCATAGTGACCTGGATCAAAGATCACGTACTTATCATCAAGCCTCATTAAAACAATGCTACAGAGACCTAGGAATCCCAGGTTCGTAGTTATGGGAACGCCCGGTAGTAGTATCTCCCATTTATGCATAGCCTAGCATGGCTTATTTTGGTAGTAAAAATATAAAAATAACGTAATCCCCATAAACTACGATAAATAATGGCGATAGTTGCCGTTGATGTTGGTGGTACGTTTACGGACTTCGTGGTACTCAGGGATGACGGTACCATATACTCGATTAAGATCCTCAGTACTCCGAGAAATCCCGAGGTTGCGGTGCTCGATGGATTAAGGAGGATTAGGGAGCCTATTTCCGAGGTTCTTCATGCGACGACCATAGGCACTAATACCCTGCTTGGGCAGGTTGGGCTTGAGATTCCTAAGGTGGCTTTGTTCACTACGAGGGGCTTCAGGGACGTTATTGAGATTGGTCGTCAGAATAGGCCTAGGCTTTACGACCTCTTCTTCGATAAGCCGAGGCCACTAGTCCCTAGGGAGCTTAGGTTTGAGGTTGACGAGAGGGTTTTGGCTGACGGCACGGTGGCTAAGCACGTCGATCCCAGTGAGGTTGAGGAGTACGCCGTTAGGGCTAGGTCGATCGGTGTTGTTAGTGTGGCTGTCTCGTACCTTCACTCATACATTAACCCGGTTAATGAGGAGGCCACTGGTGACGTACTCAAGAGGTACTTTAAATACGTTAGTTTATCAAGCAGGGTTGCCCCTGAGCCCAGGGAGTATGAGAGAACCTCAACTACAGTCGTTAATGCGGTCCTCATGCCCATTGTCAGTGAGTACATTGCAAGGTTCTCCGAGGGCCTCAGGGAGCTCAACATCGGCAAATTCTACATCATGTCCAGCGCAGGTGGTCTGGTGGATGCCAATGAGGCTGTGGAGAGGCCCGTTCAGTTAATTGAGTCGGGGCCCGCAGCCGGTGCTGTGGCTGCTGCGGAGTTCTCGAAGCTAATTGGTGTTGAGAATGTGATTGGATTTGACATGGGGGGTACCACGGCTAAGGCATCATCAATACTTGGGCATGAGCCTGAGGTCACGACAGAATATGAGGTTGGCGGTGAGGTTCACCACGGGAGGCTAGTCAAGGGTAGTGGCTACCCAGTTAGGTTCCCATTCATTGATTTGGCGGAGGTCTCGAGCGGTGGTGGGACGATTATTTGGCGCGACGAGGCTGGGGCACTTAGGGTTGGGCCAGTAAGTGCTGGTGCTGATCCTGGGCCTATATGCTATGGTAGGGGTGGTAAGGAACCAACACTAACAGATGCGAACGTAGTCCTTGGAAGGATTGGCGAGTATCTGCTCGGTGGTGAGATGAGGCTTGATAGGGATGCCGCAATTAGGGGATTGGCGAGGCTTGGCGACCCCATTAATGTGGCTCTTGAGGCCGTTAGGCTTGCGGTTGTTGAGATGGCTAGGGCCGTCAGGCTTGTGACTGTCGAGAGGGGTCTTGACCCAAGGGACTTCGCCCTAATGGCATTTGGTGGTGCAGGTCCCCAGTTCGCGCCCTACATAGCCGAGGAGTTGGGGATTGGCTCCGTGATCGTGCCACCAGAGCCTGGCGCCTTCAGCGCCCTTGGGCTTTTGATGGCTGATGAGAGGTTTGAGGCCAGGTCCTCATTCCCAAGGGATCTTGAGGATGGGTTTAAGAAACTTGAGGATGAGTTGCTTAGTAGGTTGGGTAAGGTTGATTACTTCCTTAGGTATGCCGATGTTAGGTATGTTGGTCAGGGCTGGGAGTTAACAATACCCGTTGGAAGGCCGGCGAGCATGGGTGACATCGAGAGGTCATTTAATGATAGGCATTACGCGACATACGGTTTTAAGTTGGATAAGCCTATCGAGGTCGTTACCATTAGGGTATTCGCCGTGATAACCAGGGTTAAGCCGAGGTTCAAGGCGCCAAGGACCGAGGGCGAGGCAAAGCCGAGGGGCTTCAGGAAGGTGTTCTTTGATGATTGGGTTGAGGCACCGGTGTATTGGCGTGATGATGTGCCAATGAACCAGGTAATTGAGGGACCAGCCATAATGGAGGAGTACGGATCAACCATAGTGATACCACCGAGGTGGAGAGCCGCAGTTGGGGTGCACGGAGAGGTGAGGATGACTCATTAATCCTAAGACCTAGTTAATCACGGCATCATTATTATCAATAACTTATCCTCACAATGCGATTAATGAGTTGGGTTATTGACCTGGGGTCACCAATCCTCCTAATTCCCCTAATCACTGAAGGTGCATACTCACTTTGACCCAGTACCCTCGTTAGTAGGTTCATGGCCCAAAGGCCCATTGATAACTTATAAGGCAGTACCAATGATCCTTCAATCGAGGATAGCGCTATGGATAATGCCAACATCATCGCACGTCTACACCTTAACTGCCCGCACAACCTAATGGCATCATCACTCAACCAGGTCATTATTGTTAATGAATCATTAAGTGTTAAGATGCCCTCCTTATAGATTGCGTGGAGTATCGTTAAAACAACCTCGGCACCCCTATCAATGGTGCTGACCTTAACCCCGTGATACTCACCATAAGTCCTCAGCCTAAGGAAATCCTCGCCCCTGGCGTAGGTGAGGTCCGCAACCGATGGGTGTACGTATAGGTCCACGTTAATGCCATCCTTAACGAGAGTTATTGTGTACGGTTCATAAAGCAGTAGTCTATAGCCACGCCTAATTAAACGGGCCGCAGCCAGCAGGACCTGATCCCTCCTAACCAACACATCCACATCCGCCGGCACGTAAATGATAGGCTTAATTAACTTGATGAATGCATGATCAATATTACCCAGTGCGTCCTCGATCTCAGAGACCATGTTAATGATCCTCCTCAAACCACCCTCCTGTCTCCACCGTAACTCACCACGGTAATCAACAGCCCTAAGAACATGAAGCAACACCTTATTTAGGCTGGCCAACTTAATAATGCCCTGGTCAACCTCAATATGCTCACCATTAATCAACACCCTAAGCAATGCCCTGAACTCCCTGGCATTGCTAGGGTTCTTCGCGCTCGTCCTCATTCAATCACCAATAAAACCACACACCGCGGTATAAAGAGGGTTGATATTATGCTTTTAAGTTAAACCAACTAACTTAGGCTGTGGAACCCAGGGAATTACTCGAAAGCATTAGGAAAGCCCTGCAACCACTCAACGAGGCGATACTAAATCACCCAATGATTAAGGATGCAGAGGATGGTCGTCTACCCATGAACATGATAAGGCATTTGCCATGAATCAATGGTACATAGTCAATTACGACCTCAGGTCACTCGCCATAGCCCTGGGCAGGGCTAGGAATGTGACGGAGCTTGAGTTTATGAAGATGCTGCTTGATGGCGATTACAACGCACTTCATGAATTAATGAAATTAATGAGGGAATTGGGAATTGAGGTGAAGGACCCACTAATGCTCGAGGTAATACCGGAGGCCGTGCAGTACACGCATTACCTGGCCTGGCTTGCGAATTATGCCACGATTCAGGAGTTTGCCCTGGCAATAATTGTGAATATGCCAGTCTGGGGTCAAAACGTGGTTAGGCTAGGCAATGCATTACGTAGTAAGTACGGCATTAGGGAGGTCGGGTTCTTCGAGGCCTTTAAAGGACCATTCACAGAGTTGGAGAATAAGGCACTCGAGGTAATAAGGGGCATTGATGAGCAATCAGTGGTGAGGGCTAGGAACATGGCATATACTATACAGAATTATGAGAAGGCCTTTTGGGACGCGGTCTACAATGTGCGTTGACCTTAATTAAAGTAGATTATTTATGCTATTATTAAACCCTTTATTGTTTATATAATTAATCCTGTATCCTACAGTACTTTCTTCAAGAAACTATAGAAAAAGATGTTTTATAGCTTAAGCCTTAAAAATCGGATTTAATACAATAATGCGTGGGGCCAGACCCAATATCACTGGTTAACCACGCACGGAGAGACCTTCAAACCGCGATGAACCTCATGATTAGTTATGAGCGGACTAGGGATGCTGCGGTCCTTAGTAATATCGTGAAATTAAGCCTATCAATCTATGACAATGCAATAAATGCTTTCCTAGCTGTTAAGGGCATTAGGGTTAGGTACTGATGGCTTGGGTCAAGTTATTCGTGACTTCATACCGAGTGACGTGGTTAATGCTGATCTAAGGGATTCCCTAGTTAAATGCCTCTCGCAATCTGAATGCAATGCCGACTTCATAAGTGCCAGGATTAGGGAGTTGGGTAGGCTTGTTGATTACGTGCACTCGGTATCAACGCACAGCGTGATTCATAGGGGGCTCTAGCCCTTGATACTGTACTTATTAATTAATTCCTTAATCAAAGACTCAAGGTCCTCCCTCCTAACCATCCTACTCTCAATATCATCAAGCCTCCTCTCAACCTCACTAATCCTAGCCCTTAGCGCGTCCACATCGCCATAATGGCAGGTGGGATTGCAAGGGCAGCAAGTATTCTAAGTAGTATTGCTGGTATGGCTAGGGGTAATGACGCCATTAAAACCATCAGCCTGGCTAGGGTCTCGGGCCTATTAATCAACGCCCTAATCAATGCCTCCGGACTCGTGATTAATAACTCATTTAATGCCTCAATAAGTAGGTCAGGGTTTTTCCTAAGTCTCTCAATATCCTCATTACTCACCATACATGGCTTAGTAATTACACGCATTAATAAACGACGCGTTTACTAACCACCACTTAATTCCTGGTAATTATTATGGCCAATCACCAACTCAACCGTTGAGGGCCCAATGGGCAGTACGTAGACATTGACCGCGTACTCGCCCGTGGATATGCCGAAGGAGTACGTTATGGGGTATGGAGCCCATGAGGTGCCATTCCAATAGAGCAGTGATAAATATGCATTCAATCTCCTAAACTCAACACCACCACCATTACCTGGACCGCCTATCACGAACTCGGTGTCCATGGGCCAGCCATACGGGCCCTCGGCGGGACTCGTTATTATGTAGGCTGTGGCGTTTGGGATTGGTATTAACTCGCGGGCAAACCAATTAATCCTTGGGTTAAAGGTCTCATTGCCCAACTGGAGCAGTGCATAACCGTAGTTAATCACTACACCGTAACCCGTCGAGTTTACGGTAATTATTAACAAGCCGGCCATTGGCGTTTCGAAGCAGCCAAGTACGCACCTACCCTGCTCATAAACGAGGTTTCTAGAGGAACCAATGTAATTAACGACATCCATCTCACCCTGGAACCAGTACTGGTCACCAACCACGACGAGGGCATCCTGAACCAGTGAACCATGTAATTACCGCCGTACCTAATGAGCACGTAGGCATTCAACTGAAGTGAGAAGCCGGGCGCCGCCGCGCCCGTTGAATTCTCAATGTATGCATTGGTAATGTTGAAGAAGCCGAGTACGGCATTAGTCGTGATGTTGCCGTAGCCCGGCCCGTAATAGGCCGCGAGGCCCATGGCCGTGTAATTAAGAACCCTGTAGATAATCCCGGTATTACCACAGACAAGTAGGTCGTAGTTGCCGGGGCTGGGACTAACCACGTAAATACCGGGCACGGAACTAAACCAGGTATAGTTACCTGCGCCCCCGGCCCACCACCCCATGAACGCAACTGGGAATTGGTTAGTAGGTAGACGTACGAACCATTAACAACCTCAATAAATAGGGACTCACCATCCACTAAGCTTACATTGACGAGGCCCCAGGAAGAACATGGACCATTGATACTCCCTATACCCAGCGTTGGTATGTTCGTTGTACCATTAATTACGTGATTAATCACATAATTAATGCCAGAAAGCACTAGGCCGTTAAGTGATGGATTTACCAAAAACATTAACGCCACTAATGCAATAATGATAATCAATACTGCGTCTCCCAACCTCATCGTACAATTAACGTAGAGAATCATTAATAAACTAAACTCACTTTAATACCCCTCGCTCCTCAAGTCATGAGACCAATCTTTAAATAAATTAAACATGAAGTAATAATCATGACGAACTTCAGAATAATGGGTAACGACATACAACACCTATATGTCGAGCTTGGTCCAGGTGAGAGGATTTATGCTGAGGGTGGTCATCTTATTTGGAAGTCCTCGAGCGTCAACATGAAGGCCACGACGATGGTGGCTTACTGGCTGGGTTGAAGAGGGCAATCACTGGGGCGAGCTTTTTTTGTTCTAGAACTCGAGGGTCCGGGCATTGTCGATATCGCCGGCTTCGCCCCGGGCAAGATCGTGGAGATTGACCTAAATGGTAATGGCGTAATGGTTGAGCATAGGGCTTTCCTGGCGATGGAGCCCACGGTCAATTACGACGTTAAGCTGGTTGGCCTAGGCTTCGGCTGGCTTGGCGGTGAGGGATTGCTCATGGCCAGGCTCCATGGTTACGGAAAGGTGTTCCTGCACGCAATTGGTGATGCATTAATGCTTGAGCTTGGGCCTGGCGATAGCATTGATGTTGAGGCTGGGCATGTGCTGGCTTTTGATGAGGGCATGAGGGTTGGTGTTAGGCGTGTTAGTGGTTTGAGGACGATGCTCTTCGGTGAGGAGGGGCTATGGCTAGCGCATGTTGAGGGACCCGGCAGGGTTTGGCTAAGAACACTCAGTAGGCAGCAAATGATCATGGGCTTAATGCCGGAACTAGCCGATGTGGTGAGGTCAAGTTAGGATGGGTTAAACGTTCTCGGTAATCTCCCTAATAACGTCGCTCGGTTCGATGCCTATCGATTTCCTATTCGCCATCGCCTTGAGCACCCAGTAATAGGCAGGTAATTGGGGCAGTATGGTTATTACATTGCCCGTATTCACATCCCTAATCCAGGGCTCATTAGGTAACTCGCTTAGTCTCAACTCATAGTCATAAACGTTAAGGAATACGTTCATGGCAAGAAGCTCGTTAAATGCCGCGCGGGCTGCATTGCCAAACCCATGGCCCTAGCTCGGCAACATTAAATCCATACTTACTGACTTCCTCGAGGAGGGACAATATGCCGTTAACACCACCCAACTTAATTATTACATCCCTAAGCCACCTCTCAATACTCCAATCATTATTAAACACGATCCTCGCCAACTCCCTGAGGTTGCCGCCAGTTAATTGCCAAAGAAGCTCCGCATTTATTAAGCCACTTGGCCTAGCCTTCACTATGACCTCATTAAGCACGTCCATGAAGTCGGCCTTTGGTATATACCAGAGTAGCAACCCCTCGAGTAATCCCTTACCGCCATACTTCCTAACCACATTAACGGCGCCCTGATCACTAAAGCCGAATACGACAGATAAACCCTGGACCTTATCCGTTGTTAGGAAGTTCTCAAAATGCTCCGCGTAGCTCATAACCTCACCCTCAATGGGCCCATAACCAACCTGGGCATTATCGGGCGCATTGAGCATGGACCTATACCACTTATCCAGCTCATCAAAGATGAGCACAACGTACCTATCCCTAATCGCCGCATCATCACTCACACCCTTAATGATGTCCATAAATAACTTACCAACACCAACAATGGCGCTAAGGCCAACCCTATCAAGTACCGGCCCCAGGTCCCTCTCCACAGCTCTAATTATTAATTCCTTAACACCACCCGCTAGGCCGGGTATGTAAGCCCTGACGGCATTCATGAAGCCCTTCTCCTCGAAATTTACGTAAACCACAATGACATCACTCCTAACCTCACCGAGTGCCCTGGCCAGGTTCATGAGTAGCGTCGATTTACCGCAACCCAATGGCCCATAGACAATTCTGACACCAACCAACCTATTGACAAGTCTCCTAAACTCCAACTCCCTATCCCTAAAGGCTATTGGGAATCCAACGGCACTCCCGAAGTACGCGCCATAGCTCTTAACAATCCTAATCAACTCACTAATGTCGATATTGATTAATGGATTAACCACGGTTAATTACCAACACCACAGTTTAATAACACTTAATTTAACTTAGAATGAATAATGCAGGACCTACCGAATTCCCCTGGCGGGAATTCAACATTGAATTTGCAATACTCTTTGGCTCAAGGGCGGATGGGAAGATCGTTAAGGGTGACTGGACATCGCGGTCTGGTTTTAATGACATTAATGAGTACGCAGACCTACCGGCATCATTGGCCAGGTTCCTAGGTGTTAGGGAGGACCTCGTGGACCTGGCACCGCTTAATCATAGGCTGCCCTGCCAATTAATAATCGAGATATTCCGCCACAGACCAATATACGTCAGGGACATTGGGAAGTACCTGGACATTAGGTTTAGGCTTCAGAACCCATGCATTGACTTCTTCATAAGTATGAGAAAGCTCAGCCTCGGTGAGCCACCATGGCCGTTATAGGCAGGTTACTGAGGATGATAGAGGAGGGAGGCACTACTCAATAGGTACTCACCCGATGAATTAGGTGATGTAAAGGCATCCTATTACAGACACGGGCCCAGGCATTAATCGACCTAGCCAGAGGGCAGCCACGCCAATGGGCATGGAGGTCAGTGGCTACGTGGATGCTGGCGAGAGGCTAAGCATACTCGGTGTGATAAGCCTGAGGACCGAGACTATATAAGTCCGTGGTGACCCTTAGGAATATTGTTATTCATCAATACGCGATAGTCGATATCGAGGTTATTAGGAGGATCATTGCAAATAAGGAGTATAGGAGGGTTACGGAACTCGCCAGGAAGATAGCCAGCAGGATCAACGACCCGTAAAGCTATTAAAGCAAGCAAGCCACCAACACACCATGGGACTGAGTAATTGGTGGTACTACACGGGCTCAGCAACAAAGGCAATAACAATAATGGGCATAGTGGCAATAGTCCTCTTGGTTGTGGTGGTTGCGAGCCCGCATGTAAAGCCCCTACAGCCGGTAGCCAAGTCCCTAGCCTAGTCCAGACGCAGGTGGAGGCGATTTACGTGCCCGTGAACCACACAGTGTACGTTAACCAGACAATAGTTAAGTACGTGAACAAGACAGTGCCAATCTACATAAACAGGACCGTCTACGTTTACGTGCCGAGTAATGCCTCCTTCGGGATACCCATCTATAATGACACTGGTGATTGCCACCTATACAGCCTAGTCCTACCTAACGGCACCATTTGGACCCTCGGCTACTGGATACCCACCCAGTGGGCCTGGAACCTATTCCTACAGAACGGGACAATAATCGAGTGGGAGAAGTTCCCGGCAGTCCCATATGGTGAGGAACTTTATTGGGAGACCACGGTATCTGCCGTATTCCCAGGCCTAGGCAATGCATGGTTAGAGGCAATCCAATTCATAACCGCGATACCCAACACCCCACAGCCCAACTGGGTCAACATGATATACATTGGCGACTTCATGGGAGGAGGCCCACTGATGTATAGGGAGGATAGCTACTGGGGGATTAACAACGGCACTGCCGTACTCCTAAACACCTGGGTCTTATATGCGCCGCTCTACGGTTCATTTAGGAACTATACAACTATAGTGCTCCCAGTGAATAGGACGTACCCAATAGTCCTATTGTTCTACTCAGCAACGCATTACCCAGCTTCGCACTGCCATGCAACTGGACAATAATAGGCCCAGTAAACCCACAAATCGCACTACAACTACCAGCACCGATGGGCAACGTACTTGCCTCCGAGACCGCATATGCGATCTATGGGAATTACAGTTATCCTAGCTATGGGATAACCTGGGGTTGGTGGGTTTGGGACACAATCTATCCACCACTGAATATCACTAACTTACCATGGCCAATAAGTTAAAATCAGAATTTAAATAATTAAAAATAAATCAATGTAAATTTTTATGGCCCTCTACTGCTTGTGCATGTGTATGTTATTGTTACTGTGGCTGATGTTGATCCGCTTGACCCGGAGACTGACTGCGTCAGTGTGTCTTGGCCGTTGCTGAAGGTTTCGCTTATTTGTGTTAGTGATCCGCTGCTGCATTGGACGTTTGTTGTCCATGATACGGCATAGTTGCCTCCAGATGTTATAAGGGTAACGCTGACTTGATAGCTGCTCCCTGGGTTTAAGTTCCAGTCTGCCTGAAATGCTGAGTATGGTGATACGCTCCATGATAATGTGTAAGATGCGGTAGTCGTTCCACTGCCTGGGCCTGAGAGGCTTACGCTTGTTGGTCCGCTGAGTGTTACGTAGTCGCTGTAGTAGTTGGCTGTTGCGCTGAAGCTTGCTGTTACGTTTTGTGTTAATCCGCTTGGGCAGTCGTAGGTGAAGCTCCCGGAGGTCCCTCTGTAATTCCAGGTCGTCCCACTGCTTATTTGGACGCCATTCCAATAGAATGTGCCGCTCCCACTGAAGCTTAGGGTCCAATCATCGAACTGGTACCACTCCTGGCCTGAGCTTGATGAGCTAACGCTCACCGAGGACTGGGCGCTTATTGAGCCGCTCAGGGAATTCCCGGACTGGATGAAGTACGTGCCTGGGCTCGGATTCGAACTAGCCGCACCACTCGGGCTTGAGCCAACACTAAGCGTGAAGAAGCAACCATAGACCGTGGTTGGCGGCGGCTGATTACTGCTCGTGCATGTTATTGTTATTGTTTCTGTGAATGAGCTGCTTGGCGTCCATGTCTGGCCTATGCCGTATGGGCTGCCGCTCGCTGTGCAGCCGTTGGGTAGGCCCTTAACATTGAATAGGTATGTTAGGCCTGAGCTCACTGTGGCAGTGTACGGCCCACCATCACCACTACCACTCCACCAATCAACATAGATTATGGACCCATCAATGTACTGATCCAGGTACACGGTCCAAGAAACACCACTCGGCGCATTGACATAGACCGTCACAGTATACGAATTGCTTCCACCACCCGGTGGGGGCGGTGGCGGCGGAGGTGGTGGGGGTGGTGTGTATTTTGTGCATTCCACGTTGAATTCCTGCTCACTCCCGGCGTTGTACGTGTTCGTTACTTGGCTCGGCACTATTTGGCACTGGAGACCACCTGGGCTTTGGGTTATTTGGGCTTGGAAGCTTATCTGTATCGGCACGTAGGGCGGGTTAATGAACCACGTGTAGGACCGGTCCTGACCCATCGAGTAGGACTGACCGGAGTAACTCCATGCAACCACCCAACCAGCGCCGTATGGATCGTTAACCACCACGTCTATGAGGCCGGTGCTGGACTGCGGTTGTGCCTGTGGTATTAGTGGTATTGAGTTTACCATTGATACGTTGGCGCTGAATTCCTTAATAATGCCTGGGTAATTCATTGGTGATACGACCACGGTCACCGCGGTAGGCTCGTAATTTAGGCTTAACGTGTACACGTAGTACTGGTTAATCCCTAGCACCAAACCTGGTGCATACTCATGTATTGAGCCGTCGGTGTCCCTCACGTATATGTACTTGACCTGGGTTGGTAGTAGCCGATGTTGTACATTGGTATGTATAATGTACCATTCACGTAAACAGGCTGTGGCAGGTATATGTATAGCCCCGCGTAGGCCAGCCTCGCATTATTTGCCGTTGACACGGTCATCGTTAGGTAGGTCAACCCACCAATTAGCACCAGGCCCAGTGCAATTACCAGTATGAGCATCACACCCTCTAGGACCAGGTCAGCCAGTGCCATAACCAAGCACCTCATAACCCGTGGCATTACCCGTGGACTCGACAATCACGACACAGCCATTTAGGAATAGTATGGCCTCACCGTTAATGCCCGCGAGGCCTATCGTGTGGTAATAGCCGGGCCTCACGACATTCGGTACCGAGTACTCAACGTAGGCGCCGTATGGGAAGTAGAGGGTGTTATTGATTAGGTACGTGATGCAGGACCTGGACAACTGCATGGTCCTCGCATTTATTCTGCCAGTCATCGTTGATGACTGGTACGTCGTGTATAGGTAATCACCTATTAGGTATATTATCAATGATGATGCCATGATGAGGAGTGCCAGTATTACAATGCCGCCTATGGTGAAGCCCCTCGACATATCACTAAATTCTTACCTAGGCATTAAAGCATTACTGCTTTTAAGGGGTTCCCTGATTAATTACTTATGTCGAGCGCTCAGTGGATGGTTACCGTATCCCAGGTGCTCAACCTACTAATTTCGACGGGCATGGTGTACGTAGGCATAGCTGCCCTGGCAGTAATGGGCCTAACAGCGGTTATCCTCTACCTAATGGGTCGTCCAAGCGAAATTTGGGACTACATAGATGAGGTGATTAATTATTTAGCCATAATTGGCGGTGTAATCCTCGCCATAGCAATAATCAACAAAATACTGATTGGCTCGCTCACCATAGACCCGGTCACGGTCTATAAGACTATCTATGACTACGCATGGAACGCGATTAGGTTTAGGGCCTGGCTCATATGGAACACCTGTACCTGCCCCGTGACGTATCCGTGGTGCGACGTTAGGAGTGTGCAGACTGAGAATGCCACCTTGATACTGGAGTCCACGGAGGACGTGGTGCCCATGATATACCTAGCCCAGTGGACGCCGGGTCTATCATCCCTACTAATCGCGGTTGGCCTCGGCTTGTCAGTGTCGAGGCTGAGGAACGTTGGCTCCCTACTCATCGCCGTGGGCCTCGGCTCTATGTCGTCGTTATTGGCGGCGCTGCGTGATTGCGTCGCAACCCTTCTACAGCGCATGATTGGTGATAGGGGTATTTCGTACATAATCAATCCGAGGAATTTCGAGACCACGTGGTGTGAGAACGTGGGCCTTAGCCTGAGCGGCTTTGGTAATGTGCTTAGCGCCTACAATAGGCTTGCCGTGTACATAGCCCAGGCGGATACGATAGTCATAATACTCTACGCACTACTCTTCGCGGTTATCTACGCCATTAGGTCCGCACTATCGTGATTAATATGCTGGGCCTGGTACTCGTTACGGTGGCGATTACAGGCTCGTTGATTATTAGGGCGTTTAACGCATGGTCAGGGGTAGGGAGTTTAGGATTAATGCCGAGGACCTTGCCTGGTACGCAATAGCCCTCGCCCTGGTCACGGATTTTTACGGCTTAATACCCAACAGCCTCTACTCCGCCAGTACTGCATTAGGCACTGTTGATAGGTTGTTGAGCGCTTACAATGGTTTGATTGGCTCGTTGAGTTTGGCTGATGCGATGCTCTCAATTGCCGTTAATGTGGGTTTGCCCATAGCAGAGGCCGCAATGTACGTGACTGCTGGGTCGGGGTTGGGCTCCATCACGCTTGTGACTGATGTTGTTGAGCACTTGATTGCCTTGGTAATTAATTACGTGGTTCACGTACTATCAATGTTGGTTGCCGCACTATGGCTTATCAGGTACGCCGTGATTATTGGCAAGGGTCTTAGGCTGTTAATGCCCTACGTGGCCTTCTTCCTCGTTATACCGAGGGCTAGGGACGTAGCCATAATACCCGCGGCGCTATACCTAGTTCTTGGCGTTGCACTGCCCCTTGGAATAAACACCGCGCATTTACCTCCGTTGGTAATGAATTCATTTAATGAAACCCAAACAATACCCAATGGGTTGGGTTTCACAGGCATTGAGGTGGTGGATGAATTGGGTAGGCCCGTACCTGCCATCCTATGCATTGGCGGTTATGGGTTTCCATATAACGAAACCATAGGCCTACCCAATGGTGCCGGTGTTGTTGCATTGCCAATCTACATGATGAGGATGGAGCCCGTTCTCTATAGGTTTATTGCGTGGTGTCTCTATTCATTAGGTTCGGCATTGATAAGATCATTATGCCGGGCATATACCCAAATGCCGGTGCTGTGATCATTAGGTTACCGATGATTGCCGTGTTTAACGAGGAATCGTTGGTTGCCCTGTTCAACTACACATGGATTGGCGCCGGCAATGTTAACCTTGATTTAGGTAATGGGTACGCCATCATCAACGTGACGACGTGCCAGGGCAACCTAACCCTGACGCATACGCCACGCAGGTTATTCTAAAACCAATTAGGCCCGTTGACAGTAACTGCTCGATAACGTACTCCATTACCGAGGGCGTGCCGGTGAACCTCGTCCCGCAGTCCTGGGTGGAAAGTATAATCCGCGGTCATGAGTTACTTTGCCGGGACCTTGAGCAGGTAATAAACCCACTAACCATGTACCAGGGGTTCACGGCACCGCCTCAGGTCGTAAACGCATCCTAGGCATGGTGAATGATTCCTGCGGCAGCCCCGGTGATTACGCATCAGTTATTCATGAAGTGAGGAGTATTAGGGTCTCCGCATCGTTTAGGTGCCGCGGCGCATGCAATGGCGCTGGCGTAAGTGTTCTGGTCATTGGTGTTGAGCCATATAACCTGAATTACTACGCATTATGGAGCGGCACGTACATAACCTGGCTGGGCAACTCACTAATGATCATTAGAAATGCTGAGTTAAACCCATTCAGCTGGGCACGCTGATAAACATATTCATAGCCACCACATACTACTCAGCACTCCTCCTGGGCCTCATCAGCATGGTTGCCATGGCCCCAAGGATTAGGTATTGGGCCAGGTTAATGGGCATTGTCAGGGTTAGGCTTGGCATTAATTATGAGGATACCATTGCAATTGCGGACTCGGCAACGTCGATAGTCGCTAGAAGTGCTGCTAGGCATGAAGACCTCGTGAGGAGGCATGCAATGCTTAGGAGGGCTTACGAACTCGCGAGGCGTAGGTACGTTAAGCATGCTCTCAGGACAATGCACTGGGTTGTCAGGGATCTACCTAGGGTTGCCGCAGCGCCTCACATCGTATTACCGGCGCTTTACGGCACATCCCTGGCCCGGGAGCACGTGATGAGGAGGGTGTCGATGATCGAGAGGGAGTCCCTGAGGAATGCATTGAGGTCTGTGGCGGGTATTGCATTATCGCCGAGCCTAGTCCTTAGGCCCTACTCATTGGTTAATCCTCTGTTTCGCCAGGGAGTTAATGCGTTGGCTAGGTACGTGGGTTTAAAGGTTAGTGATGCCTCGAGGGTCTACGGCGCCTGAGGAGTTACCTAGGCCCAGGTATTGCACTTTACGTAGCACTTAAGGCCGTGCTCAAGAGCGTTGATGGGTACGTGGTTAGTGCCGTGGATGAGGTGTGGCGTTCATTAAATAAGCCATTGGATGCACTGGCATTGATTAGTGCCAGGTTTGGCGCACTTCGCCTCATTGAGAGGGATTTAACCACGTTAGTAGTTGGTGAGGCTTTGAGGGAGTTATTAAATAGGCATGGCCCCCTAACCAATGTTAAGGTCATGATTAATAACTCCGTGGTCAGGCCTGAGGAGGTTCTTAAGCTTGATGATTATGCAGACGTGGTAATTGCAACGAATGGGGAGAGTACATTCGTGAAGGCCTGGGTTGTTAAAGAGCTTCTCCGCGCCATGGGCTCGGTAAGGACTTAAAAGGCGCCGGGCGCATCATTGACTGGGTGAGGAGAGAGGAGGTGTCTGATGCTTGATGAATGCGGCTATACACTGATTGCCTACTAATTAATCGTCACGATAAATATTTTGCGAGTGGTCAGGGCAGGTCAGTCTCCTCACTGGTCAGTACTGCAATGAGTCATCACCACTTAATTAACTGCATTAAAGGGCTCAAAAACACTACTGTTCATTTAAAATAACAAGTTGAATGAAAATCTCTTTTCAGGAACAGGATAATTAAGCCTAAAACCCATAGTTATCCATGACTTTCAATTATGAATCCGACGAAGGCCATTGACGAGGCCCTAATAATAATTGGTAAGGCAAGGATGGGTAAAATACCTTGCAATGAAGCCCTTGACAGGCTATGGGAAATACTCGTAAACCTAGACTTCGAACTAAAAACCGCGAACATAAACAGCGACGAAGCAGCGCTGAAACCACAATTAATGAATTAAAATAACGATATAAACCATTCAATTCAATAACAACTCCTTACCAAATCTATTCATAGCCAACCCATAGGAAATCCCGAGACAAAAAGCTTAAATTTGCCATAAAATCAGACTTCATTAGGGCCCGTAGCTTAGCCAGGTAGAGCGCCCTGGGGCATGTGCCCCGCGTACGGCTCATAACCGGGAGGTCCCGGGTTCGAATCCCGCGGGCCCACCAGGTTTGTTTCAATCTTGATGGGCTTTGGTATTTCTCCCGGTGATTGGTTGGGTAATGCTTAATTATTTCGTTTCGGCCTTATTCCCTGGTTGTTATGGACTTCCTTAGGTGCCAGGTTTTGGAGGATTTATTACCCACGGGCTTCCCCTTCGGCTACCTAATCCTCATTCGTGGAGACCTTGGCATGGGTAAGACACTCCTCGTTAAGTTGCTTGCTCGGAGTATCATGAGTAATTACCCGCTTGTCTACGTGTCCTTTGATGATAACCCGGAGTCCGTGGTTAATGACCTGAGGGACCTCGGCAATAGGCTCTTCATAATTGATGGATTCTCACTCAGTGATCAGCGTAGGGTTAAGTCTCCAAACGTCATTGACGTAATCACCGAGTTGGACCCTGGGCAGTTAATTAGTAAGGTTAGCCAGGCCGTTTACTCGAGGGGTGCCCGCGGATTAATAATTGACTCCATAAATGACCTCCTCATAAACATCGACCGAGGGCTTGGTAGCCCTGCTCAAGCAATTAAAGTCGCTGTCTAGGCTTTACAACATGGTGACGTTCATAGTTGCCCACGTGACGACCGAGGACATTGACAACCTACTAAATAGTATTGAGTACGTCTTTGATGGAGTAATCGAGATGGAGTTTGACGAGAATATGGCAAACCTAGGCATACCAGTCAGGAGGATGAGGATTAAGAGGATGAAGGGTGTTTCACATTCAATGAATTGGTACTACTTCACCACGGCTAAGGGCACAATAGTTCCCGTGGACATCAATGAGATAAGGAACATGCTGAAGAACACCCTGGAGAGCCTAGGCGTCCAGGTACAGAGTGGTCAATAAGCATTTTTATAATTTATAAAATAAAGAAGAATAAATATTTTTGATTTAATTTTTTTTATTATTTACAAATAATTTATTCTATAAATGTACTTAAATCTATACCTTTTGTTTCTTTATAAAGTAACGCCACTAATATTATTGGTATTACAATTAATGGGAACAACCAATAAATTGGAGCTAGTGGTGTTTTAAGCGTAGCTATTAAGTATGTGACTATGAACGGTGTAAATCCACCTAAAATTGCAACGCCTAAATTATAAGAAAAGGCCACACCAGTATATCTTGATACCGTCGGGAAGATTTCTGCAAGCATTTGTCCATAAGCACCGTTATATATTGCATGTAATGTTTCCTCAATAATGTAAAATGTAAGCACAACAATAAAGAATGGATATTTAACTATTAAGAAATAGAATGGAAAAACTAATATTGCTTCACCAATTAATCCAGCAAGCACTATTGGCTTTCTGCCTATAATATCAGTTAAATATGCAAAAGGTAATGTAAGTACTAAATACACAGCGGAAGCTATAAATGTTATGAATGTTGCCTCTGAATAAGCAAAATGAATGTACTTTGTTAAATAAGTAACGCCATATACAATATACGTATACGACAGTGGAACACCAGCAAGGAATAAGGCCATCAATAACATTGATACATAACGACCTTTAGTAACTATGGGAGCCACTGGTACTCTAAGGGTCCTTTTCTGTTTTCTGACCTCGTCAAATATTGGCGTTTCAGTTAGTCTAATTCTTATATAGAAACCAATTATTGCTATTATAACACCTATGATAAAGAGAATTCTCCATCCATAGGCTTCAAATGCTGCTTTAGACATTGTACTGGAGAATAAGGTCAAGAGACCCGTTGTCAATAAACCGCTTTGTGCCATTTGAACTATACCCACGAAAAATCCCCTCCTCTCCTTAGGTGCAAGTTCAGCAACCATGGTTATGCCACCACCCCACTCACCGCCTAATGAAAAGCCTTGCAATAATCTTAAGGTTACAAGAAGTGCAGCCCCAAACACCAACCTCTTGATATGTTGGCAACAGGCCCATAAATAATGAAGCAAAGGCCATAAGAATTATTGGTATCATAAATGTATTCCTTCTACCCCATTTATCCCCTAGCCATCCAAAGAACAAAGAACCTATAGGCCTCATTACGAACCCTGTCCCAAACGCAGCAAAGTAGTATAATAACGTAGTCGTCGGATTAGTACTTGGAAAGAACAATGGCCCTATTATCGTGGCTAAATAACCAAATAATGTAAAATCATAAAACTCAAGGAACGTACCAAAAAATGAAGCCAAGGATGCCTCATATGCAAGTTTAACAAGATCTTTTCCGGTTGTCATCATTATTAGTTAATTATTTAGTAACTTTTAAATTTAACTCATAAATGAGTTTATTGATGGAAATTGATTTATTAAATCTTTTAGGAGCTCTTATAGAGTTCGATACGGTTAATGACCCTGAGAACGGTAAAATGCCCGATCCCGGCGTTATTGATTTCGTGGAGGGCGTATTAAATGGGCTTGGTGTGAAGACCAGGGTGTTGGTTAGCCATGGTTATAGAAGCATAGTTGGTATCATTGGTTCCGGCGAGCCCCGCGTATTGCTTCTGGCGCACCTCGACGTTGTCCCGTTTATACGTAGTGAGTGGAAGTACGATCCGCTTAAACTAACCATTGAGGGTGACCTTGCCTATGGCCGTGGCGCGCTCGATGATAAGGGTAATGCGGCCGCAGTGCTTAAGGCGTTAGAGGACCTGGTAAATATAGACAGGGGCACGGTTATCGTCGCATTCACAACCGATGAGGAGGTTGGTGGTGAGAATGGGGCTAAGGTCGTGAGGGATTACCTACTGGGTAATGGTCTCAAGCCGAACTACGTGATTAATGCCGATGGGCACTCGATGGTTATCATAAATAGGAGGAGGGCCATATTCAACGCCAGGGTTAGGTCTAGGGTTGAGAAGGCGGTGGTTAACGGGCGTAGTGAAACCATTAGGTTCCAACTTGATTATAAGGTCACGCCTCCGTACCACGCCGCTTACTTCATAAACGGCGTCGATACGCACCCAGTCATCGCCCTTTCCCAATACGTATGGCTCAACAACGCATACGTAGTCAGCCTTAAGGGAGGCTTTGTCAAGAGTAATGTCACGCCCACCTGGGTTGAGGCTGACGTGGTTAAGCCCTGCAGTGGCTGTCCGCAGCAGGAGGTTGATGTGGGGCTCACGAGACTCATTAAGGCCCTACTTCCGTTGACCAGGTTTGTGCCCAGGGTCAAGGCTCAGAGCGTTTATGGCATCACGGCAACACCAAACGTGTATAGGGTTGTCGGTGATTACCATGAGTTCGTGGTTAATGTCAGGGCCATGACCGATGATACCAAGGCCATTGAGGAGGCAATGAACGAAGCATTAAGGGAGGATTTCCAGGGAATTGAGGTTAGGGTCGAGAGCGAGGGCGGTGGGGGCTACCTATACACTCCGCGCGACTCGAGACTTGTTAAATTAGCCAGCGAGGTACTTAATGAACTTGGCCTTGAGGCCAGAGTCATGGAGATGGCTGGCGCAAGCGATGCAAGGTACTTCTCACCACTCGGCATTGAGACAATAGACTTTGGATCCATAGGCGGCAATGAACATGGCCCTAACGAGTATGTTAGTGTTAAGTCCCTGGAATTAACAAGTAGGTTCTACTCATTATTGGTTAGGCGATTAATTTCTTCATGATTAAAGGTGGTTATTTTGAATATTGAACTAATGAGCGTGCCTGGATTAGATTAGTAGGAAGAATACTACGAAGCCGTAGATCGCTATAGCCTCTGCCAATGCGACAAATAACAAGTACATCGCGAATAACTCCCTCCTTTCAATCATCGCACTAACCGAAGCAGCGCCTGTTAACCCTATACCAATGCCGGCGCCAAGGGCCGCAAGACCAAAGCCAATACCGGCAGCCAAAGCCCTGGCTGCCTCAACCTGGGCCTGATCAGTGGCCTGGGCATGAACTATTAAAGCCGCGAGACTAAGCACCAACATTGCAATTACCAAGGCCCTAACAACTCCCCTACTAACCATCAACGAAGCAAGACATGAGACATTATTAAAATTTTATTCCAATAAAGAAGCCACGAAACCCACAGCACAAAAAAAACTTAAAACAAACAAAACCAAAGCAAGAACCGCCGGGGTGGCCGAGCCAGGTCCAAGGCGCGGGCCTGCTATCGTGGGCAGATAGTCCGTCCCCGCAAGGGGGCCCGGGTTCAAATCCCGCCCCGGCACCACGTGGATTGTTGCTTGGCTATGCCGAATTTACGTTCATCATGTTTTGCGTTCTTATGGAATAAATTACCTAGCTAACTTAAGGTCCATGCATGATCACCCTAGCTAGGCTTGGTGTTTCGCGGGCGAGGTTCGTCATACCTGATAAAGGTGCTTTACCCTATGTGGGATTGCTCTAATAGCCGTAATACATGATTATACGTATTGATTAGGTCTTGCTTAGTGGGTACTGTTAATGAATTTACTGGGGTCGTGGTTCATGGTCGTTCGGCTTCCTGGTCCCTTAACACTACGCCTGAATTGATGTCAGGATTTGTTGAACTCCATTAACCAATCTCCTAATATCGTCAATAACCAAGTCTATGGTTGGGTATCTACTAAATACGCCGGTCTCATCAAGCCCGTTATGTCGAAATTCATGCAGGTTTATTGCCGCGTTTGTTAAGTCAACGAGAGGTTTATCTGTTAGTTGTTCCAGGACCTTGGCCACAGCCAACATATTAGCCCGTGGGCATGAACGCTACTATGAAGTCTGATAAACTAACCCTCTTACCATCCCTAGTTCTTCTAATCCCCTTAAACCTCTTGGCTAGCTCATCGCCATGGCCTATGGCCAATGCGGCTAATAAGGCCTTCCAGGCCTGGAATGCCTTACCGGCAGCATTCCTGTACAGGCCCGCCTCAAGGAATTTCAATGCGAGCTCAGCCTCACACCTGGCCTCCAAAATGCGTCCTCTCCTATACTCCTCAGCATTTAACCAAGGCTTACTTAATTTCAATTGCTGTGGATCCACAACGTTTCTACTCAACAATTGGAAATTTATAGCATTTGCCCAGTGCTTAAACCATAACTATTGCGAAATCAACTCACGTAACTTATCACAACAGGTTACTAGGAAAATCCTGTACTTACGGAATACCTTCGCAACCATGGAGTCGGCTCCCTTCGTGGCATGGATAACATTATAAATACGCATTGTCGAGGCAACCTCTCCGTGCCCCCTTAGTAAGTACTCACTGGTTTCAACTTTCTCCTTATCCCTGAGCTCGGCCTTGCCATCAACATCCTCGACTATGACGACCCTATTACCACATATTAATGCGTAATCCGCATGTGGTGGTCTATCACCACGATTAGCGACGTTATTGACATACTCATCCAGGTCTATGCACCGACAATTAGCGCGTCTCATGGCATCTCCGCATTTACACTTCATAATTAACTCTCCCTTATCTTCATACCCCTAATGAGAGGATTCCTCGGCTAACTCCGTTGCCACTTTACTGAATTCCTCCTCCTCAATACCATTACCACTTACAGGAACCTCCTCAAGGACCGAGTAATCCCTCCCCGGCTCAGCCCTGACCAGGTACACAGCGACCCTATCCGGACTCAATACATCGCCCCTACCCAACCCACGCCTCTTAAGCTCATCATCACTAAGCTCACTGGCCTCAATAAGATTGCTTAACTCGTAGAGTAGGTAATCATTGTGTGTTGATAGTATTACTTGCTTACCCATGTTGACGGCCCTGGCGATAACCCTAGCCAACCTGGTAATGGCCCTTGGATGAAGGTGGGCCTCTGGTTCCTCAATAATCACAACCTTACCCTTTTCATTGATTAGGGACAGTAACGGCAAGAGCGATTCCCTAACTCCAGAAGGCGATATATCAAGCGGGATGCTAGCACCATTCCACGTAACTATGTAAGGCACGTATAACCCCCTCTCAAACTCCACCCTAATGTCCTTAACGCCGAGCTCCTCAAGGAAATCCCTAATTAAATCAATACCCTTAATACCCTCATACGCCTTCTCAATCGCCTTAAAATACTTAAGCCTAAATACCTCATCAGGCTCAAGGAGGCCCTCAACCTTTATCTGAGGCTTCATGATAGACCTGATGAGGCCCGCCCTACCGTCAATGAAGAAATCAACATCGTCATCACCTAGCAACCATGGCTTAAAACAACTACTTACAGCATCTTTCGTAATTGTATTTAATACAAAATAATTGAACACAACGTTATCAATATCAATAAATCTATTTATAATAGTACCACATTCTGTAAGCCGAATGACGGGAAACTCGAAATCTTCATTTATTTTTATTTCAATATTATTAAATAAATCTTCGCATTCCACATAATTAGTGGCAAATTCATTCCCGGAGAGTTTAAATTCAATTTTACATCCACTATATCCCTGCACCGACACACTCAGCTGTTTGTCCTTTGAAAGCCTTGCTGGTCCTGTTCCAAAGGTTTTCTTAAAGGATTCGGTCAGGAAATATGAGTATCCCTGGACTATTTCCTTAATAATATCAATTATTATTTTATCTTTAGATGCCGCTTCCTTTATGCCTTTTATCATGTTACGTAAGTTTTCATTTACCTCGACTAGGGCTGGGACGTTTGGTTCAAGCCTCATCAATAGCCAGGTCAGGTATAGTAGGTGGCTCTTTCCCACACTGTTTCCGCCTATCAGTATTGTGAGTGGCTTTAGCGTTAGTTTCGCCTCCTCGAATACCGAGAAGTCCTTTACATATAATTCTGCGCTTGTCTGCTCCTTACTCATTGTCTTTCCTTTAGAATTATTAATTGTATTTTTATGATAAATATATTTTTCGCGTGGGAGAGGCGAGAGGTGGAGGCGCTTTCGGAGCCGTCAGTATCGGTGGTTTTAACGATGGAGGTTAGTCCTTTGTTCTCTTTGGAACCGGCCCGCGTTATATTTAATAATGCGTGTACCCCATGTAATGCGTGTCGTTTAGCGTCAATATCGAGCTGTACGTGGTTGACCTTAGGTTTAGGTTTGGGGATTTGAGTTATGATGGTGTTGTGGATGTCCACGTTAATTCTGCGGGTGACCTGGTGCTTAATGCAGTTGATCTTAAGGTAAGGGCTGTCGATGTTGATGGTAGGCCCGTTGATTATTCCTATGATGGTAGGGTTTTGAGGGTTCGGGGGCCGGTCGGTGGCGTTGTTAGGGTTGTGTTTGAGGGTAGGGTTAGCGACAAATTACTGGGTATCTATAGGCTCCGTATGGGGGTGGTTACATAATAACTACGCAGTTTGAGCCCACGGGCGCCAGGTACTTCATACCCTGTGTTGACCACCCAGCCGCCAAGGCTAGGTTTAGGTTTAGGGTCTCGGTTGATGGTGATTATGACGTGATATTCAACACACCGCCGGTCAGGGTTTATTGGGATGGTCCCTGGAAGGTGTTTGAGTTTGCGGAGACCCCTAGGATGTCCACGTACCTGCTTTACCTAGGCATTGGCAGGTTCTTCGAGTCCAGGGATAGGGTCGGTAGTATTGATGTGATCTTCGCCACGCCGATTAGGGATAGGGTTGAGGATGGTAGGTTCGCGCTTGATGTTGCGAAGGGCGTGCTTGAATTCTACAGTAATTACTTCGGCATACCATACCCACTACCCAAGCTTCACCTGATCCATGTCCCGGAATTCGCGGCTGGTGCCATGGAGAACTGGGGCGCGATAACGTTTAGGGAGACCGCACTGCTCGTGGGTAAGGGCAGTACTGAGTTGACTAGGAGGAGGGTTGCGGAGGTTGTGGCGCATGAGATTGCGCATCAGTGGTTCGGTAATTTGGTCACCATGCGTTGGTGGGATGACCTGTGGCTTAATGAGTCCTTCGCCACATTCATGAGCTACAAGGCAATGGATAAGCTCTTCCCGGAGTGGGGTGTTTGGTATAGGTTTTTGGCTGATGAGACCACGGGCTCGATGCTCAGGGACTCACTAATGAGTACTCACCCTGTCCATGTACCTATTAACAGTGAGGAGGAGGCCTTCGAGATATTCGACGACATTAGCTATGGTAAAGGTGCCTCACTGCTCAGAATGCTTGAGAACTACGTGGGTGAGGAGGACTTCAGGAGAGGCCTTAGTAACTACCTTAGGAAGTACGCATACTCAAACGCCACTGAGGACGATCTGTGGGGCAGTATTGAGGAGGTTAGTGGTAAGCCCGTGATGAGGGTCATGAAGGCCTGGGTTGATAAGCCAGGGCACCCGGTCATAGTCATTGAGGATACGGGCAAGGGCATCACACTTAGGCAGTCAAGGTTCATGCTCAGCGGTAATACCGCCGATTCCTGGCCAATACCCATCGTCTACAGGTTTAATGGCGCGGTGGGTACCGTGCTCATGGAACATGACACATTAATGCTCAGCGGCTCATCGGAGTCCCTGTTCCTTAACGTTAATGGTAGTGGCTATTACAGGGTTAGGTATGGTGATTGGTTAAGGGCCTTGAGTAACGCGTCTAATCACCTTGAGAGGTGGAGCGTGGTAAATGACGCCTATGCCCACCTGCTCCAGGGATCCATTGGCTTGAGCGAGTACCTAGGCCTGGTTAGGTCCGTGAGCGACATAGTTAATTACCTACTAACGACTACTATAATCTCCCAACTAGGTACTCTATACTCAATAAAGCCGTCAGCGGTTAAGGAGGTATTCACCGAGTATCTTAGGGTGCAGAGTAATTTACTTGAGGGTGTTTCCGGCATGGATGATGTTAGGGAATTGGTACTTTCTCGCCGCGCACTTATTGATGAGGATTACGCAAGGTCAATAGCAGGCTTGATTAGTGATTACCAGGCTTAAGCCCTGTCATGAGACAGGCCGTTGTTAATGCCTATGCCGTGGTCGGCGATAGGCCGTTTGAAACCCTTAGGGAGCTCTACAGGTCATTAACGACCGATGAGGATAGGAATAAGGTCCTGGCCGCCATGCTAAGTATAACCAATAGGGATGAGTACCAGAGGTCTCTGGACTTCCTAATATCCGGTGAGGTTAAGAGGCAGGACCTTCAGTTCTTCACCGTGGGTTCTAGGAACCCGTACGTGCGCGATCTTAACCTTAGATGGTTTATGAATAATTATAAGCGCTTTATAGAGGCTTATGGGGATCCTGGCGTGTTGTCCAGGGTAATTACGTATTCAATACCATTAATAGGCATTGGGCAGGAGGATGAGGTGGAGAGGTTTTTAAGGGGATTGAACATACCCGGCATCGAGATGGGGGTTAGGGCGGGTCTTGAACTCTTAAGTGCGTATTCACGTTTGTCACGTAGTATTTAGCAATAAATAGAACGTTAAAATCACAGGGTTACCCTTTAAACAGGATCCCTGAATCTAATCATGTATGGCATCGCAGGAATTCATAGACCTGCTTAGGAGGTTAAGCGAGGCCTTTGGGCCTTCCGGCTTTGAGGATGAGGTTAGGGACCTCGTTATTAAGGAGTTGGGGCCCTATGTCGATGAGTTAATGGTTGATAGGTGGGGTAACGTGATTGGTGTTAAGTATGGCAGGAGAAGGGACCTAAAGGCCATGGTCGCAGCCCACATTGACGAGATCGGCCTGCTAATTGACAATATAGATAAGAATGGCTTCCTGCGGTTCAGGGCCATTGGTGGTTGGAATGAGGTGACCCTGGTCGGTCAGAGAGTCATCATTAGGACCGTTGATGGTAGGAAAATCAGGGGTGTCATCGGCAGTAGGCCGCCTCACGTTACACCGCCGGGCAAGGAGAGGGAAGCCCCTGAACTCAAGGACTTATTCATAGACATTGGTGCATCAAGTGATGAGGAGGTCAGGAAGCTAGGCATCAGGGTTGGCTCCGTGGCCGTCCTCGATAGGGATTTCGAAGTCCTTAATGGAGGCATTGTCACAGGTAAGGCATTTGACGATAGGGTTGGTGTAGCTGTGATGTTGTGGACGGCGAGGCAGTTAAGGAGTAGTGAGGTTACCGTGTACTTCGTGGCCACAGTTCAGGAGGAGGTTGGTCTTAGGGGTGCACAGGTGGCTGCTGACAGGGTTTACCCAGACTTCGCGATTGCCCTTGATACCACAATCGCCGCTGACGTGCCTGGCGTTAATGAGCGGGAGTTTGTGACCAGGATTGGTAAGGGGCCTGCCATTAAAGTGATGGATGGTGGTAGGGGTAATGTATTCATTGCTCACCCAACGCTGACCAATTTCTTGGTTTCAATCGCTGATGAATTGAAAATACCGTACCAACTGGAGGTGTTGATTGGCGGTACGACGGATGCCCTTGGAATCGCCTTTAGGAGGGATGGTATACCCGCAACCACAATATCGATACCCACTAGGTACGTTCATAGCCCCGTGGAACTACTAAGTATTGAGGATGCGCTCAACGCGGCTCGATTACTGACCGAGGCGTTGTCTAGAGCTGATGAGAAGCTGATTCAAAGCCTTAGGGAGAAGACCATTAAAGCTGGTTCGGTGTGAATTAGTGTTTATTGCCTTAATAATTGATTAACAATGCCTATTGCATTATTTATCAACTCCTCAACCCTATCAGCACTAAGGGCTTCGCTGTAAATCCTCAACTTAGGCTCTGTGCCGCTACCCCTGATTAGGATCCAGGAACCATCACTAAACACAACCTTAACACCATCAATAGTTATGAACCTTGGGTTTGGGCCCAGGGAACTCAGCATCCTGAGCAGTAACTCCCTATTATCGTTTACGAACTTCTTCGAATTCCTCATGTCCAGGTCAACCCTCTTGAAGTATGCCCTACCGTACTTACTCCTAACGTCGCTTATTAGGTTCGTTAGGCTTCCGTACTCGGACGCCATGGCTATTATTAGGGATGCCGTGTATATGCCGTCCTTATCAGGTATGTGCCATGAGTAAACTAGGCCTCCGCTCTCCTCACCACCCATGTCAGCCTCACCACTCAGTATGGCCCTGGCCACGTACTTAACGCCCACCGGAACCTCAACAACCTTAAAGCCGTACTTTGAGGCTATGTTGTCAAGGATGTGGGTCGTGGACACAGTCCTAACAATACCTCTCTTTATCATTGATGCCGAGGCCAACCTCTCAACGACTATTGGCAGGATGTCGTTGGCGCTAAGGTAACCGTGAACCCTATCAACAAGTGCTATCCTATCGGAGTCGCCGTCATGCGATATGCCGATGTCGTACTTACCCGCGGTAACCTCCTGAATGAGCTCAGGGATGTTCTGGGGCTCCGGATTTGGATCCCTACCTCCGAAGCTTGAGTCATAATTATTGTGTATCTCCGTAACCTCCATTCCAAGCTTTCTCAAAACCTCACTCGTATAGCCGATCGAGGTTGCGTAGATCGGGTCAATAATGACCTTGAACCTACTCCTGGGCTTAAACATCTTGGTCACATTCTCATAGACGTAGTTGATGTACTCAGGGGCTGGATCCACAGTAGGTACTGGCCTCAGCTCGAGGGTTTTGACTGACCTATTAATGTCCTCATACTCATTACTGTAGAGCCGCTCTATCTCGTCTGTGTCCTCCTCCTGGCTGGTGATCCCCTGCTTGTTATTACCTTGAATCCGTTGTATATTGGTGGGTTGTGGCTGGCGGTGATCTGTATCGTGAGGTCGAAACCAAATCGAGAACCAAACCAGGCAGCTGTTGGGGTTGGTGTGGGTTTATTAACCATCACGACATCTAAGCCGTGGCTTGCAGCCACACCGGCTGCGATATGCGCAAAGTCCCTGGACTTCCTCCTCGCATCAAAGCTAACAAAGACCTTGTGCAGCCCATACTTACGTGACCAGTAACGAAATGTTGATTCGGCGAGCACGGCGACCAGGAACTCCGTAAATTCTTCATCAATTACTCCACGTACGCCATCAGTCCCAAAATGAAACGTGAGTTTACCACTCATTCCCTCAGTCTCAGTAGGTAGTTCCTTATTATTTTTATCCTTCTTAACTAACCCTATAGATGAACCCGTTAATCGCGCCTAACCATTGACTAATTATTCTAGCGATGCTGAAGGCCATGGCCCTATCCCTAGCCTTAATCCTCATTGCTTCATCATACCCCCTCTCCCATAATTTTACGGCTAAGTTAACGAGCTCCTCAGGGCTATTCACCAACCAACCAGTTTCGTTATTGATCACGGTTTCCCCAGGTCCCTGCCTATTGTAGGTAAGTACCGGGGTACCGCAGGCCATGGACTCAACAGGTACGTACCCAAATGGTTCATGTATGAATGGGAATACCGTGAACCTGGCATTGGCGTATAACCTAACCAACTCCTCATCGGATACCCTCCCCCTATAATCAATGTTTCTATGCTTAACGAACCAGCGTGGTAGCCAGGGAACCTTAGATCCGAAGGCCACGATTTTAATCCCAGCATTAGCCATGGCCCTCAATACCTTAAACTGTGTTTCCTTACCCACATACGTTATTACATAGTCCTGGGTAGGATTGGGCATTGGCTTAAAGAAATCGGTATCAATTGGTGGATTTATCACGCCCCAAACCTTCACGCCTCTCGATATCACGGATTCCGCGGAGTACCTCGAGTTAGCTATTACGTATTTAGAGTGTGAGAGGGCTTTATGATATGTGGAATCAGCAATACCTATCAACGGTATGGCTATGTGGTAACCCAACCTATAGTGTATTGGGAATTCCCTACTCAAATCCCTAAGTAGGTCACCCACATAGCCCTGTGCATAGAATATCGTTGATGGTATTGGCAACTCAAAGGATAGATTAATAGTTAAGCAATCATCGCCATAATCAACTAATCCCCTCAAGCCATTTAACAGCCATATCGAGAGATGACCGGATTGACCAGGAAGTAAGGGCTTAATTCCCAAGTCCCTTACCCTAATACCAACGTATTCAAAATCCCTCCTCACCTCCTCCCTCACGTATGGTGAGACGACATTGACGTTAAAGCCCACCTTAGTTAGGAAACTACCCAGTAGATATGCGACCCTGACCGGGCCTGTTACGCCATCGACGCCATCGGTTATTAGCGATATGCACTGCATGGTTATAGGTTAACCCCATTATCCATGTACATCCTTGCAAGCCTGAGGTAGGCCTGATAATTATTCTTAATATACTCCCTATCCGAATCCGTGGCCTGCCTAATGACCTTAGCGGGCACACCAACAACAATACTGTTAGGCGGTACCTTAGTCCCCTGCGTAACAACGGCGCCAGCCCCACAATACTCCCACTACCGATTACCGCGCCATTAAGCACTATGGCGCCCATGCCTATTATTACCTCATCCTCCACCGTGGCGCCGTGTACAATGGCCCTATGCCCGATGGTGACGCCACGCCCAATCCTCGCTGGAAATCCCGCATCCGTATGTATTACAGCGCCATCCTGAATATTCGAGTCGTTACCAATCACTATACTATCTTCATCACCCCTAATCACAGCGTGAGGCCAAATGCTCACGTTATCCCCAATAACCACATCGCCAATTACGTAGGCCGTACTCGCTATGAAGACGTTCCTACCAATCCTCGGCACCTTATCCCCAACCCTCACGATTGGCATAGTTTAATCGTAAAAACCGGATTATTTAAAGTATTAAGGCACGCACCACGTAAAGTAATACCGCTTAAACACTTAAAAGGCATTGGTCATTCCTTGGTCATATGTCGAGGATTGACGTACTAAACGCATTACTTGGTAAGGGTGGATTCCTAGATGATTACCCGTATAGGGGCAGGTATGGAGTTTTCGTTAGGAGTCCGTATCCCCACGCCAGAATATTAGTATAGACGTGGCCAAGGCCATTAATGAGGGGGCATTGGTGCTCACCGGCAGGGATTTCATTGCAAGGACGCTGGGCTTAACGGAGAGGGAGGCGCTGGTCTCGAGACATTGCCATTAGCCGTAGATAAGGCCCGTTATCAGGGAGAGCCCATTGCCCTGGTGATAGCTGATGATCCTTATAAGGCCGCGGATTTAGCCGAACTCATTGATGTGCAGTATGAGCCGTTAAAACCCGTGCGCAACATAGACGATGCCCTAAGGAATGAATCTCTTAAACCTGGTCTGTCACGTAATGGCTTGTTATCTCTGAAGGATGAGAATACGGGCGTTGGTATTGCCGTTTCGACCGACCCATCGACATTACGGAGCGCTGAGGGTATTAAACTGAGAATTAGGAATGGCAAGATAGTCGTGGGGCTTGGGCTCAGTGATGAGGGTTAGGGTATAAGCACACAGCTGTTAAGCTCGTGTCTCAACTCCTCGACGTACCAATGGATTGGGTCACCTACGAGTACTTACCAAGTGATGAGAGCCAGAGGCCTTTGGACCGGGTGGTAGCTGCATGGCGGTGTTCACAGCCGGCGCCGTGCTTGGGGCTGTAGAGGAGTTGAGGGCTAGGCTGTATAATAAGGCGGTTAGGGTGCTTGGTAGTAATATCACATATGATAGGGGTTACTTCCGCTCAAGTGATGGTAGGAGGGTCAGTATTCTCGAGCTTGGTGATGAGGAGGTTACATTTACGTACACCGCAGAGGCGAAGATCGGTAGATACATTGCGTATCCATTTGCATGTGATATTGCCGTTGTTAGGTATGAGGATGGTAGGCTTAGGCCAATAAAGCACGTGGTTTATCTCGACCCAGGTAATGTAATAGATGAGGAACTCGTTAAGGAGCAGGTAATGGGTGGTACCACGATAGGAATCTCACTGGCGCTCTATGAGGCTTACAGGTATGATGAGGATGGTAACCTATTAACGCTGAGCCTTGGTGATTATGGGCTACCAAACTCCATGGACATACCGGAGATTGAGGTTCACCTGGTCCCATCGCCATCACCAGTAACTCCAATGGGTGTTAAGGGGATTGGTGAGGTGCCCATGGGCGTTGCC
Organism: Vulcanisaeta sp. JCM 16161; assembly: GCF_001316285.1. The sequence continues at coordinate 207,729 of NZ_BBDO01000004.1, read as the reverse complement.
GCGGCTGCCGTGACCAGCGCAGCGGAGGACATACTGAGGAGGAGGGGTAGTAGGGTCAGGATTGATAGGGTTCCCATTGACCCAGAGCTTCTTGCACAAGGTATTTAAATCAGGCATTAATTAAGCCGTGGTATGTCCGCAACCGCGACATTCGATATAAAGATCAAGTCAATTCCGCGGGATCCACGCAACACGTTAATTATGGCGTGCCCAGAACCATCACTGGCCTCTATAGTGGCCATTGAGTACCTCGTGGAGACACTCAAGATGGAGGAGATCGGTTCAATAAAGCCGAGGGGTCATATACCCATTGTCACCGTCATTGATGGGGCAGCAAAGCTACCCTATAGGTTATTCTTTGACAGGGAGCACGCAATTGTGGTAATTAGACAGCACGTTCCAATTCCACCAATGCTCTATAGGCAGTTTGTTGATAAGATACTTGATTGGGCCGAGGATAATGCCGTGAGTAGGGTCGTGTGCTTAACATCAACGTCACTCCTTGGTGAGCAGGAGAGTGATAATGTATACTTCGTGAGTGAGGAGGGGCATGTTGATGAGTATAAGCAACTAGGTTTAATACCACTTCATGAGGCTACCATAACGGGTATAGAGGCCGTGTTCCTGGACTCCGTCCTTTCCAGGAACATAAACGGCGTATTACTACTTGCTGAGTCAAAGGTGTTGACGGCGATTAATAGATTGATTGAGAGTGGGAAGTTATCGAGCCATAAGGACGTGCTCGCAATCCTAAACCAAACCATTGGTAGGTATGGACCTGACGTAACCGCAGCCCTCAAGCTAATAAGGGCGCTGAGTAAGATTGTTGGTTTTGAGATACCAACGGATAAGTTAGCCGAGCATGCAAGTAAGTACGCGTTCCTAATTGATAAGAACCTTGAGGCATACATGAAGCCTCCAAAGGAGGAAATACCTGTGTATTACTAATCTGATTTAAAGGTGCTTAATTCCAGGGTTTAAAATACGCACCTCACATAACCACCGTCGATGAGTATCATCGACCCATTTATATACGCCGCCTTATCACTTGCCAGAAAGGCCACTAAGTAACCGATCTCCTCAGGCCTTCCATACCTACCGGCCGGTATTTCCCTACTCCACGCCTTAATAACCTCATCAACGCTAATACCCTTAGCCCTAGCCTCCTCCTGAGCCAGCTGGTTTATTCTCTCAGTCATTATGTAGCCCTGCATTACCCCATTAGCCGTCACCCCATATGGCCCATACTCAACAGCTAACGACTTAACTAAACCAGCTAGGCTAAGCCTGACGGTGTTTGAAAGGACCAGGTTTGGTATTGGCTGCCTGAGGGTTAGTGATGTTACATAGATCAACCTACCCCAACCCCTACTAACCATGTTATTGACTACTCGCTTCGTGAGCCACACCGCACTTAGGAGTAGTAGTCTCGTCGCGTACTCCCAATCATCCTCGCTTAGTTGCGAGAACGTACCTGGCTTTGGCGGTCCCGCATTAAAGACGAGTATATCGACATTACCGAAGGTATTCATGGCTTCCGTGACAAGCCTATCGACATCATCCTTAACCGTTAAGTCAGCCTTAACGGTAAGGACCTCGGCACCACTCTCCTTGACTATCACTTCCTTAGCCCTGGCCAGCTCATCCTCACGCCTAGCATTAATGACGACCCTGACACCCTCTTGAGCAAGTACCCTGGCTATTCCGAGACCAATACCCCTACTTGACGCCGTCACAATTGCAACCTTACCCCTTAACCCCAGGTCCATACAGGTTAATCTTGAATCACCCCTTATTCAATATGACCCCTTAATTCGTTAATAACACATGTAATGCCAAGATTTATATTTTAGTGCCTTCACGTAAGTGACAATGAGTTCTCTCGAAATTGATTTAAGAAGGAGGGATCGGTATGAGGATATAGTGAGGGCGATTAATGAATATGGATCATCAACAAAGGAGGCCGTATTTGAGAACTTACCGGATGAATTAATGGTTCCATATCAGAGAATACGTGAATTATATATTCAGGAGACAACGAGGAATAGGGGTAGGATTGACATTAATTCTCTCATTCAGTTATACATAAACGTACCCAGGGCTGAGGAACTCCTTAGATACCTATTACTCACCACGGTGTTGTTTATGGGATTCCGAAACCTGAGGAATGAATTAATATACAGAGTAATGCGTAGGAATTACGATAGGATAAGCCACCTACTCTCAAACCCTGATTACTCATCAATAAATGACATTAGTATGAAGTTACTAAGTGATTACGAGGGTGAGGGCATTGGGGGTGAGGATATTCAGGAGGTTAGTAATGCCGTTCATAGCTTCGTCTATGGCTTGAGGAAGTTAACAAGGGCTTATGGAACAACACTGCTTAGGTGGATACCGAAGTTTCGCGACATCGCTGATTTTGAGAAGGCGTTACCAATGTTTTATCCACTAAGGACTAATGAGAGGAGGAAGAGAGCCATTAGGACATTCATTAGGTGGGTTTCCCATGAAACGAACCTGCCAGTAGCCCTGGGCGTAATCTCGAGGGGTGGTTATAAACGCTATACCATGATAGCAGACGTCTATAGTACCATGGTCACCGTGAGGAGTGGCGCATTCCTAGTGCTAAATAATGACCATGCAATGAAGATACTAAATAGGATATTAATTAATAAGGATGGTGGGGTTACCATAAAGGTTGATGAGGTTAAGGGGCTCGTTAGGGCAACCGGTAGGTTAAGCAATGACCCAATAATCTACGAGAGGGGCGCGTTTAGGATAGGGCATGAGTACTGCTCACGACTTAAGTGCGACGAGTGCCCCTTAAATAAGGTCTGCATGAAGTTTACCTGGGTGAACATTAAATGAGTATAAACATACCGGAGGACCTAAGAAAACTCGTTGAGGAGGTAACAATGAATAAGTTAAGTAGTATCAGGGTAAGACCGAGACCTTGGGCTTCGTTGACTCAGTAATCGAGGAGCTCAGGAAGAGGGGCATAAACCTAAGCGATGATCTGGAGACCATGGTGAGGCCATACGTAGTGGACATACTGTGGTCACTGAGGAAGAAAGGCATTATTACTATGGATGATGACCTACTACACTTCTCGCCAGCTAGGCAGGGATCTTAACCAATACTAATAAATTAACCTACCAAGTAATCAACAGCGCCCCTGCATGCACCCACACCAAGGCCCGCCCAGGCCATGGCCTGGGCGGGTCATAACTTATTCAACTCAGCATTAACTGTACCATCATCATTAATGCTCACAATCGCGTAATAGCCATTAAATAAGGGGCCAGGATTAACAATAACAGTATTACCCAACCTATCTATACCACGGGATTCATGAACATGACCGCATAAAATTGCCAACGGTTTAACATCCTCTACTAACTTTCTTATAGACCTGCTACCTATGTGTGCACCACTCCAAGCCTTATCTACATTCGTACCATAGGGTGGATAATGGGATACGAGTATTAACCTAGGACCAAGATCCTTAATGCCCTCTATATTGATTGGGTAACCAGCTAAGTAAAATGACTCAATAGATACCACGCGTCCCTCAATTAGGTATTTTTGAATCCTTGATCTAATGCCATAAGGATCCATGTTGCCCATGACCGCATACACAGGCCTGCCATAACTACTTAATGTATCTAACACTTCAGGATCCTCAAAGTCACCACTCACGACTACCACATTAACATATTTCATAACACCACCTATTGAATCTACATAATACCTATCACCATGAACATCAGATATATGTAGTATTTTAACACCCATAGTATTTATTAAATACCAAATTATGAAATCTAAATTAGGTTTTCTCCTTAAGTATTGCTTAAAAATCAATAGTATTAATAACTAATTATATGACGGCGGAAGTAAGTAAAAGAGTGGCGGCTTGGCGTAAGGTTGTTGCCGGCATACTATTTATAATACCATGGATACTATACATGCTGTTACCAATATATAACACGGTACAACCTGAGTTAGGTGGTGTTCCATTCTTCTATTGGTTTCAGACACTATGGTTAGTAATATCATCGATACTCTTCATAATCGCGGTACTACTGCTTTACCCCAGTAAGAGGTGATGAGCATGGTGAGCCCATTAGTTGGTCCATTGGGCTGGGGTTTATTCCTTGGGTTCTTCGTGATATTCGTATTCCTGGGCTTTTACGGTGCTAGGTGGCGTAGAGGTGACCTTAGTCAACTGCATGAGTGGGCGTTGGCTGGTCGTAGATTAGGCACGTTCCTTGCATGGTTCCTGGTTGGCGCTGATCTATACACGGCCTACACATTCGTTGCAGTACCCTCCGGAGTATTTGCCAGCGGCGCCCTTTACTTCTTCGCAGTTCCATACGTAGCCACGGTATTCGCATTAGCCGCAGCCGCAATGCCAGCGCTCTGGAGATGGAGTAGGTTGAGGGGTTATGTTACAGCTGCCGATTTCGTTCAGGAAAGATTCAATAGTAAATTGCTCGCCGGCTTTATAGCCATTACAGGTATCGTTGCTGAGTTTCCATATATAGCATTACAAATAGTTGGTATGCAGGCTGTACTGACAATAATGCTCCTTGGCATTGTCAAGAACGTTAAGTTTGTTAGTGACGTTGCATTAACAATATCCTTTATAATATTGGCAGCATTTACCTATACCAGTGGCTTAGGGGCGCCACATTAACGGCGGTCTTTAAAGACACACTCGTGTTCTTAGGTGTCATAGCCATACTTGCTGCTGCGCCTTTCGCAATACCTGGTGGCTTTGCATCAGCATTTAATGCCGCAACACTTAAGGCATTACCAACGGGCGTCTCCACGCTTAAGGATCCGTTCTTCATAACCTACACAACACTTTGGGTTGGTAGTAGCCTAGCACTATACCTATACCCACACTCAGTTAATGGTGCCTTAAGCGCCGAAAGCGATAAGAAGCTGGCAATGAGCACAGCGTTACTCCCCATATATGGAATTGCATTAGCATTACTCGCAATGTACGGTATACTGATATATGGAAGCCCAGAGGCGATGAAGATATTGAGCCTATTCCCGCCATCCAGCAGGGGTATCCTGGTAATACCGACGCTTGCCGTAACAACACTACCTGAGTGGTTAGCCGCTTTAGCTTTACTAGGCGTATTTGTTGGTGGTCTCGTACCTGCGGCGATAATGGCAATGGCACAGGCAAACCTATTGGTTAGGAACATAATTAAGCCGCTTTACCCAAGGATAACACCTCATGGAGAGACGAGAGCAGCTAAGTGGGCTTCGGTCATCTTCAAGTTCCTGGCATTGGGTTTCGTGTTCATAGTACCCGCTACATACGCAATATGGCTTCAGTTATTGGGTGGTATAATAATCACGCAGACCCTACCAGCGTATTCCTAGGCCTAATTACGGATAAACTCGATAAATACTCCCTCATGACCGGTTGGGCTGTTGGTTTGGGACTTGGTGTTTATTTATTCGTAACGCCGCATAAGCCCGCCGCGATGTCTCCGTTATATCCAATAGCTGGGCATTTCGTGTATATAGCCGTTATAGCGCTTGCCATTAACCTATTGATTGTTCTCATTGGTACTGGCATAGCCATGGCTATCAGGAGAGGAAGGGCTTAATGCAATAGAGGCAAGAAATGTTTATTTACTCAAAATCACAACCAATCATTTCGTGGTCTTGGTAAGGGTTATTGAGAAGTCAGACCTATACCTAAAGGCTGTCGTGGATGGGGTTACCCCACCAATCGTTAATTCATTACGTAGGGTCCTCATTTCCGACGTGCCTGTCCTGGCAATTGACGAGGTAATAATACTGGATAACACCTCCGTGCTTTACGACGAGGTACTCGCACATAGGCTCTCCATGATACCAATAAAGACGGACCTGAGGAAGCTACCGAAGATTGAGGAGTGCGAGCAGGAATTAGTCGACCCAAGTCTGTGCCAGGTTAGGTTTGAGCTCAATGTTGAGGCTAAGGAGCCAATGGTTGTTTACAGCAGGGACTTGAAGTCTGACGATCCTGAGGTTAGGCCGGTGTACGAGGACATACCCATAGTTAAGTTGGTGCCTGGCCAGAAGATAGTGCTTGAGGCTTACGCAAAGCTTGGTAGGCTAGGAACCACGCCAAGTGGCAAGCCGGTTTAGCATCCTATTACTACTACCCGAAGGTTAGTGTTGTTGGTAAGGCCGATGATAAGTGCAGGGTTTGCCTTGAGGTATGCAACGGTGCCCTCGAGATTAGGGATGACGGCTCGATAGTGGTTAATGACGTGCTCAAGTGCACATTCAACAAGTGGAAGACCTGCGAGCAAGTGTGTCCAGCAATTAAGGTGGATTGGGACGAGAATAAGTACGTGTTTTGGGTTGAGAGCTTCGGAAACATGCCCGTTGAGGATATGGTTAGGGAGGGCTTTAGGATACTTAAGGGTAAGTTCCAGGAATTCGTTAATGAACTGGAGCTTGAACTATCAAGAGGGCAGGCACCAAGTGGTGAATTGGCCACTGGAGGTGCTGCTGAGGAATCGGCACAAGTTACTGGTGAGGAATTCGGCACTGAGGAAGGCCCAAGCGAGGAGTGATGATTAGTACCTACGGCTGCGAATTATTTAAAAAGGGTTGCGTTGGCGTTAACACGCATGCCGCCAAATCCAACGGGTCCCACTAACGTGGAGCTTCGTATGCTGATTAGATTCCTTAGGCGCGCTGCTAATGAGTATAAGGCCGCCATTTGGGATTACGTGGCTGACCTACTCGAGAAGCCCACTAGGCGTAGGGTTGAGGTTAATGTCGGCAAGATAAATAGGCTTGCCAATGACGGAGACGTGGTTGTTGTGCCGGGTAAGGTGCTTGGTTATGGCGTATTGAGTAAGAAGGTCACGATAGCGGCTTGGTCATTCTCCAGGGGCGCCCTTGAGGCAATTAAGAGGCTGGTGCTGAGGCCATCACAATACCTGAGCTTGTTAGGAGGAATAATAGGGGTAGTAATGTTAAAATAATAATTTAGGGTGATGGCCATGAGCAGTAAGGTGATCATTGTCGAGAGAAACCCGCCTGAACTAAGTGAAATCGTCGTTGATGCTACGAACCACGTTGTTGGTAGGCTCGCATCAATAGTGGCCAAGTGGGCGCTTGAGGGTAGGAGGGTGGTCATTGTTAACGCGGAGAAGGCAGTCGTTACTGGGGACTTCAACATGGTGCTTAATTGGTATAAGACGAGGATGAGTGAGTGGTTGACGCATTATAACCCAGAGAAGGCTGGTCCGAAGATACCTAGGAAACCCGACAGGATTTTGAGGAGGGTCATCAGGGGCATGCTTCCCAGGAAGGAGTTCAGGGGTAGGCAGGCTTATAGAAGGATTAGGGTTTTCATGGGCACTCCACCGCAATACATGAATGTTGATAAGGTGGTGATTAAGGGCGCGTTACTGTCGGTTAGGCCTGGCGCTAAGTATGTGACGCTTGAGGAGCTTTGGAGCCACATAGAGCCTAGGCAGTATGAGGCTTGGAAGAGGGCTAAGGAGGCTTGGGAATCTAAAATGGCGAAGTTTAAAAAGGCTGAAAGTAAGGGTGGTAGTGCATGAGCGAGCAGGGTGGTGAGTCAACGGCCTTACCCAGGTCTGTGCCTAACGCCACCGTTCAGGAGGTAGCCGGGGCTAGGGTCGTCATTGCCGTTGGTAAGAAGAAGACCGCCATCGCCAAGGCAGTGGTTAGGCCTGGAATTGGCAGGGTTAGGGTTAATGGCATTCCAATTGAGATTTGGCCTATTGAGATGGCTAGAATGAGGATGATGGAGCCATTACTACTCGCCGGTAAGGAGTTAACGGGTAAGGTGGACATTGACGTTACAGTGAGGGTGGAGGCTTCATGGGGCAGGCGACTGCCGTTAGGATGGCGATTGCCAGGGGCTTGGTTGAGTATTTCCAGAACTCGAAGTTGCTTGAGCTTTACATGACCTATGACCCATCAATGATTAAGGGAGACCCGAGGAGGACCGAGCCCAAGAAGCCAGGCCTAAAGCATGCCAGGAGTAAGCGTCAGAAGGCGTATAGGTAATCCTTCATCATTATAATTATCACAAAAACAATTTAAAGGGGGTTCATTACTGCGTACTCAATGATTGTACCTATTAGGTGCTGGACCTGTGGACGCCCACTTGGCCATTTATGGGAACCATTTAAGCAGAGGGTCCTCAATGGCGAGAATCCTGAGAAGGTTCTTGATGACTTAGGTGTTACGCGTTATTGCTGCAGGAGAACCCTGTTGGCCCATATTGAACTTATTGATAGGGTTCTTGAGTATTCTAAAATTGAAAGTGAATAATACCAAGTATATACTATACATAGCCCCGATAATGTTACTTTTAACACTCTTAGAGGGTGCTAAGATTTAAATATAGGCTTTCTCGACACGTGATTAATGGAAAGGCCTCAACAACCAATGAAAATGCTGCAAAAGCTGGTTGGTAAGCACGTAACAATAAGACTTAAGAATAATAAGGTATTGAGGGGCATTCTCGTGAATTACGACGACTGCATGAACCTAATAATTGACGAGGGTGAGGAACTCGACCAGAAGGGCGAGAATGTCGTTGTTAAATATGGCAGGTTAGTAATTAGAGGTACGCAGATACTATATATAACGTCTGAGGAGGCCATGGGGTGATGGGCATGGCCAGGACAATAACAATAAACACAATTGATAGGAAACCCGTTTCAGAGTTAAACGTAGAGCTTGTGGAGAGGAAGGGCCTTGGCCACCCGGACTACATAGCCGACGCGTCAGCCGAAGCCGTCAGTAAGGCTTTGTCTAATTACTACCTGGAGAGGTATGGAGTTATACTTCATCATAATGTGGATAAGGTGCTTGTCGTTGGCGGCCAAGCCAGTCCACGGTTTGGCGGTGGTGATGTTATTCAACCAATATACATACTCGTTGCAGGCAGGGTAACCACCGAGGTTAAGACCGCAACTGGCGTTGAGAAGGTGCCGATAGGCACGATAATAATAACGGCGATCAAGGACTGGATTAGAAATAACTTTAGGTTCCTCGATCCTGATAAGCACGTGGTCGTTGATTATAGGGTTGGCATGGGATCAACGGACCTCGTGGGTGTTTATGAACTCGGTGTTAAGGCAACAAAGGTTCCATTAGCTAACGACACATCCATCGGTGTTGGCTTTGCGCCATTAACGGATACCGAGAGGCTTGTGCTTGAGACGGAAAGATTACTTAATTCAAGGGAGTTTAAGGCTAAGCTCCCTGAGGTTGGTGAGGATGTTAAGGTTATGGGCCTGAGGATCGGTAAAGACGTTAAGTTAACCATCGCCTCTGCAATAATATCATCACTCGTTAAGGATAAGGACCATTACCTAAATGTTAAGGAGGAGGTCAAGAATAAGGTGCTTGATTTAGCCGCTAAGATTGCGCCGAACTTAACCGTTGACGTGACGGTGAATGCCGCGGACAAGCCTGAACACGGTATATTCTACCTAACGGTTACAGGAACCTCCGCCGAACACGGCGATGACGGAGCCACTGGACGTGGTAATAGGCCAATGGCTTAATAACACCAATGAGGCCAATGACCATGGAGGCGACAGCGGGTAAGAACCCAGTTAGTCACATTGGTAAGCTCTATAACGTGCTCGCCAATAAGATTGCCGAGAGAATTTACGGCGAGGTTAAGGGGTTGAAGGAGGTCTACGTCTACTTACTGAGCCAGATTGGTAAGCCAATAAGTGAGCCATTAGTCGCTAATGTGGAGGTTCTCCCAGAGCCTGGCGTTACATTAAGTGGTGAGATTAGGAATGAGATCGATGGCATAGTTAATGAGGAGCTTGATAACATAACATCGCTGACCGAGCTAGTCGTTAAGAGTAAGGTGTCATTATTCTAACATACCACTCCTCAAACGCCTATACTCATTAATCATCTTTCTTAACTGATCCTCATCAAGGGCGCTAAGGAATTCCCTACCAAGGGACTCAATTGCATTATTAATCACAGACCTATCAATAAATAATACGTCACTCAATGGACCATTATAAACCATGTTAATCGGTATAACCCTCAAGCCCCTCTTCCATATTGGTCTCAGCATGCTCCTTTCATTAACGTCAATGAGTATCACGGAATTAATGCCAATACTAATTAGCTTATCAATACCCACGTTCATTAACTCACCAATACTCATTACAAGGATGGAATTATGTATTTGAGACACCGAATTAAGGTCGAGCCTCTCGGAATACCTTATCAACACGTACTTATTACCCCTTAAGTACTCAAGGAAGTTACTCATTAAATTCCTCATATTATCCTCAAGCTCCTTAATCCTAAGCTTATACTTCTCAATATCGCCTTCAAGCATGTCAATCCTAGCGTATAACGACCTAACGACTTGGTCCCTCCTAACCTCAATATCGTAATTATTAATCAACTCCTCAAGCTTCTCCTTAGTCTCGTTATATAGCTTGTTCAATCTCTCAATCTCTGCATTCAAAATCCTTATGGTGTTTTCATACTCCTCCCGCAACCTATCGCATTCACACTCGCATTTTTCAGAGCTTACAAGCCTAACCTCCTGCTGAGGCTGAACCTCAATTCTCCTACTAATCTCATCAATGGCCTGCTTTATCGATGCACCCTTAATAACGAGCGCCTTCGCCTCATCTACAGCCCTGGCATATGCCTCCTAACCTCCTCCTCAACCCTATCAAGCTTAGGCTTTAACTGAGTAAATGCCTTATAGGCCGCCGCCAGGGCATCCCTCATGTGCGGATCCTTAACGGCGATCCCCTGCTCGCGAGAGATCTTAATGGCAATCTCACTCTTCTCGGCAATGCTCAAGTCCCTGTCTGGGTAATAAATTACCGCACCCACCATAGCGGCCAACTTCTTAGCGTAGTCTGAGGGCTTGGCAGTATCCACGGCGATTAGGACGGGGGTACCGTATTGATACACGATCCTGAGCACATGCCTCCTACTCAGGTTCTTACCGCTCTGTAGTGTTAGTACATTACCGCTTAAATCAAGGACGGCGACACCAGTGACTATGCCTGGGTCAATACCAACGATTAACTTCCTATCCTTAGCAACGCTTACGCTTTCCGTACCCTCCTGCTCCGTTAAACCTACAAACTTTATTGAGTCCGTTGGCACAGATTCGATTATTACCTTAACATCCATACTCTTACGTGGCTTAATCACGGACCTAACAACACTCCTATCTGCATATACAATGAATACTACGGACCTCAAGCCCTCACTTTCCGGCGTTATGAACATGTCATAATCAAGGCCATTACTCTCCAACCTCTCCTTAATCTCCTTAGCCAGGTACCTAATCCTGTGGGCGATATTCCTCTCGAACCTATTCCTACTCATGCCGCCTGGCGTTGTTGAGATGGCGGCCTTAACCACAATCTTAGTTTCAGGTTCATAAACCTTAACAATAGACCCAACACCCATTGCGCAGAGCCTTGCGAGGTACTCCGCCGTTGAGTCAGGGTCGAGCTTAGCCACATTTAATCCAAAGTACTTATTAACGAGGTACTCCATCGCCTCATCAGTATCAGGCTTGACCTTCGTTACCTGGATTAAGTAGACATTGAATGGTAGCCTACCGAGTCTTTTAATAATTGAGGGATTCAACTCCATTAACTCACCGATGTTGTCGATGGCTATGGCCTTGGGCCTAACCTTCTTAACCATTTTTATTAAGTCCTGAGGATCAATAACTCCCTTCTCTATTACCTCACCATTACTGAATACCGCGTATGAAAACCTCCTGCCATTAATGTCAATCCCAATTATCGGCCCCGAACTCAACTCCTCAATAAGCATTACCTAGCAAGAATCATTATCAACCTTCCTACTTAAATTTGTTTATTCACGACCTGCTACGCATCCTCAAACTCCTCCTTCTCTGAACCCATGAGCTCACTCAATCCCTCACTACCGAGCAACTCCTCAAGAGCCTCCTCAAGACTCTCCTCCCTAACCTCCACATTACCAACCACGTAATTATAGACCTCATCAACATCCACATTAAGCCTAAACCTCTTCATGAAGTACCTAGTCACGTTCATAATATCCCTGCGCAGCATATCTAACGCGCCGGGCGCATTCCTAGGAACCACTGCGGCCAATCAATGATGAAGGACTCACCACTATCTAAGTCAATCATTATGTTGAACTCGCTTAGGTCACCATGCACTATGCCGACATCGGCAAATAACTTCTTAACACTCTCAATGATACCCCAATACAAATCCTCAGGGCTATCCACATCCCCAACCTCGGATAACTGCGCACCGTTTATGTAGGCCATGACCACGGTATGCCTATTAACGGTTATTGGCCTAGGCACGTTAATCCCGGCGTTATAGGCAAGGACCAATGCCTTATACTCCGCGTGTGCCGAGAGCTCGACTCATAGAGCCAGGTTATGTGTCTCCTATTCCCAATCCAGGCCCTAAACCTCCTAATCTGCCTGAAACTCGTTCTTCCAAGTCTATGGAACTTGAGCACGACCTTACCATCACCAACCGCGTCACCGGCATACACGTCAGACTCCTTACCAACACCTATGGGCGTTGGACTAACCCTCTCAATAATGCCCCTCTTGGCCAGGGTATGCAGTGCTAATGCGTCGTAGCCCATGAACGTGAGTCTATAACCCGTGTAATTACCCCTGTACCTAATCACCATACCGAGGGCATTAAGCTTCCTCAGCGACTTACCAACCAATTCCTCAGACCTCTTGCTCCAATCGACAATGACCTCGAGTGGGACATACTCAAACTTCCTATGGCCAATCTCAATAACCCTAAGTATCCTCAGGTCAAATGAATCCAGTTGGTCATACGCATCAACGAGACTCTTAATACTCAATTAATCACCACAATTGCCAGAGCTAATACGCCCAATTTAAATCAAACTACCACATGAATTTAAGGAAAAGCATATTAAATAGTGCCAGAGGGCGTTAACGTGTTTGGATACGCACCTAAACAATTAACACTTAGGCAAAGCCTACTTGCCGCCATCAGCACAATGCTTGTCTGGGGCCTTGAGTATTACGATATCATACTCTTCGCATCATTAGCGCCAATACTCGAGATGTACTTCTTCCCATCAAAGGTGGCCATAGTAAGCGCGATAGAGACCTGGGGCGCCTTCGCAACGACGTACTTCGTTAGGCCAATCGGCGCAGTAATATTTGGGTGGGTTGGTGATGTACACGGAAGGAGACTAGCAACAATATCGGACGCAGCACTCGTAGGCTAGCAACACTCGCGATAGGTTTACTACCCACGTACTACACAGCGGGGGTTCTCGCACCAATCCTTCTATACCTAATGAGGATCCTACAGGGTGTTGGGCTTGGAGGCGAGGCTGGCGGTGGTGCTTCCTGGCCCTTGAGTTAACGCCTAGGAACATTAGGCCTTACATAAATGGCGTTATGTACTCCGGGCTTTCCTGGGCCGTGTTCCTAACCTCATTCGTAACCCTAAGCACCAAATCAGCAATGCACCAGGCCTTTAATGTGTATGGTTGGAGGATACTCTTCATAACCGGCGCCATACCGGCCTAATAGCCCTAATAATTAGGCTCTGGGGCTCGGAATCCCTTGAGTGGATTGAGCAGGTTAGGTCTAGGGGTGTGGTGAAGGTGCCCCTGGGCGTTGTTCTATCCCGCTACTGGGTACCATTCATAGCACTAATACTGATTAACCTTGGATTAACCATATACTATTACGGTGGGTCAGGTTACTGGGCATACGTAATGCCGAGGATAATTGCCCCAAAGCTTCAGCTACCTGCTAATAAGGCATATACCTGGGCCCTGGTGCTTGGCATGTATGGCGGTATAGGGGCTGTAATTGGTGAATTACTAAGTGGCTTCCTAATAAGGGCGTTGGGTCTTAGGAAATCCTTCATTGCGCCATCAATACTCCTATTGGTGTTGAGTCCATTCATTGTTTATCTGGCATTCACGTTAAGCCATTATCAACATACGCAAGCCTATTAATGGGTATACTCTTTGGCCTAGCCGCTGCGCCACAGACGCTTTACTTCACGTCAATATTTCCAACAGAGGTTAGGTGGAGTGCCGTGGCCTTTGGATGGAATTTAAACGCATCAATAGGCCCATTATCCACAATGGCCGTAGTACTACTCCTAGAGTCATCACCAAGCGCTCCAACGACACTTGCCATATACGGCTCAGTGATGATGATTATTGGGGCGTTGCTGGTTATCCTCGGCTCACTGATAAGGACTAAGGAGTACTAATGTTCTTGATATTTCGTAAATAATGCTCAAAAGCAATAAGAGTCAGGTACTGCTCATTCGTTATTGACAACTCATCGTTATACCTTCCAACAACCTCGATGGCATCATCGGCACTCAAACCCCTCCTATACATTAAGTATGCCGCTATCACGGTTGGCGACCTACCAATACCTGCGTGGCAGTGAACAAGGACGGGCTTACCACTCATTATATTCTTATCGATCCAGGTAACGATATTATAAAGAACGTCCTCAGGCGGTGCATAGCCATCCCTCGTTGGGACATGAATGTAATCCATGCCGAACCTCCTCAGCGTATTTACGTACTCAAGGAAGTCCCAACCCTCCATGGCGAACTCCCACTCCTCAACGAGTATTACCACGGCCCTAATCCTCATCCTATGCCACATGGCCACCGTATCCTCATCAAGAGGCATTGATGAACCAGCCAATGCACCTCAATCACCCAATACGGGAATTTCACCATTGCACTTCAGCATTCATAGATGATCCCAGAATTTTAATGCTTATCCCTGAGGTGATAATCAATTTTACATAATTAAGCGATTCTGATGTATTTGAATATAATTAACTGAATATTATTGAATTATCGATAACAACGCACTTAAATATCACCACCTAATTGATTTACCTATGACGGTTTTCAGAATACTGCGAGTCGACTTATCAAGAGAGCACTTCACCGAGGAGGTTATTAAGGAGGACCTTCTGAAGAAGTTCCTTGGCGGTAGGGGATTGGCCGCATACTTGGCTCTCAAGGAAATACCAAGGGGTATTGATCCACTTGACCCAAGTAATAAATTATTCATATTCTCGGGACCATTAAGTGGCATTGCAACAATATCCTCAAGCAGGATTAACGTAACCACCAGGTCACCATTAAATGGAGTTTACACACACTCAAATGCTGGTGGTAACTTCTCCTACTGGCTCAGGAAGTCCGGGTATGATGGCTTAATAATCGAGGGCAAGGCTGATGAACCAGTTTACCTGGTTATTAAGGATGGAGAACCGAAGTTAAAGCCTGCAAAGCACATTTGGGGTAAGTGGACTGGGGCTTCTACGAAGATTATCCTTGAGGAGAATGGGTTCCCACCAGATGAGACCAAGGCTGGCGTTGCGGTGATTGGACCAGCAGGTGAGAACCTAGTTAAGATCTCTGGCATTAGGTTTAGTGATTACGAGAGGTTCGCGGGTAGGGGTGGCGTTGGCGCCGTAATGGGTAGTAAGCTACTCAAGGGTATCCTGGTATGGGGTACGAGGGACTTAAGCAAGGAACTCGTTGATAAGGCTAGGTTCATGAAGGTCAACACAGACATTGTCAAGAGGATAGCCACTCACGACACAACAAAGGTCCTTCATAAGTACGGCACGAATGTGCTAATGAACATAATACAATCAATAGGGGCACTGCCCCACTACAACTTTGGCGGCACCGGAAAGCTTAAGGACGTTACCCCAGTCAGTGAGGAGTACATAAAGGACCACTACCCAACCGAGGTTCATGGCTGCTACAACTGCCCAATAGGCTGTACGCAAATGCCCATTGTTAAGTCTGGCCCATTCAAGTTCTCTGTTACTGAGAAGTACGTTAAGCAGGAGTATGAGAATACCTGGGCCCTTGGCCCAAACATTGGCCTAACTGACCCAGAGGCCGACCTCAAGTACCAGAAGTTGGCCAATGAACTTGGTCTTGACACAATAAGCCTAGGCAATACGCTGGCTATGGCGGTTGAATTGGCGAAGAATGGTAAGCTTAACCTAGATGTTGACTGGGGTGATCCAGGCGCCCTTGAATACCTAATATACAAGATTGCTTATAGGGATGGTATTGGCGATGATCTAGCGGAGGGTGACTATAGATTAGCCGTTAAGTATGGCATGCCACAATTATTCTCTGGTTCAAGGGGTCAGGGACTACCTGCCTATGACCCAAGAGCATTAAAGGGCTTCGCAATAGCCTACTACACGGCCAATAGGGGTGGTGACCACCTAGAGGCTTATACACCGACTTGGGAGGTGTTCGGCGTGCCTGAGAAGGTTGACCCATTCTGCGAGACGCAGGAGTGCATTGAGAAGCAGGCGAGACTTGTTAAGTGGAACCAGGACCTATTCGCGGTTGTTGATTCAACCATATTCTGCAAGTTCGAGAACCTAATGCCCAACATAGACACTGAGAAGGACTTCGCGGACCTATACAACGCGGCCTTTGGCTGGGACTTAACGCCACAGGACGTGCTCACAATCGGTGAGAGGATATTCAATGTAGAGAGACTGCATTGGGTTAGGGAGGGTAAGTGGGTTAAGGATGAGTTACCGCCTAGGATGAGGGAGCCAATACCTGATGGACCTGCCAAGGGCCATTCAGCGGCTAAGATGTTTGATGAGGGTATAAAGGTGTACTATAAGCTTAGGGGTTGGGTTGATGGTAAGCCGACAAGGGACACGCTGAAGAGGCTGGGGCTTGAGGAGTTCGAGTACCTCCTATAAGCGCGTTTAAAGTGAAAAACGTAGATAAAAATCACTGTTGTTTACCTAACTCATTCCTAATCCTCACAGCCTCCCTAAGCACTAAATCCTTTATCTCCTCGCCATCAGCCCTACCATCAGCCAAAACCTCAATTATTGCCTGGTAAATATTCGTGCTTTGCCAAGTCTCGCCAACCTTAACCCTAACGCTCTTTATCCTACCATCCCTAAGCGCTTCCTTAATCCTCTCCTCAAAAACCCAGGGATCAATACTTGACGGTACATCAATCCTAGCCCTAATACGCTTAAATGGCGCAACGTCCCTATGTATTATTAAGGCATCAAGCATTACGTAATTAGCACGGTATACACCCAGCCACTGTCGCTAACGACCTCGGTGAACATCAAGGTGATATTCCTAATGATCCCTGTGAAACCATTGGGCAATCCCTCATGCGGGTACATAACCCTTGTTATGCCATACCTCCAATTAACAATCGTAACCCTATCACCAGGTTTGTACCTACCGGTCATTATGATGACTATGCCCGCGATAACATTTGATAAGGTCTGCTGAGCCGCAAGACCGACGATGATACCAACGGCAGTACCTGAGAAGGCGGCTACGGATAGGCCAAATTTCTCAAAGGTCACGGCCAAGGCTATTAATATCGCCACTATGAGCACGGTATCAAGCACGAACTTAAGCACTGTACCCCTAACCCTATCATACCCACTGATGTAATCGCTGATCCTCCTCCCCGTATCCCAAACAAGGACTGCGCCTATCGTGACGATTATCACGGACCTAACAACACTGTCATAAGCTAGAAGAATGCTCTTCCAATTAGCGGGTATTAAGTAAAAGACAATATTTATGTATAAAACATAGACTAGAACACCAATTATCGCAAGTAAAATCCACTCAAGCAACAACCTAACAATAAGCCTACCAATACCAACACCGGCATTACCACTCATACCCAATAATGATAGGTGAGAATCAAAATAATAAAGGTTATTCACATGATGAGCAGGGAAGAAAAGCATAAAAACACGAATAGGGCATTAATACGAGGGCCCGTAGCTCAGCCAGGTTGGAGCGCCCTGGGGCATGTGCCCCGCGTACGGCTGATAACCGGGAGGTCCCGGGTTCAAATCCCGCGGGCCCACCACGATCACCGATTCTTATTCCCTACTTAGTTAGAGTAGGCTATATTGTTTCGCTAAGGGTGTGTACCTTACGTGAATCACGGCGTGCGATACGTATAAGGAAAGACGTTGTATTTAATAATTCAGGACTGACATGGGTAAGACATGGGTTTGCCTTATGGGTCATTAACTGTGGGGGTTTATTAATGGTGGGGAGTGCACATCTAAAGTTCTTGAAGGTTCCTTTAGACTATGCGATTCCGAGCTTTCTCTCAATACATTGATGTATGATTATGGGGGTATAATTGAATTATCCATAAGATCCAGAAGAACTGATTTAGGTGAGTACCCAGTCATAATGGACTCTTATGAGCAGACCCAGGACTTATTAGCTTTAACCCTCCTAAACCTTGCAGTTTCATTCACCGATAGAGCCTTCAATTACTATAAATATATTGCCAGGGTAAGACCCAGAGATCTGAACCACCACCCGAAGGGTCTGTGCATCTAGGTAATACCAACTACGTTGGTAAGTGAGAGCACGATCCGGTTAGCTGTTGGGCATTTCCAATATTCCCAAGAGACCCTGATAAAATGCCGCCTTACACAGTATTTCTATTAGGTGGCGGTGATTTCGAGGTCTACATGGGCATGTACGTAATCGAGAAGGACCAAGAGCTCGCGAGGAAGGTCTGTGAGGTCCTAAGGAGAATGCTCGAGGAGGCGATAAATAAGGGCAAGGAAAGGAGAGCAAAGGCAATGACAAGACTGAATTGCCCACCCAGAGCCAACAGACACAATAAAAACAAACAAAAACACCAACAATCCGCGTGGTGGGCCCGCCGGGATTTGAACCCGGGACCTCGGCGCTTACGCGACTCCCGCTCGTAAGGCGGACATCCTAACCAGGCTAGACTACGGGCCCGAGGTGCATTGGCTTCATGAGGAATTTAAGTTTTTTTGTCCGTTGCCTAATGTAAGGGCGTAGGCTTTACCTATTTACATGTTGTTTTTCCTCCTCGTATATGTATACCTGCCCTCTCAATGCTGATGCTATTGCTGCCGTGAAGGCTAAGGCTGAGCTTATATAGAAGAGGATGTGTAGTGAGTCCATGAATGCTGGAGCTATGGCATTTGGGAACCAGGTTAGCCTAGTTATTGTGTTTATTGCCTGCTGTGGTGTATCGTTTATTATGTTTTGCGGTATCATCAGTAGCATGGTCCTTATTGGGTCATAACCCAGGAATGCCGCGAATAGGGCAACTGTCGGTGGTATCCTGGTTATGTACGGTATTAATGCCGTGGCCCCCGCACTAGACAGCGCATTAGTCAGTGCCTGTGTAGGTAATTCGTGAAGGCCAGTATGACTATTGTGAATGCCAGGGCAAAGCTTATCGCCTGCGCTGTGTTTCGAAGCGTAGTTCTCATGCCATTCGCGGCACCCCTGTGTTGCGGCGGTATGCTGTTCATTATTGAGGCGGTATTTGGTGATGAGAAAATGCCATTGCCAACACCAATCATGAAGATGACTGGAGCGAACACCCAATACTGGAAGTTGTAGGGCATTGAGGCTAGGATTAGGAATCCAATGCCCATTATGACCATGCCGAGGGTAGCCAATAACCTGGCCCATACCTATCCGAGAACCAACCACTCACCGGGCCGGTTAATAAGAAGCCCAGCATTAGTGGTATTAGGTATATACCGGCCCAAAGCGGTGTATCTGCATAGGGCACGCCATGAAGCGGCAACCAAATGGCCTGTAACCAAAGGGTTAGCATTATCATTAGGCTTCCATAGGCTAGAAACCTGAGGGTTGTCGCTATTGTGGCTGCCGTGAACATCCTAATTCGAAATAACTCAAGCCTGAACATGGGTGCCTTAACCCTCACCTCAATGAATGGGAATAGGGCTAGGAATGCGAAATCCAGTGCGAAGGAGGATAGTACTAATGGGCTGTTCCAACCCAGTGGTGATGAGCCGTAGGGTGCAAGTCCGTAGGTAAGTGCAAGTAGGATTAGGGTTAATCCAATGACGAATGTTAGGTTACCTAGCCAATTAATCTCCTCCCTAATTGGTTTCCTAATCTCCCTGAGCCTTAGGTAACTCCACACGGTACCGAAGACCCCGAAGGGCACCGATACGAGGAATACATACCTCCAGTCATAGGTCGCTAATATACCACCGATTATTAACCCAACAAGACCACTTGCCAAGCCAGCCACCTGATTAGTGCCTAGTGCGAAGCCCCGTTCATTGGGTGGAAATGCATCCGTCAGTAGGGCAGCGCTATTAACCATTAGGAATGCGCCGCCCACGGCCTGGACCAACCTAAAGATTATGATCTCCAGCGCGCCTAAGTAGCCGGTGTTTGGTGTAGTAGTACTGAGCTACAGTGAATATTAGGAAGCCAAGGTTGTAAAGTCTCACTCTACCGTACATATCACTTAACCTACCCAGCGTGACTAGGAGTGACGCGGTGACTAGGCTATAGCCCATTAAAACCCATAAAAGGTATTGAAATGCGCTTGGGCTTAGCGGGTTTATCCTAATCCCATTGAATATGCTGGTAGTGAAATTATGACTATCGTGTTATTCATGAATGCGAGTAATGTACCAATAGTGGTATTAGACAGGACAACCCATTTATACCGCATCAGGTCATGCTTATGACTTAGAAACTATAAATCACTTACTCCATGCACGGGTTATTACAGCCCGAGATTGTTATTTAAACCAAGGAGTAACGCTGGATATGGTATGACCAACGTTAGGGTTGGGTTGGCGGGCCTCGGTGTAATGGGATGGAGAATAGCGAAGAATCTTAGGGACGCGGGTTTATTGGTTGGGGTGTATAATAGGACGTTTGATAAGGCCCTGAGGTTTAGTAGGGAGTTTGGTGCTAAGGCGTTTAAGACGCCGAGTGAGCTTGCCAGGGCCTCCGATGTGGTAATCACTATGTTAAGTGATGATGAGGCTGTTAGAAGCGTTATCGCGGGTAATGATGGCGTGATAAATGGCTTAAGACCTGGCTCCCTAGTTATAGACATGTCCACGATATCGCCGAGTATTTCAATAGAGCTTGCCAATACCGTTAGGTCCCGGGGTGGTGATATGGTTGACGCGCCTGTGATTGGTACGTCCATAGCCGTTGAGAGGAAGGAAATAGTGGTGCTTGTCGGTGGTTCTGACGAGGCATTTAATAGGGCTAAGGAGGTCCTACAATATACGGCTAAGACCATAGTCCATGTGGGACCGAACGGTTATGGACTCTATGCGAAATTAATAAACAATGCATTGCTTGGTTCATACGTCGTTGCACTGGCTGAGGTTGTTCAGTTGGGTAGGGCCTTTGGCCTTAGCGATTCCGTCATTCTAGATGTATTGACTAAGTTATCGAGTGCCAGGTCACCGACGTCTGAGCTAAAGGTTCCCAAAATGCTTAGTGGTGATTACTCTGTCCAGTTCGCCCTTAAGCACATGCGTAAGGACCTAGACATAGTTAATAGAGAAGCCTCAATACGCGGTATCCCAATACCAATGGCTTCCCTGGCCCTTCAGTTCTATAGGATGGCTGAGAAGATGGGGCTTTCCGAGGAGGACTTTGCAGCCGTGTTGAAGGTGTTAGTTAAGCAGTAATAGCTTAAAAATCGTCACCATAATCCTCATTAATGACATCATCATTAATATTGGTGATCATTGGCGCGTTAATAATTACTGCGTCAATACTATCGTCATCACTATCCCTTTACTTCGAGGTGAGGTACTGGAGGAACAGAAAGAAAACCAATAAGTTAGCCAATGGTAATTATCCCTGGGTTACCGTGATAATGCCCGTGAGAGGGCTGGATCAGAACCTCAGGAATAACATTGCTAGTGTTTTGAATCAGGATTACCCTGGCCGTAGGAGCTACATCTTCGTACTCGATAGTGAGGATGATCCTGCATACGGCATTATTAAGGACGTAATTAGGGAGTTTAATGCCGATGCCTCGGTACTAATTAATAGGGGTGGTCGCAGTAAGGGTGAGGCCTTGGCCTTTGCCCTGAATCACGTGGCCAGCGATGTTGTGGCATTTGTTGATAGCGATGTGTTTGTTCATAGGTACTGGCTTAAGAACCTGGTCTCATCATTGATTAACGGCTCTGGCGCAGCCACAACCTACAGGTTTTACCTGCCACTTAAGAGGCTTAGTCTCGGGTCGTTACTGAGGGCTAGCTTTAACATGATTGGCATCACGGCAATGCAGAACCCAGTGGCTAGGTTTACCTGGGGTGGTTCTACGGCGATTTGGAGGTGGATATTGGATAAATGGGGTGTTCGTGACTACCTGCCTTACTATCTAAGTGATGATTATGTAATTACGCACTTCGTACATAGGGAGGGCCTTGCCATAGACTTTATCCCTGAATCCCTGGTCTTAACGCTTGAGGACGTAGGCATTAGGGACGCATTTGACTGGTCCGTTAGGCAACTATGGTATGTCAGGGTTTATGGGTTTAAGGGATTCATGCTATACGCAGCGTCCTACACATTATACGTCATTACACTACCCATTGCCATACTCCTCTCACTCATTAATACGTGGTTCCTCGCCCTTGGGCTTTTACCCTTCATTCTCGGCGTAGTCAAGGATTATGTAAGGATAAGCAATATTAGGGCGCTCGGTGAATTCTACGGCGCCAATGTAACGAGGAGGTACTCAATACTCCTGGCACTAACCTCAATACTGAATGTCTACTTTTCCTGGCTTGCAATAGTTAAGGCAATGCTCACCAAATCGATTAATTGGAGGGGCCGCGTATTCACGGTGGTGGATGCCGCAAGACTAATGAAGGAGAGACCCCTTAGGTGACTTCTGTGGTTAATGTTCGCGAATCCTTTTGGGCCATGGTCAGGGAACCACAATTACTAATTAATTATTTAAGGGATTTGGGCATTGATGTTGATGAGGCCTGCAGGAGGATCCCATTAAGGAGTTTAACTGCCCACCGAGCGAGGCCGATGATTTCAGGACTAGGTTTTTTTGTGGTTTCATACATATACCTTAGGGTGTTGAGCCAGGAGTTGAGGGAGTTAGGCGCCTCTAACGTTATCGTTGAGGGGCTTAGTGAGTTAATGAGTGATGTGTTAACGGATATGCGGTTATACAATGCGCCGCCCAAGCTTATGAATGCGGTGGTATCTATTATACGCGATATACTTCAACTGCGTAGATAAATGACGATTATCGCTTACTCTCACTCAGTGCCTCTTCCAACTTCTTTAGCAAGTCTTCTAACTCATTTATTTCATCGGTATATAACTTAGCCATTACGGCATCCCACCTACTCCTTATCTGGCTCAGTAATTCCCTGGCATCCCTAATCCTCTGCCTGGCCTCATCATAAACCTCATTATTTATCAAGGCCTTAGCTCACTAAGTAGCTCACTAAGCCTTAGTAGGTCCTCTGGCATGTGGACTGTTGCGAAGGAGTTATACTCATTCAATTGATCCTTATTACCAACAAGGTACCTAAGTACCTTTATCGTACCCACCCTCAGCAGTGATGGACTTAATTCGACACGGCCAATGTCTATACCATGAAGCATTAGGTACGTGGCCACGTACATGGGCACCTTAACCCTAGTCCTGTTGCTAATTGGTATGTGCTCAACATAGTTGGCTATAATTGGGCTTATGACCTTGGATATGTCCTTTATGTGCTCGTAAACGTACTGCGTAATTATCTTATTGACAGCTTGCACGTCATCCATCGTGGCCAGGGGCTCCATCCTCTCCAGGTCCATCCTCAACTCCCAACCCTTTATTATCAATGGCTCAGTATCATCAGGGCTAACCCACTCCGTGAAGACCCTGAGTGGGAACCTATCATACAGTGCCTGCAGCTCCTCCTCGTCGGGAATCCTATTACTCGCACCAAATACGGTCCAAGTCTTCACTGGAACGACCTTCTCACCATCATACACAACCCTCTCATTGAGTATTGATAGCAGGGTATTCAGTATTGCGCTTGAGGCGTTGAATATCTCATCAAGTAACGCAAACTCACTCTCTACAATTGAGTTTGCGTATATCCTCTCCACCTTACCATCAAGTAGCTTAGCAATGTTTATTGGGCCGAGGATTTCCTCGAGATCCGTGAACTTCGTCAACTGCCTATAAAACCACTTGGCATTTAGTAACTTGGATAGCGCATATACCAGAGTTGTTTTTGCGGTACCCGGTGGACCAACTAATAGGTAGTTTTCCCTGGATAAGGTAGCCATTAATGCGCCAAGGACCTCATTCTCATACTTAAAGAACATGTTATTCAGCTTTATATAAACGCTCCTAATCCTATCAAAGTAGTTCTCACTCACGACATAATACGTTAAATACTAGAATTTAAACGTTCCTCATAAATACTAAGATATGATTAAGTACTGCCGTAAAGAATCCTATTTAAATCACTCATTAGTTTAGCCATCTCACCCTCAATAACCTTCCTCTTAGCCATAAGCGCCTGCCTTAAGTCATTAGATGACGCCCTTGCCTCAAACTCCTTAATTTTAACAATGCCATCCGCAAAATAATCAAGCAACTCAAGTATAACATTTACATCCTCAGGAATACTGCCATTAAACTTATCCCTAACCTCAGCCCTAAAGCACTCCCAATGAATTGGACCCTGCCTAGTGAATGTGAACTTCATTCCCTCAACAATCTCCTCACCACACCTGTAGCATTTCCAAACCTTCCTGCTCATATGAGGCATTGGTATATCCACGGCTTAATTTCCCTTAGTTGGTTTCTAAATTAAATGAATATGTAATTATTCTTTTAAATAATTATAAATAGTTATGAATATATAATTACAGTGAGAACCTGATGGCCGCCCTATCGATTGACTCAAATATGGTTGGGTGCTGATGAGCCAGTAATGCGATGTCCTTAACGCGGGCATTAACGGCCACGGCAAGCGCTATTTCATTAATTATCATTGATGCTGCCTCACCATAAACAACACCACCAATAATTCTCTGGCTCTCCTTCTCAATAATCAGTTTAATCCAACCCTCCCTAACACCCATTATTTGCATATGCATCATCCTCGAGTGGGTATGAAACAGTTACGTAGTTAATGCCCCTGCCTTAGCAGCATCCTCACTTAAACCAACCATGCCGCCTCAGGCTCTGTGAATATTGTCATTGGTATTGAGTTGAAGTTTATCTCGTAGATTGGCTTTCCATGGAGTATATTCCATGCTGCTACCACGGACTCTTTAACCGCAGCGTGGTAGAGCATGTACTTGCCTAATACGTCACCTGCCGCGTATATGTTTGGTGACTTTGTCTTCATTGATGAGTCAACCTCAACATGCCCCTTCTCAACAATGCCTAGCTTGTCAAGGCCCTCAACATATGGCTTCCTACCAACCGCCATTATAACCTCGGAACCAGCCACGTAGCCCCTACTACCATCCGGTCTCTCAAACTCGACGATCTTCTGCCCACCTTCACTTCTAATGCCTACGACCTTCGAGTTCGTGAGAATTTCAACTCCCTTAGACCTAAGCCTCTCCTCAATCTTAGAAACAATGTCATTATCCCAACCGGCCAGTATCCTAGGCAGCATCTCGACTATCGTTGCCTTAATACCCATGGTGCCAAGGACCGAGGCAACCTCAACACCTATGTATCCACCGCCAATTATTACGACGTCATTGGGCAACTTCCTATAACTCGTCTTATAGCCGAACAATTCCTGACTACCAATGGCCAGGTCAGCACCAGGTACGGGTATCCTAATGGGCACAGACCCGGTCGCTATTAATAATTGCCTTGCCTCAACATCCTTACTCCAGGAACCATCGATAGCCATAACCCTAACCCTATGCTCATCAATTACCTCCGCAATACCCTTAACGAAATCCACATTCTCATGCTCCTTAATCTCCCTAATGTGCTGTAGATACCTAATGTACTGGACATTATCCTTATGATCAATAGCGTTCTCCCAAAGAACCCTAACCGCATTTATATCCTTATTACCAACACTATTAAGTATACCCCTTATCTTCTCCATTAGGTATATCGTCATGTAAACGGCCTTAGACGGTATACAACCCTCATATAGGCAGTTACCACCTAGGTTACCCTTATCATCAACCATCAAAACCTTAAGGCCACCCTTACTCAACTCAAAGGCTCCGTGATAACCACCACCGCCACCACCTATCACAACAACATCATATTTATCCATTTTTGGTGGATCCTCAAACTCGCTATCCGTAGGTGGAAATACTGGGTATTTTCCTGGCACGAATATGGCATAAAAAGACCAGATTTATTTGTTTTAAAGTCAGAAATTTGACTTTTTAAGTTTAGACGCCACCAAGCTCCCTTAACGCCACGACTAAATCCTCGGTGAGAATTCCGCTGTAGGAGCCATAGAGGTATAGTCCAAGGGCTACTAGTGCGGCTATTACAGTATCCCATGGGAATGGTATTATAGGTGTCTCAAAGACGCTAAAGGAGCCCAAAAACGATAGTACAAATGCGGCAAATATCGTTGCCACAACCCACCAACCAGCCCTCACATGCTTCATCGCAGTCTCGCGGTCCTTAGCCGTTGAGGCGACATATAGTGTAAACCCGACTGTCGCCGCCGCCATTATTACTACGTAAGTTACGAAGTCGATTATGTGCGTTGGCTGCAACTTAAGCATTGTGACTGGGGATGAGGCAGGCCAACCAGTTGGTGCTGCGAATGGTAGGTATATTAAGTAGTACGTGGCCACAATAAGCACGATCCAATACACTATACCAGAGACTATGCCGGCAACCCTGCTTGCCCCATACCTATTAACCATTGTGTACATATAGAATAGTGGCAAGCCAGCGAGTATTAGGGCTATTGCAAACCATAGGTAGTAGAAGGTTGACCAGTAGACAATTAGGAAGGCGGCTATCGTGGCTATCGCGCCTATTACGGAAGCCGCGGGCAACTTAATTGGCCTATTGGCATTTGGTGCTGTTCTCCTGAGGGTCATTAATGACGGACCACTAATTATGTATGTGAACACCGTCGTCGTTGTTATGAACGATGATATTGCGAACCAGGTTGGGAATGGGAGTAGGAATAGTAATCCAAGCACCAAGGCAGCGATCGTCGGCCATAGCGGGACCTTATACCTATTTAACCTCAGGAATGCTGATGGTAGGTGGCCATCAGCGGCCATGCCGTATATGGTCCTCGCCGTTGTGCCTATGTATATCCAGCCCGTGCCTGATGGCGAGACTATGGCATCAATTAGTAGGACTATGGCAAAGCCAGCTAGTATTGCTATGCCACTTGTGGCCATTATCTCGTAGAATGGGCCGCTACTTAACACCGAGGATGATAACGCCTGCCAATTACCTGGGCTGACCTTAGCCGCACTCCAATTAACCGCGCCTACGAATGATACCTGGAGCATTACGTATATGAACATTACAATTACATAGCCGAGTATTGTACCCCAAACAACGTCGGTAGCCTTCCTAGCCTCACCACTATAGTCGATGCCCTGCCTAAAGCCTAGGTAGGCGTAGGCTATGCCCGTGGTTGGTATTGCTAGGAAGACCGCGGACCAGCCATAGGGTATAAAGCCGCCGGCCAGCCCTGAGAAATTAACCGTGTGCATTGCGAGTGCCATTAGTAGGATGAAGGTTAGTGATGGTATTATTAGTTTCCACCAACCAACGCCAGTATTCGTCTTACCCATAACATGAACACCATACCAATTAAGCAGGAAGAAAAACACAACCAACACAGCAGCCACTAAGGTGCCTAGTGGCGTTAGTAATCCATTGGACATTAACTGCGGTAGATAACTCGACATATAGGTCACAGCGGCTATGGCTTCAGACGGTGCAACAGTTACTGCGCTTAGGAAGTATGCCCAACCCATTATGAACGATGCGAAGCCGCCATGGGTATACTGTGGGTACCTAACAATACCACCACTCTTAGGTAACATACCACCGATCTCTGCGTAGGTCAATGCTATGAATATCATTAGGAAACCGGCTATTAACCAGGAAAGAATGGCTGCAGGACCTGCCGTAGCGGCTGCACCAAGTGAACCAAATAACCAACCACTACCGATCATTGCGCCAATGACCAAGAACGCAATATCCCATTGACTCAAGGCCCTCCTCAACTGCTTATCGCTTTGAACCGCTGCCTTTTCCCCAACCTCAGGCCCTGCCTCAGGTGGGTTCGCCATGAAAATACCTTCATAACAACCTTTTAAAGTGTTTCCTCCTTATAGAATATGCAAAAAGCATGATAAACATTTTTTATTTCTTCTACGTACTAATATATAGATAACGAGAATTAAAAATAGAAAATAATGAAAAACACGGTAAAGAAACTCAATAAAAAAATCCTAATGCATAGAATGTCAAATAATTGACAATATCAATAGGTTATTTCAATAATTATCATATTATAAATAAAATAATAATGGCTAAAAATAGGTATAGAAATTATGTTTCTATAGCATATTTTTTTAACAAAATAATAAAGCGATAATTATTGTTTGATTTATAAAAAAATGATTAAAGGGGAATTTTAAGGTGCCGTACCTATATACTTTATTATTCCATATTATTCTATTGGTAATCCCTTCTCCTTTATTTGTTTTAGGTCTTTTGTTTCGTAGGCTAGGTTTACGGCTATGAAGTAGACTATTAGGCTTAGTATTGCGAATGTTACGTAGTCCCATGGGTATGGTATTAACGGTGTTGATAATGGACCGAGGGAACCTATGTATGATACTATGCCCAATAATACATTATATATTGGTACCCAGAAGGCGGCCTTAACATCAGGATGTCTTGACCTAAACCATAGATAGAGCAAGCTCAATATTTGAACCAGGGAGATTAGCGTCCAGTAAACAGCGAAGGAGCCAATTACGCCCAGACCAGCAAACCAGTTCAGGTACCAACCGGCGATTAATAATGATGATATCAACCAATAAACCACCGCAAACACTGCCGATGAAGTACGTGTTAATTTAAGCTCTGACCTATATGGGCCAAGTAACAATAGTGGGAGTCCAAGCACTACACCGGCTATTATCGCATTAACGTACGACCAACCAGACCAATAAATAAGCAATGATGCAACAATGAAGCTGAGCGGGTAGAATATGTACCAAGCCGGCGGGTTAAATGGTCTCCTTAGGTCAGGGGCTATCTTCCTGAGGGCGTGATTGGTTATACCAACCTGCAAATAACCATACACCGTCATTACCGCCGAATAAGACATTATTGCGTACCACGTTGGAAATGGTGCCATGAAAGCTATGCCTAATACTGTAGCGACTATGAGGGCTATCCAGGGTGTTTGGAACTTCCTGTGTAATTGTGAGAAGAACTCCGGTATGTAACCAATCCTGGACATGCCATATAAGTTCCTACCGCTAGTTCCGACATAAACAGCTAATGTGCCGCGGGAGATACTGCAGCATCAATGAGGAGCAATATAGCGAGACCCATTAGTATTGGTATCCCGGTAGCCATTGCCTCGCTAGCGAATGGGTGAGCCTGCCAACTACTTGATGCAAGGTCTTGCCAATCGCCAGGCTTCACGCCAGCCGCCTCCCAATTAACGGCCCCTATAAACGCAACCTCAAGTAGGATATAAAGTACTATAGCCGCTATTAATGCCAGTATTGATCCTAATGGTACATCCCTTTGCGGATTCTTACCCTCACCAGCATACTCAAGGCCCTGTCTGAATCCCTGGTATGCCCAGACAATACCTGTGGTAATCATACCTGCGAATACAGCTGAGTAGCCGTATGGTGCGAAACCACCTGGTAACTTACCAATTACGTAATCTGGGTGGAAGTATAGGGCAATTAGTAGTATTATTGTTAGGCCAGGTATGAGAATTTTCCAGGCAGTTATTATCCTATTGAACCAACCGTAAATATTAACACCAATTAGTTGAATTGCGAAGAAAAGGAGTATTAATGCTGCAGCAACGACTAGACCAAGTGGCGTTAATACGCCTAGTGTTGAATTCCAGAATTGCGGTACGTAGTAACTGGCGTACTCAACAATTGCTACGGCCTCAACACTGACTGTGGTAATGGCACCTAGTGTATATGCCCAGGCCAGTAGGTAATTACTAATTACGCCATGACTGTAATGGTTGTACCTAGCCAGGGAGCCACTGAATGGGAAGAGACCACCGAGTTCTGCAAAGGGGAATATCATGAATATAAAGAATATACCGGCTATTACCCAAGATAAGAGTGATGCTGGACCCATGGCACCAGCAGCGCCAAGTGCGGCGAACAACCAACCACTACCAACCATACCTGTGAACGATAACATGAAGTAGTCAGTCATGGTTAAGGCCCTCCTAAGCCTAACCTGGGATTGTGACGAACCCATTATATCCCTATTTACACATGAAAATAAAAGTTTTATCTCTTTTAATGAAAATAAAAAATTGAAAAATAAAAAGGAATCATTATAATCACTCCAAATATAATAAGTTAAGGTTTAAGAAAAATAATAGTCATGAAAGAATAATGTGAATTTTCATTGATATTGAGAACGAAGACCGTGGTGCCCCGGCCGGGATTTGAACCCGGGTCACGGGCTCGAGAGGCCCGCATACTTGACCGGGCTATACGACCGGGGCTCGTTAGTCATTAAATACGTCGGTTTTTAAGCCTTTTGTTGCATTTGTGGTTCTTCATTGATTAGTTTTAGCTCTTGCCTTATTATGCGTATTTGTCTTCTTATCTTCCTTAGTCTTTTTATTGCCTTTGTTATTTCTGTTTTTGTGTATCCTCTTATTTTCAATTCCTTAATTAACTCAAGCATATCTCTCTCCTGGTTCTTCAATTCTATGTACTTGAGTATTAATTGCCTCCTCTCGAGTTCCTTCATTTTCTCGTAATTTATCTGCGGCCCTGTCTCAATGCCTATTAACTTCCTTTCTATTTCCCTAAGTCTATCCTCCTCACTCATTAGGTCATTAAGCACCTTCTCATAATCTATCCCTCCCATATACCTCCCATACTTCCGTATTAAGTAATCAATCATTGCCCATCAACCTCCTAATCACCCTTTGACCAACGTATTCCTCCTCAACCTCCTTAACCTCATCCTCCGCCTCCTCAAGCTCATTAATCACCACATCCTCCGTATCCTCGACTACCTCGTCATCACCATCATAAGCCAGGTACTTCCTAGGATTTACATACCTACTCAATGAGACTCCGCTTAATCTTATTATCTCCATAACGGCATCCCTACTTAATAGTCCATCAACATATAGCCTAATTGCCTCCTGAGCTATTTTATACGATTTGTCCTGAAGCCTTATTGACAATTCCCTTAGCTTAATAGGCCAATTTAATTGGTAATCAAGTGCTTCCTGAATAACATCCTAGTTCTTTTCTTAACCACGGGATTAGTGGTAATACGTTATTAATTAGGTTATTAGTTAAGTTAGTGATGTAGTGCTGATTAATAGTTTTAAAGAAGTCCCTTCTCCCGTAGAAACTCCCTGAAGAGATCGGTCTTTGTCAGCATCGCCCAATCCTCCTTGGGGTATTTATGTATTTCTGAAACTCAAGCCAAAAGGCCATGTGCATTGGGTCGTACTTACTCTTTAATTTAACATGCTTCAGCAGTGAACTCGAGTTTGCGTATTCCTTACCACAAACAGGGCAAAAGACCATTGTCTTGGGTCCTGGAAAGCCTCCTTATTAATTTAGTGGTTAGTCTAATTGTTAATGAATTGGACCATTGATGAAGATGTTTTTAATGACTTAATGAGCATTTCCCTAAAATATTCCTATGATAATCAACATTAATCAAACATTATTTAAATTTAAAATAATTAGAGAACCTTAATTACGAGGGAGAGCACCAGGGCAGCCATTACTAACCCGAGCAGTGACGTCCAGCTCATTTTCAATGCCTGATCCGGCCTGTACCTGCCGTATACGGATCTCGTGAATACCATTATCATCATCACAATGTATGTTTTTATGCCAAACCATATTGCATATGACAAGGCTCCAAGTGGTGGTATGTATGGTCCCGCCCAACCATCTAGGAACAATAGAACCATTAGCATACTAAGTACGTATAGTTTTTCATAGCTCATTGTCATTACCAAGCCATAGATAATACCGCTATACTCCGTGTACGGCCCCAGGACTATCTCCGTATCTGCCTCAGGTATTTCGAATGGGAACCTTGAGGTTGCCATGAGCGTGGCTATTAGGAATGCCAGGAATGCCAGTGGGTTCATTATTATACCCGGCAGATGCATCACCTGCCAATTAACTATCTTGAATGGGTCGGCAGTTCCATATATGAGGAGTATTGAGACTACTGATAGAATGAGAATAACCTCATAGCCAGTGTATAGTAGTGCCTCTCTCACGGTTCCTATGTACGTGAATCTATCATTACTGGCCCAGCCGATTAGTATTATGCCTATGTTAAATAATGTTACCAATGCTATCGCTATTAATACGTCATACCCCGTGTACACTCCGTAAATCCCATTAACAACGCCGTTAGTCTGCATGGCCCTATAGGTATGAAGAATACGGGGAGTGTTGATAGTATGAACACTATTGCCGGTGCATGAACAAAGTAATTCCTATCAGCCTGCAGGGGAACCACGAATTCCTGAAACGTATACCTAAATAGGTCGGCAAATGGCTGTAGGAAACCACCTATTCTCCTTGAAACCTCAAGTGGCCCAATCCTCCACTGCACCTTAGCTGTTATTTTCCTCTCAAACCAAATTATGAAGATTAAGGCTATTGTTACCGAGATTAGGCCTGGCGCAATGAGTAAGTCGAAAATGGGCCTCCAGAGTATTAGGTGAACTATTATGTTTATTATGGGTACGTGGTTTAGGAAGTTTATTATTGGCCATAGGAATGGTATGTTAACCTCAGGCCTTGTCAGTATGTATTGAATTATTGAATAGAGTAGCTGAATTGTGGATGAAATAATGCTCGATACCCAGGTAAGCGGTGAACCAATTATTGATAATATGGGCTTCATGTAAATACCCAGCATGGTTAAGGACCTTGATTATTTTAAGCTTAACCCACCAATAGACTATCCAAAGAATGAGTCTAGGGTTGACTCCCTCCTTTTGCCCATGGCCTTCTTAAGCCTTTCAATCGCATTCCTAACTCTCTCCTCATTAAAGTCATGTTCATGAACCAGGAACTCAATTATACCCCTCTCATCAGGCTGCCCAAACTCTATCCTGTAATTTGGGTTGTATGGCGGATTCAGGAAGTAATCGCGTATTTTCAGTGGGTCCGTTGGGAATTGCGCATTCTTCAGGGGGCCCTGAAGCAACTTCTCAAGGCTGCCAAACTCTTGAATAAGCCTAAGGGCTCTCTGAGGCCCAATACCCGGCACACCATCTGGGTTTAGGTCGGTGCCCAGGAGGATTGCCAAGTCTATTAACTGCGTCCTATCCCTAAGCTTCAGCGCCTTGAGAACCTCGTTGAGCTCGATTATCTCAGGCTTAATCTCGATATACTCATCCTTATTCGGCAACTTCCTACGCCCGGTTATTGCAAGGTTCCTAACAAGCCTGGGGGCACCAAACAGTAATGAGTCATAGTCCTGACTACCCGCTGCCCAG
The DNA here is from genome assembly GCF_001316285.1 of Vulcanisaeta sp. JCM 16161. The sequence continues at coordinate 174,086 of NZ_BBDO01000004.1, read as the reverse complement.
GCCTTACCTTCCCTAGCTATGACGCTGCCTGCGCCTCGCCATCAGCCATTGCCTGGACCACGGGTATGCCCATTAACTTTAGTAGTTTCTTCGCATCCTCAACCATATCATCAGTTAGGAACAAAGCCCTCTGCGCGTACTTCCTCGCCTCCTCCTTCTTACCCTCCTCGAGTAACTTAACCCACTTATCCATGGCCTCCTCCCTAACCTTCCTCCTCCTTGCGATCTCCAGTGTCTTCTCCTCAGGTGGCTTACCATCAAACACGTACACGGGCCATATCTTATTCTCAAGGAAGTTAATGGTTCGATATAGCAAACCGCTTAAGTGACTTGTTACCCTTCCCCTTGAGTCCATGAGTGGCGTACCATCTGGCTGCCTAATTGATGCTAGGAATTGATAGAGCGCGTTATACGCATCTAACGCCACTATCCTATTTGATAATTGCGTAAATTCTACGGCCTTTCTAACACTGTCTGGTATTAACTTACCAAGCTCAGTAACACCCATTTAGGTGACCCAATTAATCTAGTAAGGGCAACCTTTATCTCTTTCCCTTAATCCTTAACAATCCTTATGTGGTACGTAGCCCCATCCTTCCTAACAACCTTCTGAACAATTATTAGCCTACTGAGCTCGAGCCTCATTAATGCCGTTAACACCTCCTTCTCCGTAATGTCGGGGTACCAAGCCCTCAACGCCTGCATCAAGTCATTAAACCACATATCGCCCTTATCCCTTATTAAATCCATTATTAATGCCTCAACAGGTACAGGCCGCCTCATAGATTTAAACCAATGTAATGCCTAATAGAGTGTGTTTTATTTTTTTAATCCCTCACACATACAGTGTCGGCGCCCTCTGCCTCTCGCGTGCCAGGGTCTGCTTCATCCTCTCGTACCAAGCCTCATAGAACTTAATCATCTCGGGCGTTATTGATGGCTTAATCTTCTTCATAGCCTCAATGAAGTGCTTCATCGATACTTCACCGGCACCATTCACCTCCCTCATTGCCAGTAGACCCGCCTCCCTAGCTAATAACTCAATGTCCGCACCGGTATATCCCTCGGTCATTTTCGCCAACTCCATTAAATCAACATCCTTAGCAAGCGGCATGTTCTTAGTATGTATCTTGAGAATCTCAAACCTAGCCCTCAGGTCTGGTGGTGGTACATAAATTATCCTATCGAACCTGCCAGGCCTCAATAGCTGGATCTACAATGTCAGGCCTATTTGTGGCCGCTATAACGACGACATTGTCAAGTCTCGACACACCATCCATCTCAGCCAACAACTGGGCAACTATCCTATCCATTGCGGGCGAATCTTCGGCGTAGCCCTTGCTGGTGCTATTGCGTCTATTTCGTCGAAGAATATTACGCATGGTGCTGCCATTCTTGCTTTTTTTGAATATTTCCCTTATTGCCCTCTCGCTTTCTCCGAACCACTTACTCAGTATTTCAGGTCCGCGAACAGCAATGAAATTAGCATTCGACTCAGTAGCCACAGCCTTAGCCAAAAGCGTCTTACCAGTACCAGGAGGACCAAAAAGAAGAATACCCTTAGGAGGCTTGATACCCATCTTCCTAAACCTCTCGGGATACTTCAATGGCCACTCAATGGCTCCCTAAGCTCCTGCTTAACCTCCTCAAGGCCGCCAATATCGCTCCACCTGACCTTCGGAATCTCAATGTGAATCTCCCTAAGCGCGCTGCACTATCTCCCTCATGGCCTCTAGGAAGTCATTCATCGTGACCTTAATCTTCTCAAGATCCTTCCTAATCTCCTCATCCTCCTTATTAACATCCAAAACACCCGATTGAAGGGCCTTCCTCAAAGCCCTCATTGCAGCCTCCCTAGCCAGAGCCGCAATATCAGCGCCTGTGTAGCCATAGGTTATTTCGGCGAGCTTCCTCAGGTCAACATCCTTAGCAAGCGGCATGTTCCTCGTGTGCACCTGGAGTATTTCATACCTACCCTCCGTGTCCGGCGGATTAATCCAGATCTCTCTGTCGAATCTTCCTGGTCTTCTTAGTGCTGGGTCTACGGCTTCCGGCCTGTTGGTTGCTCCGATTACGATTACCTGGCCTCTCTCCTGAAGACCATCCATGAGCGTTAATAACTGCGCCACAATCCTCTTCTCCACCTCCCCAGTTACTTCCTCCCTCTTCGGCGCAATAGCATCAATCTCGTCAATGAAGATTATGGCTGGGGCGTTCTTCTTAGCCTCCTCAAAAATCTCCCTCAACTTAGCCTCAGACTCGCCATAATACTTCGAGACGATCTCAGGCCCGTTAATGGCTATGAAGTACGCATTCGTCTCGGTGGCAACCGCCTTGGCTAGTAATGTCTTACCAGTGCCTGGAGGACCAATCAAGAGAACGCCCTTAGGAGGCTCAATACCCAGGTATTCAAAGATCTCAGGGTGCTTAAGCGGCAACTCAACGAGCTCCCTGATCTTCTCCTTAGCCTCCTTTAAGTCACCAATGTCCTCCCAAGTAACCCTTGGTATGTTTACGTTCTCCACGGGCTTCTCATAAATCATTAGGTTGGTATCCTCGTCAATTAGCACGGGCGCGTCATTAGGCTTGGCCTGCACCACCTGGAATGTCAGTGGTTGACCAAGCACCTGTATCTGCACTAGGTCGCCCTCCATCAGTACGTAGTCCCTAAGCTTCTGCTTAGTATACTGAACAAAGTTCTGGTCAACGCTTATCGTCATATTCACCGGAGCCAGCTTTACCGTGCTCGCCCTCTTCGCCTCAACCTTCTTAACCCTAACCTTCTGATCAATCTCCACGTTGGCATTCTTCCTAATAATGGCATTCATCCTAATGATGCCCTTACCCTCATCCTCAGGAAGCCCATACCAGACCTTAGCGGCTGTCCTCCTCTTGCCCTCAATGAGTAGTATCATGCCTGGCTCAATGCCGTAATTCCTCATAACCTCAGGGTCAACCCTAACAATGGGTCTCTGGGCATCCCTCTGCTTCGCCTCCTTAACAATCAATTCAATCCACTCATCAGCATGACTACCCTCCATCATACTCCTACACCCTATTACTCCGTAGAATTAAAAAACTTATTGCGTTATTAGTTTTCACTGACCTATATTTGATTCAGAGCATTAGAAGCCGAGCCTAGTGAAGTACTCAAGCTCGATACTGCCAATACCCTCAATACCACTTAGTATATTCTCAACCTCATCACTCGAGTGCTCCTCCGACTCTTCGGGCATTCTTATGTAGACCCTGAGCGCCTTAATACCAAAGCCTATGTCCTCCTCCTCAACCTTATCAACCTTATACTTGGGCTCAAGGGCCTTCCTTATCTCATTCTTTAACTCCTCGTAATTAACATCCGATTTACTCGGCGTTATCCTGTAAACGAGGTATACCTCCGCCATAGTACTGTCGTGGTAAAATTAAGCATTTATTAACCCTTCTATAGACGGTAATATGAATGGAAAAAGGACTAATAATAGTATTAGTTGCATCATTAGCCTTCTTCTCTGTCGTACTCGTGAGGTTCTCCATACCATCACTATTACCATACCTAATTGGCTCGAGTGGTGTCAATACCGTGATGGGGGGCTTAATAGTCTCATCACTCTGGATAGGCTACACAATATTCCAGGTAATTGGCGGCTTAATAGTCGATAAGTATGGGTATAAAGTCGTCCTCTACGTATTAATACTAATCTCAATAATCAACATCCTCTACCCAATCATCATTAGTCAGTATTACCTATTACTAATTGTTCAGTTCGTCATGGGCTCATTGCTTGCGATAACATACGTGGCCCTGATAAGTATGGTCTTATCAAACTATGGCAGGGGAGGTCTTGGCGCAGGTATTTACCAGAGCATGTTCTTCCTGGCATCATCGATCTCAATAATGGTATCGCCATTATTATTCTCGATAAATAAATTCACCCCCTTCATAGTATTTTCGATAATTGTCGCCTCATCAATAATGCCAGTGGCTAGGGTACCGAGCGCGGTAAAGTCAGTGGCGCCATTTATATAGGTCCTAATGACTTGAGGATTGTGGGCATGGGCTTCATTAGATTGTCCTCGGGCTTCTCATACCTCGGCTTTCTAAGTTGGTCAACCTACTACGTTGTTCACGTACTTAAGGTTGCGCCATCACTTAGCGGCTTTTATGCTTCCTAGCCTCTATAATGGGGTCCGTGGGCGCCGTGGTTGGTGGATACCTAGGTGATAGGGTAGGCTATGCGCTACCGAGTATTTCCTCCTCACTATTATTGGCTATAATCGTCTCAGTAATACCTAGGTTATCAATTATATACCTACTAGCACTCCTAATGCTGCTGTTAGGTTTCTTCTATGGTTTCTATGCGGCACCGTCAATTGCGATTTCAAGGCTTACGCAGAATATTGGGGCAACCACTGGATTTCTTAATTTCATGAGCCAATTAGGTGGTTCAATATCACCCTACGTGATAGGCTTCCTACTTCAATATTACGACTTTCCAGAGACATTATTAATTATAGGCGTAGTATCAGTAGTATTGATAATTATTGGGGCGGCATTGTTATTTTATGAAAAATACCCATTACTTAACGAGGTACACCGGTAATGACTCATCAAGCACCTCATAACTCCCAGTAGGCCTCCCAAACCTAATCTCCCTGATCTTATGCATGGCCTTCAGCTCAAGCTCCAGGGGCTTAAGGACCTCAGGAGCATATATGACCCCATCAATGCTCATTAAGGCTTAAACCAGCCTTATTCTTATACGTCCATATCGCCCTGTTAAATCCTATGAACGGCTCAAGCATGTTAAGGTATTCCTTATTATCGAATCTCGGGTCTGGATCCTCAATCAACTGCCTATGTATTGACTCACCGTACAAGCTCCTCCATATTTGGTCCGTCACAAAGGGCATTATGGGCGCAAGAAGCTTAAGCACCGTCTTTAGGACCTTATATAACGTGAACCAGGCACCCCTCTGCTGCCTCTCCGTGAATATGCCATCCCTATTATAGGCCCTCGACTTGACAGCCTCAAGGTAATGATCGGCAAAGACGTGCCACGTGAAGTCATAAAGCGTGTTAGCGGGTACGTAAACATCAAACTCATTGTACGCGCTTAAGGATGTCCTAACGACCTCATTCAACTTAGCCAGTATCATTAGGTCTAGGGGCGTTAATTCGTAGTCATCATTGACCTCTGGGAATGACGAGACGAACCTGGCAATATTCCATAGCTTAATTGCGAAGTCGTGCCCAGTCCTTATTAATTGCTCACTATACCTATAGTCACTACCAAGCTTGGCCGACGCCGCAGCCCAGAACCTGGCCGCGTCCGCACCGTACTTCTCCACTGGTGGTATCGGGTCTATTATGTTACCCTTAGACTTGTGCATAGCCTCACCCTTCTCGTCAAGCCCCATCCCGCTTATCCTGACGTACTTAAAGGGTGGCTTGCCATAGAGTAGGTATGCCCTGACAACCGAGTAGTACAGCCAGGTTCTGATTATGTCATAGCCCTGGGGCCTGAGTATGCTGTGTGGGTAAACCTTCTCGAAGACCCTTATGTCAGGCTTGGTGTAGCCCGTGGCGTATATCCAGGATATTGATGAATCAAACCAGGTATCCAACACCCTATCCTCACCAACCAACTTACCGCTTGGGCACTGCTCCTTAACCTCGGGCGGTGGCTCATCCTTCCACGGCCTATAATACTTGCCTGGCTTTGGAACAATGGGCTTCGCATTACCCTCCTCATCAACGCAGTACCAGATGGGTATTTCCGTGCCGTAATACCTACGCCTAGATATTGGCCAATCAAACTCAAGGGACTTAATCCAATTAATAAGCGTCTGCGCATACTCAGGTGGTTTAATAACCATTTCGTTCTGCACGAGCCTTACCAACTCATCCTTAAACTGAAGCTGTCTCAGGAAATACTCCTTAGTCACTATTATCTCTATTGGTGTCTTACACCTCCAGCAAATCGGTATTGTATGCCTAAGAGGCTCCCTCTTAACGAGCAGGCCCGCCTCCTGAAGATCCTTAATTATCACCTCCCGAGCCTCCCTAACATTCAGACCCTTATATTTACCTGCCAACTCATTCAACGTACCGTCTGGGTTAACCACAATCTTCATGGGTAGTTTCAACTCATTAACAACCATCAAATCCCTGGTATCACCAAATGTGCTTATCATCTCAAGGCCCGTACCGAAGTCTGGCTTAACCGATGGGTGCGACACGATGGGAACCTCTTGATTTAATGGAGGAACAATGGCGTGTAAGCCTCTAACCTTTTATACCTATTATCATTTGGGTTGAAGGCCACGGCGACCGTGGCCGGCAGTAGCTCCGGCCTTGTTGTCGCTATGATTATGTCCTCGCCGGTCTCCTTAACCCTAAACTTAATGTAGTTTAGGTATGAGTCCTCCTCCCTATACTCAACCTCAGCCTCCGCCAGCGCAGTCCTGCATCTTGGACACCACAGGGTCGGCCTACTTGCCTCATAAATCAATCCCCTATTCCACAGATTAATGAACGTCTCCTGGGTAATCCTCCTATACTCCTCACTATCAGTGCCATTCCTCCAATAACTAAATGAGCCACCCCAACGCCTGAAGATGCTCACGAACTCGCCCTCATACTCGTCAAGGAACTTCCTACACAACTCAAGGAACCTCTCCCTAGGCACCTCATACATGTTTATACCATACGTCCTCTCAACCTGAACCTCAACTGGTAATCCATTCCTATCAGCGTAGAATGGAAATACTACGTTGTAACCTCTCATTCTAAAGAACCTGGCGATCATGTCAATCTGGGCATAGTGCGCTATGCCACCAATGTGCGGTCTCCCTGATGGGTATGGCGGCGGCGTATCGATCACCAACGTTGGTTTTCCCTCATCAATCCTAACCTCAAATAAGCCTTCCTCCTCCCATTTCTTGAGTAGCTCTAACTCCCTTGATATGTCCCATCTCTTCTCCTGAAGTCTTGGTTTATACTCCATACCAATAAAGGTCCCAACACCTAACTTAAGAGCAACTTTAAAAGATAACTCATCCATGTTGCGCAATAATACGTGAACGCACGTTAAATACTTCCCGTTAGTTCCATAGCAAATAAGTTTTTAAACCATGACTTCTTGGGGTTGCTTGTGGAGGTATTGTACAGGGATTTTGCAATGTCGTTTGAGGGTAAGGATAAGGTACTTGGTGAATTCCTGATTAAGTTCACCGCAGATAGACCAGGCATACTTGCGGCATTATCCAACGTATTCGCAGACCATGGAATAAACATACTCAATATATCGGTCAACAGAACGCAATTACTACTGCACTTCGTCGTTGACCTCACGAACATGGACACATCATTAAATGACCTGGAGAAGGAATTGAAGAAGTTCTCCTTCGTTGAGTGGGTTAGGTATAGGATTGTTGAGAAGGAGGCTTTCATGGTACCATCTATGATAATGCCCACGTTTAGGGATAAGCAGGTATTAGTGATTGAACTTGAGAGGGTTAAGGACTTATTAACAAGCCCGGAGTTTAGAAGGATAATTAGGGATTTGGGGATCTACGACGCATCACTCCTACGTAACAGTAACCTTAGCGAACTCATTAAGATGGGGCAGTTCAGGGGATTGGGTAAGGTAACGCTTATTGAGAGGAATGGAACCATTACGATTAAGTCCTGTTCTGAACTTAATGATAAGCATGTAATGGAGGAGTTGATGATTGAGTATTACACGGGATTCCTATCACAGACCTTAAAGAGCAGTGTTGAAGCTGTAGGTAAGAATTACGAGGGGGACTGCGTATCCATAAGCTTCAAGGTCCTTAAATGACTCAGGTACTTCTCTAATAGGCCGGCCCTACTCATTAGTTCGCAAACCCTACACACCTCGCCTGATGTTGGTTCACCACAGTACCTACACCTTTTTAGCGGCACATTCACAGCCTTCTCACTCATTAGGTTTGCCAGTGAATCGCCGAAGGATACCAGGGAATACTTAACGTTTGGGTTATCCCTCTCCCAACGGGCTAGTGTGAACTTGAGCTCATACCTAGGGTTACTATATACGAAGGGGCACTCAAGCTCCATCAGTGGTATCCCGTGGTAATAAGCATATATGGCAATCTCCTCCTCCCTAACGAAACGAAGGGGTTTAATCCTTGGTATGAAACCCTCCCTATCAATTTCCGGCCTGGGACCGAACCACGCGAATCTATCTAAGTCATTACTAAGCACGTTAAGTAACACCGTCTGGGCTTCATCATCTAGGTTATGCCCAGTGGCTATCTTCGTTAAACCAAGTTGACGACCGATCATGTTCATTGCTCTACGCCTTAATACACCATCTATCGTACACATGTGCACATTAATGCCCCTGGACCACAGCCCATGCGCTATATCAGTAGCTGTTACGCCGAATAACTCCTTAAAGGTGTATACCCTGTAGGGTATGCTGAACTCCTCACTCAATTTCTGAACATAATCAACCCTAGCCATCCTATAGAAGCAGCTGTATGGGTGGCCCTCATTAATGCTAAACGCGATTAACTCGGTATTTCTCGGTATCTTGCCCTGCCTCCTAAACTTACCCAATAAGTACATTAGGGTTAGGCTATCCTTACCACCACTTATCGCAATGCCCACCTTATCACCATCACTTATTAGCCGATATCTCCTGATAGTCCAAAGCACCGTATCCTCAATAGACTTAAATAGGCAATTGAGGCAGAGCTTCTCGCCACTGGATACCCTATAGTAATTTGCTGGTCTCCTACCGCACCTCGTGCACATCGGCACATCCATAATCCTATTGGCATCGTTTTAACAAACCCACTCTTAAATTACTATGCTATTCCTCAGAATAACCACTCCATCTCCTATAAAGGTCATTCTCAATACCCAACAGGTCAAGGACCCTACCAACCACGAAATTAACCATGTCATCAATGGTCCTAGGCTTATTATAGAAGGCTGGGGCTGCCGGCATAACTATGGCGCCTGCAAGGTAACTAATTCCATATTCTTAATATGTATTAGGTTAAGTGGTGTCTCCCTAATGACTAGGATTAGCTTCCTCCTTTCCTTCAGCGTTACATCGGCTGCCTGGTGATTAGGTTATCCGTTATTCCATGGGCTATGGATGCCAGGGTCTTCATAGAGCAGGGAATAATTACCATACCATCATGTCTAAACGACCCACTGGCTATTGGCGCACTCAGTTCATCCTCGCCATAAACCTTATTGGCAAGTTTCGACAATGACTCCTTGCCAATACCAACCTCATACCTCAATATGTCAATTGCCGTATTACTCACAACAAGGTGTACCTCCGAGTCAGTCGCGTATTTCCTAACCATCTCTAGAAATCTCACACCATAAATAACACCGCTCGCCCCCGTTATACCCACAACTATTCTCCTCACATCATTAATAAATAGTGCCCATAAATAACGTTAATGCTTAAGTGCATTAACTATGTATAATATATAATTTTATATAAAATTATTTTAAAAGAAGTAATTGATCATTGCACTTAATTATTTTTATTGGCATCACCATAGGCATATTTATCATTACCTACCAGGTAATAGTATTAGGTCCTCCACATTCTGAGTCTTGCTCCTCGAATTCTCCCTATAGAGCAGATCCCTTATTGCTATCCTAATCGCTTCGCTTCTGCTTGGGAATATTCCCTGCTTCACGAATTCATCAAGCTCCTCCAGCATTTGCTTTGGTATGTGCACGCTTATTAACACCATCTTCTCCTTCGCCTTGGTCTTTGGCATGGAGAATTAGATAATTACAGGATTTATTAAGATTCTCTGTCGTGAACTATGTAAGTATCTTCGATCGAGAAGCTTAACATTATTTACAAAGTACTAATTTTACGCACCCACGTCCTTTATGGACTCAAAAATCGAGCGCCTATAATACCTCTTGGATATGTCTGGCGGTACGTTCGTTAACTCATCCTCAGGTAATACACTAATAACATCCCAGGCAATATCAAGTGTCTGCTCAAAGGTCCTCCTCTCATAATACCCCTGATTAATGAACCTACGCTCAAACTGCTCAGCGAACCTGAGATACCTCCTCTCACGCCAGCTCAGGTTGGTCTCACCAACCAATAGGCTAGATTTCTAACATCTAACGCCCTCGAGTACGCCGCTATCAATTGGTTAGCCACGTACTTATGGTCATCCCTTGTCTTACCCTCACCAACAGCGTCCTTCATAAGCCTTGACAGGCTCATAATCACATCAAACGGTGGGTAAATGCCCTTACCCCACAGCGACCTGCTAAGTACTAATTGCCCCTCGGTTATGTAACCAGTCAGGTCCGGTATTGGGTGTGTTATGTCATCATGCGGCATCGTGAGTATTGGGAACTGGGTAATACTGCCCTTCTTACCCTTAGCCCTACCGGTCCTCTCATAGATGGTTGCGAAGTCCGTGTACATGTAGCCCGGGTAACCACGCCTACCGGGTAATTCACCCTTCGATGATGACAACTCCCTAAGAGCCTCTGCGTAGTTCGTCATGTCTGTTAGGATCACTAGTACGTGGTAGTCCCTATACCATGCCAGGTACTCGGCGATTGTCAACGCAGTCCTCGGCGTCAATATCCTCTCAGCAATTGGGTCACTTGCTAGGTTTAGGACCATGACGAGCCTCCTTAACGCACCAGTCCTCCTAAACTCATTGAGGAAGAACAAAGCCTCCTCGGACTTGAGGCCCATCGCTGCGAAGATTATTGCGAACTCCTCCTCATGACCCCTAACCGTTGCCTGCCTAGCCACCTGCGCCGCGAGCATGTTATGCGGCAATCCAGTGCCGCTAAATATTGGTAGCTTCTGACCCCTAACCATTGTGTTTAACCCATCAATTGCACTAACACCGGTCTCTATCGGCTCCTCAGGGTATTCCCTGGCATATGGATTAAGTGGCTCACCATTTATGTCCAGGTACTCCTCAGCAGGTGGTAATGGCAGTCCATCCCTTGGTTGCCCCTTACCATCAAGAACCCTACCCAGCAAATCCTCACTAACCGGCATTCTAAGAGTCCTCCCGTAAAACCTCACGGTACTACCCTTGGCGGGTAAGCCAAGCGTACCAGTTAGTACCTGGGCAACCGCGTAATTATCACCAACCTCGACCACCTGAACCATTCTAGGCTCACCATCAGGCCCTATGACCTCGCCAATCTCATTATAGGCAACGCCCCTGGTCTTCTCAATAACGATTAATGGTCCCTTAACCTCCCTAACCGTACTGTAAGACACAATGCCAGGTACAGACTCTATTATCTTGCTCATCGATTTACAGAGTTTCACAGCACTTATTAATTTTTATTCTACACGAATACGTGGACTAAATCAATTTAAGGCTTCCACACCTAACTGCTAGGTAGTGCCAACACTTAAGGATGTCGTTAGGCCATTAATACCCAAGGAGCTCTGGGACAGAGTGCCAAGGAGCTTTGACATAGTTGGCTCTAGGTCAGGCGCTGTCGCAATTATTGAAATACCACCCGAGCTTGAGAATTATAAGTTCATAATTGGCGATGCAATAGTTAGGTTAAATAGGCATGTTAAAGCTGTGTTGAGAAGGATCGGGGCAAGGGAGGGTGAATTTAGGCTATATAAGTATGAGGTCTTGGTCCCCGGACCCACAGAGGTCATTCATAAGGAAAATAATTACCTGATCAAGGTGGACCCCACAAAGGCCTATTTCTCTCCTAGGGACCAGGGCGATAGGGAGGATATAGCCAGGCAGGTAATGCCCAATGAGGTCATTCTATACCCATTCGCTGGCGTTGGTCCCTACGCAATTACAATATTGAAGAGACAGCCATTGGTTAGGTTGGTTATTGCCATCGAGCTTAATGAGTACGCGTATTACTACATGCTCGATAATATTAAGTTGAATAGGCTTGAGGGTAAGGTATTGCCACTCCTTGGTGATGCCGCAAAGTTAATGGGGCTATTCCACGGTGTTGATAGGGTCATACTTACCCTGCCTCTGGGCGCCCATAGGTTCCTTAAGCAATCATTGATGAGTGTTAAGGATGGCGGTATTATTCATTTCTATCACCTGGGCACCGAGGAGAACCCATACGGGGAAGCCGAGAACCTGGTTAGGAATTACTGCGGTGAGTTGGGTTATGAGTGCCAGGTCGTTAATAGGAGGATTGTTAGAGATTATGCTCCATATGTGTATAAGGTTAGGCTAGATATTAAAGTTGGTAAGTTTTAGACCTGTGTGTTAGGTTTATAAAACTACACGTGTAAACTCATATGATGGAGCAAAGCGAGCGTAGAAGAAGACTTCTATTAATGATTGGACCACTTGAGGCTGAGGTTATTGGCATACTTAATGAGCTTAAGGAGGCTACCGCAATGACGATATGGGAGGAGTTGACTAAGAGGGGTAGGAAGACGGCGTACACGACCGTGCTCACAGTACTGAGTAGATTATACACTAGGGGATTCATTAATAAGCGTGAGAAGGTAATTAATAATGTTAGGCAGTTTGTCTATGAATTGTCAATACCATATGAAGTTAAGAGCGAGATCATTAGGGAGCATATTGGCCTAATTATTAAGATGTTCGGTAGGGACGCCATCCAGATAATTAGGGATTATTTAAATGAAATTAGTGAGAAATAATAGGAGGATTATTTTATTTACATGAATCTCGGTACCTCGCCCTGCTCTCCCTGCTGACCCCTCTGCGGCACAATACCTCTCTGCTCAATGTAGAGCCTTAGTATGTCTGGTATCTCGTTCTCATTCTCCATCTTCTTAAGTATGTCCACATACCTACTCGTGTGATCTATGTCAAGCTTAACAAACTCAATTGCAATGTCCCTAAGCCTCTCCTCCAACTCCTTGAGCATGTCTATGGGCATTATTGAGGTTATCATTGGGTTGTTCAGCCAGGACTCGAAGTCCTTAAGCGTCCTCTCTATGTAATATAGCATTGCCTGCGCCGATAGTAATAATGAGAGCCTGTCCTGGGTGACTATGTAATCACCGTATTTCTGCAACTCATCCATGAACTTCTTCTGATCCTTAACCCAATTCTCAAGCCTAGTTATTAACCCAGCTATGTGAGCCCTAATTGCCTGCCTTTTTAGATCCTCAGAACCCATATCCCTTCCTGATTAATTACGTAGACCTCTCTATTAAACCTTTTGTATTTATTAAGTTCTAAAGAATACCGAGTATTACCCCGAGGATTATCATCGTCAGTATAGGAAGTATTATCAACACGGTAAAGTGCTTCTTCCAATCCATAACACCCCTCTCCGCAGCCTTCACCATGTTATTAAACGAATCACCAATTAACCTAACACCCTCAACGATAACCGGGTAATACATTACATGAGTCGACACAAGATTGCCAAGACAACGCTTAACACTCCTCCTCACATTCCTCATTATCAATTCATGGCTTACCGAGTCACCAACGATCTTATACCCCCTACTCCTTGTGAACCTAGCAATACCCGTGTACTGATGATTATCCGTTGTTAGGACCTCCACAATGTCGAAGTAATTCCGAAACTCACTAATTATTGCATCGGCTAACTCCCTCCTTAAGTTATTACCATCAAATATCACTAATAAAACCCTCTTACCATTTATGTCCAGACCCCATGTTATTAATCCATTATCACCAATCTCAAATTGAATAGGCCAAAGGCGTACTTGGGCACGTGATTAATGCATGACTTGATCTCAAGCCTATGCCTCTCTAATTCTCTAATCCTGTTTAATAATGAGCTAACTCATTAATATCGTTCTCATCCCATGTATTATCATCGGAGTAGTAATTCTGAGCATCGACTAATATTATATCGTCCCATTCAAGCTTTGTTCTTCTTCTCAATTCCTCGTAAACATTAAGAGGAATATCATCACTGGACTTAATTAGTCGGCTTATGATCACGAGAGACTTCCCGCACAGTGGCACGTGCGTTACCCTGAAATTACGGCTTTGTACTTGAATCGGCATTCTCCCAATGCACTCATTATTCGCGTAATTTCCATTTAATGACTCCCTAACCTTAGCAGCAACAGCCCTAACAACCCTACGCACATCAACCTCGTTGCAGGATCTAACTCATGCTACCAACGCCATGCATGTAAACCACGGGGTTTACGTAACGGCTCAATTCACCGACGAGATCACTAATTAGGTAACCACCACCCACCTTGGCTATTGGGCCTGCGTGCAACTCAGGTATGGTCACTACGTAGTTATTACCGTCGCGACTTAACATGAATAGGTGCACCTTAACATCCCTAACCACGGATCTCCTGCTCAACTCCCTCTCAAAGGCTCTGAGTACTCAAAGAGCGCCGTATAGAGGTATGAACTAAACAACCTGAGTACGTCAACACCGCCGTACGACGCCTCGAACTTAAAAATAACGTAATAGATAAATAGGAAGGAGAATATGTAAAATGTTAAGTCTAAAATTGCGTACTTTACCAGGTCTATCGTACCAATTAGGAAGTATGAGAGCAGCTGTATAATGAAGACGCTGGGCAGGGTATAGAGTGGGTATGGAATGTACTTCTTCATTGAATTCCCATTATGCTCAAGCCCCCTTAGCACCATTATCATGGCACTTAATGGTAAAACAAAGGATAGTGCGCCGAAACCAACCACGAACTTATGGGTAATTAACGTTATTAGAAGGTCTACCATTACCGCCAGCGCCGTACTAAATAATGATAATGTTGTGCCAAAGCCCCTGTATGACTGTATGAAAACCATGGCCCTAAGGGTTGTGAGAACGGATAGGAACATTATGCCGTAAATAATTAATGACTTAAAGTACGTTATTAACGGCTCATGCGTATATAGGCTCATTAGGTAGGGCACTACGATGGTTAGTATCATTAATGAGTACTTTATTGAATCCCCTCCCCTGAACACTATCGTATAGCCGCGCTCAAATGACCTACTCTTTTTCACGCAAGCTGAGCCCGCACCTCTAGATTATTTAAAGATCACTCATTGAAGGGCCTTACGTTGAACCAACTCAAGGAGGACACCATTAAGGCTTTTTGGATGTATGAAGGTGACTATGCCCTCGGCCCCCCTGCTCGGCTTACCAGTAAGTGTGAGACCTGCATCCTGAGCCCTCCTAATGAATTCCTCCAAGTCATCAACCTCAAGGGCTATGTGATGGATACCCTCACCCCTATTTTCCAGGAACTTGGCTACCGTGGAACTCGGACCAAGCGGTTCGAGCAGCTCAATCCTGGTATTACCAAGCCACACCATTACGACTTTAACTCCCTGCTCCTCAACAATTATTGGATCGCTAACCCTAAGTCCCAACTTCCTAAACTTCTCAACGGCACTATTTAGGTCCTTAACCGCAATGGCTACGTGGCCAAGTCTCGGCATCCCCATACCTAATAACCTCCTTGCAGCCTCCTGTGGTGATAATTTACCGCTAACAACCTCATTCTCAAGTTCCTCGCCTTCACTAAGCCTTTTCTCAAGAAGGTCATAGGCGTAAAGCCTCATTTCGAGTAATCTCCTGTTGGTTAGGGTCTCATTCAGCTTACCATTACTGATCAACTCCCTGAACCTATCATCAATGAGCCTAAGCAATTCATCAACGCCATAGCCATATAAACCGGACACCTTAATCACGGCAGGTCTCCAGGAATCACCCTTAACCTCCCTCATCATATCAACCATGGCCAACAAATCCCTATACGTAGATTCGGATGCTTGATTGTCAGACTTTGAAACAATGTAGATATCCCCAATCTCCATAAGACCACTCTTAAGCGCTTGAATCTCATCACCAGAGAGGGGTGGTACTAGGACAAGTATTGTGTCGGCCACGTACTTAACATCGGTGTCGGACTGACCGGCACCAACGGTTTCGATGAGTATGTAATCCGCACCTGCATACTCAAGTATGTTCACTGCGGCTATGGTCGCGTAATTAAGCCCTCCACGAATACCCCTGGTCGCCATGCTTCTAATGTATATATTCGGCCTTGAAGTAAGTTCCTGCATCCTAATCCTATTGCCCATGAAAGAACCGCCCGTGAATGGGCTTGATGGATCTATCGTTAAAATAGCAATCTTCTTGTCCTGGGGTATCTTCCTAGCCATTGCATAGATTAATGTGCTTTTGCCTGAGCCCGGCGGCCCGGTTATGCCAATTACATGGCTCCTGCGTTGAATACTCAGTGGTATTTCAACGCCCTCCTCAGCCAGCGTAATTAATCTAGCTATGGCTGATTTGTCCCAATTACGTGCCCTTTCAATTAATTCATTAATGCTTACGCTCATTGTGTCACACCCACGAGCTTCTTCACAATCTCTATAATCTCCCTGAGTGGTGTGCCGGGTCCATAAACGCCCGCAACACCCATTTTCAGCAGTGCATCTCTATCCTCAGGTGGTATTATCCCACCGACTAGCACGGGTATGTTCACGCCCCTCTCCCTCATAATCCTCATTAACTCGCCCACAAGCTCCATGTGCGAGCCCGATAATATGCTAATACCTATCAACTTCGCATCCTCCTGAATCGCCGTCTCAACAACTTGGCTGGGCGTCTGCCTAATACCGGTGTAGACAACCTCAAACCCAGCCTCAGCCAATGCCCTGGCAATGACCTTAGCGCCCCTATCATGCCCGTCAAGGCCAAGTTTGGCAATAATTATCTTGGGCCTAGGCATACCTCATCACTAAACGTGCATCATACCCTAAAAATCTTTTCCTTAGTAAATAGATGGTGGTTTATACTCACCCCAAACATCACGTAATACGCCTGATATCTCGCCAACCGTTGCCTTGCCTTAACGGCATTTAGTATGTACGGGAATATATTCTCATCCTCCTTATCGGCTGCCCTCCTCAACTCATTGAGGGCCCTCTCCCAGCCTCCCTATCGCGCTTTCCCTAACTTCCCTAACACGCCTAATACTTCTCTCTCTAGACACTGGGTCGACCTTATGAAGCTCTATGTGAAGCTCCTCCTCTTCCCTAAACATGTTCACACCGATCACGGCTATCTTACCCTCCTCAACCATCTTCTGGTACTGATACGCGGACTCGGCGATGGCCCTCTGTGGGTAGCCAATCTCCACGGCCTTAGTCATACCGCCAAGCCTGTCAATATAGTCAATTATTTTCATAGTCTCTTCCTCAATCGTGTCCGTAAGCCACTCAATATAGTATGAACCACCCAGCGGATCTATCGAATCAATAACCCCACTCTCATAGGCTATTACCTGCTGAACCCTCAAAGCAAGCTTCACGGACTTCTCCGTAGGCAGTGCCAATGCCTCGTCATAGGCATTAACATGGAGTGACTGAGCACCACCGAGTACCGCGCTAATGCCTGTATTGTCGTCCTAATGATGTTAACCTCAGGCTGTTGAGCCGTTAATGCAGCTCCCGATGTTTGTACATGGAACTTGAGCTTCATGGACTCGAGCTTCTTAGCGCCGAACCTCTCCTTCATAATCCTCGCATAGAGTCTACGGGCAGCTCTGAACTTCGCAACCTCCTCGAAGAGATTCGTCGTCGCCGCGAAGAAGAAAGATAGCCCTGGTGCAAAATCATCAACACTCATCTTCCACCTATTAATAACCCAGTTGGTATACTCAATGGCGTCAGCCAATGTGAAGGCGAGTTCCTGGACCGCGGTGGCTCCTGCCTCCCTGAAGTGATAACCACTAATGCTTATTGGGTGCCACTTGTAGATTCTTAGAGGTGTAGGCTATTATGTCCGTCGTATACCTCATTGAGTGGAGTGGTGGGTATATGTATAGGTTCCTTGCTATGAACTCCTTGAGTATGTCATTCTGAATAGTCCCATCAAGAACCGCCTTATCAATACCCCTGCTCTCAGCGACTGTTATGTACATGGACAGTATCTCCGCCGCGGTGGCGTTTATCGTGAATGACGTGGTTATCTTACCAATGTCAATACCATCGAAGAGGATTGACATGGAAACGACCTCAGGAATTGAAACACCGACCTTACCAACCTCGGGATATGCAAGCTCATGGTCAGGATCAAGGCCCAATTGCGTCGGTAGGTCAAAGGCAACGCTCAGACCCGTCTGTCCCTGCGATATGAGGAACTTATACCTCCTATTCGTATCCTCAGGCGAACCAAAGCCTGAGTATTCCCTGAACGTCCAAAGCCTAGACCTATACATGCTTGGGTATATACCCTAGTAAATGGGTACTCACCAGGGAATCCCAACTTGTCCAAGTAATCACCCTTAATATCCAGTGGCGTGTATAATGCCTTCACGTCAATCCCGAACGACGTTGCGAACTTCCTCCATTCAGGTAATTTCTTAAGAGTTGGTAATAGGAATTCTCTAACCCACTCATCATACTTTTCCTTAATCCTATCCGTACTCTCCATTAATAATTTACAAATAATTATTAGCTAATAAATCTGTCTTTATCCCGTGGCATTACTTAGTAGATAATTCACAGCATCATCAACTGACCTAAACACACGACCACCCAGCAATACATGGCCTGGGCAATTAATTTATCAGCATGGTTCATAACACCGATTATGTTGACTGATAATGGGTAATCATCAAGCATTGACGCAGCAATCCTACCGCATTCCCTTAATTTAACCCTCATGGTGTCAAGCGCCTGGAGCTCAGGCGTGGTGGCTATTATCCAGCCAAGAGGCCCCTTGAATCCACGGCATAATTCAGCGATTTTGGACATTAATAGTTCCTCCACGTTTTTAACCCTGGCCAACCTATCATCACTACCCTGAACCAGATAAGCATTTAACTGCATGGATAGGGCCATGACCATAGCCGCGATCCTACCAACGTCATTACCACTAAAGTTAAGCCTAACATTGTTTGCAGTATTTGATAATTCATCCAAACAACCCATGAGCTTATTGGTGCCGAGTCCTTACGTACCCTAACCCTCTTACCAAACAATGGTATGACGCTATAACCACTATCGCCAGGGCACTTAATACTATCATCAACCTCTTTACAATCCGCAAACAAAGGTAAACGACACTCACCATTCATTACTAGCAATCACACACAATCATTATATAAATTTAATTCATTTTAATTAAGGTTAACCCTGGACTCAAGTTGTGGAATGACGAAGTCAAGCCCTAAACGCTTTAGGGTATCCTTCCTCGGTATGCCCCTCTCATCCCAACCCCTTAACTCGTAATACCAACTAAGCATTCTCTGATAACCGTCATAATCAAGCTTAGCGCCCTTGAGTGGGCCCTTACTTAACGGTCTCTTGAACCACTTGGCTGGTGGCGTGTCATAGGCTCTATCCCAATGGCCGTACTCCCTGATCCAGAACGCCCTAATTAGTGTATAAATCCTATTATTTATAGTGCTTAGTACTTCCATGTTCATGTCCATGCCGGTGGCAGCCTTGAACAGGCGGAAGTACCAATCAAGTTCAAGGCCAACCTCAACCCATGGGAACCTACACGTCACTATCGTTTCGAATAGGCCACCCCTGATGTCCTGCATCTCAATCAACTTCTCAACCTTCTCCCTGGTATAGTCAAACCTACCTCTTTGAACCTCCCAGGATATGAGCCAGGCATCCTTATGATGAGCGCCAATGGGGCTCGTGGAGAATGCCAGGGCCATTCCAGGGGCCGCATGACAGTCATAAGCGCTTATCTCGAGACCCTTAACATGCATTGCAAATTCCGTGGCCTCAGGCCCCAACTCCATTGATGCTGCCCTAACGCCCTTACCAAGCAACTTACCTAGTTCAGACCTCTGTAGCGCTATGTCCATGGCGACCTCAGCAGCCCTCTTATAATCACCCCACTCAATACCATCCCTAAGCAGTTTCTTCTCCGTTGCCTCCATCGCGAAGCCTAGGCTTGAGCCCAGGCTTATCGTGTCCATACCCATCATGTCCGCAATCCTATTAAGATGAGCCACCTTAGCTAAGTCACCAATACCTAGGTTGCTACCGAGCATCGCAATATTTTCATAATCTAACTCAGCAAGTTCACCCTCCGCATCCCTAACCACGTGGCCACACGCCATCACGCACTGTGGGCATGACCTAGTCATGACCTTATTTCTCTCAACAGAGAAACCACCTATCTTCTCGTATTCATCGAATTGGCCCTCCGTATAGTTATACGTAGGTAGTACACTGGCTTCCTGAGCCCACTCGACAGTTGATGTCGTACCTTGCCTCATCCAGAATGGGTAGTTGGGCTTAGACTTCGTTGCCACTATAGCATCAACACCTATCTTCCTAAGCATTGGATCCGCGACCTTAACATCACCATGTCCCCTCATAACCACTGCCTTTAGGTTCTTACTACCCATAACCGCCCCAATGCCGGGCCTACCACCACTACGACCCTTCTGCGCAACAATGGTTGCAAATCTCACGAGTCTCTCACCGGCAGGCCCTATTAGTATCATGCCAACGTCACTACCATGGATCTTCCTCAACCTATCCTCCGTGGTGAATGTGTCAAGGCCCCACAAATCCTCCGCACTGTTAAAGTCGACCCTAAACTCATCGCCCTTATTCTCAATATATAGGTATGTGGGTTTCTCGGCCTTGCCCTCGATTATTATCATGTCAAGGCCTGCCCTCCTCATGTGAATTGCAAGCCATGAGCCAATATTACCATCACCATAACCGCCAGTTAACGGGCTTTTAGCCGCCACAAGCAATTTACCGCTATTAGGTATTGGTAATGCCGTTAATGGACCAACGGCCAATATCAACTTATTTAATGGACTTAACGGGTCAACACCTGGTGGTAACTCATCCCATAAAGTCTTTATTGCAAAACCCCTACCGCCAATATAGCCCTGCGCAAGCGATGGGTCGAGCGATTGAACAACAAACCTTCTCCTAGATAGATCAATCCTTAATACATGCCCACCCCATCCGAACATAACGTCGACTACCTAGGACAATGCATTAAATAAATTTTTCTTAGTATCCCAAAATAAAATAAATATGACTAATGAGTTAAGGGCTGTTTCATGAATTTATCACGAACATAAATAAGCCTGCGCCCATCCACATCAAAAACCTCCACATCAATGCCGTACAACTCGCTTAAAACCTTACCATTAATTATATCCTCCGGGGTACCCATCGCCATCACCTCACCATTCTTTAACGCCACAACCCAATCACTGGCCAGCGCCAGGTCAATGTCATGACCAGCGGCTACCACCGTAACCCCCCTATCATAAACAATTCTCCTCAATGTATGAATAACCCTATACTTATTACCAAGGTCTAGGTTTGACGTTGGTTCATCCATTAATAACAACGGCGCCTTCGATGCCAAAGCCCTCGCTATCAAAACAAGCCTCTTCTGGCCAGTACTCAGTTCATCAAACCTCCTATTTGCAATACCATCTATACCTAGGTACCTAAGGGCGGCAATAGCCTCATCCTTACTCACCCAACCACCGCCATTTCGTGAACTCATAACCACATCTAGCACTGTCAAAGCCATTTGTGAGTATATCTCGGCTGGTGAGTACGATACGTACTTCGGCAAATCCCTAATCGGTATTTCATCAATGTTCTTACTGTCTATGTAGATGTAACCGCCAAAGACCCTTGCATACCTTATTATGGCCCTAAGTAACGTGGTCTTCCCAGACCCATTGGGCCCAAGTATTGTCGTTAGGCTTGACCTTGGTATACCAAGCGCGATATCCCTAATGATTGGTTCATCATAACCAACCCTGGCATTCACGAACCTAACCACGTAATCACTCATTGCGACCGCCCCTGAGTAATACCAACAATATGGGAACGCCGAAGAGGCTTGTTATAGCCGTTATAGGCATAACAACGCAGGAATCAACACCTTACTAATGACATTCGCATATAGCATTATTGTGGAGCCTGAAATAATCGATAGCGGTATGACCCTTG
This sequence comes from Vulcanisaeta sp. JCM 16161, assembly GCF_001316285.1. The sequence goes on along the minus strand of NZ_BBDO01000004.1, from coordinate 152,114 downwards.
AATTATCGGAACTCGATATTAATAATCGAGTTATGTGAGGAGTCATTAGGCCCACGAAACCTATTATACCTGTGAATGAGACAGCCACCGCGGTTAATAACCCAGTCAATATTATTAATAAATTACGGAATGCCCTAGGACTTACACCACCGGCTTGGGCAACCTCATCACTCATCATTAGCAGGTTAATCTCATGACCGCTCACAGCTATGTACGCTAGGATCGGCAGGCTCACGCTAAGCATCACAACATCCTCACCCCAATTAACGCCACTCACCGTACCAAATAGTAGATAAACAACGGCAGGTAATGTTGGGATTATTGTCAATAAGTACGTATCTAGGATCATCACAATCGAGGAGAATAGTATTGAAACGGCGATGCCCGCCAGTATGAGGGATAGCCAATAACCCCTGCCAAAAGCCACGACAATCGCCGTAGCGAGTAAGGCACCTAGAAATGCTAGAATCGGCATTAATATCGTTGGTGAGGGCAGTGAGGCCCTGAACAATACGTATACTAATAGGCCCAACAACGCACCAAACAATGCTCCAGAAGCCGTACCAGTTACGTAAGGCTCAGCAAGCGGATTTCTAAACACGGCCTGCATGACGGCGCCAGCAACGGCCAGGTTAGCGCCAACCACAATACATGCCAGGGCCTCAGGCAACCTAATGTCCATTATTATGACCCTATACGTATTTGATGGGTCGAACAACACCCTTAATGGGATCATAACTTCGCCAATGAGTACATTCAGGATTATACCCACCAGTAATAATGGAATGAAGACCCACATGAATTTTACGACAGAATTGCTAACCGTCTTAATCACCCATTACCTAATGTAATGTTTAGGTTAGGCTTAACATACTGATTAACCCATTGAGCACTTATGTAATGCGGTATGGCAGTTGAATTAAGACCGAAGGCGCTGGGGTGTAGTATCATAGCAAGTAGTAGGGCTCCATAGACGGAAAGAGGCCCCGGCTCCTCGATGAGGCTCTCGGCAAAATAACCAAGTACATAAACGTGACCCTCCCTAACGGCGTTCGTACTGTTTATCCCAGGAATCGAGAGTATTGACTGGAGTGTCGCCGTGTAATTGCCCATGAAGTTGTCAGTAATTATGTAGTCAGGATTAATGGCGATTAATTGACTGGGGCTAACCGTGGGGTACATACCGCTGAATGGATCATAACCACCAGCTAAGTTAATGTAGTAACCAATAAACGATGAATTACCTGCAACATAAATTGGGTTATACCACGATACATAGGCTACCGTTACCTTAGGTTCATTGGAGACCTTACTTTCTACGTAATTGATTACATTATTCATACGACTAATCACCTCCTCACCCTTGCCCGGAACCCCAAGCGCCTTAGCCATCAGCATTACATCGCTTTCTATGCCCGTTATATTCGTATTATCAGTACCGCCTATGAATATCACGGTAATGTTGGCCGCACTTAACGTACCAATACTTTGAACTAACTGCGGCTGGAAACCAGCATCTGCGCAGAGTAGTGATGGGTGTGCGGTTATTATTGGCTCTATTGGTGGTGATCCATATATTGAGTTAATAACGGTGGCGTTGCTCGGCACCGTAACATTTAAGTACTTGAGTAATTGCTCGGAATAAACATCGATTAGGACTACCCTGTCGCCGAAGCCGAGCGTGTATATTATCTGCGTACAGTCAGGACTTACAGTACCTATGGTACTTGGTTGTGAGTTTATCGTGACATTACGGCCGAGGTAGTCAACCACCGTTATTGGGTAGTTAACGCTTATGCCCGATTTAACAGGTCTTGATGTATTGACTTGGACTACGTAGTATGCGGCTATGACTATTGCTGCGATAATTACAGCAACTCCTACGATTAACGCCTTTGAGATGCCCTTCGGCATACGGTGATAGGATAGGCATCCTATTTATAAGTATTTCTCTATACAGACATCCTAAAACGCATAAGGGATTTATTGACCGAGGGCCAACCCATCCCCACGTATGTCGGCGTAGAGCAGTTTTCTGCCGTTGCCCAGGAACGCCGCTATACTCGCCACGCCTGTTCGTCCTGGGTACCTAATTACTTGGTGCGGCTCTGTCAGGCCCGCTGTTTCGTAACCCTCCTCAATGATTAATGACTTCCTATCCCATAGGAATCTAGGCGCGTCGATTGCTTCCACGGGGCTTAAACCGTAATCAACCATGTTCGTTATAAATAACGTATGTTGCTGTGGTCTGAAATGAGCCCCGGAGGTTCCAAGTGCGTATTTTGGTTCTCCATCCTCGGTAATTATTACAGTACTTAATGTATGGAGCGGTCTCTTCCTGGGCATTAATACGTTTGGCCCATCCATTGAGAAGTCCGAGGCCCTATCATTAAGCGTGATCCCGTACCTTGGCTCGGTAATTAAAGAACCAAAGTGCTGATATAGGCTTTGGATGGCACTCACGACATTACCCTCCCTATCCACAACCACGAAATACGTGGTATCGCCAGAACCACCTAATCGCCTACTAACCCCTGATTTATACGTTGACAGCAGGAACTCCGGGTCAAGGAGCTTATCAATAGGCACATCAACAAACCTTGGGTCACCTCAACTTTCTAAAGTCTCATCAACATCGTAGCACTTGCCGAACTCGCTCTTCGCCTTATTATGTAGTTCATAAACTCTCTTATCTAATTCGCTCATCAATGCATCACAGTTATACCACTAAATATACCTATCTCAGGGTTTTAGGTAATGCTTATTTTCAGCTAAAATAATGTATCATGTGATGGGGCATGTATAAACTTCTTCTTTCTTACATACATCGGCAATGTATTGATTTTTGTTCTTCGGTGCCTGGGGTTTGGGAGAATAAGATTTGTGGAGGGTGTGGTTTTGGTGTGTTGGTTGCCTATATTCCGTATTCAAAATGAAGAAGGGCTTGTGTATCGTTGGATAGGTAGGGGCGGAAGAGGATAGCTGTATCCTCTTTGGCTTTCTCAAACAGTGCCTCGGCATCAGTAATCACGCAGTTGTTCTCCCTCAGCCTTTCGCCAATCATCCTGGCAGGCAGTGCGTAGCCTCTGGAGTTCGGGGCTTCAAAGGCGAAGTCTTTCAATAAGTCATCGCCTAGGCTACAGCCCGAGTAGTTTATGATTATCGCCTTTAGGAAATCCTCACTCCCCAGCGCCTTTTCGACTTCCTCCTCGCTCATGAGGCGGCTCTCCGCCAACTGCGTGAGCACCCCATCACTCATCGGCACCGCAGCTCAATCACCGACCATCGACGGCTCGACCATGTACCTCATTGCCTTGCTTGGGCAACCCCGCAATGCGTGTAGACCGCATTGACGTGGGCTACGGCTTCTCTTTCAATTACTTACCTAAGCCAATTCAGCACTAATTTGGTAGTGGCTTATTAGCTCCATTGAGGATTAACCCTATGGATGCATCATGGCTCTAAGGATTTGTTGGGGAGTCAAGGCAAAGGCTCTAAACGCCTAAGGTGCAGCGAGCCCGTCGACGACCCAAAGGTCGTTGAGGAAACCATGAGACTAATCAACGAGTTCCTAAGCAGGGTCGAGAGGCACGGAGGCGTGTTGCTCAGCGATTCGGCAACGCCGTTCGACAACGCAATTAATGCCCTAGCAACTGGCTGCCAAAGATTAAGGCAAAGATTAGGGAAAGCAATGACGAGGCATAACCAACCTGAGGAGGGCAATGCTCAACATAGGCAAGGAAATGCTGAGGCTATTAAAGCGGGCAAGGGAAAAGTGGCTTAAGGAGTATCGAAAAGAGCTCGAGGAGCTAATCAATAAACTAAGGAGTGGCAAGGCAAGGGTAGTCATTAGCGGTGAACCATTCGATAAGGATAAGTCGTTCATGGTTCATTTATACACGAAGAACTTGACGATTGAGGTAGCCAGGGTCGCCAAGACGGAGAGCATAACGATGTGGGTCTCGCTCACTGGTCTCAAGGGCGTTCATGTGGTTGTACCTAAGCTATTCGGTGATGGTAAGTTGAGGGCAATGCAGTGCGGGCTTTTGCTAACTGATGGCTCAATCGAGTACGGCTACCCAATAATGACCACTAGCCAGCTATGGCAGGCCATTGCATGGCTAATTGCGTGGCCTGGGAGGAATTACATATGCATAGATAACTTGGGCCTTAACGATAACGATGTGGGCGTTACTTGGCATTTAAGGGCTCTTGACCACAGAGGCGTGTTTAAGAATAAGCCGAGGTCGCCGAAGTGGCTAGCAGGCTCGACAATGAGGAATTCCCAACATTCACACTGTACACAGTGCTCGGCGATGGCGATGTAAACATTAAGTGGAAGTGGGTTAGGCTCACTATGGGCCATTCAAAGCTAGAGTTGTGGGGCGGCTTAATCGAGAGACTAGAGAGCATGGGGTTCAAGAGGAGAGATGATGGGTATAGGATGGCGCATACGGTCAAGTCCTCAAAAGCCGTTGAACTAGCCAAGAAAATGCTTGGCGACTCGGCGATTAAGACTTTGGTTGAGGACTTGGTCCAACTGCCCGATGCCGAGAAGCCTAGGCGTTTAGTGGCATTGGCGGGCATGGAGCCCAAGCCGAAGGGTAAATCGATGGTTGAGGTTGCCGGCATAAGGATGACCATCGGCGTGGACAATAATGGTTATGTAGTATTGAAGGTTAGGCGTAAGGATTATGAGGACGCCAGGGCCGTCTTGGAGAGGTTGAAGGGCGCTGGTTATGAAGAGGTTGAGCTGAGTAGGCAGGGTGATAGGTGCGTGGTCTACATGGGCATGGACGTAATTAGGAAGCACCCAGAGCTCGTCACCAAAGTCTGCGAGGTGTTGAGGAGGATGCACGAGGAGGCAATAAATAAGGGCGAGGAGAGGAGGGCAAGGTCAATAGCCAGGGCAATGAAGAAGTTAGGCTGCCCCGCCCAAAGCCCACGGGCCCAATAAAAACAACAACTAATAACAACAAAAATTACTGCTCAAGCTTTTTGGCATTGTGCAATGGGCTCAGGTCCTCAATCAAAGCCTTAATAGTCTCTACGAGTCCCTAAGCTCATAGGCAATTCTGTAAATGCTTAAGTACGTCTCAATCCTACTGCGTGACCACGCGTTGACGTTTACCTTCAATTCCTCAAGAAGTTTCAATATCATTAATGTGGTTATGCCCTGGGTATTAGGCGGTGATTCATACACGGTTAACCCTTATAACTAATGCTAAGTGGGTCACGCCACTCCGGCTCATACTCCATTAAATCACTCATTTCCATAACACCACCAACGGACTGAACATAATTCACAAGAGCCTCACCAACCTCTCCCCGATAGAGTATGTCGGGCCCGTGCTCCATTATCAATTCAAAGGTCTTAACCAACGGTTCTATCCTAATCACATCCCAGGGCCTAGCATTTATTGGATATACTGATCTGAAGTCATTATTATTGGCAATCTCACTCCTAAGTGATTCTACGGCCTTAACAAAGCTTGGACTTGCTGGGAAACCCCTCCTTGCAACCTCAACCACAGGCCTTACTAGGGATCTCCACTCATCAGTTCCAAATCGCCTCCACATCGCATGAAGCCCCGCCAATAACCCAGGGACCACGGGCGATAGTGGACCCCTCATTGGTACTGCATTCAACCCCCTTTGCAGCAGTAACTCTCTACTTAATTTCCTAGGTGCCCAACCACCGGCGTTTATGAAATAAACCCTCCCCTCCCTGGCTATATATAACATAGCGAAGAAATCCCCGCCTAAACCGCCTAAGTGAGGCTGTGTAAGGGCTAGCGCAAGTGATGTTGTTACTGCGGCATCAACGGCATTACCACCTAGGTTAAGCACATCAACGCCCAACCTACTGGCCACGGGATGTTCAGAGGCAACACCACCTAATTCGGTGATCCAGGGAGACTTAACACCACCCATTATTGGTAATGGCACGTGTTAATTACACCGCCTAGGAATTTTATAGTATTGCGCGGGGATAATTAATGCATTAAAGGAATCATTTAAATTACGGATAAATAGGAATTATTTTTGCATCAGTGATAATTAAATATGTTGGTTGACTTATCATGGAACTACGTTGGAAGGCTTCATAATGATTTCCTAAGCAACTTAAAATCTATAAATACATTAACGCTATTACTTAATGGACAACGCGTTAGGTTAAGAATTGCATTATCTACCCTCGACCTAATCCTAAACTTTCTAGGTTCTGCTAATCCTAATTTCATGCCCTACGGTAAGGAGTACGTAGTAATTACTAGGGATACCATGGAATCACTCACTAAGGATTATGACATTAATAAGTACGTAACCATAGAAAGCATGAGGGGGAGGTATGGTCGTACGTACATCATAGCCATTAGGGCAAACTCATCATTAGTTATTAAATTAAGTTATTAAATTACTGATTACGTGCAGTGATGACTGCGAATACTATATTGATGGTAGAGTAAGCAGTGCGAGGAGTAATGCTGATACCTACTTTCAATTAATAACGAAATCATTAACAATAATGAGTAGAATATTCGATACCGACATGCAAGAATAATACTTACCCATAACCCAACCGTTTATGGGAAGATCTTATCCATCGATAGGAATGAGGTAATCGCGATATCAATATGGGACCTACTTAGGTCAACGGATGTGATTTCCAAGAGAGATCTTACGTTAAACGATATAAGCAATGTAATTGATACCGCAGTTCACGAGTACCTCCACTACGTATTAGATAAGAAGTACCTAGTTGCATCAACGTTCATGCTGATGACGAAGAGGATACCCAGTGTCGTTGATGATGGGGTTATTCATGAATTGATTGCCTGGACATTAACACCTCACGTAAGTAGGTACGTGGCTAAATGCATTAAGTATGGAAGTGCGGATAAGATAAGTAATGCCGAATTAACAATTCATTATCCCATTAAGAGGAGACACGCATTAACTGCTAGGAAGATAATTAATGAATTATTAATGAGACTAAACGGTGATTGCAAATGATTATACATGGAAAAACTAATTAAGTCGTAATAGTCCTGGAGGTTATATGGGTAAACGCGTTGTAATAATCGGCGGCGGCGCTGCTGGCGCATCTGCAGCCGCTAGGGCTAGGAGCTTGATCCCGAGGCCGAGATTGTAATGCTTGATAAGGCTTATTCATAAGCCATGCGCCCTGTGGAATACCTTATTACATAGGCGGTGTGGTTAAGGAGGCCCAGGACCTCGCAATATACACGCCGGAGGAGTTCGCTAAGGAAAGGAGGATAACGGTTAAGATAAACGCTGAGGTATTCGATGTGGATACTAAGAACCAGGTCGTGTATGCCAGGGAGGGTAATGAAACTGTTAAGTACCAGTGGGATGTACTCATAATAGCCACCGGCGCAAAGCAATAACGCTCCCTGTGGAGGGCCATGACCTAAATGGCATATTAACGCTTAGGCTTCCGCACGAGGCGCCGAGACTGAAGGAGGAGGTTGAGAGGGCGAGTACTGTTGCCGTGGTTGGTGGTGGTTACATAGGCCTTGAGGTGGCCGAGGCACTTAAGAATCTTGGTAAGAGGGTTCTCCTATTCGAAATGATGCCTCATGTACTACCAACGACATTCGATGAGGACATGGCCAAGTTAATACACGAGGAATTAACTAAGAATGGGGTTGAATTGCACCTTAATGAGAAGGTTGTTGGCTTCAAGGGCGTTAATGGCCACGTGAGTAAGGTCATTACGGAGAAGGGCGAGTATAACGTTGATAAGGTGGTTATGGGCGTTGGCGTTAAGCCAGACGTGGATCTCGCGGTTAAGGCCGGCGCGAAGCTTGGTGAGACTGGGGCTGTCTGGTTAATGAGTATATGGAGACGTCAGTGCCGAATGTTTATGCGGCTGGTGATGTGGCTGAAACCTGGAGCCTAATTACTGGGAAGAGAATGTACGTTGCATTGGCACCACCAGCTAATAAGATGGGGCAGGTGGCCGGCGCCAACGCGGTTAAGGGTAGGTTCCTAAAATTCCCAGGTGTGCTAGGCACAGCCGTGACTAAAGTGTTCAATCTATACGTGGCTAGGACTGGGCTCACAGAAAAGCAGGCAAGGGAGGAGGGGTTTAAGCCCGTGTCTGCTACGATTAGGGCCAGGACCACGGCCCATTACTACCCAGGTGGTGTTCAGGTCAATATTAAGATGATTATGGACGAGCCAAGTGGCAGGGTCCTTGGGGTTCAGGTGATAGGTCCTGACAAAATAGTCGCGGGTTACATAGACATAGCCGCCGCATTAATAGGTAAGGGGGCGACGATTGATGACTTCTTCTTTGCGGATTTATCATACTCACCGCCGACGGCTCCCATATGGCACCCATTAATCACGGCAGCAAGGGTGCTGTCTAAGGGTAAGTACTAAGGTTAATTAACAATCACTAAATGCGTTAAAATCATTCCTTATCCTCCCTACGTAGTTCTTAATCACGTTGGTTAGGAATGCCAACTCCGAGGGCACGTCTACCTGAACAAGCTCCGTGTCATCCCTTGGGCATTTAAAGTCATACTCATAGGCCTCATCAAGTGTGTAGCCCCTAAAGCACGTTGGGCATATGTATAGCGTTGTTGAACCTAGCGTATTTATTCTATGCATGAGCTTAGACGCAACATTATTTATATGCTGTATTAGGAATTTCCTAATGAAGTCCCTATTAATAAACCACTTATACTCATACCTGTACTGATCCGTGGATTCACGGGCAAGACCAACAAGGCCCGCCCTATGCATTACGTGCAGTATTCTCCTGATCTCCGTAGCACTTATGCCTAGGATTAGGCTAGGGTTTCATCAGGTATTGCCTCATTCCTCTCGCTCAACGTCTTCAATATCTTAACGGCCAATTCACCCATCTCCTCATTATCATACTCAAAGGCTATCCTCCTCCTCGCATATTCAAGGAATAATGATGTCTCCAGGTCCTCGACCATCAATGAATGACTAACCTATTGGGTTAAAATTCTTACTATTACCATACCTCTTATCGACCATTAGCGGCTCCAACCTACTCCTCACGGCATTCCTTAAATCATCAATACCCACGCCGGTCTTTGCGGATATCAATACGTAACTACCAAATTCACCCTCAACGAGGCCCACCTTATCATTGATATCAGCGCCATCCGTTAAATCAACCTTATTGAGGACAGGCAGTACCTAGTCCTGGGTATCCCTAAATCATTGAATATCTTTATGGAGCTCATAAACTTCCTCGAGAACTCCTGGTAATCATCACTTACGTCTATCATGAAAAGCACGAGATCCGCGTTAAGGACCTCCGCAATTGTTGCGTAGAATGACTCAATGAGCAATGGCGGTAAATCATCAATGAACCCTATGGTATCCGTCAATATAGCGTTTAGTCCATTAAAATTAACAAGCCTTGAGTATGTGTCGAGTGTCGCGAATGGCTTGCCATCGACATACTTACTCTCCCTGGCCAACCTATTAAAGAGTGTGGTTTTACCTGCTGATGTGTAGCCGGTGAGTGCGACCTGTGGTAAGCCATAATCCTTCCTCCTGACCACGAGCATTTCCCTCCTCCTCTTAATGGCATTTAACTCCCTCCTTATGTGGGCAATCCTCCTCATCATATGCCTATAATAGGCCTCGATGGCGTACTCACCACCGCCATAGAAACCTATTTGCTCACCCATCTTGCAAGCCTAATGAACTCCCTAACCATTGGAATCTCAAGCCTAAGTCTCGTCAACTCAATCTGAAGCTTAGCCTCCTTACTACCGGCCCTCCTTTCAAAAATCTCGAGGATCAGTAGTATTCTATCCATAATCTTAGTCCTTAATCTACGTTCAAGGTTAACGTACTGTATTGGGTTCAGTTGATGATACGTAATAACCACGTCAGGCCTAAGCGACTTAACAAGCGACTCAACCTCACCCAACTTACCAATGCCTAGGTAATAACGCGTGTCGGGCTTTCTCCTCTGTATGACGGTATCAAGAACATCATAACCACCAGCCTCACTCAGTAGCTGGAATTCCCTAATTCTATTTTCCCCAACATCATCGGCTACGAGCAGTAAAGCCCTAGCCCTATTATTACTCACTACGCATTCTATAATCACTCGTTATTTAAAGCTATTGCCGCAATACATCGAGAGCATTACTTACCCCTGTTCCTCTCACGAAGAGTCACCACGTCACCCAGCGTTAACGACTTACTAACGGGCTTCTGAACCTCTGAACCAACGTCCTCCGACTCCCTCAATAGGCTAATACCAAGCGCCTTCTCAAGCTCCTAGCAAGCTCAACATCAGGTATTAACTGGCCATCCTCAATCCTCCTCAGTATGCTCTCCTTAACACCAATCACCTTGGCCAGAACATCCCTACTCATGCCAAGGCTCTCCCTAGCCTCCCTAATCAACTCGGCATAGTTCTCAACAACCTCATACTTATCAACATTGACCCTAGGCCTACTAACCCTATACGTAACCCCCCTCCTAGATTCATACTTAACAACAGTAACCGGATGCTGCGTTGCTTGTACCTGTGATGGGCCTTTAATCACCTTGACACCCTTAACATTGATGTATTTACGAGCGCACCTTTGGCATAGCGTCAATACCGCACCATCTATCTCCACAATGACGGGCTCGCCCTCGATTGGCGCACCACAGACGTCACACGTAAGGACCATGTAAATCACCTGGTTAATATTGGTATTTCTCCTTTAAAAACATATTGGGAAAAGATTAAATATTTCATGCGTAGACGCATCACGTGTCGGTTAGGATTTATAGAGTCACGGGACGTATGAGGATTGGAATGCAGTGGCAAAAGTTCTCACTTGAGTTACCGGCTACGAAACCAAGCGAGGCCGTGGAGGCAGCATACAGCGAATTGGGGAGTAGGCATAAGTTGAAGAGGAGTATGATTAGGATTGAGGATGTTAAGGAAATTAGTAAGGATGAGATTAAACGCACTGAAATACTGCAATTGCTATCCATGGAATCATTGATTAAGTGGTGAGGTAATCAATGTCCCAGCAACCACAGAGGATAGTAATAACGAGGGAGGACATTGAGAGACTAATTGAGGAGAGAAACTCATTAGCTGCGTTACTCGATGTCGTTAGGCAGAACCTCGCATTGGTAACGCAGTCAATTAATGAGTTAAGGAGCGCCAAGGACATGCTAACACTATTGAGCAAGGGCGTGGTTCAAGACACATACGCAGGAGTCGGTGGGGGAGTCTTCATTAAGGCATCGCCGGCGCAGGGCGAGAAGGTCCTGGTCAGCGTGGGCGCGAATTTCGTAATCGAGATGGACATATCATACGCCATAAACTACATTGATGAAAGAATTAAGGAGTTTGAGGACCTAAGGTCAAAACTCGATGCGCAGTCAGCGGATATAGCGAAGAGAATAACGGATATCGATAACTTCCTCCTATACATAAGTGCGGCCATTAGGCAACAACAGCAGCAATCTAGACAATAGGTGTTACCTAATGTTTGATAGGTTAAAGAACGCGTTTAAGTCATTAACTAATACAATAGTTAATTCGATAACAACGACCGAGTTAAGTGATGATAAGCTAAATGAGATTCACGATGAATTATTCATGCAACTCGTGGAATCCGACGTCGCCGTCGACGTGGCGGACGCAATATGTAATGCAATAATTAATTACCTAAGGGGCCTTAAGGTGCCCAGGTTTGGCGATAAGGAGTCAGTAATTAGAAATGGAATTCTCGACGTAATGAATAGGTTATTTAATGACGTACCCGACGTAGACTTCATGAGCGAGGTAATAAGAATACTTCAGGTGAAGAGGCCCGTGGTCCTCCTATTCCTGGGCCCCAACGGTTATGGGAAGACCACGACAATAGCCAAAATAACCCATCAATTAATGAAGAAGGGTTATACGGCTGTTTGGGCTGCCGCAGACACCTATAGGCTGGGGCCATTGAGCAGTTGGAGGGTCATGCGACCAAGCTTGGTGTTAGGGTTATAAAGCATAATTATGGTTCGGACCCAGCCGCAGTAGCGTATGACGCAATAAGCCATGCTAAGGTTAAGGGTATCGATTACGTAATGATCGACACCGCCGGTAGGATGCACACCGACATAAACCTAATGAATGAATTAAGCAAGATTCAGAGGGTTAGTAAGCCGGACCTGTCAATATTCATAGCCGACGCACTACTCGGTAATGAGGCCCTTGACATTGCTAAGTACTATAGTAAGTACGTGAGAATTGATGGGTTAATAGTCACCAAGGTCGATGCATACCCAAAGGGTGGTGCTATATTGACATTCCTCTATGAGCTCAAGAAGCCCATTTACTTCCTTGGGATTGGACAGGGATATGACGACCTAAGACCATTTAATAAGATGGAATTCTTCAGGCAACTGCTCCTATAACGAATGATTAGAAAATTTTATAATCACAGCCGGTCATAATCCATGCAATGAGCAGTGAGGGTTTAGGTAAGAAGATAATGAATTGGTTAAGTACCTCGCCTGGATATTCAGAGTTGCCAAGAAGCCGACTAGGAGTAATTACATGATAATCCTTAAGTTGGGTTCATTGATAGTCGCAATACTTGGTGTCTACTCATTCCTATTTAGCGTAGCTCAGCAGTACCTAACTAGTAGTGCCAACTTTAGCCTGCCATACCCGCTCAACCTAATTGTTGTGCTTACAATAGTCATAATATTGGCCGTAATGCTCATACTCGTTATACTAAGCACGAGGGGTCTCGGCCGTAGGTAGGCCCTAGGGTAAGCCCATTGTTGGGCAAGTTTTATTAACTCATTAAGTTAGGGAAGAGGCAATGGGCAGTACTGAGCAGGCATTAAGTTGCAGAGTATATGCCTCAGGGCTGTTGGTAATCAGGAGTATAACGTGGCCTTCATGCTCAAGGCAAGGGCTGAGCATAAAGGTCTTGATAAGGTTAAGATAACAGCAATAGTGGTGCTACCGGCACTTAAGGGGTTTGTGTTTGTTGAGGGTTCGATGCCCTACGAAATCCAGGACTTAGCCACCGGCATTAAGCATTATAGAGGCATGGTTAGGGGTGTCATGAGCGTTGACGAGATAGTGAATAGCTTAGCGAAGCCCGTGGAGATTAATGTCGGCGATGTTGTTGAGATAATCGTTGAGCCGTTTAAGGGCTATAGGGGCAAGGTCGTGGACATCGATAGGCAGAGGGGTCAGGTTTACCTGGAGCTCCTTGATTCATCAAGTACGATGCCCATAATCGTGAATATTAAGGGTGTTAGGAAGATTGAAGGTAAGCAATAATAGCAAAAACGTTAAATACCTACATTAGGCAGGTCCTACGATATGGCAAAGAGGGTAGTTAAGGTAGCGGTTGCGCCGGGTAAGGCGGGTGGACCCACGGTCCAGCAATTGAGTCAGTATGGTGTCGATGTTAGTAAGGTCACTGAGGAGATTAATAAGAAGACGAAGATACTGGCTAACTACGGCATTAATAATGTGTTCGTCGAGATTGAGATTGATGAGGATACGAAGAATTTCGACGTAAAGCCTGAGCTACCGCCAATAACCGACCTTATAATGAAGGCCATTGGTAAAGACACAGGCGCTCATCAGGCAGTTAAGGAGTTAATTGGTGACATAAGTATTGAGAAACTTGCGGAGATAGCCTACATAAAGTGGGAGGAGTTAAGGAGTAGGAACTTCAAGAACGCCCTAAAGCAGGTAATAAGTGTCTGTAGAAGCATTGGCGTTACAATCAACGGTAAGGACCCGAAGCAGGTGCTTAAGGAGTTGGATGCAGGTTCATTCAATAACTTAATAACTAAGTATGAGGAGATGCTGAGGCAGGAGGGTAGGTTATAGGGATTAATAAACGACCTATTAAAACACAGCATTAGTGGGAAAAATGCTTTAATAAGGGGCTTCTCCCTCCAATACGCGATTATGAGCCTAAACCTTGACGCAATAATTAAGGCTGTCACGGAGGCAAAGACAAAGGCAAAGAGGAGGAGGTTTAAGCAGACGTATGAATTAATAGTTAGGTTTAGGGACTTTGACGTTAAGAACCAGGCCAATAGGTTCAACATAACTGTCGCATTGCCGCATCCATTGCAGGGTAAGGAGCCAAAGGTCTGTGTGATGGCCACTGGCGCCATGGTATTGGCGGCCAAGGAGGCTAAGGCAGATGCAATACTTACGAGGGAGGACATTGAGAAGCTCGCCGGTAACAAGAAGGAGATTAGGAAGTTGGCTAATTCCTATGACTATTTCGTGGCCACCCCAGACCTGATGGTGCTCATCGGTAGGGTGATGGGGCAAATACTCGGTCCTAGGAATAAGATGCCTGAGGTTGTCCAACCAAACGCGGACATAAAGGCTGTGATTGATAGGTTAAAGAGGAGTGTCAGGGTTAGGGTTAAGGACCAACCGCAGGTTATGTGTAAGGTCGGCACTGAGGACATGGATCCAAAGCACGTTGCTGAGAACATAGCGACCGTGCTAGACGAAATACTTAAGAGGGTAAGGCCTGAGCAGTTGGGTGACGTTAGTGTTAAGTTGACCATGGGACCGCCCATTACGTTTTCACCATTATCATCTAAATAGGATTTAACCGTGACCATTGGCTGGGCTTTCATGCATTAATTACTCACGTATTCCTCATTGTCTCATCCTCATTGGAAGAAAAATTAATTAAGTGCATTACTTGAGCGGTTCTTGCTGGTATGGCTTCGCAACCAGTATTTAAGCGCACGTATGTTAGGATGAAGCCCTATCCGGAGAAGAAGGTTAGGATTGTTAATGAATTGAAGGAGTTATTCAGTAATTATGGGACCGTATTCGTAATAGACATTCATGGGACCTCAAACAGGGTTCTCCAGGAATATAGGTTCTGGCTTAGAAGGAGGGGTGCCAGGGTTATTAAGGCGAAGAACACCCTTGTGCTAATAGCACTTAGGCAGTTGATGGGTAGTGTCACTGAGGACATTGAGAAGCTATTCACTGGTGAAAACCTGTTAATATTCTCGAATGAGAATCCATTCGAGCTAGCCAGGTGGATTTGGAGTACGGGAGTTAGGAGGGAGGCAATGCCGGGCGACATTGCACCATTTGACCTAGTGGCACCCGCAGGCAATACTAACATGAGCCAGGACCAATAATGAGTAAGTTCGGTAAGTTAAAGATACCGATCAAGGTCCAGGACGGTAAGATTTGGATTGTTAAGGATACGGTGGTTGTTAAGAGGGGTGATAAGATTAATGAGGATGCGGCCGAGATCCTGAAGAAATTGAATATAAAGCCCATATTCGAGACCCTAAAGATAAAGGCGGCAATACTAAAGGGCAAGTACGTAATAGCCGTTGACAATCTAAAGCTGGATGCCGGCACGTATAGGTCTATGATTGAGGACGCCGTTAAGTACGCATTTAACCTGGCAGTTAATACTGCATACCCAACACCTGAGGTCCTCAGGGTGTCCATTGCAAAGGCTCACATGGAGGCCTTGAACCTAGCCGTTAATGCCAGGTACATGACGCCGGAGACCGCCCAATACATACTGGCTAAAGCGTGGCGGAAGCCAACGCCCTTGCTCAGTAATAGCGCCGAAAGCCCCCGAACTTGGGCTTCAGGTTACTCAACAACCGCAGCAGGTAAGGACTGAGGAGACAAAGGCGGAGGAGAAGAAGGCTGAGGAAAAGAAGGAGGAGACTACTGAGGAAAAGAAGGAGGGCCCGAGTGAGGAGGAAATCGCGGCTGGATTCTCCAGTCTCTTTGGCTCGTAAAAATATAGCGGCAATACCCTACATGCCCTGTTTATATATTGTAATTATCATATATAACATACAACTTATTAAGTGAATTATCTACAGACTAGTTATGGTGCGGGTAATTGAGGTAATGGACAAAGTATACCAAGTGGACCTGGAGCCAGGCGGATTCAGTAACTTGGTTTCAGTATATGCAATAAATACTGGCAGGGGATTAATAGTGTTTGAGGGAGGGCCCGCGGTATCAAGCAATGACCTAAAGAATGCCTTGAGGCAGTTACCAGGTAATGTCACCCATGCATTCATCACGCATGTTCACATTGACCATTACGGTGGCACTGGAGCGTTAACAGAGCTTAACCCAAATATTGAGGTTTATGTTCACCCAAGGGGTTCGAAGGTTTTACCAAACCCAGACATTATTTGGATACCGGCTAGGGACGCCATGGGCTGGCTCGGCGAGCTTTATGGCAGACCACTTGAGGTGCCCAGCAAGAATGCCAGGGAGACTAAGGATGGTGATAGGGTAACAATCGGCGATGTCACAGTGGAGGTAATACACACGCCGGGTCACGCAAGTCATCACCAATCCTTCATTGTCGAGCCCTGGAATATACTCATTGTTGGGGATGCAGCGGGCATCTATGTTAAGGACCTCGACTACATAATACCAACGACGATGGAACCCCTTAGGTTCGACATGTACGTGGACAGCGTCAAGAAGCTAATTGCTAGGAATCCAAGGTATATAGCCTATACACATCACTTACTCGTTCCCAACGCCATGGACCTACTAAATAGGCACCTTAGGCAATTGGATGTTTGGGGTAGGACCGCTGAGGAGGCTGTTAGGGAGGGATTGAGCACTAGTGACCTTGAGAGAATGCTTGTGGAGAGGGATCAAGACCTTAAGAGAGTTTATGACAGGCTTAGGAACATGAGAGCTCATTATCACCTGTTTGGAATGGCCATTGATGGCCTGTATAAGTATTTCCGAGACCTTGAGACAAAGCGTAAATAGTGAATTTTAATTGCGACAGGAACAAAATATAAAAATAATCCCATTTTTATTTATCGTTAAGTTATGGAGGAATTGAGGACGAGGTTATTCGATAGGATGAGGTTTTATAGGAGGCAATGCCCATACTGTAAGCACTACTTCTGGACGCTAAATAAGGACCAGGAATCCTGCGGTGATCAACCCTGCACACCATACCTATTCATAGGCAACCCACCCGGTAAATTTAGGCCTGAGTCCATTAGGGATGTTAGGGAGAGGTTCCTGAACTTCTTTGAGAGACATGGCCATGTTAGGATTAAGAGGTATCCAGTGGTTGCGCGTTGGAGGTCTGATGTTTACTTAGTTGGTGCCTCAATTTATGACTTCCAGCCATGGGTCACGGAGGGCATTGTACCACCACCGGCAAATCCACTGACCCTCTCGCAACCTAGTATTAGGTTTACGGATATCGATAAGGTTGGCCGTAGCGGTAGGCATTTAACAGGCTTTGAAATGATGGCTCACCACGCCTTTAATTACCCCGATAAGTACATCTACTGGATTGACGAGACTGTTGAGTACGCGCATGAGTTTTTCACGAAGGAGCTCGGCCTCAGGGATGACGAAATCACGTATAAGGAGAACATTTGGGAGGGTGGTGGTAATGCGGGTGAGTGCCTTGAGGTTCTCGTGGGCGGCCTAGAAATAGCCACACTTGTCTTCATGCATTATAGGACCGTTAATGGTAAGTACGTGGAGATGCCCATGAAGATCGTGGATACTGGCTACGGTCTTGAGAGAATTTACTGGCTACTCACGGGTAAGCCCACGGTCTATGACGCGGTCTTTGGCTCATTCATTGAGAAGTTAAGGAGTAAGTTGGGTCTTCCCAGACCAAGTGATGAAATGCTAATGCACATGGCGACTTACTTCGGCCAGCTTGACCCTGAGGTTACAAGTATCGAGAAGGCCTATGAATACATATCGAGTAAGGTTGGTATGGATATTAACGAGGTTAGGAACATACTTAAGGCCCAGGAGACCCTATACATACTTAGTGATCACGGTAGGACCCTGTCCTGGATGATGGCTGATGGCGTGATACCGAGTAATTCCGGTGTTGGTTATCTGGGCAGGTTATTGCTTAGGAGGATGCTTAGGAGCATGTATGTTGCAGGTATTGAGATGCCGCTCACGGAAATCATGAACATGGAGCTTGAGTTCCTAAGGGATGATTACCCAGAGGTTTATGAGGAGAGGCAGACAATACTTGAGTTGGTCGATCTCGAAGAAAAGAAGTTCAGGGAATTACTTAGGCAGGCGCCAAGCATTATTGATAGAGTCGTTAGGGATAGGGAGAGGAGGACCGGCAAGAGGGAGCTCACGATTGACGACTTAATGATGCTCTATGACTCACAGGGGCTACCACCCGAGATAGTGCGTGAGGTGGCATCATCAAGGCTTGGGCTAAGCATCGCAGTACCTGATGACTTCTATTCAAGGTTAGCCGCCAGGTATCAAAGGCAGGTTGGTGAGGAGAAGCCTAAGGTTGATGTGAACCCAGTGGAGGTTCAGGACCTACCGCAGACTAGGGAGTTATTCTATGAGAACATGAGGCTATTCCAATTCAGCGCCAAGGTTCTTAGGGTCATTAGGGGTAAGTACGTGGTCCTTGACCAAACGGCATTTTACCCAGAGGGTGGTGGGCAGGTGGCTGACCACGGCATTATCAAGCATAGTAGGGGTGAGGCGAGGGTGATCGACGTCCAGAGGGTTGGGCCTGTCATTGTTCACGTCATTGAGGGCGAACCACCAATGGAGGGCGAGACGGTGGAGGGCGTAGTTGATGCAACCCGTAGGCTTGACCTAATGAGGATGCACACGGCAACGCACATACTCCTTCAGAGCATTAGGCGCGTCCTTGGTAGGCATGTTTGGCAGGCGGGTGCTGAGAAGAATATACCCTTCAGTAGGCTTGATGTTACGCATTACAAGCTGCCCAGTAGGGACGAGATTAGGAAGATTGAGGAGTTGGCCAACCAGATGGTTGTTGCCAACTATCCAGTGATTATTAGGTGGTTAGGCAGGACTGAGGCCGAGTCTAAATTCGGCGTGTACATATACCAGGGAGGCGCGGTGCCCGGGGCTAAGTTGAGGATTGTCCAGGTGGGCCCGGACGATAGTCCATACGACGTTGAGGCTTGCGGTGGCATGCACGTAGGCAATACCGGTGAGATTGGTATGATTAAGATCGTTAAGGTTGAGAAGATTCAGGAGGGTGTCGTTAGGTTCATATTCACCACGGGCAGGCATGCACTAAATTACGTGGAGTCTCTCGAGGACTCCATTAACGAGGTATCCGAATTAATTGGTAGGGGTAGGGAGGACGTGGTTAAGGGCGTTAAGGAGCTACTCAACGATGTGGGCAAGATGGAGGGTAGGATTAAGGCATTGACTAGGAAGCTATTAGAGGTGATGTTGCAGAAGCCATGGGTAGGGAGGTCTCAATAAATGGTATTGGATTTACATACATGGAGTATGAGAATGAGGATAGGAGTTACATACAGGAATTTGCCAAGGAATACCTAAGTGCCAGGCCCAATACGGTGCTATTAATAATTAATAGGGTTGGTAATGGTACCGAGTACATGGTTTACCTAAGCCCCGAAACCGCGAGGCACGTGAGTGTTAGGGACTTAATGGCAAGGCTCAACTCAAGCGTTAATGGTAAGGGTGGTGGATCAACAACCTACGGGCAGGGATTCACCCAGGGCAAGCCATCGGTGGACGCATTCATAAACGCTGTTAAGGCGTTCCTAGGGTCTATAGCTCCTCCTAACCATCTTCCCAACCTCATCCCTAAAACACCAAATACCCTCACCAATATCCAGCAAAACAATGCCCAACTTACTAACCAACTTATCGCTCAGCAGCACCTCATCAGCACGCTCACTAACTGCGGCATGGGCCATAATGCCGCCAACCTCCCTATCATTCTCAAGAACCCAGACCTGAACCGCATTAGGAATTAGTATTAACCTAGTCACCGTCCCATCAGCCAATACGTAATTCCTAACCTCAGAACCACTGGGTAATTTGGGTAGTAGGTTTAAATCCTCGGCAATACTCCTCGGTATTAACACCTCCGGTTCCTGGGTCTCGTAGCCCGTGGTCACTAAAGCCTTTGTTACCGTCGTCTTACCCATAATCGATGATAACTTAATCCTTAATCGAATTGCCATTACAACATTACTCTATTGAGTAATTATAATGCTTTCTTAGGAGTCTACGGAATGTTAGTAAGGTTTTTAACTTAATTCAATCATTGATTAGGGATTATGTCGAACAGCGCAAACATAAATAGGATGCTCCTAGTAGCCGTCATAGTACTTGCCGTAGCACTAGCCGCGGTATTAATTTACTTCCTCGCGCTTAAGCCACCAATAAAAACAAGCACTTCCCAAAGTCAATCAAGCTCTTCATCCAGCTCATCATCCCAGTCCTCCGCATCCTCGCAATTATCGTTAATCACAACGGCATTTGAGAGGGGTGTCGAGAATTGGCTTAACCTTGTATGCATTTATAATAAGTACGGTGCAAATGCCACGTTGAGTGCCGTGAATAGCATATACACAATATCGTACAGTTACATATACGACTATGAGGAGACAGGTAATACTACGTACCTGCTGGTGTACCCAATCGCCCAGTATCAATACTTAGCAAGCCACTATACTAATTGCGCAGTGAGTGAGAGTGACCAGGACCTTGTGAATACAGTAATTGGTGCATTAAATAATATAAACACGATAGCCTACACACTCAACATACCAGGTAATTTACTCGGTACACCATTATTCATAGTCTATGACAGGGCAAACAATATAACATATGTGTTAGCCGGCGCATCCCCATACGTCTTTAACGCAATCAATGATGCCCTGAGGGGTAACATAACAGTATTTACCTATCAAGGCCAGGAGCTTGGCTATGGATTTAGGGCAAACTCAACCCAGGTGTCACTCATAGGCGAGTTGATCTCCTCTGGTTTAAGGATTGGCAATCCAAACGCGAATATAACGGTTATTGAGTTCCTAGACCCTGAGTGCCCATACTGCGCCATATTCCAGGTTGAGTATGGTAGATCCCTTGAGGCTATGATTAATAGCGGCTATGTGTATTACGTGATTCAGTACTTCCCGACCCACGTACTTGGTTATGGATGCTCATCACCAACAATTGCGCAGATGCTAGGACCATACTGCGGGTAGCAATACAGGGCGTAAAAATTGTTTAAATACACCCATTTGCATTAAGGTATCGTGGGCATAAACCCAAGGGAGGTCAGGAGACTACTTAAGCGATTTGGCATTCAGGACCTTAACCTTGAGGAGGTGAGTAACGTCACGAAGGTGGTTATTTACTTAGGCGATGGGTCGACCATCGAGATTAATAAGCCCGTGGTCGCAAGGATGAGGATACAGGGATTATCAATATACCAGGTACAGGCCAGCGACTCCGACGTTAAAGTCACCAAGCCACAACAGACAGCGCCACAGCCGAGGCCATCATTAATAATACAACAACCCCAACAAACCACCACAAAGGCTGCACAGCAGTATGAACCGAGCGAGGACGATATTAAGCTCGTCATGGAGGAGACTGGTTGCACTAGGGAGGAGGCGATTAAGGCGTTGAAGGAGACTAATGGCGACATTGCCGAGGCGATAATAAGGGTACAATCACAGAAAGGTTCTAAGTAAATGGTTACTCTCCCTGAGGGAGTTTAATTTATTAATTAATAACCGTAATATCCATAATGGGTAGGCGTAAGGTGTTGGATCGATTATTAATCATAGCATTATTAATAGTCGTACTCACCGAGATAGCCATAATAATACTAAATTGGCAAAACATAGAAATCAATACGTATGCTATTCCAGCGGGCATATTTACCGTAAATTCAACCACGGGATTCATATTGTCGATACTCGTCATTCATAATGCGTATGCCAAGGTAATAGTGACCATAACTAATCCATCAAACAAATGTACCATTAATGATATATCTTGGTAATGGCACAAGAGTGACTCTAGAACCCAATAGTACCATTAGGTTTACGTTTCTATTTACGCCAAGTAACTATATGGCATATCCTGAGTGCGCCGGAGTTATTCCATTACCCAATGCCTCGGTGATGCCGTATTCATTAAATAGCCTAAGTAATCCCCTCGTAATTTATGAAACGACATTTAGCCTCAAATCAATGTATTTAATGCCATTAAACACGACATCACTTATCTCACAGTTCTTTAGTAACATATCACCCTGTGGAACGGCACTTACCTATTGGTAACAACCAATAGTAGTAATAATATAGTGGTCGTGGTCCAGGTAAGCAAGGTGGTGTTTGTAATATGAGCATTGAAGATGCTAAGGCTAAGCTTATGATGCTTAGGGACGCGCTTATTCGCATTGAAGGTGTTAATAATGTTCTTAATGAATTACCGAGGATCTTAACTAACGCATTGATAATAATTGCCGTGATGCTGGGGCGTACATAATGTCCATTATAACATACATAGTAATGGCCCAGGAAATAACGCTATTGCCATCAGGGCTTGGTATACTCACCATAATTGCGGTGTTAATAATAGTGCCGTATTACGTCTATACGCGTATTGATAAATTGATAAAGAATGTAAGTGCTTATGGTGATTGGGATGAAAAATGCAGTTGGGTGTTTCCGGCATTCTCGAGATTCTATCGACACTGGATTTTGATGATATTGAGTATAAAATTAATAGGGCTAGGATTGGTTATGCCTAGTAATTATAGTCAAGTTATTAGCATTATCAATACTCCTTTTTCTACTCATTTTCATGGCGGTGTCGGTATTGATAATGTTCCTAGGCTATACTTCCTGGACGTGGTATACAATAGCCATGGCCGTAATAATTGACCTCGTAATTGCACTAGCCATTGAATGGGATGACCTATCCAACGACGCTAAAAGGCTATGGTCCCTGGGCGGCTTAATCATTGAGCTTAGGTGGATTTACCATGAACTCCAGGGAATTCAGGCCTGACCTATACGTATTGGCACGCATTATTGAGGCCCTGGTCAATAATGGGCCTATGAAGAGGACTAGGTTAGCCACGGCCTGCGGTTTATCTTATGATAAGTTAGAGAGATACCTTAATTGGATGATTGAGAGGAACCTAGTCCTTATTGACGGTGATGGTTTTGTGAAGCTCACGAGGGATGGCGAGAGAACGTACGACGAACTTGTTTCATGGATCAAGAAGTATGTTGGTTCGTTGAGGATTAGCAGGATCTAGGGGCGTAGTGTTTAAATACCCATGCTTCCCAGTAATTCGACGCCACCATGCCGCTTAGGCTGGTCGTTGTTATAGGAGACTGAAGAGGCCTTACACGAGGACTGAGTACATAGCAGGTGCTCCATATGTTCAAATACCTAGGTTTGAGCTTGGCAATACCAAGCCTAAGGAGAGGGTTAGGTTTGATTATGTGGCTGAGCTTGTTGCTGAGGAGGCTGGGCAGATAAGGCTAATGCGCTTGAGGCCGCCAGACAGATGGCGTATAAGTACCTATCTAAGTACGTTGGTGACCCCAACTTCTACCTCAAGATAAATGTTTATCCATTTCACGTGATTAGGGAGAATAAAATGTTGGCCATGGCTGGTGCAGACCGTCTTCAGCAGGGTATGAGATTGGCATTTGGCGTTCCGTCGGGTAGAGCCGCGAGGATCCTCAGCCTGGCACAATCATAATACACCTCGAGATTGAGGGTAAGAACCTGGCGCATGCGAAGGAGGCCCTCAGGAGGGCCTCGTCTAAGTTACCGCTTCCAATGAGGATAATAATCTACCGAAGCAGGCTCAGCAGGTTAAGGCCGCCGCCCAGTCATAGGCCCTGAAGCACAAGGATTATAAGGCGCTGGTTTTTCGGTTGTGTTAGAGTAGGTGAATTGCTAATATGAGTAGTGGCTTAGATGTTAGGCAGCTGTATAAGGGCCGTATTGAGGCTGCGACGGAGATATGGAGTAAGATAATGAGGAATGAGGTAAGCACTAGGAATCAGCTTGAGGAGTTAGTTTACATCGTATATAAGCAGAAGGGTATTGAGCTTCAGGGGCTTGAGTAAGGTTAGGATTTACGATAAGGAGATAGCCACGATATACATAATCGGTAAGTACGGACTTGGCTTATTAGATGGGGAATTAACCAATGCCTTTAAGGGTTTATTCAACGTTGAGATCGCGTGCGACGAGATCTACGGCTTTCTTAAGGCTAGGAACTTCCAATTAAACGATAATAACGATACTGAGCAATTTAGGAAGATGGTCGATAATGAGACGCTGGGACCTAGGACTGAGGAGAGGGGGTTTAGGCTTTTGAGGTATGTATTCACTGGCACCATAATGAGGTTCTTCCCTGAGGAGGACTTCGTGGGCACGTATAAGGCGCTGAGTACGGCATTTCCAGACCTAGCGGGTAAGTTCATGAGGTATGTGAGGTTCTACGTAGCCTTTAGAGTCGCCGAGGACATAGCGCTTGGCAATATTAAGAAGATTGAGGAGAAGAAGATAATGAAGTATACGCATTGCCTTAGGCTTAATCTAACCAAGTGCGTGCCTCATGACAAGTTAATTAGGGAGATAGCCCTCAGGGTGTATAAGGTGCCTAGGAAGGTCCTTGATAGGTTATTCCCAAATGAGGATCAGAGGTCATTCATACCAAAGGCTCAGTAGGGCTTCCTTAAAATCAAAACAATCTATTCCTCATTCCTTAACAACGTTAAAAATTGAACTCCAAACCCCACCCTGCTCGACAACCCTCTCGCTCATTACCCTAAACCCATACTTAACGAGTAACTTCCTAACCAGGGACTTCCTAACCGTGATGAAGACCATGCTCGAACCATCCCTAAGAACGTCCTTCAGCGCCCTAAATAACGAATCGTAGAAGCTCGTTATCCCCTTAAGTGGTTCGACACGAATCCCAAATGGAGGATTAAAGATAGCGTATGCACATGCGTTATCCCTAATAGCCGGCCTCGTTGAGTCCATGACTACGAAATCGATTAAATGATCTACCCCGGCCTCCCTAGCATTTATTGACGCGCCATTGACGTAGCCATAATCAATATCTGCGCATAGAAAGGCCGTGTCCCTTCTCATTAAAGCGCCCTCAATAACAATCGTACCACTACCACAGGTGACGTCACAAATCCTCGATGATGATTCAGGGTTTAATAATCTAAACATTGCATTAGCCAGTATGGGGTTTATCGCCGCTGGGTGATTAAACCTCCTATACGGTCTATTCCTGAGAGGCTTACGGGTTATTGATAGGCCCAATACGCACCTGTCTTGGTCGATTATGAGCCTCAAAATGAGGTCTGCATTGTCAAGGTTAAAGAGTGGTCTAATGCCCATGGACATTAAAAATTCAGAAATCCTCTCACCAAGTAGCGCTGCAGCTTCTGGGCTCCTGAATTCATGATCCCCAGTCCTATCGGCCATTATACCAATCGTGGTGTTTGGCGTGTAGTAGTTAAGTATTTCATTAAGCCTTAATTGCCAAATGCAGTTCCTCAAACTCCCTATATCCCTACCAACATTCCTTATGTCTAGGACCATTATTACGTGCTCTACGGTACCTAACGCCTTTAGCTCGCTAATAGTCACGTCATTAATGTTTGCCAGTACCTTACCGGTTACGTTAGAAGAACCAAACACCTCAGTTGTAATAACCCTACCCTTAAACGATTCCCTAATTTCATTAATCACGATATCCTCAATTCCAGGTACCGTCGTTAGAAGCACTCTCATTCATGAATCGCAGTGAGGTAATTAGGTTAAAAGGTCTTTCATAATTCATAACACGTGCATTACCGCCGGACTTATCGGTATTATCCTAAGCGTCATTAATAACTGTATTAGGCCTGATATTGCCAGCACGATTAGAACGGGCGTTGACGTCATGTAAAGAACTAACTTCACAGCCACAGCAACGTACTTAACCAGGTGGTACTTGGCGTAGTACCGTAATTGCGGTTTAATTCCCATTAGTAATTGATAAATCGTGATAACAGTGATTAAGGATAGCTCTATGGATATTAGGTTACCAGCCACTGGGTTTATGCTCGATAATGCATTAAAGAACACATAACCAACGACTGAGCCTACGATTAAGGATAACAAGTACTTAAGCACTGAGTAATTACTTAGTTTAAGTACGAGTAATGAATAATTAATCAGTTCATGAGCATTCAACTTACTTACACCATAAACCCTATTCCTAAATACGTACGGCGCCTCAACAATCCTAAGTGAATCGCCATACTTAGCATGAAACAGCGTCAGCAACTCTAGGATTAATTTATAACCCGAGGAATCACTGAGAAGGTCGATCACATCCCTTAACCTGCCCGCATTCACGGCGAAGAATCCGCTGATTGGATCCTTGATACTGCGGGTCCAGGGCATTAATAACCTAGCCATGTACGTAGCCCCCTTACTAATGGCGAGTCTCCTGAATGACCAACCAACAATACCACCACCCCTAACATACCTACTGGCTATTGCCAAGTCCACACCATCCCTAAGCACGGCATTAACAAGGTTGGGTACAACGTCAGGTGGGTGCTGCAGGTCAGCATCCATGACAACGATTGATTTGGCACCCCTATCTAGCATGCCCTCATGCCGGTCTTAATAGCGCTACCCAGGCCAAGCCTAGCACCTCTCTCGATAAGTTCCGCCCTACCTGTTGCCCTGGCAAACTCCGTGACAACGTCCTGGGTACCGTCAGTGCTACCATCATCAACAACCACGACGAACCAATCATAATCAATTAGGTAATTCCTTAGCATTGGCAGTAATATCCTTAGGTTATCGGCCTCGTTTATCGTGGGCAATACGACGCATGTATCCACGTAATATAAAGTAGGGCTGAGGAAATAAGTATTACTTTGACAGAAAAGAGTTGACTGAAGGGAGTTAGCACTAAGTCCTAAATAAAATATGTATTAGTTAGTTTAATAATCAGTCCACTCCCGCACATCAGTAATGCGAGTATTGGCGGCAGTGTTGAGGGAATTCAATAAGCCTTCAGTATTGAGGAGTACGACATTGGCGAGCCTGGGCCCAACGATGTTGTGGTGAAGGTAAGGGCCGAGGGTATCTGCGGCCGTGACCTGGTCATTTGGAGAGGCGGCTTCAGGAATTTAAGGCCTCCCCTAGTTCTTGGGCATGAAATATTTGGTGAGCTTAATGGAAAGGCCGTCGGCATATTTGGAGCCATTACTGACGGTACATGCCCATACTGCAGGGCTGGTAAGGAGAACCTATGCGTCAACCTTCAATTCTTCGGTGAGGGCAGACCAGGCGGTTACGCAGAGGCCGTAATAGCACCGAGGAGTAACGTATTTGAGCTACCGGATAACGACTACGTTAAGTACGCCGCAGCAGTATGTCCGCTGGCGACAGCAATACACGCTAGTAAGTTAGGTAATGTTGGCCCAGGCACCAGGGTCCTGGTGACAGGGGCTGGGGGCGGTGTCGGTATACACACTATTCAGTATCTGAAGAGTATTGGCGCGTATGTAATATCTGTAACATCGCCTGGCAAGGCGGATTTTGTGGCTAAGTACTCAGATGAAGTCATTACTGACAGGGAGTTCTCAAGAAGGGTTAGGGATGTTGATGTTGCCCTGGAGATAGTGGGTGCGGCCACGATAAACGAGAGTCTCAGGGCGTTAAGGCGTGAGGGAACGTTGGTGTTGATAGGCAATACAGAGGGCGAGGAGATTAGGTTAACGAGACCCGCACTCACTGTAATGAGGGAGCATAGGATAGTTGGTTCTGCCGCATATACGAGAAGGGAGGTTCTTGAGGCCGTTGACCTTCTTCATAGGGGTGTTATTAAGCCTATTTATAGGGTTTATAGCTTTAAGGATGTTAACCAGGCATATAATGATTTAGTGAACCAGAGGGTTTTGGGTAGGGCTGTTTTGGTGTTTTAATGAGTAAAAATTAATAATGAATGAATTCAGCATCTCCTGTGGTTTTGAGGAGGTCCCAATTATTTGTTCCAGGTAATAATGAGCACATGATTAGGAAGGCAGCCCTTGAGTTAAGGCCTGACTCCGTGATTATTGATCTCGAGGATGCCGTGCCAATTGACGGTAAGGAAGCAGCACGTAAGTTAATAAGAGAATTACTACCGCAACTTGATTGGAAGGGTAAGGAGGTCTGCGTTAGGGTTAATGACCCAAAGACACCCTTCTTCTATGCAGACATTGATACTGTGTACAAGATCGATGTCGTTAAGTGCATTGTGATTCCAAAGGCTGAGTTCGATCTGAGCTTTGTTTATAAGGCTACGGGCAGGGAAATAGAACCACTCATAGAGACTGCCAAGGGGTTGCTTAGGGTCGAGGATATCGTCAGGAGTGAGGGCATTACCGCAGTATCCTATGGAGCAGCCGACTTCGCGCTTTCGGTTGGTGGCGTGGTGAAGACTTACGAGCAAAACCAAGTCCTTAAGACCGTCGTTGTCTCCGCGGCGAGGGCTTATGGCGTTGACCCAATCGATAAGGTGTTCTTCGATATTAAGGATATTGAGGGCTTTAGGAGGGAGTGCATTGAGGCTAAGTCCATGGGATTCATTGGTAAGCAGGTCATTCATCCAAGCCAGATACCAGTGGCTAATGAAGTATTCTCACCGAGTGAGGAGGAGATTAATTGGGCCAGGAGGGTTGTTGAGGCCTATGAGAAGGCCGTTAAGGAGGGCCGTGGGGCAATAAGCTTGAGGGCCAGTTGGTTGATTATGTGCATTATAAGTTGGCTAAGAGGATCCTCGATTTTGCGAACCAGCTTGGTTAGCAAATGCCTGCTCAAGCTCTGTGAAGAAGCGCTCAATCGCTAAAACCCGTGGGTCACCCTCACTAACCCTTATTATCCTTATCCTACCAAACCTCTTCTCCTCGCAATGCCAAGTCTCTTAAGGGCCTCTATGTGATACTCAATCACCTTATAATTAACGCCCAATTCCCTGGAGAGCTTCGTTATATTAACTTCCTTATACCTAATCAAGGCCCTAAGCACCCTAACCCTAATCCTCGATGAGAATAGGTCTTCTATGAAGTCAATACTCACGTACCCAACTCACCCCTAATGATCTTTTCCAACTCCTCCTCCAGTGTTTCCAGGGGCTCCGATGGTATTGAGATTAATGTCGTCCTACCCCTCATACCCTTACTCGATGTTCTAGTCTCAACAAAGCCCTTCGTATTCAAGTCCCTAAGGTACTCCCACAGCTGAGTGTGCTTCCTGGGTTCCTGACCATACTGCTCACAGAGCATTTGATACTCATCCTCGGCAGTCCCAAAGGGTATGTATGGCGAGTTAGGATTCTTCATTAAACTCCTAACAATGGCTAGCAGGAATATCTTCTCATGAAGCGGCAGCATCCTCAACTCATCACTCCTAATACCTCTAAGTGTATTCTTTATGGCCTCCCTAACATGCTCAGGTAAGATCCTATCCGCGCCCTTCATCTCAGCGAGCTTTGAGGCCCTCCACAGTATGTCAATGGCATACCTGGCATCACCCCTATGCTCATCCAATGACTGCTCATCAACCCCAGCCACATCCGCGATCATCTCCAGTATCTCCTCATCATACACACCATCAATCAGGGCCTCCTGAGCCCTTGCCAGGAGTATTTCGAATATCTGATCCTTGGTGTATGGCTCGAACTTAATCACGGCATTACCAAGCGCACTCTGTGAGCTTCTATCGAGTTGGTCCCTAAAGGTCAGGTCTTGGCTAATTAGGATTAAGCCAAACCTATACTTATCGCCCCTACTTACGTACTCCTCACCAAGCCTTATCAAGGTGCCCAGTGCATGTGGGCCACTATTATTGACCAAGTGGAATACGTCGTCAAGGGCCACCACCGCGTACATGTCCTTCTCCTTAACCATGTCTAAAAGCATCTTAAGCAACTCCTCAGTTGAGAATCCCCTCTTTGGTATTGCAATGTTTAATTGAACACCAATGTCCTTTAGCACCGAACTTAGTGTTCTATTGAGGAAGCAGGACACGTGGACATACCTAACCTTCTCACTCGACCTCACCACGTAACTCCCAAACTTCCTACTCGTCACCGTCTTACCGCTGCCGGGTCTACCAATGAGCACGACCTTTGGATACATAGAGCCTGGATTCTCGAGGAAACCGCTAAAGTACGTCTCAAGCTGCTTCAATTGCTCCTCCCTATGCGGTAACTTACTTGGTATATATTCCGGCGTTAATGCAGCCTCGTTCTTAAAAATCCTCGGCATTTACTATTTCTTTAGTAGAGAGGTAAAAAAATAGTTTTTGGTTACTATATAAGCCTTGACCTAGGGTTTACTGAAACTTTCACTAAACCCTCACAAACGACCTAGCCCAACATAAATGCCAAACCAATTACCCAAACCTTCAACAACAACCGCGCAGTCAGAATCACCCCTATACATCGCGTGAAAGCCGAGGCTCCTTAACATATTAATAATCGCATTCTCACAATTACTATTACTAATTGATGACCCACGCAACCTACACTTAACAACGTAGGCCCTGCAATCACTACTTACGTACTTACGAACAACAACCATTAAATCATTAATAGTATTGTAAATTCCCTCATAAATAATCGGGACTATCGAAGTAAGGACACTCTCGGGTATTGGCGCATTAATTAGAAGATTAGCCACATACCTAGAATCCCTATTAGTCTCCACTATTAAGACGCCCCTGAATTCCGTAGCCCTAACATTCACGCCCCTATCAAAGAAGAACAAATAATCCCTAATGTCCTGCCTTACGCCATACTCAAAGGACGACTTAACGGTAATTAATACCTTATTCACCATAATGCCCATTTACATGACCTACTTAATTACATGAGACCTAACCTTACCCGCATTGGCGAGGGCGCAGGTAATACCAACGACGATGTCCTCGACTGTCTTAAACGCCGTAAATGCCGAGTTATAGGGATTAAAGTAGTTATGGACCTCACCACTTGGTCCGTGCTTCATCGACATGTAGTAATAATGATCACTCGTTAGTAGGTATTTCCACGTCTTTTCAAGGCCATGCGCCTCATTAAATTGCCTATGGAGACCACGTGATTAAGGGCTATTCTTTGAAGGTCATTTCCCTGCCATGCGCTGTCGTCCTTCTCGACATCGGCCCAGGATATCACTGATGGTATGTCTAAATAGTCAATGGGCTCATCATTCGCCAATGATGATGGGTGTATGAACTCAACATCTGCTCTACGTGCTTCCTTTGGGAGCCACGTAAGGAAGTCGAATATCCCACTCTCACGCCAGTGATGCTCACCGAATGTCTCAAAATCCAGACCAACCAGGACAAAGTCTCCCGGAGTTGCCCTGACCCAGGCCATGTACTTATCAGCGGTTAATGGCCATTGATCCCAAGACCTATTACTGAACCTAAAGCCTATGTCATCGGACAACCGGTAATGCCTAAGTAATAGCCTAATTCTCGAATTAGGTGCGCCGTATAAGTACGTAGGGCTTCTCCAACCGAGTACCCAATCAACCCCTCCGTGAGAACCACCGACGCACCTGCCTTCTCCATCAACACACCCCAATCATTCCTATAGAGAAACTCCGTATTCTCGAAGACAACGGGTGCCTGACCAAATAATGACCTATTCATCTCAACATGATCCCTCAACTCCTCGAGGAATAAATCCCCACTAATGAATGATGCCAGGGAATGGTGATAGGGCTCAGCAACCAACTCAATAATGCCCCTCCTCACCAAATCCCTTAATAGATCAATAACCTCGGGTCTCCACATCAGTAATTGATCAATTAATGAACCGGATATCGATATAGCCGCCTTAAAACCATCATTGGCCAAATCCCTCATTAACTCAAGGTTGGTACGTACGACTTATCAGCAACCCTATTAAGTATCTCCCTATTCACCTCATCATTGAATATTATGGAATTTATCGTTGACTCCTCAACCTCATCACCCCTTAAATCACATAACTTATCGAGCACGCCATACCTCAACCTCCTTGGTTGATGCATCTCGAGGAATAGTATTAATTTCCTAACCATCACCCATCACTCCTCGAACCATTGATAGGCACTGACTAATCTTCTTATGTCCTGCTCAATCCTCGACTTAGCATTACTTAGGAATTTCAGTAATTCATCAATATAATCATCACTTAACTTTCTTCTTTCCTTCACGGTATTTAAAACCCTCGAGATAACGTCCAGGTTAATGAATAAATCCACAATTGACTTACCATAAATGGAGTCCTTAATCTCTCCACAGGTCATTATGAGCTCCTCAGACGCCTTCAACCTATCACCATTCATAAGCCTTAATGTGATCCTTATGTAACCATCACCTGAGCCCAGGCTTAAGCCGACCCTATTTATGCTGAGCTTTAAGCCAATTCCCATAGTTAATACTTGATACCAGGTTAACTCCCTATCCATGCTCACATCCTCGTCAATACTGGCAATGCTGGGGCACTTATCGCCGTACTTAATGACGTATTCAGAAACCAGCGGATCCTTCCTGCCCTTAACATTAACAAGTAAATTACTTGCCACCAACTCATCGAATATCTTCCTCACAAGCTCAATGGATGAGCTCACAACGATGACATATGCATGGCATTAAAAGCTTTTACCTAATGATCGGCCCAACGTCCGGCCGACCCTGCCTAAGACCCATACCGGCCCACCTCGTCAACTCGCCCCTAAGCATTAATAGTAAATTCCTGGCATGCTTCCTTGACCTATCAACAGCTATGTCAAACAACTCCTTCTCATCGTGCGCCTCGTCCTCGTGAACCGTCACGTCTATTATCGGCTTATCATACTCAATCTGAAGCATTATAAGTCCCATCGAGGCTACCGCATACGTTATCTTATCCGTCAGGCTCGGACCAATCCAGCCAAACACCATGACTGCGTCAACACCCCTATTAATGAGTTGCTTAGCGGCCCAGGGAGTATTCTTGAAGCCGGGCACGGTTATTCGCTCTATCACCACGGAGCTCATTATTCCTCAACTCCTCAATTGCGTACTTAGCCATGTCGACCCTAGCGAAGGTGGTGTCGACAATACCAATCCTTAACGTCATTAATGCAATGCTTAGATAACCGCCTTATAACAATTAACGCAATAATAACTCACCTAGTCTCTGCCTCACCACCCTCAATCTCTAAGAACCTGTCAATGCTTATCCTGTCTATCGACTCATCTATGGTGCCTACTGTGCAGGTTGAGGAACCATGCCTATAAAGAATCTTCTCACCACCACTAGTTATCCTAATCACTAGCGTACCCTCTCTACCACACACCGGCACTTACCAACGGCAACACTAACCCACGTCCTACCATGAGAACGCGCCCAATTAGCTATTTGCTTCAGGTAATTCCTAATGCCCTCCTTATCCGACGTGCTTGGCGGCGTTAAAGCCCCAGTGCCCTGTTCCCTCTGTGCTATGACTGGTTCAGTAATTAACTTACTATAAAGTTCATCTACGATCTTCGCAGTCTCGTCCGGAAGCACAACCTTATCACCCAACTTACTGAATGGGCACACATCCCTTAATGGGCATGCCGCGCAGTTCATGGTCTTAACGCCGACCTCCCTATTCCTCAACGAGTTAAGGACTGCGTTAAGCAATTCCTTACCCCACTCTGGCTTTATTGCTATTGCCAAGCCCTCCTCAATATCACCACTGATGTTTTTAGATAGGTAGTGTAGTTGAATCTCGGTATTAAGCAGTGCAGCCACAAGTAATGCCTCGACTATGTGGGACTTAGCATTGTCCTTGAGGAGCATTAGCTTCGGTAATACTAACGACTCACCGCACCTAAGGAGCCTTGGTAATTCAATAGTTAAATCCTCAACCCTAATCACGTGCTTCTCCGTGGCGCATACCGTTAAGACCCTCGGTAAGTACTCACTATATGCCTCATCCATTATACTAACGTCCCTCCTCAGCGACAGTAATGAGCACTTAGCTATTGATGTTACAAAGTGAGTATCCCTAAGTTGCAACTTATTCAGTAGGTAATTCGCAAGGTCTGTTATTTCCTCAAGGCTCATCAACCAACCACCTTGACCCCTGCCTTCGAAACCTCATGCTTTACATAGTCGAGATAATTATCAAGTAATTCCTTACCCGGTAGGAAGACCTCGTGAGGGTTCCTAGTCCTCATTATACATATATCCCTAAACCTGCAAACCTTACATGATGTCGTCTTAACAGTTAATGCACCAATATCGCCACCCTCCACCGCCTTCACCCAAAGCTTAAAGGCATAAATAACTGGGTAACCAACCTCGGGAATGACCTCGATGGGCACTATGTTCCGTAAAACACCGTCACCGAGCACCAGGTATAGTATGTACGTGTTCTTATTGCCCGCCGCCGAGTAGAAACCCGCCTGTATTAGGTCGTGGAATAACCTAGCCTTTGTGACCCTACCCATTATCGTCTTAAACTCCAGGTAGTAATTACCGCAGTCAAGGTCTGGCTTACCCCTCATGGTCCAGGCATTATACGTGTACATGACCTCAACACCCTCTATGCACTTATTACCAAGCCTATTCTTTATCTCGGCAATGGCGAGGCTATGTATCATCTTACCCAGTAGGTGCATTGTCACGTCCCCCCAATCAATACTCGGCGTCTTACCGGTCAGGTAGTAACTCGGTATCAACGCACACTGTGTGAATAGGCCTACCGGTACATTGCCGGGGCTTATCTTAACCATGGACTCCCTTATCTCATTGAATATCACCTTGCTTAATCCAACATTCTTATTAATCGCCTCGGTAACCTCCTTCACAATACTCGTTAGGGAATACCCCTCCTTTACCAATTTCATCGCTTCCTCGATTACGTTCTTCAATGCTTCAGGTTTTTGACTCATGACGATAATGTGGAGAGTACCCTTTAAATTACTAAGCCTACAATAATCTTCATATTACAGGGATGGAAATACCGACTAAACCATTAAGTTGACCCTCCTCACGAAATCCTCATACTGACTAAGCAACTCCTTATTCAATGATGGGTGAACCCTACCAAGTGCGTACTCAAAATCCTCCCTAGTAATCCTAACCTTATTATCACCACTCAACACCCTATCCAGAGCCTCATCTTAGCCTCCCTAACCAATGCCGCCAGGTCAGCACCGCTATAGCCCTCGGTAACCTCCGCAACCCAATCAATAACCCCCTCCTCAACCTCGGCATTTTTAATGTGAATCCTAATTATCTCACGCCTAGCATCCCTATTTGGTGGCGGTATATAGATAACCTTATCAAACCTACCAGGCCTAAGGAGTGCTGGGTCGATGAACCAGGGCCTGTTTGTGGCGGCTATAACGATTACGTTGTTAAGCCTCTCAACCCATCCATCTCTGTCAGTAATTGGGCAATGACATTAGACCAAACACTGCCCATGGGCGAATCCCTGGGTGGTGCGACAGAGTCTACCTCGTCAATGAATATTATGGCTGGGGCATTATCACGGGCCATGTTAAACACGTCCTTAACCACCGCAGCGGCCCTCTCAGGCCCAACCCTAGCCAACTCAGCGCCATTGAGCTCTATGAAGTTTGCCTTGAGCATGTTGGCTGTTGCCTTCGCAACGAGCGTCTTACCGACACCGGGAGGGCCGAAGAGTAAAATGCCATGTATAGGCTCAATACCCAGCTTCTCAAGTATATCCCTCCTCTGCATCGTGGCTATTACATACTTATTAATGACCTCCTTAACCTCCTCAAGATCACCAACGTCATTCCAGGTGACCTCTGGAATACCGACCTGGGCCTTGCCATAAGTCCTCAACCTACTATACTGAAGCCTAAAGGCCTCGTACTTCTCTAGTAAGTCGTAGGTTAGGCTCGGCTTATACCTATTGATTATCTCCTCAAGCTTACCCTGGGTTATGGCTTACCATCCTTTAATGACTCAAGCACCGCCGTCCTAACCACATTCATTATGTCAGCGCCCGTGAACCTATCAGTCATCTTAGCAAGCTTCGCATAGTCAATCGGTCCCTGAACAGGCTTACCCTTTAGCATTGCCTCGAACATTCTAGCCCTCGTCTCCTCATTGGGCGGCGGCACGTAAATCACCTTATCAAATCGGCCAGGCCTGAGCAGGGCAGGGTCTAGCAGGTCCGGCTGGTTTGTTGTTCCGATAACCAGGATATTCTCATTACTCTTGGTTATCCCGTCCATCTCACTAAGCAGTATGTTTAGTAGTCTTGGCGTCACGTCATCGCTCACGTACCTAGTCCTGGCCTTACCAATGGCATCAAACTCATCAATTATTATTACAGATGGCGCGTAGTTCCTGGCGGCCTTGAAAAGCTCAGTCAGCCTATTCTCACTCTCACCATAGTACTTGCTGAGTAATTCGCCGAGGTTCATTATTATCGTTGTCCAACCCAACTTACCGGCTATCGCCTGGCAAGCATTGTCTTACCAACACCAGGAGGGCCAAAGAGTAGTACTCCATGTATTGGCATTAAGCCGTACTTCTGGGATAACTTAACGTCCCTAAGTGGCGTTATTACCGAGGTCTCTATTTCATTCTTAATGTCATCAAGTCCAACCACGTTATCCCACTCATTAGCTAGCGACTTCAGGTCATCTTTATTGAGGATCAGTTGGTAGCCACGCTCAAGGGCAACCACTGACTGCTTCTCCTCCTGTTCAAACTTAATCTCAACAAGCCTGAAGTGCATTATTAATGGTAGTATGGCGAGGCTTATGACCAGGGCCGGTAATAAGCCCTGCATTAATGTATTTACGTCAATGCCCTGATAAAGCCCGAAGTATGGGTTCATATAGAATAGTAGGTAGGTCATTAATGCGTAGGCGCTCATCGTGCCAATGGCTGGTGCGAGGAACCTAACCACCCTATTATCGTGAGACCTTAACCTACTCGATATTGCGTACGCTATATACGCCGTCAACGCCATCACGGGCGGTAATACGTAGGTGCTGGTCCAGGTAAAGACCCTACTAATTGCCTGGGACACCCCGTAAAGCCCCACGTCCATGCCCCCCAACGCGCTCATTATTGAATTAGCCGTGAGCGATTGCAGTGGTGCTAGGTTCATGTTTACATAGCCGAACCATGGAATAACGGCATTATTAGCATTTAGCAGTAGTAGTGTTGGTATGTAGAGTATTAAGAACGTTATCAACGACTTGAGAGGCGTCACTCTCTTCGTAACCCCAATCGTCAGGCTTGGCGAA
Source organism: Vulcanisaeta sp. JCM 16161 (assembly GCF_001316285.1). The sequence continues at coordinate 114,958 of NZ_BBDO01000004.1, read as the reverse complement.
GTCAGTATTAGGGGTACCGAGAGGACATGGAGTGGGTTAGGCATTATTGAAAACTCCCAAGCAAGCATGCCAACACCAACACCCAACCAATCAAAGACCCTAATCATTATGAGCAGGATTAATATGAGGAGCAGTACACCGAGCGCCGCGTATTTATAGACATAGAGCAGTGCCGGTATTAGGAGTATTGTCATTATTGCGAAGCCGAGCTTAACATGCCCTGAGTAGGCCAGTGCGGTGGTAACGGCTATGATTAGAAGCGCAACCGGTACTGGGTAGAACGGGAAATCAATGACAAACGCTATTAGGGAGATTGCTAGGTATAGAATTGCCGTGAAAAGCCTAGACATTAATTGCAACGTCCTGTTACTGACCACGTTAATGAGGGATAAAAAGCCCTTTAAAAAGAATCGGCTAATTCAGGAATCGTGAATTAAGGCCAATTCACTTCGACTCCGCCTTGGCCTCAGCCTTTCCCTCGGTCTTCTCAGGAACGTTCAACGTGACCTTAACAGTACCATCGCTATACTTAGTAACCTTCACCTCAATCCTCCTCGGAGGCTTCTTAATGCCCCTTGACCAGACAAACTCATTAACGCTATTATCAATCCTAACCTTCTCAGGGTCAACCTTCATGTGCCTGGCCACGAATCTTCTAATCAACCTAACGGCGTATGGGGACCTCTTGGTCCTTGAAACCTCCCTGGTCCTCCTAAGGTTAATTACGTAAACCCTCTCAACCTCAACCTTGGCGCTCTCGCTCATCAAGCACGATTAAACTGTGGACTTAATAAGCATTATTTTTCCCTAAACCGCCAATAAGCTCGAGCAGTCCGGCCCTAACGTAATCCTCATTGCCAAAGCCAAGGGTAGCTAATAACTCGTATAGGGACTTAACGGCTGAGGAAACAACCAATGGGGTCTTGGCATCGCCCGCTGACTTAACGGCGTAGTGCACATCCTTAGCCGCCAGGGCCAATGTGAATGATGGCGGTGATTTAGGCTTAAGCATTCTGTCAAGGTATTTCTCCGCCACATCCTTAAACACAGTCTTAAATAGTAAGGTTCTCAATGTGTCATCGTCAACGCCATAAGTCCTGCCAAGCACCACGTATTCGCCGAGCAACGCCATCGTACCTATTAGGAACGCGTTATAGGCGAGTTTAAGCGCCATTGCCGACTCAGCCGTCGGTAACCTAATCACGACACCCAACCTATCAAACACCTCCCTAACCCTTTGATACGTCGCCTCAGGCCCACCGACCAGGTATATCGCGGTTCCGTTTTCAACATCGCCGGGACCCCCAACAACCGGAGCCGCAAGTAATCCCTTGCCCATGCCCGTGAACCTAACGTTAAATGCGGTAACGGCGCTAATGCTGTAGGTCCCTGATAGCACAATCACGTCACCGCCAACGCCCTTAACAGCGTTCAATGCCTCGTCATCAGAAACAAATATGAAGGTAACCCCCCGGGCCTGTGAAATATCATCGATGGCCTTCGCAGGTAGGTCCTTCAGTTTATCCTTGGTTCTATTCCATGCATAGACATTAAAGCCCTGCCCGGCTAATCTCTTAACCAATGCACTACCCATCCTCCCTGTTCCAATGACTGTTACATCCATTGATTTAAAGTTCCGTGAAGTAATTAAAGGATTATGGTTAATTGATTAATGAATTACTCACCACCCTGCTGTGTATTAACGCTTATCTTCATGAGGGAGAAAATGTCATCCTCCTTAATGACGCTAATTCCAGTCCTTGACGGGAAGACCTCAACCTGGATAACCTTATCCGGGTTCTCAAGCCTAACCTTATTACTTATTTTCGAAGCTATTGAATCAATAATCTCCATCCTATCAAGATCAACACCCCTCTTCCTAACCTCAACCTTGTAGGTTTCATTAGGTCCCAGGTACCTACTGGCCAACTCAACCGCGGCCTTACTGATTTCCTCAATATTCGTCTTCACGGTCCTCATTACGGGCACGACCTTAAGTACGAACCGCGGTACATAACGACCACTACTAACGAGCTCCTTTAACTTCCTGGTGAATTCCACGGGATCGCCATCCACGTAACCCGTTATTAACCCGTCAAAGCCCGTGAAGGATGTCTGGGCAATCCTCATACCGACTAAGTCACCAATGTACCTAAGCTCATCAGCGCAACGACCCTCTAACCTCCTCCCTGTAGACACGACCAAGTTAAAATCCACATTAACCCCCACTACTTCCTCACCCCAACCTTTTATAAACCACACCTACCTCATGAAATCACCAGGGAGATTCACCATAAAGGCGCAAATAATGAACAATTATTGCTTGATAATACATATGAATTATCAGATAGGTAATGCTTTTTAAGAATTCTTTTAAGTCATCATTGATCGAGCATGAACAACCTAGTTATGGAAGAGGAGGAGTGGGAAGGTGAGGAGGAGGAAGAGTGGGAGGAATTTGAGGAGGAGTGGGAGGAGGAGTTGTGAGTTTGGTAGTGATTTTTTCCTTAAAATAGAAAAAATAACCTATTCTTTGGCACAAAAACCGCTGGAGGTTCTCATTGTTGTTTTATTTTCAATTACTAAATACACACCGAGCTACATTTCAGCATATTTCAACTGCTCAAGTACATAACTCCTAATCTCCTGGTCACTGGGTATTGGTTCAACCATTCTACCATTATCAACGAACTTCCTAAGCAGGGGCGTGGGCTTAGAACCATCTGGGCATGGTGCCGGCTCGGCATCCCATGGAACCACCTGGTCATCTAGGGTACCCCTACACCTATAGACCTGCTTAAAGCCAGGTAATTTACCGCGCTTCGTTATTGGAACCCAACGCCCACCCTTCTCATCATAAGCCTCCACTATGTCCATACTAATGTCGACACTCGGTGGGAAGGCTATTGATGTACCAACACCGAACATGTCGGCAACATCCCTGAGCCTAACCACGTCATCCTCATCAACACCACCACTAATGAGGATCTTCACATTCCTATAACCGGCCAGGTCAAGGGTCCACCTAACCTCACGGGCAATGGCCTCCATATTACCACGCCTACTGCTCGGTGTATCTAATCTAACACCATATAGCTTATTACCAAGTAGTTTAGCGGCCATCATAGACTCCTCACGTTCATCAAAGAACGTATCCACGAGTACTATCCTCGGCACATCACTGGGCATCACCTTATCGAACCAGGCCCAGGCAAGTGTATGGTCGCCAGTTACGTGCCTAAACACTATCATCAATGCGTGGGGCATCGTACCACTTGGCTTAATGCCTATTAACCTAGCCCCTACCACGCCCGCCACACCATCACAACCGCCTATGTAGGATGCCCTATCAACCATCGGCTGTATAGCTGGGTGCACAACCCTGGCGCCAAAGAATATACATGACTTATCACCGGCGAGCTTCTTAATCCTAGCCGCCTTACTAGCCACCGAGCTGTAATGCCTAAGTATTCCCAGGAACGTTGTTTCGTAGACCGCGAAATCCGCGTAATTACCCTCAACAACCATTATGGCTCATTGGCCTGAAGAGCGTGCCCTCGGGCATTGCGTAGATCGTTATTGGCAATTCCTTAGCAACCGTGAGATTAACAACCTCCTTCAAACCAGCAAACACAGCCCACCTGTAATTCCTCGGCAAATTAACAACATGAAACTCAGCCCTAACCCTAACCTTATCAAGACCCGCCGCCTTAAGAACCTCGACAGTCCTTATGAAGTATATATCCGTGGCCTCACCATTAATTATCTCCTCATCCCTAGCCGTATAAAATAGCCTATCCATCAACCTCCGAACCCCGCTGGAATTATAAATTATTAACTGCAAGAATTGCCGCAATCACGTGAACTCACTAATATACTTATTAATTAACGCATTCATAAAATCATCAATGGACACAAACAAGCCGTCATAAGCCCTATTACAACCAACACCAATTACCAAATCCCCCATGGGATCCTTGAGTACGTCAATTACCTTACTCACAAGATCATACGTACAATCATTTACGCCCATTACTATGATAGATAATTGATTATTACCGACCGGATTCATGACGCTTAAACCCTTCCTTAACTGTGTCGTGCCTGCCATGTAGGTTAATGCCCCAAGCCCGGGGTCCCTAAACCTCGATAAGCCCCTTACGGAATCCCTGAGGCTTAGGTATGCAGGATATATCATGTGCCACGGACCTAGCACCTTACTCGCAGGCGCCACCACTACCAATGAATTGGGGCATTCACTCACTATGGACTTAACCCTACCCAGCACATCATCATTAACGGGCCTCGGCAGTATCACGGTGGCAAGCCAAATCCTCAACTCACCAATATCGCTATTCAACTTAATTACATAACTCATGATTATCAACCGCCATGTATGTAAGCCAGTATTAAAACCTCATCACCATCCTTAACAGGCGTGTCAAGGCCCTTAAGTAGCCTTATGTCCACATCATTAACGGCAACATAAATATCAGGCGCCAACTCGCCCCTAGATTGATCAAAAACCCTCCTGAACAACTTCTCATTTATTGACTTAAGCCCATTAATAACATCCCTAACCGTAGCAACTTCACTAAGCTCTACGTACTCCTTACCGAGGGCCAGCGCCCTTAAAACACCGACTAACCTAACCCTCACAACCACAGGGACGACTCGGAACAGGGTTTTTAAGGTCTCCTAAATAATTGAAATTAAATGCGTTGTGCAACATTACTGCTTAGGGAGGTTGGTGCCCTAGAGGTGTGTATTTATGGTGATAGAATTCGGGAGGTTAGGGTTAGGGTCGGTGTTGATGGGATTCGGGAAAGCGCCATAGGCCAAATCAATGAAGTACTACTTAAGTATATAATGGGCTTGGTGGAGCCGCGTGAGATAATTAAGTACCTAGAGTTGAGCCGGGCCTGCTTGGTTTGGCCCAGGTGGCCATGCTCTCAATACCAAGGGGTAGGGTTGCGACCTATGCCCAATTAGCCAGGCTGTTGAATACAAGCCCTAGAGCCATTGGTAAGTTGGCCAGTGCCAATAGGCTTCCTGTAATTGTTCCGTGCCATAGGGTCATTAAGAGCGATGGCTCACTGGGCGGTTACTCGGCGGGTGATATTAACGTCAAACTTAAGTTATTGGAGTTGGAGGGCGTGAAGGTGATTAATGGTAAGGTACCTAGGCATTACGTAATTGACGACGCGACACTAATGAGGAACTTCAGGGAATTACTTAATTACACGTCAAGCAACGCGCTCATTTAACAACGGAGATCTCAACCTCGTCACCCTCCTCAACACCAAACCTTTGTGCGAAACTACCCCTATTTATCGAGAGTTCGAGGAAACCCTCACTATTGATGAGAGCCAGCGCCTCACCCTCGCCTGCATAGCCATAACTTCTAAGGAACTTAACCCTAATATCCGCATTTCTCCTCGGTATTACAACACGCAATTCATCGCCATACTCAAGACCGAGAATCCCAAGATCACCCTCCCTAATGCCCGTGTATGCATTGCCGAAGTGATCAATGTATATTATGGCTGAGCTGGCAAAGCCCCTGGAGACCTTATTTGTAGTACCCTGGAGCTTAACAGGGTCCGTAACCCTAGGCCCGAGCATTGATATGTCGAGACCAAGGCTTAGGTAGGCCGCGACAGGCGCGAATACGTCACGACCATGGAACGTACTCGACACCACGGGCCTCATGAAATCCCTATTCTCAATGGCCCTAATGTCGACTACACCATCATCCTCGGCAGCCATCATTAACACACCGTTGTCAGGCCCAACGAAGTAGTAATTCCTTGTTTTAATAGCGATCGCCCTCCTTGAAGTGCCAACACCAGGGTCAACAACAACCACGTGTATCGTGCCCCTGGGGAAGTACTTGTATGACGCCCATAGCGTGAATGCGGCCTTGTACACATTGAACTGGGGTATTGCATGCGTTATGTCCATTATCACGGCATTGGGATTTAGACTGAGTATCACACCCTTCATTGATGGTACGAAGTACGATTCATAACCGAAGTCCGTGAGTAACGTTATTATCGGTCTCATCAACGCATTAAACACCCTCATTAATTTAAGTATTATATCATAGGAAGTAATCCATAGTTAACTGGCCGCGTTTGGGTAATGGCCTAGCCATAATACCTAACTCATGCTTAAGTACTTCGCAAACTTGGCGGCATTCCCATAAACAGTATATACCAATCTAGCCCCACTACTCAATACAAAGTCCACAAGCCCCGGAAAGTCAGAATGACTACTGAGTGGTATTGCATTTACGCCAAGCTGCCTTAATCGAAACGCCCTTGAATGCTTAGCATACATACCACTTAACGCCGTAATACTAACCTTCCCATACCTACTCCTCAAGACCCTGATGAAACGCGTAATATCCCTGGGAACACCAGTGATGAGAACGGAACCGGCAGGTGGTAATCCACCGGTCACAACACCATGCCTTAAACCAAGGGCATTGTTAATTACCTTAATGCCGGCCTCCACGTAGATTGGGTAGTCCCTGAGCAATACGACGAGTTCCTGACCACGACCAAGTGGTTGGCCCATGAGCACCGCAATACCATCCTTAATACCATCCTCAACAATGCCCCTCAACTCATTATATACATCACGCCTGCTCGGGAATACGTAGTCAGGGTCGCCATACGTGGCCTCCATGACCAGTACATCAACGTCAAGCCCCTTGGCTCCATCGAGTAGTATTGACGGTTCCACATTAAAGTCGCCGGTGACCCCGACCCTTAAATCTCCAAAGTCTAATACGTAGGATAAGCTACCAATGACGTGACCCGCATTAAAGGACTCTATCAGCACGTCGTTAATGACAAGCCTAGATCCAGGACCAATCGCTATGTGCTTAAGGTAATCACCATCGCGCGCCCTAATTATGGCCGCAGTCTCACTGCTCATTACAAGAGGTGAAACGTTATGAAGAGCCCCTGGGTTTATGTGATCCCTATGCCCATGGGTTATCAACACAGCATTGAAGTACCCACTGGGTTTTCTTAATGGGTCGATTATGAAACGGTCATTCCCATACTCAATCACAATCCCATCATCATAATATGCCCTAAACCTACTCATTACTGATAAGGTAATGAGAAAACTGGTATAATAGGTTGTTGCCTAGGTTATGTAAAAATTAGAAACTCTTTCTACAGGTGAGTAATAATGAGTGAATCCCTGCATGAATCAAGGAATTAAGTATTGCAATTATGGGGAAATAAGGATATTGTCCAGGGAATAAATCAGGAGTTAGTCATGTTCGTGTATTTAATTATATCATTAATTGACCGGGCAAATTACGATTGATACTTCACAAATATAAAGGCAATATCTTTATAACCTAAAGAAGTAGTATTTACATTGTATGGTCGAGGGAATAAAGAAGAAGATACTTGACTACCTCACGAGTAATAAGGGTAAGGAGTTCACTGCCGAGGAAATTGCTAAGGCTGTTGGTGAGGAGAGGGTTAACGTGGTTAAGGCCCAGCTCACTAGGTTGATAAAGGATGGGAAGGTAGTAAAGACTGATGGGAAGTATAAGGCCGCGTAACGCAACGCGTTAGTTAATTCCCCCTTCAAAATTATGAACCATGCCTTTCCATGACGTAAATCATCATCCTACTTACTTAATGAGTGAGTTATGTCCTTATTTTTACCAGCTACTGATTGATTTTCAGGGATAGGATAGTTCCTGGGCCATTAATGCCCTTACAAGGTCCCTAATACTCACCATTCCAACAGCCCTACCCTCCTCGACAACCGGTAAATGCCTTATGTTATTCTCTATCATCTTCATCGCGGCTGAGATCACGGATTCAGAGACATTCGCAGTTATTAATTTCCTACTCATAACCTTCATTAATGGCGTGTCAAGCTTATGCCTCAGCCACAACCCTGACCAGGTCCCTCTCGGTGAATATACCGACCGGTCTCTCATCCTCATCAATCACAAGCACACTGCCGACATTGTGCATGTACATCTTCGCGACGGCACAGGTTATTGGTCGGTGGATTTACAGGATATGATGCCATCCCTAATTAATTCCTTGATCCTCATACCGGGTCTACTGAGTATAACTGGGTGTAATGGGTTAATAAGTATTTCTCTGAATACCCATACTAAGTAGGTATTACCTATTCACAGATTACTCAAGAAAACCTATTATTGCGCTTGGAAACGTAATACACGTGAAGGTACTTAGACTAAACCTTGATGCGAATTCCTGGAGCATCGAAGACGTAACAGCGCAGGGACCTGTGACCCTGGGCGTAAGGTGCATAATGAGGCAAAGACCTGGGGCTTAGACCCGCTTGACCCGGATGTCCCATTCGTAATAGGTATGGGGCCATTCATTGGCGGTAAAATGCCGGGTTTTCACAGATTGATTGCGGTGTTCAAGAGCCCAATGACGAAGACCCTCCACGTGGCTGCCTGGGTGGTGCGGCGTATAAGTTCATGGGGGCAGGCATTGATGCCGTGGTGATAACGGGTAAGGCAAAGAGACCAGTGGTAATCTTCCTATCGAGTGATGGCATTGAGTTGAAGTTTATGGACCCCGTCTTTGAGTATGGTAATTACCACGCGCCTATGCCTTTACGAAGTACCTACTCGACACCTATAGGGAGTTCTTCGTTAAGTATAATGCTAGGGCCGTTGTCGTTGGGCCGGCGGCGTTGAGTACGTATAATGGCGCCCTAGTGTCCATCGACGTTAACCCAATAAGGGGTGAGTTCAGACTGGGGGCCGAGGACTTCGCGGCTAGGGGTGGGCCGGGCACGGCCCTTGCAATGGGCCATAACGTCATTGGGATTGTGGCTGGCGGGACGAATAAGGCCAGGTATGCCAGGGTTAGTGATATGGATTTCATAAATAGAATAATGATTGAGTCCTTTAAGAAGCCCTTTAGGCAGGTTATGGATGAGAAGACGATTAAGTACAGGTTTGACCCTAGCATGGGCACTGGAGGCACATTTGGCGTTAATTACCCGCACTACCGCGAGTTACTGCCACTCTTTGGTTATAAGTCCATATACCTACCCAGGGAGGTTAGGATTCAACACGTTGAGGCAATACTAAGGCTTTTCTGGAAGCCCTTTAATGACGAGGTCTTTGTTAAAAGCAAGAGTTGGTATAACTGCGGTGACTTTGGGTGCTCGGTGGTTTGTAAGAAGGTTTGGCGTGGTAAGAAGGTGGATTACGAACCATTCCATGCCATGGGCCCATTCATTGGCAATTACGTATTTGAGGAGGCCGTGCCACTTGTCGACTTAATTGATCAGTACGGCCTAGACGCGATTGAGATGGGATACGTGGTTGCCTGGATTTTTGATGCCATCGAGCATGGGCTGTTAAGGCCTGATGAGGCCGGGCTTAGCGATAAGCCCGTGTTCGACCCGATGAAATTCAACCCGGAGGTTGATTCTAGGAAGAACGCTAGGCTGGCTGGTGAGGTCATTAGGGGCTTTGTCGAGAGGTCGAGCGAGGTGCTTAGGTTGATCGCAGAGAATGGCATTAGGGTGGCGGCTAGGAAGCTCGACGAGGTATTTCACGATAGAGTCCTGAGGGTTGGTAAGTCCTTTAGGGACTTGGTGGTTTATGTGGCCTATGGAAATGACGGTTACATGACGCCAAACCTATACTGGGCCCCTGGAATGGTCGCGCCGATGTACGTACTTGGCAGGTACTGGACTAACTACACACCGACTTTCATGGGCCCGGAGGACTTTGCAAAGTCATCACTTAGTAGGGCCATTGCCGAATCCCTTATTGACGATGCCGGACTTTGCAGGTTCCACAGGGGCTGGCTGAGCCGGTGCTTGAGAGGTTATACGTGGAGATTACCGGCATGCAGCCCAATAAGGACCTCTATAGAGAGATTGCTGAGTACTCAATAAGGCTAATGCGGAGCCCAGGCCCTGGGAGGGCGAGAGGGCTAGGGACGTGGTCTCAACAATGGCTAGGGAAGTCGGTTCCAAGGAGTGGAGGTTTGAGGATTATGAGGACTATATTAACTGGTGGAGGAGGTTTAAGGAAACACTAGACTCAGGCCTTGGGCTAACCCACTAATCATTGCTTAATGAGGCCGAGTGAAATCAATGAACTCCTAATGAACTCCTTAGTCTTTTCGTCTGGGTCCTCATAGGGCGGCCTTGGCTTGCCAATGTCAATACCCACCAGGGACATCGCATACCTATAACCACCACTTAAACCACCCGCCTTCAGCACACTCCTAACCCTTATTATGAACTCCTGAAGCTTCCTTGCCTCCACGTAATTACCACTCCTTATTTCATTAACAATCCTAACAATTAACTCGGGGAATGGATTTATCACCAACGACACGACACCCACGCCTCCCGCGAGCATTATGTCATATATCAAACCATCACTACCAGCCATAACCCTCAACTCCGGGTGTGCCGATAATACCGTGTGTAGCCCTATCATGTCATGTGAGCTATCCTTCAGGTACTTAATGTTTGGGCATTTATCGAGGATTTTAATGACCATTGACGGGCTCAGGGGATTCCCAACGGCGGGCTCGTTATAGAGCATGACGTCACCGCCGAATTCCCTGGACAGCGCACAGACGTAGTCAAGGATACCCCTCTCACCGAATTGCTGTGGGTATGGCTGTGGTATTGTCAGTACGTCAATGTCGACCTTACCGACCTCCCTAACGACCTCGACAGCCCTCTTAATACTCATCTCGGATACCAGGAACGAAACGGGGACCCTATCACGTAAATAATCAACAACCATCCTCAAAAACCAAGCCTCTCCTCGGTGGTGAAGGCAAAGGCCTCAGCACCAAACCCACCGACGTATAAACCCTCAACACCACGCCTAAGCAGGAAATCAAGCATTGCACCAACCCTACCCTCATCAACATCACCACCCGCATTAAGTGGTATGAAGACCTCAGCCACGGCACCACCAAACCCCATACAAACTAGGAAACACCACAAACCACTTATAAGGATCACCACAAAGCAAAGAACTTAAAACCAATGAACAAAACAATAAACAGGCCCCGTAGCTCAGCATGGATAGAGCGGCGGCCTGCGGAGCCGTAGGACCCGGGTTCAAATCCCGGCGGGGCCGCCACGCGGGTTGATGATTGTGTTTTGTGTAATGTGTTGGTAATCCACGTTCTTTAAGCTCCTTGATTGTCTCTTAATTTGGTCATGAAGTTGGCTTGGTGCTACCCTGTGGCTGTGCATTAAATTATTTCGCATTCCCTCCCTAGTAAGAGTTGTTGTGAGATTGCACGGTCCCGCCCCTTAGTATTTCCATGACCTCCCAGTTCTTCATGGGCCTCGTGCTTATCACCAACTCCCTAATCTCATCGTTGCATGCCAGTAGGGCCCTTATCGTAGCTTCCCGCCCAGTCCTTACCACGTATATCGTTGAACCGCCCTGGGCTACCTTATTTATCACGGCATTGTCATTACTTAGTATGGTTAATTCATTATCGAGGCACTCAGCCTCAGTACCGCCGCGTATACGGTCCTCGTGAGTTCCTCGTATAATTGGCTTATGATGACCGCGCCAATGTGGGTGCACAATCCCCTACTCGCGCCCCAGGCGCCCATTTGGCAGTCGCAGGTGTACCTGCCGTTTAGGAATCTAACGATGTACTGAGGCAGCCTGTCGCCCATCGATGGCTCGCCCCTCACGACCCACGCATCACCACCTAATGCCTTGACATCGTTGTTTAGGAATCTCCTGAGTGATCTCCTTACCCAGGACCTTGACTTGCCCGGGTACCTACTCCCTAATTCCTTAATCACTGCCCTTATCGCCTTCCCATCTATTCCATTCACCACTTATTTTGAGTGATTAACTAATGACTTTATCGGTTAGTTTCTACCAACCCTCCTCCTGAGCACCTCCCTAACACTGCCTATCGCGCTCTCAATACCTGAGGAATCAATGTCGTAACCCTTACTCCTCCACATGCTCAATGCCCTATTTATTGATTCCTCGGCATAATCGACCTTATCTATGAGCATCCTCAACGCATTACCCCTGGCCCTACTGGCGCTCATTAGCATTTTCATTATAATCGCCACTGCCGAGTCGTACGTAGTCCTCAAGGCCCTTATCACGAATTCCCTGCTCAACGGCCTCACGAAGTACACCATATCCCTATACTCATAGCGTGATAGGGCGCTTGTTAAGTCGCCAAGCATTGATGCATCCGGTAGTAGGTATGTGGAGTTGTCGATCCTTGGGCAAAGCATTAGTGTTGCGGTCTCCTTAATGAACGAGTATATGTGGGTCTCATAACCAGGTATGTCGAAGGTCCACAGGACCAGGTCCTTATCATCATTCGTAACCACGAAATACTGCAAATCCCTCCTCAACTTAATGGCTAGGGTTTCATGGACATCCCTAACGTCATCAACGTCCTTATACCTACCCTCAAAACTCCTCGAGGACTTACCACGTGTGTAACCAGTGACTATGTACATCAAGGCGGAAATAACCAGGGGGTTTATAAGCTTTACTCTAATAAAAAATAGAAACATCAGTGAAAGTATTGGTGAGGCATCTATTTATTAGTGCTGTGTCAAAGCCTGGACTGGGAGAGTGGAGGTAAGAATAGTCTTACCTCCACTCTGCCTGGCCAAGCCTCGGCCTCTGTATGATGGTCAGGGATTTAAGGTGGTTTACCTAGTTGTTGTGTATGACGGTGCTGGATATTGGCTTTGGTAATGCTGTTTGGGTTAGGGCTAGGGTTAGGATTTATGAGAGTAGCAGGAGGGTTGGTGATAAGGAGTATAAGGTGATTAATGCCTACATACCGCTGCCAACCACCGTTAGGTACTTCGGCTTTAGGAATGGGGCGCCTGTGAGGATTTGGTTGTTTAAGGATAATAGGTACATGGCCTACGAGGGCAACATCAGGAGGATACATAAGTCCCAGTATGGTGCGAGCCTACCAACGACCGTAATAGAGGGCCTAGGCCTGGGTAATAAGGATGAGGTTGAGGCGTTGATATACCTGGAACTCAGCGAGAGGGAGGAGGGCGGGGAGACTGGGGAGTTGGGCGGTGGCGAGCAGGTTGTTGAGTAATTGATCGTGTTGGGCCTGCAGAGTGGCTGTAAGGCTATTCTTACCTCCACTCTGCCTGGCCAAGACGTTCAGCCCCTAAAAACAATGCCACGACCATCGACACTGAATTGGTGATTAATGTTTTTAAGAGTCGCCGTATTAATCGGGTTGATGCCTGACGAGTGGTTGGTAAAGGACGTTAGGGGTGTTTTGGATAGGGTTGAGAGGGTTGGGCTTGGGTTTAGGGCTCAAAACCCCAGGCTACTCATTGTTCTTTTCTACGACCTCCACTGCCCAGGCTGTGCCCTCCTTGAGGATGAGGCTGGTGATTACCTCGTTGAGCTGTACAGGAGTGGTAAGGCAACCCTCTACTTCGTTGACTACCCAGTGCATAGGGGTATTGAGAGGCTGCACGCGGCGTTCAGGTGCATTTACAGGAGGGATCCAATGGTCTTCCTGGAGGTCCTGAGGAGGCATTACGAGGCGTACCTAAGTGGTAAGTTGGAGGGTGAGGAGGCGGTTGCGGAGGCCGGCGGTGACTGCGTTAATGAGGAGCTTCAGAGGGTTATGGAGGCTAAGTCCGTGGCTAAGGAATTGGGTGCGCCGGGCACGCCAACGATAATAATCGGCAACCTTGTCAAGAACGTTGGTCAGGGCATATTTGGCTACCCAGGCATTACGAAGCTCATGAGGGTTATCGAGGACGTTTATGTGTACTAAGGGCTCACCTACGGCGGGGCCTACCTGTTGGTGAGTACCTCCTCCTAACCTGGAGTAGGGTTATTAGGATTAGGGTGTTGCCCACGGCATTTATTGCCGTGCCCACCTCCATAACCCTTGGTATTAGGGCAAGCCACATTATGACCGCGACTATCGAGATTAATGAGCCCACCCTACCCACGCCACTCCTGAACTGGTTACTAACCATGTACGCACCCACGTAGCTGGAGACCGAGAGACCAAGTATTAGGCTCACGGCTATTAGGAACAAGACGGCTGCCGCCGTCCCATCACCATATAGGTAGAATAGGTAGGAGAAGGCCATTAGTGGTGTCGCTATGAACATGGTGTACCTGTAAATCGTTGATAACCTGCACGAACCCCTATTGATTATGCAGACACCGCCCCAACCAAACATCTCAATCCCAATCCAGAGGATTGCAATGATTAGTTGTAGCACGTCATAAACGAGGTCTGTGAAGCCCATGAGGAGTAGTGCCTTCAGGGCTATGTCTAGTATGAGGCCGTAAATCACCGCCGTGAGGCCCTCATAGACTCCCCTGACAATGCTCATCAATGTTTTAATTAGTTTATGGTTTTAAGTAGTACGGTTATAGTGTTAGGGCCAGGTAATTAATTAGGTTCATTATTGGGTGTATGAGCCAGGATGGCGGTATCGTGGTTGAAAGCACGAGTATTGTGAAAACTATTATCAAGGCCTCGGCCAAGCCACCCTTCCAACCAGTCCCCAAATCCCTGGCGAGCCTTACGTAGTAGGGTACGGAGATCACGGAATTTATGACCAGCAATATTGCCAGCCACGCCAGGTTCCCATAGACCAGGGCTAGTATTATGTATAGTTTCGACCAGAAACCCAGGAGTGGTGGCGTGCCTATGAAGGCCAGGGATATCAACCAGGTACTCACCGCATTATTACCTCTCGAGAATACGGTGTTGAAGAACCCCATCTTACCAACCGCGTTCATGAATAACTGAAGCAGTAGACCAGCCAGTGCGAGGCCCAGGGTTATGCCCATTCCCTGAGCGCCCATTATGGCTGCTGCGAAGGCGGCCATTACGTAGCCCATGTTCGCTATTGAGGAGTAGGCGAGGACCCTCGGGCTCTCCCTACTGGTTAATGCGCCTATGTTGCCTAGGAACATCGATATCACCGCGAAGGCGCTGGCTATGTAGGCAGGTAGTAAGGCGGTACCCTGTATAGGCCCATCGTCGTCAGCGTTATCTTCACGGCGACGATGAACGGCGCTATCTTGGCTATCGAGGCTATTATCGCGACTGGTATTGGGTTGCCCGCCGTGAATACGTCGGGGACCCACTCATGCATTGGGGCGACGCCAACCTCAAGGGATAGGCCGAGGAGTAGTAGGGAGAAGCTATTATGTATGTTATTAGTGATGGCCCCGAGCTAATTATTACCGCGCCCACGAAGAATAGTACCGTGGCTATTATCATGTTGACAACGTACTTAACACCAACCTCAATACTAATGCTTGGGTCGCCAACCAGGATTAGTAAATACGTAGGTGCCGAGACGAGCATGAGGGATAGCAGTGTTAGGGCTAGGTTGCTCGTGTATAGGGCTAGCACCGTGGCTATTATCATTATGGAGACGAGGATGTAATCAACACCCCTTATTGGTGAGTTGAGCCTCATCAACGTGACCATGCCTAGGACGCCGATCACCACGAGGAATGCCACGTAGGCCATTAGGTACGTGTTCGGCGCAATGAGGAGGATAATCATCGATATTAACGGCGCAATCCATGAGTACCTCCTAGCAGTCTCACTGAGTAGTGTTGGTGCTGTGCCCACCACGCTTATTATTGTTGATGCAAGGAGGATGTATGTGTATGGTATTGGCACTTCACATCACCCCTGCCCACGCGATTTAAGTATTACTCCTTGACTCGGCATACTGCTCACCACCGGCCTTAATCTCCTCAACACTAACGGACTTCCTAATCCTGTCCATCGCCATTATCGCCGTTATTAGTGTCATGAATTCCGTGGATGACGATAGTATGGTGACTATGAGGATTCCGAGGGCGACCACGGCATCCACGGCGAAGAGGGGTATTAGGGCTAGGAATATTGCGTTGAACATGAGCTCAAGCGATATTAATACTCTAATTAGGTCGTTAGCCCTCAATGCGCTGTAGTAACCAATCATTAGTATTATTGATGCGAAACCGTATATGATGGCCGCGTTCACCTCCATCTCCCGCTCACCTCGAGGTAATACATTATTAATCCAATCATTATAGCCATTAGGAGCGACGCCAATAATGCAATCAGCAGTAGTCCATCTGGCGTTGATGCGAAGCTAATCAGTGATTGCTGGTGGCTGGCGCCACCTCGTAGTTCGTGAATACCGAGGCAATGATTACCGCAATTATGAATAGCAGCATTGGTAATATCCAGGACCTACTCACGCCACCCCTGAACTCAACCCGCCTATAGGTTGCCGCTAGGACTATCGTTATCGTTATCGTCGCACCAACGAATATTAGGTATATCAGTATGAAGCCGTAGGTTATTCCGAAAAGACCATACACGGCGCCAACGAGACCAGTCGTTATTGCCAGGTATATTGCGCGTATAGGTTGTCCTTCGTCACGGTTACGCCTATGGCTGATAATACGGCGAAAACACCAAGCGTTATTAATGCACCAATGTACGTGCTAACCATAGCAAGGAAGACATAACTCACGTGTTTTTAAGTATAACCAATCGACATTTTACAAGTGTTTACTGAGGGATGGAACCACCACGGTAATACAAATTAATCCCACCCCATAAGGCGCCGTGATGGGGCTAATACTGCTCTATACTGGTGATGGTAAGGGGAAGACCACGGCGGCCCTGGGCCTAGTCCTCAGGGCTGTGGGTCATGGCTATAGGGTTGTGATTGCGCACTTGATGAAGACGCTAATTTACAGGGGTGAGTACGTTGGTGAGTACCTAGCTATTAAGAGGTTCCTCAGTGATTATGTAGATGTTTACTCACTGGACCCGGACCAGCACCTGACGCCTAGGGATGTCCTTAGGATGGCGCTGGACAGGGCTAGGGAGGTCAGGCCCTTCCTGCTAATTCTTGATGAGGTTAATAATGCCGTGGCCAATGGCTACCTAACAGCCAATGAGGTAATCAGTGGTATTAGGTCATTACCGCCTGAGGTCAATGTTGTCCTGACGGGTAGGGACGCGCCCAGCGAGTTCATGGAGGTCGCCGACTTGATAACTATCATGGAGCCCAGGAGCATTACTTCGATAGGGGCGTGGTCGGTGTAAGGGGCCTTGAATGGTAATACTCTTTAATTCCCCACCTAGCCACTAATCAATGCCAATACTTAGGTTTAGGGATGATAGGCCGACACTCATTGGTGTTGTGCATTTACCGCCATTACCAGGCTCGATTAGGTATGGTGGGCTTGACATAAGCACCATCGTGGATTTCGCCGTTAGGAATGCCAGGGTACTTGACGAGGCAGGCTTCGACGCGGTCATCCTGGAGAACTTCAATGATTACCCATTCAGGCTAGGGTTAGGGAGCCGGAGACCATAGCGTCCATGGCAGTAATAACCAGGGAGGTGGTTAAGTCCGTGAACATACCAGTGGGCATTAACCTACTGAGGAACTCGGGCCCTGAGGCTGTCGCCATAGCTGCTGTGACCGGCGCATCCTTCATCAGGTCGAACGCCTACTGCGAGGCAATCGTCAGTGCCGAGGGGTTGATAGAGCCCGTGGCGAGGGAGGTCCTCGAGGCAATGACGAGGCTTAACACCAAGGTCACGGTGCTCGCGGACATATTTGTTAAGCACGCAAGCCCGCTACACAGGATGACCGTCGAGGACGTGGCGAGGGACTGCGTGGAGAGGGCCCTGGCAGACGCACTCATAGTCACAGGCTCAAGGACCGGGGAACCACCAGACCCATTGTTGCTAAGGCGGGTGATAAAGGCCGTGAACACCAAGGTACTGGTGGGTAGTGGCATAAACCCAAACAACATAAACGACTACAGGGAGGCCCACGGCTTCATAGTGGGCACGTACCTAAAGGACGAGGAAGGACAAATAGACCTCACAAAGGCCAGGAACATGGTAAACGCGGTAAAGGCACTGACAAAGCCATGAACAAAACCACCGCCAGGGAGTGAGTATTACCTGTCAAATCCTGGACTGGAAGAGTGGAGGTAAGATTAATCTTACCTCCACTCTGCCTGCCCAACCCTCAACTCCCCATAATCACCAGGCCCAAAACCTAACTCCAGTAAATAATCCATGACATGCCACTCACTGCCTTCGAATTGACCGCCCTTGTATATTCAACATCATTGCCTATCAATTTAGCTTCATCTTAACCGGTACGATTCACGCACCCACTCATTACGATGCCACCGGATTCGCCGTACTAATCCTTGTTAAAGCCTTGATATTACATATAATAGTGATGTCACAATCAGGTTTAGAATGGTGATTAATAGTGTTGGTGCTGCAACCTCCATCCCAAGGCCCCAACTTAACCACATGTAGTATATCATTATCATTGATACGCTCTCAATAAGGAGTGTTGCCGCTACCGAGAGCAGTATCTTACCAATTCGCGTAAAGCCAACTCCCAGGTAATTCCTAAATATCAATGCCACGATTACTGTCTGGGCAGCCGCGGCGCCAATGTCTATGTACCACAGGTAATGCGTCATGGCTCATCACCCCCACGTCCTCCTCATCAATGCCCACTATCCTCATTACATCCCTAATAAGGTCCCACCTCTTTTCAAGTTTATCACTGATGAAGTACGGCGCGCCATAACCCACATCCAACCTACTCACAAGCTCATACCTCTCAAGAAGCTCAAGGTGATAAATCACCGTTCTATAATTCACATTTAACGCCTTAGCCAGTTGGTGAGGATTCATAGGCCTTCTCCTGAGCAGTAATAGGATCTTCAGCCTCATTAAACCTCCACGTGAACCGCCAAGCAACCAAATAAGTATTTTCTTCAGATCCCTCTCATACTCAACCATTAGATACGTGGCATTCCCCGCCAATGATTTATAAGTTTTAAGCATCAATGAATGGTAGGGCACCCAATTAATAAGGTGGTTGCGCATTTGAATTATGGGTATTAATGAGAAACTAGGGACTAAATTGCAATAACACTGTAATAGCGTTGCCTAACATGGATGTGTGTTTAGTCATGGTAGATGATTCATAGGAATTATAATTGTAATAGTTTTTATTTTAACTAAATTAAACGCCGCATACCCACTATGAGTAACCTCCTGATGGCTGGCTCATTGACGCCATGCTATTGGTCGTGTTTGTGAAGCCATGTATTGGCGCCACGAATACCCACGGAACAGGCTTAACAAATACCACATTCACTATGTAGTCATCACCCACAAGCCACGGGTCCGCGAAGGCATAATTACCACCGAGTAGTGTTCCGTCCGGTAACTCCACATAGCCTAGCCATGTCCATGATGCCGTGACCTTCGTGGGCATCATCATACTACTTGGGTTGTAGAAGGCTTGAGGCGGTAGGAAGGCGATGGTTATAACAGGCGTTGGGGAACCAGAGGCATTCACGAATGTGTACCCTGGCTTATCTCATTATTCACCGCAAAGGCGTAGGAGAAGATCGGCCAGTATATTGTGCCACTCTCATTTAGGTAAACCGAGTTGTAGAAGGCCTGATACACCAGGCTGAAGTTGTAGGTACTGAGTATTTGGCCGCTCGGTGTCTTGACGTAGGTGCCAGGCGGTATTATCGCCAGTAGGTTACCCACTGCAACGGCGCTCCCTGCGTCGCATTCACGGTTATCGTGCCTATGCTAATGGGGACGAGTTCGGGCTCCATCGTCGTTACCTCGGTACTGTTCGGCATAGTCTCGGTGGTGTACACGGTCATCGACATTGCCGGCATCCCGGTGTATACGAATACCCAGGCACTGGCTTGACGAATTGATAATTCACGAATATGCCAGAGCCAACATACACCCAGTTGTCTGGGAAGGCGTAGTGGCCGCCGATTAATGTGCCGTTGGGCTCCTCCGTGAATCCAAGCCATGTCCAGGTGGTCCACGTACTCGGCATCCTAACAACGGTTATTATTGCCTGCGGCTTACCCTCCTGGTTAACGAATGTGTACCCCGGCGATACCTGCCCATTAACGGCGTAGGCAAAGGCATAAATTGGCGGTGAGCCTCCCATACCCATCTCCATTGGTGTTGACCCGACATTCTCCAGCATGTAGTCAATTATTGAGAATTGATACGTATCAAGCACCTGCCACTCGGTGTTTCCACATACGTGCCTGGCCTAATTACGGCTATTATATTGCCGAGCCTAACCGTGGCTCCCTGTGTCGCGTTAACGGTGACCGTGGCCTCACCAACCGGTATGAACTCTGGCTGCATAATGCCCATGCTCGAGTTAGACATACTCTCCAGTGATTGGTACTGGCTTTGTAGGCTCATGTATTGATTCTGGAGGTTCGTATAATTTGCCATTAGGCTTGAGTACTCGCTCTCCAGTGCCTGGTACTTACTCTGTAATTGTTGGTATTGGTTTTGAAGTACCATGTACTTACTGGCAATTGACGCTGTGGTTGAGTATAGATAACCCACGTACCCCAGCCCTACCGCGAGTATTACCACCAGTATTACCAGCCCTATTGTTTTGGTGTTCATCAACGGTGCACCCACGGTCTTATTTAACTCTGTTTTTCACAATCTCTTACAAATTCTTACCTAAATTACCAACACCATATAACTAGGAAGGCATGGTTACAAACTAAGTGGTTAATAAGCCCTCACATACTAACCTTAAATCGACCTAATCATTAATTCCTTACGAACCAGACCATGCACTAAATAGTGAATGAATTAATGGTGAACCCATGAGAATTTAAGTTAAGGTCAATCATTACACGTAACTCTTTACCCCCTTTACACCCAATGCGTTCTCCAGCATCTTCTTAGCCGTGTAATACCTCCTGCAGTCTGGGCATAGGTATAGCCATTCTGGGTCCCCCTTGATGCCGAGCCTAACCTTCGTAGCCATTATGTGCCTCCTCGTGTCGAATGGCTTACCACACATCCTGCATGTCACCACCTCATCGTAGACCACGTCAGTACTATCACTCATTGGGAACTCCTTAGCCCTATCAACGGTTATTGCCTTCTCGGGACATAGCCTTGCGCAGTAACCGCACCCAATGCACTTAAGGTTGTTGAACCTAAGCACTGTCTTACTACCATCCCTACCAACGTCAAATGCCCTCTCGGGACACTTGGCAAAGCATACCCCACAGAATGAACACTTAACGTCATCAACATGAACACTAAATATCTTGAGCAACTCATTGGCCGTCCCCGTGCTCCTCGACCGAAGCCTCGTCAGTGCCTTAACATAGTCGTTACGCCTAATACCCATGTAAATAATCCCCTCGCTCGCGGCCTCATCACCTGCCGTAGTTAATGCACCATCCTCAGTGGTGCCGAGCTTGAAGGATTCAGTAAATGCGTTGATTAATCTCTTGGCGTAGTCGGCACCGCCTAATTTGCATGAGGGGTCAGGGCATTCAATATCCACCTCGAGGGACTTCGCAAGCGCCATTGCCACCCACTCTGGACTGACTGCGTCGACACATGGAACCCTATAGATGTACTCGCCCTTCCTGGGCCCCCTGGTGTTTAATGGGCATGTGAACGTCACCCTCCTAATGCCCCTTACGGTATTTAACTTGTTGAGTAGGGCTACGTACTCATTATCGTCAGCGCCAACCATCGCCAGGGCGCCCGTTGGGCACTTGGACACGCATAGACCGCACTCAATACATGCATTTTCATTAATAACCACCTTATTGTTAACGATGGATATCGCGTTCACGGGGCATGCATTAACACACTCGTTACAGCCAAACCTAGCCCTGCAGGCATTCTCGAAGTATGTCGGTATGTTTTTCTCAACGACCTTTGTGACCCTACCCATCAACAATTCCCTCCTGTTGATGGGGCCCTCGATGGGCACCTCCTTCGTGCTTGTCCTCCTAGCCATCAACTGCGCCTTCACAGCCTCAAGCTCCTCATCGCTAGGTGACTTGAGTATGTAAATGTTCATTGGGTGTATGCCATGAACATTAACACTACTTAGTTTCCTAAGCACAATAATCACGGGGCCGTCGTGTTCCCTGGCCCTGGCCAAATCCTCATCGCTTGGGTCCTCAAGGATTAATAACCTACCCTCCTCACTCACCACCATATGCATCCCTCACAATCTTGATAACCTCCTTGTCCTGGACCACGAAATCCCTCGTGAAGTTTAGGAGGAGCTTGAAGTACTCAGTCCTCACGAGCTTTAGTGAGGTGCTTACGAATACTGGGACCCAATTAATTAGGTGATTATTTATGAAGTAGTCCTCCTCCTCGACATACTTAATGGCGTTGCTCCAATCATCATACTCCTTATACGCCAGGAAGCTCATGAATGCGAACTCAACGGCTATGTGATCACCCCTCAAGTCCCTAAATTCCTTGTTGACGACGAGGTTATAGTCAGCGTATATCCTCTTGAGCGTTATCTCCGTGTTCATATCCAGGTAGCCAGTGTGGGTGTAGCCCTCGTAGGGTATTGCGCCGTAGTCAACCCTTGTAAAGTCCACCTGTATTGGCGTTAATGAATTATAATCACTGATGCCCTCAGCAATGTCTAGCAACCTAATTAGGCCATTCATTGATGGGTAGAGCCCCGCCAGGACCTTGGCAACATCCCTAACCCTGCCAATCCTAGCCTTAATGAGCTTCTCAAAGTCGCCAAGCCTATATGGGTATATGTAGGATGATGCCAGGAAGTCGTAAATAATAGAGCGGGAAAAGGCGAGTGATTTTAAGGCCTGTGGGTCTAGACCCCCCATATTAATCACGTGCCTGGCCCTGGGCATTACCCACACCACCACCACAGTGACCGCCGGTTGGCTTAACACCCTTAAGCTTCTGAAGCAGTTTAGGTAAGTCGGCGGCGCCGGTCCTAAGTGCGAACTCCTCGGGCTCCTCATTAGTCACTATCCTGGTCGATTCATTGGTCTGTACGCCAGGCATTATGTATAGGCTCGGCGGATCGGTGCCGTACTCCGGGCCCATGGGCACGGCGCCCTTCCTCATCGCAGTCCTATATATTATGCTGTTGGGGTCATCCATATCACCGAATATCCTGGCACCGGCCGGGCAATTCCTAACACATGGTGGTATCCTTTCATAAAGCGGCAGTGACTCGTCGTATACCCTATCAATGGCCATAACACACTTCTTACTAACGCCCTCCACTGGGTCGAATATGATGTTGCCGTATGGGCATGCATTCTCGCAGTACCTACAGCCAATGCATACCTCATAATTAATCACCACGACTCCATCCTCCTTCCTCTTGTATATCGCTCCAGTTGGGCACACCGTAACGCATGCCGGGTTCCTGCAGTGGAAGCAGCTGATTGGTACGCTGAAAGTCTTCGTGTTCGGGAACTCCCCAACCTCTACCTGCAGCACCCTCATGAAGAATACTGACCATGGCGCCTTACCAGGCTCTGGACCCCATGGGTTTAGGTCAGTCATCGGCCCGTAGCAGCCGCTGGAGTGCCACTCCTTGCACGCCAGCATGCATGCATTGCATCCAAAGCACTTGCTCAGGTCTGTGAGTATGGCTAGCTGGACCATTCAGGTCACCCCCGTCCATTCTTCCTATTTTTCGGTCCGTACCCGAGTTTGAGTTTGAATTGGATGGCGGCGTCGTGGCGCTCGAGAAGGAGTATCCCATGGAGTGCCTAATCGTCTCCTGGAACTGAAGCCACGTACTGTTCACCTCATACCACGTAATACCCATCTCCTGCGGCGTCTTGTAGGCATTGTAGTTGAACACCTTTATGTTCCAGGCCTCACTACCGACTATTAACTTCGGCGGTGTCTTAACGATTGGGTCAGCATTGCCCCAGGCCGAGTATGGCTTATCATTGGCGATCCTCACGATCTTAACCCTCAGGTCACCCCAGGCGGTCTTACCACTGAATATGTCGAACTGCAGGGTTGGGTAGTTGCCGCTCTGCACTGCCTTTATCAGGCCGTCCACCGTGTACTGGTCGTTGGGCACACCACCCTGGCTATAGGCCTCGTGTACACGTATATGTCATTGAACATGAACCCCTTAGTCACCTCAAGGGCGTTGGGTGGCAGGGCCATCATTCCCGCCCTGGCGTTCCTGGACTTCCAGTAACCAACCACGCCCGGTGCTATGGCCTCGGTTAGCTTGACCTGCCCCCTGGCGATTTCGCCACCCCTGCTCGTTAGCTCGACCCAGTCACCGTCCTTAATTCCGTACTGAGCCGCTGTCTTCGGATTCATCCAAATCACTGAGTACGGTATTATCTGCCTTAGCCATGGGTGGTGGTTCTCCCAGGTGTGGTAGAACCATGGCGTGGTCTTCCTGTTAATAGTGGCCAGTGGGTATTCCTCGGGTGGTGAGCCGTCCGGCGCTATCCAGTCCAGTGGCTCGTACCAAACAGCTATTGGGTGGTAGAACTGCTTAATTATTTGGGCCACGTGGCTACCCCACCAATCGCTTGGTGGTGATGCATTCTTCTGGGCAAGCTGTAGGTATGTCTGGTCGCCGGTCTTCTGGTACATGTAGTAGAAGTAGCATTCATGCCCTTCCACAGGCCGTAGGCCGCCAGTATGAACTTCATAATTATCTCCGAGTATATGGGTATAATCACGGGCTTCGGATACGGCATTAGGCTGACACTCGTGGCCCACTCCAGGTAACCCTTGTTAACGTGCCTATAGTACCTAATCTCCAGCGGCAGCTCGTAATAGGCGAAGGCGTGGCCAACGGTTTGCGTACCTGGCGATACACCCGGTGGATATACGCCATTGGTTACCGGTATCTTCTGCGGTGCTGGGTATGTATTGTTGCTTGAGTATGCGGCTGCGTTTATGAAGCCTGGGTAGACATACATCTTGACCTGGTCTGGGTTTGGCTCGCCCTTGCAGCATGATGTACCGTCCTTACCCCTGGCCATGAAGAGCACGCCGACTCCTGCGCGTACTGCCACTTCCAAAGCCAGTCATACATTAGGTTCGGGTACATGGGCTCGCCAGTCTCCGTGACGAAGCCCGGTAACTGTAGCTTCTCACCAAGCAGTATCTCGCCATCACTCCACGGCCTAACCTCCTTAAACAGCGGCGGTAAAATGGGCCACTCAATGTTGTCCGCAGGTCCATGAACAGATGACACCGGCCTATCCAGTAGGCTATGCTCACCATACCTCTCGAAGAATGTTGTGTCAGGTATAACTAAGTCGACGCATGGTACTGAACCTCCGTAGAATGTATCAACTATGGCGACGAAGGGTATCCTGTACCTACCGTCAGTGTCCTTCATCCTAAGTAGGCCTAGGTCCTTATCTAGGTCGTAGGCGTTGTCCCAGTATGGGTTGGTTATGTGCCATAGCAGGAACTCAATCCTGTAAGGCCACTCAAGGCCGGAATCAATATTAACTGCAGTGTAATTCCTATGCACAGATAGCGGGAACTCCCAGCTGAAGCCCCTATCAATTAGTAATGGGTGCCCATTCTCATCAACAACCATCTGGTCAGGCGTATACACAATGGGCTTCGTCGTTAACTGCAGGGCCTTGGGGTACGGAACCTTCTCAACACTCAGTATCTGGACCGTGCCATCGTTGAGAATCCTCTCCTGAATCATTGCGCCACCGACGACACCGATTAACTTCTCACCATTTGGCCCAGTGTATAGGCTTGGGTTGGAGTTGTAGTCCTCCTGCGTAATGTTCATCCTTGGATGAGCCGGTGTTATGTAGGCTGGCCAGTAGTCGCCGTCGGGTACTGGCCATGGGGCTGGTGGTTTATAAGCGAAGCCTCCTGGCGTGTCGACTGCACCAACCAGTGTTAGTAACAATGCGAATGCCCTCGCCGTCACGAAGCCATTACTGTGGCTGATATGCCCCTCATTATGTATACTGAGAATGGGGTGCCTATGTAGTAGTCGTGCTGCCTACCCAGGTAGTCGGTCCACTTGGCCGGTATGACGACCCTACCGTGGTTAAGTAGGTCAACTATCTTCTGGGCGAGCTCCCTAATCTTATAGGCCGGCGGCGTGCCCCAGGTGGCCTCAACATTCTCTGGGCTCCACTTGTCCTGTAGGGCTATCTCCTTAAGTATGCTGAAGACTGTCCTAACATTAAGCGTTATTGTCTGGTTGCTGTCTGGGGCCACGGGTATTGTTATCGTGCCCTGCCACTCAAGGACTGGTTCAACGCCGTTCTGCCACGGTATGTCGGTGAATGGGTATAGGTTACCATCACTACCCATGACTATTGGGACCCATTCACCATTCTTATTCTTCATCCTGGCGAATAGGCCGACGTTGGAGGCTTGTGGTGGTATTATTGAACCGTCTGGGTTGGTTATCACTAGCCAGGGCGCGTTCGTGTACCACTTCAGGTAGTCCTCATCTATTGAGTGTATTCCCTGCTCCCTCATCTTGAATAGCTCGTGAATTACTGACCAAACAACCATACCGTCAGTACCGGGTATCACCGGTATCCACTCGTTTGCGACTTGGGCAAAGTTGCCAATTCTCTCGGGCGACATCCATATTATCTCGCCACCATTCGTTATCACCTTCATAACCTCACGCCTAGTTATCGTTGGGAAGTGATCCTGCGTCATGCCGGCAATGATCAGCAACTTAGTGTATTCGCTGTCCCAACCACCGTACTCCCACCAGGTACCGCCCATTGCGTAGGAGCCTCCTGACGCCACAGCCACTGCGCAGAAGCCACCGTGCGCTGCCTGGTTTGGCGTACCAAACATTGCGGCGAACCACGTGTTCTCAGTTGGGTTGTACTGGTCCCTGCCCGTGAAGTAGACGAACTTGTACGGACAGCACTCCCTAATCTTCTTAAGTCCTAGGAAGCCGTACTTCCAACCCCTCTCCTGCAGGTATGATGCGTCATCGCCATTGGCTAGTATATCTAGCATGTCGTCGTATGTTATCTCCACGAAGTCACCCTCACACCTCTCACTGGTGGGCACCCTTAAAAGCGGAGACCTCAGCCTTGCTGGGCTCAGGTAGTGGAGCATTGTTGTTGCCCCTATGTCACATGTGGCTCCCTGGTTCCTGGTGAATATAGAACCCGCTATGTACCTGGGCAGCTTCGTCTTACCACTTATTATCACCTCGACATTGCACCTACCCAGACAACCGTAGCACGTCGTGAACGCAACTACGTCACTCGCAACCTCCTCAGGGGCTAACTTACTCTCCTTAAACACCTGCCCAAATATGAATGCCTCCCTACCCACCGTGCCTAGGAATGCGGCTGCTGCGGCCGTCACACCGGCAATCTTTAGGAAGTCCTCCTGGTTAATGACCATTCCTTCTTAACCTCCCTTTCCTGTACGAGTTTTGTGGCGGTCTCCATGCCCATCACCCCCACCACGGACCCCACTGTGGCGATGCATGTGTTAATGGTGTAAATGGCGCGTAATAGTAAGCTACGGCTATTACTATGTACCTAAGCGTGTAACCTCCGACCATGACGGCTATGAATATTACCGGTATTGCCCACTTGGCAAAGTTGCCCAGTGGATCAACCCTAAGTAGCGCAATTTCAAGAAGTAATGGTATTGCGATGCCCAGGGTTATTACGAATCCCCAGAAGTACGGTGCATAGGTTTGAAGAAGTAATTGAGTTAGTGGTATCCTCGCCTCATAATGATTTGCGTAAGCTACGGTTAGGAATAAGGCCCAGGAAAATGCCTCAAACACTACTGCCAGTAGGTCTATCCAACTGAGTTCATGTAGTATGTCTCTTAACTCCTCGACCGAGAACGCGGTCACCGCACCACCATCGGTCTTTACCCTCGTTGGTACCTCAAAGAACCTCGTCACAAGTAACGACCACGCCGCACCGTAGCCGAGACCGGATGACAGCCATAAGATGGGCAAGGCCCCATTCCACCAGAAGGACTTACCACCAGCAGCGGCGAATAGAAAGGCTGTATATATCGTGGCTGCTATGCCCGTAAGCATTACTAGGTAATCCAGCACTAAACGTGCGAGTCTAACACGGGTTTTGAAGATCGAAACTACGATAGACGGTGTATATAGGAAAAATAGATATATCAAGCCCCAAATAACCATACCACTTAGGAATAAGACACCCCAGTCCATCCAGGATTGGGCTAGCCTGCCATGTGGGTAGCCAATGAATATTATGTTGCCAGCCCTCTCAGGTCTTCCAAGGTCTATTATGAAGAAGGCTAGGGCAGCGAGTATGAATATCCAACCTGCCGTTATGTTTATCTTCACCATCCTGCCGGCTTTCATCCTTACATCGTAGAATGCGGCTAACAACATGGCCATGCTTCCAAGCGCTGTTAGGAAGACCGCAGCGGCTATTCTCCAGCCCCATATCATGTGATATCCTGGCGGCATGTATGGGCCCCAGCCTGTCCAGCTAACTGGCCAAGGTGATGACATCAAGTAATGCCTAATTATGTGTTGGATATAAGTGGTGCTTTCTCACTTGATATAAACGACCGTAGTTATACCTGTGTTTAGGAATTACCTATTTTCATATGGGTGAAAAGTTCTAAGTAAGTTATCCCTATTAATAATTGACGAGAGTATTGGGCAGTTTGGGCGTAGTGTGTAACCATTGACCCTGCACTTGACCGCCACCGGCCTTAAGACTGGCTTTCCAGCGACTTCCTCTATCAATAATGCTGCTTTACAGCCATCACCTAAGGTAACCACCGGTAATAGCTCAAGCAATGCCCTGGCAATCACCCTCTCAGCCTCCTAACAAGCTCTATGGGCACGTTTAAGGTCTCTGATATTACCAGGTCCAGGGGTTTCGAACCAATCTTTAGGTTGTCGGGGAGTAGAGCGAGGACTGTCCTACTCAGGCTATTGGCGCAGAAGTCCTCGATCTTCCTACCCAGCCTAATCAATCCCCTAATCAATAGTGATATGTATTCCCTAACCTCATCATCATTAAAATCCTCTAATCCCCAGTCCTCCTTTAATTTAATGATTGCGTACTTAAATGCCGCATCATTAACTTTGATGGAACCCGTTAAGTACGCTACGGACAATAGAAGGGCGCCCCTAGTCGTAACGACGTACTGCCCCCTATTGACCTTCTCGACGAGGCCCATTGACATTAGCTCTAGCACCTTCCTGTAAATTGTCGCTATGCTTAGCCCAGTTGTTTTGGATAGGTAGGTTAATGATAATGTGTTAATTCCCCTTTGCATCAAGGCTAATTGAAACATCGATATAATGAGGGTCTCAAGGATAAGCATGTGCATTGAATCTAGTGAATCCTCTCTCATTAGCAGGTGAGGTATCATTTATAATTTTAAATTCATGACTTAATATTAAAGCATTTTGGGAAAATGCTAAGTTACTACTCGTTAAATGCCCTACGAATTAATGACAAAGCCACAGGGCAATCACTATTAAGTGAATATCCTTTAATCCTACATTTAATGGCTAGAATCGTCGGTGAAGCCTTGATGGATTGATCACCAGTTAACGTAACAACGGCCCTACAGCCGTCCTTTAAGCGGACACTTGGTAAGTAATCAAGCAATGCCTTAGCAATCACCCTCTCGGCTGACCGAACCTCATTCTCACTCACACCTAGGTACTCAGCTATTGAGTGTATTAGGGAGATTCTACCGTTACTGATGTTCTCGGGCAATATATAATAAACTGACTTACCAAGTGAACCAATGTTGATGCTTAATGGCGACAGACCTAATTTACTAATTCCTTTATATAATAATTTTAAGTAATTAATGATTTCATTACGGTCAAACTCCTCAAGGTCCCAATCCTCCCTCAACTTATCGATAGCTAGCTCAAAGGCATCCCTATTTACGGAAATGCCGTTGCCTATGTACATCAGCGCAAGCAGTAGTACACCCTTGGTAGTTATTACATAGTGACCCTTACTAACCCTCTCTATCAAGCCAAGATTCATCAGATCAAGAGCCTTCCTATACGCCGTCGCAATACTCATACCAGTACTCATTGATATATAGTAAAGAGAATCAAGATTCTTATCGCAATGCCTCACCTTGCCCTTAACAAGATGAAAAAGAAGCGTATGAAGCAGCAATATGTGGTAATTATCTAGGTAATAAATACTCATATTAAACCACCTAAAAATAACCTAAAAATGCACTATTTTTAACCTTTATTGTCAAAAGAATGACATTACAAGCGTAGAATACATGTAAAAGTGAACGTTAGGATTTAAGGTAGAAAGTAGAATTTTACAATAAATCAGATAATTTATGATTTATAAAAAGTCATGAATTAATATAATAATGTATTTATTTACATGCTCGTTATTTCCACGATATTTTTGCTGCATCGTACATTTTATTTCTCTTAATATTTTAGAAATTAATTCTTAATAGGGTAATGTCTTTGCGGTATATCGATAAAATATGACAGAAATAGTCAAATCTATGGAAAGAACTATGGAGGTATCTAGTGTTGAGAGATATTTGCCAATACTTAGGGTTACATTGGGTTGGATGTACTTTTCGGCCTTTCTTAGGAGGACTGTTAATGTGCCTGCCAAGCTTAATCCATCATCAACCGCATATGTTGGTGGTAAGTTGATAACGTTCCTGCCGCATGCATGGCAGCCCGTTGTTGGTCAGCTTGAGTGGTTGCTGCTGCATCCGCACCTTCTCTATTTATTCCTACTCCTCTTCACCGCTGTTGAGGGGTTGTTTGGACTATTAATGATGCTTGGCTTCCTAACGAGGCTTTCTGGGCTTGTGATAGCTATTCTAGCATGGAGCATTGGGGCTGCCGGTGGTTGGTTGGGACCTACATGCGTTGATGAGTGGCAGATAGCCGCTGTTGAGGGTGCTGCCGCATTAATGTTCATGTTCACTGGTAGTAGGTGGTTATCAATTGACCAGTACCTGGCCAAGAAATACCCAAGGGGTTTGAGGATTTGGAAGGTCTATATACCGCTATGGTGAGGTGGTGAGTATGGATAAGACGACCGCCCTAGCCTGTTGGGCTTCATAATCGCAACGGGAGTAACGATGGGCCTATACCAAATAAACTTCCAGGGATTCACCCACCTAACCAATTACTCAAAGACACCCGCATACTCGCTGGCCGGCACTCAATTATTCGAGAACGGCACACTTATGCTACACATTACTAGGATAGCCGGTCCAGACACCTACGGTGGATTCATAGTACTCGTGCAGGTGCTTTACCCAAACGGCACAGTGGCCTATGAGTGGAACTCCACATACCTAGGCCGCATACCGCAGTGCAACATCATAAATGAGTACGACTTACCAGGACACCTAGTGCACTCCGACGCTTCGCCCTCGTGGTGCCACTGGGCCAGTCGGCCATTGTTAAGCTCTACGCCCCAATAACCTTTAGCCCAGGCACGTACATAGTCAGGGTCTATGATGCCGATGGACAGTACGAGGCATATGGCATTAAGTTCCAGGTATACGTAACAGTCACGGGATGATGCGCCAACCCGGGTTAAATTTACGTTAAAATTTATTTTCAATTTCCAATTAAGTACCAACCCTAACCTCCCTCTTAAGCTCCTCAATCAATGGAGCTATGTACTTAACCCTCCTCCTGACCTCGTCAATGCCGATCCTCACCTCGTGGAATCCATTTACATGGAGAAAATAGGCTCAGCCCAGGCCCTCTCGGCTACGTCACCGAGCTTCGACGCTGCATTGTCCAGTAGGCTTACGGTCCACCTGCCTTATTTAGGGCTTCCCTGGCCTCGTCGAGGTTCTTGGCGATAGCCAATGCCTTGATAGCCTCCTCCACCGCCTTATACAGCTTCTCACTACTTTGAACAACATCGCCCCTATCAATGAAGTTAAGGCCCTCACCAAACGCCACCAAAGCCAATTCCGCGTGTGCCCTGGCAGTATCTAATGGGTCCAACCCGAGTTTTGACGCTAGGACATCAATTACGTAGTCTACGTCAAGGCCCCTCTTCCTAAGTGCCTCAATTAATGATTGAGGTATGCCCATATTACATGGCGTAATTCATAAGCACTATTATAAATCTTCTTAATACTTATCCGGGGCTTACGCCGTAGGCCCTCATTAGGTCAACGAGCTTAACAGCCTCACGCTTAAGCTGTCTTATCCAGGCCGTAACCTCACCATTCCACTCCTCAGTAGTGTATATGAAGAATTCAATTCTAGGCTCGATGAAGTCCTTAAGCAATAACCTCCTCTCCAGCTGATCCATGCCCCTCACATCATCACTAATAATCACTAAGTCGATGTCACTCATGTCCGTGTAATCACCCTAGCCCTGGAACCTACGACGTAGACCTCGGAAATGCCGATCTTAGACCTCGCCCTACTCACGAACTCCCAAGCCCTCCTGAGCAGTATGACCTGACTCTCTACTGCAGATTTTGCCTTACCCATTCAACCACCTCCCTAGCCATCTCAAGAACCCTCCTGGCCTTACCCTCGGTGTATATCTCGTATGGTAAACCATTGGCTGCATCAGGGTACCTGGAGGTTGTGTAGTGAGTGGTTAACTCCCTAAGGTGGTCTATTATCCGTGAAATATCGATGTGAAGTTCATCCCTAATTACGTAACTAAGCTCCACCAGGTCATGGTCCCTGACCACCTTACCCCTCGAAATGAGCAAGGCATTGAGCGTCTTCTCAACGGCCTGCTGAGACCAGAATGCGCAGGCGTAGTAGTCTCCAGAGTTGAGGGAGTTCTTCGCCGTACGTAAATCCCTAATTGCCTGGGCAAGCCATTTCTGGTACTCCATTACCCATTAAGTAAATAGGTGCAGGGCTTAAAAATGCCATTCCTGGTAATCTCATAACGCCGCATGACCATGCCGCAATTAAAGTGAGCAATGGCAAGGAATAAGTCCTGGCTTCACATCTTGGGCATGTTTTTGTATATGGTCTTGCTCCATATGTACCCTGCCTCGAATAGCGCTATGAACATTATGAACCAGAGCAGCGTACTTATTAATGTTGGGTCTGGGTTTATTATGGCTATGGCCACGAGGACTCCGAAGTAAATGTATGGCCTATTCCTCGATAGCATGTCCGGCGTCACCAAACCCGCCTGCGTAAGTAGGGCCATTATTATGGGGGTCTCGAAGAGGAAGCCCGCAAAGAATAGCGTTGCTATGAATGTGTCCAGGAAACCACTCACGGTAAGCATGTGCACGAAGCCGAATAGGCAGCTCCAGAATAGGCTTATCCTCAGGAAGGCTGGGAATACGAAGTAATAACCGATGAATACGCTAGGTAAAAGAGTGCTGTGGCGATCCACACATACCTCTTAACGGCCCTGAGCTCATGTGGGTATAGGGCTGGCTTGACGTATTGGTAAATCTCGTAAACAAACACGGGTATTGTAACGAGGAGGGCGATTACCATGCTAAGCTCAACGCTAAATACGAATGGCCCGAGCACCGTTGTCGAAATTATGCTAATGGGCTGTGTTGAGTTACTGACAACATAATTGCTGGCGCAGGTCACGGACTTGGCGGGCGCCGTAACCAGGCTATACACGTAGTGCCTATAGATATAGGCTATTATTGGGTTGTACTCCATTGTGAAGAAGCCTACGACGACCTTGGCAATGTTGTGACTACTCACGTCAGGCATTGGCAGCCAAAGCACGATAAAGACTATTGCGAAGACGATCAAGGCCCTCCTAAGCCTAACCCCAAGCTCACGAATATGCTCCCAAAGAGGCAACTCCCTATCATAGGGCGGCCTATCCTCACTCATTACTACTTATAATGAGCGCATGTGGGTAAAAATCCCTTTTTCACATAAATGATAAATAGGTAGCCAAGCCCATTAATCCTCAGAAATTCCCTATTTCAAAAAGGATAAAGTTTTGTATTTAATGCACACGTTAACTTAGTATGCCCGTGAGTGTTAGGTTTAGGGTTTGGGTTGAGGTTGGTGGTAGGCATGTTATTGGTCCTGGTGGTTATGAGATTCTTAAGGCCATTAATGAGGTTGGTTCCCTGAGTGGTGCTGCCCGTAAATTGGGCATGTCCTACCGCTTTGTTTGGAATTACATTGATAGGATGGAGAAGGCCCTAGCGTTAAGCTAGTCGACGCCAGGAAGGGAGGCAGGGGGAGGGGCGGGGCAAAATTAACGCCGGAGGGCCAAGCCCTACTAAGGTACTACGAAGAAATACTGGAGGAAATGAATAAGGTAGCAGACAAATGGTCGCAGGAGTTAACGCGGAGGTTTGGGGTCTTAACTAATTATGACGGTTGATTTTCGTTGCCTGATAATCTCTTTAGTATTTCGTTTATTATTTGTTGCCTTGTCTTTCCCTGGGTCTCTATGCCAGTGCCCTGGCTATCCTTAGGATGTCTGGGTCCAAGGCTTCGTTTACTGTCCTCCTAATGTCCATCACCGTATTATTCACGGTGTTCCTGGCCTCGTAGATTGGTTCGTTAATCTCCCTCATGAAGTCCTCAAGGGATTTCCTCGCCCAGTAGTACCACTTGCCCAATTCCCTGGCTATCCTCGGCAGTGTCTCGGGTTTCCAGGCCAGTAGGACTAGGAAGAATAGGAATAGGAGTAGGCCCGTCTGCTCGTCAAGGATTAGGTAAATACCCATTTTAAGGGTCACCACGAGGCGGCTTTAAGGAATTACTTATTGCTCAACCTCCAATTAATCTCCTTAATCAAATCCTCCTCACTCTTACCCCTGGTGTCTATGCCGAGCCTCTCGGCAATCTCCAGAACCTTAGGGTCAACACTGGGCTTCTCAGGGGCAGGCCTCTGCTGGCTAAGCCTATTATTTATCTCCGTCAGCAACTCATCCCTGGACTTACCCGTGGGGTCAATACCAAGCTTCTTGGCAATCTCAATGAGCTCAGGCTCAGGCTCACTCTCACTGGCGCCACGCTTAAACTCCCTAATGGACTGACCAAGCTCCTAGCCAACTGGGGAATCTTACTCGGGCCCCAAATAATCAGGACAATGAAGGCTATGATAATCAAAATCAAAGTCTGAGTATCAATAAACAATAGTACGCCCATCAAAGGACTGATCGTGAGTTTGCTTAAAAACTTTGCTAACAATTGTGTGAAAATTTCCACCTGACCTCTTAAATTAAATTGAATGTGTGGGTAAAGGCCCTAGCTCATCATTAAAAGTGGGGTTGAAATTAATTTCACGACCGTTATAAACCCCTCACCATACTTTTATGAATAATCACTAGCAGGATAGAGGTAATTAGCATTAGGAGCAGTAGGACTATCGATGAGTAATGAATTAGTTCAAGGGCATTAATATCGAATATACTCATAAAAACCATAGCCATTGGAGAAACACCGGATATAGGCACTGTACAGACGCCTAAGCCGCAGGCAGAGCCCACGAATGCGGCTGTGCCTGTGGATGCTGCAATGCCCACGGTACTACCAATCGCACTACCTAGTCTACTGACTATGCGCCTCGTGGCAATCCTTAATTGCAGGTAGGAAACACTGACTATCAACCATGTACTTAGCACCAGGTTAATAACACCCATTATCATGAGCACTAAATTAGATGAACCAGCGATTAAGAAGCCATTAAATGCCGCGCTGTACAAGCCCATCACCCTAATCACCCCCGCATTGATTAGATAAACAATTATTGCAGGTATTAATAATGATAGGTATAATTGAACCAACCTCCTGTGTATGAATACATCAAGTACTCCGTGGGATTTATAAACCTAATTAGATCACTCATGAGATTTCTCGCTAATGAAGGGCCATATTTATAGGTCAATACCGCACCTAACGTTAATAGGGCAGCCACAACAATTAGTGCTCCAGCATAGTCGTTAATAATCACGTAAACATCAATAACGCCAACATAACTTAAACCGGCACCAATTAGTATGAATATTAATGGTAATATTATAGTAAATACCACGAAAACATACATTATTAGTAATGCAATGCCCTCATTGCTCATAGCCCTACTATTTTCAGCGCTATCATTATTTAATTTAAAGTAATTTAATTCATGTATTCTAAATGATTCCTATAGACCCACCATTCACATGCTTATTGGATAAACATCAATGTATCGCTTATTTATTTGCCTAGTAAATTCAAAATAACAAAGAAACCTCATTTAAATACATGGTCATTTACTGGCTCGTAGTATGCCAATAACAATCCCGTCAATAGGGGAGAAATTCCCTGAGTTAAATGTAGTGACTACTCACGGACCAATGAAGCTACCGGATGCCTTCAAGGGCAAGTGGTTCGTACTCTTCAGCCATCCAGGTGACTTCACGCCAGTATGTACCACGGAGTTCGTAAGCTTTGCGAAGCACTACGATGACTTTAAGAAACTGAACACGGAATTAATAGGCCTGAGCGTGGATAGTGACATTAGCCATATTGAGTGGGTTCAGTGGATTGAGAAGACGTTAGGCGTTAAGATACCATTCCCAATAATTGCTGATCCACTGGGTGAGGTTTCAAAGGCCCTAGGAGGATTGCATGCCCAGTCGGGCACTGCCACAGTTAGGATTGTCTATATAGTTGATGATAAGGCGACGATAAGGACAATACTATACTACCCACTGGAGCTTGGTAGGAATATACCGGAGATCCTGAGGATTGTTAGGTCGCTACAACTAATTGATAAGTATGGAGTTGTCATGCCAGCCAACTGGCCATATAACGAGTTAATCGGCGAGAATGTCCTGAACCCACCGCCGCACAATATTGAGGAGGCTCCGAAGAGGCTCCAGCAGTATAAAGGCTACGCCTGGTGGTTGACGTACAGGGAGCTGCCTAAGGAGGAGGTTGAGGAGACCAAGAGGATTATTAAAATTAGGATCGAGTGATAAAAAGCACTCCCTAAATTAGTGCCTTAAAACATATTAAGGTAATTACTTCCATACCCATGCTGAACTCGCATGAAGTTTAAGGGGGAGACCATATTCGGGAGTGGCATCATTAGTGGTGAGTTAGTGGTTTACCGAGAACCACTCTCCTTCCTTGGTGATGTTGATGGAAAGAACGGCATTATAAGGACCATAAACGTCAGTATTGCAAGTAAGATACTAGCGATACCCAGTTCGAGGGGATCAACCGTGGTCCCTACGTCATGTACCAATTGAGTAAGTACGGTAGGGCCCCACTGGCTATACTCAGTGT
This sequence comes from Vulcanisaeta sp. JCM 16161, assembly GCF_001316285.1. The sequence continues at coordinate 77,824 of NZ_BBDO01000004.1, read as the reverse complement.
TAAGGCTGACGCGATGCTCATCATTGGGGCTATCATGGCACAGATACCAATAATGACGAATTTACCCAGGGAGATACTAAACCTTAAGAGCGGCGTTACGGCACGTGTCGATCTGGACAGGGGTGAGGTCTATGTCGATGAGTCCTGAGGCCAGGCTAGCATTGCTATTGCTTGAGGAGCTTGAGTTGAGGAATGGTAGGGCCAGGCTTAGGTATCTGAAGGTTTATAGGATGATGAGTTACTGGCTTGGCGCTGGATATGCTAGGGCGATACTTAATAGGCTCGTCTCGAGCGGCTACATAGCGATTAATGGCGATAGGGTCGAGTTACTACGTAGGTTTAAAACGAGTAAGAGCCCGTCACAGGTGTATAGGGAGGCCAGGGACGTCGTCATTAACGCCTACTTATCAATGCAGCGACCACCAAGTAACTGAAGTAGTTCAGGAACCTTCTCATTATATGCGCCTAAGGCCCTCGCCTCATTAATTGCCCTGCCTATATTGAATGAGGAGTTAATTAGTAAGCCGCCGAGCACCCAAACCACGGAATCGAGGTTAAGCGGTGGTATACCACTAAGCCTACCAATCTCGCTCCACACGCCCTGAATCTCGGCCCTACGCCTAGTCATTAAATCCCTGGCCAGGTCAGCCACGTTATTGGGGCTACCCACGACCGGTATTAAACCACTGCATATTGTTATTACGGTAACCCTATAATCAACGGGTATTGGTATATCCATTGGGACGGAAATATCGAGCCCGCAGGCCCTGCCCACGTAATAGGCCATCTTAACGGCAAACACTATCGTCTTCTCATCACCACGCGCGTTGGTTACTCTCGAAAGTAATTTCCACAGCGATTCTAGGTCATTGAGGTAATTACCAAGGCTTAACCCAGCCATTTGTGGGCATACGTTCTGAACCCTCCTTATCCTCGATTCCCTATACCGAGCCAGGTACCTGCTATTAATCACGTAGTTTATGAAATCCCTACATAAATCAACTGGTTTGTTTCCGATGAAGTAATTAGCGAAGTAATTCCAGTGATCCTCACCCTTACCGGTTAATTGATAACTAATTAGGGCATTAAGTATTGTTAACTTAAGCGTCGTTTCAACATCATGCCCCAATGCACGGCATAGCCCAGCCACAGCGAGGTATTGGGGATCCCTCTCCTCAAAGTCCCTAACCCAATTTATGCCAAGCTCACGTAGTACGCCTGCTATCTTCTCCTTAACGCCGCTCATTACTAACCCCGCATTAACCTACGAATTGAGTAATACCTCCAAATAGTCACTAGGCCAATAACCTGACCCCAATCAAGGTAGAGGAGGGGCTTGCCCACCGTGATTAAAACATAGGTGAATGGGTAGATGATCACCGGCGCGCCTATCGTGAATAGGTAGATGTAGTGAGTTATTACGTAAAAGGCTCCATAAATAACGCCTGAGGAGTCGAGCACTATCGATGGTTTGATTATGTAGGCTATGTAGGTTATTATCCACGCAAGGAATAGCAACGATGAAACCCTCCACATATAGAGGTAAAGCGGTAAGTAACTAACGTGAATTACCTCCCCAGACCTATAAACCACATAGCCATAGGCCCTAAGCTCCAGGGCAAACGCCTCACCAAAGTGGGATAGACCTAGTGGGAAGAATAGTGCCGTAATGATTATGCCGAGTATAAACCCTCTCCTGACCCTTGCCCTTAAATTCTCATGAACCCCTGATTCACTACTGCTCATTGTCAGGAGGCTCTGTTAAGCAGTTATTAAAGAATCACGCACTCAACTAAATTAACCTGTATAAGCCGGTTATCAACGTGTAATACAGCGTAAGCCCTATTAGTGACCAAAGGATAATCGATACCGCTATCATGACCTTACTCCTTAATGCCTGGTCCTTAATCACCTTGGTGAGGAGTGCCTCCAGGAACTGACCACCATCTAGCGGGTATGCTGGGAAGGCGTTGAGTAGTGCCAGGGTTAGGTTTAATGTGTATATCCAGAACATTAGGTTGTAGAAGGACCTACTCTCCACGACTATGCCCCATGGTCTTATGTACAGGCTGAATAACCGAGAAGCGCCATTGATAGGTTACCCGTGCTTAGTACCTCATTAAACATGGCGCCGTTTGATGGGTTAAACACAGTTAGTGTGACGTTGCTCGAATTAACTGAGCTTAATATCGATATTAATGAATAAACACTTGCCACGGGTTGATTATTGACGGCCGTTATCACGTAACCACTCCTAAGCTGAGTCTGTGGAGTTCACGACATACACGATAGTCGTTCCTAGGAGCGTGCGTGTTAATGGAGGGCTTAGTAATGCCAGTTCCACTAGGGCTACGGCTATGTAGGCTAGGACTATGTTCATGAAGACCCCGCTTGAATAAACGGCAAGCCTAATGAGGACGCCTTTACTCCTTAATTCCTCCTCATCAATCTCAACAAAGCCCCCGAAGGCGAGGAAGAGCAGTGCGAAGGCGCCCCCGGACTTTATCCTTATTCCGTACCTCGAGGATACGGCGCCATGGGCCAATTCATGGAGTAGTATACCAATCCCAATGGCTATTATTATGTATACGAACGTGTACAGTGATACGGTGACCCCAGGTATCAAGGGAGCAAGTGGTGTGAACCCCCTCCTCACAGCCTCCATTGGCTTAGTCTATGGGTCATGGCTATGATCATCAGGATCAGGTTCTTAGACATCAAGTAAAGCATTGATGGTAGTCCCCATGCATTAATGCTCATGATTAACAATGGTATTGGCACTATTATGAACATAGAGATTGAGAATAGGCCCACGGTTAATAATACAATCAACCAACTTGGGATCTTACGCAATAGGTTCCCTAATGGTGCAATTACCTCCTTTACCAGCTCCTCATCCCTAAGCATTATGAATACTCCATAGTAAACCTAACGGGTATCTTAACGCCGAGGTGCTTAAGTAGGTATAATATGCCGACAATCACAAACCAAGTGGCGATGACTATTAATAAGCCTAGGTATTGCAAGGGGCATCACCTAAACCTTAATATGGACCCTGCACCCACGTCATGTACATTCCTATAATTACTTACTAACTCCTTCCTGAGCCTGGGGCCTGTACCATGTAGCGGGTAAACACCACTTAAACCCCTAATGACATCCTTCAACAATGCGCCCTGGTACTCGCTTATTGACGTGGCTCCTAAACCACCCACGAAGTATTTAACACCAAGTTCCCTAAAGAACCTCGTTATTTCATCATCATTAATAAGCCATAGATTCAACCCACAACCACTAACCAGTAATTTATAGCTTGGGAAGTAAACGAGCAATTCACCAACCCTCCTATTACCAACCCTGATAAGCTCAACATCACCAAAGCCAAGCCTAATCCTCTCCCTACCACCAACCTCAATCACGTCTAGGCCAAGCCCCTCAAGCTTATTCCTAAGTTCAAAACCATGCATTGTACTATCGACTGGGACGGCCACGGTCAACGCATTGGTAATGGCATCAACACCACCCCAATGATGATTAACTGGCGTAGTTATAATGAGCAATCTAGGCCTTATATCAATGCCCAACACCCTACTATTATTGATCAACTTATTAACGCTTGAGCATGTATCAATCAACAACTCATTATTAATGAGTAGCGATACCGAGTTATCCTCCTCCACGTTTGGCGCCTTCGTCTCATTATCGCAAATCACGTTCATAACCAACTCATTATTAGCATTCATTTCTATTAGGCAATAACTATTAGGAAATAAATCTTTTCTCACACACCACAATATTCGGTAAGTTTTAAATGGGCACTAAAGCTCTAGAGATTTCGAGATGTACACACAACAAGGTAGTACCTGGAGTAGGGTGCTTAGGTACGTATGGCCTATAGCATTCGTATTAGTCTTCGCCATAGTTGGTGCCTGGGGTAATGTCGCGCATGAGACGTTTGTAACCTGGGTAATAATAATTGCGTACCTGGTGATATTCTTCGGCATAGTTCTTGCCATAGGCATTAGGAGCACCAGGGCTAGGTTTAGGGAGATCGAGGAGTACATGAAGTCAACGAAGTCGGGCGCCATTGAGAAGTTGACCCGTGATGACTTCATGAAGGCCATGGAGAAGGATCCCGAGTATGTACAGGAGACGAATAGGTTCGTGAAATCACAGATGAAGAACCTAATAATACTAATGGTCGTTCTAATAGGCCTACTCATACTCTACACATACGTACTCTCGGGACCATTCATAACACTGGCGAAGTACATATCAAGCACTGTAAATATTGGTTATTACCTAAAGCCCTGGTTCACACCAACGATCCAGGAGGCAAACCTATTCTATGCGTACTTCATTGACTACCTGATATACTTTGGGGTCTTCTTCGTACTCATGTACGTCATCTTCAGGATGATGAGGATGCCCTTCATGACCACTAATGTTCAGATTACGGACTACCCATACACCGTGACCAAGGAATTAATAGTTTTTAGAGATGCCATGCTCATTGACGGTATGTACCTACTCAAGTCGCCAATAACCGTCAGGCAGATAGTAATTAATGAGAAGAGGAGGTTCATCGAGTTCCAGCTCTCGAAGCCATTGAGTGGTCTTCCATACATGAAAATAAGGATTTACCACAAGTCACCGAGGGATTTATGGGACAAGGCACTAAAGAACCTGTTCAGGGTTGAGGAGGGTAGTGTTAGGTGATTTTAATAGAATCGAGGGTTTAACGATACTTAACCTTAACCAAATAGGCTTGCAAGGCCGGCGGCAATCTCCTCCTCACTTGGGCCCTCCTTCTTTTCCTCGGCCTTCTTCTCCTCCGCCTTAGCCTCAGCCTTCTGCTCGCCACCAGCCGCAGCGCCACCTGCCTGTGTGGTGGTTGTGGGGGCGGCTACGGGCATTGCAACCGCGGTCTTTATTGCCTCGTCAATATTCACCTCCTTCAAGGCAGCCACCAGCGCCTTGACCCTAACCTCATCAACCTGTATCCCAGCCGCCTGTAAAACCTTGATTACGTTCTCCTCATTAATGGGTTGTTTGCCGTAGTGCAGTAGTAACGCTGCATATACGTACTCCATACCTCCTCGACATGTCAATTGAGAACCGCTTTAAAAACATTACTTAATTCAATAAGTCATAGATGCAGAAGAAGATAATCATAGTAACCGCGGAGTGGGATTACTTTAAGGAGCAATTAAGCACACTATGTTCACAGCTTAGTAGGGCAGGCGTTGACTGTGAGGTGAGGGATTACGGAAACCCCGAGGCTCTGCGGTTAATCGTTAAGTACGGGATTGACAATGGCATGATAAGGATACCACAGATATACGTGATTAGTGATGGCAATGTGAGGAGAATTGACTATGAAGTTACGAGTGATTTGAAGATAATAATTAAGGACCTTAATGATTACATAAGTAATGAGTAAGTATGAAATATGGCCGGGGTAACCCACGACCTTCATCGGCCCGCTCGTCGGGTCTCTGTGTGGTAATTAAATGATTTAATATTGATTTAATAATCTTTCGCCATTATAAGCCTGGAACCTGGGTTGCCTCTTCTCCTTAAACGCCTTAATACCTTCCTGGAAGTCCTGGCTGTATCGTAGTAGTGCGAAGGTCTTCCTCTCAATGTCGAAACCCACCTCCATTGGCGAGTCCTGGATTAGCTTAATGGCCTCCTTCAATGCCTTAATCGTAAGCGGCGATAGCGTCATTAGGTCCTTAGCCACCTCCATAACCCTATCATAAGCCCTAGCTGGCTCAACAATCTCATGGAGCAAGCCAAGCTGTAGTGCCTCCTCGGCCTTAATCCTCCTACCAAGGAGTAGGTAATACCTCGCACGGAGCGGGCCGAGCGCCTTAATAATCCTGGTTAAACCGCCACTCGCGGGCACCATGCCAAGCCTTATCTCGGGAAGTCCTATTTCCACGTCTGGCGTGCCTATCCTAATGTCGCAGGCAAGGGCCAATTCAGTGCCCGCCCCAAGTACGTAACCCCTGAGGAGGGCTATCGTAGGCTTGCTAAGGCTCTCCACAGCCTCTATTGTCTTGCCCCAGTCAATTAAGTCGTTGGGTGTGGTGCTTAGGAACTCCGTAACATCACCACCCGCACTAAATGCCCTATCCCCACTGCCCTCGAAGATCACGACCCTCACATTACCGTCCTGCTCTAACTCATTTATTATCCTGCCCAGGTCCCTCCTCATCTCAAGCGTTATCAGGTTCAGCGGCGGCCTATTTATTATGACCTTGGCAACGCCATTGTTAACCCTCACCAACCAACCACCGCCTGAGTAGGTCCTCTCCACAAACCTCTTGTTAAGGGGCGCTGATTTTAAATAAGTACTGGATTAACATGTTTGAGTAAGTCCTTATTAATTAGTTGTTAAGTGAGGCATGTTAATATGCATGGTTATGCAGGTAGGATCCTCTGGATTAATTTGAGTAATAACGAGGTGAGGGCTGAGGGCATTAATGAAAATGTGGCTAGGCTGTTCATAGGAGGCAGGGGATTGGGGTTGAAGATAATCTTTGATTTAAACCTGGACCTTAACGGCGTTGATCCATACGGCCCCGAGAACCCGTTGATAATAGCCACGGGGCCTTTAGGTGGGACAAGGATGCCGCTAGCCACCAGGGCCGCTGCCATATTTAAGTCACCGCTTACGAATAGGTGGAGCTACTCAACCGTTGGTGGGACGCTTGGCGCGTATATGAAGTATGCAGGCGTTGATGCGTGGTGATTACCGGCGTAAGTTCAAGGCCCGTTCATTTAGTGATTAGTGATGGTAAGGTTGAGTTTAGGGACGCCAGGGAGTTATGGGGTCTAGACACTGTCGAAACAGAACACGCGATTAAGAGGGAGTTTAGGGACTCTGCCGTCCTAACGATTGGGCCTGCGGGTGAGAATAGGGTGCCGTACGCATGTATTGGCCATGAGGATTGGAGACAGTTTGGGCGTACTGGGGCTGGGGCTGTCATGGGTAGTAAGGGCGTGAAGGCCATAACCTTCATACCAATTAGCAAGACCGTGGATGTGGCTGATGATAAGGCCTATCAGGACTTGGTTAGGAACCTTGGTAGGCAGGCCGTCACTAACCCAGGCATGATACCGTATAGGCAGGGTGGCACTGTAAGGCTTATAGATACTGGTAATGGCATGGGATTCTTCCCATCAATTTATTGGACTAGGGTGGTCATGCCTAATTGGGAGGACATATCGTGGGAGAAGGTGCTAAAGCCAAGGTACTTCATTAAGCATGGTGCCTGCCTCTACTGCCCAGTGGCTTGCCATAAGGTGGTTAGGTCAAGTAATGGTGAGTATGACCTCGAGTATGAAACCACAATGGCCCTTGGGGGCTTGACAGGGGTTCATGACCCACAGAAGCTCATAGACCTTGCCGAACTCGCCGATAGACTTGGTTTTGACACGATAAGTCTCGGAAACACAATAGCCTTCCTGATATACCTCGGCGAAAGGGGCATAGTTAAGGACGCGCCTAAGTGGGGTGATTATGAGGGTATTAGGCGTTTAATAATTGATACGGCGTATAGGCGTGGGCTTGGCGAATTGGCGGCATTGGGCACCAAGCAATTGCCGAGAAGCTGGGGGTTCAGGACCTTGCGATTCATGTTAAGGGCCTTGAACCGGCCGCTTACGACCCAAGGACTCTAAAGGGTATGATACTTAATAATGCCATTGCCGAGAGGGGTGCCGATCACCTGTGGTCCAGTGCTTATGCCGTCGATATCGCCGGCCAGGCCGGCGGTAGGTTCGCCACTGGCGAGGAGAAGGTTAGGGCTGTGATGGATATTGAGGAGAGGAATGCGCTGTATGACTCAATGCTCCTTTGTAAGTTTGGTAGGGCGATATATACGTGGGACGTCATTAGGGATGTCATGAATGCCGTAACTGGTTTTAACTACACGGTTGATGAGTTGAGGGAGACCGCCCAGAGGATTATTGTGCTTCATAGGTACATGAATAGGACCACGATTGAGCAGGACAGGCTACCACCGAGGTGGTTAAAGGAGCCTGTTGAGTATGAGGGTAAGCAATACGTGGTTTCTGAGGAGGAGTGGTCCTTCATGGTTAGGAAGTATTACGAGTTGAGGGGTTATGACGAGTTTGGTAGGCCTAGGCAGGATACGTTGGTTAGGTTAAAGATACTGCCTTAAAACTAGGTCTTCACAGCCCTTATTAGTAGGAATATCCCTAGGTATGTCCTGTAGGATGCGATGTTACCAACCAAGTCCTCAATTAACCTCCTCAACCATGAAATACTCCCAATGTCCCTAACCGTAATCCTCATCGTGGCATAATCCCAAACCTCCCTTGGCGCCACGATAGACACCAGCAACGGCAATGCGAACACTAGGTAAAACAGTAAGACGGCATAGGTTAATGGATTATTGGGTCTCCAGAACTCGAGAACTATTAATGACCCACCCCTCCTGAGAACCCTACGTACCTCAAGTAGTGCGAGTGGCTTGTTACTGAATTGTCTCAATGCAAATGACGTATACACAGCACATAGAGACCCCTGCCTGAGTGGTAAATACTCACCAACACCAACAACCCTATCAACCAACTCAGCGTATAGATTACCCATTGACTTGAGGCCGCTAATTGCTGGGTCAAGCAATATTATTGGCCTATGCCTGAGACCGTTATTTATTACAAACCTGGTCATTGAACCGTCACCAGCGCCAAGGTCGAGTAGGTAACCATTGCAGCCACGTATTGAACGCAGTACCTCCTGAAAGGCCCAATACCTAAGTCTCCTCAGTTGGAAGAGCGTGATGACGGTATTTACCAATTCATAATTTGAGTATGTGAAGACCTTATTCATCACGTCTTTAAAGAATTGGGATAAGCTCACATGATCACCTTAGCAATCTCAACGAACCAGTGACCTTATTAATTAAATCCTCAGGTCCAGGCCCAATCGCCAATACGGTAATGGTGCCCGGCGGCAACTCCGTGAGACCTGCATCCTCGACTAGGAACGTTGGTAGGCCTAGTCTCTCGGCCTTCTCCTTAAGCCTGAGCAGCTCATCCAATGAATTAACCACTAAAACAACCTTCTTCTGGCCGGAGGACTCCCAGGCCCTAAACCACTCAATCCATTCCCTCTTACCATCCTCAAGGATCCTAAGCACAGCCCCAACAGCCCCATGGCAACCTGGGCCGCGGTCTTACCGCAGGACATCCCAAGATCGGCCCTAACCACGATGACCTGCTTATACATCGCATCACCTCAATGAACCCCATTCACTGAGTATTTTCCTCGCTGCGTTGTAGCCGGGTACCCCAGTCACCTGCCCGCCGGGCCACGTACCAGCACCGCCAAGGAATAACCCCCTTATTGGCGTTGAGTAGCCCCAACCGGGTATGGGCCTATTACTGAACATGTATTCCTCAGTCATTGGTAGGTGATTGAGGTTGCCGCCGGCCAACCTAAACATTGACTCGTAATCACTCGGTGTTATTAACTCAAAGGCCTTTATGCTTGACCAATCAATGCTCACATACTCATTAAGCTCATCCCTGGTTGGTAAGCCCGTGACTATTAGGTAATTACCACGCACCACCGTCTCGCCAAAGGGTAGTTGGAGGATTGAGTCCCTGTAATTACTCAACTCACCCCTTAATTTAATTGGCTCATTACTAACAATGACCAGTCTAGACGCCCCTCCCAAAGGTATACTCCTTAGCCTATTAATTATGTATTCATCGAAGTACTCCTCACCGACCAGGTTAATTAACGTGTTTATTGGACTAGCCGTGGAAAGCACGGCTCTCGCCTCAATAACCCTCCCATCATCAGTCAACACGCCCCTAACCCTACCACCCTCAACAATGATCTTCTTAACGCCCAAGCCAAGCACCACCTTAGCGCCAGCCCTAAGGGCTGCATTATATAGTTCACGGGCAAAGACCTGCATACCAACCTCACCATTCTTAGCGGGGAACCACCAATCAGTGTCGGGGTTGTAATAACCAACCATGAAGGCTGGCTGGTCTAGGTATGGCTCGAATATGAACATGCCCCAAAACTCCCTGGGTAAGTACTGACTAAGGAATTCCCAACTCCTCAACCTAATGAACTCGCCCAGCACTGGATCGTTGAGTAATTCATCCCTGCTCGGTGGGTTTAACCTATATAGGTATTTACGCAATGCCCTGTGGAAATTAACTATCTTGTCCCACATGGCCCTTAGGTTATCACCGAGACCCCACCTATTGAACTCGCGAACCCTATCCTCAGGGCTCCTCCACCACCTAACAAATTCGTCATCCTTAACATAAACGGCGATAGGCTCCGGCTTATACTGCTCAATGCCTATCCCCAACTCACTCATTAAGTCACTGGGTATCAGGCCAAGCACGTAAGCCCCTATGGGCACCTCAACACCGCCAACAACGTGATAACCAGCCAAACCCCCAGGCCAGGTCACATGATCAAGGACCAAAACGTCAAGCCCAGCCTTAGCTAGGACTATGCTTGCGATCAAGCCATTATGCCCCGCGCCAATTATTATAACATCGACCACAGTGGATATGAATACCAACGATTTTTAATAACTTAGCCTAGGAACTTCCTGTATTGATCAACGTACACCCTTAGGGATTCAGGCACTTTTATTGCCAGCGCCGCAGCACCTAGGATGCCTATGTCATCACCAAACCTTGTAAACTCCACGCGTGCCGGCTTAACCGCTAGGTACCTCTTTAGGTACTTCTCGATTCCTCTTCTAAATAAATCCGCATTGTTGAGGGCCATAGACCCTCCCAACACTATTAATTCTGGGTCATAGGCATTCATCACGCTAGCCAAGCCGGCCGCGTGCACCTTCATTAGGTAATTGTCTATGAAGTCCCTGGCAAGTTCATCTCCATCATAATACGCTTGAAACACCTCCTCAGTACTTACGTACTCACCCCTGACAAGCCTTTCATACAGCCTTGACCTATACGACCTCCCCCTAATGAATTCCTTAATGATCCTCGGTATATTGGCGCCTGAGCCGAGGGCCTCCCAATGCCCATAACCGCCGCAGCCACATTGAATCTCTGAGTTGACGTCAATGACCATGTGCCCGATCTCATGGGCATTACCATCCTTACCAACGAGTAGGTGCCCATCAACTATCACGCCTGCGCCAATGCCGGTGCTAAGGGTTATGTATACAAGGTTATTAACGCCCTTACCAATACCGAATAGGTACTCACCCCATACAGCCGCCATTGCGTCGTTGCCTAGGACCACGGTACCCTGAACTCCCTGATTATTGGTTCCACGAGTTTAAACCTCTTAATTGGTGCGTTCGGCGCCCAGGGAACGATACCCTCCTTAAGATCCAGTGGGCCTATGGACCCAATCCCAATACCATCGATGCTACGCCCACCTGTTAAGTCCCTTATTGACTTAATGATTATGCTCGCCACGGTATTCTCATCACCTGTCGTTGGTTGTCTCGTCTTTACCTTATTAATGATGTCTCCATCCTCATTAACAAGCCCAACCCTTATGTACGTTGCTCCAACGTCAACACCCACATACACCATACTATGCCTTTGATGAGGCATGCACTTTTAAGTTATTAATTGGGCGTAATTGATGGATTTATAAATGGGCTTTAAGTATGGCTCTGCGCACTTATGGTTAAGTTGGTCATAAGGCCCATAGCCGATGTGGTGAACGAGGATGAGATTAGGAGGAAGACTGAGGAATACGTGAACGAAATGTTGAGGAACGCCCAGGTAATTGGTGATGACTTATTCCTCATAGATAAGCCCACGGGTAGGGCCACGCCATCCTTCTTCAGCAATGATTGCTTTGTAAAGTCCCTGATAAAGCTTAGGTTTGGTACAATAACGAATATGGAGGGTATAAGGAATTTGGCTAGGGGTAGGGCGATCCACGACCTCTATCAGGAGTGGTTTAAGATAGCCAATCCCAGGGTTCACGTGGAGGTTGAGAGTGGTATAGAGACCGTGGATACATCGGGCAGGGCAGACATTGTCTACATGAGGGAGTTTGATGGTGAGGAGGTTTGGGGATTGATTGAGTTAAAGAGTTCGTGGAATCTAGATGAGGATAGGGAGAGGAGGTACCTCAAGCAGGTTGTTTCCTACGTGCTGATGCTCGAGGAGGCCGGTATAACCATTAGGGAGGCGTACCTGGTGACCATGAGGGATGTTAAGTCGTTACCCATAAACAGGTTGAGGAGGGATTACCAAAACGTCTTAATGGAGCTCAAGGCGATTGAGAATTACCAGGGCTGGCCCATGGAGCCGCCAGACCCACTCCTATGCGTTAAGTGTGAGTTAAGGCCCATTTGCAGTACTTACGCGATTTATAGGGGTAGTAAATCCATTATTAATATTAATAAAGCTAGCAATGATTGATAATACTTATTAATAAATTATTTAGTGAAAAATCAATGTCACTAATAACAAAGATATTGATTGGCTATGACGGTTCAAAGGCGGGGGATAAGGCGTTGGATTACGCTATAGGTATCGCGAAGACCTTTAACGCGAAACTCTACATACTTCATGTGATTGAAGAGGGTAAGATCGCCATAGCCCCTGACTCATCGATGTACCTGCCCTAATCGATACCATGGAGAAACAGGGTAGGGATTTAATAAATAAGGCTGTCGAGCACGCCAAGAGCCAGGGCGTCAATGCTGAGGGGCTTCTTGAGGTTGGTACTGATGCCGCTGAGACAATAATAAATGTTGCGAATAATCTAAATGTTGATTTAATAGTGGTTGGTTCTAGGGGGTTGAAGGGACTAACTAGGTTCCTGCTTGGTTCCGTGTCCGAGAAGGTCGTTAGGTACGCCAATAGGCCTGTGCTTGTTGTTCATTGAATTGGGTTAGGCTTAAAACATGGTCAGTCATAATCATATCTGTATTGATGGTATGGGAGTAATAATTGGTGTTGGTACGGGAGGCATTAATGGGACTGGTGGAGTGGGTAATTTAATCCCTAGTTGGGTTTGGACCGCCCTTATCGTTATTGTGGTTGCCGTGGCCATATACTTCGTGCTTGATTACGTATTTGATAAGTTGGTTAGGGCCTTCGTTAAGCTTTCGAGGAAGGGCGATGTTGAGAATGCGAAGTTCATCTTTAGGATAATGCTCATAGTGACCATATTATCGGCGATAGCCTACGTTTATCAGCAATACCTAATAGTTGGTGCCTTACTCATTGTTTTTGCCGTAATTTTAATACTGGGTACTAGACCAATAATTGAGGAGTACTTCACAGGTAAGATCACCAGGCTCATTAAGGATTACTCACTGGACGTTGGGGATCACGTTGAGGTCATGGGGATTAAGGGCTATATAATTAAGCAATCATCAATGGGCTTGATAATTAGGAGCTCACGTAATGAATTAATATATGTACCATACACATTACTACTAAAGAATGTGATTAGGAAGGTGCCGCCAACCGAGGGTATTGAGATTAGAATACCGTTTAAGGTGCCCAAGGATGGGTTGTTAATCGATGACTTACGTAAGGAGCTCACGGACTACATGGAGGAGTTGGGTATTGAGGATCCGCATGTCGATGTTGCGAGTATTGAGGATAAGTACGTGGAGTTGATGGCTAGGGGTACCTATAAGGACTTGAGGACTATCGATGATGTTAGGTACTCCATACTCAATAAGGCATTTGAGCTGTCAATGGAGCTTAGTAGAAGGTATAGCGTCAGGAGCAATGAGTGACTACTCACTCAATTCGCTTATTAACTTATTTACATTCTCTGATGGACCCACAATAATCAATTCATCATTACCCTCTATGACGTAGTCACTGCTTGGCTTTGTAATACCACTTGATGCCACTATGTATGGTACTGCAACGCCATAATTCTCGGCCACCTCACTAATGCGTTTACCTATTAATTGCGAATCGGCGTTAACCCTCACCACGGCGAATGTTATGTTTATTGCCGTGTCTGTGAATAGAGACCTCGCAATACTATTCATGACCAGAGCCTCCACATTCTTTGATATTAGGTCCTCAACTATCACCGTGTTAACATTCAACTCCCTAAATAAATCCAAGTTGTCCTTATTATTAACCCTGGCAATCACCAGTGGAACTCCCTTACCCCTGGCTATATTGCATGCCTTGTAATTCAATTCATCATTATCAGACAACGCCAAAAACACCTCGGCTTTATCAATACCAACCTCACTAAGCACATCCTCACTACCTGGATCACCTCTATAAACAAGTGCTGACGACTTAAGTATCTTGAAAGCCCTTGAGCATGCCTCATCATTCGAATCAACAATAACTACTTCATACCTATCCATGAGGGCTTTGGCCACATTAATGCTCACATTGTTCGCCCCAACTATTATGGCAAGCTTCAATATTAATCACCAATCACGTAATTTAAGTGGGAACTATTTAAATTCATTATTACTTAATCACACACCGTGATTCCAAGGGAATGGATAGAACTTGTTAAGGATGGGTTGAAGCACTCATATGCGCCGTATAGTGGGGTTAAGGTGAGCGCGCTGGCGGTAACGCCCGACGGCAAGGTGTATAGGGGGGTAAATGTTGAGAACGCGTCCCTTGGGCTCACGGTATGCGCGGAGAGGGTTGCCATATTCAATGCCGTGTCAAATGGTGAGAGAAAAATAAAGACAATAGTACTAACATCAAACCTAGACAGGCCCATCTATCCGTGTGGGGCTTGTCTTCAGGTAATGAGCGAATTCGGTGTTGAAGAGGTGATTATTGTCCATGGAGATAAGGTAATAAGACATAGTCTTAGTGAGTTGTTTCCAAGACCATTCAGTGACTGGAGGAAATAAGGGGGAGGTTTATTCAATTGTTATGGGCCTTCAAAACCACAGACTGGGCATTTGTATGGGTTTCCCGTCCTCCTGCAGTGCTCGCATCTCCAGATCTCCGCCTTACCGCAGTTTGGGCATAGGAAGTGGGTTGCTCTCTCGTATGGTTTGATTGGCTTGCCGCATGAGGTACATACCGGCACGGTTGGTCCATGAAGTACTGGTCTCGGCCTCTCAACCCTGGGTAATGCCATTGGGAATCCGTGGAACAATCACTAATTTAAGCATTTCTATAACGTTATTAATGCGTGAGTAATCCTTAATAAATCCGGGCACCTATGGTAACGAGATGGACGTTAATAAGGTAATAGATATGGCGATACTCGTGCTAGTGATTATACTAGCCGCGGTATTAACGTACTTCCTACTCGCAAGGATTTTCGCACCAACATCAAAGTTGCATAGTGGCGTTACGGAAATTACGTATCCCATCGGCACGTCTAGCATTGTAATATGGCCTCCATACTTCCAACTGGATAATGCATCATTAATATATAGTAGTTTTAGTAATTATAGCCTGGTTTATGGACCGAGCACAGCCCCAATCAAGGTATTAATACTATATAACCCAGTCATGCCTCCCGCGACGAATTTCACTGTTAATAATGTCAATTACATAATTAGCACTTCGAGCAAGGGGCTTGTTCAGTACGAAATTGCGTTTAATGTCTACTCGTACATGGGCACGATGTCCGCATCACCTTTAACGACCGCAGAACTTAATGTGGCATCGGTGGCCTATTGCCTATACTTCAACTCAACCAATAGGTATAATGCCCTACTATTCCTTAGTAGGGTTGGTTCAATAATTGGGGCCAATGCTAGTAACATAGCGAACCTAACGAGCATTTCCTCAGTGCAGTCAATACTTAATGGCATGGGTATTAACGTAAATGCAACATCCTGTGTGAGTAGGTATGAACAGTATGTCATGAAGTACCAGGCGAGGTCGGCCTAGTGCTCACCCTATACTACGTACCGCCATTCCTAACGCCATCACCACTCACTTACGAGATGCCCATAAACTCGCCGATAATATTCATGTTAGGTTATAATACTAAGACTGGGGCCTACGACAATACCATTAACAATATCCAGTTACCAATATTTGTGCAGAATCTAATGACCCAGAGGTTCCTGTATCAAACCTAAGCGGTTAACTAACCATACTACTTATCAAGCCCTTCAGCGCCGTTATTTCGAAATACTCAATATTTGCCGCTATATAAAGTAGTACCACCGATATTAGGTAATAGATTATTAATGCCGTTATATCGCCCTTACTAATACGTCTACCACCGCGTAATGAATTGATGAGGTCCCTCGTGAAGGTTAATGAACCTGTTGTGGAAAAGGCATATGCAAGTAGTTCTGCGATCCCGTGAGGAAAGAACATTGTTACGAATAGGGATATTACGAGACCTATTATCGAATTTAATGCATATGCGACATATACACCAAGTACGAAGCCCGTCATCACTAGGGCGAGTACGAAGAATAATGGACCAACCACGGGAATTGCCATTAACGTATCGATTTCCAGGTTATGAAGGAAAATGTAATTGGGGCCTAGATTGACTGTACTTATTAATTGATTACGTAAGGAATTAATCACTGATTGGTTCACGAATAGTGGACCAATGTAAAAGCCAATTATTGATAGTAGGACCAGGAGAACTAACTCAATTATGTATACCAGGGCAACCCTCTTAATGTTGATTGCCATAGTACCCCACTAGGTAATTATTTAAGGTGTAAGGAGGGATTGGGGAATCCGCGTTCAAATCCGTCGTCACCGCTCGGTGCATCCCTCCTGTCTTCATTAAGCGTGGAGTCACTATGAAGTACTTAAGCCTTACTTACCCATTAACGCCTTCCTAACGACTCAAGAAGCCTATTAATCACTATTCTTCTAACGAACTCCTCACGCTCATCCTCATCAAGCTTAAGCCTAACGAACTTAGCACTTTCGATGATCCTGGGCAGCAATACGTTGTCTATGGCATTAACCATCCTCTGGTACTCCCTAACCCTAGCGAGCAATGTGTAGAATAAACTCTCCAGATTCATCATTTCTGAAATAGCCCTAAAATTGCCGTAGATCCCGTACAAGGCACTATCGAGTTCTGGCGGTATTGCATAGATTCCGTAATTAGGACTTGAGACGCCCTTAAACTCAAGCCCCCTGAACTTAAGCCCCTCCATTATTATATCCGTAAACTCCACATCGACCGACGGCCTTACAACCTCACTCAGTTTGCCGTAATCCTCAATACTCATCCTCGAAATAGCGGCCTTAAGCAATAGAGAGACCCTGCCAACTCCTCATAAACGCTCTTCCTGGCACTCTCAAGCTTGGGTATTATTGCCCTAATCCTCTGTATCGTCGCATTCCTAGCATCCTCAACAGTCTTCTTAATACTCCTGTAAAGTCTCTCCTGATTTCTGAGTCTCAATAGGGTTAGCCTTGACGGTATTGGCCTCTCAAAGGCCACGTAGTTAGGGAACGTTTTATATTTTTAAACATTATTACATAAGGACTTAGGCCTTGATAAATGAGTAGGGTAAGCCAGGCTGAGGCTTGGAGGAGGGTTAGGAATGTTCTGGAGATAAGTGACTTGGTACTTGAGGTTATTGATTCTAGGGATCCGTGGAGACTAGGAATAGGAGGGTTGAGGAGTTATTAGGTAAGTTGGGTAAGCCGTTAATAATAGTGATTAACAAGGCCGACCTAGTGCCTATTGATGTGCTTAAGGAGTGGAAGGAGTACCTTGAGCAGGATTACCCCACAGTATTCATAAGTGCTAAGAATAGGTTGGGCACTAGGAAGCTAATTCTCAGTATTAAGCAGCACGCGGCTAGGCTTCCCGTTAGGGTCTCCGTGGTTGGCTACCCAAACGTAGGTAAGTCAACAATAATAAATTACCTAAAGGGTAGGCATGTTGCGGAGACGAGCCCAATACCTGGTTGGACCATTGGCGAGCAGGTGGTTAGGGCTAAGCAGTGCTCGTGGTTATCGATACGCCAGGCGTTATACCGCCGGAGGAGGTTAAGGACGAGGCCCTACTTATTATTAAAGGCGCCATAGATCCCTCGAAGCTAGAGGACCCCGTCTTACCAGCGGTAAAGTTAATAATGAGGATTAAGGCGTTCAACCCCAAGGCATTTATGGATAGGTATGGCGTTGATTCCGAGGATCCAATGGAGCTCCTGGAATTAGTTGGTAAAAGGAGGGGGTTGTTATTGAAGGGTGGTAAGGTGAATATTAGGGAGGCCGCCATTGCGGTGATTAGGGATTGGATACTCGGTAAATTAGTTTACTACTATAGGCCTAGGGTGATTAGCAATGCCTAGGAGGCTCGTGCCAATGGTGCCCAAGTCATCCGTTAGGCCACTTAAGTATTATGACATTGTTGGTGATTTAATGATCAATTTCCTAGCAAATAGGAGAGCCGCCATTATTAGGCAGGTTAATGATTCGGCGACATTGATCACCAGGGCTAAGCATGAGGATGGTAGTAAATTGCCGATAATCATTAATAATAAGGATGAGTTGATTAGGTATGTTAAGGCTGGTGGTATTGATTTCATGGCATCCGTGAGCACGGCGTTATCAAAGGGTATTGACATCGCCATAATAGATGTTAAGGGTGGTAAGAAGGTTTGGATACTGGATAGGGGGTTGGAGCTAATGGACTTAATAGTAACTGTGATACGTGTTGTCTTTGAGTATGTTGGTTTAGTGAATAATGCCGTGATATTTGATGGCATGAACGGTTTTAAGGTAATTGCGCCATTATCGAGGGAGGTCAGTGATGATTATATGAGACCCTTCGTTAATTTAGTGGGTGAGGTCGTGAATAGGAGCTTGAAGTCCTTCGATCTATTCCAGGCATATGGTAATGATGTAATTATCGGCGGTAACACAATGCTTAAGGTTAAGATGTATAGGGTGCCCCTGTCCCTGCATTGGTCAACTAAGTTGTCAGCGATACCGCTGGCCAGGGTTTATGACTTCCTAACCCTCTATGCTGATCCATCAAACGTAATTAGGCGTTTGGAGACTAATAGGAAGTTGCTTGAACCGTTGTTTAATAAGAACCCTATCGATTCACTGCTTGATGCTGTAAATAGGTGGGTTAATAATGATTATACGTTGATTTATCATATTAAGGGTGTTATTAGGAGTAGAATTAAGTACGGAGACGCAGATGCGAAATTAGAAATTGATGGAGAAAACCTTAAAACAGAGTATTAATCCTTTAGGCGATAATTATGAGAAAGATCGTATTGGCATTCATAGTTATTGGCATAATAATACTCATAATGTCTAATATAAGGGTTGCATTACCAATAACCAATGTAGCAATGCCCAGTTTCAACGATATTGTGAATGTAACGCCTGGGTTAAAATTAATAATTAGCGATACCAATGGTTCACTAACGCTAATACCAATTAGGGGTTACTCATCATTCATAGACACTATTGATTATTTATCACCAATATTCATATTCGTGGGAATAATAATATCGATAGCCCTACTAATGATTAAAAGGAATCAAAGTATCGATGTTTCAGACCCACTATTCTTCGGAATAATCCTAATGCTTATAGTGGCCCTCGTATTCTCACTACCCATACCAACCCAGATCTACCTGAGCGAGGGTCCAGTCACGCAGTCGATGCTGGTTGGCGTCAATGCGTATGTTGGGTTCTCATCAATAACCTACTTAATAAGCACAGTATTGCTCATGATGAGTGCTTGGCTTTACCGTGAGAAGACCGCCATGGACGGCATGTACTCAGACATTGACCAATTAATGAGCATGACCATCATGCTTAAGAGTGAGGAGGAGACGGAGCGGTCTGAGAGTAATGAGGAAAGTCAGTAATAAGGGCGTAATTTGCTTCTTCTGCCTGAGGAGGGTTAAGGAGTACTATATCGTTGATTATGAAGTTAAGGAATTGGGCATGACGTTCAAGGTATACGCATGCCTGAGTGCTACGCAAAAATCACATCACGCAGAGGAAAGCAGACCCAGTAAAGTGCTGGATTAGCTTGATGATTACCCATCAACATCATAAATGGCTCCAGGATACCCTAAATGCATTTATGTTATCGATTATACCGTCAAGCTCATTAATGAAGGAGTTAACCTGGTAAATACTAACCACCGGCACGCCTTCGATAAACTCCGTGGACGCCCTATGCCAGGTAATAACCACGGGTATAAGCAGCGCCTCACCCCAATTAACGCCAATCCTACCCATCAAAACCTCAGGCGCCCTGGCGACTAGTCTAACCTTCTCAAGGTGCCTATTCACTATCTGCCGTATCGATGATGAGGCCCTTCTCCAACGCTTAGCCTCTATCAACAATACCCAGGGTCTCCTATAGGCTATTACGTCGAACTCAACCCTAGAGCCGGCTACGGGAACCCTAAGCCTACTGACAACCCTAAACCCCCACTCCTCAAACAAGAACCTAATCAGGGCTTCAAACTCATCCCAGGCAGGTACCTCGATATCGACTCAAGATCAACATAAAGACCCCTATCCACGAAGTACTTAATTAACCTATGAGGCGGCATGACCGACTTATAACCATCGCCAACCCTAACTAAAACCCCATCATTAATCAATGAGCCTATGAACTCATCAATTATGGAATCACCAAGCCCGGACACCGACTTAAGCGACTCACGCGTAAAAACACCATCCTTAGAGACTATCATTAACGCCTTAACAAGCCTCTCCCTTAAGCTCATCCTCAACAAATGTATTTTAACACCTACTTATAGTGTTTTATGGGTGATGAAACTTCAGCGGCGGATGAAAACAATGAATGATGGGTCAGGGACTGATTAGCCATACGTTATGACTATGGTCTTTAACTCTGTGACATCCTCCACACTAAACCCAACACCTTCACGGCCGAAGCCGGACTCCTTCACGCCGCCGAATGGGAATAGGCCGAGCCCATGCCTTGGAAAGTCATTTATCGTGACCTCACCAACCTCCAGAGACCTCGCTACCCTCCATAGTGTGCCCACGTCACGCCCAAACACGGCGGCATCAAGCCCATAAACGACCTCGTTAGCCACCTCAATAGCCTCATCAACCGACCTAACCCTTATAATGGGTATTACAGGTCCGAAGGTCTCCTCAAGCGCGAGCCTGGACTTCCTACTCACGTTATCGACTACCGTCGGTTCATGGTATGTAAGCCAATACCTACCACCGTAGATTAACTTACCACCCTTCATTAATGCATCATCAATCATTGAGTGAACCCTCTCAACAGCGTTGGAATCAATGAGTGGGCCAACCCTAACCTTTGGATCACGTGGATCACCAACAACCCACTCATTTACCTCCTTAATAATGTACTCCATTAATTCATCGGCAATGCTGTCAATGGCGATGACCCTGCTAATCGCATCACAACGCTGGCCCGAGAGCCTTAATGAACCCATAACTATCTTCTTGGCCGCGTCTTTTAAATCGGCATCCTCAAGTACGATGGCTGGCGCCTTACCGCCAAGCTCGAGCTGCAGCTTCTTTAGGCCGGCCATCCTCATGACCCTAAGCCCGGTCTCCGTGCTACCGGTCAGGGTGATTGCCCTAACCAGTGGGTGTGTGACCATCGCGTCACCCACCGTTGCTCCCGGCCCTGTAACCATTGCGAAGTAATTACCGAGTCCTGCATACTCAATGGCCTTGGCTATTAACACGCCGGTTATTGGTGTGTAACTCGATGGTTTAAATATCACGGGGTTGCCGGCCAGAAGGGCCGTGGCTATCTTAACCATTGATGTGAATAATGGGTAGTTGAACGGTGCGATCGCCGCGACCACGCCTATGGGCTCCCTAATGACGATCGCATACTTATTCTCGGTGCCCACCCCATACTCGCCTGGAATACCCACGTTTAACAGCTACCCAGGTCCTGGTGAACCATCCTGAGCCTAGTTATTGTTGATTCAACCTCACCCTCAGCCTCGCTGATGGGCTTCCCACCCTCAATGATTAGCACATCCCTAAATAGCTGCTTGTATTCCTCGATGAAGTCCGCCACCCTTATTAACATGTCGGCACGCTTATGCGCTGGTATCGCCTGAGTGACGGCCATGAATAGTGAAGCCTCTCTATGGCTGAATTAACGTGATCCACGCCTAACTTATTCACCTGAGCTATCACCTCACCATTTATTGGCGACCTAACCGGCATATAATTGCCGAAGTCTATCCACGAACCAGCAATAAAGGCGCGGAAGACACCAAACTTAGTCATTGTGTCGTGGAATTCCCTGGGGAGATCCGGCAATGTTACGGGACCGAGTATGTTTATGGTTATTGCTTGCATTAACCATGCTCTTAATGGCCTTAAAATAAGCCTTCTGGGCTTAATAATACCCTGAGGACAATGATTAGAAATACTTAACTGGAGAAGCGCTGTTTTCCCTTAATGAATGCGCAGGAGTTAATGACAAGTAGTGTGTTTACCATAGACTAATCGGGAGTTAGCTGCTGCTGTACAGCTGATGGTTGATCACGGCTTTAGGCACTTACCAATTACTGAGGGCGGTTCCGTTAGGTCCGTGTTAACGGCATTAGGCATAATTAATGGAATTATTAACAATGGCGTTAATGCCCTGAGGGAACCCGTAATCAAGTATGGCAGTGATAAGTTTCTAACGGTGTCGTACAGTGATGATGATATGACGGTGATTAAGAGAATGCTTGATAATGGTGTTGACCACGCACTCGTGCTTAGAGACAATGACTTAGTCGGTATTATTACTGAGCGTGATTTAATAAATAAAATGCCCGAGCAATCGTTCATGAGGTATAGTTCATGAGATTGCTAATAGGAATCCAGTAAGGATTGGTGAGGATGACCCATTAACCTCCGCCATGGAGGTTATGGTCAGGCACAATATTAGGCACTTATTAATTACGGACCAGGACAAGCTGCTTGGTATCATGACGGTTAAGGACATACTTAGGTATGTAGTTAAGTACTATAAATTAAGGGGTCAGGTCGACCTTGGCGTTGCAGTATCGAAGTTAATGAGTCATAATCCGGTGACGATCGATAGCGCGGCTTCATTGCTTGACGCCGTTAGGTTAATGAGGAGGAATAATATTGGTTCATTACCAATCGTTGAGGCCGGCAGGTTAATGGGTATAATCACCGAGCACGACATTGTTAGGAGCATAATCAAGTAGGTTTAAATTACACCATAATAATGCCCACCTAAATCTTGATCAAACCCTTTATTGTATCAACAACCTCCTTACTTAGATCAGGTACTTTACTCCTAACGTTCCTCCTCAAGTCCTCATAGTAATTATTGCCGTATGAGTCGATTATCACGGTTAATGGGCCAAAATTCTCAACCTCGAGAACCCACATTGCCTCGGCAATCCCCAGGTCAAGCCAATGAACATCAATAACCCTCTTTATTGCCTGTGCCGCCAGGACGCCGGCGCCGCCGGTGAATATTGCGTAGGCCGCCTTATACCTCTTCATGGCCTCTGTGGTCTTTGGGCCCATACCGCCCTTACCAATGACCAACTTAACCCCCAGCTTCTCAATGATCTCCGGCTCAAAGTCATCCATCCTAGCGCTGGTTGTTGGTCCCATGCTCACTATCCTCCAGGTATCACCCTGCTTAAGGGCCACGGGCCCCGCGTGGTAAATAACGCCACCCCTGAGATCAACAGGTAATTTCTCGCCCCTGTGTAGTAACTCAACCATTCTCACATGAGCCGCATCCCTGGCACTAATTAGAATGCCACTTACATATATTGTATCACCAACCCTTAATTTAGTAATGTCATCATCTGATATCGGTGTCTTAAGGTGGTACGTACCCATACCCACCAACTGAATCATTTCAGGTTAGGTGTAATTAAGTATTCCCCTAAGTATTTTCCATAAACAAACATGGGATTAAAGTTTTAATACAAGTAAAGCGATTCATGCCTATGCCGAGTCTCGAGGATGTTGTTAAGGAGGCCGCTAAGACGATAATAAGAATGGCCAGTGTATCTCCGGCTGAGGATGTCGTTAATGCATTAAGGAATGCCGTTAAGATTGAGGTGCATGAACCAAGCAAGGTCCAATTGAATGCCATATTAACGAATATAGAGCTTGCCCAAAAGTACACAGCGGCGGTGTGTCAAGACACCGGTGTACCAACATTCTTCATAAGGCTTGGTGATGGCTTTCCCATCAGGAGTAGGTTATTCTCAATACTCACGGAGGCCGTTAGGGAGGTCACGAAGGAATTACCGCTCAGGTCCAACTCCGTAGACCCACTAACAGAGAGAAATCCGGGAGATAATACCGGGATTGGAATACCGGTCTTCGATGTTGAGTTATTCGATGGTGATTACCTGGAAATGATCTACACGCCAAAGGGCGGCGGCACCGAATTACCCAGTAAGGCTTTCGTCGTGCCGCCAGGCAATGCCTGGGAGAGACTGCCCGAGCTCGTCCTTAATGCCGTGATAGATGCCGGCCCAATGCCATGCCCACCAGTCATTGTGGGAATAGGCATTGGCCCCAACCTAGACGTTGCAGCGAAACTTGCCAAGAAGGCGGCGGTACTCAGGCCTGTTGGCTCTAGGAATAGTAATCCTGACATTGCCAAGATCGAGGATGCACTGTTGAACGCCATTAATAAGCTCGGCATTGGAGCCCATGGGACTGGCGGTAAGGTGACGGCGCTGGACGTACACATTGAGTACGCCTATAGGCACCCAGCAACCTTCGCAATAGGCATAGTCTTCTCCTGCTGGGCAACTAGAAGGGCCAGGGCTATCGTATACCCTGATGGCAAGTACGAGGTTAAACCCCTATGATTATCGTGGTTTCAAATAAAAAATAAATATTAATAAATATTTTTGTCGAACGTGTAAAAAGAATCCATAACACGGTATTAGGGCACGATTATGATGAGTAGCAGGACTAATACATATGACGTTATAATAATAAGTGCGAGTATTGCAGGCTAAGCGCCGTATTACGCATCACTAGACAGGGACTAAAAGCACTGATTGTTGGCGAGGATATTGGGGTCGATCATTATCAACGGATGAGGTCCAGGATTACCTGGCTTCACGAGCATTAAGGGCTTAGACTTAGTTAGAGGGGTTGAAAGCCAAGCCCAGGTTAAATGAGGGTGAAATAATAATTGATGAGTATGGTAGAACAGGCGCTGATTATTTGCGGGTAATGATGATTGCTTATTTCCGCATAAGCAGGCAGTTATTGCCGCCGCCAGGGAGTAATTATGGTATTATCCGCGTACTCATATGTAATGACTAAGAGAGGTAAGGAGACTAAAGTTGTGCTAAATTGAAGAAAAACTTACTGGCAGGAAAGAGGAAAGCCATACATTCCTTAAAAATAGGTCTGTAATTGCACGTAAAACAAACCTTAATACGACATCATCTCTTAATAAAACTCTGAGATTCCCATGAGTATTAACTTACTTAAACCAACTGAATTGTTCTTTATAGCATTGGTCATATCCTTCGTAACATCCCAGGGAGGAATATCAGGGGCTTACCTACTATTGCCAATACAGTCGTACATCCTTAACACCACAAACCCTGTAATAACCAGTACGAACCTGATGTATAACCTAGTCTCAATACCATTAAGTATTCATAGGTACGTCCGTGAAAGAAGACCTGCAATGTCACTTACCCTAATACTGATTATGAGCTCATCAATCGGCGCTGTGCTAGGAACGTGGCTGAGGAGACACTATTTAATCGGTGGTTATGTCTTTTCCTACTTCATGGGCTCTGTACTGCTTACACTTGCCATGGAACTCATACTAAGTTCCCTACTTATTAGGGAGATCCGTATTTACGAGGAGGTACTACGGTGCTACCGCAGGAGGTTATTGCTCATTATCACCACAACCAAAGACAATACGTATAAAGTCAATATCCCATTACTAGTGATAATCACGGTATTGGTTGGCATCATAGGTAGTGCGTATGGTATTGGCGGCGCATCGATACTATCACCAATACTAATGGGTCCCATGGGATTGTTGGCCTACGTAATTTCGGGCTCAACATTAATTGTTACGTTTATAGTATCGATGATGGGTAATATCGTATACGTACCTTGGTTATCCGCCCGACATAATTAATGGAGTGTTCATGGGATTAGGTGGTATGGTCGGCATTTACTTAGGTACAATCACCCAGAGGAGGCTACCTGAACGTTACATTAAACTCACGGTTACCCTAATCACGGTAATAATGGGTCTTTACTCAATGCTATACGTGTCAAGAATTTGAAAACGCCGCATGCTAATTTAAATTGGGATTGGCCACGAAGTAATTAATGCGTACCGCGGTATTTGATAAACCAGGTATGGAGAATTTGCGGGTAATGAATGTTGAAGTGCCAAAGCCTGGTCCCAATGAGGTCCTGGTCAGGGTTAAGTTCGCAGGCGTTAACCCAGTGGATTACTTCACAATCAATAGGGGCGGCAAACCGATGCCGTATATACCTGGTGCGGAGTTCGCCGGCGTGATTGAGGGGTTGGTTCTAACGTTAGAGGCATCAATGTTGGTGATGAGGTTGTGATTTATAACAGATTGTTTGACGGCACCTGTAAGTACTGCCTAATGGGTCATGAGGAGCTGTGTGTAATGGTGGTTGATAGCGTCGTAACCAACGACGGGTTTGCGGAATACGCCGTAGTACCCGCGGCTAACGTAATAAGGGTGCCCAGGGGAGTTGGTCTTGATGAAGCGGCGACGCTACCTGTTGGAGCATTGACGGCTTGGCACATGGTCTTCGACAGGGCTGGCGTAAGACCCGGAGAGCTAGTCGTTGTTTTTGGCGCCACGGGTAATGTGGGTAGTTACGCGATTCAATTCGCAAAACTAGCCGGTGCTACTGTCATTGCCGTAAGCCGTAGGGCGGACAGGGTTAGGGATGCATTAATGGGGTTAAGGGCTGACTACGTCGTGAAGCCGGAGGAGGCCCAGGGCCTAGTTAATGAGTTGAGTAACGGGCTTAGTGCTGATTTAGTGGTTGATGCCGTTGGTCAAGCCACCTGGAACCTAAGCTTCCAATTAGCTGCGCGCTATGGAAGGTGGGTGATGGCTGGCGCCTTAACTGGTAGTGACGTTACGCTCAATTTACCATCACTCTACTCAAGGGAGGTCGCTGTAATAGGTTCGACAGGTGGCACTAGGATTGAGCTTATTAGGTTGCTTGACCTGCTCAGTAAACGCAGGATTAAGGCGCCTATTTACTCGAAGATGAGGCTTGAGAAAGTTAGGGAGGCATTTGATGCTATGTTTAGGGGTGAGGATAGGGTTGGTAAGATTTTACTTATGCCTTAATAGGTGGGTGTAGTCGCTGTTTTTGTGCATTGATGAGTTAGGTAAATGTTTAAATACTGTGTCTAGTACATGTTCGTGATGGTTGACGTTAAGAGATTAGCGGCTGAGATTTTAGGTGTTGGTGAGTCGAGGGTTAGGATTAGCCCTGAGGCTCTTGATAGGCTTGAGGAGGTTACTACTAAGCCGATGTTAGGGCCTTGATTAAGGAGGGCTTGATATACACTGAGTATGCCAAAGGCGTTAGTAGGGGTAGGTGGCGTGAGTTGCATGAGAAGAGGAGGAAGGGTAGGAGGAGGGGCGTTGGTAGTAGGAAGGGTAGTAAGTACGCTAGGCTTGACCCGAAGGAGGCTTGGGTTAGTAGGGTTAGGGCATTGAGGAGGTACCTAAACTCGCTCAAGAGGAGGGGCTTGATTGATGCGAAGACCTGGAGGGACCTTTACCTGCAGGTTAAGGGTGGTAGATTCGAGAGTGTGGCGTCGCTTAGGGCATACCTAATTAGTAATAACCTCCTTAAGCAGCAGCGGTAAAGGCATCCCTCTACCCTAGAAATACTTATTAAGTAATTATCTTCTTGGGTTTACGAACATGGCAAGGACAAGCCGCTATAAAGTAAAATTCAGAAGAAGGCGGGAGGGTAAGACGAATTACTACAAGCGTAGGGAGATGATTAAGAGTGGTTTACCTAGGCTTGTTGTTAGGAGGACGAATAGGTACGTAATTGCCAGGTCATTGTGCCTAGGGTTATGGGCGATGAGGTTGTTGTGAGTGCCACGTCTAAGGAACTGGTGGGTTTTGGCTGGAAGGGTGGTCTGAAGAATACGCCAAGTGCGTACCTGGTGGGCTTAATAATTGGGTATAAGGCATTGCTTAAGGGTGTTAAGAGGGCTATACTTGATATTGGCTTCATAGGCCGACCAAGGGTGCCCGCGTCTTCGCTGTTCTTAAGGGCGCACTTGATGCAGGTCTTGAGGTGCCTCATGGTGAGGAGGTACTCCCTGATGAGGATAGGATAAGCGGTAAGCACATTGCTGAGTATGCGGAGAAGCTTAGGGGCGAGAATGAGGCGCTGTATAAGGCCCGGTTCTCGCAGTACCTAGCCAAGGGCCTAGACCCCGTTGACCTGCCGAAGCACTTTGAGGAGGTTAGGGATAAAATAAGGAATTATTATGCAGGTTGGTTTAAGAAACTGAACATAAAAATACCCCAGGAAGCCGAGGAGGAATAGGTAGGCATTTATTGTGTTGTTTCTTTCTATTTCCCATAAAATACCCACCTCAACAATGCGCTTTGATTAGTCATCACTGAGCTAGTTAGGTAATTAGTACTCTCGAGTAATCTTTAAAAATAAACATGTTATTAATGAATAATAACAGAGTGATTGATATGAGCGCGCCTGAGGGTATAAAATTATTGAGGATTCACTACATAATGTTCGTGAGCTACTCGCTCACGTTCTTAATATGGGGGTTCGTAACCACGAGTGGTGTCATGTCGATATACTACTTCTCTAAGTACATACCCAGGTTCTTAGTGCCCATCTCAGTAGCCCTTGGGCCGATTTCCTTAATGATAGGCAACGTATTTATGGGTAGGTTGGCGGATATTGTTGGTAGGAGGGGTATATACGTCTACACAATGACTCTATATACCATTGGGTTAATAGGCATGGGCATATCAATACTCCTATCAAAGGTAATACCGGCATCGGAGGCCTTCATACCATTCATAATATCATACATATTGGCCGAAATAGGCGTTGGTGGTGAGGAACCTCCAGCCCTTGCGGCAGCCACTGAATTAATGCCGCATAATTATAGGGGCGCCATGCTCGTCTTAATAACGAACTTCGACAATATAGGCGCGGCCATAGCATCAGCAATACTGCTGCTGGCGTTGATGAGGGGTACCCAGTTATCCGCCACCTGGACCATGATTGGCTCCGCGATAATCGTCCTTATAGTGGCGGTGATCATTAGGTTAATAACGCCCGAATCAATTAGGTGGCTAGTCGTTAGGGGTAGGGTTCGTGAGGCCGAGAGGATAGCCGGTGAGTACGGCTTATCATACGCCCTCTCCGAAGGCCCTAGGCAAGTCATTAGATTTCCACCACTGTGGTTCAGGACATTGGTATTATCACTCCTTGGCATATCCCAATTAGTTACTTATGGGTTAATGGCTTTCTACATAGTTTACCTACCCTCATTGCCATTCTCGAGTAATGAGATATTGGCCACACAGGTGCTATTGTGGGCTAATGTGGGTGCCTCAATAGCGGGGTTAATCGGGTTAGTCATTGATAAGTTGAGTAGGAAGGTCTTCACCCTAATCTCATTCCTGGGCGGATTATTGACCATGATACCCATCTTCATGATATACGGCATAATGAGCGGAAGTAGTTTAGCATCATCCTTAGTTATATTTTATGTATTATTATTCCTAAACATGGTATTTAGCGAGTTTGGCTGGGCGGTTAGGGTCCTCCTAGAGCCTGAGCTATACCCAACCAGGAATAGGGCTACTTGGGTTGGTATTGTTAGATTCATTGCATGGGTTATTTACGTGCTCCTCATCTACTACCTACTCGCCTCGGCAAACACGTACGTATACCTACTTTCAAACCTAATACTCTACGCGGTGGGATTCTCAGCAGCACTGGCATGGTTCATATTTGGTGTTGAGACCAGGGGATTACCGGTGCATGCACTTGATAAGGCGGCAGATGGCAGGTAATGACAACTACATATTCTTAAAATCCGAAACACACCATTAACTAAAACATTGATTAAACACCTCAATGAGATCCTATGGAATAATTTACCGAGGTACTTACGGAATTCTAAGAAATTGATTTAGAAAGATTTTTAATTATCAAGTACTGTGAAAGTTTTGCTCTCTTCCACTTCTAATAATAATCTTGAATTCCTGGTGGGCCCTATGGCCAGGCGGTATTTAGCACTGGCGATGCTCGCCTCGGCCCTGTGGGGAGTCTCGTACCCAATCACCTACTTAGCTTACGGCTATTTCGCATCAATGAATTAATTACCCTAAGTTACCTATTCTCCACGGCATTGCTCCTCATGGTACTAATGCTTCATGGGTATGATGAGAAATCAATAATTAAGGGCCTGCTATTATCGCCTATTAACTACGTAATCGTTTACTTATATACCGAGCTATCAGGCGGTGTTGGTGGATTAACGGCTCTCGTAAGTTCAAGCTACATAATACCGCTGATACTAATTGACTACATTAATAATAGGAGCATTAATATTAGGTACTTAATATCGTCAATCACCCTGCTCGGAGCTCTATACCTACTATTCCAGGGTTATGGCGACTCCATGTATGTGGCATTGCTCCTCATGATTATGAACCTCATCTACACAGTAGCCTTACGAGAATTAATGATATTGATATTATGAATTTCGTACTCGGTCAATCACTGGGTACCCTTCTGATCTCATACTTAGCAATACGGAGCCCCTTAACATTAGCACTAAGCCTTAATTACCTCTATTACCCATTAATACTGGCATTGATCGGTAATGTAATACCTTACACATTATATGCGGAATCAATTAAGCGAATAGGTCCTGTTGAGACCTCACTAACGTCCTCCGTGGAGACCATGAGTTCGTTAATCGCGTCATTACCGATACAGCAATTACCAACTAACCCGATTGCCTGGATACTACTGGCCGTTTCAATACTATCACTTAATATCGAGTTGAGTAGAAACAACGCATTGAGGGAACAGCAATTAATAAGTCACTATGAATTCGTGAAAACGGGTAGGGAAACCACCTCATTAAACATTGAGTCTGGGAACCAGGTAATACTCGTGAATCCGCACTTAGTAATTAAGGTGGTTGGGAAGAGGAAGGTGATATAGCTATGGCTCGAGCCTGAACCTATCCCTTGGGTAGAGCACGACCTCACGAATGTTATCCCTCCTTAGAAGCACCATTACTAGCCTGTAAAGTCCCATGCCCCATCCAGCGTGTGGTGGCATTCCATAGTCATAAACCATTAGGTGATTTTCGAAACTCTCGGGATTAAGCCCCCTTTTCTTCAATGCCTCTATTAACTGCTCCTTAACGTGAATTCTACTACTCCCTGACGCTATCTCCAGGCCGCCTATAACGAGGTCGAATGACTCACTAATTTTTGGGTCTGAATCAAGGGGCTTTGTATAGAATGCCCTTAAGTCCGTTGGGAAGTGTATTATGAAGAATGGCTCGCCTAACTCCTCACTCAATATTTCTAAGCCGTTCTTAGGTACGTCATCACCCCAATTAATCTTTAAGCCCCTCCTGCTTAGTATGTCCAGTGCCTCATCATACGTAATCCTCCTAAAGGGCTTTTTAGGAACCCCAATCTCTATGCCGTATTTACTTAACTCATTGCCGAATACTTTATTGACTCTGTCATAGACGTTGATTATTACGTCCTCGAGAACGTCCATGACATCGATGTAATTGGCGAAGGCCTCCTCGATATCCACGGATATAAACTCATTAAGGTGGTAATTCGTGTTATGCTTCTCAGCCCTATAGGCAGGTGCTATCTCGAAGACCCTCTCTAGGCTTGCCGTTAGCTCCTCCTTATACAGCTGCGGGCTCTGGGCTAGGTAAGCGACCCTCTCGAAGTATTGCACGGCAAATAACTCGGCACCAC
Source organism: Vulcanisaeta sp. JCM 16161 (assembly GCF_001316285.1). The sequence continues at coordinate 45,845 of NZ_BBDO01000004.1, read as the reverse complement.
CCTCCGTACTCGTAACTATTATCTTTGGCGTGAACACCTCGATGAATCCGCGATTATAGAGAATATCGCGAATTGCGCGGGTGACCTCACTTTCAACTCTAAATATCAATGAATTAATGGGCCTCTTAAGGTCGATGGACCTGAACTTCAGCCTTGTATCCAGGTCGGTCTCCACGGAGCCCCATATATCTATTGGTAACGCCTTTGACTTGGCCACGACATGAACCTCGCTTGGGAAGACCTCAACACCTGCCTTAGCTATCTTACTTGCCTTAACGACACCCTTAACGACTATTGCATCTTCCCTACCCAATGACTGTGCTGTTGATAAAACGCTCTCTGGCGCAATGCCCTTCTTTATTGTCAATTGTATGATGCCCTCCCTATCCCTTAGCAGTATGAACTTTATATTGCCGATGTCCCTAATGTCCCAAACCCAGCCCGTTAAAACTACCTCCCTACCGTCTAATTCGGGAGTTACGTCTTTAGTCCAGTGAGTCTTCCTTGGAAAACTCACGGCCAACTTGTAGATTTTGGGGATTTAAAAATTGTGATTACTTAGTAACCTCAACCCTAATGTTTGTACCGCTAATTTGACTAAGAACTTTTGCCAACTCACTCGGTCTAAATGGCAACCTCCTGAGCTCGCTCTTGGTTATCCTGACCACGGTCTCCGTAGTGCCATCAGGAAGCCAGGACGTTGATACAGTGAGTATCCGGGCGGGTGATGCCAATTGCGTGGCTAGTTCATTCACATTAACACCCTTCTCAACAACCTTAACCCTCTTATTTAATGCCCTCTCGAGATCATGCTCAATCTGCTGAACTATTGCACGGGGGATGGCCTTTATGCCTTAAGCACCACGATTATCAAATCGCCAACCTCGTAGGACTTCACGTACTCAACATTCTTCAGTATCTCCTCCATCTTACCGGTGGCTATGTTCAGCAATGCGTCACTAACATCAACATCAAGCATGGAGTACTCTCCGCTGTCAAGCAAAGACTGGCACTTCGCAGAACACCCTTGTCTTGACGCAGAAGGTGCAAAACGGTATTTTCATTCGACACTCATAAAAATGTCAGGCTTAATAAACCTTATGCCTTTGGACAGTGCATGTGATTAAAGCCTTCATCAATGTGGTGATTGGCAAAGCCTTATTACTCGGGCTGTTATAGTAGGGTTGTGTGAACGATGCAGTAATAGCTTCGAATCTTAGGAAGAGATTCATTAGTTATGAACGCGTTGGCTTTGTAAGGAGGAGGAAGATTGTAGTTGAGGCACTGAGGGGTGTTTCCTTCAGGGTTAGGTGGGGTGAGGTGTACGGTTTGTTGGGCCCGAATGGCGCAGGTAAGACGACCACTGTTAAGATACTCGCCACCCTGTTAATTCCTGATGATGGATACGCCATGATCGACGGCCATGACGTAGTTAGGGAAGCAAGCATTGTTAGGGGCATTATAGGGTTGGTTCTTTACCCAGACAGGGGATTTTACTCAAGACTCAGTGGGTATGAAAACCTTGTTTACTTTGGGAGACTTTATGGATTGAGCAGGTCAACGGCGGAGACCAGGGCTAGGGAGTTAATGAAGCTTGTTGGTCTTGAGAACGCAATGAATAGGCCCTATGAGGAGTATTCACTTGGTATGAGGCTAGGCTTGCCATAGCCAGGGCGTTAATTCATGACCCGCCTGTGTTATTCCTCGATGAACCAACCATTGGTTTAGACCCAATCTCAGCAAGGGAGGTAAGGGATTTGGTAAGGAAACTGAGAAGGGAGGGTAAGGCAATACTCTTTACCAGTCATAACCTTTGGGAGGTGGAGGAGGTTTGCGATAGGGTTGGTATAATAAGTAATGGTAGGATGATCATCGAGGGCTCACCGAGGGACATAAAGGACATGCTTGGGCTAAAGTATGTGGTTGAGGTTGAGACCCAACTCAATGGTCGTGTGGAGACCATCCGTGAGGAGACGACAAACCCTGCAGAGACACTTCGTAGGGTAATAAGCGATGCTGAGGCAAGGGGTTTGAGAATAAGTAGGATCAGGATTAATGAGCCTTCCCTGGAGGAGGCCTTCATTAGGGTGATTGGCGATGAAGGTAAGCAGGCTGGGTAAGGTGGATGTATTAATTGCCGTGATGATTAATGAGTTGAAGATAATAAGCAGGGAGCCAGGCGGCTTGGCACTATTAATCATTCTTCCATACTTCATCGCCGGTGGTATGGCCTTCATAGCCTCATTCTTCGTTAAGGTAACGAGCGGCGTATTCATCAGGCAATTCATTGGGTTTGAGGTCCTGATGCTATCGATGATAATGATGCAGACGGGGGCTAGGTTCCTATGGGAGGAGAAAAGGGTGGTAGGCTTGAGTTCCTGCTTGCCTCGCCAACGAGCATGTACGTAGTCCTACTCGGCACGTCCCTGGTAATGATTGTGGTGAATGTCGGCGCCTTCACAATAGCATCCCTACCGCTGTTTTACGTAGAGTATGGGTTAATAGGGACCGTAAGGTTGGCACTAGCCTTTTGCTTCTCTTTATTGGATTATTGCCCCTTTACGGTATCGGATTATTAATAGCAGGTTTGGTCATGAGACTTAATGATGCTGATTCCGTGACCAACGTATTAACGCCAATACTAACAATACTCTCGGGTACCACATACCCAATATACGTCCTGCCCTGGTGGATTAAGGAATTAGTCTATGCATTGCCCATGTACATCACGTTTTATTCCATGTACCTGGAAAGCATTGGCCATGAAAACCTCACCCTCATTACCTACCTAATCACCGCAACGATAGTATACCTATTACTTGGGGTGACATCATATGCAAGGCTCGAAAAGGGATTTAGAAGCAGGGGTGTTTAGGGAGCTTGGTGTTGAGGTTTGGAGGGGCTACGCCTATTATTCTCCAGGCCATCATCAATAATGATAAATATCATAACAGCACCACTATGGCTCGCATTCTTCATACTAACCCTCAGGGGTTTTGGCGTACTCACCCTGGGCAAATTCATCCTCCAATTATTCCTCTGGGCGGCATATGCCTTCGCCTATACTCAAGTTGGTTGTGGGGTTTTGGTAGTGGCATTATTGAGGAGGGTTATGAGGGTATTCTCGAGAATGTCATGGCCACAGTAAATGATTTACTAATCCACGTGATTGGCTGGGGCATTGCTACTCAATATACACATTACTTGACCTGGCAGCTCTCGTAATAAGCTTCTACATATTGTTTGGCCTCGCCATCAGTATTAAGGATCCTATACTCCTTACCGCATCTATTATACTCGCCTCACTACAACTCCTCTTCATATCGACAATATACGCGATGCTCGTGATTAGGCTTAGGTCTAACTGGGTTATTACTGATATTATGCAGTTCCTAATGCCCACATTGGGCGGGTTAATACCCAGTGAGGCCAGTAAATACGTCATGGCGATAAATGAGTACTCACCAATAGCTATCCATTCGTAATAATGCGTGAGTCGGCCCTGGGTTACCTGGAACTCCCCATACCAATTACTTACCAGTTACTTTACTCGGTAATCACGGTAGTATCCCTATTCCTCATCATGGTAATTCTCGTTAGAATATTCGATAGGCGTTTAAGGGAGGAGGGTAAGCTAGGCCTTACGTGACCCGGCCCTAACCATCCTATAAACAGCCACTATTATTAACGCAATCATTAGTATGAAAGCTACGTAGATGAGAAGTTCATACCTAAGTATGATGTTTACAAGGCCTATCTTATTAAGATCACCACTCATAATGGCCTGTATCAGTAAGTACCTCGATAACTGGGTGAGTGGGTCGTAAGGCTCGATGATTCCTGGTACTCATTAACTATTTCATTAACCAAGCCCCAGTTACCATTTATTATTGCATTACTAATAGTGGCGTTTAGGAATTGCGGGTTACCCAATTCCTTAAGTATATCCTCTGCTTCGAAGTATGTTGGTGGTATGACGTAGACTCTTAATGACGATTCATTGGCAATACCAAGGTAATTAACGCTAAGTGTGATTGTAATGGGTCCCAGGGCCTGCGGTGTGAATGCCGCTGACCCATTAATGAGGACCACGGCAGGCACTTTGGAACCGTTTAGGAAGGTTGCGTATGCAGTTATTGTCTCGTTAAGTATTAATGGATAACCATTGTAGTAACCAACCGTGTTGTTGACCCATAGGTTCAGGTAATCCCAGTAACTAACAGCCTCGCTTGTTAGCGTGTACGTTGATGCGTTGATGAACAACGCGCACTCCTTACTGAACCCTAGGCTTAATGATGCGTTGGCCGTGACGACCATGGTCTCATTGATGCAGCCCTGCAACGTTAAGTTGATGGGTAATCCCATTGGTGGATAATCATTGAGTGTTATATTTATTGCCTCGGCATGCCCAATAATTACCAACGGCCTTGCCTGCACATTTAATCCATACAATTCCACACTGGCTACCGTAATATTGCTTGATGACCACGCGCCAAATTCCACATCAACCACGTACATGCTTGGCATCATGGCTTAATCAATACATTAATAAGCGTCGACTTACCCGGCGGCAATCTCACGATAGTTGATGAGTACAGTGAGCCGTTTAGGAACGTGTCTAATGCACCCTGATATGTAAGTGTTGATGGCATTGTGACGTTAATAATTACGTTAATTACCTGCGGTAGATGGTTATTGCTGGTGATTCCAGGCTTATTAACGGCGCCGGTCTCTGAATGGTTATGTTATTGAACCCAGTATTTATGGTTAATACCGTGTCATTTATGGGTAGGGAGTACCTAACCTGTAGCGTTGAGTTGCCTACCTCCCTGCCAAGAATCACGTACTTATAAGGACCGTATATACTTAAATTGACGGTTATGTACTCGCTCATGCCCGTTATGTTCCATAGGTAATAGATCACGTTAATTGATGGGGGCACAATATTTACTCTCGCCATGATCGTGGTGTTCGTGATCGATAGGGTAACGTGATAGCCCGTATAGGTTGTGTTTATTACATTCCAGGTAATACCCTCGCCATTACATGGAACAAGTACATTACCTATGTATGTATTGTTTACGTAGAATTGCCCATCGTAAAACACTGGAAATCCTTGGCAAGCCTTTGGTGTTGATAGACTAATGGTAGCATTAATTAAGGCCCACCGTGGTGCTAATACTATGATTCTCGGTATAAGATTTATTGTAGGGCTTGTTATGTTTATATTAAGTGCCGTTATTACGTACGTACTATAATTAACGTAGACAGTCCCCGTAAGACCCCTTATCGTGGATCGTATTGTTCCTATGTTGTTAACGTATGCGTTAACTACCGTGTAATTACCGTTTATGTAGTACGTAGCATTTGAAATACCCACCTGGCAGGTATCACGTTATATCCAAGGGTTATTGCCGTGCTTGGGCTATTGTATAGGTAAATGTCTCCCTGACCGCTTGACACGGTGGCGTTGGTGAAGAAGTAAACCCTGATTATTGATGTGCCTGGGTTTAGGGTTAGTGTCTCGTTTGGTGGTTCGAAGTAGATCATTGGTTTATACGTATTTACTGGACTTGGTGGTGAGGAAATCATGGTTTCCGTGATTAACGTTACATTGTTTGGATTATTCACTGAAAAGAGTAGGTAGCCGAAGCTATTACTCGTTAGGTAGAGTGTGGATGATGTTATTAATGACATTGTTGGTTGTGTCAACGTGATGTACGTGAGGGCTGTCGAGTTTTCGTATGTTATGTTCACCGTGTAGGTTCCCCAGGTAATTCCTGTAAATGTGATGCTCGCATAGCCGTTATTTACGCTTGTTGACGTACCATTAATGTATACCGTGCCCGTGATGGGCGTTGTTCCGTACGTTACGTATAGCTCCAGCGTTAGTGATTCCTTCATTACGTTATACGTGCCATTAACAATCCTAGCAATTATACCTGGCGTGTAGCTAATCGTTAATGCCACTGTTTCGTTATTAGTCGTTGGGTTGACCACGGCCATGTAAAGTGTTGTGTTTGTTATTGAGAACGCGGTGTTAAGTTCAATATTGCTAGTGACCGAACCACCACTCGCCGTAATCTCTATCGTGCCTGTGGCGGGTAGTTGAACCTCATAATACTGGGCGCTAAGGCCCTGAAGACTAACGCTGAGTGAGTAAGTACTGCCGCTTATACTTATTGTTTGGAAGCTTGGGTAGTAGGTTGAACCACATAGGTTTTGTCCGTGAACTATTGAGGTTAGGTATTGAATATAGTAGTTATCAAGCCATGAATTAACAACGCTATTCCCAGTGAATACATTTTGCTCAATTGTTGCTGGCCCAATACCATTCGCTATTAGCCAGTATATGAAGGCTGAGTAATAATACATGTTTATTATCGGCTTTCCTGAGTAGTCGTATGGGTCATACTCGTATTGACCATACTGGAAGTAGTCCTGGGCAAGCGGGCATTGATCCGTGTAATAGCTCGCGGTGCCCTCAGCATCAGCCTCTATATACCAGGGATACGATCGTGGAATTGTTGTATACTGTATGTATGCCCATTGCGATACGTGAACAAGCTCATGATAAGCCGTATGCTCAAGCCATTGACTCGATAAGCCAGCGCTTATGTTTATCTCAACGATGCACGTACTAATTACTTGACCGGTGCTTGAGTTATACTCATACTCCCACTCGGTTATTCCAGCCTCACCTGCCTGCTGAGCCTGAGGGACTACGTACACCGTGTATTGACTTCCATTGCATGGCGGTGCCATTTTCATCCCCAGGGTTGTGGTATATAACGAGTATGCCTGCTCCAGGTAATTATCTAGGGCTTGATCGTATGATAAACCTGCATTTGCTAGGTCGTATATTAAGAAGTGCGTACTATTTACGGCAGGCGTTAATGCCCTAGCATTGATCGATATAAAGACTAGGATTATTAATGCGGCGATTACGTATTTCCTAATCACCGAGGTGCATACCAACTCCAATTATTATTTACACCCATATTTAATATTTAATAAATAAATATTAGGGTTATTAAAACCTTTCAATTCCATTACAAAAAAATAATATTTTTTTAAATCGCAATATATTAACGAAATCAGTGCATGATGTAAGAAGTAGCATTTTGGGAATTGCGGATGCGTTAAGGAACTCATTCAATGACGTACTCATAACGGGTTCCTACTTAATGAATAAGGTATTCACTATAAAAGTAAACCCTGAGGGCACAATTAACGAGGCCGAAACTCTCTCAAGCATGTTTAAGGACGTTGCGGTACTAATTGACGATCTCGGCTTCCTAAATTCCCTAGGCTCACTAAGCATTGCCAGGATTAGGGGCTCACTCGTGGTATTTGTTTATGATATTCACGACATAAGGCCGTTCTGTGAATTAACGGGTTTACCATGCCTAGAGCCCTGGGACCAGGAGAGCCTTGTTAAGGCTATTAAGGAGAGCCGGGATTACAGCGAGGCCCTTGAACTACCGTACGTAGTGAGGTTAGGGCCTTGGTTAAGCGTAGGCGAGGGTCTCAGCGGCATTGGTGTTAGGCGTAGGGAGGCCACGTTTAATAAGAATTGGAGCGAGCCCATGCGCTGGGGGCTCAGTCGAGTGTTGAGTAATATCCGTAGAGGAATTCCTGAGGAGGTCAGGGTTAGGTCTCGTGATAATATTACCGTTATTGGTAAGGGTGATGGAGTTCTTGTATCAGGCTCTGCGTGGCCATTCATTAGGGAACGCCTTGATAAAGTCAGTAATTACTCAGTGGTGCTGTCATTATATATAAATCCATTACCCAGGGATCCCATTAATGTAAAGTACGTCGTTGATCCGGGGGATTACTTAATGAAGGAGGTTGGCGTTGATAGGCTTATGATTGATGACATCAATAAGTGGTATAACGATTTAATTAATAAAGCAATTCAGCAACTCTTTTTTTCGAGGACCAGGAGATCCATTAATGCTCATTGAGTGGCTTTTTTTCAAAATATAGGAGACAGGGTGAGGTACCAATAATGGTGATCGACCTTCGTACGCGCACCTAGTTAATAATGAAGGGTTAATGCCGAGTTACGACATGCTCCCAACATTCTTTGAACCAAGGAGTTTTGATCAAGTAGTTGATTTTGTGGTAAATCCATTATTGGCATTAATGGCATTTCTAAGGGCTGGCTATGGCCATGGCAGGTTAATAGCGGTGGTTAATCCATGCTCATTATTAAACCAGGAGGATCTAATCCGTGAAATCGTCAATACTTATCATGATAATTATCTCATGATAATTCCAATAATTAATGATGAATGCACTGATGCTTTAAACGTTCTATCTAAAGTCTATGCTCAATATCGAGTCGTAAATTACGATCCAAGTAATCCCCTGAATTCGCTACAGGATGCTCTGGGCATCGCTAATTCACGTGGCATAATTGTAATACGTATTTCGGTAAATTCTCTAGGTAAATACGTGTATAGCATTGTTGATGAGTATTGCGATAATTGCGGTGACTGCTTAAGGACTAATTGCCCAGCCATTAATTTAAGTAAGAAACCTGTTATTGATACTAAGGCATGTGTTGGCTGTGGTATTTGTCAATTGGTGTGTTTGAGGGGTGCGATAGTTAGGGTTAAAATATCGTGAAAAATTTTTAAATACATATACTTAATTTTACGTGAATTATATAGTATATGTAGTAATTTTTCCACTACACTCGCTATATAGCAAGTGTACCCTTCACACCATAAAGGCATTTAAATCCTCCATAACTACTGAAAAATGTATGATGGGAGTGAAATCAATAATTAGGAACATAAGGATATTACCAACACAATTAAGGAAGATGACGATAGGTAGCAATTACTCAATAGGTAATACGGAGATTAATGCAATCCCTAATCAATACAATAGCAGGAATATGCCCCATCTAATGATTGTGCCAACACCATACTCATTACCAATAATAGTACCCATATATGCCAATGAGAAAGTCGTTAAGGAATTAATTAAGGACCATTATTATGTATTACCATGAAAGCCACGGCCTTAAGTCTTTTAAGCTTAGGCAATTATTTATTTTCGTGTGATGAAACGACGGTCTCTTGAGTAAGTGATGAATGGGTAAAATAACTGACCTTCACGTCCTAGACATTTTTAAAGTCCACACATAACCCTACGGATAAAAAGGTGTTATAATTGCGTGACGTGAAAAGGAACATTAAATACTACGTGACGGGTAACGTGGGGATTTTACTACTTACCTGGCTACTCTATGCAATTGGTAATGCCATTACAATACCCTACTTCTCGATTTACCTAAAAATGCTTGGTGCTAACGCCGTAGACATAGGCCTAACATACTCAGTGTCAATTATTGTGCAATTAATTACGATAATACCAGGGGGTTACTTAACTGATACGTTGGGTCGTAGATCATCGATAGTCATGGGAACTTGGTTAATAACAGCAACGTCATTCCTAATGGTTATAGCACCTAATTGGCAATTACTTGCGGTATTCTATGCATTAAATATGGCTGCAGCCTTTTACCAACCTGCATTACTCGCAATACTGATAGACTCGCTACCACGGGAGAGGTATGCCAGCGGGATACTGATTACTTCAATATTACCTCAAGTACCTTGGTTAATTCTACCACCAATTGGTGGCTTCTTAATTAATGAGTATGGATTGCTCGGCATTAGGCTTGCGTATTTAATATCTTCGATAATTTCCGTAATAGTCGCAGTAATTAGGCAATTCACAATTAAGGAGACCTTGGGCAATAGAACGAGTAAGATATCCCTCAGAGAATTCCTACACTCCTACTATCAACTAGGTAATGTGGCTCATCTACCCAATGACCTTTTGATAACCTACTTATCAGCATTGCTTGTGTCCATTGCCGTAATGCCCATAAACACGTTATTGTCAATATACGTAGTCTATAAGTTGGGGTTAAGCACGATTTACTGGGGCTACCTGACCTCCCTTTCATACGCCGCGTACATATTAATAGGCATATTCCTGGCATTTTACGTTGATAGGTATAGGAGTAAATTGCTTATTCTAGGCGTAATTATCAATGTCGTAGGAAGCGCAATAGGCTTAATCGAGAATGTATACTCAACCATAGGTTACCTACTCATGCTTCAGATTGGTACTCAATTAATAATGACAGCAATACAGAGTGAATTGGGTAATAGAATTGGGATTAATCAAAGGGGTCATGGAATGAGTTTACTAATTATTTTTCAATTAATCGGGCAGATCATTGGGAGCTACGTAACGGGTGAGCTCTATAGAGTAACTACGGAGTCCCTATTCCTAATACCATTAGTTCTCTCATTAACTCTAATGATAATCATTAATTTAGGCAGGAGGATTAATTACGCCGGAAACATGAATTAACGCATAACTATGAGTAAAGACTAGAAATTACCTAAATGGCTTGATGGAAGAATTTATTTCCCTTAAATTACCCTAATCATACGTGGTCGTTGTAAGAGCGCCTGGTAAGGTAATACTGTATGGGGAGCACGCCGTTGTTTATGGGGAGCCAGCCCTGGCCATGGCCATTAATAAGTACGTGTATGTCACGGCAAGGGCGAGGAGTGATGGTAAGATAAACATCAATGCGAGGGATTTAAAGTTGACCGGCATTTCCGTAACAATTAGCGAGGGTGGTGATATAATCGCTAGGACGGATTACGGCGCTGTCATCTCCGCGTTGAGTTATGTTAAGAGGCTATTGAGTTGGCCATGGAGTACGTTGATAAGAAGGTTGGTATTGACCTTGAGATACGATCGGAGATGCCCGTCGGCGCTGGGTTAGGCACATCAGCCGCCGTGGCGGTTGCAACGATGTATGCGTACATAAGGGAGTTGGGTTATGACATTGATAAGCGTGAGTTGGCACGCCTTGCATGGCAAGTTGAGAGGGATGTCCAGGGTTCGGCAAGCCCTACGGACACGACGATGGCCACGTTTGGCGGTATAATGTATGTGAAGCCTGAGGGTAATAATGCGGTGATGGAGCCGGTAAGGCTGGAACTAATGTTCCATTAATCATTGGGTACGTGCCAGGGTAAGCACGACTAAGGACTTGGTGGCTATGGTCAGGAGGAAGTATGAGATTATGAGGGATGTGATAGAGCCGATAATAAGGACTATAGGGTTAATCACTAGAAAGGTAGGGAGGCCCTAGAGAAGGGTGACCTGGAGTTAATGGGTGTTTTAATGAACATTAATCATGGATTACTTGATGCCCTCGGCGTATCAACTCGGCAATTAAATGAATTGGTCTACGCTGCCAGGAATGCGGGTGCCCTTGGTTCGAAACTAACGGGTGCCGGCGGTGGTGGGTGTATGATAGCGTTGTCTGATAGGATTGAGGTTGAGAAGGCGATTGAGCTTACGGGAGGCTCTGTACTAAAGGCTGCGCTGGATACTAATGGCGCCGTTGTCGTGGACAGCAATTAATTGGCTTGTTAATATGGATAAAAGTGTTTATTAAGGGTGCTTAATATCGATTACTTAGCGATAAGCGGAATGCAGGTAGGCAATATCTACATTCCCGATACATCGGTGTTCTTGGATGGAAGCCTAAAGGAGGCAATATTGAGGGGTAACATCAGGGTAGGCTATTGATACATACCGAGATAATTAGGAAGTTTGAGAATGAGGCCAGGGCTGGCGGCGCATTGGGTTGGTTAGGTATTAGGGAATTGAATTACATAACAGACTCAATAAATAAACTCGGTCTTGAGGACATAAGGGTTGAGTACGTATCAATACTCCCGAAGTCAATACCAAGGCCCGACCAGCACTCGGTTGACGAGATCGTTAGAGAACTGGCGAGGGAGTTAGGCGCGACCTTAGTGACCAGTGATGAGATGAATTTCGAGATCTCACGGGCTATGGGCATTGAAACGTTATTCATTGGGCAGCATAAAGATAAGCTGGAGATTGAGAGGTTCTTTGATAACGACACAATGTCCGTACACCTCAAGGAGGGTTCAATACCCTATGCCAAGAAGGGCAGGCCTGGGAATTGGCAATTGGTACCCCTTGGTAATGAACCACTTAGTAAGGAGTATCTTGAGAGGATGGTTAGGGAGTTAATATCGGCGTCGCTTATGGCCAATAGCAATACTAGGGTTGAGATCAGGAGGGAGAATTCACTCATTATTCAGCATGGAGAGTATAGGATTGTCGTTGCGCTACCCCCCGTGTCTGATGGGATTGAAATAACCGCCGTCAAGCCGTTAATTAAGAGGAGACTCGATGAGTATTCACTTCATCCTAAGGTTCTCGATAGACTTAGTAAGCAGGCCGAGGGAATATTGATAGCTGGTCCACCAGGTGCTGGTAAGACAACATTTGCCCAGGCATTGGCTGAGTATTACATGAGCTTGGTAAGATTGTTAAGACCGTGGAGTCGCCCAGGGATATGATACTGCCTAACGAGATAACGCAGATATCCAAGACCTACGCATCATCTGAGGAGATACATGATCTATTGTTATTGTCCAGGCCTGACTTCACGATATTTGATGAAATGAGGGATACTGCTGACTTTCAATTATATATAGACCTTAGGCTGGCCGGTGTCGGCATGGTCGGTGTCGTTCATGCAACCAGCCCCATAGACGCGATACAGAGGTTTATAGGTAGGACCGAGCTTGGCATGCTCCCGTCAATAATAGATACAGTCCTCTTTATGAAGGATGGTGAGGTTCAGAAGGTGTATAGTCTTGAGCTTACTGTTAAGGTTCCCGAGGGCATGAGCGAGGAGGACTTAGCTAGGCCCGTGGTTATTGTTAAGGACTTCATAAATGATACGGTTGAGTACGAAATCTACGTGTTTGGTGAGGAGATATTCGTAACGCCAATAGGTAAGTCACGCAGGGTAAGCCAGGCAGTTGGTGATAAGAGATTGATTAGTAGGATTGTTAGGGTTTTGAGGAAGTATGTACCGCCCGAGGAAATATCAATAGTCAGGGGTGAGGATGGGTCTGTGGTGATTCAGGTGCCTGATGCGTACATAGGTGCCGTTATTTCTAAAGGTTTACCTAAGCTTGAGAATATTAGGAAGAAGTTTAATGTTCAACTTAAGGTAAGGCCGAAGGAACATTAACGAAACGCAACATATATAAGTACTTTTATAACTATTGTCGGGATAATATGAATTCAATGAAGAGACAAACAGCTTCAGATTCGGATACTTATTCAAATTATAATAATTATAATTACTATGGTAATTATCAAACAGGTAATTATTATAATGACACAATGACCTATTACCAATACCCATATAATACTCAAACAATTCAATATCCACAGGATCAATACCCATATTATTACTATTACTATGAGGATAAGGCATTAACCGGTATTAATTACCTGGACACGTACATATTAGGTGGTGGATTTAAGAGAGGCGAGGTTTACTTAATAGCTGGTGAGGCAGGTACTGGGAAGACAATATTTAGTCTGACATTCCTGAGAACGGGTGCCGAGCTTGGTGAGGTGGGCATGTACGTGACCGTTGACGAGCCGTCTGAGGATGTCAAGAGGGGTGTTCGTGACGCACTTGGTTGGGACCTGGACTCGTATGAGAGGGGCGGTAAGTTAATAATGGCTGATTTCAGGACCTACTTTAGGATTTACGCACGTGATGAGAAGATTACCCTTGACCCAAGGGATTTGGCTAAGATGATTATTGAGCAGGTTAAGAAGTATGATGTTAAGAGACTCGTCATTGACCCAATCGCGCCATTAATAATAATGAGCCACCAGGACGTTATTTGGATTAGGGAATACCTGAGGGAGCTCGTGTTTCAACTCAAGAGGCTTAAGGACGTGACCACGATAATGACCTCAGAGATACCCACGGGTGAGGAGAATAAGCTTAGTAGGTTTGGTGTTGAGGAGTACCTCGCAAGCGGCGTGATTATGCTATCCCTCAGGGAAATATCAATGGCCAATAGCGACTTTGGGTGCTTGGCCAGGATAATGTTCATTAGGAAGATGAGGTGGATGCCCATTAGGCCGATAAAGCTCATATACGAAATAGGGCCGGGCGGTATCTACGTTATTGGTCCCCTGAATGATGAAAACACACTTAATTATTATAGGAGTTATTACTGTGGGCAGCAATACCCGCAGGGCTATTATTACTACCCGCAGCAACAGTATTACACGTCCCAGTACTACGAGACGCAGCAATACCCGCAATAATTATTTAAGGGATTAAGCAAGGAACAAACTGCAGTGGCGCCAAACCCATTGGTTGAGGCGTTTACGAACCTGGTTAATAGGATTAGGGGACTGAACTACATAGACGAGGCAACGCTTAAGGAGGTACTGAGGGAGATCCAGAGAATACTGCTTAAGGCCGATGTTAGTGCTGATGTCGTTCTATCAATAACTAGGGCTATCGAGGAGAGGTTTAGGCAGGAAAAACCTCCTCAGGGTATTACAAGTAAGGAATTCCTGCTATACCTTCTATATCAGGAATTGGTTAAGGCGCTTGGTGGTGAGGAGGCTCCAAACGTAAACATTAGCAAGAGACCGTATAGATTAATGCTTATTGGTGTTGAGGGTAGTGGTAAGACTACATCAGCGGCTAAACTGGCTAGGTTTTACATCAAGAGGAACCTGAGGGTTGGGCTTATTGAGACTGACACGTACAGGCCCGGCGCATATCATCAACTTAGGCAATTGGCTGAGAGGGTTAATGCACTGTTTTATGGTGAGGAGAATTCCAAGGACCCAATAGCCATATTGAGACACGGTCTTGAATACATGCAGAGGAATAGGGCTGACTTAATAATAATCGATACGGCGGGTAGGCATAGGAATGAGGAGGAGTTACTGAGGGAGGCTAAGGCGATTTATGATGAGGCTAAGCCTGATGAAGTCATGTTGGTGATAGACGCCACAGTCGGTCGACAGGCGGCTGCGCAGACCGAGGCCTTCATGAAGTACGTACCAATACATAGCGTTTTCTTAACGAAGATGGACAGCACCGCAAAGGCTGGTGGTGCATTAACCTCGGTTATAAAAAGCGGCGCGAGGATTAAGTTCATTGGCGTTGGTGAGGATATCGATGAGATCGAGGTCTTTGACGCCAATAAGTACGTATCGAGACTATTGGGTATGGGCGACCTCGAGGCATTAATTGAGAAGATAAGGGCTATCGAGGAGGAGAGCAAGATAATGGAGGAGATCGAGGAAGGTAAGATAAACTTACTAACCATTAAGAAACAGATTGACTCAATAATGAAACTTGGACCCCTAAGTAAAATACTTGAGCTATTACCGACGAGTATGTTACCAATGCAGTATAGGGCCGTGATGCTTGATGAGGAGAAGATGAGTAATGCCCAGGAAATGCTCAGGAGGTGGAGGCACATCCTCGACTCAATGACTAAGGAGGAATTATTAAACCCAGACATTATTAACGCATCAAGGATACGCAGGATAGCCAGAGGCGCTGGCGTGACTCCGAAGGACGTTAAGGAATTACTTAATTATTACCAGTTAATGAAGAGGATGGTTAATCAGATAAAGAAGTCACGTAGAAGATTAGGCAGGTTAGTTGGTGAGTAATTCTATAGCTGTATGAGTGGTATGTACAATTCCCTCTCAGTTAAACCACCATGCTGACCCCTGAGGGTTAGTAACTCCTCGTTATCCGGCCTGTATAGGTATATAAATGCTGAACCACTATCGGTATAAAAACCACGTCACCAATCCTATCAATCACATCACTCGACACCTCACCAAATAGGCCCAGGTTAATCGCCTCATCCCTACTTAGAAAGCGCCCAGTCACGTTATACTTACTAAGTAATCTGGCTAATTCATCAACACTCGACTTATCATTAAGCTTGAAGTATATAGCCCTGCATCGCCGTAGGGTGGTACATGCAGGAATTTCAGTAGTCCCTGCACATCATTAGCCTTAACATTGCTCTTGACCTCATCATGACCGTGATCCGCCGTTATTAAGACCGTGGCATCGGCCATGTACTTCTTAGCCATCCTAATCACTGAGTCAACGGTCTCCCTAATCACGGCACCGCATTCTTCGGAGCTCGGCCCATATTTATGCGCCGCAGAGTCCACCGTGGTTATATATATGTGCACGAAACTAACCCTATACTCGCTCAGGAATTTTGACGCATTTATTATTGCGTCGTATAGCGTGACGTACTCCACAATCTCAGCGCCTGCGTAGGTTATCCTCGATAAGCCACCGGATAGGCCCTTAGGAACGTATACCCTACTCCTTATACCCATGTTGCTCAATTCCTCAAATATTGTCGACCTTATTGGAAAAAGCCTCTTTAAGTCATAACCCATTTTATGAAGTCCATCCCTCTCACCAATTACTGGCCCATGGATAAAGTATTAACTATTGTTCCGATTTCCTTAATGTAAACGTTGGGGCCTAGAACACCGTGCTGACCAGGCTTAAGCCCGTGAATAATGTCGTTAATACCGTAGATGTCGTCGTTGGGAAAACCGAGGTAATCCTATACAGCCTGCTCACTGGTAATGAATTACCCATTATATTTGACAAATCTAGGTAACCAAGACCATCAATCAGTATTAAGACCACTCGGTCATTAAGGTCAAGGTCAAGCTTCAGCTTAGAGCCCCTGGGCACGGCACCGAAGTGTGACAGTAATGTGTTGGCTAGATTTTGAATGCTCGTGCCCGAGTAATCCGGCGCCACTAATCCACTCATCGTTCTAAAATGCATTACCTTAATTTTTAATAATTCCTGTTAGAGTAATAGCTCAGATGCTGACCTTAATCCTATACCTTGTCCTGCCCCTAACCACCGTTAAATCAAACACCCTATTACCCTCAATAAACTTCCTGGCAAGGTGCACCTTTAATTGAACGATACTTGATAATTCCTCGTCGTCGATTGCCGTAATTACATCACCCTGCCTAATACCCGCATCATCAGCTGGTGAACCAGGCAGAACACCGACCACCAGCACCCCCTTCTCCACAGGCAGCCTGAAGTACTTAGCCATGGGCTTACTCAGGTCAACACCGTATATACCCAACCTAGGCCTAACAACCCTACCGAACTTCAGGATTTCATCGATCGTCAATTTAACCAGGTTTATTGGCACGGCAAAACCAATTCCCTGGGCTCCGGCTATTATTGCCGTATTCATGCCAACCACCTCACCGTCAAGATTGAGCAAGGGACCACCCGAATTTCCTGGGTTAATTGCAGCATCCGTCTGTATTAAGCCCTCAAGAACACCCATGGGAGTCCTTATGCTCCTTCCAATTGCCGAAACAACCCCTAGGGTAACCGTCGGCTCACCAAGCAGGCCAAGTGGATAGCCTATGGCTATGACCATCTGCCCCACCTTGAGCTTGTCCGAGTCTCCAAGCTTGACGGATTTAACTGAGCGGGCACCCTCGACCCTGATTAATGCTGCATCAAATTCGGATCCCTACCTAATAATTCACCCTCGTACTCATCACCCTCTGGCGTCACTATGACTAATTCAGTCGCGTCCTGAACCACGTGGTTCGCGGTAACTATATGCCTATTATCAATGAAGAAGCCCGTGCCAAGCCCCCTGACCGGCGTTGCGTTTAACCACTCATCAACCATTAGTCTCGTTGTTATTATACTAACGACTGAGGATTTCATCTCATTAACTATGTCTATAATCCTTGATTCCACGTCCTTACTCACAAGTAGTTAGTGCGGCTGGTGTATTAAGTATTATGGTGATGGAAAGGATTTATTTAACCCATTTTAAGGCGTTATTGAGTAATGCGCAAGGTATGTGCATTATGCGGTAGGGAGACCGACATATTGATTGAGGGATTATGCCCAGACTGCTATAGGAAGACTCACCCACTCGCGAGGGTGAAGAGGGATGTGGTGGGTATTGTTAGGTGCCCAAGCTGTGGCGCAATACTCTACAGGTAGGTGGGTGAGGGATCCAAGGGTCATTGAGAAGTTAATACTCGAGTCCATAGAGTACATGGGCAGGGTCACTAACGTATCCATCGAAACCCTGAGCTTGAGGCATGGGTTGAATACTGCGGTGGTTAAGGTTAGAGGTACTGTTCACGAATTAATTAATGAGTATGAGGAGGAGGTGCAGGTCAGGGTTAGGTATAGTGAGGAGCTGTGCCCAAGGTGTAGGGATATGATTAATGAGAGGGAGAGGGCTGTCGTCCAGGTTAGGAGCATCATACCAATGAACGGCCAATTGAAGAGGTTGATACTAGATATCGTTAGAAGGGAGACGATTAAGGATGAGCGAAGCGGTTTCCTCAAGGTTGAGGACGTGAGTGATGGTCTCGATATTAAGCTATCAGATCAGGGCTTGGCGAGGGCCATAGCTTATAAGATACATAAGGCAGTTCCGAGCAGGGTAACTGAAAGCCAGAGCGTGGTTAGGGGACGTGGTGATAAGGTAGTTACTAAATTAAGTATTAGTGTTGTTTTGGTTCCTCTTAGTCGTGGTTCAATAATTATTTACTCCAACAAGCCTTACTACGTGCTTTCCTACTCACAGGGGACGTTTAAGTTAATGGAGTTAGGCAGTAAGGAGATTGCTAATATTAGGTTGGGTGACATTGTTAAGGGTAGTGTGTCTGTACCAAGTTATGAGGCCAGGTGTGTTGAGAGCCAAGGTTCGAAGGCTCTGGAGATTGTGATTGGTAGCGATAGGTATGTGCTCAATGATATGTGCTGACAATGAAGGTTGGGTTTATAAAGGTATGAGATTCACTATCGTGGATGCCTAAGGAAAATCAGCAGGGAAGTAAGGTGCGACTGCCCGGGGAGGGCGAAATGCTTGCTAAGGTTATTGAGCTCGTCGGTGATGATAGGGCTAAGGCCGTGTGCCAGGATGGCAAGATTAGGCTCGTGAGGATACCGGGTAAGTATAGAAAGAAGATGTGGCTTAGGGTTGGCGATTACATACTAGTTGCACCCTGGGACTTCGAACCAAATAGGGCGGATTTAATATATAAGTACGAGAAAAATGAGGTCAATGAATTAAGACAAAGTGGCTATGCAGATGTTTTGAACCAATTAGACGAACTGGCAGGGTAATCATTTAAGGCCAAGCCTCTTAATGAGCTCTCTAGCTATCTCCTCAGGACTACCCTCGATGAACTGACGCAGACGCTCACGTGGTCTTAACTCTTTCAGCTCAGTAACCGCAGTCAACGAACCCTTAAAGCCAACCTCATCCTCGGTAAGTCCGAGGTCCTTAATACTCCATACCGTCGTCTTAAACTGGCTCTGGGCCACTGCAGCCTCTCAAAGTCCGGGAACCTGGGCGTATTCACGCCAAGTTCCACGGATATTACCGCGGGCATCTTAACCCTGACTATCTCATAACCTCCCTTGATGGTCCTCTTAACGATTATTGAGCCCTCAGTCACATCAATAACCTGGGAGACGTAAGTCACCGCGGGAATCCCCAGCCACTCGGCTATGCCAGGTGGTACCTGGCCAGTTGAACCGTCCTCACTCTCCTCACCAGTAATTACAAGTGAGTAATCACCAATCTTCCTAATTGCGGCTGCGAGGACCTTTGATGTCACAAAGGCGTCAGAACCACCTAAGGCCCTGTCGCTTATTAGGACAGCGTCATCGGCACCCATGGCTATGCCCATCTTTATGAACTGGTCCCAGAATGGTGGTCCCATGGAAAGTATAACGACCTTACCGCCATACTTCTCCTTGAGCTGTAGTGCAAGTTCAAGGGCGTTCTTATCGGCTGGGTTTATCTCATTCGTTGCCTTTGACCTATCAACAGTCTTAGTGACTGGGTCAAACCTTATCTCCTCAGGCTTTGGCGTTACCTTCATCGTGACTATTATGTTCTTGAGGGAGACCATCATTTACCACCTCTCAACTCCTTTATCAATGCCTTAAGCACATCGAATAAGTCAGCCACGACGCAGTAATCACAATTCTCAAATATTGGTGCCTCCCTATCCGTATTAACCGCAACTATCGTACCGCAGTCCCTAATACCATAGACAAAGTGCGGAGCGCCGCTGGCACCAAATACAAACACGGTCTTAGCCCTCAATGAGACGCCCGTGGTGCCTATCTGGTAGTCCCTGGGCATTATACCATGTCTGCGAGCGGTCTAGTAACACCAACAGCAGCACCGATGAGACTTGCGAATTCCTTAATCAATTCCAGGTCACCCCCAGTCCCAAGCCCCGCAACGACGACCTTCTCAGCCCTTGATAGGTCAGGCATTGGTGAGGTCTTCTTCTCCACGAGGTCGATCCTACGCCTCTTTATTAAGTCCTCAGGTACGGACTCCATGACCACCGAAGCCTCCCTATCACTTGGCTTGGCCTCGTATGTACCTGGACTCACGGTAGCCATTTCGGGCTTACCTCCTGTGCAGACCACCGTAGCGACGATATTGCCGCCGAAACCCGGCACCGCCGTGACTAACCTCCTATCCTTCTCGTCAATATCTACCATGATTACGTGAGCACTAAGGCAGGTTCTAAACCTCACGGCTAGCCTGCCGGCTAAGTCCCTGGAGTTTCTGGTATCTTCATTTTATGGAGGTTAACGAGCCTACGCATGAACCAGGTCTCGTCCTGCTGGACTAAAGCCATACTTCCTAAATTATTTTTTTATTAGAAATATTTTTAAATCTTTTTTTCTTCTTCAATCGTATAATACCTATTGACTTTAACTTTTTGCATGCATTTTAATTCATTCTTATTTTTTTGAATTCATTAGAATATTTTCCATGAGAGTAGGCAAAACGATTTCTACGGACCAAACTGATATATAAAGTACTGCACTATTCATTACCTTAGTGGGTAGTCACGACATTGATAGGATTATTCGGGAGAGAGTGGAGAGTAGGAGGTTTAGGATAAAGGATATTGACCAATTAAAGACTGTTGATGATGTATTCAATCAATACACAATAAATGCCCTGAGGGAGTTAATGAATAGGCACGTTGTTGAGGAGGTTTACGGACCCGTGGCTCAGGGTAAGGAGGCCAAGGTCATATGGGCCAAGGCACCTGATGGTACTGACATAGCTCTTAAGATTTTCTACACGTCCACAGCCCAGTTCATTAGGGGTAGGTATAAGTACTTGCTTGGCGATCCACGGTTCACTGGTGCTAAGATTACTAATACGAGGAAGCTCATTGAGTATTGGTGCAGGAAGGAGTTCAGTAACCTAAGTGATGCGTATAATGCGGGTGTTAGGGTGCCTAAGCCAATAACCTTCAATAGGAATATCCTGGTCATGGAGTTCATAAGTTACGGCGGACTTAGCGGTGTGCCAGCACCGTTAATTAAGGATGCGCCGCCAGAGGATCCCGAGTCCGCTACTTAACGGTAATTAAGTACGTGGAGAGAGCGTTTATTCTGGGCAGGATAATACATGCGGACTTAAGCGAGTTTAACATTGTCAATACTGGCAATGAGTTAGTAATTATTGATTGGGGGAGCGCCGTGAAGGCGAATCACCCGAACGCCGTTGAGTTCCTACTTAGGGATATTGAGAACGTTAATAGGTACTTCAGTAAGGAGTTGCATGTTGAGGTGTTTAATGGTAAGGCGCTACTTAATGCCTTACTACGTAGGTTTGAGTATGGGGGTGATGTGACTAGTGATGAGGATGGGTGGTTATTAATAAATGGTAAGAGGATAATCGATGATGTGGTGAATGGTCAAAGCTGAGGCTTTAAACTCGTAATACATAGGCGGTAGCTTAATATAATACTCATTCTAGCGTAGTACTAGATACCAATGGTACTTCCAGTGCCGCCTGAGCCTAAGGATATTAAGGATAGGATAGTAAAGAGGAGGAGCGTATGCACTGGGCCTGGTTGTGACTCCTTCTCAGTATGGTTCGGCAATGAGGTTGCGAGGTACCTATGGGACCATTGGGGTAGGGAGTTAGCGAGAATAGGCATTAATTGGCAGAAATTCCTTTCAATACTAAGTAATCATACCCAGGAGTTAATTGATTGGGCAATTAGGAATACGCTCAATTGGAATGACCTGGTGAGGATATTAGCTAACGACTTATCACCAGGTACGGAGGTAACAACCACGGGTAGGAAGGGTGGAATACTCGATTACCTTGGTTGAACGGCTTGATTTCTATTACTCTTTTCACCCTGCTTCATTAATGACTCATTAAT
Organism: Vulcanisaeta sp. JCM 16161; assembly: GCF_001316285.1. The sequence goes on along the minus strand of NZ_BBDO01000004.1, from coordinate 23,639 downwards.
TATGCGTATTAATTCGCATATCTCCTCACAAATACTTGATGGTTTTATGTCCGTGTACACGTACTCAATTATCATTAAGGGCGTTGCATATGTATTAATCCAGAACTCCGCGAAGAGTCTCTCGCCTTTATCCACCAGGTGAACCTCCATGTTATTATTATCGCTAAACCTAATCATGTACCTGGACCCATCAATAAATGACTGCCTCTCCACGGAACTCGCATTGCAAGTCCTCATGAGCAAATCAGCAACTAAACCGGCAATACGCATAGTCATTAGTCTCTCATAATGCCTATTTTTAAAATCATGCTATTCCATAACCCACGCAATATCAATTGAGGGGATTTTATTTGATAATGATTGTATCATCTTCATCGTTTGAGTGAGGTCTAAACATCATAATAAAAAAACTTATATAATGATGACAATTTATTACTTAGTAAATCCTCGATGAGTTGCCACGAAGTAGTTAATAAACCAGCATCATAGAGAGCAAGCCCAAAGCCGAGATAGTGATCTCCAATTAATTGCGGGTCTGAAATCGTGAGTCCTAAACCCGCGTAATGAATTATTGATATGTATGTGAAGTAGATTAGCGCTATCATGAAGAATGCTATGTAAGTTATCATGAGTGCCTTAGCCTTAGACGACATCCTGCCAAAGCTACCCCTTAATTGTTTGATCATCGTTATTGACGAAATAATAAGCATTGAAAGCATGAACATGAACACAGGCGTTATCACAAGTATTGTTAGGTCGCAGTGCCGTAAATCCACAACTCAGTCAATACGTAATCCACCGCGATAGCCATGGCTAGGGCAGACACTAGCGACATTATGTATACATATCGTACATAGTCCTGAATACCTCCCGTATTAACCGACATACTACTCAAGCAATACCAATGTAATATCAATATTTAACACTAACAATTAAGAATCCGCGTTGGCAACGAATATTTATTAAGGGGTTTTAACTAATGTGATGAAGAATTAAATGGAGAAACAACCATTAGTAATATACCGTAGAGCGTGCCCAAACTGCGGAGGGGATATAACATCGGATAGATTAGCCTCTGGATTACCATGCCATAAGTGTTTACCTGACGTACCGAAAAGGGTGGCGAGTACTATTGAGGTACTGAACATGTTAGAAAAGCTCGGCACTATAAATAGGTTAAAGTCGTTGGAGAACCTAGTCAATGAGTACAACGAGTTCGCTGGCATGTTCAGAAAAATAATTGGGACCAACATGTGGGGCGCCCAGAGACTGTGGGCCAGGAGGATCATTAAGGGTAAGAGCTTCGCAATAGTTGCGCCAACGGGAAGTGGTAAGACAACCTTTGGCATGATTGCGTCATTATACGTGGTCTTAAAGAGAAATGGAAAGGTACTGATCGTCGTTCCAACATCGACCTTGGCCTATGATGTCCATAGGAGGTTAAGTGATTATGCGGGTAAGATAGGAGCCAATGTGAGGATTGTCATGGCATCCTCAATACTGTCAAAGCAGGAGTTGACTGAGGCTATGAAGGCTATTGAGGATGGAAACTTCGACATATTAATAATAACTAATGCCTTCTTACCAAGGCACATGGACTTACTCAGTAAGTATAGGTTTTCATTGATTTTCGTCGATGACGTTGATAGTGTCTTAAAGGCATCAAGTAAGAATATTGATAGGTTATTATTACTGCTTGGCATTAGTGAGGAGGCTCTTCATAAGGCTTTGACCGTGGTTGACCTGATGAAGAAGCTTAGGAAGCCATTAGGTTTAGGGCCGGTGAGGAGGAGATTAATAAGCTTAGGGAGGAGATTAAAAAAATTGAATACAGAACTGACCAATTACATTAAGAATAATAATATTGGCATACTAATAGCTCAGGAGCTTTAACTAGGATGAAAAGAACGGCTAGGTTATTCCTATTCAGGGAGTTCCTTGGTTTCGAAACAGGCGGTAGGCTGAAGGCCTTAGGAATGTGGTCGATGTTTATGTAAAGCCCAAGGACTCCCTAATAAATACGACCATTGACATAGTGAGAAGGTTAGGTGGTGGAGGAATAATCTATGTACCACCAGACCTCAGGGACATTGTTGATGATCTGCTCAAGGCATTAAACAATAACGGTGTTAAGGCTGCATCCTACCTAAAACCAAGTAGGTCATTACTTAATGACTTTGTTGAGGGTAAGGTTGACGTATTAATTGGGCTCGCCACATCCAGGTCATCACTGATTAGGGGTATTGACCTGCCGCAGAGAATAGCGTATGTGGTCTTTGTGGGTGTTCCACGTATGAGGTTTAGGTTGAGGCTCGAGGAATTTACGCCAATAAGGTACTTAATGTTTTTATTCACCATTAGGAATGTTGTTCCTCAATACCTGAGGAATGACATTGACAGGGTGGTTGCGAGACTTAAGAATTTAACGGCGCTTAATCAGGAGCAAATTAATAATTTGTTGAGGGCTATTGAGGAGAATAAGGAATTGAGTGGGTTCGATAAATACGCAGCCGACGTAATTAAGGAGGCCGTGGACCTGGTAAGTAAGTTATTGGATGATCCTAATATTAGAAGGGCCATAGAGCAGTCCAATGAGGTTGGACTTGAATATAGGGGCGGTGAGCTCTATGTGATTATTCCTGATGTGACTACGTACATCCAAGGTAGTGGCAGAACATCAAGGCTCTATGTTGGTGGTGTATCCCAGGGCCTGTCGGTGTTAATAGTGGATAATGAGAAGGTGTTTAATGGATTAGTTAGGAACCTAAGGTATAGGCTTGAGGATGTCAAGATCCAGGATATTAATGACGTCAATATTGATGATTTAATGAGAAAAATCAGGAATGAGAGAGAGTTGATAAGGAATATAATGCTTGGGAAGATACCCAATCAATTCCTCGAAAAGGACCCATTAAGGACCGCACTTGTAATCGTTGAGTCACCAACTAAGGCCAGAACAATCGCGAGCTTCTTTGGCATACCCACTAGGAGGGAGGTCGGCCCATTGATAATTTACGAAGCCACCCTAGGCAACTTATACCTATTAATAACAGCCACAAAGGGTCACATGTGGGATTTAATACCGGCTAGTCCAGCCGATGTCAAGGAAATCGCACCAGCTAAAGGCAGGGAAGATCCTTGATTATTATGGAATACTCAGGATCGGCAGTAATTTCGTACCGATCTACGGAACAATAAAGAGATGCCCAGTCGGTGGAGAGACGTATACCGAGGATGTGGATGTTTGTAAAATCCACGGTGTCAAGCTTATTGATGCCATGGACATAGTAAATGCTATAAGAGACATTGCTACTGAGGTCGACCAAGTGATGATTGGTACGGACCTGATGCCGAGGGCGAGAAGATTGCTTGGGATGTTTACATGATGCTGAGACCCTATGTTAGTAACATCGTTAGGATTGAGTTTCATGAGGTTACTAAGAAGGCTATTATTGATGCGATTACTAACCCAAGGACCATAAGCCTCAGCATGGTTGGTGCCCAATTGGTAAGGAGGATTGAGGACAGGTGGATTGGATTCGGACTTAGCCAGATTGTGCAGGAAAAGTTTGGTAGGAAGACCCTGTCAGCGGGTAGGGTCCAGACGCCAGTCCTTGGCTGGATAATAGAGAGGTATGACGAAAGTAGGAGGGATAAGGTATATTCAGTGACCATGACTCTTAACAATGGTGTAAAGGTTAGGCTGAACATACCGCCGGATAAGGAGGAATTGATAAAAGCCCTCAGGTCAATACATAGGAATAAACAAACGGATATTGAGATAAAGGTTAAGGTAACTAAGGTGAGTGAGGAGGAAGAGGAGTTGAACCCAGCACCACCATACACGACAGATGCCTTACTTAGGGACTCAGCAAACATACTTGGCCTAAGTGTTGAACAGACAATGGCTATTGCCCAGGAATTATTCGAGTCAGGGCTCATAACATACCACAGAACAGACAGCACGAGAGTATCAACGGTGGGTATTGGCATTGCTAAGGAATACATAGGCGAAAGAATTGGTAGTGATTACTTTGTTGGTAGGGCTTGGGGTGGTAAGGAGATCGGCGCGCATGAGTGTATAAGGCCAACGAGACCGATTGATAGTGATGACTTAAGGAACCTACTCAATACGGGCCTGCTTCAATTGGCGATTAGGGTTACGGCAAATCACATCAGGGTTTACGATCTAATATTTAGGAGGTTCATGGCAAGCCAGATGAGGAACGCCAGGGTTTTGAAGGAGAAGTTGAAAGTAAGTATTTACCTTAATGGCGTAAGTGCGTATGAGGAGGAGGTGGAAAGGATATCTAAGGTATTGGAGCCAGGGTTCACGAAGGTTTGGAGCTACATTGAGGGTAGGGAGTATCAGGAGCTTACACCAGGTGAGTATGAAATAACAAGTATTGATTACATTAAGAAGGTAAGTAGGACACCACCACTTAGGGAAGGCGATATAATCGCCATGATGAAGGATAGAGGTATTGGTAGGCCTAGTACCTATGCGAAGATCGTCGATGTGATACTGAAGAGGCGCTATGCATTGATCGTTGGTAGGAGGACCAGGTACGTAGTGCCCACGAACCTTGGTCGCCAGGTCTATAGGTTCTTGACCGAGGAAAACAAGGAGTTTAGTGACTTAGTTAGTGAGGAGAGGACTAGGATTGTTGAGAAGCACATGGATGATGTTGAGGTTGGTGAGAGGGATTACATGGATGTACTTAATGAGTTATTTAATGAGGCAGTGAGTAAGGGTATACTTAAGGAAAGCATTATCAATCAAACTTAACCGCATGATCCTGTCCTGCAATACGGATCATCTGTTCCCCAAGCTCCTCCTGCATCTCCTCCTCAATACTCTCACCACCATTACTCTTAATCCTAACCAACTTATCCTTAAGTGCGGATAAAGACGTATAACTGGCCTTGGCCTCAACCTTAGGCTTTGCCTCAACCTTAACCTCCTTAACCTCAACGGTTGGCTTAGCTCCGTACCCTTAACGCCCGTGTATATTACCTGGACCGACTTACTCTTGTCCCTATACACGGTTATTCCAAAGGCATTGAGTAGCCAGGCCAATCTATAGGCCTGCTCAACATCCTCCATAGGCGTGTTGCTCGGCATATTTATTGTCTTGCTAACGCCCGAGTCATTCCACCTGGCCCAGGTCACCTGCATGTACACATGCCATCTCCAGTGGATCTCATGCGCGGTCCTAAGTAGGTCAGCCAGTGGGTGATTCCTCGGTAATATTCCGTACTCCTCAACGAACTTTCTCGTCGGCTCATCAAGGGTCTTTGTCTGCATTAGTAACCTGAGCGCCGTATAGTTATACTCGATGAGCTTACCAATTGATAGGTTCCTAATGTAGGCAATGGCAAAGAGGGGCTCAATGCTTGAGTTTACGCCGGCAATCAAGCTCCTGGAACCCTCAGGCGCTATGCTCATTATTGAACCGTTCCTAATGCCTATCGTACTCACGTCTATCGATAAATCACTGTCTAATGCCCTATACCCCTTGAGCACCGTTGTTGAACCGTCAATTATAGCCTTAACCTTCGGATCATCATAACCCATATCAAGCGTCTTCAGGTACTCATTAACCGCCTCCTTATCAATGGTGCTTGAGAACTTCTCAAGTCTCTCCCTGTGCTTTGTCCATGGTAATACACCCTCAGCCCAGTCACTATGCTTGTACGCCGGGTAAACACCCTTCTCCTTAGCCAACTCAACGCTGGCTCTAACGGCCATCCTGGCTATGAAGCTCGCCAATTCGTTAGAAACGGCCAATGCCTGTGGTGAGTCGTACCTAAGGCCAAGGGCTATTAATGTATCGGCAAGGCCATTGGCTCCAAGGCCGATTCTCCTAGTTTCGAGCACCCTCTTCCTGAGTCTCTCATGTGGTAATTTATTAACATCAATGACATCATCAAGGAATCTAACGGCCAACTGAACATCCCTCGCCAGGGAATCCCAGTCAACCTTACCCTCACGAACATATTTCACTAAATTAATACTACCCAAATTACAACTTTCGAAATCATAAAGGCTCTCCTCCGAACAGTTATGGCTTATAAATCCGCCAGCTACGTAGTAATGATAGTTAGGTACTGTGGTATCAAAGACCTCATCCTCACCTATGTACTCTATCTTCTTGACCGTTGCTAAGGGCGGATCTACCTTAGTCTTCTTGAGAGAAACTTTGGCATTTTTGGCAGGGTCGGCGAATCCTATCTTATCCATGAATAGCTTCCTACTATAATTCCTTATTACTAATTCGTGATAATTATTTGGCTTATAAGTTCTGACTTCGCCAGACTTGGTCTTATATATGAACTCACGTTTAGCTTTCGCCATCTCATTCCTAGCTCTGTTCTCGTATATCGTGGACATGATGCCAAAGAGAAGCAGTAATTCCTGAACCTCTTTAAGTAATTTCAGGGACGCTGAAGCTAACCTTATTGCAGAATCCGCGTCTACAGTACCGTCTGCCGTAAATAAACCCCTGAGAAACGCCTTAATCTCACTAGACCTTAGCGTGTAAACAATTTCCGGCACAACCCTCATCGTCGAATCAGCATTTACTAATTCAGGCGCTATTTTCTTAAAATATGTTCGTACATCCTTTGACGTAGCCATGACCTTTATTTCATTACCTTCATAATAGACATGAATTATCGCATGCGGGAATCTATTCCTTAAGATGTCAATTATCATCTGTGCAATATCCTCCTCTTTCTGTGCGTCGAAATACCACGCGACATACCCATTATGTCTCTCCTCATTTTCATACATGAATCCATCACCGACCAGCCAGCCCAGCGCAAATGCGAGGTCCTCACCAATACTGTTGCTACCGAAGTCCTTGCCAAGCCTATCTATGTCCATTCTGGATAGGTATACTAGGTCATTAGGTCTTAGCTGATCAACCCTCTTCCAAACAATCCAGTAATCATACGCCTTATCACCTAGTGATAACCTAATTACTTGCTGCACCTCAAGCGGTGCATCTTCGCATTCTTCGCACGGCTCTTTGGTCGCAACAATCAACCTATGATCTGGGGTCGCCTTTAATTCGTAACCCTCTTTAGTAATCACCCTATATACTGGTTTAATGCCCTGACTAAACACCTTAGACCTTACAACGGCAGGTACACTGACATTTACTGCCCTATGGTCATGGCTTGGCACTGCATGTATTAATATTGTCTCGCTGGGCACCACTAATTCGGTCTCCTTAACTCCCTGTTTAACTAATTCACCAATTCGTAAGTAACCATTCTTAGTCAGTATCCTTGTATCACCGGTAACGCATGGGTTAGTGGCATTTATGACCTCGCCTGGTAATTTTTCATTATTTATGTAATTAGCCAAGTCCCTATTCCATAGTCCTGGGTCACCGCTGTCCCATGCTGACTTGACTATCTTGTCCCAAAGCTCCTTAGCGTTAACCCTCCTCCAAATCCTTATCCTGCCGGCCTTTATGGCCTCGACACAGCTCTCATAGCACTTTACGAACTCCTCACCCCAGGTCTTGAATAGGCATGGGCACTCCCTCGGGTTTATTAGGTATATGTCCTCACCCCTAAGCACCTTCTGCATGAAGTAGTCGTCAATGGTTACGCTTATGTTGAAGTTCTGTAGTTGTATGTCCTTAAGCTCGCCGCTCTTCGAGGTTATGAACTTCTCAATGTCAGGGTGCCACCAGAACAGCATTCCCATCTGGCGCCACGCCTCTTACCACCCTGCTTAATCGTGTCAACCAACGTATCAAAGAGCTTCATGAAGCTAAGCGGCCCAGAGGCAATACCAGTCGTACTCCTAACTATATCACCCTCAGGCCTCAACTTACCGAAGTTATAACCTACGCCACCGCCTGACTGGAATATTAACGCAGCGAGTCTCAGGGCATCCATTATTCCGAAGTTACACTCTGGATCCTCCCTGTTTGTGTCGCTTTCCCTGGATAGGCAATCATCAATTGGTACCACGAAGCACGCGGATAATTGCCCTAGCCTTGTCATTGCGTTGTAAAGCGTTGGTGAGTTGGGCATGAACTTTAGTTGCTCATCAGGTCGTAGAACCTCCTGGCCCATGTTATTGGGTCGCCACCGTACTTAAGCTCTGCGTATGCCACGCCCATCGCCGTCCTCATCCATAGGTACTGGGGTGCCTCGAAGAATGAGCCATCAAGCCTCTTCAGTAGGTACCTACTCATTAACGTCCTAACGCCGTTGTAGGTAAGTAGTAAGTCCCTGCTTGGGTCGAGGTACTTAGCCAACTCATCAATGTGTTGGGCATACCAGGCACTCATCTCTGAGTCCCAGATCCTAAGCTCAAGCCCTGTCCTAAACCAAGCCTTGAATCCCTCCCTATACGCATCCTCAAACTTAACCCTACCATCATTAATAGCCTTAACAACGTCCTTACCCCAAACCTGCTTATACACACTCCAGAGAAGGTAATTCCTAGCCGCATCATGCCACCTCAAGTCCTCAGTAACCATGTTAAGCATGATTAATTGAACCCTATCTGACAACTCACTACTTGGCACAATGCCTTTAATGTCGAGAGCATTAACTACCAAGTCGGGGTCTGGAACGCCAGCGAGCTTTAGAGAACGGACTAACTTATCTCTTAGGAAGTCCTCCGTGCTTCCATTCCTCTTTAAGACCTTTATCCCAACCACCTTATTTACTGCTTCAGTACTTAATTGCACACAGGAAATTTAAATTACTTTTATTAGGGGGCAGCGGACAAAATAAGTTAACACGAACCTAAGTGAAGGAAATATATATTGCTTTCACTCACCTCAGCTGTAAATTCTTAAGCTCAAAAGCAATTTATTCCTAAAATTCATCAGTATTCATAGCCATGTATTTAATCGTCGCATGTCCAAAGTGTGGAAACTACTCCATCGCCCGTGACACAGTCAAGACCCATCAATGTCCATATTGTGGTTACGTAATGCGCATTGAGGAAGCATCAATAATTGCAAGGGCGAGGAATGGCAGAGAGGCTAGGGAGATAATTTTGAAACTGAAAACACCAAGAGAACTGAGAAGAAAGCCCTAGCGTATCACGTCTGGTGTAATGAACCAATTAATGACCCAATTACCTTCAGCCTTACTAAGCCTTAATACGCCAGAATACCTAAACTCAACAATCTTAATGTCAGGATTACCTATAATTAACAATGAGACCAAGCGACTGAGGTGCGGTAGGTGACCCACGATCATTAAGTCATGATCAAGTCTCAACAATCTTTCAAACCAAATCCTGGGATCATCATTTGGGTTTAAACCATCAACCTCCCTAACATTATCAACACCAAGGTACTTAGCGAAGATCTCCGCCGTCTGCCTAGCCCTAGCCTTACCGCTATGGATGATCTCGGCAACGATAATACCAATACTATTAAGGTATTTAGCAATCCTTTCCGTCTCAGCAACACCCTCAGGAGTCAACCTCCTCTCAGGATCTACCTTCTCATCAAACGCCTTACCATGCTGAACAAGGTATAGACCAACCATACGGTAAGGTAAGCATAACTCAGACTTATAATCCTAAATGTTCACCCAGTATTGAAATAAATCCATATATTTATTATTTAACGCAAGTTGGTGCGGCCGCGGATTCGAACCCGGGTTCTGCGGCTCGGAAGGCCGCCATCCTAGACCAGGCTAGACTACGGCCGCGGTTTGAGTAATTCATTGCTTATTTAAAAGCGTTTTCCGTCATTCACGGGATAAGGATTTTTAAGTGGAATCGTAAATCGCCACCTAATGACTGTTCCTAGGGTCAGGACTTATGTACCGGGCCTTGACGAGATACTGTATGGTGGTATTCCGGAGAGGAGCGTGGTTCTCATCTCTGGCGGACCGGGCACTGGGAAGTCTATACTGGGTAAGCAATTCCTCTATAATGGGCTTGTGAGGGGTGAGGCTGGAGTCTTCGTGGCACTCGAGGAACACCCAGTCGCTGTTAGAAGGAGTTTTAAGCACTTTAATTGGGATATAGCGAAGTACGAGAAGGAGGGTAAGTTCGCAATTGTGGATGCATTCACGGCAGGCATAGGCGCTGCTTCTCAGAGGGAGAAGTATGTTGTTAAGGATGTGGATAATGTCCACGAACTCGTTGATGTACTTAGGCAGGCAATTAAGGATACGGGCGCTAAGAGAGTGACGATAGACTCGGTGAGTACGCTTTACTTAACTAAGCCATCGATTGCCAGGTCAACCGTGATGCTCCTTAAGAGGGTAATCGCTGGCCTAGGCACGACAGCGCTCTTCATAAGCCAGGTATCGGTTGGCGAACGTGGTTTTGGCGGACCTGGTGTTGAACATGCTGTCGATGGTATTATAAGGCTCGACCTCGACGAGATAGATGGCAAGTTGTATAGGTCAATAATTGTTTGGAAGATGAGGGATACGAAGATCTCAATGGTTAGACACCCAATGGATATAACTGATGAGGGAGTCGTCATTTATTGGGACAAGTACCTAAAGCTGACAGCGACCTCCGCATCAATACAAGCATTACCTAAGGAAGAAGTTGATGAGATGAGGAAGGCCGTTGAGGAAAGCGAGAGGGCCGCCAAGGAGGTTAAGGTTACGGGCCGCGAAACCGAGGAAGAGGAGGAAGAGTAATGTGTTCATTTAATTTAAATTTATGGAATTACACAGTTAATATTACGAACTTAACTCCCTTAATGCATCATTAAGTAATCTCTTAACCCTCTCTATCTTCTCTTTCAATTTACCTACATCCTCAGTGGGCATGGCACTGGCCAACTCGCTTGGTAATTCAATCTTGAAACCCTCCTTAGAGAGTCTTTCATACGCCTTTAACACCAGTTGACCAGCCTTCGTCTCGCCCCTGAGGTGCTTACGTATGGTGGTCTCCGTTACTCCGATCTCATCTGCTATCTGCGAAATGGGCATACCCGCCTTATCCCTGGCGAATGCTGCGGCTGCGGTGTAGAGACTATCGACCCAGGTAAGTCTTTCATGCGGATTCCTAAGCGCCTCCAGAGTCTCTGGTGAGAATAGGGACATAACGAGCAATGCACTTTCAAGTTTCCTAATATCCTCCTTACCCATTGGTTTAAGGGGTATTTCAGACATACAATGCCTTATAATGCTAGGGTTGTAATTTAAATCTATTTCAATTTAAATTGAACGTAACTACTCAAGCTCTTTGAATAATTATTGCATAGCCCTGCCCACCACCAACACATGCCGTTGCAAGTCCATACTCCTTGCCCGTCAACTGCAGCTGCCTGGCCAGGGTACCCACTAACCTAGCGCCAGTTGCGCCAAGTGGATGACCGATGCTATAGCCCCTCCCTTAATGTTAACTTTATTTTCATCAATACCCAATTCCTTAATTGCGTTCAATGTAACCACGGCGAACGCCTCATTTATTTCCCAAAGATCGATATCCTCAACCTTAAGCCAGCCTTAGCTAACGCCCTCCTTGACGCAGGTACTGGGCCCTCACCCATTATTGATGGATCAACGGCAGCCCAACCAAGGGACACAACCCTAGCCAGTGGCTTTAGGCCTAGTTCCTTAACCATTCTACCTGACATTAGGACAACTAATGATGCACCGGAGTTGAGGGGTGCCGAGTTACCCGCGGTTATTACACCACCAGGTTTAAAGGCAGGTGGTAACTTAGCCAACGCCTCTAATGATGTGTTCGGCCTAACGCTTAGGTCCCTATCAACTACGATTTTCTGCCCATCCTTGACGACCTCTATCGGGAGTATCTCATCCTTAAAGTAGCCCTCCTCATACGCCTTCGTAGCGAGCATGTGGCTTCTATAAGACCACCTATCCATCTCCTCCCTACTTATCTTCTTAAGAGCAGCTAACTTCTCGGCGGTTAATCCCATTACATAGCCCGTCGCCATGTCGTACATCGCATACTCAGGGTTCGTGGCTAACTCTAGGTGTGGGACTATGTATGGGTTATTGTACATGGGAACCCTGGACATGTGCTCATAACCACCGGCAAAGACTATGTCCGCCTGCCCAGTCCAAATCTCCATCGTGCCTATACCAATTGCATCAAACGACGAGGCGCACTGCATATCAACGGCCATGGCAGGTATCGTAACCGGGAACTTTGCGAGGAATACGGGTATCCTACCACCCATACTCCAGTTATCACCACCCTGCAACGCATTACCAACGATCACGTGATCAATCTGCTCAGGCTTTATACCAAGGTCTTGCACGGCCTTAACGAGTAATTTTGAGAATAAGGTTGGCCCACTTATGTCATAAAACACGTCGAATTTCGGATCCTCCTCTTAACCCTTGAGAAGGCAGTCCTCTTGAAATAAACTACGTATGCCTCCCTATCCTCACCCATTCCTGATCATGCTTTAAGCACTCAACGAATTAATATTGCTTATTTGCATATAGATTATATAGTGAGGAAATGCTGAACATGCTGCATCACGGTGTTTATGCCGGTTTATCTCTTTTGAGAATTCTTTAAGTACTCATCTATTGCCCTCATTATATCGCTTGGGTCGGCCTTACCCCTTAACTCCTTCATAAGTGTATTCATGAGCTTGCTCCTATCGTTTATGCCGAGCTTGGATGCCCTCTCCATTACGTATTTCCTGACCTCTTCGGGCTCATCCTTCTCAACCCCAGTTTATTAATTATGCCATCAATGGGCTTATCGGGTTCCTTACTCCATGCCGCTATTATGTCGGGTATCGCCTCCTTGGTTATCACACCCTGGCATATTCATTAAATATCGCCTTAAGGTGGTCCTCCGTTATTACCGATACGTCAATGCCATCTCTTTGGAGTGACTTCATGGTATTCACGATGGTGTTCGCTATTAAGGTGGCTGGCACCCTGCCCTGAAACTCACTTATTAAGTAATCAATTAAGTCGTAAAACGGTGACTTAATCACTTGCATAGCCAGTTCCTTACTCATGCCATAGCTAATATACCTACCACCCTGGACTCGATGGCTCAGGTACCAACGCCTTAGCCCTGGTCAGCATATCCTCGGTAATCCTTATTGGCCTAAGGTCAGTCTCCGGGTACATCCTCGCAGCGCCGGGCCTGGGCCTCATGAACCTAGTCGTGCCGTCTGGGTTCGCCGCCCTAGTCTCCTCAGGAACGCCATGCAATGCCTCCCTAATTCTATCGATAATCACGTCCACGGCATCAACTAGGTCCCTATCTGATGTACCCGCCAGGAGTATGAATGAGTCAACACCAAGTCTCGAGGATACCTTGGAAACCTCCTCAGCCGTTATTCCATAGCCCGGCAATTCATCACTATGAATTAAGCCGGACAGGCTTGTCCAAACCCTGACCCTATCAGCTAGCTCTGTGCCAAACCTCCTATTTGGTTGAACCTCCTTACCTAGTATACCCCTTAGTCCTGGCGTCTTTATGGCTATGACCTTACCACCGCCATCAAGTACCTTCTTGATTAGGTTGGATTTCGTTGATGAGAATATGTCGGTGACGTCCACGAAGTCCTTAACAAACCAATCCTCCCTCACACCCCTCTTGATCAATTCGTCACGAATAGCCAGTAGGTTTAATTGACGCTGAACCTCGTACTCGATGACCTTGGGTATGAGGCTGAGGTCGGGCACGCCCTTAATCTCCGTCTTAGCACCACCCTCAATGGACACATTGACGTCCTGCCTAACAGTGCCAAGACCCCTCTTTGCCTTACCGGTCATCTTAATGCTGTGGCCGATGTAGTAAGCCACCTCCATAACCTCCTGAGGACTGTAGGTGAGTATTCCCGTGGATATCTCAATAAGCGGTATACCAAGCCTATCAAGCCTATAAACAACCGTGTCACCCTTCTCCTCAATCTTCCTAGCCGCATCCTCCTCAAGGGCTATCGTCTGTATTGGGACCTTATAATCAAAGAACTTGGCTAAACCATTATGGGCTATTAACATGGTCCTCTGGAAACCCGAGGTGTTGGACCCATCAATCACCGTCTTCCTCATCACGTAAACCTCATCGAATATCTTGGCATTGAACATCATGGCGACGGCCAAGCAACCTCGAGAGACTCAGGGTCTGGGTCGTGCGGTGGCTCCTCATCGAGCTCCACAAGGCATGTGGTGTCGTAATAACCCTCATAAACGAAGGTCCTATGCTTCCTAAACTCCCAAATAGCCGCCGGATCAACCTCACCAAGCTCACTCATGCTTGGCCTCAACCTCCTAACAACCCTGAAGTGAGGCTCGTCATTCCTAACGACCGGCGGGCAATTACAGAACAGCTTCCTACCAGTATTTAATTGAACATGAATCTCCAAACCAACCTTAAGCCCAACAGTCCTATAATCAATCGGCATAATACCCATGACTAAAAACCATACCCATTTAATTACTTAACGCTGTTACAGCACCATACCACTCTCCAACATGCGTTATTTCGAGTTTCCCTAAGCCTTTACTTATTCGTTGTTTTAGAACTCGTTCTCATTTCTCCCCATCTTTCCCTTCCCTAAGACTTACCTTGCTGTAAACCGTATTAAATACGAGGGATGCCGTTATGCCCATTGCCATGGCAATTATTAAGGCCCTTGGCGCACCAATGACCGAGCCTATGAAGGCCCAGATAACGGCACTCACAATCTGTGATGCGTGAATAATACCCACGTGATGAATAAACAATACCAAATTCACCACGTGGAACCACGGAAATAAGAATGCTCATAACCGCCGTGAAGAATGCATTAATGAATATGTTATAGATGAGGTTAACCATGAATAGCAGCGGTACGGCAACAACTAAGCTCCTAATTAACATGGGTATTATACCGAAGCCCAAACCAATTATTAACGCTGTGGTTAAGATTACATAAATAACCCTTAACTTACTAACCCTAAACCTAGGCGTGAGTATGGAACCTATCGTTGCACCAGCGTAGCCGAATAAGCTATCAATACCTGCAAGTAAGGCCACGTTGTAATATAGGGATAATATGCTGTAGCTCAGTACGTCAAGAGATATTATTAATAGGTAGGTGACCGTTACCGTTAAGATTATGGCTCTGAAGCAATATTCCCCTTAAACAACTCCCCAAACCTAGCAAAGCCCCGCCTAATGACTTGGGCACTGAACCCATCCGTGACTCTACCGTGATACCTCATGAGAATTAATGGGGTTAAGGCAACTATGGAGAGTATGGCTGAGGATAGGATCAAATATTTAGCGATGTGAATACTTAGGAATAGTAGGTAGCCTGAGACCACCGTTGAGAATACCGAAATTATTGACCTCAATGTATTGTTTAATGACGTATACAGTGTTATCTTCTCATTATCATTACCTAGTAAATCCTTAACCAACGCACTCCTTATGGTTCCCATCATCGTGTACAGGCTCACGCCAATGACAATAACTATAAGTACTAACACAAGGCTCAGGGCATTAATCCCCATTATAATTAATATGAGGAAGGCAATTAGGAAAAGCATAGCTATTAAGGCATTACTAATCACTAACACTCTCTTCTCACGACCAAATATGTCAATTACCACGCCACTAAATAATCGCGCCATTGACGATAATGCGTAAAGCACATAGACAAGAGCAACGCCAAAGACACTCATGGTATCAAAGCCTAAGATTGATAACACAAACTGTGAAACACTATACACAATGTTATTAATCACGTTGGAGTAAATAAGTAAAGAGACATCCCTAATGTTTAGGATACTTCGGTACTTACTAAATAGGCCGTTTAGTGGTTTAGTCATAGTTCTTCACTATCGAAACTTACCTTGCCGTAATTTAAGTTTAATATTAGGAGTGTTATTATGCCCATAACCATCGCGATCAACATTGCCCTAGGGGCGCCGATGGCTGTGCCTATGAAGGTCCAAATGATGGCGCTCACTATCTGCGATACCGTGAATAAGGTCCATGCGGATGAGTCAACAATGCCGAACTCACCGCGTGGGATCACGTAAATGAGGATACTCCCAATATTCGTGAAGAATGCATTGATAAATACATTATATGCTAAATTTATTATGAACAGTAGTGGTACGGCGATCATAATGCTTTTTATCGTCATGGGTATTATGCCGAAGCTGAGACCAATAATTAAGGCTATAATCATGATGTTGTTGACTGAGCTTAGCTTACCAATCCTAAATCTGGGCGCTAGTGCTGAACCAAGTGCAGCGCCGGTCATAGTAAATATACTACCGATACCTGCAAGTAAGGCAACATTATATTAGATGGATAATACACTATAAACCAGAACATCAAGCGATATTATTAATAAAAAGGTAATGAGCATAGTGAGGATTACAGCCCTGAAGCCGGTATTACGCTTAAATAATTCACCAAATTTAATGAAGCCTGCCTAATAGCCTGGGTACTAGATTTATCCACGATTCTACGTGGTGCCTCATTAGAGTTAAAGGAATTAAAGCCATTATAGAGAGGGTGGCTGATGAAAGGATTAAGTACCTAGCAGTGTATATGTTCAGGAATAGTAAGTATCCTGAAATTACCGCTAAAATCACTGAGGTTAAAGATCTCAACATATTATTCAATGACGCGTACAGCCTTATTTTCTCGGCATCATTATTTAGCAGGACTTTAATCAATGCACCCCTCATGGTCCCCATCGCCCAATACATACTTACGCCAATAATGATGATCACAAGTGCAAGCATGAGGCTTAAAGCATTGATCTCCATTATGAACAATACGATGGAGGCGACTATGTATAGTAAGGCCATTAGGAAATTGCTCACCACCAATGCTCTCCTCTCACGACCAAGTACATCAATTATCACACCGCCGAGTAATTGCGCCATTGATGACAATGCGTAGGATATGTAGACTAGGGCGACGCCGAAAATATTCATGGTGTCGAAGCCCAGTATAGCTAACACGAACCGCATAACATCATATGCGGCATTGTTAAGCATGTTAGAGTAGATGAGCATAGCCGCATCCCTAATACCTAAAACGCCACAGTACCTATTAAATAAGCCACTTAATAGCTTCATAGCCCTCCTTACTGAATGCTGGGCATGCCGCCGCTTTTAAGTCATTGTTTATGATGCCCCTGGCCCACCATAGCAACTTATTCTCATCAATCGTTAGGGTTCCATCATCGTTTAGCTTGCCGACCCTATTAATATTCTCGTAGAGTCTAACCGTACACTTACTCAACGTTCCATCGGGCATTATCACGAGTGAGTTAAGCCACGATGCGTAGCATATGTAGGGTAATGACAACTCAAGGAGTTTCAACCCAAGCGACCTTGCGTACTCCCTAACCTCCTCAACAACACCATCATCAACTGGGTGAATCCTATCATCATTTGGACCGCCCAACCTCGATATTGACCTCATATGGAAGGAGAACCTACCATCACCTCTCAACACCTCGGCGAATTTCCTAAGCAGGGACTTAACACTCTCAATACTGTCCCTATGAAGACGAACCCTAATAACCATTCCAAAGTCTAGGTCCGAGTTCTGGGCATTAATTACATTAATATATACCGTGTCGAAAGTCGGCAAGCCCTACTAATTACCAATGTGGCATTATCATAATCTTAATATTCCTAAAATATTTTTAACTTTTTTAATCGGAACTTATCAAATAATTTTTAATTTTAACTATAATTTATAATGAAAATTTATATTATTAAAGACTATGCACTAAATACGTGCTATTAACCTAACTGGATATAGAGTGAAGTTTTATTAACCCATTAATGAATTATGGCTTAATCATGGTACCACCATTGAAGAAAATAAGTGATTATGTTTGGGAGATACCGAAGGGGTATAAGCCGTGTATGAAGGTGCCAGCTAGGATATTCGCTGATGAGACACTGCTTGAGAAGATGAAGACAGACATGACGCTGGAGCAGGCGGCTAATGTCGCATGCCTACCCGGTATTTACAAGTACAGCATAGCGCTGCCGGATGCCCACCAGGGCTATGGATTCCCAGTGGGCGGCGTCGCCGCAATGGACATGGAACAAGGCGTGGTTAGTCCAGGAGGGATTGGCTATGACATCAATTGCTTACCGCCCGGTACTAAGGTTCTCACGAGGTTTGGCTACGTAGTCCCTATTGAGTCATTAATTAAGGGTGGAGAGTTGATCTCCATAGACAGGAGTACTAAGGTGCCTAAGCCCACGAAGATTAAGCTATTCCTATGGAGGAGAGAGAATAAGCTCATGGTTATAAGAACAGAAAGTGGGTATTTACTTAAGGCATCCTCTGATCATCCAGTGTTGACGCCTAGGGGTATGGTAAATGCTGGTGAGTTGAGGGTGGGCGATAGGGTGGCTTTATACCCATTTGAGGGCGTACCTTACGAGGAACCGCCCAATAAGGTTATCTTAAGCGGTAATGAATTCCCTGAAGTAATAGCCAGGGAGTTAAGTAAGAGGGGCTTACTTCCATTAACAACGAGGAATCCGAAATTACCCATACTACTTAAGTTACTTGGGTACTTTATAGGCGATGGATCATTCAATGGAGTGAGGGGTAAGATCACGGCATTTTACGGTTCGAGGGAGGGCCTTGAGGAAATGAGGAGGGATATAGAGGAGCTTGGCTACAAGGCAAACATATACTGCAGAGTTAGGAGAGTTAGAATAAATGGTAAGGAGACCGAGGGCCATGAATGCGCGCTTCATGTATCGTCAAGGAGCTTCAAGGCGTTATTAATAGCGTTGGGCGCACCGCCGGGTAAGAAGACGCACATACCATTCAGAGTCCCCAGCTGGGTAATGGAGCTGCCACTATGGATGAAGAGGCTCTTCCTGGCGGGGTACTTTGGCGCTGAAATGAGTAAGCCAATCACAATTAATGGCTATAACTTTGAGCAGCCACACGTGACCATATCTAAGGTGAGGGAGCTTGAGAGGAGTGGTTATGATTTCCTAAATGACATAGCCAAGATGCTCCGTGAATTCGGTATCGAGACCAACTCGATACAGAAAATATACCCAAGCAACGATAGGGTATGGCTCCGCCTATACATATCATCAACGCCTGAGAACCTAATAAGGCTGTGGGGCAGGATAGGCTATGAGTATAACCCAGAGAGGAGGAGACTAGCCAATGCCGCGATAGTATGGCTCAGGCTTAAGGAGAAAATAATAAACTTACGTAGTGAGGCTAGGCAATTGGCCATTGCCATGGCAGGAGTGGTTATGCTAAGTCAGACATCGTGACCCTGCTCGTGT
Source organism: Vulcanisaeta sp. JCM 16161 (assembly GCF_001316285.1). Next base: position 4,391 of record NZ_BBDO01000004.1, on the reverse strand, counting down.
CTGAGTATGTTAATGAGAGGTTCATTGAACGTAGTATTTATGAGGATGGAGTTGATAGGCCAAGGGTTCCTAAGAATTTCCCCACGTTTGAGGATTGGTATAGGGATAGAGTTGATGGTGACATTGTATGGGATGTAGTTGAGGAGGTGAGGGAGGAACCTTTGATGGCTTAGTTTATGACTTAACAATAGATGATGAGTCCCATGATTTCATTGCCGAGGGATTTGTGGTATCTAATTGCGGCGTGAGGCTCCTTAGGACGAATTTGACGGAGAAGGATGTTAGGCCTAAGCTTAGGGAGCTTGTGGACACAATATTTAAGTTGGTACCTGCCGGTGTTGGTGAGACTGGGCTTCTTAGGCTGTCCTTTGGTGACTTGGATAAGGTGCTTGATGAGGGTGTTGATTGGGCTTTGTCTAAGGGTTATGGCTGGGGCGATGATAAGGACTTCATCGAGGAGTTTGGGCATTATGAGGGTGCTGACTCGAGTAAGGTTAGTCAGAGGGCTAAGGAGAGGGGCAAGGACGAGCTGGGCACGACGGGTAGCGGTAATCACTTCATTGAGATACAGGTCGTTAATAAGATATTCGACGCAGACCTGGCCAAGAGGCTTGGTATTGAGCAGGAGGGCCAGGTAATGGTTCTGATACACACCGGTAGTAGGGGTCTTGGACATCAGGTTGCGACTGACTACATAAGGGTTGCTGAGAATAAGATGAAGCAGTGGGGTTTGTTCCTGCCGGATAGGGAGTTGGCGGCAATGCCCCTCACCACCAAGGAGGCCCAGGACTACCTAGCCGCGATGAAGGCCGCAGCTAACTATGCATGGACCAATAGGCAGATAATTACGCACTGGGTTAGGGAAGCCTTCAGGAGGGTCTTTGGTAAGGACCCTGACAAGCTTGGTCTTGAGATTGTCTACGACGTTGCGCATAACATTGCCAAGATTGAGGATCACGTGATTGATGATGAGGGTCATGTTAGGAGAGTCCTCGTGCATAGGAAGGGAGCTACCAGGTCGTTCCCAGCAGGTAGGCCTGAAATACCGCCTAAGTATAGGGATATTGGGCAGCCCGTCTTAATACCCGGTAGCATGGGTACGGCATCATACGTATTAATTGGACTGCCAACCTCATTCCAGGTAACCTTCGGCACAGCACCACACGGGGCAGGGAGGACGCTGAGTAGGTCAGCCGCCGTTAGGATGCTACCGCCGAATAAGGTTAGGAGTGCCCTGGAGAGTAGGGGTATAATTGTTAGGTCCGCGGAGAGCGAAATAATATCTGAGGAGGCGCCTGAGGCGTATAAGAACGTTGATAAGGTCGCGAGGTAGCTGAGTTAACTGGGATGGCTAAGAGGGTTTCAAGGCATGTACCCATTGGTGTCGTTAAGGGATAAGTAAAAACATACCCTACCCACGTTTGACTGGGCCATGCGGCAAATCTTTAAAAAGGCACTTACTTCTTATCCTGCGTAATGAGTAGCGATCAAGGAATTACACTGTCTAAGGAAACGGTTACTTACCAAGTTGGTGGTGTAACAATAATTGAGGAGTGTCCAAGGGATTTGAAGACACTTGATGGTGAGCCGATTAAGTTATTCGGTAAGTGGGCCTTTGACAACGTCGTCGTTAAGGACCCAGGCCTCAGGAGGTACCTATGCCTTAAGCCCATGTACCTGCCCCACACGAGTGGTAGATATCAGAAGAGGAAGTTTGGTAAGGCAAAGATACCGGCCATTGAGAGGTTAATGAACCAATTAATGCATCCAGGTAGGAATGCTGGTAAGAAGCACAAGGCCTACAACATTGTTAAGAGGGCCTTCGAGATAATACACCTGAAGACAGGGCAAAACCCAATACAGGTCTTTGTGGATGCCATAGTAAATGCGGCGCCAAGGGAGGAGATTACGAGGGTTGTTTACGGCGGTATCGCATACCCAGTATCCGTTGACGTTTCACCACTGAGGAGACTCGACCTAGCCATTAGGTGGATAACAGAGGGTGCAAGGCAGTGCTCCTTCAATAATCCTAAGCCTATCGAGGAATGCCTGGCTGATGAGATAATAGCTGCTTCTCAGAATGATCAGAAGTCATACGCAATTAGGAAGAAGGATGAGATGGAGAGGATAGCCGCCAGCGCAAGGTAAGGCTTAGCCCAGCCATTATTTATTAATTGACTTTCAGCATTTCCGATTCCTCATCCTTAACATTTCAGCTTCAGATCAAGGAATTTAATGAATACTACCGCAGGGTTTACCTAAGCATACTCATGATCAATAATACCTACTAATCATTCCAAACTACTCAGGAGGAATACTTATTTAACCAATTTAATTCATTAATACCGTAATGTCAATCGCAGAATTAATTTGGGTTGAGAAGTATCGCCCTACGAGGATTGACGATATTATTGACCAGGAGGAGGTCAAGGAGAGGGTTAAGCAGTTCCTGAAGACCGGCAATATGCCCCACATGTTATTTTACGGGCCGCCTGGTACTGGTAAGACTACGATGGCTCTTGCGATTGCCCGTGAGCTTTATGGTGATGCTTGGCGTGAGAATGTTCTCGAACTCAATGCAAGCGACGAAAGAGGTATAACCACCATTAGGGAGAGGGTTAAGGAGTTTGCGAGGACGGCACCGATGGGTAAGGCACCATATAAATTGATTATCCTTGATGAGGCAGACAACATGACCTCTGACGCACAGCAGGCCCTTAGGAGGATGATGGAGATGTACGCTAACGTGACTAGGTTCATACTCATTGCCAACTATGTTTCCAGGATCATTGACCCAATACAGTCACGTTGCGCCATGTTTAGGTTCTCACCGCTCCCTAAGGATGCTGTTCTTGGTAGGCTTAGGGAGATTGCTTCGAGGGAGGGTGTTAAGGTCACGGACGACGCACTCGAGGCAATATGGGACATAAGCCAGGGAGACATGAGAAAAGCAATAAACACATTACAGGCCGCCGCGGCGACAGCTAAGGAGATAACGCCTGAGGTCATTTATAAGACGGTGGGTTACATAGAGCCTAAGGATATAATTGACCTAGTGAGTACGGTATTTAGTGGTGATTTTGTCAAGGCGAGGGATAGTTGAGGACCTTAATGTATGAACATGGTGTATCTGGTACGGAGATACTGAGGGTAATACAGAGGCAAATAATGAGTGGGGCCATTAACGTACCTGATGAGGCTAAGGTCGAGATTGCAGAGGCTGCGGCTGACATTGATTATAGGCTTACTGAGGCTCTGATGAGGAGATACAGCTCTCAGCCTTTCTGGCTAGGTTGATGTTGATTGGTAAGAAGTATGGATTGGTAACCGGTAAGGAGGTTGGTAAGGAGACTAAGGCACCTGCCAGGAAGAGGTGACTTTAATTGTCAAGGAGGATTCCCTGGGTTGAGAAGTATCGCCCAAGGAAACTCTCCGAGGTTGTTGACCAGGAGGAGGCTAAGAAGGCACTACTTGATTGGATAAACAGTTGGGAGAAAGGTAAGCCCAGTAAAAAAAGCCGTAATGCTCGTTGGCCCTCCAGGGATTGGTAAGACGACGCTTGCCTATGCATTGGCCAATGAGAAGGGTTATGAGGTTCTTGAGTTAAACGCAAGTGATGTTAGGACTGGCGAGAGGATTAGGCAGGTAATTGGCAGCTCAATGAAGATGGGTTCCCTATTCGGTTTCAGGGGTAGGATCATACTCTTTGATGAGGTTGATGGACTTAATGTCAGGGAGGATAAGGGTGGGTTGGCAGCTATTGTGGAGTTGATTAGGGAGTCGACATGGCCAATCATAATGACCGCTAATAACCCGTGGGATCCAAGTTTAGGGAACTGAGATGAAGCCGAGGTTATTCAGCTAAAACCTCTCGACGAGGATGATATAATGACTATACTAAGGAGGATTTGCAACGCCGAAGGCATTAAGTGCGAGGAGGATGCGCTTAAGCTTATTGCTGAGTCATCAGGCGGTGATGTTAGGGCTGCAATAAATGATCTACAGGCGTCTGCTGAGGGTAAGAAGGTCCTGACAAAGGATGATGTCACAGTCACTGAGAGGGCTCATCAGTTCGACATGTTTAAGATCCTCGATAAGGTATTCCACGCGAGGAGGTTTGAGGAGGCTAGGTCGGTCACCTTCCTACCAAGCTTTGACTGGGAGAGTTATTATCCGTGGGCTTTGGATAATATACCGTCTGTATACGCAAAGTCTGTTGAGGCTGTTAGTGAGGCTCTCGATAACCTATCACTCTCTGATGTGGTCAGGGGTAGGATTATGAAGACACAGGAGTGGGAGTTAATGCCGTACATGCTTGAATTAATGACAGCTGGGGTAGCGCTGGTGCGTAATAAACCTCCATTGGCTCGATTCGTTAGGTTGTCATTCCC
>NZ_BBDO01000003.1 GCF_001316285.1 Vulcanisaeta sp. JCM 16161 | reverse complement strand
GAGCAACCTACGTAATAACGAGCAATGAGCCGAAAACAGTCAAGGTAAGGTACGTCTGTGGAGACGAAACCAATGAGAGGGAAGTAACACTAAGCAGGACCATGAAGTACATGGTCGAGCTGTTACGGAATTAACACGTAGCCACAACCAACAAAGCCAAACCCCATGGACCCCATAAACTCTTCGCAACATGTGTGATCAGCCAGGGAGTGCCCGAGTCCATTATCAACACCCTGCAGGGAAGGGCACCACCTTTAGAGCACAGGGTACTCATAGAGCACTACTGGTCACCAAGGCGCGAAAAACCGAGGCAATGGTATCTGAGGCGTACACCGTGCTTGCTTTACCAGTGATTGGCTTACCCGCTTTTCCCTAAGAGAAAAGCCTATAAGCCCCAATAGGCATAACCTAAACAGCGGGGTGGGCTGGCCCCCATCGGCCTAGTGGCCAGTCATCACGGGTCAGCTCTGCACCCTTTCACTCACGCGGGTCTAGCCCCACCCCGCACATCATAACAAGCTATTAACTAGTTTAAGTATTAAAGAACCAAGTTTTAAGCCGTGTTTCTACACTGGTTACTACGAGTTGGGTCACACATTCAGGTGGCGCTAATTTTGAATGTGTGGATCAGAACTAATGATCCCATGACTCACGCATTTATAATCTAATAATGATTATTAGCTACATCATCATGAGGAATTGATTAATTCGCGAACGTAACCATGCAATCACTTGAAAGGGAATTCCTTATGTAGTGGTTTAGTTTTCATCAACTATGCTCTCCTTGTCCTGCCCTCGCTCATTATCTCATTAAGCATTTTCCCTGAACACCTCATGGCCTTGGCGATTAGCCTGCCGGTGGTTAGCTTTGACAGCTTTGAATACCTAGGTAGTACTTAGTCTCGTTTATTATCATACCCATTGGTAGAGCCCCTGGGCGTTTGAGGCTTGTTGCGTGCCTAAGAGCGTGACATAGAACGATTTGGTGGAGGAAGCGTAATAATTAATATATACAGTGGCCTGCAGCGCAAATTGATTATTGTAGAATAGGTTAGTGGGTATAAAGACGCCTAGGATTGTGATTGCCGAACCAGCGGTGATTTGTAGCCACAAAGGTAAATAGGTGAGGAATATTCCGGCCACTAGGGAACCCGCCAAGTAAGCCCACCCAATGGGGTTAGGCGAGTAGGTATTCGTCACGGCGCTCAGGGTGTAGGATATTTGGTTCGAACCAGTCTGCGTCGCTGGCGGTGCGTTGCTGCATTGCTGGTTTACTGGGTATGAGTATCCGTCCAATAGGCTTATTGGTAGTTGGCCCGTCGTCTGGTAGTCATAGAGTATTGCCGTGAACATCCCCGTGATGGGACCATTACCGGTGTCAAGGCCAGGATATATAAAGAGAGCATCACCGGAGATCTCGCTTGGAGAGATCGATAGCGGCATTGTGCCATTAGCCCAGGCATTTATTGGTTGACCATACACGTACTCCTCAAAGGATACGTAGGAAATATTCCCATATAGACCAAGGTATACGAATCCCTGACTAGGGACCGTGTACGTCAAGGCCGTTCCCGACAGTGTTGAACTTGTTGATGAACCATACTCAATAACAACATCTCCAACCCCTCCCTCATTGTTCACATAGCCGCCAACAAACGATGCATATTCAACCTGCAAATTATAATTACTATTAAACGTTATTGTTGGGCCTACGAGTGATAATTGCGATGTTGGGGGTGATGCCTCGGGATACGTTATGTTGACGACACCATAAAGCCCGGAGCCCTTTTGCGCAGTTCCTGAGAAATCGGTAATAGATATAAACTGTATGCTGTTTTGTATTGCGTTCTGGCTCCAGCCAACGAATATCAGCGGTATTGGACCCTCAAGCTCCTCACACTCCACAGGCTCCCAAATGGCTACATTACTCCCGTAATTCTCAGTCAATTGGTTTGCGGCACTCTCAACAACGCTATTACCCAGGCAACTGCCCATATACATGTAGCCAAAGTACTCCTCACCACCCCCTGGGCTTGTGATCGTGGTGGGATTTACGTTAGGATCTTCACCTGTACCCAGGGGTTTTATGAGTATGGGTTTAACCCTACTAAACTCCACCGTGGCTGCAATCGATATGGGCTTCCTTGCGGCTATCCAGGATGGATCGTAGGGAATTACCGTGATCGCAGTCCACGATCTATTGCCTGAGGTGTACGTTATGAAGGCTATTAGTGATGGCCATAGGGCCTCGCCATACCTACCAAGCCACCTATTGGCTACGTGCGTAATTAGGTTGCCCGTGAGGTTTATTGACACGGCACCATCGCCGTAGTAATAACCAACTACGTACAGCTTGCCTGGTGTGAAGGCGAATAGGCTCACGGTTATCGGCACCGGCGAGCCATCATACATACCCCTAATAATCAACGTCGGCTCACCAACCGACAACTCATAGTAATCCACCTGGTAATCAGTCCTATTAATCACCATGAACGGCCTCAAGCCAGCCCTAGACTGCTGGCCGAGCACTATGAACGAGACCAGCAATACAGATGCTACTGAAAATACAAAAGCCATCAACAGTAGCCACCTCGATCTTAACCCCATAACAATCAGCTTTACCTAATCCACCGGACTTTTTTTTACTCCGCCTATTCATAAAAAGTGATTCGAGTGGGGTTGAACGTCGTGGATTATGTGGTGATTAAGCAGGTTTTTGTTAAGGTTCCCGTTAATGGAATACCATAGTCGCAACTGCATCTTTAGTGGCTGGGTTTCGTACATAAACCTCAGGGGAGAGGCACTAACTGATTGCCAGGAAGTTGGGAAGGGCATGGGATAGAAGGGGGTTGGTTTTGAGTTAAGGCCCTATGCTGTGGCTAAACTACGTTGTCTGGAAGTCCTGGTATAATTCGTATAGGGTGCATGTGTTTGGTGGTGGAGTATACATTTGTGTATAGTTTACGTTGGAGCTCTCCGCAGCATTGGCGGTTAATGGGCCTTGATATAGGTTTACATGGGATGGGTTGGAGTTATAGAGGAACTGGCCGGAACCACCTGGGTAAAAGCTCACTGAACCACCGCCAAGGGCTACCGGCCCAAATCACGTTGGACCTGTACCAACGATTAGTGTATTGGGATGGGATGGTTATGTTTGCTAAGTATTGTTGATAATACTCCCCTCCATTAACTGGTATGTACAGATACTCATAAACCTGGCTAATTAAGCCATTACTACCAACATAATATGTGATGCCCCACTCAGAGCCTGAGGTAAGCGGCCATGGGACGTCCGTAGCCGTGGGTTGGCTGAGGTCAGGAGGTAGATTACTCCATACTAAATATCCTGAACAATTATATGCCTGTACCATGAGGTATAAATTACCTATGGTGCCCGGTTGCCCTGGTGGGTTCTCCACCACACCGTATGCTATAACCCCCTGGTCCCAATACCCGGTGCTTCCGTAGTACCAGGCAAGTGGACCGCACACCATATTTATGTCCGGATTATATAGTAATGCAAGTACTGTCTCCCCAGGTGTAGGACTGCACGGTCATCGTGTTCGTTATATACGCCTGAGCACTAACGAAGCTTAGTGTTATCCCATTTGTCGTGATTTCATAATTGCAGTTGCCAATGGCCTGCGTGCAGGAATTGCTTTGCGCGGCGGCCTGTCTCGGTAGCGCCATTAACACGGTTAGTACTATAAGGAGTAATACCACGATTACCGAGATAACCTTATGCTTGCCCACCATATCTATCACCCACTGCTTGTTGGTGGTAGTGCTTGCCCAATCGCGAATGATGGGGCGTACCCAGTAATAAACGGCCTTGCACTAACGGTAAGTCCAGGCGTTAATTCCTGCGGTAGTTGGCCTATTGGACTTGCAACGTTGATTACGTATATGATTGGTTCCTCGGTTATGTACCTGCCTCCTCGTATAGTTGCTCAGCCGTTGGTGTGGCATTGGCTACGCCATAAACGCCGATCAACCAATCCAATGCTCCTCAATCATTAACCCAACCTCGGAACTCTCGTTGGTCACGGCGCACGAAGGTAATGCGTAGGGTACCGCCGAGTAGATGATGACTGTCAGGGTATCACTTGGCGTGAGGATAATCGTTGGGAGGGCGACCCCATAGCTCGTGTACTCAACTAGGGTGTGCGTCTCATTTCTCAATCTCAGTAGTTGCCAGAAGGTCACGGTCTCGTTACTGTAATGATATGGTATACTCACAGAAGCCTTTAAACCAAAGATCGGCGATGAGTCATTATTCACGCAATTAACTTGCCATTAACATAGACACTGAGCATCATGGCATCACTCGTTCGGCAGTCTCGAGAAGGCGCTTAAGGTCTCATTAATTAGGTCAGCTGGGAAAGCCATGTAAATGACCACGCCATTGACGGTTACATCACCATGAACATGATAACGGAGAATAACCATTGAATTTCCAGGAATAACTATGAGATGATTGTTGCAATAGAGAAAGCCGTAATCAATAGCCTTAGGTATTATGTACGATGAGTAGAAGGGCCTGGGTATGAGGAAGTACCTAACCACGAATGAGACGGCAGCAACTGCGACTATGACCACGGCGGCAGCAAGCAAAAGCCTTGACTTGGAACCCATACTCATCAAAACCATCTATTTCACAGAACTTTTTTTACTTCGGGTGTTCAGAGAAAGTGAGCCGAGCGGGGTTAAGTGGCTTTACTGTTTATGAGCACTCGCCCATTAAGGCGTTCCTCAGGCGTAGTATTTAATAGAGGGCATTAATTTAAGAGTCATGCGTTAAATCGGTGCATTACGAATTCAATGGGGGCATGACTGTGGCAAGTGCTTCTCTAGTTATGACTGTATTCATCAGGTGGGTTTGTGCATGATTGATGTTACTAATATGAGGAAATAAATGTAATGATTAGGCGATGACTGTGGTTTCTTAACCGTGCATTGCCTAAACAGGGCAGTGCCTAGTATGACTAAGGTATTGAGTTCGAAGTCTTAGCCTGATACTAAACTTAGTAACTCCCTTACACCTCCCATAAAAATTGGGAATTAGAGGTATACATAGCTAAGCTAACTCTAAAGGAAAAACTACCTAGTCGTCATTGGCTTCCTTTTCCGTGATATCACCCATACTGATCCTCCTTTCGAGAATCTTTACTTCATAGTCTATGTTCACGAGATACTCCCAAAGTGCATCAAGTGCCTCGTCCTTATCCACGAGGCCCAACTTAGCCTTAACAATAGCCCTAAATGCGCAGTCGAGGAATCTATCCAACTCCATACCAGGGCACTTAAGGGTCTTCTTCACACTGTTTCTATTCCAGATAAGCTTAAATTATTTTCTATCCCAAATGAAAAGTAAAATAAAAAAGAGGCAATAAAGTACATTACACATGTATCTCATGGAGAATTTTAGGAATATCCTTTAAATATTATAGACAACATCGAGAATGATAATTAATATAAATACAGAGAAAAAGTAAGACATAGAGAGCCCATACCTGCCTTGCATTCACACCATTGGGCCACCCAACGACCCGGCAAAACCGGGCCGCTGGGACCCAATGGTGTGGGTGCATGCAGGGGGCAAACCCTCCCTTGCCTTAAGATTATTTAATTAATTCATTTAATTGCTTATGGTGAGGATTATTACCTGCGCGAGGAAAGCCTTTTAACATATTGTTTAATTGAGTTGATTAATGGAATTCCTAATCCTTAATTGGCAGGAGCTCGTTAATTTAACGCTGGACCTATCATTAATGATTAAGGAATCAGGCTATAGGCCTGACTCAATAATTGCAATACTCAGGGGTGGATACATAGTGGGTAAGCTGGTCTCCGACTTCCTCGGTGTTGATGACTTGGTGGTTCTCGGACTTGTGAGTTATGGTACGAGGGTTGGCCAGGGCGAGGAGCCCGTCATTACTTACCCAATAATACGTGATTTGAGGGGTAGGAGTGTCTTGGTGGTGGATGACGTGGCCGATACGGGTAAGACGCTGCTACCGCCAAAGATTTACTTAAGTTCTACGGCGCCAGGGAGGTTAGGGTGGCGACGCTCTATGTTAAGCCTGGTCAAGGGTTAAGCCCGACTTCTACGTCGGTGTCACTGATAGGTGGGTTTTGTTTCCATGGGAGGTTGGTGAGGTCATTAGAAACCAGGCCCAGGGCTTAGACTCCGAGTCCGTGATAAGGAGGTTGAGATTGAGTGATTACTTTGGTGAGGACTTCGTTGCTAAATTAATGAGGTTACTCCGTTAACATCACTCATACTCAATCGTAGCTGGGGGCTTCGGCGTCACGTCATAACCAACTGCGGCAACCCTATCATCATTAATCAGCACCTCCTGGGCAATCTCCATGAGCATGCCACGCGGTATCCTGGCTACGTCAGCGGTCATGAAGTCCTCAGTGAGCACAGCCCTTATCGAGACGAAGTACCTACCGGAACCCCTCCCCATTAATTCATAAACCACGTGAGTGACGTCCGGTGATGCGCCCAGGTACCTATATAGGTCATAGACCAGGCCCCAATTACCTGGGTCCCCCCTAACCAGCACCACGTTTCCGTAGGACCTGGAATCACCCTTAACACCCGTAGCCCTAACCCTAAATAGGTATGCATTGAGACCGCCAAGCCCACTAACCATCCTTGACAAATCCTCGCTATAAACCACGTCATACTCCCATGCAGCGGCGAACCACTGACTCAGGCCTAGGCCCTCCAACCTCCTCTCGACGATTTGCGTGGCCCTCCTGACCACGTCAAGCTTCTCAAGCGTTAACTCACCCACAGCCCTAATACTGAGCCCGGGCCCTGGGAACGGCTGCCTATTGACTATCCCAATCGGTATACCGAGCGCCCTCGCCAACTCCCTGACCTGGTCCTTATAAAACTCCTTAAGTGGCTCGAGGAGTTTGAAGCCGTATTTCGAGGCAGTGTCTATGCCTATCTGCTCAAGCACGTTGTGCTGCGTCTTAATTCCACCCCTGGTCTCGATCCAGTCGGGGGCTATTGTGCCCTGGACAAGCCAGTCACAACCGTATTCCCTGGCAACCTCCGAAAGCACCGTATAAAACGTCTCCCTAAACCTAACCCTCTTCTCCTCAGCGTCACTAAGCCCAAGCAATTCACGGTAAAACCTATCACGCGCATCAATCACCTCTATCGTAAGGATGTCTTTGAGCGATTCCCTAACGTGCATTGGCTCGTTCATTCTCATGAAGCCCGTATCTATGAATACAGCCCTAAGCCTATCACCAATGGCCCTCCTCACGAGGACCGCCGCAGTCGTACTATCAACCCCACCTGATATGGCCGCGAGTGCGCACTTGATCGGTAACGACCTAATATTCTCAATCACCCTATCAATTACCGCCACCTCCATGCCAGTGCGTATTCAATGGACTGTTTAAATATCTTAGTCTATGAACTCCCTGTATTACTCAATTAATTATTTAATTAAATATATAAATAATACCGCATTACTTACGCCGACATAGCTCGAGGAAGTTCCTCATGATCACGATACCGTACTCCGTATGCCTCACCTCAGGGTGGAACTGAACGCCAAACCTACTAATCCTCTCATTAACCATTGCCTCAATCGGCACGGTATCGCTATGCGCGATCGCATCAAAACCCCTGGGTTGCCTAGCAACGCTTATGTTATGGCTCTCCCAGGCAATGAATTCCCTGGGAACGCCCCTAAGTATTGTGTCCTCCCTATCAACGTAGATCCTAACACCACCGAATTCAGGGCGATCCCTCACCAACTCACCGCCATACGCGTAAGCCATTAATTGATGCCCAAGGCATATGCCGAGCACAGGCCCTGGAAACTCAAGTATGTAATTAACGGCATTACCCGTCCTCGGCAGGTCCTCAGGTATGTTCCAGGGACCACCACTAATGATTAGGCAATCAAACAACTGCCTAACCCTATTAAGCGGTTCATCTGGGCTCAGGAACTCACCCCTAAAGCCCAACTCAGTCACACGCCTAAGTATTAGGTGGTTGTATTGGCCACCGAAATCAAGAACCCCAACAACCACGGAATAGGTACTTCTTCATAACTATTTAAATACTTTTCATCAACAATAAGCCAGGTCTACGTGATTAACACGGACTCATTCTCGATTTATTTTTAATGAATTAATTAAACAATTTAATCAATTATTTAAATAAAAAATCGTAAATTCTTACGCGAAAGATTTTTAAATATTCCAATTCTCGATGGAACAATGGGGGCTAAACAGGGCGTATTCCTTAGGGAGTCCACGGGCCTGGTTAAGGAGGCTGGTTTTTGGGATGCCGTTTCAATAAACATAGCCAACATGTCAATAGGCGCGGCTCTCGGTACGGCAGGCTTCACACTTGCTGCCTTACCAACGGTGGTTGGTGTCAACTTCGTATATGCATCATTAATTGCATTCCTACTCTCGATACCCCAGGTAATTGTCTATTCATTATTAACCACGTTAATACCGCGTACCGGTGGTGACTATGTATGGCTAACCAGGGCATTTGGGCCCAGGGCTGCCTGGCTCATTAATGGATTGGTCATGGCATTCGTTATACAAGCATTGGCGTACTACGCACTCATTGCAATAGCCGGTGTTTTCCAGCTTGAGTCGATACTACCCATACTGGGTGTAGCTGCGTCCTTCAGTACCTGGGACATGATAGCCACGGCCATAGCCTTCTTCGCAGTCATAGTCCTGGCAAACATACTGGGCACTAAGTATGGCTTTAGGCTGATGACTGCACTAACCACGATATCGATGATTGGGTTAATAATCGCAATAGCCATAATGTTCCTAACACCTAGGTCAACGGCAATAGCTGCGATTAATAATTTACTACCGAGTGGCTACACATACTCATCACTGACCAGTAGCTATAAGGGGCCTGAAGCCACATTAAGTGGTATATTCATGGTAATACCCTTCTTCGCCCTCTACGTATACCCATGGCTAATGGCCGGGCCAGCAATAGCCTCTGAGATAAGGGGTAGAAATGCGATTAAGTACAACGTACCTGTCGCAGCCCTCATAACCATGGTAATGGCAACCATAGGGTTTGAGGCCATGTACTACTCGCTAGGCTTTAACTTCGTGACCGCGGCATTATCCAACCCCAATGTTAATGGGTTGGTTAGTGGCAACGTTAACTTCTGGACCATTGCAATGGCGTTGTCCAACAACTATGCGCTTAAGTGGTTCATTGGTGTGTCGTCGGTGGCTTGGTACCTGGCAATACTGGCCTATGGCGCCATAGTCATAGTCAGGTACTGGTTTGCCCTCGCCTTCGACAGGGTCTGGCCAAGCCTCTTCGCCTACCTAAGCCCGAGGTTCGGAACACCAATATACGCACACCTATTCGACCTAGTCGTTACCTCAGCCCTCATCACAGTCACTGGGTTATTTTACGGAACATTCACGGCACTCTACGGCACCGAGGTCGGGCCATTAACGTACCTGGCATTTGTAGGTATTGCGGCGGTAATAATAGCGCTCAGGAAAAACCATGAACTAAGCGGCGGAGTTAAGGCGGCACTTATTGCCGCGGGTATTCTTCAATTCCTAGTGTTCATTTACCTGGACTATGAGTTCCTAGCTACCCACAGATTTGGGGCGGCAACTGGCTCGCCTACGGCGTAATAATCGGCGCCTTCATACTGGGGGTCATAGCCTACCTGGTGGCTAGGTCCATATACCTGAGGAGGTATGGCATGGACATTTCCGTGGCATACGTCGAGATACCGCCCGAGTGATTATTAATGGAGCCTGTCGACCTAGTCATTAGGGCTAGGTACGTAATAACAATGTCAAATCCAATGATTATCGAGGATGGTGCCGTAGCCATAGATAACGGCTTAATAAAGGCCGTGGGTAGGGCGAGCGAGGTACTCAGTCGGTACAGGGGTGAGGAGGTCATTAACAGGGATAGGCATGTATTAATGCCGGGCCTCATTGATGCCCACACCCATACCCAGCAGGTGTTGCTTAGGTCGTTCATTAATGATGAGAAACTCGCGTTACCTCCGATATGGACTAAGCTCCTAGTACCCTTTGAGGATTTACTAACTGACGACCTGGCATACCTATCATCCCTGGTGAGTGTCGTCGCCATGGCCAAGAACGGAGTCACATACTTCATAGAGGCGGGCGCGCCAAAGCCAGGGAGTTAATTAGGGCTATTAATGAGGTTGGGATTAGGGGTGTGGTTACGCCTTCGACCTTTAATGTACGTGGGAATGAGGTGGTTGATGCTGGGGAGGTTGTGCGTAGGTTGAGGAGTTACTGCCTGAGGTTAGTGATAGGGTTAGGGTTTGGTGTTCAATTAGGCAGATAATGATGGTTACCGAGGACTTACTCCTTAGGCTTAAGGACCTTTGCTAGGTAGGGGCTTGGGCATAACCTACCACTTGGGTGAGTACCAGGGTGAGGTTGACCACACACTCGCTAAGTACGGCGCCAGACCCCTTGAGGTCTTTGATAGGCTGGGCTTAACGTTGATTAGGCCCACGGTCATTGCACACGCGGTTTACCTGTCGAGTAGGGAGAGGGCCATCGTTAGGGATAGGGGTTTGGGCATTGCCTGGTGCCCAACGGTCGACTCCCTAATAATGGGTCAGCATTGGCTACCAATGTTTAATGACACGCTATTTGGTTTTGGCAGTGATGGTGGTGCATTCACAGGCCTAGACCTTTTGCACGAGGTTAAGGTTGCCAGGGCCGTGGGCAAGGCGTTAACCGTCAGCATGACCTATGATAAGTCCTCCTTCAACTCCATCACAATGCTCAGGGCACTCACCGGTTGGGGTGGGCTTTTAGTTGGGGATAGCGTGGGCGTATTAACGAGGCTTTAAAGCCGACTTAATAACGCTTAGGCTCGATGATGTTAGGGCACTGCCCATATACGACCCTGTGGAATCCGTAATATCAATATTAAATGGGCATAGCATTAATGATGTCCTGGTCGGTGGTGGGTTTGTGGTTAGGGATGGCAAGTTGATTGGTGTTGATGAGGGGGAATTGATTGAGAAGTTGTACGACGTAATTCCCGAGATTCATGAAAAATTGAATAATATTGTTCGGTGAATCTCATTTTACTTAGGTAAAATAATACGAATATAGAGGTTTATAAAGAATGAGCTTAATTAATGTCTTAAATTTGAAAATTCCCTAATAACGTACGTAGAATGCACAATAAGTCCCACGGAACTAGTTAGTTTTTTTTAAGGGTCATTTTAACCAGCACAGATAGCCATGGTACTGCTCAAAATAATAGAGCATTATATAGAGCTGCTCATATTTAGCATAGTAGCCGGGCTGCTCGGCTCACTGACAGGGCTGGGCGGCGGTACGGTACTGGTACCACTACTAACGCTATTCCTCGGAATACCAATAGCCTATGCCGCCGGGGCATCGCTAATATCCACAATAGCCACATCGAGCGGCGCCGCCAGCGCATACATTAGGGATAAAATAACCAATGTCAGGATTGGTATGGGCCTCGAGATAGCCACGACCACAGGCTCGATAGTTGGCTCACTAACCGCGGCCTACATATATGCCCACAACTTGGCGTGGATCGTCTACGTGGTGTTCGGCATAGTCATATTGACCTCAATAATACCAACGGCCCAGAGGGGTAAGTACGAAATACCCGACCCAAGGAAGCCCGACTGGACCACCAGGGTCTTTAAGCTCTACGGTAGTTACTATGACGATGCCCTAAAAATGGAGGTTAGGTACTGGGGTGTTCGTTGGTGGCTCGGCGAGTTAATAATGTTCTTTGCCGGCTTCATTAGTGGTTTGTTGGGTATTGGTAGTGGAGCACTGAAGGTTCTTGGGATGGACTGGGCCATGAACTACCCATGAAGGTGAGCACAACAACAAGCAACTTCATGATAGGGGTAACCGCCGCCACGGGCAGTGCCCTGTACTGGTACTTCGGCTATATACAACCCATGCTGGCTGCCGTGACCGCGATAGGCGTCTTGATAGGGGCTATGTCCGGTACGAAGATACTGGTGAGGATAACGAATAAGCAGGTTAGGTGGGTCTTCCTCGCAATACTTGCCTTCCTCGGCATGGAGATGCTATTGAAGGGTCTCTACCTGGATCACATAATAACGATAGCCGTGGCGACCCAGTACATATTGAGTATTATCTTCACCGCAATAGTAATGACGATACTCTACTACCGCTATGGCGTGTTGATGGCTAGGAATGAGAGGAGGACCGCGGTCAGGGGTGATGGGAATGCCTAAGTGGGACATGGACTACGTGATCGGTTTAACCCTTAGGTACGGCGTGATAATAAGCATAGCCCTAATACTAATTGGTATCGCCTTATTCCATGTTAAGGGCGAGGCCCTTGGGTGTAGTGAGGCCCTTGTCATGAGCCAACATCTCCAATAAACACCACGGTAATACCGCCGGCATACGCCCTGTCAAGACTACCTAACCTGGACCCACTCTCGTTCATAATACTCGGCTCATGGTATTAATAGCAACGCCAGTGCTCAGGGTCGCCCTCGGCATCGCCTCCTTCGCCATGGAGAGGGATTGGCTTTACGTATTCATAACCACCGTGGTCTTCATGAACCTGATGCTCGCGATATTCGTGCTACCATCGATAATGCACCTACACGCCAACATGCAACTGCTCAAACTACTTTGCCCATCCTCACAATGAGACTTATTGGCTTTCCTCAAAGGACACTATTATCGATGCCACTATTATTAGGGCGTAGGCCACCAGCGTTAATGCCGTGGGCACCTGCCTAAAGAGTAGGAAGCCCCATATGGCGGCCAGCACAGGCTCCACGGTGGCTATGACCGAGGCCGTCGAAGCCCTTATCCTAGACACACCCATTGCAAAGAGCCTATAGGGTATTACAGTGGCCACTACGCCCAGGTAGACACCCCATAGGGCCGGCCTAATTATTGGTCTCCAGGAATTCGTAATGACCGAGTATACGATAGCTGTGGGCGCCGTGACTATCAATGTGTAGGGTATTGCGCCCCAGGAAACCTCAACCTCACTACCACCCTTCGCGTAGTACCTAGCCACCGCTATGTATGAGCCGTAAGAAATACCGGAAATTATGCCCAGGGCAACGCCAGGGATTCACAAAACCCCTAACCGTCTGAATGCCGATGAGCACTATCGCAAGTATGACCAGCGAAACGCCAAACACGCCCCTAGGCTCGGCCTCTCACCGAGGACTAACGCTATGAGTGTCGTCCACAGCGGAGCCGTGTAGAGTAGGAAGGCCGCTAATCCCACACCAGCCAGTACGGCAGCTATTGGGTAGGCTGCGAATAACCCACCCAGCGCTATGCCCGCTATTATTGATGACCTACTTAACGACCTACTCACCGGTAGCGCCGCTATTGTTGCGACCACGGACCTAAACAGGGCCAGCATTATTGGGTTGGCACTGTACACGCCAGCGACACCTATTGTTGACCACAGTGCGGCGGCACCAATTATGTAAGCGCCAGGCCATAACCTCAACCGCCCACCCACACGGTGCATGACCTAGGGCAATTAATGAGTATTACGCTCTCCTGGATACTATGGCCACATCCCTGACAAATGCCGTGTACAGGGCCGACGAAGATAAGGCAATCGCAAAAACGAAACCCCAAAGTATTAGGGGCTGCTCTAGGGCTAGTGGCATTAGTATGCTTGAGATTGATGAGGCCATCGTCCTGCCAAGGCCAGTCACGAGACTGTAGAGACCCATGTACCTACCCCTGGTCTTTGGGTCGGCCAAGGCATTGGCTATACTCTGCGACAGTGGTGACACGACCATCTCGGCCATAGTTATGAAGAACATGTCCACAACAGCCCATGGAAAGCTTGGTACAAAGGCCACAGCCAAGTAACTAATGCCGTAAAGAAGCATACCCATCGAGATTAAGCCTGGCCTCCTCAAGTACCTACCAATTAGGTCCTGAAGGAAGACAACCAGCAAACCATTCTCCATGTATAAAAGGCCAACCTGAAATGTAGTTAGGTCATCATGTGCATTATAATAAGTGAGCAATGGGAAGCCTAATTGCCCCATTACGAGGAATGTTAGGAAGGACGGTATTAAAAATAGTGCGAACGCCCTATTTACGTGGAACGTCAATCCAGCCTCAATGGTATAACCGGGCTCGGGCAGAGTCATTAATAACGGTAGTGCAGCCAATGGAATTAATGATCCCAGAAGCATTAGGAGTCTGAAGCCGTAGACCTCATATAGTAAGCCGCCGATGGCGGGTCCAACGGCCCAACCAGCGTTAATTCCCACCCTAAGCCTACTGAAGTACTTCACTAACGACGTGAATTCTCTTGCGTAGTCCCCAACGATTGATGTGTTAGCCACTCCGTAGGCGTTGTTAAAGAAGGATTGTATGAGCACCATGACGACCACGATAAGGGGTTTATTGATTATGTAAGCAATTATTAGGGCAATTGACGATACTACGGACGACACGGCCATAGTCCGTACTCTTCCTATAAAGTCTGCCAGGTAACCACCCACCATGAATGCTATGGAACTAACCACGGCTTGGGCTATGTAGAATAGCGAGACCAGGGTGAGGGGTAGTTTGTAGTATTGGTATAGGGCGAATCCCGTGAACGACCACAATAACGAACCGCCCAGCGCTCGTATGGCGCCTATCAATGCAAGTTTATTGCTTAATTCCATTTGGGCATGCCATTTTACTTGCCCTAATAAATTATTTCGCTTGATTAATCATCCTTTTAAGGCACTAAATTGATTAGCCACACTGTGTTTAACCCATTGATATTACTGGCAATACTCGTGGCAATGCCCAATAGTACCGCGTATCAGCAGGTCAACCCATTAATCAATAATTACGGGGTCTATACATACCCTATCAATTACGCAGTTATCTACAACCACGTGATCGGCTCCGGAACCTACATAATGACCATAGCCCCAGGCACGTATTACTCGGTCAGCATCTATGGCCCTGGTCCATTGGGGCTTTATCTAGCGTCTAATACGAACGTATTAACACTGGTACTGAGTAGCCAGGGGCTCAGCGAATTAAAAACCGGGGCCACTGTTAAACCATTATTTGCGTACTATGGGCAGGCACTCAATGCAACAATCGAGTTACCCGGTGGTGAGTACTACATCGTCGTTATTAATAATGGTTCATTAATAGCCCAGGTAATGCTCGTGACGACGCACGGCTACCCAACACCAATTGTGAATGCGCCAATTGGCGTTGTTGATTATGGATTAATGCCTTCGCAGGTCGGTTATATACCGTACTCATACACAACAAGTGAATTCCTTGGTGAGGCCAGGATATTGAGCGCCAGTTTCCAGCCGCTAACCAACTGCTCCTCACTACCGCCTGGCTCGTTCTCCCTGCAGTTAAATGCCGTGCTCGAGATGACAATTAACAACCAAACCCAGTATTACTGGGTTCAAAACGTCCTAATTATCAACCCCACCTACGATTTGATGGCCCCGTTAGTGAATGTATGGAATATGAGTAGTACGAACTTGACTATGAATCCACTGCTCATTATTGGGCATGGCTCGGTGGTGAATAACGAGGTCTACGCATTCATGGGTAACTGGACGCCCTACGAAATGCCCCTGGCGGTTAACCTAACGATTACTACGAATAGGACCGTTAATGGCTACCCCCAGGTACTCATTGGCTACTCTATGGGTGGCATTAATGCGCTTGTTGATAATGTTACGTTCCTAATGACCCCATCATGGGCCCATACCTAGTCGTGAATGGCTCCGAATACTCACCACTGGGTTACCTAATTGATGCTGAGTTCGTGATTGGAGGCCCGGGGTGTGGCGCGATGGTGAGGGCTAATGAACTAAATGCTGTCCTATCACTTTACTATAGGGGGCCCGGTGGTGGTTTATTGCCAGTGCCGAGTGCCTGGAGCATGGGTAGTGACACGGGTGAGACCGTGGTTAACGCCAGGGCCTACGCCATATCACCAGGTACCGTGGGTGTAACAATTGGTAGTGAGTATGTTGGCCCCTTAACCAATGCTGATTACCTGGCATTCCTAATACTCAATGACTACCTACTCAATAATCAAAGCATAACCTCCATTGAGTTGCCATTACCCGTTAATTCTAGGGTGTTCGTAACGACCCCACGGGATGTTTACCTAGGGAATAACACGCTACTTAGGTTAGCCGGTCTACTTATTAATAATGAGTACGTCAATTTCACGGAGTTAATGCTGGTGATGAATCAATCATACGTAGTTAATTACCTATGGACTAAATATTACAGGTTAAGCATAGTCGACGCGTCAAACCAACTCACGAACATGAGCGGCTGGTATAATGGGATAGTATAGTCAATATTACTGTACCTAAACAATTGTTTACCTAGGCAACGAGACAAGGCTTGTATTCGCCGGCTTCACCACAAACGCGACGCACTACACTATTGTGAGTAATACGCTGGTACTGCTCATGGACATGCCCGTGACCGTAACCATTAATTGGATCAGGGAGTACAACACCTCGTTAACCCTATACACATTAATGGGGCTTACGTCGGCACGACATACCTGGGGTGGGTTAGGTATGGTGAGGGGGTAACCAACGTGAGCATTAATGGAATCACCTATGAGTTGAGGACCCCGTTGATAATAAGCGGTGTGAACGGCACAGCAGTGCTCAATGCCGAGTACAGGGAATTCAACGTTAGAGACGCCCTGGGCCTGCCCGAGCCCTTCACCCAAGTCGTTATTAAGTGCGGTGGTCAGGAATTGATTGGTGTGACGAACGCCTATGGAGTGACCCAGGAATTACTAATACCAATTGGCACGGGTTGCATGATTGAGGCCCCCGTAATTGGTTACTACGGAATTGCGCTTGTAACCGCCATAATCCTAATTGCCGCATTGGCGGTTATGCGGTTAATACGGCGGCGCTAACCCCTCAACTTACTATAGCCGAGTATTGCGTATATATCGGCAACTATGTAGAGTATTAACCCGACGATTATTATCGTTAGTAATGCACCAAGCCAGTACCACCTAGCCGCACTCCCAAAATCACTCACGCCGCTTGACCTACTCAATTCATTATAGGCATTCCTCAGGAAGAAACCACTTATTAATATGATTATGTAGAAGGCCACGAAGAATGCCATGGCCACACCCGCCTTACTCAGCGCGCCTGGACCCATGTAAATGAGCGATAGGTAAGCAGTACCCGCCAGTATGAACGCCAGTACTACACCACCGACTATCGCAGTTATTAACGCGTAGAGGGCGTTATTCCAAATCGCGTTATTCCCATAGGCCCTGGACAACTTATTCAGCGCTATTAGCACTAGTATGTCGCCTATTATGCTCACGTAGGGTATTAACATGAGTATCGAGCCGACGAGGCCAAGAGTACCTGCGGACCTAACATCCTCCTGAGAGCCCATTAATTCGCTAATCAACGCATTACTTAATTAAGACTTAATAAGTATATCATTGAATATACAAAAGTAATCAATAAACACTGGGGAATAAACAAGAAAATTACTAGGCTCTCCACCATTCAAAGGCTATGTAGTGAATCTTACCATCAGCCTCACTCTGCGTTGCCAGGACAAACCTCTTATTCACGCTGTGGCTAAGTCTCGCCGCCCTCGTAATGTCCAGGGCACTCACGGCCCTCCTAGGCTCGATAAAGTGTAGCAGGACTGGTGCGTGGTCAATGCCTGGCCCCCTCTCGTAAACCGCGAATAATGAGCCAAACTTAAGCCCGCTCTTGACAACAAAGCTCCATCCCTCAACTCCCTATAGATGGTGTATACCTGGTCGAAGTTATTCACGGTACTTCTCCCAACCCTAACTAGGTCATCCCTCGTTAGCCTATTACCATCATTATCAAGGACCTCCAGGATACCCTTATCCACCAGGTATAGGGCCTCTATGATGGATAACTGGAGTGGTGAGTTGACGTTGTTAACCTCGCTGAGTTTAACCTTGTCCTCATTAACGAACTTCCCGAAGAAGCCCATTGAATAAAGTCTCCTGGCCTCGGTAATGTCCGTAACAACCACCGCACCGCCTATTAGGTAACCCCTGAACACGCCATTGGATGCACCACAGTTATTAAAAACCAAACCCCATAAACATGATCGCTGCCTCTCACTCCCTCGGGCTCTGACGGTTGCGATGCTATTATCCGCAACGCCCAGCCTCCTCATCTCCTCCTCATTGCACCAAACCTCGTTCCTAGGCACGTCCTCGCTGGGTATTACAGCGAACACGTACTTCCTTTCCCTGGAACCACCACCAACAAGCACCACCTCAACCCTATCCCTAATCTCTAACTCCTTCATGGTCTCAGGTTCATCTTGGCCTTACCCTCATCAACATCCGTCCTACGCCTAATCCTCAACCTCCTCTCACGCCTCTCCCTCTTCTCCTCCGGCTTAATTCCGCTTGGCGTTAGGAAGCTTGGTATCAAGAGCTTCCTCGCAGGCTTACCCTCACCCGGCTTATTCTCGCTCATCAACCTAACCAATGCGTGAACCTCTTATTTATTCTTAACCTCATTAATCAAGCCCAACTCCCTGGCGCAATCAACGCAGTACCTACTAAGCCCAACCCTAACACTATCCCTCCTACAAACCAGCCTACCACACCTGGCGCAATGCCCAACTGCAAGCCTTGAGTGGCATACCTGGCACAGGGTTGCCGAGCAGGCCCTGCACACGTTCATTGAGTAATCGAAGTCGTCAATGCACACGTACCTACCGCAGATACGGCACCTAATAACCGCGGGCCTCTCCTCACAAATTTCGCAGAGGTGTGTTGGCTTAATGCTTAACGGTTGGTACCGCATTTTTAAGTCCTCACTCGAGTGATGCGAGGTATTGAAGGATGTCGGTCCTGGTTATTATGCCCACGGGCTTACCACCACTAACCACTATCAACCTACCAATCTTGTTAACCGTCATAAGCCTCATCGCGTCGTATATGTCCGCCTCCTTATCAATCGTAGGCACATCCCTCCTCACGTAATCCTCAACCCTGGCGTTTAGGTTGCCCTCGTAGTAAGCCCTGGCTATTTCGCTGGTCGTTATTAAACCAACTATCTTACCCTCACCATCAATGACTGGGAGGGCCCTAATCTTCCTCTCGGCGAATACCCTGGCAGCTTCCTTAAGTGGTGAGTCATGCTTTATGGTTATTACGTTCCTACTCATTAAAGTCTCAACCTTAACCTTTGGTATGGCTATCAACTTATTAATGGCAACGACCAATTCCCTCAACCCCTCATTCTTCTCAGTAATCACGCCCTCAATTATAACCCTACTATTCGCCGTAGGCCCAATCCTAACATTATCGCCAATCCTGATGTTCTTCATATCACCAATAACCCTAACAAGCCCTGTTACTGAATGGGTTAATGACGTCGAGGAGTTCAATACCCGTCACGTATAGGTTCGTGGGCAACTTATTAATTGATATTGGCGCTATGTCCAGGGCGAAGACCGTGTTCGCGGGCATCTTGACATACTCAAGGGCCTTCTGCGTGGGTACATAACCACCGTAGGGCCCGGTCTTAGACTCTATGTAGCCCATGGCCCTCAGGGCGACCATGGAATTCCTAACAGTACCCTCATTAATACCGAGCTTCTCAGCAATATCCCTAGACTTAACGGGCTTCTTAGACATCATGTACAACTCAACAAGCGCATTGAGTATTGAAGCATACGTCGACGGCAACTTCTCAATCATCATGCCAATCACCCCGGTTATATTTAATAAAATATATTTATAATTTTTATTCACCGTAGAATCCACGGGCTTGTTAATCCATTATTAATAATTATCCTTAATTATTTATAATTCGATAATGAACGATAAACCCTAACCTTCCTATTACCGCGAATCTCATAACCAAAGACCACCAGGCCCCGCCTAACGAGCGAATTCAACGCCTTATAAACGCCCTGAATCGTTGCCGCGCCGCCCAGTCTCTCCCAAACCTCATAGGCCGTCAACGGCCTAGAGCCCTCCAAAACCCCGAGTACGGCCTCCTGGAGTTTAGTCAAGCCACCAAGCTCCCTACCAACCCTGTACTCCTTAATCCCCGTACCCGTTATAACGACTACATAATCCCTACCCAAGGTCGATGCCACGGCATAGGCCATGGCGGACACGGCTTAACATACATGCCACTCCTAGCCAACTCAATCATCGACCTTATGGTCTCCTCATCACCAACACTGACGACACTAGCCCCGGCAACCTCAATAAGCCAATTACTGATGTCGGTCATTCGGCCAGCCCTATGCCTAACGAGAACGAGCCTCGGTAGGTCACCAATAAAGCCCCACTCACGTAATTCCCTGAAACCCTCATAAACCGCCAGGGCCAGGTAACCCCTCTCCATGGGCAGTACCACACCCTCAACCTCACCGACCTGCTCATAGAGCTCGTAGGCTATTGTCTTAATGCCGTCGAGGAATAGCGCTCGCCATATGCCGTGGTAATACTACTGCCGCCACTAAATTCAATAATTACATTACCCATTGTTGATAACCTAAGGAGCTCGGTATAGGCACCAACTTCGTCTGGGTTCACGTAAACCCTAACATTAACACCAGCCGCATTTGCGTATGTCGCTATCGACAGTGTGAAGTCCTCCTCGAACAAAACCCTGACCTCATCCTCTGCATTACTAACTAGTACTGATGAGCCCCTATCCATGAATGACCCAGTGGGGTTCCTGGACTCATCCTTAATGAGTATGCCATTAACCCTCCTAATCCTCGTGAAGCCCTCGCCGAGAGTCACAACCCTATTGCCATAATTCAGCGCCGACGCGTACCTAAGGATGCTCGGCTTCTCCCTATCAATCCTCAAAACACCCCTTGGCTCCGTTATTAATGGGAAGCCGCACCTGGGGCATAGTGGGCCATCACTGGGTCCCGAGTAACCGCATCTAAGGCACCTGAACCTCACATTAACGGGCATTACCCAACTTAATTAATTAGTTAAATAGGGTAAAAGTTTTGTCCTGCTCTGCATAACGCCTGTCAGCATCATGTTAAATACCCAGTGATTCGAGAGTTTCCTGCCAGGCATGGCTAATGAGGTTGGCTTCATTGTCAATGTGGAGAGCCCATTGGTGTACATAGTGTCGATAAAGAGAAACAGCGGTGTTAATCGTTATGACTACGTGTACATACCCATGAGGGACTACGTCGATGATAAGGAGGTTAACGTGAACGTGCTCGGCCAGGTACTATGGATAAGACGAGAGCCTATAGGGTTGGGGTTGATGGTTACGTAGCCGACGTCCTAGACGACATGCCCAGGGACAGCATTGTCGAGGTTGTGCAGGCCAGGGTTATGGTGCTCGGCTATAAGTACGGCGACAAGATATACATGCCAAGGACAACCCCAGCCGTGGGCACGCCGGTTTACCTGGCTGATACTAGCATGGTGAGCGAGTTCGTGAGAGTTGACCCAAAGAGGGCCCTATGCATTGGTAGGCTCTCCCTCAGGTCCAACGTACCCTACTGCATAGACATGAACGGCCTCAGGAGCACCTAGCCATAATAGCATCCACGGGCTCTGGGAAGACCTGGTCCTCAGTAATACTCATTGAGGAATTACTGAAGAAGGGCGCCACGATACTCGTCATAGACCCACACGGCGAGTACGTACACATAAAGAACAGCATCTCGAGACTCGGCCCTCAATTCCTCGATAAGGTCACCGTGATAACGGCGTCCGAGGTAGGTACAGGTGATTTGAGGTATAAAATAAACACGATGAAGGTTCAACCGGAGATTTTGGCTGATGTGGCCGGTGTACCGAGGGGCGCCTCCAAGATTAGGTACGTCATTTACCTGGTCCATACCCTGGTCAGGATAATCGTTAAGTACGGCGGCGCCAAGCAGTTGGGTACCTGGACTCAATGATCAAGGTTATTAATGAGGTCCTGGATCACGGCGCTAACACGGGTATTGACAGGGTACTGAGGAAGCTTAATGTAACGCTTAGTGATGAGGGTAGGAGGAAGGCGGAGAAGGTGCTGAAGGAGCTTGAGGACCTAATAGATAGTAAGACGAAGAAGGCACTGCTCGTGAGCACCAGGGTTTACTTAAGGAGACTTAAGAGGCTTGGGCTTTACACGTACTGGTCACTACCACTCAATAAGGTCCTAAGGCCTGGCTCCGTAACCATTGTCAACCTGGCCGGGCTGAGTGATGAGGTTCAGGACCACGTGGTTTACCACATACTGAGTAGGGTGTTTAGGGCTAGGGTTAACCACGTGAGGAACCTACCAGGTATTAAGTACCCATTCCCAGTGGTTGTCATTCTTGAGGAGGCCCATAGGTTTGCTCAGCCCAGGACCGTCAAGTCAACACTTAGCCTGGGGGTCATCTCGAGGATTGCCGGTGAGGGGCGTAAGTTCGGCGTTTACCTAGTCGTAATAACCCAGAGGCCGTCAAAGATCGACCCGGACGTGCTAAGCCAATGTAATAGTCAGATAATACTAAGGCTCGTTAATCAGAGGGACGTAATGGCCGTACTCAGCGCCAGCGAGGTGCTTAATGAGGAGCTCGGTCGCCTAATACCAATGCTTGATGTTGGTGAGGGTATAGTGGTCGGCCCAATAACGCCATTGCCACTCGTGATTAGGCTCAGGGATAGGGTACTTGATTACGGAGGCTCTGACATAGACCTAAGCAAGGCGTGGGGTGCACAGGTTGACTTAAACATTGAGGAGTTGAGGAAGAAGGTTGAGAGGGTCCTTAGCACCAGGGTTAGTGCGAGGAGAATGATTGAGGCGGTCCCGTTGATTAATGAAGTGGATGGTGTGGGCATGGATACAGGCATCCTCAGCGGTAGGGTCGGTGATGCCCACGTTGAGGTTAGGCTCGGCGAGAACTCCTGGAGTTGTGAGGTATGTGGTGCATCTTATGAGCCATGCCCACACGTAATAGCCCTGACAGCAAAAGCAATTAAGGATGGGTTACTGAGGGTTGGTTAGAATGCTAATTGCGCAATTAGCCGATATACACCTCGGTCACCGTCAGTACGGGTTAGAGGAGAGGCTCGAGGATTATAACAGGGCATTCCTGAACGCCGTTGATAGGCTCATACAGCTCAGGGAGGAGAGGGGGTTGGATACCGTGATCATTAGTGGGGACTTCTTCGACACCCAGAGACCGTCACCGAGCATTTACATAACGGCGATTAGGGGATTGACGAGACTTAGGGAGGCGGGTATCAGGGTCATAGCCATTAGGGGTAATCACGACTCATCGGTCATAAACCCCGTCGAGAACCCATTGGCTGTGCTTCACCAGATGGGGTTGATTCAGTACCTCGATAATGGCTACGTTGATTTAGGCGGCGTTAGGTTGATTGGTGTTGGTACGGTGTATACGGACATGCAGAGCAAGCTGATTAACTCATTAAATGCCTGAGGGGTGGTGGCATTAACATAGCGGTTATTCACCAATACATTGAGGGCGCGCCGTACATATACCCAATGCCCAATGTCGACGTGTTCATGGTTAATGAAAAGCCACTGGCCCAGTTGGGTATTGAGTACTTCGCGGTTGGTCACATACATGAGCATGGGCTTAAGCACCCGAGGATTAACGCGGTTTACCCAGGCTCGCTCGAGGTTTGGGATGCCAGGGAGTTCGAGATTTATGAGTATGTAGATGGGAAGTTGAGGAAGGTTAAGGACACGGACCAAAGGGCTTCCTACTACTTGATGTTGGTGGTAATGGCGTTAAAGTCAGCGATATTAGGCTTGGGGTTTCCAGGAGGCTTGTCAGGGTGAGGGTTAAGTATGATGAGGCCAGGCCCAGCGTCGTTAGGAGTGATGTGTCGTACATAGCCAGTAACATGGATCAGAGGGGTTCGTTGGTTATCCTGGAGATCGAGGGTAAGGTAGCCAGTGGTTACTCGACCAGGGACTTCAACGCCATTGAACTTAGGAAACTCTTCACGAGGGCCTGGGTAGACATCAGGCTCAGTCTCGAGAGGCAGGTTGGCGAGGGTGAGAGGTCTATTAGGGTTTTTGGTGGTATTAATGAAATAATTAGGCAGGCCCTAAGGTCGAAGCTGGGTAATGATGAGTTGGTGAGTGTGGTTATGGACATAATCGAGAGGGTTAGGGCCGATGATGAGGAGGGTGCCCTAAAGACCCTAGAGAACCTGGTCGGAGTACCACTCAGGGTAGTAAGTCGATAGTTGATTGGCTAGGTGCCCAGAAATGATAACTAGGATCGAGATCGAGAACTTCAGGTCAATAATTAGGGGTAGGGCCGTAATCACCGAGGGCATTAACTTCATACATGGGCCTAATGGCTCAGGGAAGACGAGCATACTGGAGGCAATAGCGATGGCGCTGTACGGCTCAGAATGGGTTAGGGGTAGGTATAGGCTTAGTGACTTGGTTAGGCGCGGCGCATCCAGCGCCATTATTCGCCTAGAGTACATAGGTATCGATGGGCGCAGATACCTGGTACAGAGGGCGTTTAGCACCGAGAAGACCCTTGAGTCGCAGACCTACGTCCTTGATGAGGGTGGTAAGAGGGTTGCGGCTAGGGATAGGGAGGTCACGCAGTTCGTGGTTAGGACGACGGGCATAGACCTTGAGACATTCTCGGAACTACTCTACGTCAGGCAGGGGGAGATTAGGGAGATACTAAGGAGTGGTAGGAGGGGTGAGTTTAAGCTGGATACCTGCTTAGCTTGATGCCATTGAGAGGGCTAGGCAGGACGTGGTTAGGGAGGGGCTTAGGTCCGTGTCTAGTATTACCGAGGGGCTTAGGGGTAGGCTCGAGGTCCTTGAGCGGGAGTTGAGGAGTAGGAAGGAGGAAGTAAGTAGGTTGGAGGGCGAGGTTTCCAACGCGGAGAGGGTCTTGAGCGAGAGGGAGGGGGAGCTTAGGGCTGTTGAGGAGGAGTTGAGTAGGTTAATGAGTAGTGAGGAGGAGTTGGAGGGGCTTGAGGGTGAGTATGCGGAGTTGAGACAGAGACTGACCATGCTTAGTGAGGAGGAGGGTAGGGTCATGAATGAGTTAAATACATTGAAAGAATCCCTAAACCAACTGAGCCAATTGAGGGCTAGGGTCGTTGAGCTCGAGTCCGTGGTCTCAAGGGAGGGTGAGTTGAGGAGCAGGCTTGAGGAATTGATGAGGAGGAGGGATGATGTTAAGGCGAGGCTGGCGCTCGCCCAGAACTATAGGAGGAGGGTTGAGGAGATTAGGAGGGAGTTGGAGAGTATTGATGAGAGTATTAAGGAGTTGAATGATGAACTGGATAGAATTAGTGGACTTAAGGCAAAGGCAGAGGAGTTGAGGAGGGAACTGGCTAGGAAGGCATCAATAGACGTAGAGATTAACAATGCTAGGGAGGAGCTGGCTAGGATCAACGCGGAGATTGAGCATGTGGAGATGGAACTGAGCCTTCTAAAGGGCGGTTCTGTGGAGAGGTGCCCATTGTGTGGTAGGCCATTGAGTAGGGACTTGGCGCAGGAGCTAGTGGCCAGTAGGGAGGTTAGGTTGAGGGAGTTGATGAGGAGGAGGGAGGAGTTAGTGAGTAGGTTGGGTAGCTTAGCGGTGAAGCCGAGGAGTTGAGTAGGTTGGAGGGTGAGTTGAGGGGTATTGAGGGTGAGTTGGGTAAGGAGGGCGTTATTAGGGCGTCTCTTGAGGAATTACGTAGCAGGAGGGATTCATTGGTCGAGGAGTTATCGAGAATTGGCAGTTATGATGAGGAATCACTGAGGAGGGAGTTGGAGGGTGTTGAGGGTGAGTTAGGTAGGTTGAATAGGGAGCTTGAGGAGTTGGGTAGGGCTAAGGTTGAGTCGCCGAGTTGAGGGGTAAGTTGGCAAGCGCTGATGAGCTTGAGAGGAGGGTTAGGGATTATGAGTCTAGGTTGTTGAGTATACGTAGTGAGAGGTTGGGCATTGAGGGTAGGCTTAGGGAGTTGGAGGGGAGGATTAGGGAGCTTGAGGGTGTTAGGGCTAGGATTAAGGAGTTGAGTGTGAGGAGGGACTCGTTGATGAGGGAGGTTGGGGAGTTGAGGGGTAGGGTTAACGCACTTAGGGATAGGATTGAGAAGTTGAGGGGCGAGTTAACGGGTAGGGAATCGGAGTTGGGTAGGGTTAGGGGTGAGTTGAATAGGTATGTTGGCGCCTCTGACATGCTCAGTAGGCTTCAGCAGGTCCTTGATGATGTTAAGCCCGTGGTTAGGAGGATATTCCTTGACTCTGTTAATGAGGAGTTGAATGTGATGATGAAGGAATTGATGCATAAGGCCTCATACGCATCCATGGAGGTTAATGAGGATTACGAGGTGATGGTGAGGAGGAATGACGGGGTCTCACTACCCATTGAGGCTCTGTCGATCGGCGAGAGGAACTTAGTCTCCCTAATGCTTAGGTATGCGATTGCCAGGGTCGTAATGGGCGTAATACCAATATTAATACTTGATGAACCAACCGAGCACCTCGATGAGGAGCATAGGCGTAGGGTTGGTGACTGGATTAGGAGCCTCAGTAATGGTGTTAGGACCGTCATAATAACGTCCCATGTTGATGCCCTGGAGACGATAGCCGACAACGTGATAAGGGTTGGCTTTGTTAATGAGAGGGGTGAGTCCATGTTCGCAAACTCATGATGAAGAAGCAATTTTATATTGGAACTAAGCCATTAACCCGAGGCTATGGCTAGGGGGATACCGGCCTACGCCCTTGGTGGCTTGATAATACTCGTGGGATTCATAGCATCCCTCTCCCTAATACTCTCAATACCATCACCACTAACCACAGTAACCGGCTACCTAAACCTAACAGCAAACGCCTACCTGGGCTTCGGGAGTAACCTACTCGTGGTAATGGGCGTGAATAACTTCAACTTCCCAATAACGGAACTAAGCATCTACATACCGAGGACTGGGACGAACATAACCATAAGCGGCGAGATACCCAGCGGCTCATACTTCATACTAATGATTTACCAGGGGCTGAATAATACCGTTATCATAGCCCCAGGGCTAAGCGTAACCGGCTACCCTGGAAACCTCGCCAACCTGACAAGGTCCGGGTTTGCCTATGGCCTAAACGCCACGGCGGTGGTCTACGGCGTGGTTAAGAAGGGCGTGTTTCAACTAACGACCCAGGACTCAGGCGTCATATACGCAGTGCCACTGATAACGAACCTATCCAGGCCAATCCTCAGGGTTTACATATTCCAAATGGCCCCGATGGGAAGCACAAACATAACGGGCTTCAACCTCATCTCACTTGGGCAGGTGGTTGGTGAGGTTAAGTGCAACGTTAGTGAGCCAATACCGGTATTGCCGAGCGGGCCCACGTACTTCGCAATGAACATATCCTCAATAAACGGCACACTGAGGCCGCTGGGCGTTTGGTACTACTGCAATGCGACACCAACCACATCATTACCATCACTACTCTACCTAAGCATGGCCATGAGGTACGTCTACACCTACAACACCATAGTGATTAGGAGGGAGGACTGGTTCCCCGTATATATAGCGCCAATGCAAATGAGTAATACGTAATAAGCCCAGTCCTCATTAGTAAGGCCGTGAGTGAGGGCCTTAATTACCTATTCAACCCCAGGTCAATAGCCATAATAGGCGCCACGGCTAGGGAGGGTAGCGTCGGCGGTGTAATAACCAGGAACCTACTCACCAAGTTCCGAGGCAGGGTCTACCTAGTTAACCCAAGCTACACAGAATTGATGGGCCACAGGGTCTATAGGTCCGTGCTTGAGGTACCGGGTGAGGTCGACCTAGCCGTAATAGTTACGCCGGCGTCCACGGTACCCAAAATAATCAATGAGTGCGTGGCTAAGGCGTCAAGGTAGCCATAATAATTAGTGGTGGTTTTAGTGAGGTTGGTGAAGATGGGGCAAGACTCGAGGGTGAGGTTAGGAATGCGTCGCAGGGTAGGGTTAGGATACTCGGGCCTAATTGTATTGGTGTTTATAATGCGTTTAATGGCCTTGACACATTCTTCATACCGCAGGGAAGGATGGAGAGGCCTGTGGCGGGACCAATAGCCCTCATAAGCCAAAGTGGCGCGGTTGCTGCGGCAATACTTGATTGGGCGGCCAGGAGGAATATTGGCGTTGGACTAGCCGTAAACTACGGAAACAAACTCGACATTAATGAGGTGGAGTTGCTCGAGGCCTTGGCGGGCAATGATAATGTGAGGGTTATCGTTATGTATATTGAGGGGTTGAAATACCCAGGAGAGGGAAGGAGACTTCTTGAGGTGATGAGGAGGGTTACCAGGACTAAACCGGTGGTTGTTTATAAGGCGGGCAGGTCCAAGTCCTCCGGCAGGGCGGTTAAGTCCCACACGGCGGCCTGGCGGGTAATTACGAAATATACCACGCAATGCTAAGGCAGGCAGGTGCCATAGAGGTTAATAACCTAATGGATGCGCTGGAGGTCGCCAAGGCCCTGGCTACACAGCCGCTGCCCAGGGACAACAGGGTATTGATAATCACGGATAGTGGTGGGGCGGGTGTTCAGGCCGTTGATAATGTGGAGTCCGTTGGGTTAGTGGTCCCTGAACTTCCGCAGGAAATTCGTGACACCCTCTCCAAGTCGCTGCCGCCCTTCGCGAGTACGGCTAACCCGATTGACTTAACTGGCAGTGCCACGGATGCCATGTACAAGTTCGTGCTGGACACGGTACTACCAACGAGCTACGTAGACATGGCGTTAGTACTAGCCAAATGCAGTTGCCGGGCATGACTCCTAAGCTCGCGGATTACATAATAGAGGCGAGGAGGTTTGATAAGCCAATAGTTGTCTTTGGGATTAGCGCTAATGAGGATGCCAAGCCTTTAAGGCGAGGCTTGAGGAGGGCGGTGTGCTACCTATGATAGGCTGGAGACCGCGGCAAATGCATTGAGGGCTCTCTATGAGTATGCAGTGATTAGGGGTTTAGCGCGCCCTCGCTGATAACCTAAACCTGCAGGCCTCCCGCCTATAGACTACGGCGCCTATTACCGTGGTTATCAACACCATGAGTATTATAACGCCGAAATCGCCCATGGTAATCAACCCACTGCTTAATCCAATGGATGCAATCACAAGCCCCATCTCACCCCTCGGTATCATGCCATAACTAACGATTATTGATTCACGGCCACTACGAAGCCTCAGGTAGGCGAATGGTATATGCCAATGACCTTACCCACGATGGCCGCAACGGAGGTCGCGAGGGCCATTACCAAGACCTCAATGTTAAGTATATACTTGAAGTTTAGCTGGAGGCCCATGGCTATGAAGAATATGGAGCCGAATATCGCCAGTAGCACATTCACCGTCTCCCTAACCCTCTGCGAGAACCTGCTTTCGGCAACGGCTACACCGGCTATGAAGGCTGCAATGACCTCGGAGAAGCCCAGGGTGGTCATTATGAGGACAATGCCGAAGAGAACCACTAAGGATGCGTACACGATGGTCTCCTCACCAACTGTTTAGTATCCTCGGTATGAACAATACGGAGAGTAGGAATACCAGGACCCAGAGGGTCACGATCTTTACGGCCGTGATTAACGAGCCGTAGGTAAAGCCACCCGTGCTTACCGTGGCGATCACCATGGATAGGAGTATTAGGGCGACAACATCGTCTATGGAGGCGGCCGTAATTAAAACCTTAGTGCTGGGTAGCCCAGCCAAGCCCTCGCGCTCTATGATCCCGGCAACGACGGCTAGGCTCGTGGGTGCCGTTGATAGGGCAATAATTGAGGACTCCGTAAACGGCAAACCCATACTCACCAAGACCCAGTATACCAGGGCGTAGGGGATTATGGCGCCGAATACTGCGGCCAATGCGCCATATATACCGCCCTCCCTGAGGGTCGATAGGCCGTGCTCAAGGCCTGAGGCGAACAATAGCAGTATCACCGAGAGGTTTGTGAGGAATAGTAGGTAGTCATTAATCGTGAACAACTCCATGTGGAGTACCGCGTTTAGTAAGGAGCCCAGGGCGTATGGGCTTAGGGTAAGCCCGATAAGGAGCTCAGCCACAACCCTTGGGAAGCCATACCTAACGAGTACACCACCCACTAGGTCGGCCAGTAGCACTAGGGTGCTCACCTCAAGTAGCGTGAGGAAAATAACCTCCCCAGTGGGCATCCGCGTGAGTACTTTTCACTCTTAATAAACAATATCGGCGGTCCCCTTAGTGAAAAACAGAAAACAATAACCACCCATAAAGGTGCATTGATGGGTTATGTAATTCACGTAATGAGCAAGGGCCCATTAATCATGGCACTCGGCATTATTTAACGCTTTAAAGCCGGTGATGAAGATGAATGCCGATAGCAGGACCACGGAGGTGAAGTAGGCCGTGGATAGGGGCATTATTAATGACGGATTAATGAGTCTGAGGGCGATGGCATTGTCCATGTACCAGGTAAATGAGTCCATGTATGCGTGAGCTAGGATCATGAGTATTAGGCCCCTCAACCCCCTATTAACGGTTTGATAGGCCTTAAGGAGCATTGACGAGCCTGGGTGGAATAGGAAGGAGAC
Source organism: Vulcanisaeta sp. JCM 16161 (assembly GCF_001316285.1). The sequence goes on along the minus strand of NZ_BBDO01000003.1, from coordinate 232,112 downwards.
CACGGGCTGGATGGCAAGGCAGACCAGGCTTATGATGGGTGTTAATGCGGCGTAATTAATGCGGGATTTACTGGTGTGGGTATTAACAATGGCAATACCACGCCCATTACTGCGAATGCCACGTCAATAAGGGCGAAGCATAGCTAATGTATGGGGCTGACTTGGGTTCACGATTCCTAATTGCCAAGTACCTAAAGGTTTCCTGGAATATCCCCGCCATCAAGCCCATGTATATTGCCATGGAGTAAATACTCGACTTAACGAGCCCCAGGACTAAGTCTGTGATTGATGCCGCACCCCAATCACAATCTCCCTAATGTGGGTTAGGATATCATGAGAAGCGGCATCTCCTGAAAAATTACCTGCAGTGTTAGTGCGAGGATCATGAAGCCAACACCCATTAGGACCCACGAGGCCCTACCACGCCATGTAAATCGATTGAGCAATATGTAGGCAACGATGGAGGACGCAATTAGGTAGGCGATTGCCAACAACGCAGTCATAAACTGCGCCATGGGTTTGCTCTAATGGATAAAGCTTTTAAGGGTTTTCGTAATCTCCATGCACGTTTATGGACGTAGCCAAGCAGCCCTACGCCGTTAAGTGGCTCATACTTGGCGCACTGATTGGGCTGGCCGCAGGTACCTCGGCACTAACCTTCTACCTAATGCTTAGGTTAACCACATACGTATTCCTAAACCTACTGGTTGGTTATGAGCAACCCGAGCCAGTGGGGCTCGGCGGCTCACTAATGTACGTACACGCATTGAGAGGCCTTGGTTAATACCCGTGTCCACGGTGATTGGCGCTGTGATAGTTGCCTACCTCGCCGGGAAGTTCCGCGAGTCCAGGGCTGGCCTCGACGCAGTCATTGAGGCATACCACGGTAGAAGGAGGCCCTTCAGCAACCCCGTTCTCCACGGCCTTGTTAATGTGGTACTCTCGGCAATAACAATAGGCTCAGGAGGCTCCGCGGGGCCCGAGGCACCTACTGGAAACTTCGGAGGTGGCTTGTCATACTTCATTGCCGAGAGGCTTGGGCTCAATGATGAGGATAGGGCCCTAGCAATGATTGTTGGTATGGGCGCGGCCCTAGGCGCAATATTCAAGGCGCCAATAGGGGGTGCGTTACTCGCAGCTGAACTACCCTATAGGAGGGATCTGGAGGTTAGGGCCCTATACCCGGCCCTCGTGGCCTCGCTGGTGGCTTACGTAATCTTCTGCCTAGTAACTGGCTTCAAGCCATACCTGGGCCAGGTAGCGATGGGCGCGCCCATATTATCGATGCCGTTCTACGTAGCTTTAGGGTTTGTCGATGGTGCCGTAGCCATAATATACATTGAGTCATTAGACCATGCCCGCAGACTGTTCGGCAGATTGGGGGTTAATGATGCGGCCAGGACCGCTATTGGCGGCTTAGTTGTCGGCTTGATCGGTCTCGTAACGCCCCAGGTACTTGGCGCTGGTGAGGGTTGGATGGACTTGGCGATTTACGCAAGGTTAAGCGCCTTCTCCTCGCAGGTAATACCACTCATAACACTCCTAGCCCTGCTTCCACTCATCAAAATAATCTCCACATCAATAACCCTGGGCTCGGGGGAGGTTGGTGGAGTCTTCGCGCCGGGCCTCGTGATTGGCGCCTTCACGGGGCTTGACATGGGCCTACTCCTTCACGGTCTATACCCAACGCTCGCACCTAGCGTCGCCCCCTTCGTAGTAGTGAGCTCCCTGGCAATGTTCGGCGCAGCCTCAAATGCGCCATTAGCTGTCATGGTGATGCTCCTCGAAATGACAAACAACTACCAAGTACTGCCCGAGGCGGTCATTGCATCGGCAATAGCTACCTAATGACGACCTGGAGGTTCACCGTATTCAAAGCCCAGAGAATCAATAGGAGGCACTCTAGGCACGGATAAGCAGGTATAGCTATTGCGCAGTAATTACGGCAGGCAAGCAATCCTTTTTGTAAATGATGGGTTACTGAGCCTTATTACTTAGGTAAGGCGTTGCCTTTTCAATTTTTAACTCAGCGGATTGTTTCAGGAACATGCTGAAAAATAGTAATTGAGACACCACGTAGTGGGGCGCTAAAGTTTTAAAGAATTGATTATAAGAGCATCTTGATATGGGCTTTATAAGGGTTAGGGCTAGGGTATGGAGTGTGGATAAGCTCAGCGAGCCAAGCGAGGTAGAACTCCTGGTGGACACAGGCTCGGTATATACGGTGCTGCCCGTTAAATTAATTAAATGAATTGGGGGTTAGGCCGATGGGTTCGAGGAGGTTTAAGCCTGCGGATGGTGGAATCATTGAGAGGAGTGTTGGCGTTGTTGGTATTGAGGTTCAGGGAATAAGGGCCCGCACGATTGTGGTGTTTGGTGATGAGGGAATATATCTCCTGGGCGCAACAACCCTTGAGGAGCTCGGCCTAGAGGTCGATCCGGCGAACAAAACACTAAGGCCCACCGAGTTACTATTAATGTGAGGCTTGGCGTGGAGCGTGGTTGATTATTTAATGTCCTGGAGGGCCCTCCTAACGGCCTCCCTATGCAGTGGTGTCTGCCAGGCCACATACCTGCCAATGCCAAGCTCAGGATCCCTCCCAGGCGGTTCATCAATCCAAAACTCCGGATTCCTCTCGGGTAGGAAGTAAATTATTAGGTTCTTCTCAACCAACTCATTAATTAACTCCTCCGGCGCGTCCGGGCTCCATAGGGCGTCCGGGTCCCTCACAGCCTCCTCAAGCCACCCACGCCACCTACTGATGAAGCGCGGAGTGATTACTCTCTCATTAGTAATCCTGTTAACCACATCGTCAATGCTCCAATTAGTCTCATATAACTGACCCAACGCCTTTGGATTCCCACCCGTTATCTTCCACACATCCTCGAATAGTGGCTTATCACCAGGTATTTGCCCGTACAATTGTTCAAAACCACCCCTGGGCATATTCCACATGACGTCTATATAGGCCCACCTGTGGCGTCCGATCTCCCTCAGGCTAACGCCCTCACTCGTGGCTGCTATGGTGACTATCCTTTCGTAGCTTTCTGGTGGGTATTCGATTAGGTTTAGTAGGCTTTTACGTATATTGCTGATTCCTTTACGCCGAGTATTTGGAAGGCGTCGTCGACTATTACGGCTATTTTGCCTCTTGTTGCCTTAATCAACTCCTTAGCCATGTCGAAGGCCAACCAAGCCAACCTACCAAGGGCGTTTTGGCTAATGGCCTCCCTAACAAGCCTCATGAACTCCTCCCTCAACTCCTTAACACTAAACTCGGCGAGGACCTCCCTATCAATGGGATTAACGTAAACAACGTCAAAGCCCAATTCTCTGAGCAACTCCGCTGATTGCCTTAACCAGGCAGTCTTACCACAGCCCTCAGGGCCGTAAACCACGTGAACCACGCCCATCCCACGCCCAGCCCAATCCTCAACACGCCTAAGGGCAAGATCCCTATCAACGAAGTCAACCTCAACGCCACCAGCAAACCTCAACCTAACCCTCTTCACGGTTCTACACCCCACTGGGTTGCCTTAAATAGCCTTAGGTGATCCAAACCCTGGCCCTCCTGAGGATGTCCACGAAGTCCTCAAGGCCAAGGCCCGACAGCCTCTGGGCGAGCTTAGGTCACCAGTCTCTATGAATAGTACCACGGCACTCCTAACCCTGGGCGGTAGTGAATTAATGAAATCCCAATCAGCCTCCCTCCTCCTCATTTCTCTCAACTCCCTCTCACGCTCCTCAAGCTCCCTTATGATGTCGCTCATAGCCCAAGCCTCTCCATGTCCCTCCTTGGGAACCTATGCAGGGTCTCACGCTCATACTTATAAAACTCACCCCTATCGATCAAACCCAGCCTAAGTAGTTCCGCCAGAACCTCAAAGGCCCTCCAAACCCTCGCCCTAGCATATAGGAACTGCGACGCGTAGGCACCGCCATTCTCTGAAAGAACTACGTAACCCCTATCACTGGCCACAGCAATGCAGTAGGCCTCCGGGTAATCGAGCCTCCTAACTGGGTACCTACTGCTCAATTCCATGAGCCTAAGGGCCTCATCCCTATAATTGCTTAATTCAGGGAATAACGCGAGCCTACCCTCAGCCAACCTACTCGTTATCCAGGAAAGGGAGTTTTCAGACCTAACCTCATTAAGCACGGGCTCGGGAATCCACACGGTGTTGAATATTCTAAATAGCAGGTCCCTACCTGAGTACCTGACCCAGTCTATTATGAATGACGTGTCGGCAATGGCGTCAGTTGACATTTGGGACCTCGCCCTAATCCTAACCTCATTAAACTCCTCAACACTCATACCGGCTATCCTAGCCGACACGTAAATATCCCCAGTCTCTATATAGTGAATGACCGCTAACTTAACCCTGGGGGGCAGTGAGTTTATGTACCCCCAATCAGCCTCAGCCCTCCTAATCCTCCTAGCCTCCTCCTCCCTATCCCTCAACTCCTTAATAACATCCCCAGAACCCATTAACCAGCATTAATGTTAGGCCCGAGTTAAAAACCTACCCACGCAATAGGCGACTAATTAACTCATTATCCACGGCCCTAGGCGACTCGGCGTAGATGCGGGCGCCTAGGCCCAGGGCCTCCCTAAGCACCTGCTCCCCATCGGTGTCGGCATTAACGACGTTTATCGCCAGGCATAATCAATGGAGCCGGGCCTAATGGGCAGTAACGCCGCGTCTGCGCAGACCACGTCAACGTTCGGCAGGTGATTGGCGTACCTAAGCACGCCGCAGGCAATGTCGAGGCACACGTACTGCCTAGCCAAGCCAGACAGCAGGCCGGCCCCAACGCCAATCCCACAGCCGATGTCCAGGATCCTCGCAGCCCTCACCCTCAGTGTCTCCACAGCCCTTACGTAACCAAGCACGCTATCCCTAAGGTAGAGCTCCAGGTACCTGGTGCCCAATGCCTCGTAGTAACTACGCACATAGAGCTTGTAACTAAGCATGGGCCATTACTAATTACTGGCTGAGGGTTTTAGTCATTACCCACAACCAATGGGCGTAATAACGCAGTAAAGCAATAAATACTTGGTTGTTGGGCGCTTAATTGAATGGATTGCGCTTTGAGGATTGAAAAATTAACCGTAAGGTATGGAAGTAAGGTCGCCGTTGATGGACTAAGTGCCTGCGTAAGGCCGGGGGAGACCTACTGCCTCCTCGGGCCTAACGGCGCCGGTAAGACCACGACGATAAGGGCTGTGCTCGGCCTCGTGAGGTATGAGGGGGCCATAGACGTACTTGGCATGGGGCCGCCGAGGCCCGAGGTCATGAACATGGTCGGCGCGGTCCTGGAGACACCACTCATCCTCGAGACGCTCAGCCCCAGGGACTTCCTGGAGTTCGTGGGCTCGGTTAGGGGAGTTAGGGACCCAGGTACGTGGAGGCCTTGGTGAGGGCCTTGGCCTTGAGGAGTTCATTGATAGGCCTATAATGTCGCTCTCCGCCGGTAATAGGCAGAAGGTTGCCATAGTGGCTGCCCTAATGCATAGGCCGAGGCTACTGCTCATGGATGAACCTTCAACTACCTGGACGCCAGGTCCGTCAGGGTTGTTAAGGAGTTGATGCAGAGGCACCTCGAGCTGGTGGTTCCATACTCTTTACGACCCACATAATGGAGGTTGCCGAGAGGGTCTGCACGAGGATTGGCATAATAAATGCCGGTAGGCTCGTCATGGAGGGAACGCCCGCGGAGATCATGAACGCGGTCAACGCGGGTAGCCTTGAGGATGCCTTCCTAAGGGCCATTAGGCTGAGGATGAGATTAGGGGCTTACTGGAGGGTCTGTGACCATGAATCCCTGGGAGCTCGGCGGCCTTGTCTATAGGGAGTTGATTGCCCAGGCAATAACCCAGGTCAGGAGGACTGGGGCTAGGCCCCTCAGGGTTGAGAGGATCATCAGTGGGTATGGGATTATTAAGGCGGTGGCCTCGTTAATGATCGCCTCCTACCTAGCCGCACCACTCATTATTGGCCTAATCACGCACTGGAGAACACCGGTGGGTATGTACCAATCCCCACCCTATGAGTACTTAACCATGTACTTCATGATACTACTAATCTACATGTTACTATCGCCAATAGTAACCTCGGTAATGGGCTACCCAACAATTGGCGACCTACTCAGGACCCTGGGCCTTAATGAGGACCTCATAAGGCTCATCTCAACAGTAGCCATTGTAAGGGCTGTGGATGTGCATTGGCATCCTCAATAATCACAGCCATCATTGTATCGGCAATAATACACACGCCAGCGCCGGTACTAATCACGGCGCAGGCATTGCTCCTGGGCCTGGTGGGTCCATTAATGGGTATAGTGGCCCTGGACACCGTGGTTGGGAGAAGGGGTTCGGTGAGCGCGTTCCTGACCAGGTCCTTGATCGTCGTCACAAACTCAATACCCTGGGTAATAGCACTGACGCTCCTAATGCTAAGTGAGGACCCCGCAATAATTAGCCCAGGTATTGCTCAGTACGTACCGTTGATCAGCGACCCATTCATCACAAACCACCAAACAGCATTGATTAACTCTGTAATAACCACAATAATGCTCCTCGCAATAGATGCATACCTACTGATTAACGCTGGGCCCAGGCTATTGAGACCAAGGATACCGGGCGGCCCCGAGTCCCTAATCACCGCCAACAAGCCATTCAGGGGTTTCAGGTTTAGGGGCGTATTCACGGGCTTGGTCAGGTACTACATGAGGCAGTTAATAAGTGCCAGGGGCTCCCTGGGCTTGGTCGTTGGTGGGTCGTTGATGGCCGTGTTCCTATACGTATCCCTGGCGACCTCGATGAACTACCTAACGCAGTTCGAACTCGCCATTGGGGTTATGGCTTACGCCGCGCCCCTCGCCTACATAACCTCATTCCTACCGGTCATGATGTACAACGCAGAGTACTCGGCACTACCCATAATACTCACAATGCCTGTAACGCCGATTAGGAGGATGCTCGCGAAGATACCCATGGTGCTCACTACGTACTACGCCCTAGCCGTGCCCATTGTGGCGATACTCACGGTCCTTCACCACCCATCGGCCATACCGCCCGTCCTAGCCCTGGCCGTGTCCCCCCTCGCCTCCACCGTGATGTCAGCCATAGTGTTTCAGCTGGAGGTTAGGGATTACCTGGGTGGTTCCCAGGCGTTGGCAATACTGAACCTCGCGAACACGGTGCTCATAATCACCGCGGCCTCAATACCCATCATAGCCTTCGTGGCCGCCCAGGTACTGACCATGAGCATTACCTACTCAACAATGGCCCTACTAATGACTGGCGCCGTGGAAACAGCGGTGCTAACCCTAGCCTAATTGGGTTACTTAGGGCTTGCGGGAATCCTAACTAACCACGTCACTGCTTCTGCTGGGCCTTCTGGGCGCCCTTCCTTGAGCCGCTCAACTCCTCCTCAATCCACTCGAGCTTACCGAGCATTGGCTGCCTAAGGGTTAGGCTTACCCTGACCACGTCCCTGTTGCCCGCCGTCACGTAGCTGACGCCGACGACCCTAGCCCTAACTACGTCGCCCCTACCAAGCCTACGCCTACTGCGTTCGCCGACGAATGCACCGCTCTGCTTGTCGTAGAGGACCACGTTATCCTCCATCATCTGGGTCCTGTGGATTAGGGCGTCGATTGGCCCAACCCTCACGAAGGCGCCGAAGTCCTCAGTCCTAACAACCTCGCCCTCGACGACCTCGTTGATCAATGGCGTGTAGACGAGGGCCTTGAACCGAACCCTGTTGTAGGTGGCCCCATCACCAAATATTATCACGCCCCTCTTGCTGACCTCAACGTCGAATATCGCCACGTAGACGCCGACGTCCCTCTCAACCCTACCCACGTACTCACCCCACAGGACCTCGAAGGCAACCCTCTCCAGGGGCTCCCCAAACCTGCTGGGTGGTATCCTGATGTAGTCCTCGAGGGTCAAAACCCTAAACATGCGGTTTCGATTTTAATAAACCCTTTAAAAAAACTAATCACCCAACCCCGTAAATCTCCCTCCAGGGCCTGCCCTCCTCAACCATCCTCAGTATTATGACCCTAACCTTCTCAATGCAGGTTAGTAGGTCCCTACTGAGCATGTCGGTAATAATGGGGCTCGCACTCGATGATATGAAGCCAGAGCCAACCACAATCGCCATGTACCTGGCCAGGGCAAACTCACCACTCAACTCAATAACCCTCTCCATGACCCTCCAGGCATTGACCAACTCATCACCACCGCACTCAACGCCGAGGCGCCGCAGGACCTGTTTAGGGCCTCTATGCAGAGCTCGATAACCCACCCAGTACTGAGTCGCCATCCCCACTAACCACCTCGTTAATTAGGCTGGGTAGTTCATCCCTTAGGTACTTGATTAACCTCTCATCCCTCCTAATCATCGCTAGGTCTCCACTATGGTCTCATCAACCAGGATATTCTCCTCCCTAAACCCCATCTCAACGAGCAACTTCTTAACCCTCTGCCTCTGGTCACCCTGAACCTCGATTGAGTTCTCCCTAACGGTTCCGCCGGCCGCGAGCCTACGCTTAAGCTCCTTAGCAATGCCATTAATGTCTATTGCCTTAACATCCGAGCTATCAAACTCAATTACAGTGACCAGGTGCCTCTTCCTCCTCTCAACCCTAACCCTAACCAACGCCTGCTCCTTCGCAATCTCCGCCTCAGCACTACTCTCACCGCCAAGCACCGACGATAGCAACTCATCAACTATGTCTCCCTGACCCTCCCCACTCATGGACCGAGTAACTAAACAACACATGTATTTATATCTTTTGCGTCCAGGAAAGGCGCGGTCACGGTGAGGAAAGTGAGGAGTTTCTGAGGTCAATGAAGACCCTATCACCAACACTGATGAGCCCACGTAGACGAGGAGGTAGCGGGTCGAGGAGCCAGGCTAAGCCCAAGCCCCCTGAGGCAGTCCATGGGGCTGAGACGTCGACCACGCCGCCGTTGACCTCCCTCGTGACTGCAATGGGCCTCGGGAAGTCAAGGCCCCTGGGTAGGTCCCAAAGATCGAGTGGTGGGTTGAGGGGGCGTGACCTACAGCCAATGGTCCTGCGCCCAACCACGGAGACCCCAACCACGTAGTCACCGGTTAGGAAGCCGAGGACTAAGTCGAACCAGGGCCTGTCAATGGGTCCCTCAACGCCGACCCCCCTGATCATGAACCCGTTTATTGGGTATTCACGGCCTAGGTCCACCAGGGTGAACCAGGGAACGGCATGGGTTGGGAGTAGGTACTTATCGCCGACCCTACGGGCCCCAAACCTCCTACCCAACTCAACGCTTGAGGCCCTAAATAGGGCCTCGAGCTCGTCCAGGGAGGTGGCGGGGAACCTACCGCCGAATTGCCTAACCACCATGGCCATCAGACGCAGGCATTCTTCAACGCCTCCTCGCACTTGAGGTGTACGTCCCTGGGTATCCTGGGTATCACGTTGAGCAGGACCTTGCGGGCGAGCTCAAGCTTCTCGCTCATGACCCTCTCCACGAGCTCCGCCGTAACGGGTTGATGCGGGACCCAGATGTCGTAGTCCGTGACCAGGGCAAGCAGTGAGTAGCACATGCCTAGCTCGCGGACCAGGTTTATCTCGGGCACGAGTGTCATACCGATAATGTCGCAGCCATAGACATCCCTCCAAACCCTGGACTCGGCCTTTGTGCTAAACCTCGGGCCCTCAATACACACGTAACAACCACCGAGGTGAGTCCTATTAACCTACTAGCCTCCTCATAGAGCAATTGATTAATGACTTGGTTAAAGGCTCAAGACCAATCTGTATGTGGCAGGTTCTCGGCCCATCAAAGAACGTGTACTCCCTACCCTTCGTCGCATCGAAGAACTGGTCGGGAATCACGAAGTCGCCGGGCGCGAAGTCCTGCCTAAGGCTACCCACGGCACTAACACTAATCACAGCCCTAACACCAAGGGCCCACAAAGCCCACGCATTGGCCCTATACGGAATCCTATGCGGTGGGTACCTATGGCCACGGCCATGCCTAGGCAGGAAGGCAACCCACTCATTACCAACCCTACCAATCACGACGTTATCGCTTGGCAATCCATAGGGCGTGTGAAGCTGAACCTCGAAGTAATCACTGAAGAAGCCAGCCTCATAAAGCCCACTACCACCAATAACACCAACGTAGGGCAGGGCATCGAGACCCAACTCACGTGGGTCAACGGGCGCCCTAGTAACCGTCAACTTCCTAACCTCAACCACGGTAAAGCCTGGAAAAACAAGCTATAAAAGCGTTACCCATGGCAATCCACGAATAAGCAGGACACGGCATAAGGCAAAGGGCGGGGCGACAACCACGTAATCACCATAATAAAGGAAGTAACCTAGGATTCCACAATAAAGAACCGACAACAACCAAAACACAACCCAACCCCAACCACACCCAGGCACCCACCCATTAGACCCCACCACCCGCACCTGGGGCGATTGGGAGTGGCGGGCTCCCCCCTCGGGAAAACCCTCGGGGGTTACACCCCCACCCCATCAACCCCGTCTTCTACGGGGACCCTCACCCGGCACCCGGCGGGTTTCCCCACCGGGCACCGAGCGGCCGCCTCTTTTCGGGGAGGGCTTCCCGCTTAGATGCCTTCAGCGGTTATCCCCTACGGCGTGGCTGCCCGGCTCTGCCCTGTAGGCAACCGGTAGACTAGAGGCCGCGGCGCCCCGTTCCTCTCGTACTGAGGGCACCTTCCCCTCAGGCGGCCAGCACCCCCGACAGGTAGAGTCCGACCTGTCTCACGACGGTCTGAACCCATCTCACGTTCCCCTTTAATGGGCGGGCAGCCCCACCCTTGGGGGCTGCTGCACCCCCAGGATGGGAAGAGACGACGTCTGGGTACCAAACCGCGGGGTCGATGGGAACTCTCACCCGCGACGAGCCGGTTACTCCTGGGGTAACTTTTCTGTCATGCCCGGCCCCCACTGGTGGGGGCACGAGCGTTCGCTAGGCCCGGGTTTCCCCCCTGCGCCCCTTGCGTTCAAGGCGCAGTCAGCCCGGCATTTGGCCTTACCCTCTACGGCGGAGTTCTGACCCGCCTGAGCCGAGCTTTGGGCACCCCTGATATCCTTTCAGGGGTGTGCCGCCCCAGCCGAACTGCCCACCCGCCGCTGTCCCCCGGGTGTTACCCGGGGTTAGGGGTGCGGGAGGGAGTGGGTGGTGTTTCATTGGCGCATCCGCGCGGCCCGGAGACCGCGCTTCATCGCTCCCACCTACACTATGCACCCCCTCCCGCACCCCAACGACGGGCTGCAGTAAAGCTCCACAGGGTCTTCTCGCCCCGTCGGGGGTCCCAGGACTCTGCACCCGGAGGTGGGTTCGCCGGGCCCCGGGCCGGGACAGTGGGGACCTCGTTGATCCATTCATGCACGCCGGAACTTACCCGGCAAGGCATTTGGCTACCTTAAGAGGGTCAGAGTTACCCCCGGCCTTCAGCGGCGCTTCGCCCGGTTGAACCCGGGTTTCACGTACCGCCAGTGGCCAGGATTCAGCCCCCGTACACACCCTTACGGGCTAGCGGGGACCTATGTTTTTGTTAAACAGTCAGGTCCCCCTTGCCACTGCGACCCACGGCTCCAGTGGGTAACCACCAGAGCCGCGGGCACCCCTTCTCCCGAAGTTACGGGGCCAATTTGCCGAGTTCCCTGGCCCGGGGTCACCCGAGCCGCCTTGGGCTTCTCACCCAGGAACACCTGTGTCGGTTCTCGGTACGGTCGTGGGGGCTCGTTCCCCACCCCCTTTTCATGGGCCCCGGGAGTCGGGTGGACCGGGCTCAAGGCCCGGCTATTCCCGCCTTCAGCCGGTTCTCGCCATTACGGCACTCCCCGGCCTTCAGCGGTTAAGCGGGGTATTCCCCCGCCCACCCTATCCCGAGGCGTCGGGGGTGGAGCCTGCGTTGCCGCGAGGCCTACCCCCACGGCACGGGAATATTAACCCGTTTCCCCTTCGGCGGGTACCAATTAGGCCCCGCCTTAGGACCGGCTAACCCATGGCTGATTGTCGTTGCCATGGAACCCTGGTCCTTTCCGGCGGAGGGGGTTCCCACCCCTCTTCGCTGCTACTACCACCGGGATCTGCATCGGCCACGGGTCCACCGGACCTCACGGCCCGGCTTCCGCCCCATGGCCGCGCCCCCCTACCCCACGCGGACCAACGGTCCGCGGGCCGGGTCTCGGCGGCGGGCTTGAGTCCCTAGACATCTTCGGGGCCCCCCGCCTCAGCGGGTAAGGTGTTACCCACTTCTTAGCCGATGGCTGCTTCTAGGCCCACGGCCCCGCTGTCTTGGGCGGGGGACACCCTTCTAGGTTGACACTTAGCCCGCACTTAGGGGCCTTAACCCCGGTCTGGGTTGTTTCCCTCTCGGCCCTCAGGCTTACCCCGAGGAACCCGCCTCCCCCCTTCTTCGGAGCCCACGGGTTCGGAGTTTGACCGGGGACCGGGGCCTTTCGGCCCCTGCGTCCCCGATCAGTGCTCTACCCCGTGGGCCTCCTCCAGGGAGGCCGGGCTGGGACCCGCTTCGGGGGGAACCAGCTATCACCGGGCTTGATTGGTCTTTTGCCCCTAGCCCCAGGTCATGGGAACGAATTGCACATCAGAACCCTTTCGGGCCTCCACGGGGCTTTCGCCCCGCTTCACCCTGCCCAGGGCTAGATCGCCCGGTTTCTGGTCTCCCGCCCGTGACTACGGGCCCATTAAGACCCAGCCCCTCACGGGGTCACCCCCCGCTACGGGCTTTTCGGTTTCCCTACGCCTTCGGGGCTTAACCCCTTAGGCTCGCCACGGGCGGGAACTCCCCGGCCCGTGTTTCTAGACGGAAGGGGCGACCCTGGACCCTCCCCCTCGTACTCCCGGGTTCGCCCCGGTTTCCTTCGGGGGAGGGCACCTTTCGGGCCGCCCCTCCTTTAGCCGCCCGGTTTCAGGCTCTTTTCACTCCCTTTCGGGGTTCTTTTCAGCTTTCCCTCACGGTACTAGTGCGCTATCGGTCTCGGGACGTGCTTAGCCTTGGGGGCCAGTGGCCCCCAGCTTCCCACGCCAAAACCAAGGCGTGGTACTCCGGGACACCGGGACTCCGCCAGGCGGCCTTTAGCCTACGGGGCTATCACCCTCTACGGCGGGGCTTTCCAACCCACTTCGGCTAGGCCGCCCCGGCGGTACCCGGGCCCTCAACCCCACATCTCCCCACGGTTATCCCGTGGGGATTTGGTTTGGGCTCACCCCCTTTCGGTCGCCCCTACTCAGGGGGTCCCTGTTGGTTTCTCTTCCTCCCCCTACTAAGATGTTTCCGTTCGGGGGGTTCCCGCTCCGGGGAGAACCCCGGAGCGCCCAGGCCTATTCGGCCTGGGCGGGAGGCCCCATTCGGGGATCCCGGGTTCAAAGGCTGCCTGCGCCTACCCCGGGCTTATCGCAGCTTGCCACGCCCTTCCTCGGCGCCCGAGCCGAGCCATCCACCGGGCGGCTTGCTGGTGCGGGTGGTGGTTTGGTCAGTGGGTACCACCCAACCCCCTTTGAACACCCCATCCCCAGAGGAGGTGATCCGGCCGCAGGTTCCCCTACGGCCACCTTGTTACGACTTCGCCCCCCTCGGGAGCCCCCAACTCGTCCTCCCCTCCCCAGGGGGTTGCCCTGGAGAGAAGAGGCCTCGTTGGGGGCTCCCTCGGGTGGCGCGACGGGCGGTGTGTGCAAGGGGCAGGGACGTATTCACCGCGCGTTGGTGACACGCGGTTACTAGGGATTCCACGTTCACGAGGGCGAGTTGCAGCCTCGATCCCTACTGGGGCGGGGTTTACGGGATTGCCTCCCCCTTTCGGGGTCGGATCCCGCTGTCCCCGCCATTGCAGCTCGCGTGCAGCCCCGGGGTTTCGGGGCATACTGACCTGCCGTGGCCCCCTCCTTCCTCCGGCTTACGCCGGCAGTCCCCCTAGTGTGCCCCCGGTCCCGAAGGACCGGGTAGCAACTAGGGGCGGGGGTCTCGCTCGTTGCCGGACTTAACCGGACACCTCACGGCACGAGCTGACGACGGCCATGCACCTCCTCTCAGCTCGTCCGGCAAGGTCGTTAGCCTGGCCATCATCCTGCTGTCGCCCCGGGTAAGGTTTCCGGCGTTGACTCCAATTAAGCCGCAAGCTTCACCCCTTGTGGTGCCCCCCCGCCAATTCCTTTAAGTTTCAGCCTTGCGGCCGTACTCCCCAGGCGGCGGGCTTAACGGCTTCCCTACGCCACTGGGCGGGCTCTAAGCCCGCCCAACAGCTAGCCCGCATAGTTTACAGCTGGGACTACAGGGGTATCTAATCCCCTTTGCTCCCCCAGCTTTCGCCCCTCACCGTCGGGCGCGTTCCAGCCGAGCGCCTTCGCCACTGGTGGTCCTCCCGGGATTATCGGATTTCGCCCCTACCCCGGGAGTACCCTCGGCCTCTCCCGCCCCCAAGCCCGGTAGTATCGCCCCCAGCCCACGGTTGAGCCCGTGGATTTCAGGGGCGACTTACCGGGCCGGCTACGGGCGCTTTAGGCCCAGTAAGCACCCCGACCACTCGCGGGGCTGGTATTACCGCGGCGGCTGACACCAGACTTGCCCCCCGCTTATTCGCCCGGCTTTTGCACCGGGCAAAAGCCGCCCTCTTCGGGCGCACTCGGGGTGGCCCCGTCACGGTTTCCCGCATTGCGGAGTTTTCGCGCCTGCTGCACCCCGTAGGCCTGGGCCCTTGTCTCAGTGCCCATCTCGGGGCTCCCGCTCTCACGGCCCCCACCCGTCTTCGGCTTGGCGGGCCGTTACCCCGCCAACCACCATGATGGGCCGTGCCCCCATCCTCGGGCGGACCACGGTAGATCGACCGTGATCCCTTTCGGGGAAGGGGCCTTCCAGCGCCCTTCCCCTATGGGGGATTAGCCCCAGTTTCCCGGGGTTATCCCCCTCCCGAGGGTAGGTTAGGCACGTGTTACTGAGCCGTGCGCCACGCCCGGCGGTCCCCGGGCGTTCGACTCGCATGGCTTAGCCCCACCCCGATAGCGGTCGGGTCCGGCAGGATCAACCGGTTTCTTGGGGATGGGGTTTGTTCGGGGGTTGGGTTTGGGTGTGGTTGGGGTTGGATCATCCCCAACCTTCCGCCCGGGCTGTTCCCGGGTGGTTTGGTTGGGGACTCATTGTGCGGTTGGTTTCCTTGTTTTTGTGTTTTATAAGTTTTTTTTCTTCGTGGTTTTCGTTTTTGTTTATTCATTCCAGAAGGGTTTTGTTCGTTGGTATTGTCGTTCTGCTTCTAGGATTTGTTGGTAGAGTTCTTGCTCTGTTTTGGCTTTTGGTAGGATTTTTCTTATTGCTGTTGTTGGTCCTACTCCGTGTGCTGCCAGGGCTGTTATGGCCTTTTTGCCGTATTGTAGGACCGCCAATGCTGTTTGTGTTAGTTCTTGCCATTTTTCCTGTTCCTCCCTTGTTAGTCTTTGTTTTCTCCTGGCTTTCTTGGCTATTTCGTATGCTCTTGTTGGGTCTTCTCCGTACTTTAGTACGGCTATTTGCCTCATTCCGCATCTTGGGCATTTGATTTGTTCTGGTATGTACTTTACCTTCATGGTCGTGTGCCACCCGCAGTTTAGGCATAGTAGTGTTACTTCCCTTTCCTCGATTCTTTTCTTTAGTAGTTGTAGGATTGTGGTTGTTGGTATTCCCTGGATTGCCGTGTCGTATTTGCCCGCTTGGTTTATTATGTGCTGGGCTATTGGCGTGTATTGTTCGACCTTAACGACCCTAACCGTTATTCTCCCCTCCCTGACACTGCTCACCAATTGCCTGAGGGGTGTTGAGTCCACCTTTTCGGTGAGTATCTCCCTAATGACCTCCCTATCCACCACGGTGTCCCTGAGGGCGGTGGCTAGCCTCTCCACATTAACGTCCACGGACTCCCTCGGCAGCACCCCGAACCTCCTCGCCACGTGTATGAACCTATACCTATAAAGCCTCGTGCCCCTTATGGCCTCCCTCAACTCCCCCTCCACGTAGTCCGGCTTTGGCTTAGGGCCTCAATTATTGCCTGGGGCGGTATACCTATTGGTGCTGTTATGAGTACCCTGTATGGGTCGGTCACGTAGGTCACGGCAACCCTATACCTCTGCCCAATGAACCTCGCTAGGTATAGGGCCAGTGCCTGATTCCCCTTGGTGCCCAGGCACGCGTGGATCACGGCATCCCTACCCCTCCACTCGATGATCACAGCGTTCGTGAACCCCGTAACCCCCGTACCCAACTGCTGCCTCAACTCCTCAATGAGTGCGCTGGGGACCCCACCCGTTGGGTATTTCGCCAATACCGTGGCTGGATCCACGCCGTTGGCTATGGCGCCCATTAACCCCTCCCTCAACCTACACGTCTCCTGGGCCACCTCGGTTGGTACTGGTATTTCCTCGCCAATCCAGGTGGGTACTGCGTTTAGGATTTGATTCAGTGGTTCTAGGACAACCTCACCCTTTTCATGGTCTATACCGACTATTCTCCATGGCCTACCCGCAAGTATTATCTGCGTCCCCGTCTCCGTGGTCTCCACGAACTCCTCATCCAACTCGCCAATGGCTTTGTTCGTTATCATGTCCCTAGCCCTATAGTGCCTTTGGTCTGGTATCATGGATATGTTCTCGAAGTAGTACCTGTGGAGTCCCCTCCTCGGCGTTATTGTCCCATCCTCATTAACCCTGATGAACCTGTTACTCTCCATGAACCTCAGGACGTCCATCAACTCCTCAAGCGTTAACCCCCTGAATGGGTGCGCCCTCCTCACTGTGTTTAGGACATCGTTTATGGTTAATGCCCCGCCCTCAATCCTAGCCTCAATCACCATGCCCGCGACCTGGTGGTGAAGCACGTCAAGCGCCTTCTCGTGATACTCAACCCCCCTCTCCAACTCGTTGTTTAGGGCCCTCCTGGCGATTACTAGGGATTCGAGGTAGTCATCCACGTCCCTCGTGATTACGTAACCAACAGCCTCCCACCAAGCCTATGCCCACTCCTGCCAACCCTCTGGATTAACTTTGTGACCTGCCTCGGGCTTGAGTACTGAATCACGGCGTCCACATGCCCAATGTCAATGCCCAGCTCAAGGCTTGACGTGGTGACCACAGCCCTAACCCCACCACTCCTCAGGCCCTCCTCAAGGCCCTCCCTCTCCTCCCTGTCCAGTGAGCCGTGGTAGACACCCACGCGTCATCACCGAGCACCCTACCGAGCCTATGCCCCAGCAGCTCCGCCTCATCCCTCGTGTTCGTGAAGACTAGGGTTGCCCTATGAGCACTGATTATCTCGACGATCCTCCTAAGCCTCGCGGCGGTTTCGGGCGTTGTGTTCAACTCCTCAGCCAAGTCCACGTCCTCCTCAGACGCCTCGGGATACTCAACGCTTACCTCCATCTCCCTACTCACGTCCACACTCACCACCTCCACAGGCCTACCCACGCCGGCTAGGAATTGGCTCGCCAACTCGGTATTGCCTATGGTCGCCGAAAGCCCAATCCTCTGGTACTCACCGGCTATGTTGACCAGCCTCTCCAGGGCTATGGACAGTTGGGCACCCCTCTCATCATTCATCAACTCATGCAACTCATCAACAACAACCCACCTAACACTCCTAAGCGCCCTCCTCATACTCCTCATAGCCAGGATGACCTGGAGGGTCTCAGGCGTCGTTATGAGTATCACGGGCGGCTCCCTAACCTGCCTCCTACGCTCACTCTCGGGCGTGTCGCCATGCCTAACCGCCGTGGTTATACCCAACCTATTGGCTATCTCCCTAAGCCTAATGTTCACGTCCCTATTGAGGGCCCTCGCAGGCGTTATGTAAATCGCCGCAACGCCGCTAGTTAAGTTATCGCTCAGTATCTTGCTCATTATTGGGAACATGGCGGCCTCGGTCTTACCACTGCCCGTGGGCGCGGTGATTAGGACATTAACGCCACCGAGCACCCTGGGTATCGCCCTCTCCTGAACCGGCGTAGGCTCCAGATACCCAAACTCCCTAATCACACCCACAAGCCTCGGGTGCAGGTACCTCCCCCAGAAATCACTCATTAAGCCGTCAGGGAGTAGCGCCTCCCCGGCTTTATGAGTCTGTCTACCCACCCCACACGTGAAGCTTTGCCCAGGCTTAATGAGACGTGCCCACAGTATTCCGGCGCTCGAGTTTGGCAAAAGTAATATAAATACTGCATTGAGACGAACATAATCGGAATGCTGATAGTAGTCACAAGCGGTGGTAAGGGTGGTACTGGGAAGTCGACTGTGGCTCTTGGCTTATCGGCTATTCTTTCGCTTAGGGGTTTTGGCCATGAGTTGTTTGATTACTCCTGCGGCCTTGGTGTTTGTACGGGGGTTTATTATTACCTTAGTGATTTCGTTGATGGTGTTAATAGGTTGTCTAGGCTTGTTAGGGTTAGGCAGGGACTGCCTCCGCAGGGCTATAATGGCATTGCCATTGTTGATTTGCCCCCAATGAGCCTCGCCCAGCCTGAGTTCGTTGAATTATTGGGTAGGGCTGACGTCCTCGTTGTCGTTAGCTCCTACGAACCCGACTCCGTGGTCTCTGCGGATAGGGTTGTTGAGGCGTTCCCCGGTGGTAGGGTTGTGAGGGTCTGTAATAGGATGCCCACCGAGGGCTGTAGGCACTACCTTAAGGTCACGCCTGAGTCCCCATTCTTCGTGATTGGGGAGCCCACGAACTTCAAGACATTCGGCGAGTTGGTTAATGAGCTTGGCTTCCCTGGCGAGGCTAGGTTTGAGAGGGTTGGTAGGCAATTCACGGTTAATGGCGTTAGGGCTAAGCTCGTTGCCCGTTGGGACCCGTACGCCATAATCGGCGTTGAGGTTTCGCAGAAGTGGTACTACGCCCTAATGCCGTTCACCCGACCAATCGAGGACCTGGTGTCCATGGCCCGCCAAATGCTGGGCCCAACATACCTATTTAAGCTCGGCCTCGAGGACAGCGCCATAACGAGGTTGTTTAGGGCCATCAAGCACTGAGTTGCGCCAGGCCTGGTGCGACGTGAACTCCACGCCCCACAACCCTAATTAGGCCTAGCCATTAATTGCCACCATGGCGGTGATACTCAGCTCCACCAATCCATATGCCGCTGCCGAGTCTGCCATTCAGGGCGTCGTGAGTAGTACTGTTGATTTCATGGCCTTCATCGCAGCCGTATTAATACTAATAACAATAGCTGGCTTAGGCTCATTGGCTTTTTGGCCCTCGTTCAGTCACTGATTGGTTACTCACTTATTGAGTGGTCCAGTATTAGGCGTATTATTGGTGCCTTGGCCGCGATGGGCGTGGTCTTCGTCCTGCTAATGGGTATACTACCTGCCGTGCTTAACTCGGTTGGTTTAACGGCGGTGGCTACGGCGCTTAAGAGCTTCATGTCCATGGTTATGAACCACTTATCATCACTCGTCTAGCCCATTACTCGAGGACGACCCTCATCAAATTCTTGATGTAATTCCTAATTCTTTCCGCAACCTCGAGTTGATTATTTGCCCCTTCCACGTATGGTATTACCGCGGCCATGCCGTCTATCCTCAGGTTTTCCCTGGCCATGTTCATTGCGTAGATCATGTGCTTCGTGCCCACCCTCGGCACCGTCCTCCTTATTAATTCCTCCCTCTCCCTGGTCAGTGGTATCAGTAGTTTGTCCGCGGTCTCTATCGCACCCATTGTTAGTCCTAGGTTCACCGTGCTCATCGTGTCTATTACGAGGTTCTCCACACCATACCTACTAGCCAGGGCCTTCTCCAGGCCCTAAGCATCCTTTGCACCTCAGCCGGTGCTATCTCGCCCAACTGCCTAAGCTCTAGGTATTCCCTATGCCTTATTGGTATGATCGCGTTCCCATCCCTCACGTACATCATGTACTTACCGCCGCGTATGCTGTCTATTATGTCCGTCCTTGGGTTTAAGCCTAGGAGTAGGGATAGGGAGCGGTTATCTGGGCTTAGGTCTATGTATGCCACGTTCTTCGTGCTCATCATTAGGGCTAGCGTTATTGTTGTCTTCCCCACACCGCCCACGTTACCACTCGTTACGGTTATTATCGTCATAGCCTCCTCCTTAACTCCTCAAGCTTATTCAGTAGGTTCTCGATCTCGCCCAGTGTTTTCACTATTTCGTTCAGCGTACTTATGTAGTTCTCTATCGTGGGCTTCATCTGCGTGAGTTTTTCCAAGTCATTCTTGATGCTCATTACCTCCTCAATTCTCCTACTCAATTCATCTATGTAGCTTCTAAGGTCTGTTAGGTCTTGTTGGCGGGTCGTCGATTGCGGGTTTACGGTGGGGGTTTGGGTTAGCCCGAATTCGTCCTTGCCCTCATCGTCTATCACGAGTTCCTCCTCAATCTCCTCATTACCCGTCAACCTCCTCTTCCTACCTAGCCCGAACATGATTCTTTAGTCGAGACCCTCATTAATTAGTTTTACCCCTCACAACTTATTAAGGGGTTTGTTGAGGAGTATTGTATGGGTTTGTTCTATAGTCGTTCGGCTGGCGCTGTCGATGGCGAGGTCGTCTTTAGTCGTAGGGTTTTGTTCCGTGGTTTCCCCAGCACGGTAACAATCTACAGCACGGTATGGGGCACAGGCTGTTTCGTCGATGTTGGTGACTCGACGCTTCCCGGCATTGACTCCTTCAGCCTTGAGGACTTTACGGTTAAGCACATGCCTAGGGTTAGGGATGCCGTGATTAGGGGCATTTCGAGGGGTTTGGATTTTGAGGATTCCGTGATCAATGCCCTCAGGGTTGAGGCCGTTAATTACCTGAGGGGTGTTGGTGTTAATGTGTCTAGTGATGATGCTAATAAATGGGCCTCACTATTGTTTAGAGGCTTGTATAATTACGGCGTTCTGGAGCCTGTCATGGTCGTGAGCGATGAGGTCGGCCTTACGGACATCTACGTGGCGCCTGGTGCCCGGGTTCATTTTAAGTTGAGCAGTCTTGGTGATTGTCAGTCGAATGTGGTGCCGAGTACCCGCGAGGTTGAGCTGCTCGTTAGTGTTATTGGTGATAGGGTTGGGGTTTACCCAACGTATTATAACCCATCGGTTGAGGCTTATGATAGGGGTCATAGGCCAATGCTTAGGGTGAGTGTTGACTCCTTCGATGTTACGGATAGGACCAGGGTCAGTATTAGGGTTTTCCCCACCAGGGCTTGGAAGTTGATTGACATGGTTAGGCTTGGCTCAATTGACGCCAGGCTCGCGGCCTACCTCTGGCTGGCGCTTGAGGTTGGTGTTCCAATACTCGTGATTGGGCCCGCGGGCTCCGGGAAGACCAGCATGTCTGCGGCCCTCATGTCAGCCCTGCCCCCAAGCACCGTGATTGCCAAGTCGAGGACATCGACGAGGTCCTACTCCCCCAGGAACTGGTTAGTGATTATGCGGGCAGCGTCATTCCGCTGCTTAGTCGTGAGGGTCATGGAGCCGGCGTCAAGCCCATACCGCTTTTTCAGAGGCTTGTCCATGCACTTAGGGTTGGCGCCGATTACATATTTATTAATGAGGTTAGGGCCCGAGGATACCAGGGCCTGGTTGCATGCAATTATGAGCGGGCAGGTTGGTGGGGCCACCACGATGCACGCTGGTGGCGTTGAGGAGGCCATTGTTAGGCTTAGGGAGTATGGCGTGCCCGTTGATTTGATTAGGTTGTTGGTCGTGCTCATGGGCAGGTTTGAGGCTGGTAGTAAGGTTGTTAGGAGGGTTGTTGGTGCGTGGGTTGTGGATGGGGGCAGGCCCGTGACCGCTTGGGATGGGGGCTTGCATGAGGATGTCCTGGTTAAATTCCTGGGTGGGCGTGTTGGTGAGGACTACGTGATTAGGGAGGTCAGTGATAGGGAGGCTTTCCTTAGGCATTACTCCAGCTTTGACATTGATGAGGCCGAGTGGGTTAGGCTCGTGGCACTCTTCCACAGGCTAGGGAGTTGGTTATGCCCAGGGAGGTCAGGAGTGACGTTGTCCTTGAGGAGTCCTAACCCTAGCCAGCAACTGCCTCGCTAACTCAACAACATCAACCTGGTTCGGGTAGTTACTAACTAGGGCCTCCCTACCAATCCTAAGCGCCCTCCTAACCTCACCCTCATCCGCGCCCAAGCCCCTCAGTGCCTGTTCCAAGGCCTTCAATCCATTACTCACGTACACCTCCACCGCATCCCTACTCGGTTTAGCGCCCTCAACCCTAAGCCTCGGTCTATTGCTAATCCTTCTCATGAGCCTCGTTATCTCCTCATCCTCATCCTCATTAACGACCCTCCTACGCAGAAGCCTCATGGACTCACCCAAACCCTCTCAGCATTCAACCTCTCCAGTAATGCTGCAAACTCATCAATCGCCTTCCTGAATTGGCCAAGCCCCGGGTCCTTGACCAGGTAGGGTATTGAGCCTAACCGCCATGCAGCCTCAATGGCCGAGTTCCTGAGTATCTTCACCACATTCTTAACACCAATGTCTAGGTTACCCCTTATGCTTGATAACTTATTCAATACAACCACGCCCTCCTTTCCCGGGCTTATTGTTGCCGCATATTCAAGCATGTTACCTAGCCAACCCATGCCGCCGGGCTCGTCGGTGGCCACCAGGGTTATTACGTCTGCATTGCTCACCAACGCGGTTGTGAGTCCTGGGTTTAGGGTTGGCGATAGGGCTGGCGTGTCTATTAATATGAAGTTTGGCTTGACCCTGTAATTACCTATCCCCCTGATTAGTGATGATATCCTGGAGTTAAGGACCGGCGTACTTGGTAATGCATTGTATGGATTAGCGACCGGTGTGGTGCCTGGCGGTATGACTCTTATGTTTCCCACGACGCCGTCCTCGATATAAGCCGTTGAGACCTTGACCGTCCTCGTAGTCCCCATCATGTACGTCAGGGCACCACTTACATTGCCAGGGTTACTCACGCCTAGTACCTTGGATGCGGTTGCGTTTGGGTCTAGGTCAATAAGCCAGGTCCTGTAACCCCTCATTGCCAGTGCCGTGGCTAGGCTCGTGACTATCAACGTCTTGCCAACACCACCCTTCTGGCTTAGGAACAACACAGTTAACATAGTTTGTAACTCCGTATTGCATTATTAAGGCTTTACCCGCTAGGCCATGGTCAGGGCTATGTACGTAATCACTAACGGCACTGTGGCGTACACGCCCGTGATTATTGAATCAAGTACATAACCACTCATGAAACCACCGAGTATTACCGTTGGGAGCATTAACTGCAGCATTAATGCACCCCCAGCCACCTGGGTTGCTATTAACCTGGTTATTACGAGTATAATCTCCATCAGGGACACGGAAACGATGACCGAGGCATACCCAACCCTCCTGGACTCCGTCACGGCATTAATAACGTGGGTTAGCGATGTAACCGCCACGTTAATCACCTCAGGCCTCCCCATGCCCGTGGTAGCCACCACCCTCGCATACTCATTGATAAAGCCCTCAAACCAATTCCTGGACCCTGCCTGATCAAGCCTAGGCGTTATCGCAGCCCTCATAACCCTGTTAATTGCCGTGTGCCTCACGTCATTTACAGCCCTAACCCTCCCAATGTACCAATTAAGGCTCATGCCCAGGAAGGCTATGGAGAAGGCCAACCACGTCAGCGCAATTGACCTGGTAACCACGTAAATGGGCACGGCAAGTACCAGCGCGATCCCCATGTACCTGGTTAATTCATTATCGATACCCACCAGGCCCGGGTCCAGGTTCCAACCAGTAATGCCGTTATTGGCGCTGCCGAGGCGTAGGTAATCACTAGGTACATCGTCGGGTCCATGCTTAAGGCCCTGCTCACGAGACTATCGTCATGGGCATTATGGCCAGCGTAATAACCGTGAGTGTGTCAAGAAGTGTTACCAAGTCCCTATGATCACTCCTCAACCTGCCCAGGTAATCATCGAGCTCCCTAAGTATGTAAAGCACGGCAGTGCCCGGCTCAATGCCCAGCCTCTCGGCGTTGACCATAGCCTCGAGCATACCCCCAAGGCCACCCACGTACTTGGTTATTGGTTCGTTCATGGACACAACGGCTCTGGCCATGAGCAATCGCCTGATTAATGCACGGTTTAGGCCCAGCCTTTGCGCCTCGTCAATGAGGGTGTCCAGGACCTTGCCGGCGGGTTGTGCCAGGAATAGTGGTGTTGCGAGCGTCATGAGCAACGCCTCCTCGAGCCTAGCCCTGAACCAGGGCCTTACTGGGCCTAGGCCCATAGGTGTATTGCGCGGCAATACTTAAAAGGAGTACCCCCATGGATTAATTATGCGTAGTAGGGGTGAGTTATCACCGTTGGTCTCAGTAATAATAGCGGCTGTTCTCATAGTCGTTGGTGTGGCGTTAATAATGATCTTTTACCATGGGGCGAAGGCCATGGGTCAACACGCCATTAATACCCCAGAGGTTGAGGTTTCCGGCAGTATATCAGCGTCTACAGGAGTCGTCACAATAAACATATATAATGCAGGTACGACCCAGTTAACCGTTAGTGGTGTTAAGGTTTATGGGCCTAATGGCTCGACACTTAGTTGTTCGTGGAGTGGCGTTGGCGCTACCGTGGTCGCGGGGGGTAGTTATGGGCTCGTTGGTCAGTGTAGTGGTGTTGAGCCTGGCGTTTCTTATACCGTTGTTGTTTCGTTGAGTGGTGCTGGTGGTTCCCTGGTTGAGTCGCTTACTCTCACTGCCTCTTAGTCAGTTGTGTTGCTTTTCTTCCCCTTAAATTAATTGTGATTGTTCCCCGGCTTTGTTTACTGTGGTTATGGCTGTTTTTGTGCCTTGCCTTTGCCACTTACCTATTGGTTCGCTTACTTCCTTGGTAATTTCAATGTTGGGTTGTGTTATTCCGTCTTCATCATGTGCTGTGAGTCTCGGTGTAGGTGTTTCCAGGTCATGGCCATGCTCGGGGTGTTCCTCTGCCTCGGTTATTTGGGCTGGTTCGTTTATGAATGCTACGTAGTCCATGAATTTCCCTGAACCCTAGTTCCCCGATTATGTGGTTGTCCTCCAGCCTGTGGCGGTGGGTTTTTATTTTTGGTTGTGGGTTCATTATTTGGATGTCTTTTCGTGATGAGTTTTTGCGTTTGTTGAGGGAGGATGAGGAGTTTAGGCTAGCCGTAATGGGGCTTTTGGGTATTTCTGATGTTCAGTCTTCGATTAAGCAATTGATTAGTGCTGTTGGTGAGTTGGCGAGGACTGTTCAGAGGCTTGTGGAGGGTCAGGAGGGGCTTTGGCAAGAAGTTAGGGCTTTGAGGGAAGATCAAAACAGGTTGTGGCAGGAGAATAAGAGAATAAACGAAAACATCGAGAAATTATGGCAGGAGAATAATAAGCTGTGGCAGGAGGTTAGGAGGATTGATGAGAATATTGAGAGGTTGTGGTGGGAGGTTAGGTTGCTTAGGAGGGATGTTGGTGCCATTAGGAGGACTTTGGATAATTTGACGGCTTCTATTGAGGAGGAGGCTAATGATGTTGTTACACATATGCTTAGGGGGAGGGGTGTTGATATTAGGACTGACAGGGTTGTGCTTGACTCGAGGTTTGAGTTTGATGTTTATGGGACTAATGGGCAGTTGACCGTGGTCGGCGAGGCCAAGACTAGGGCTGGTCCTAGGTTGATTGCAAGGTTTGATGAGGGGGTTGGCGAGGCCTTAAGGCTGTTCCCGGATAAGTTCCCGGGCAGGGTGATTAAGGTCATCTACTGCCTAAGGGCAATGCTGGGCGCGGTCGAGGAGGCTGGGAGGAGGGGTATTTGGCTTATTGAGGGTATGAGGGAGAGGACTAATCCTGGGCTTTGATTTTTCTATTTGTCATCAATATTAAGGGGCTTGGTTATGCGCGTAGCTAGTTCGTGGTGGGTAATTTACGTGGTTAGGTTAATATTACCCGCGAGTGATAGACCTGCCTGTGACGTGGGTGCGACCTTAAATAGCCGTGCCTGTGCCAAGAATTTGTTTCCGCTTATTATGAATGGTGCGCTTATTGCAACACCGCCACTGAGTAGGTATGTTGGTTGGGTCATGGGCTCTACCGTGTTTTCTGAGAATTCATAGAACCCACTCGTTAAGTCCTGGCTTAGCCCAATGATTGTGTTGAAGCCTGGAAGTGTCCTTATGTAATTATTCCTAATCTCGAGGATTACGCCACTCGGCACGGCTATTAACGACCACCCACTCCCCTGGGCCTGCTTACTCAACTCATTATTAATGAGCCTGACCCTAATTATTGAATTCGCTGTATATCCCTGCGGTATGTTTATGAGGGGGCCACCGCCAAAGCCTACCACCCTACTGCCCTCGATGGTTAGGAGTAGGTCGCTCTGGGGCCTATTCTCAGTAATGGCCTCTATGGTTAGTGAGTGGACTTCAGAGTTGCTTATAGTAATCCTGCCCACTGAGTCCCGGAGTTTGATAACGCCACCTAACCTACTGCAACATATTAGGCGTCCGTGAAGCCGTAATCTACGTATATTGGTACGTCCACGAAGAGTTGGGCGCCGTAACCTTCCACACCACCTCTATCGGTGCCTATAACCACGTTGGTCATCATCAACTTACTCCTACCGTCAGTATTACCATAGTTAACACCAACGTTAAACCCAAGTATTTGCGTATTAGTCACCTGTACAATACCTGTACCGGAGGCTATTGCGATGCCGGCCCTGGCCGTGCTTATGAAGAGTGACTCATCGATCTCGGTAAAGGTCACTCCATCACTAACGATTATTGTCGAGCCCTTACTATTTGGATTGGCTCCAAGGTATGTGAACCCCCTAACCCTAATGCCGTAGGAGTTATTGAACCAAATCCAACCTATCGGTGATGGGGGAGTACCTGGGCTATTGGCTAGGCTTGGTGGGTCGACGACCGTGATGTCCTCCAAAACCACGCCGTTACCCACAGCCCCACCTCCACTATAATACCCGCCGGTGACGAGTGGGCCTACGGGCGGCCTGTGTTTATATCGTTGACGAATGCGAAATCCCTAAAGACTGGGGGTGGTGCTTGGTCGGCCGTTGGTGAATTACCTGGAGTACCCACTGTGAAGGCCCAATCCATGCCATGCCCGGTATTGTTATAGAGATGAATCCTAGTGGCCAATCCCTCGCCCTGAAGAATGACCTGGACCTGCCTATCAATGACCCCAACGTGTATAATCCTGCTGGGGTAATAGTCGCCCCTCCTAATGAAGGCCACACCACCGCCAGTGTTTAGAAGGTAGCTATTGCCTCCTGTATACCCGCAGTCTGGGTATAACCACCCAACTCATTAACACCCTCAGTAGGGTATACCCCTAGGTCGCTTATTATTCTGCCATTCTCATCAACAATAACCTCGCCATCAGCCGAAACGACCATTGGCCTAGGCCCATTAGGGCCCTGGGGTGTTTGGACAATCACCGAGTATTGGGGCTGCGCAATTTGTTGTGAAGTTTCGGTAGGCCTCATAATAAACCTAGTGGTTAGGGAATCAACCACTACGCCACCCAATGCACCGAGCCGAGGGCCCCAAGAAGTCTGAGGAAGTCCCTTCTATCGGGCATTGAACTGAGGCAGTATATACATTATATAAAAGTTGCGAACCTGCATATTGAAGTGTTAAAGACCGTTTTGAGAGGTGCTTGATAGTGTGTTTAACTCACTCCTCTGGTAGGAGTCTCCTTATTATGGCGTAGTATAGGGTTACCGTGAAGATTGCGTGAATATGAATGTTGATAGGAGCATTGTGTACATGGCAATTAGGGGTAGTGGTATGAGTGTGTTTAGTAATTGCGTTATTGGTATGCCGGAACCACCGCTTATGAATAGGTATGGGTACCTGGACCCGTCATTAACGTACTCCATGAGCACGAGTACGGCCTCCGCGAGGAGGCCCGTGCTGATTACCACGGGTCTAGCGACCCTACCCTGCATTACCGCGTAAAAGGCGTATAGGGCTGCGGCGCCCAGGGCTATGGTGAGGGCTATCGCGGCGTAGAAGGCTGGGTAGAACATGGCCGTGCTAGGGTCATAACCGAGTAATGGCCCTGCAATGTTGCTGGCTATGTATGGGTCGTACCTCTCGAGGACTGTGAAGTAGTAGGCCCCGGCAATGGCTTGTGGCACTAGTAGTACTAGCCCGGTGCCGAGGGCGATCCTCACACTCCTAATGTCTAGGTTCCTCCTAGTCGCCAGTACCGAGGCTGTTACGAAGGCGCCTATGTCCATGGCGCCGATTAGCGTGTGGGCAATGAGCGGTGGGTATACAGGGTTTGAGAAGACTGTGAGTGGGTTGAGGTCCCCCGTGACGTACTGCGGGTAATCAAGGCCCGCGAAGAGGTACCTGAAGCCCACTGGTACGAGGAGTACGGATATGGCTAGTGGCACGCCAATCAGGCTGTGCGTCCTCGGGTCAATCCTACCCCATAGATGCCAGTATATGGCTATGAGCGGTATGCTCAGTAGTATGCCTACGAGGGCTATGGCTATTGGGTAGAAGTAAACCCTCGTGAATATCGCGGTCATTGATGGGAAGAGGCCCGCCATGAACACCGTCAGTATCGTGCCCCAGACACCACCGAAGAGCTCGGTCACGACCATGAGCCTAAACATGTCCCTGGCCACGTACTCAAGGCCCGGTCCCTGCGTAGGTAGGCTAGGTACCTGGTTATTACCGTGAGCACCGTAGCCCCGATGATCACGTTAACGAAGACCAGGTGCATCTCGAGGGCGAAGCCAAGCACCGCAAAGGATAGTAGGGCTAGGTAATTACTCATGACCAACCACCCCAGTTAACTCCCTAACCCTATCAAGGAGGCTTGGTCTTGTGGCCACGTAGTACATGGCCAGGGCCCCAACAACGGCTATTACAAGCAGTATGGCGACTACGAAGGCCACGAAGCCCGGGGTTATCACGTCTCCCGTGACGACCTCATTCGTGGTTATCAACCCATACACGGTCCACGGCTGCCTACCAATCTCCCTCGCTGCCCACCCGGCCGTGGCGGCTATAGCCGATAGGACAGCCATTGCTGAGGCTAGGAAGGGCATTACGTTGTCACTGCCTATCAATACGCCCAGTATTTCATTGTTTATGAAGTCCGTTACCGCCGATAGGCTGGCACCCTCACGAGGTATGTGAATAGGGCAAGTACTGCGGCTATGGCGAGTAGTATTCCAGCGCCAATCATTGTGTAGTAAAACGCACTCACCAGTGGCGCCAGCGGCTCCAGGGAGAGCACCGCGGCCTCGCAGTTCTGGGCCAGCGTCACGTTGGCCAGTGGGCCGAGGTATTTGAGCATCCCTGGGTCTAGCTCGCCGTAGAGTTGACCGAAGGTGATGTTGCCCAGTGCCCTGCATTGGCTTAGGTAGTATTGGAACCCGTAGAGTGGGTGGTATGGGTTGCCATATGCAAATAGCGCCTCCACGGGGTCGTAGTACTCATACCCATAGACCCCTGGGCCTCCTGTCAGTGTGGTCAGTGACGTGAACTTGAGTGGTTGGTACGCCACCACGACATCGCCCATGAAATGCCCGAGGACTATGCTCTATGAGGAGTACCACGGTGAGTACCCAGAGGAGGGGCTTTAGTAACTTGATGTATTTATCGTCGTGGGTCCTGAAGAACCTTATTGAGAGGGCTAGGGCCACGGCGCCCACGCCTATTGCGTATGCCGCGAATAATGTGTGAAACGTGGTCACTATGGCGTCTGGGTTAACCATGGGTAGCATGGGTTTGTGAAGTAGGTGCCGACCAGCGACGTGAAGTCTGTGCTCGATAAGGCTACCGAGCCGGAGCCATCGATTGTGTAGTGCAGGAGTAGTGCGGCTAGGTTTAGTGTTGCGGTTAGGTTTGCATCGTCAGGGCCATAACTCGGTAGGAACGGGTATAACGCGTGTGGTATCCCACCCATGCCCCAGGGGACGTTCATCCAGGCATTAGCCGTTAGTATGAAGTAGCCTGAGAGTGAGCCGAGGAGCCAGGCCGCGATTAGTATGCCCAGTGTGTACCTAGCCCTCCACCTGCCTATGGCGACTATGAAGAGGACCACAAGTACTGCCTCGCCTATGAAGGCTATTGTTGCTTCATAGAGGAGTGGTATGAAGGCCGAGGAGGAGTAGAGTAGTATGCTCGTTGGCCAGATGTCCAGTAGCCCGAACTCCACTATTGTGCCCGTGACGGCGCCGAGGGCGAAGTTCACGGCCCAAACCATGGTCAGGGTCTTGGAGTAATTGAGGAATAATGCATCGCCAGTCCTGTACCACTTAATGAGCCAGGCGAGTATGGCCAGCGGGAAGCCCAGGGTGAATGATACGAAGACCGCGTGTAGGTATATACCGATTATGGTCATGACCATCGCATTATTAACATTGGCGCTGTGCACGTAGAGCTCATTAAGTACGCCTAGGGCTGAATCACCCATTTAGATCGAGGTATTACCCAAACTCCTTACTTAAAAATGTTTAAGTATTACTTGGTCATTGTAATTAGCGGTTTCCAGTTAAATTCACTGGCGTTGAGGCATGGGTTTATTTACTATTCAATTGCACTCATTTGAATTATGACGCACCGCAACCCCAGCAAAAGTTTTTCTCTACCTAGGCTATTTATCACCCGTGAATTACTGGCTTGCCATTGTGAGGGAGAGGGTCTTCATGGGTATTGTGGAGACGGGCCTATTTGGTTGCCGTGACCCAGAGTGCGGCCTGTTAATGACTAGGGTAAGGCCCGGCACACGCCTTGTGCTCTTCGTGAGTGGCTTCGGTTGTAAGTCCTACTGTAAGTCCTTCGTGGGGGTTTTCGAGGTTGTTGGTGATTGGGTTAAGGCTGGTAAGAAGTTGAATGATTGGTCACACGTGGTTGAGGTAAAGCCGATAGCCCTGGGTAGGGTTGAGCTTGGCAGCATAGCCAGTAAGTTATCGTTCATTAGGGGTAGGAGGGGCATTACCGAGCACTACACAGTGTAGACCCAACAAACCCAAAGGCAACACCAATGCCGATAGCAGACGCGCAGTTAATAATCAACGAACTAAGAAGGCAAACAACACCAAGACCAATAACGGAAGTAATGGAGGAAACAAAAATAACGGAGACAGACAGGGCGAGGGAGGAAACCATAATAGACGAGGAAGTGGTGAGGGAACTCACGGAAATAGCGGAGATCCTAAACTATTATCCAGTGAGCAATTACGACACAGGGGCCTACAAAATAACTCAGGTATGGTGGGGAAGCCAGGAGGAATACAACGAAGGATTAGCACCACTGGCAGCCTTCGAAACGAACAAAAACACAGAACAAACCCTGGCCAAACTAAAACACGTAAGAGATAAATGGAGAGGAATAAAACTATACATCATAACGAATAATAAAGAGGAAGAAAAACAAATACAAAAGGCGCTCAAGATCATTCCACGAACTAAAGAATAAGATAAGGATAATAGCAAAACAGGAAATAAACCAACTACACGAAGACCTAAAGAAACACAAAGAAACCCTCAAAGAACTAACAAAGTTAAGACAAGAATAAACAAATAAATTCCCACTAACCGAGCCATGGCAAAATTTTGCCACGGCATGAAAACCACATAAAACATAGAAACTTATTCTGGGCATTGATTTGAAGTTAGGTTTTTATTACGCCCGCGTAATTGTTACGCCGGCGTAACATGCTGTTTAGTACTAGGCCTAAGGAGAGGAGGGAGGATTTGTTTGATAGGGATAGGGAGCTTTCGTTACTTGAGGATGCCGTTGTTAGGGGTGAGTGGGGGTGTTGTTCTTGGTCCTAGGAGGGTTGGTAAGACTAGTCTTGTTAATGTTGCTATTAATGAGTTGGGTGTTTTGGCTCTTAGGTTGAATTTGGTGAGACTTCGTGAGTCGGGTAGGGTTCGGTATTCGAGGGATTCCTTCGTGGCCTTACTCCCTGAGGAGGTTGCTAGGTTGGTTAGAGCTGGTACGTTGGTGGGTAGGGTTGTTAGGTTTGTGGCTAATGTGCTTGGTGTTGATGAGGATTCCGTGGTGAACTTCAGCTCGTTTAAGCTTAGGGTTAGGCTTAGGAGGTTTAGGGCTGAGGATGTCGGTGGGCTTCTCAGGGAGTTGGATGGCTTCGCCAGGGATAATAGGAGGAGGCTAGTTGTTGTACTTGATGAGGCGCAGGAGTTGGGTAGGGTCATGGGTATTGACTTCCCATCCTTACTTCAGGATGTTTATGATTACTGTACAAATACCGTGATTGTAATGACGGGTAGTATGGTGGGGATTATGGAGGGGTTATTGAGGGGTCTTGAGTATGGAAAGCCGTTCTTCGGCAGGTATATGAGGAGGATCTACCTGGGCAGATTTAGTGAGGACGAGAGCAGGGAGTTCCTGAGGATGGGGTTTAGGGAGGAGGGCCTAGAGGTTGGTGATGACGTGATAAACAATGCCGTGAATAGGCTAGATAGGGTTGTTGGTTGGTTAACGCTGTTTGGTGCCGAGTACGTGAATTACCTAAGGCATGGCGTTAAGCCTAACATTGAAAACATAGTAGCCCAGGCCATAGAGGAGGTTAGGGAGGAGTTTAGGAACTTCCTACTGACGACGCAGTCTGCGTACAGGTACGCTGCCATAACCCTAGCTTTGGGCAGGCTGGGCGGTAGGGCGCGCCTGGGTGAGGTTGTCGAGGTTGCGGGTACGTTGATTAACGAGGAGATACCTAGGTCCAGGGTATATGAGATATTGAGTAGGTTGGTCGACTACGGCTTTATTGAGAGGGTTAATGATGAGTATTTATTACCCAAAGACGAGTCTGGCAGGGTTGGTATGCTAAGGGCCTCTGAGGGGGTCCTGGGTAGTTTACGCTGGTGGTAAGGCATGAGGAAGGTTTATAGGCATTGGTTAGGGCTTGTTTAGTGTTGCTTGAGCTTGGTGAGGATGGGGTCTTCATACTGAGGATGGAGGCGGTGCCGAGTTGAAGGGTAGGATTATGGCCGTGGCCACCGCCGACGATATTATTAAGGCCTCAAATCTGGGGCAATCCTTCGTAGCCGCCAGGGTCTTCCTGCCCGAGGCCGTGGAGGAGGCCAGAAGGAGGAATGTAAGGTTGGTGAACATCGAGGACATAGCAGAACCCCTCGCCTCACTAATGATAAACCTACTCGCCTCAAGGAGGGCTGATTTACTCATTAGGGTGTTCAACCTATTAATACCGCCACAGCTAGCGAAGAGCTATTCATATGACGAGTACAGGAGCATAATGACTGGCGAGGTGGAGGATGTAAGCTTCAGGGTCAGGATAGAGATACCGGGCAAATTCGCCACTAACGTTTTTGAGGACCTTAGCGAATTATTGAATGAATTAGCCTCTAAGATGGGTAGGATAGAGAGTGTGAATGTTGAGTTCACCGTTAAGAAGGAGGGTAGTGATAGGGTCATTAATTACGGATTCTCGACTGAGGCAACGAAATAACACTATTGGCGTAATATTCGCCCTAACCCACTTTTACTTAAGGATAATACTTTTTTTTATTTTAGTTTTAAATTACCCAGCGTTGATCATGTATGGCCAGTACTGGTGGTTCCATAAATGTTAGGGCCGTGGTTGGAGGCATGCTTGGTTGGATGGTTGACGTCTTCGACCTAACCCTGGTCCTATTCATAGCCTCGGTCCTCGGCATGTACTTCTTCCCACCAACAAACCTAATAGCCAGGCTCCTCTTCGTCTTCGCCTCCTACTCACTGACCCTGCTCGCCAGGCCCCTGGGCGGCATAATATTCGGCCACGTGCTGATAGGATCGGTAGGAGGTTGACGATGATGACCACGTTAATCGGCCTTGGCATATCCTCGGCACTGACCGGCGCATTACCGACCTACCAACAAATTGGATTAATGGCCACCGCACTCTTCGTGTTGCTTAGGCTCCTGGTCGGCGTGTTCGTTGGCGGTGAGGTTAGTGGCTCGCACCTGGTGGCTATTGAGAGTTCATCACCTAGGTATAGGGGCTTGGTCAGTGGTGTAATCGAGAGTGGTTATTACTGGGGCTATGCATTGGCGGCATTCACCTTCGCCTCGCTGAGGGATTACTTTGGGACTAAGGCCTTCGTGGCCTATGGCTGGAGGTATGCCTTCCTCGTCGGTCTCGCGGTTGCCGTAGTGGGTGTTTTACTCAGGCTTACGGTTGATGAGCCGAGCATTTACAGGGAGTTGAAGAGCGCCGGCAGGATATCCAGGGCGCCAGTAATTGAGTTCTTCAGTAGGGGCTACCGCGACGCATTGATAGCCCTACTCCTACTCGCCGGAATCTTCTGGGTTGCCTACGCAACCCTCGGCTTCCTACCAACCTACCTAGGAACCTTCCTGAGAATACCCCTATCCACGGTGTTCTGGGGACTGACTTACGCATCACTCATTGGTGGTGTGATAACGATAATCGGCGGTGTGTTGAGTAATGCGGCTAGGAGGAAGTACGCATTCCTATACTACTCATTAATAGGTATTATACTCGCTACCCACTAACGGCGGTTCTAAGGAGTTCCTTCCCGACCCTCATCATCTCGGCGGGCATCCTAACCAGCGTCATCGGCACAGGCGGCGTCATGCTTGCTACCTAGCCGAGTTATTCCCAACGCGATTCAGGGGCTCCGCGATTGGCTTCCTATGGAACATGGCCTCGATAGGCGCAACGGCAGCCCTACTCACAGCCCCATTCTGGCTTAGGCTAGGCCTAGTGATTGGCTACTCGGTAATGCTCATTGTTGGATTCATAGTAGCGATAATAGGCGCCGTAATAACCCGTGATAACACGGGCATTGAGTTAAGGAAGCTCGATGAAGTCTCGTAAACCAGGCATGAGGGTTGTCTTAAAGTCATCGTAGGTCTCGTGCCCATTTTAGTAATAATTAACTAATGGTGATTTCAATTTCTCTAGGCCAAGAACCCTAATTGACCATCACACGACCTAACCACCTTGGAGATTCCTCGTCATACTTAAGTAGGGTAACCTATAATTACAATTAATGAAGGGCGTACTCATTCATATTTGTCACAGGCTCGATGAGTGCTTAGATAGAGCTAGGGGCCTCAGTGATTTAACATTGTTTAATGCAGCGACTGGGTTTATTGATTATGATGGGTTATCGTACGTACTTAATTACCTGGGGAGTATTAGCGATGTTAGGGTTGTAGTCGGTGACTTGGGTCCGATACCGAGGGCTATCTATGAGAGGTGGCGTGACGTGATTAGAGTATATCCAAACCTGCACACTAAACTTTACCTACTTGGTAGTGGTGTTGCCGTTGTTGGTAGCGCCAATTTAACGGTTGGTGGTCTTTATGGTAATGTTGAATTGAATATTTTAATAAGAGATGGAGGACTTTATGGTCAATTAATGAGGTATTTTGAGGAATTGTGACTTAATGCTAAGCCGCTTACTGAGGATTACGTGGAGGATATTGAGGAGGTTGAGGTTAGGAGCACGAATCGCAGCGCCGCTGGGTTTGTGAACGAGGTAAACAGGGCATTACTAGGTATCCTGGGTGTTAATGAGGAGTGCCTTATCACGTTTAACCCTAAGCGGTGCGCTGTAGCCGTTGCCGAGGCCATCAACAGGGGATTCCGTGATTGTGGAGACTTGCCGGAGAATTGCGTTGTTTATGCTGTTGCTGAGGAATTGAACTTAGAGGTTAGGGAATTGGCTAGGCGGTTAATTAGGGGGTCTGGCTCGGTCATCATCGCAGGACACCCGCTATGTTGGGTTAGGACATTCATAAACCTGCTGAGGACTAGCCGTGTAAGTGTTGAGGAGCTGGGTAGTGGTGTTAAGATTTATGAGGCTATGGTTAGGGAGGCGTCGCGGGAATGCCCAGGCAGGCTGGGGAACTTGCCCGTGATGAACTTATGAGACTTGGTGATGAGCGTTATAGGGATGACTATGTCAGGTGGAAGATACCATATAGGTTACTGCCGCTGGCCTTGGTACTACCAATCACTGACTGTAGGTTGGTTGGTATTCGCAGAAGAGATGGTAGTGCGTTGAGAAGGCTGGCCTGTAATCAGTAGGGCAGCCATAACTATTGATTACTTAAGGAGGTCACAGGCATGGTGTTGTGTTTCCCATTAACTCCCTTAACTGTTTTATACAGGGATGTCTCGGGTTTAAGTGATTAATTATGGTACCGTAATCCTCCTCCCTAATTGATATTATTGAGAATTGCATGTGGTCCTGCCAACCACCACGACCAGTCCTAGCCTTATTCGTGATGAATAATAGGTCATTTAGTAACTCATTAACGTCAACGGCGCCAATTACGTCACTTCCCTTCCCAATCTCCATCACTACATTAAATTTATTCTTCGAATTCCACTCATTAACGGCTGGGTGATTGGGGCTCAATATACCACTACTTCTAACTCTATAAGGCCCTAGGAACACCCTCTGGCACTTACTGGGCGTGTTGACTATACTTGTCCTCAACGATCTGACATAGAATATTACGAAATCGCCGGGTTTCACGAGCTTCCTCGTCGTAATTCCGTACTTCTCATTATCAACGCCGAACACGCAATACTTCAGGCAAATGGCAAGGTTTTGTGGACTAGTTGTAAAGATCCAGTGCATGTTGGCGTTGCCCATTAATGATTTCTACCGTAAGATTAAATATAAATAATATGCCAATTAGTGATGATTAAGCGTTAATGCCTTATCATTAAGTTATTTCATGGATCAATCTTTAATCAGAAATTTCTAGGCCTAGGGACTTTAACACGGTTCTCATAATATCAACGGCCCTCCTAGCCATGCCCAGGGCAGTTTCGGCATCACCTCGGCCGTATATTTCCCAAGGGGTTAACCCACGTTCAGGCTCGCCATACGTGCTCCTACCATGCTCAGGTGCCAACCTCCTCACTATCACCACCAATTCACTTACTAACCCCGTTAAATCCCTCGGTAGGTTAACCATTACCTCCTCCAACTCCCCCGACGGATCGTGACTCCAACTCGGTATCCTATAAACAGCTATGATGGCCTTAGCCGCGTTTTCAGAGGATAACTGGGCGGCGGCAACGGTGCCCCGCCAATCACCCGACTAAATGCCTCGTTGGCCTCCCTGAGGTAGTTAATGGCGAGCCTATACCTGTAATTGACCTCGTCAATTGGGTCATACATTAACCCTCACCGACTTAATCATCGGCCTTCCATCAGACCTCATCCACCCATACTTCCCATCCTTAGTTCTGTACCTGATCAAGCCCTCGTTCTCTATGAATTTAATTACGGAGTTCTTAAATCGCCTTAGGTCACCGTACTTATCACAGATTATTACCCCATCCCACGCCATGTTTATCGCCAACGCCGTCAGACTACCATCAAGCTCGCTCCTCCTCATGTCTATCAGCGTTATGTCGCGCCTGATGAATCGCCTGAGCACCTCGTAAGCCCTGACCCTAACCTCCAGCCCCCTCAACGTGTTAAATAGTACCGCCACATCAACATCGCTGTCCTCATGCGCCTCACCCCTAGCCCAACTACCGAATAGCATGAGTCCGAGGAATTCATCACCGAACTCACTCTCTAAATCCCTGCACGCCATACTCAGTAGGTTAATTAACTCATTAAGGTCCATACACGCCCCACTGATTAGTTATATCCAGCCACCTTTATATCCGCTTACCCGAGGAACCATGGCGTAGGCCGCAAGTCCATGCTTAGATGGAAATAGGTAAGCGTTCTTTACGTAATACGTTGGTGCAATGGGCGTGAGGTTACATTCAATCTTGCCCGACCTACTTTTAAGGGCGTCAGAATTTTAAAGGTCCTGCGAAATATGGGGAATTGATAGTTATGAACCCAGAATGATGTGGTTATTACAACCGCTCTTTATCTTACGGTTAATTACCTCCACATGGGCACTTCCTCATGCCGTACAACCTACCAAGTGACATTAATAACGGCTTTCCGTACCACAATAAAACTTCATACTCATTCCCAGAGACTCGATGCCTTCCTTCACCATCACATGCATTGCCATGCCGAGACCAACGGCATGGTCTCAAACACGGCATTTCCAGGAGCAGGACCAATGCCACGCCAATGGCCGTGTAATTCTACGTGGAGGGTAAGTACATAACTGAGGAGTTAACAATATGCATTGTTAAGGTCCCAGGACCCTAAACCAACCACTACGGGAATTAACCCAGGGCCTGCTGGCTGGTGCGAGGTCGCCGGGTATGTACCATCACTCAGAATGGGTGGCATTATTAGTGTTAATGGTCACTATATTACCTGAGGTTCTTCGGCGAGGATTACGGGATGAGCAAGGAGGCATTATTGCTGAGTAGGTAATTCCTCAGCATTGGGTCTACTATCACGTACTCACCCCTACCCCTCCTCTCGACCAACCCCTTACTTATTAATTCGTTGAGTACCCTACTCGGCTTGTTAACGCCGGACTTCGTCACCCTGACGCCCTTCGCCAACGCCCTCAGCATGGTGAGCTGAGCCTGGGTTAGGCCCCTGAGCTCGGACTCAACCACAACCCTAACCGTTGGATCACCGAGTATGTTCCAGGCATCACAACCACGCTCAACAATGCTCATGCCCACTAGGCTGAGCCATGCTGGGAATCCACCGTTAACTCATAGGCTCTCTCCAGCACCTCCTCTGGGCATGACCTCCCGTACTCCCTAAGCCCATCCCTAAGGAATGCCACACCAACCTCCTTACTGAATGGCTTGAGCTCCATAACCCTGAAGAAGGCGTAGAATGGCTCGTCACCCCTACCCAGCAACTCCCTGATTATACCAACCTCGGAACCCGCTATGGCATACTCAACCATGTCGTGCACCTGCCACCTACTCCTCATTACCCTAAGAATCTCCGGGTAGGGCTGTTTTAGGAAACGAACCTGTTGAAACTCATCCAGCACTACGATGATCCTCCTACCCAAATCCTCAGCGAGTCTCTGCGGCATGTCCAAAAACTCCCTAAGGGCCTCAATGGCGTTAACCCTGCCATCTAAGGCGTCGGAGTAAAGCCTGGCATACAACTCGAGACTACCAACCCTAATACCAACCTCCCTAACAGCCCCAAGCAGTTCATGGAGGTAGTCCCTAACGTTCGCCAAGATAGGCCTAACCCTGAGCCTAAGTGACCTCCTGACAACCTCCGCCAGGACACTACCGGCGTATAAGTCAAGAAACTGCCTAATAGTCCTAATGCCCTCAAGGGACACCTTTACTGCTATGAAATCATCACCCACAAGCCTAAGGGCCACGTTGAGGAGTGAGGACTTACCAAGCCTCCTATAACCAATTACGGCTACTGGCTGTAAATTCCTAAAGGAGTTTATTAATGTATTCAATTCCTCCTCCCTATCATAGAAGTCCGCCGGGTCCGTAATCTCCCTACCAAATATGAATTTCATACCGGTACCGGGAAATTCCCGGTACCGGGTAAATATCCTTTACCTTCATCGACATAGGTTGGCATGCCTAAGCATGTGTAATAATCAAAGTAATAAGGCACTACTAAGGGAAGCGCAATTGAGCGTGAAGTATCGGTTAAAACTTAAGCTGATTAAACCCTAATCCCCATGAAGAGGTGGGGCAGCAATGCGCAGGTATGCGCCCATAGGGATATCATGATGAGACCAAATCAGTAGGTGCAATGTGCGAGATTATGATAACAAACGTGGTGGGGCCGCCGGGATTTGAACCCGGGATCACTCGGGCTCGCGTCTTCTCTTAGATCCCGAGCCGAGCATCCTAGCCAGGCTAGACTACGGCCCCGGTTTAGTGAGTGGCTTTGAGGGAATTTAAGTTTTCCTTATTCCTCACCTTTGTGATGGTTTGATTTCCCGTAAACTACCTCCTAACCTATTGCGTGCCTGATTAATGCCATTTCAACCATGTACTTAGTCGTGTCCTCCTCCCTACCCTCAATCAGTGAGTTAATGAGTAATTGCGCCAACAATTCATGCTTCCTGCCTTCATAATCATTCGGCCCAGTCTTAATGCCATATCCTCGAGGGCCTTGATATCCCTCTTAACCTCATTAATAGTCTCACCATTGATTTCGAAGGCATGGCCGTACTTCGTGAGTAGGTCAAGGCACTCATGACATACGTACTTAGCCGCGCGGGTTAAGTCATGCCTTAGGTTTACATAGACCTCGCTTAACGCACTATACTCCTCCTCACTCAACTCCTCAAGCGTGGAAACGCCCAGCACCTCAGGCGGTATTCCCAGGGAATAGAGCGATGCGACGAACGTTATAGCCCTGGGAAGGACCACACCCCTAAAGCCCCTGCTATAACCAAACAAGCCAATGTGCAACTTCCTAGCCCTCCTCCTGGGTACGTAGTTCGAAACCCTATTTATAACGTTCGCCAAACCCTCAACCTCCCTTTGATAATTAATTACATACTTATTAATTATGTTAATGAGCACTCCATGGTCAGGGACAGTGCAGTCACTACTTGGCGCCCTATGATTCAGCTCTGAAATGGCATTAACCACCTCACCCTCTGGGTAGTCATACCTAAATGCTGACTGCACGGTGAATGTGTACACGCATGGGTACTCCCTAATGACGCTATCCACGTTGTATGGCGTTAGGTGGCCCCTAAATGGCGTGGGCCCAACACCAATTATAGGGTAAACCTCAAGCCCAAGCTCCCTACCCAAGTCCAGAGCCTTACTAAGCGCCACCTTTGCCATGAGTACCGCGGGTATTAAGCCGTAATTCATGGCGGGGTCAGACCTGGCTATGAAGATCCTCAAGTAACTTGGCTTGACGACCTTCCAGTAACCAATAATTATCTTATCAATGCTCATCATTGAGTTTAGGTCCTCAATGAGCGGTATCACGTCTATCGTGTTCGGCCTAACACTACCGAGGACATCCATGACCCTAACCCCCGGAACTAACTCAATGAATGCCTTACCGGCAACGACCCTTTCGTAGTACTTATACGTAAATATCAATTCCTCCGCCCTCGACGTTAACGGCAAAATAACCTGGAACACGCCGTTGATGTTGTCATCGCCATAAAACTCCCTGGCAACGTCGTAAGCCGTTGGTACTAATTCGAGGGCCTGTGAGAATAATTTCTTCTCCGCCGTTTCAACCCATGGGTTCGGCAACCTGAGTGTTAGGTATACATCCCTACCTAGGACGTTATTCCTGAAGTATTCCGGGTATCTACTGAGTAGTTTTCTAACTACGTAAATATCCACGTCCTTGCCCTCGAAATCCCACATCACTTCATGACAACCGTATAGGCTATAGGCTAGGTAAGCCTCATGTACCTCATCATCACCCTGGATAACACTATCCCTGACCCAGTTAGGCACCTGGCATTATCAGGGTGTTGTGTACACATGCTCATTGGTACGTGGTCCATAGCCAAGTAATTAGTGGAGTGTGTGGTTAATAAGTTATACTTATTTTATATAAATTCGTCGATTAAATATATAGAATTAGTCAGCTAGTGAATGCGGGACACGGGGTAGCTACCCAGTAATTTCACGTAAACGGCGACCCTGCCCAACTCATTAAATGCCCTTGAGCAGTCCTCATCGGATAATTGGCACTCGGTCTCGAGTAGGAAGTCGTAGCCCAGGGACTACTTCTATTTGGTCTTGAGTATATCATTGATAGGTTAATGCCAAGCTCCGCGAAGGGCTTTAACGCGTTGAATAGGGAGCCTGGTTTGTTGGGTACGGAGAATATGGCGAGGGTCCTATCCCCGGACCTATTCATATGCCTAGATATTACTAGGAACCTCGTGTAGTTTGGGTTATCCTCAATACCGCAAACCAGTGGTTTAAGCCCATAAAGCTCCGCACCAATCCTAGACGCCACCGCCGCCCTATGCCTATACCCCTTAATCAATCTCAAAGCCTCTGAAGTTGATTGTGTATAGTTTATTGAGGCGTTTAACCTTGATATGAAGTTTAACGCCTCATTAATGGCATGCGGGTGTGAATAAACCTCCCTGACATCGCTTATCTCAGCCCCATCATTAACCACGAGACATAGCGATACCCTATAATCAATTGCATAGTTCACATACACATTCCACCTAATCAGGGACTCCATGGACTCACCCACAACCCCAGCCTGGTTATTCTCAATGGGTATGACACCAAAGCCATAATCGCCCTGGTAAACACCCTTAACCACGTCGCCTATCGACCTAAGTGGTACGAAGGTCACGGCACTACCAAATAAGTAAACCGCAGCCTCGTGGGAATAACTACCCTCTGGGCCCAGGTAGGCCACCTTATCATTACCCATTAATACCTCGCCAATAAGCCTGAGGAGGAGTGGTTCATGTATTGACTGCATTACTTCCGTAATGCTCACATCATTACCATACTTAATGAGCAGATGCCTCAATTTATTGAGTTCCTCCTCAGCCCTGGCTATCGTTGTTATCAATTCCAAAATTCCTGATTGCCCACGTGGTTATTACCAATTCATGGTTTATAAATATTACCATAACGTCAATTACTTACTATATTTAATTCAGTAATTACCTATAGAGCGCGTCCTCGCCAGCCAGCTTAACCATGAGCATATCCCTAACCCTACCACTCAACGCCCTTAGCAGCTCCCTATTACCAACAATGGACTGCAGTGAGTATATACCGGCCGCACCAAGGAGCTGGGCTATCTCCCTCCTAATGCCCGTTAGGAACCTCATGAACCTAAGCCTAAAGTCCTCAATATCCTTATAGCCATGAAGCGCCCTCTCCACGAAACCGCTTATAATCACCGCGTCAGCCCCAAGAGCAACCAGCTTAACAATATCACCACTACTCCTAACACTGGGCATGTGGATTATTAAGTCCACGTCCTCCCTGACGCCCCTCCTCCTAAGCTCCACGTCAAGTCTCACCAAGGACACCTCCGGGTAGTCATCATTGATATCGATTATCACCCATGAACCCTATCAATCTCCCTCACCAACGTATTTACGGCATTGGCAATATCACCGGCACTAACCACCCTCAGGTAGGTCAGGGCGTTGACGTCCTTCATGACCTGCTGCGGGTACGGTATCACGAGCGCGCCCAGCCCATCCACATACCTATCCC
Organism: Vulcanisaeta sp. JCM 16161; assembly: GCF_001316285.1. The sequence continues at coordinate 189,003 of NZ_BBDO01000003.1, read as the reverse complement.
ACATGACCCTCATCAAGTGCCTATCATCAACTATGTCCATGCCCTCAAGGTCCGCCATGACCGAGTTAGCCCTTGCAACGAACTTCACGGCCTTTATGAGCTCGCCACTCCACGTACTCGGCGGCTTAATGATCACGGGCATTGAGAGCCACAGCCTACCTCTGCCCAGCACTGTCGATACGTCTATGTCCTCCTATACGGGTCTATGGCCGGCTTCGTGACCTGGGCACCATCGAGCCTCAACCAATCAATCAACCTCTTGGGAGGCTCGACTTCTGGCGGTCCTCTACTACCCATGCTCACTATCACCACATCACCAGTCCTAACCAGTTGCGTTGCGTATATTGAGTAGTCGGGCGTCCAGGTACTGCCTGGGTTTATTAATGCTTCATCACTAGACTCGCAATTCACCTCCCTAATGCCCAGCACCTTTGCTGTAATGCCATCGATACAGCGACCCCGTAGCAGGTCCCTCCTACCAACGAGTTTTCTCACATCATCAATACCCAGGTAATCAAGTATTAACCTTAATTCCTCCATGAATGCCGTGAGGAAGTTCCTCGATGATCTAAGGGCGAAGTCGTAATCCACAATCACCGACCCATCAGTTATCTTACTCGTTATGCCTGCCGGGCAGTTGCCCCTATGGCATGTCCTAGCCATGGCGCAGCCCATGGATATTAACAGTGCCGTGCCCATGGAGACCGCGTCAGCCCCAAGGGCCATGAGCTTCGCCGCATCATCAGCCGTGGACACCCTGCCAGCCGCAATCAATGTGACCCTGTCCCTAAGTCCCTCCTCCCTAAGCATCCTATCCACTGAGGCTATGGCCAACTCAATGGGGATGCCTATGTTATCCCTAACAACCAATGGGGTAGCCCCCGTGCCCGCCCCATGGCCATCAATTATTATCCCGTCAGCCCCCATCCTAGCAATGCCAGCCGCTATATACGGTATGTAGTTAGTAGCCGCGACCTTAACGAATACGGGCTTACCAGTAGCCTCCTTAAGGGCGTCAATCCTCTGTTTTAAGTCCTCGATGGAGTATATGTCGTGGTGTGGCGCCGGCGATAGCGCATCAATTCCAATCGGTATCCTCCTAACCTGGGATATCACTGGCGTCACCTTCGATCCAGGAAGATGACCACCAATTCCCGGCTTCGCGCCCTGCCCAATCTTAATCACAATCCCCATGCCAGCCATTAGGTGTTTATGTCAACGCCGAACCTAGCCGACGCCCACTGAACAAATATCCTCCTATGCCTGGCAACCTCAGGGTGCAATCCACCCTCCCAGTACCACTTATGAGCATTAACTCATCTGCCAACTCAGCCTCAACAACATTGGGCACACCGGCTAGGGAACCAAAGGACATGTCGGCCAGGTATATGGGTGCGGAAACCTCAATACCGCCAATGAACGAGGTAAGGCTTGCAATACCCCTTTCATGCCCTGCCAACCTAATTTCATTAATTCCAAAATCAATATTATCAAGAATCCTATACCTCCTCACACCCCTCCTAAAAATCCTAATGGGCCTACCATGCATCGCCATCCCCCTAATCTCATTAATGACTTCACTGTACCAGAAATCATCCGTAGGTCCCATATTCGTTAACCTAATGAAATCCCTAATCACCTGCCTGGGCCTTATATTGATTATATAATTCACTCGGATTATAGCCGGTTACCTATTTATAAGCATTATTATACTTTAGATAATATATATTACAGTCATTAATAACTACTCGGCAGTCACTACGGTATACCTAGAACTTAGTAAATAATCAATTATGGACTCACTTACATTAAATTCTCGGGCAAACCTACGTATTATGGGTTCCAACTCCCTAACCTCATCCTCATTTAAATCCCTATATTCAACCCTATTTCTCCTAACGTGCTCTGAATGCGTTATCACACCCAGTAACCTATTTGCTTCATCCTGCCCTAGGCCCTCATCCTTAATGGCGTCAAGGAATTCCTTAAGTTCAGGGTAAGGAATTGTTAAGCCAATCCTTTGCTCAGGTACTTTGCCCCTAATGTATATCCTACCGCCAACCATGCCGCTACCGACGTGCTTACCAACCAGTGGTATACTGCATCTATTTATTGAGTCGATGCCGAGGACCATCACGACGCCACCCGCCATGTACTCGCCCAGGTAATCATCAACCCTACCACCAATTATTAAGTAGGGCCTCCTATCACGGTACTCACGCATTTGAATGCCAACCCTATTGCCCGCATTACCCCTAATAAAGACCTCACCACCCTGCAATGCCTGGCCAAGCACATCCCTCGCATCACCATGTACTATGACCCTGCCGTCATGCATTGTATCCGCAACATCATCCTGTGCATTCCCATAGACCACAAATTCAACGCCGTTGTTTAGGTTTGCGAGGGAATTACCTGGTGTGCCGTATATCTCGACCTTGATGTCCCTTATGCCATGCCTCGGCAGATTCACGCCAATGAATCTATGGCCCCTGACATTTACCACCCTAATGACCCTGGCTCCGCCCAATGCCCTCCTTAGTATTTCCTCATTCAGTTCCTTATAACTAAGGCCCTCGGCATCAATAGCGTCCTTACCCACATACGTTGGGAAGGACCTAGCCGGGAAGAAGACATCCACCTCCTCCCTAGCCCTACCCCACGAAATGACGCCACGCTTTAATGAGGTAATGAAGTAGCCACCTGGCTCAAGGTCCAGACCCTGGCATTAGGTGATACGGCCCTAATGGCGGCCTCCTCACTGGCCACGTAGTAGTAATTATCATCCATACCAATAACGATGGGCCTAAGCTTAAACCTATCAGCCAGGGCTATGAGGTATAAATCATCATTGTGGTAAATACCCATGAGTATGGCAAAGGGCCCGTCAAGCATTGCCCACCTGAACCGCCTAATTAGTGATAATGCGCCATGGCCATGAACATGCTTAGGCGACTCCCCAATCAACACCCTAACGGCATCCTCTATGCCAAGCCCCTGTACATGTAGTAAGTAATTCATTAAATAGGCCACGACCTCGCTGTCAGTGCCTACGAATGAGCCTAAACCGTAATTATAGTAGAGAGCGTTTATGTGATTTCCATAACTACTCAACTCACCATTATGCACAACCGCTATGTCATTTACCGAGAATGGGTGCGACCAATAGGGTAGGTAGCCGGGCGAATTCGTTGGGAACCTCGTGTGTGCAATCCATAGGTCCGCGCTATACCTATCAACACTATACACTGAGGCAATATCGCTTGGGTAACCAACGCCCTTAAACACGTTAACATGCTCGCCCCAGTAATACACCCTGCCAACCCTACCCTCCCACAGTAGGTCATTAATAGCATTAATGGCGTCAGCAATCTTTCCATTAGACCTATTATTGCCCAGGACCCGAGCCTCGAGGTCAGCCATGGGGCCAAGCTTATTCCTAACCCTCACATCAATGGGTCCAAAGCCGTAATCCCTCATTAACGACTCCACAATATCCACCGCATTCTTCATGAACTCCTCCTTAACGAAGATGCCCATTTTAAAGCCCATGGACTCATGATTAAATAAGGCGAAGCCTGAACCCAGTCCGGCGCCCCTGAACTTAATTGTTTCTAAGGCTTTAACAACAAGGTCACCACCCACCTTATCCGAGTTATTACCACGCCTAATTACGCCGAAGATACCGCAATCCGCTGGATATTTAATGGGTAGCACCATATATATGCAATAAATAAGCTTATGTAAAGAGTATTTAAGTTTTATATATCCTAGGAAATATGTAAATAAGCTATTTTTAAATTATCGAATGTTTTATATATTAAATATTTATACAATGACGAAGCAATAACATGTAATTATTTCGAAGAATTTGCGTAATAAATACTAAATAAATTTAAGGACCATGGAAGTGAAGGATTCCGTCGTGTAGTTACCACCCAGGTCTGGCGTATGTACGCCCTGACTTAGGGCGCTTATCACAGCATTTTCAATGGCATTCCCGGCCATCACGTAGTTATTACTTCCCGTCCTCTCACCGTACCATCTGAGCATCCATGCTGTGCTCAAAATCATCGCGGTCGGGTTTGCAATTCCCTTACCGGCTATGTCGAAGGCCGCGCCGTGTATTGGCTCGAATAACGCCTTATTATCGCCTATGTTGGCCGATGGCGCAAGCCAATGCTACCGGTCACGTAGGCCGCCAAGTCACTGAGTATGTCGCCGTAGAGGTTTGTCGTGACTATTACGTCAAAGTCCTGGGGCCTCCTGACCAGGTCCATAACCGCCGCATCCACGTACATCTCGTCAACCGCAACCTCGGGGTACTCCCTGGCAATCTCCTTAACGACATTCCTAAATAGCCATCGGACACTGTTAGTACGTTGGCCTTATGAACAATGGTTACCCTCCTACGCCTGGTCCTGGCCATGTTTAGGGCGACCCTGGCAATGCGCTCACTGGCTCTCCTGGTTATTACCCTAAGGGCCACTGCAGTGTCGTTACTGAACATGTACTCAGCCCTCACGTAGACGTCCTCCGTATTCTCACGCACAATGACCAAATCAACGCCGTCCCTCACAGCCTTAACCCCCGGGTAGTTCCTGGCAGGCCTGATATTGGCGTATAGGTCCAACCCCCTCCTCAACCTAACAACCACCTCACCGGCGCTCTCGCCAACGGGCCCCTTCAGGATTGCGTCGGAACTCTCTATTACTGACCAATACTTGCTTGGTAATGCCTCACCGTACTTACGAAGTGCGTTATCGCCAGCCTCAACATTCACTATGTCGATACTTAAGCCATACTTAGACGCGGCAGTCTTAAGGACCTCTAACGCGGACCTCGTTACCTCAGGCCCAATACCGTCACCCTCAATCACCGCCACCCTCATTGGGCCTTACTACATAGCCTATTTTTTTATGCATTGCTAATTATAGAAAATACTGTTTAGGTTTAAGTACTTAAATACTTCTAAGGTATGGGTTAGGCATGGCACTGCTTAAGTATGAGGAGACTAATTGGGAGAGGCTTGGTGAGTTGATTTATAGGAGGCATATGCATGGCTCTAGGGTTACGGTAGCCCAATTTAAGTTGTTGAGGGGTTCCGTTGTTAAGCCGCATTCTCACGCACATGAGCAGGTCTCCATAGTGGTTAAGGGAAGGCTGAGGTTTGTCGTGAATAATGACACGTACATAGCCGAACCCGGTGATGTGGTTCACATACCACCAAATACCGTGCACAGTGTTGAGGCGCTTGAGGACTCGCTCGTGATTGATGTCTACTCACCAATTAGGGATGATTGGTTAAGGGGTGAGGATAAGTACTTAAGGGAGTGATTAGTGCCTATTTTAAACGCGTTAAATCAAACATGCATAGGGGCTTTCTTAATACGGCCTATCACTACCTTGGTTAAGCACCTCCATTACTATGTGCCTAATATCCTCCTCAGACGCCCTAATACCCATGTCACCTAACTCCTTAATTCTCCTCAGCACGGTATTGACTATGTCATCACGTGGTTCAATGCCCATGGACCTTAACACATACATTATTGAATGCCTACCGCTATGCTTCCCAACGACTATCCTCCTACTCATGCCCACAGCCCCTGGGTCTATCGGCTCATAGGTCAGTGGGTTCGAGAGCACCCCATGTACGTGAATACCCGACTCATGGGAGAAGGCGTTGGCCCCGACGATAGCCTTATTAGGCGGCACAGGTATACCGAAGAGCTTCGAGACCAGGTCAGAGACCTCCTTAATTTTCTCGAACTTAATGCCAACATCATAATTGAGTAGGAACCTCACGGCAGCCGCAATCTCCTCAAGCGCCGCATTACCCGCCCTCTCCCCAACCCCATTTATCGTGCCGTGGGCCTGGTCAGCGCCAGCCTCAATAGCTGCCACGCTATTTGCCACGGCCATTCCGAAGTCATCATGACAATGCACACTAAGTAGGTAATTACCCCTGACGTTCTCCCTAACAAACCTCACAAGCGACGCCATCTTACTAGGCCACATTACGCCAACCGTGTCCGCAATGTCAAGCCTATCAGCACCTGCATTAACAACCTCCTGAAATACCCTGGCCAGGAACTTGGGGTCGCTCCTCGTCGCATCCTCCGCGCTGAATTCCACTGTTAGTCCATGGGACTTGGCGTAGGTGACCGCGTTCACCGCGGCCTCCACGACCTCCTCCCTACCCATCCTAAGCTTATACCTCATGTGTAGGTCTGATGTTGCTATGAATATGTGAACCGCCGGTACATCAGCATCAATTACACGATCAATATCCTCCCTCCTGGTTCTCGCCAATGCAATGACCTCGGAGTTACTTACCTCCCTCGCTATTGACTTAACGGCCCTGAACTCACCATCACTAACTATTGGGAAGCCAGCCTCTATGGAATCAACGCCCAACTCCTCAAGTTTTAACGCAATAGCCAACTTATCCTCAGGTTTAAGAGCAACGCCGGGTGTTTGTTCACCATCCCTAAGCGTCGTATCTAATAACCTCACGTATTTACTCCCAGGCGAGACCCTAACTACGTCTCCCTGAGCAATCTAACCCACCGTACCCATTAATAAAAATACTTTATTTAAGCATTTCCCTAGGATATAGAATAACCATAAACATCCAATAAATCACATTATATTAGTTATATGGCGGAAAAGCTTAAATATTCTATAAATTGACTTATGTATGATGAGGTGCTTTATTCTTTACGTATGATGGAAACGACTCGTCAAACTCACGGTTAGGAGCCACCATGAGTAGGCATGAAATGAGCGCGTTGGGTGGTCATAATGCCTAGAGCCGTTGATTTACTGGTTAAGGAGATGGAGGGTATGGGCGTTAGGGAGGTCTTTGGCATTATTGGTGGCCAGATAATGCCGTTCTTCGATGCACTATATAATTCTAATATTAAGGTTTATATGTTTAGGCATGAGCAGGGCGCCATACATGCCGCGGATGCCTATGGTAGGGTCATGAGGAGGCCCATGACCGTGGTCGTCACATCAGGCCCAGGCGCCACAAACTTACTAACCGGGCTCACCAACGCGATGATGGACTCATCACCACTAATAGCAATAACGGGTCAAGTACCAACTGCATTCTTCGGAAGGGATGCCTTTCAGGAGACGGACATCGTCGGCGCTACGATGCCCGTCACCAAGCACACATTCATGGTCAAGAGGCCTGAGGACCTGGTCCCCGTGTACAAGGCTGCCTATGAAATATCAACAGATGGTAGGCCAGGCCCCGTAGTTATTGATTTACCGAGGGATGTGCAGTTAATGGATGTAAACCCGACAATCGTTAAGGCAGGGTAATAAGAATAGCCAGGAAGGCAATCCCCGAGCCAGACCCCTCATTAATCGCCTACGCACTCAAACTACTCCTAAACGCAGAGAGACCCGTGATGCTGGTCGGCGGTGGTGTTTGTTGGAGTGGCGCGACCAACGAGGTCCTGACCCTCGCCGAATTAATAGGCATGCCCATAGTCACCACGCTGCCAGGTAAGAACTGCGTACCTAGTAATCACCCATTGGTTATGGGTCCCTCGGGAATGCATGGTAGGCTTGAGGCCGATGCAGCCATAATAAATGCCGACGTAATATTGGCAGTCGGCACAAGGTTCAGCGATAGAACCGTGGGCAACTTCAACGAGTTTAGGAGGGGTAGGAAGATAATACACGTGGACATCGACAGAAGCGAGATTGGTAAGAACGTTAAGCCCGAGGTCGGTATTGTCGGCGACGCCAAGGCCGTCCTCTCGACCATGATTAAGCTCATGCCCAAGGCCCTCGAGAGAAGGCATGAAGCATTCATTAAGTGGTTAAGGGGTATTAAGGAGAGTTATGAGGAGTACAGGAGGAGGGTTAACATTGATGGGTTCGCGCCGTGGAGAGTCTTAAAGGTCCTTAGGGAGGTGATGCCACCACACTCAATAACCACTACTGGTGTTGGTAGCCACCAAATGTGGTGTGAGCTTCACTGGGATGTTTACGTACCTGGAACCTTCATAACCAGCGCAGGCCTTGGCACCATGGGGTTTGGGTTACCCGCGGCCCTGGGTGCAAAGATAGCCAGGCCCGACGTGCCCGTGCTCGATATTGATGGCGATGGCTCATTCCAAATGACAATGCAGAACCTGGCCCTTATTCGTGAGTATAACCTACCCGTGATAGTGACCATATTCGATAACTCAACGCTCATGCTCGTCAGGCATTGGCAGGTAATGCTGTATAATAGGAGGATAATCGCCGTGGACTTTAACGTCAACCCGGACTTCATGAAGATAGCCGAGGCATATGGAATAGAGGGTGTTAGGCCGAGTAATTACGAGGAGTTGAGGAGTGCCGTGCGAGGGCCGTTAGGAATAATGAGGCGTTGATCGTCGACATAACCATTGATAGGGAGAGGGATTTCGTCCTGCCCTTCGTACCGTCAGGTAAATGGCTTGAGGAGGTCATACTCCCGGAGCTTTAAGGTCGACCTCAGGTACCCAGGTGATGGCTATGGAGGGTGATTTCTCGATAGAGGTCATGATGAGTAATGAGGTTAACCCATTCGATGCCGTGGTTAGGGCTATGAACGTAATCAGGAGGGGCAAGATAACGATTAAGCGCGTGGTGGTGGACATGAGTGACTCAGTGATTAAGGTTTCCATCAGGGCTAGGGGTGAGGAGGATGAGGTTAGGTGGGTCTGTAATAAACTTGATAAGCTCTACGATGTGGTAAATGTTAAATATATGCCCGAAGAAGTACACATGAATAAGGTGGTGGTTAGTAATGGCTAGGATATACAAAGATGGGGATGCAGACCTATCGGTGATAAGGGATAAGGTAATTGCGGTGTTGGGCTATGGCATTCAGGGTAGGGCGTGGGCGTTGAACATGAGGGATAGTGGTGTTAGGGTCATCGTTGGTGTTAGGCCGGGCAAGAGCTTTGACCTGGCTAGGCAGGAGGGGTTTGAGGTTTACCCAGTGGGTGATGCGGTTAGGAGGGCGGATGTAATAGCGGTTCTGCTGCCCGACATGGTACAGCCAAGTGTTTGGGAATCGGAAATTGCGCCAAACATTAGGCGCGGCATGACCGTGGTCTTTGCCCACGGCTTCAACATTAGGTTCGGGCTAATAAAGCCGCCGAGTGATGTCGATGTCGTCTTAATAGCGCCCAAGGCGCCCGGTAAGGCTGTTAGGGATGAATTCGTCAGGGGTTGGGGCGTTCCGGCGCTGGTTGCTGTTCACCAGGACTTCACCGGGAATGCCCTAAAGACTGCGTTGGCGATTGCAAAGGCCAATGGGTTCACGAGGGTTGGTGTTATAGAGACAACCTTCGCTGAGGAGACGGAGACCGACCTAATAGGTGAGCAGAACGTATTAGTTGGCGGGCTGCTGCAGTTGTTGAGGTATGGTTTTGAGGTTATGGTGGAACTTGGTTACCAACCGGAGGTGGCTTACTTCGAGGCCATCAACGAGGCTAAGCTAATAATGGACTTAATATGGGAGAGGGGACTCACCGGGATGCTCCTTGGCGTCAGCGAGACGGCTAGGTATGGCGGCTTAACGGTTGGGCCATACGTAATTAATGAGGATGTTAAGAGAAGGATGAGGGAGGCCGCCGAGAGGGTTAGGAGTGGTGAGTTCGCTAAGGAGTGGGTCGCCGAGTATCAACGCGGCGCGCCAAGACTCAGGGAGTTACTTGAGCAAGTAAGCAACAGCCAGGTTGAGAAGGTTGGTGAATTCCTGAGGCAATTAATGAGGAGTAAGTAGGCCTTCGTTATAATTTTGGCAATTTACCTGTCTTAAATACGTTCCCTCGTTTTTACCTAATTCATGGCGAGCAACCGAGGTGTTATTAATTTATTAATTATAAATCATGATTATGTATTATGAATAATTTTTAATAATTTAGAGGTTAGTCTATTGACTTATTAATCTTTTATTTTTAACTTAGGCAAAATTTTAATCTATGAAACAGTCCATTAAACCGTGAGTTATAGGGCGTTAGATATTGATAAAGTAAGGAGACCATTGGGTAAGCTCAAGATTACGCCGGAGATGTGCATAGGCGATGAGTTATGCGTTAAGAGGTGCCCAATGAATGTCCTGGAGCTGACTAAGGAGGAGGTTAACCCGAGGGGTTATCATTACGTCAGGATTAAGCCTGGTAAGGAACTTGACTGCGTAGCATGCGGCATATGCGAGAGGGTCTGCCCAACGAATGCGATATACGTCGAGCGTGAGGAGGAGATAACGGTGAGGGATTACTTAATGAAGATCGGCGGTACCAAGGCCGTACAGGAGGGCCTTGTAAACAACCGAGTCCTCATAATTGGCGGTGGTATTGCTGGTATTGAGGCTGCTTTGGCTTTGGCTAACATGGGTTATAAGGTGACATTAATCGAGAAATCGGCGACCATCGGCGGTAAGATGGCAATGCTCGACAAGACATTCCCAACACTAGACTGCAGCATATGCATAGAGGGGCCGCTAATGAGTGATACCTCGAATAATAAGAACATTGAGGTGCTAACAATGGCGGAGCTACTGGAATTGAGGGGCGAGCCAGGGCGTTATAAGGCTAGGATACTCGTTAAGCCTAGGTATGTTACGGATGAATGTACGAAATGCGGGTTGTGCGAGAACGTATGCCCCATGACAACCCCGAGCGAGTACAATGCCGGGATTGGCCTTAGGAAGGCGATATACCTACCATTCCCTCAGGCCGAGCCCGGCATCTACGCCATAGACCAGACCTATGCCTAAACAAGCCCCCTGAGAACATAGCCTGCAATAGGTGTGTTAGCGTCTGTGAACCCAGGACCATACTATTCACGATGATGCCCAGGATAATCGAGAGGGAGGTGGCGGCGGTCATAGTGGCCACGGGCTACGAGCTAGAGGGCGGTGAGGTACTGACTAAGTACGGCTACGGCAAGCACCCGGACATACTCACCGCAATGGAGTTTGAGAGGCTCGTCAACGCCACTGGACCATCATTAGGCGAGGTGATTAAGCTAAGTAACCATGAACACCCAAGGAAGGTCCTATTCATATCCTGCATAGGCTCCAGAACGAGTAAGGCTAATCCATACTGCTCAAAGGTCTGTTGCGAGTACCTACTTAAGCAGGCCATTTACGCTAAGAACCACGGCATTGATGACGTCACCATATTATACATGAATGACGTTAGGACATACGGCAAGGGCTTCGAGAACCTATACCAGAGGGCCATTGAAAAGGGCGTTAGGATAGTCCATGGTAGGCCAATGATGATAGGCCCCGTTAATGGTTCAATAAGGATTAGGTACGAGAATACGCGGAGTGGGGAGGTCAGGGTCGAGGATTATGACATGATCGTCCTGGCGCCTACCATGAAGCCCTCCAAGGACCTGCAGAGGTTAGCCAATGCATTGGGTCTCGAACTCGATAGATATGGCTTCATCAAGGCGAACCCGGCAAACCCGGTCGAGACCAACGTTCCCGGCATATTCGTGGCTGGAAGCGCCTCCGGGCCCACCGACATCACGGAATCGGTACTCATGGGCTTGGCGGCGGCAGCCCAGGCCGTGGGCTTCATGGGTAAATCAGTGATAAAGACTGAGGAGTTTAATGAAACCATAGAGGTGGAGAAGCCGAGGATTGGCGTCTTCGTCTGTCACTGTGGCAGTAACATAGCCGGCGTCGCCGATGTGAATGAGTTAGTTAAGTTTTCAAGGGAATTACCCGGCGTGGTTCACGCCGAGGACATACCCTTCGCCTGCTCAAAGGCCGGGCTGGATCGCGTCGCTGAGTCGATAAAGAAAAACAACCTTAACAGAGTCGTTGTGGCGGCATGTTCACCGGCGACCCACCTTAGGTTTTTCCAGGATGCTGCGAGGAGGGCTGGTCTTAATCCTTACCTTGTGGAGATGACGAACATTAGGAACCTGGACACCTGGGTCCACAACGACAGGAAGATAGCCACAGAAAAGGCAAAGGACATGATAAGAATGGCAGTAGCCAAGGCACCACTTATGAAACCCTTCAGACCTGAGAGGCTCGGTATAATCAAGAGGGCGTTGGTTATTGGTTGTGGTCCAGCGGGGCTCGCTGCCGTTAATGCGCTCGCTAATGCAGGCGTTGAAACCATAGTGGTTGAGTTAGGAAGTAAATGCGGTGGCCCTACTTAAACGATTTCGTAGTTAAGTACCTGCCGGAGGGCGCCAGAATTAAGGATATGATCAATAAATTGCTAAAGGTTCTCGAGAATCCCAGGGTTAAGGTCTACTATGGAACTACGGTTAAGGACGTGACGGGCTTCACGGGTAATTTCCACGTTGTCCTGAGCAACGGCGTTGAGCTCGACGTGGGCGCAATAATAGTTGCCACAGGGGCTAGCCCCGTCAACACCGCTAATTACAATGGTAGTGATGGACTCAATGTCATGACGATACATGACCTAGTCAGTAAGGGCTTGAGTACTGGCAATGACGTATTGTTCATTGACATGTGCGGCAAGCCCTATTGCCAAGCCATAATGTTTAACACAGCGCTGGCATTGAGGAGGGCTGGCAAGAACGTGTATGTCGTTGTTAAAGACGTCATGACGGTTGGGACCCAATACGAGGACCTATATAGGGAGGTTAGGAGGGCTGGTATAACAATACTTAGAGTCCCGAGGGAAGGTGATGTGATGAATTACGTATCGCTTAATCATGACATTGCCGTGATTAGGGACGTGGAGCTTGGTGGTGATGTATCGGTCCATGTCGATACCGTGGTATTCAATACACCCATGAGGCCTAACTCGGACGAGGTTTCTAGGGTTTTGAGGCTTTCTAGGGATCAGGAGGGCTTCCTGATGGAGGCCCACCCGAAGCTCGGCCCCGTGGACACAATGACACCTGGAATATTCATAGCGGGCGCGGTTAGGGCTCATAGGGGCTTTGGCGAGGCTGTCCTGGAGGGTTATGCAGCTGCTGCCAGGGCGTTGACGCTGTTGTCTAGGGATTACATAATTAAGGAGGTCTCGGTACCGAGGATAGACCCAAGCAAGTGCGTTGGTTGTTTATTATGCGTTAAGGCCTGTCCCTACGGCGCGATTAAGGGCGAGCCTGGTAAGCCCGTGAAGATAGACCCAGCCGCATGCCAGGGCTGTGGTGCATGTGTCGGTGAGTGCCCATACGGCGCATTGGACATGGACCTATTGAGTGATGATGCTATTTTGGCTCAGGTTGAGGCTGCCTTGCTGAGGAGCCTGAGAAGAAGGTGATAATGTTCACGTGCGCATACTGCTCATACTATGCAGCTGATAACACGGGGATACTGAAGCTTCAGTACCCACCACACATCAGGATTATTAGGTTGCCATGCAGCTCAAGGCTTAACTGGAGACATGTTAAGCGTGCTTTCGAGCTTGGTGCTGCCGGTGTCTTCGTGACTGGCTGTAGCTTGGTGACTGCCACTACATAACGGCCAACTACAACACCGTGAGAAGGTTCGAAAACTGGAAAAAGAGACTAAAAAACATAGGCGTGAGAGAAGAAAGATTCCAACTAAGACTATTCGGCGCACCAGACGTTAAGGACTTCATAGAAGCCGCCAATGAGGCGAGGAGGATTGTCGAGACCGTGACTAAGGAGGAGATCGAAATGACGAAGCAGAAAATTAAGCAATTGAGGTGATGGACATGGCCGTGGCTAACCCCACACTTAAGGAGGAATTGCTTAAGTTCGAGCCCACGGCATCATTATGTTACCAATGTGGTACATGCACCACGGTTTGCCCGATGTCCGAGTTCGGGTTAAACACGAGGTTAGTAATGAAGTTGGCGAACCTGGGAATAATAAATGACTGGGTGCGTAAGGTTGTGTGGCTATGCATGGGTTGTGGCCTATGCCAGGAAAACTGCCCAAACGAGATTAGAATACCCAATGTAATTAGGTTCGTTAGATCAAAGATAATAATTGAGCAACGAAGAGACAGGTAATGCCGTGTTTATCATTATTAAAAATAAACAAATTTTATCAATAAAGACTATACCTCTATATGGAACTTCATGACCCTCAAGCCCGAGATTAAGTGGGGATTGGAGGGTGTTTATGTTAAGGAAAGCAGCATATGCCTAATAGACCTTGACAATGCCAAGATATACTATAGGGTTATGAACTGAGCGAGCTAGCCCTTAAATCCACGTTTGAGGAGACCGCATACTTAATACTTAGGGGTAAACTACCGAGCACGGCGGAGTTGAGGGAGTTCACTAGTGAATTAGCATCGAATAGGGAATTACCTAAGGAATTGCTGGCATTCCTTAGAGGTTTACCCAGTGGCCTTAGGCCAATCGACGTACTTAGACTAAGCATCGATTATCTGGCGTCCTTGATAGGGAGGCCACGGCTAGGGGGCCCAATGAAGAGGTTAAGGCAACCAGGCTAATAGCCATGGCGCCGACCATCGTTGCGACATACCATAGATTGACCACGGATGGCTCAGCACCGAGGCCGAGGACGGACCTAAGCCATGTGGCTAATTATTACTACATGTTTTTCAGCAGGGAACCCGGTGATGAGGAGCTTAGGGCTTTGGAGACCATGTTCATAACCTACATGGAGCATGGTATGAATAACTCCTCATTCACTGCCGTTACTGTGGCATCCACATTAACCGACATATACTCAGTGATTGTGGCCGCCCTCTCAAGTCTAAAGGGCCCGTTGCATGGTGGTGCTAATTTCGAGGCCCTGAAGACAATAATTGAGGTTGGTGATCCGAGCCGCGCGGAGGAGTACGTAATTGATAAGGTAAGGAGGGGTGAGAAGATAATAGGGTTTGGGCATAGAGTGTATAAGAGGTTCGCGGATCCAAGGACGGTTTATCTAAAGGACCTGGCCAGGAGGTTAGCGGTGAGTAAGGGCGGTGATTACCTTAAACTATTTGAGACGGCTAGGGCGCTTGAGGATGCGGTTGAGAGGCATCTGGGACATAAGGGTGTACATGCCAATACCGATCTCTACGCATCCCTGATTTACTACATGCTAGGCTTTCCAATGGAGTATAACCCAGCTAACTTCGCATTGGCCAGGATAGTTGGCTGGGTGGCTCACGTGCTTGAGTATTGGAGTGTGGGGGGTAGATTGATAAGGCTCATGGAGTACTACGTGGGTCCACGCGACCTGAGGTACTTACCAATTAATGAGAGGGGATGACCGAAACAGTCTCCTTATATGTCGCAATCACGGCATCATTAATTGTATCAAGGATTTTCTACAACGGACTAATTTCATTATTATAAATACTTAAAAATTTGTAAAATTGTTTATAACTAATCACATTCAATGAAGACTTGGTATGGCAGGTGAAGGTTATGAATATGAAATAATATTCTTCGGTAGAGGTGGGCAGGGCGCCGTAACCGCCGCGCAGATAATGGCGTTGGCCGCTGTGAGTAAGGGATTGTACGCACTGGCATACCCAGAGTTTGGGCCGGAAAGGAGGGGCGCACCCGTTAGGTCGTACTTAGCAATATCCACTGAGCCGATAGAGGTTAGAGAACCCATAGAAAGGCCTAATATATCCGTAGTCTTCGGTCCAGACCTGCTGAGAGTCAACCCGGAAATACCCGAGAGAACGCGGGATTACATAGTCATAAATTCAAGGCGTTATGAAACAGTCGAGCCGTACTTAAGGGGGTTCAATGGCGGGATAATTCATATAAATGCGTATGATTTATCAACTAAGTACTTGGGCAGGGCTATAGTTAATACGGCAATGCTCGGCGCATTACTGAAGGTCTTTGATGCCTTAACGGTTGATGACGTAGCTGATGCGGTTTTGAGGATATTCAGTGGTAGATTGGGCAAGTTAAATGCGGAGTTGGTTAGGGTGGCGTATAACGAGGCGAGGGTGATTAAATGAGTTCAGGTGCCTGGCTCCAAAGGCCGTTAAGTTACTGGGCTGGAGGGAGTTACCTGCCATCGGTGGTTACGTAATAGAGCCGATGAGCACTGCTAAGAACAATACTGGTTCTTGGAGGACTGAGAGGCCGGTCATTGATCAGGATGCCTGCATTAGGTGCAGGACCTGCTGGGTTTATTGCCCGGAGCCCGCTATACTCGAGCTCGATAAACCATACGTCACAAAGGACGGCAGGAGGTATGACATTACGTATGAAATTGACTATGACCACTGCAAGGGCTGCGGAATCTGCGCCCACGAATGCCCAACAAAGGCGATAAGGATGGTGCCAGAGGGTGTTGAGGAATGAGCCTGGTAACCGCTGAGCCAAAGATTAAGAAGGGTATTGTTAGGGATAGGATTGCCATAACGTCTAATCACGCGGCGGCTTATGCCGCTAAGGATGCGGAGGTCGACGTGGTAGCGGCATACCCAATAACGCCGCAAACCCCTGCCGTCGAGAAGATAGCGGATTTCGTAGTAAACGGTGAAATGCTCGCTGAGTACATACCGGTTGAGTCGGAGCACAGTGCCATGTCAGCGTTGATAGGCGCCTCGGCCGCCGGCGCAAGGACATTCACAGCAACCTCAAGCCAGGGGCTATTCTACATGTTCGAACTACTCTACATAGCCTCAGGCTCAGGCTTCCAATAGTCATGGCCCTTGCCACAAGGGCTGCCTCAGCACCAATATGCATTCATGGTGATTACCAGGACCTGGCAGCCGTTAGGGACACCGGTTGGGTTGTGTTGATTGCTTCGTCTGCTCAGGAGGTTTATGATTCGATAATAATGGCCTATAGGATTGCCGAGGACGGCAGGGTCCTGCTGCCCGTCATGGTGGCATATGACGGATTCCTAATGAGCCATACCACAGAACCAGTGGAATTATACGATTTAGATGCCATAAGAAGCTTTGCACCGAAGAGGATCAATAGACCAATACTAGATAGTAGGAGGCCCATAACCATGGGTGTCATGGCAATACCCGAGTGGTATTATGAAATTAAGTATCAAGTGATTGACGCGATGCATAACTCAATGGACGTAATTAAGGGTGTACATGACGAATTCAACAAGACCTTTGGTAGGAATTATAGGCTGATTGAGGAGTATAGGATAGATGATGCGGACTACGTAATTATAACATACGGTGGCATATGGGGCAATACGAAGAAGGCGGTTGACATGGCGAGGAAGAGCGGCATTAAGGCCGGCGCCCTGAGACTTAGGTTATTTAGGCCGTTCCCAACCGATGACTTGGTGAGGGCTATTGAGGGTGTTAAGGCGGTGGCCGTAATCGACAGGGCCGTCAGTCCAGGAGCACCAATAGAGGTCCGGTGGCACTCGAGGTGGCGACTGCATTGAAATCCCGGGGCATTGATACGCCCGTGATCTCCGTGATTCACGGGCTTGGGCAGAGGACTGTGTTCTCGAAGGACATTAATGAGTTAATAAGGATAATCAATGCATCGGACCCAGCAAACCTGGCAAGGAGCACGGTGTACATGGGGGTGAGGGAATATGTCAGTTAAGGTTAAGCTCGTTAAGTCATTCCTCGACATACCCAGGGAGGAGTACTTTGCGCCAGGGCATACTGCATGCCCGGCCTGCGGCGCCACCCTGGCTGCTAGGTTAATACTTAAGGCGTCGGGGCCTGATGTAATAATTGTAAACCCCACAGGCTGTCTAGAGGTTACGACTACCATATACCCATACACATCGTGGGGAGTCCCATACATACATGTGGCCTTTGAGAACGCGGGCGCCGTTGCGGCGGGTATTGAGGCGGCCATAAAGGCTTTGAATAGGAATGGTCTATTGAAGAGGAATACCAAGGTTATAGCCATCGCTGGTGATGGTGGTACTTATGATATTGGTTTGCAGTCCTTGAGTGGTATGCTTGAGCGTGGTCACGGCGTACTCTACGTACTCTACGACAACGAGGCGTACATGAACACGGGAATACAAAGAAGCGGAGGAACGCCTAAGTTTGCGAAGACTACCACAATGCCCGCTGGAACGGTCATTAGAGGTAAGATAGAGAAAAAGAAGGACATAATGAGCATCGTGATCGCACATCACATACCATACGCAGCAACCGCGAATGTGGCTTACCCAATTGACTTAATTAATAAGGTTAGGAAAGCATTAAGTTACTTGAATGAGGGCCCAGCCTTCATACACGTACTAGCACCATGCCCACCAGGTTGGGGATTCCCTGATGAGAAGATGATCGAGATAGCCAGGCTAGCCACAGAAACAGGCTACTTCCCACTATACGAGTGGGACCACGATAGGTTAATCATAAACCCACCGAGTGATATGTATATGGATAGAAGACTGCGTAAGCCACTGAAGGAGTTTGTTAAGGCTCAATCCAGGTGGTCCCACATAACTGATGAGGAAATAAAGGAGCTTGAGAGGGATGTTGATGAATTCCTAAATTACCTATGGCGATTATCAATGAGTTCAGGGGTTTCAGTCACACACTCATAATCAATGTTTAGGCTTAATCTACCTAATTCGTTATTTGAAGTAAGCAATAAAATTACGAAATAGTAACGCATTATTCATAATCTCTGTATTATGAGATAAACCATATAAACACTATATATTTCTAGGAATTAATGGGCCTAACACTGACCGAGAAGATACTAAGCAGGGCATCAGGTAAATCCGTAAGTCCTGGCGATGTTGTGGAAGTAAATGTTGATTTGGCGGCATTTCATGACCTCACAGGTTATCATGTGGTTGAGGTTATGGAGAAGATGGGGATTGTCAGGGTTTGGGATGTTAACAGGTTTGTCCTAGCCTTTGACCACCTGGCTCCACCACCCACGGAGAGGGCTGCTGAGATTCAGGTTGGGCTTAGGAAGTTTGTGAAGACTGCCGGCGTTAAGTTCTTCCATGATGTTGGTGATGGAATTCTGCACCAATTGCTCCTTGATCATTACGCACTCCCTGGACAGGTGGTTATGGCTGCTGATAGCCATACAACAACGGTTGGCGCAGTGGGCGCCTTTGCCCAGGGGCTTGGGGCTAGTGACATAGCCGCCATAGTGATAACAGGTAGGACCTGGCTCGTAGTCCCTGAACCATTTAGGATCAGAATACTTGGTAAGCCAGGCCCTGGGGTTTACGGTAAGGACGTCGCATTACACCTACTCAGTGTGTTTAGGCTGAGGGGCTTAATGGTAAGTCCGCCGAGTTCTTTACCGAGGATCCAGGAGTGTTCCCAATGGATTATAGGGCCACCGTGTCAAACATGGGCGTGGAGCTCGGGCTCGACGCCGCCATGTTCGTGCGGATAGTGAGACTGTAAGATACATTAGGGAGAGGAGGGGTGTCGAGGTTAGGCCGGTGACGCCGGATCCAGACGCCAGGTATGTTGATGGTTATGACGTTGAATTGAGCAAGTTAGAGCCACTGGTGGCCGCGCCGCACAGTGTTGATAATGTTAAGTCAATAAGTGAGGTTGAGGGTTTGGACGTGGATTACGTGTTCATAGGTTCATGCACAAATGGTAGGCTTAGCGATATTGAGGTTGCGGCCAAGATACTGAGGAATGGTAGGGCGAGGAGTAGGTGCGTGGTAATACCGCTTCACGCGAGATATACATAAAGGCCTCGGAACTAGGTTACATAGACACGCTAGTGAGGGCAGGCTGTGTGGTGACGTACGGCACCTGCGGTCCATGTCTCGGCGGGCACTTTGGCCTCGTCGGCCCTGGGGAGGTGGCCGTGTCCACGGGCAGTAGAAACTTTAGGGGCAGGATGGGCTCACCGGAGGGTAAGGTTTACCTGGCAAATGCGGCTGTAGCCGCTGCTGCGGCATTAAATGGCAAATTTGTTGATCCCAGGAAGTACCTTACGTAAATTAGGATTTATTAACCATTAATTTTAAGTATAGATTTTGTGGACAACACTAGGATTAAGGGTAGGATTGGGCATATATGGGTGATTAACCGTGGCGATAAGGGTAAGGCTGAGGGTGAAGGAGCGAGAGGTAATCACGACGGCACTCGTTAATACAGGCTTTGAGACCGAGAAGCCCCAGGTACTGGTACCGCTTAATTTAGCTAGGGCCTTATCATTATGGCCACCACCAAATAATGCGTACTTAATTGAGTTGGGAACGGCTGGTGGGCCTATCAGAGAGTACGTTGTACCGAGTTCAGTGCAAATAACCGTGGTAACCGACGATAGGGAGACCCGCGATGTTGTCTGTGATGCCGTTATATCGCATATTGAGGAGGAGGTGATAATTAACGATAAGTTATCATAGGAGTTGGGTATTGTTATTCTGGCTGCGGGTAGTGGTAAGCGGAGGTTCGTGGATGATGACGCCAGTAAGGTTAGGTACTCGGGCCTCCTCAGTATTGGTGATTAGTTGGGACCGATGACAAAGTCGTAATTGCTATCCTCATCTTCCTCATTTAACTCCTCAACCCCGTCTTCCTCATAATCCTCATCCTCATTAATAATCTCGACATCCCTATTACCCACTGCCTCCTTAATGCCATTAATTATCGTATCCCAAAGCTCCCTAGGTGCATGTACGTACATGTATAGCTCGGCATCAACAATCCCCTCAATAATTATTGACCATGTAGAGCCATGAACTTCAATTGAGTAGAGAAGGTTATGATGGGCTTTAGTACCGCTAAACATCATGACATCATCCCTTATCACTATATTACCGTCAGTGAACACGTATTCATCAACATCCGCGGACCCTGCTAAGAACTCGCTTGTGCTAAGGAAGAGGACCACCTTATTAGCAGTAGAATTATTAATAATCTCCCTAACCCTCATCAACGAGTTCTCAAGTGAACACTTACATACATTTGGTGGTGGTATGAAGTGCTTAATTACATCCAGCGGTGCTCTTAGGCTTACGAAGTCGTATTTACGTCCCTCACTACGCATAAAATCCACGATAATCCCACACAACCCCTTTATGTACTCCTCAGGCGCCCTTAACTCTACGTGTGCCTTACCCTTAATCCTCAACTCACTCATTCCATTATTGAAGGATAACTCCCTCTTCTCGTAGGTCCAGGCCCTATACGTTATGGCTTTCCCCTTATCGAGACTGATGCGTACGGTGCCTATGCCTCGCTCGTTAATCCAGCTAGGATTTTTCGCCATAGGTCCTGGACATCAATATAGCCATTATTACCCATTAACAGCCCATTTCTTAACGATTTATTAAGTGTTTTGCTAACTTCCTTATCAATGACTTTGCTGAAAGTTTTACAAAACCCTCATCGTAATGAAGCTGATTAAATATTACCTGACACTCCACGTGACTTAATATACTCAAGCAGACCACCACTAATTAGTATTTCAAGGGCCATACCCGTTATTGGTTTAGCCTCAGTAACCTCTGCCCGTTATTAATAACTACCTCGCCAGTGCTCACGTTAACCCTCACGAAGTCGCCATCATTAACCTCCTTACTAACGCCGGGTACCACAAGCACTGGTAGGCCGTTGTTAATCGCGTTCCTGTAAAATATTCTGGCAAAGGACTCAGCAAGCACAGCCCTAACGCCAGCCGCCTTTAAAGCAATCGCTGCCTGCTCACGGCTTGAACCCATTCCAAAGCCCCTGCCCGCGACTAGGACCACGCCCTTACTAGCCTTCTCGAAGAAATTAGGTATTAAGGGCTCCATTGCATGCTTAGCGAGTATTGATGGATCAGTGTAAACGAGGTACCTGGCAGGTATTATCACGTCAGTGTCTATGTTATCACCAACCTTAATCACTGGGCCCTCGATAATAAGTTCTCTGGACCCCACGGTATCCATATCTAATGAGTATATTTAAATTTTGTACGCTCATCAAGTAAAACTTAATATATTATTGTTATGAAGTAATGCTTATATATACTTACTATAACCTAGGCTTGGTATGGGTGGTGTAGAAATCCACGAGGGTTGAGGTTCTCGACACAACACTTAGGGATGGGGCCCAAATGACCGGCGTCTCGTTCACGCTTAATGATAAGGTTAGGATTGCCCTCATGCTCGATGACCTCGGCGTCGACTATATCGAGGGTGGTTGGCCAGGTAGTAATCCTAAGGACGCTGAGTTCTTTAGGGCTATGAGGAATTATTCATTGAGTCATGCCAAGCTGGCCGCCTTTGGTATGACTAGGAGAAAGGGTGTCAGTGCCAAGGACGACCCTAACCTGGCGGCTATACTGGATTCTGGCGTTGATGTTGCGGTTCTTGTCGGTAAGTCCTGGACTCTCCATGTCAGGGAGGTCCTTAGGGTTAGCCTGAGGATAACCTGGACATGGTCTATGACAGTATTCGTTACCTTAGGGATCACGGCTTAACGGTGATTTTCGACGCTGAGCACTTCTACCAGGGGTTTAGGGAGGACCCTGACTACGCGCTCAGGGTTGTTAAGACTGCCGAGGAGGCTGGGGCTAATACCGTGGTCCTCGCGGACACAAACGGCGCCATGCTTCCTCACGAGGTTTACGAAATAACTGGTAAGGCTGTGAAGGAGTTGAGGGTTACTGTCGGTGTTCACATGCATAATGACTCCGGGTGCGCCGTGGCTAATACGGTAATGGGTGTACTAGCCGGCGCTCGCCATGTTCAGGGAACCATTAATGGGCTTGGTGAGAGGACGGGTAATGCCGACCTAGTCCAGATAATACCGAATTTAGTGCTTAAACTCGGCTTTAGGGTTCTTAGGGGCGTTGACGATCTTAAGAAGTTAAAGGCCGTGTCCAGGTTTGTCTATGAGGCCGCTGGGTTGAACCCTAACCCGTATCAACCATACGTGGGTGATTACGCCTTCTCCCATAAGGCCGGCCTTCATGTTGACGGTGTATATAAAGTGACTAGGGCGTATGAACATATTGACCCCGAGCTTGTCGGTAATACGAGGAGGTTCGTGGTTTCGGAGCTCGCGGGCTCATCGAACATACTCGTGCACCTCAAAGAGCTTGGCCTTAACGTGAGTAAGGATGACCCGAGCTCAAACGCGCACTGGAGAGGATAAAGGAGCTTGAAAATAAGGGTTATAGCTTCGACCTGGCGTCGGCATCGGCAATACTCATAGCCCTCAGGGAGATGGGACTCTTCAGGGACCCGTTAAGGATTGATTACTGGAAGGTGGTTAGTGATGATGACATGCACGTGGCCGTGGTAAAGGTCAATGGGGAGTTAGGCGTTGCCGAGGGCGTTGGGCCCGTTCATGCGATTGACATGGCATTGAGGAGCGTCGCCTCGAGATTGTTCCCCGAGCTTAATAAGGTAAGGCTCACCGACTATAGGGTCATACTCCCCGGTGAGGTTAAGAGCACGGAGAGCGTGGTTAGGGTCCTCATGGAATTCAGCGATGGTGGGATTAGGTGGAGAACCGTGGGTGTGTCAACGAGTATAATTGCGGCTAGTGTTGAGGCCCTGGTTGACGGGCTTAACTATATCCTTATGATTTATAATTATAAAGGTAAATGAGGAATAATGCATTAACTATGACATCTATACTCCTAATTCTATATATTGTTATTGCTATTTATACCATGGTAATAGGTATATACTATATTCGAGATAGTAAATTTTAAATATGTGTTATGTTCGTGCCTATATAGAGGTGACCGGATGGAAATGGAAACTGTACTAGAACGGGGGGTTAGGATTTCGAAGGTGGGTGGTTCGTTACTGACGAGTGGTAATGTCCTTAATGTAATAGGTAGGGTTGTTGGTAGGGATTACCTGGGTAATAAGTTGGTGCTTGTGGTCTCGGCGATGAAGGGCGTTACGGACTTATTAATAAGGCCTTTAACGACCATGATAAAGAGGCACTCGATGAGGCAATTTCGATATATATAGCGAGGCTTTAAATCTGGGCCTTAATGACCTTGTGTCGTTCCTCGAGCTCATGCGTGAGGAGCTTAGTAGGTTTATAAACCTCGGCGAGCCTGGGTCAGGGATCACGTGATCATTCACGGCGAGTTACTCTCGGCATTATTAATTGAGAGGGCCCTTAATGACGTACTTGGCCTAAGGCTAAGGCAATCTATGAACCTGGCATAGTCACTGACAGCAATTGGGGCTTTGCCTCGGTTAATCATGAATTAAGCAGTAAGTACGTGGTTGAAAGGTTGGGTAATGCCCTTAGTAAGTATGATGTTGTTGTGGTTCCAGGCTTTCTAGGTATTACCAATGATGGTAGGTACGCATCCCTCGGCAGGGGCGGTAGTGACTACACGGCATCCCTACTCGCAAGCTACCTAGGCGCGTCACGACTAACCTTCTACACGGACAGTGGTGGCATACTCAGTGGTGACCCAAGGATAATAAGCGACCCAGTACTCCTTAGGGAGGTTGGCTATGACGAGGCTTACACGGCATCATTACTTGGCGCCAAGAAGTTCCACCCAAGGACCTTCGAACCATTATTAGGGAGTAAAGTCCTAACAATAATAACGGATCCCTGGCGTGAGGATGGGACATACGTAATCAACAACTGCGTGCCAACACCCAAATTAATTGCGCTGAATGAGGTTAGGGGCATGTTCAGGGTGTCCGTGGTCGGTTGCAGGATTTCCCAGGTGAGTCACTTAAGGGTGAGGCGTATAAGATAATGGCGTCTCATGATGCGGAGACTATTAGTGATGACCAGCACGCCGTGTACGCATTATTAAATGAGTGGGATGATGCCGTCTCATTGGCGAGGGACCTGCATAGGTGGGTGAGATCATGGATCGCATAAGGGTTTCGATACTTGGGGCTACGGGGCTCGTTGGCCAGTGGATGGTTAAGTTACTGGCCAATCACCCATTTATTGAGGTAGTTGGTTTGTCGGCATCCCCAGGTAAGGTTGGTCGTAAGTATGGCGAGGCGGTTCACTGGTTCATACCGGGTGACGTGCCTGAGTATGCCAGGGACATCACATTAGTATCCACGGAACCCTCAGACCATAAGTCAGCCGATGTCGTGCTTTCAGCATTACCGAATGACATTGCTTGGCCCGTCGAGAGTAAATTACTGAGTGCTGGGTTAAGTGTTATTTCAAATGCATCGCCCGAGAGGATGAACCCGAGGATACCATTGATAAACCCCGAGGTTAATTGGGAGCACCTGGGAATTCTCAGGGAGGTTAAGGGTAATTGGATTGTTAAGAACCCAAACTGCACGGCGGCGATAATATCCATGCCCCTTAAACCTATTCAGGACTTAATAGACTCGCTGCACATCGTTACATTACAGTCGGTATCCGGGGCGGGTTACCTAGGGCTTTCTTACTTGGCCATTGATGGTAACGTGATACCCTTCATAAAGGGTGAGGAGGAGAAGATAGATGCAGAATTGAATAAGATGCTTGGCAGGCAATACCCCGATAAGTTCGACCCCTGGGGCAAACCAATTTACGTAACCACGACCAGGGTGCCCGTTAAGTATGGGCATATGGCCGTCATACATGCCGTGTTGACCAAGGACGTGGACACTGAATATATAATTAATAGGTTAAGTAGATTTAGATCACTGCCCCAGGAGAGGGAATTACCAACGGCACCTAGGGAACCAATTAGGGTAATTAACAGGGTTGACGCACCCCAACCTGCCAGGGATTTGGACCCAATGGCAGTCAGTGTTGGTAGGGTATCGATTAAGAATAGGGTGTTGAGGCTTGTGGCTTTGGGCGATAACCTTGTACGCGGTGCTGCGGGGATAACCATACTGACCCTGGAGACCATGAAGGCGTTAAACATACTTTAAATGCGCTAATCCCCGGCATTATTAATTATGTAAACTAGGTCCGTCAACACGGCCTGAGCAGTCTCAATAGGCCCAGCCCCAGGCCCTATGACCGTGATATCGCCCAGGATATCCGTATTTATCCTTAACGCATTCAAATTCTCATTTACATGGGCCAGGACGTCACTTCTATCCAGCGGGATTGGCTTTACGTACGCCGTCTCCTTATCGGCATAGGCTATGAGCTTAACAACCCTATCCCCAAAGGCCTTAATGTCTAAATTACGTATTCCCCTAACCTCCATATTACCAAGGTCATGCCTCCAACCAAGCACCCTAGAGATGATTATGGTCTTCAAAGCCGCATCCCAACCATCAACGTCGAGTGAGGGATCAGCCTCCGCAAAGCCCCTCTCTTGAGCTAACCTGAGGGCTTCGTTGAAGTCCATACCCTCGTACATCCTCGTTAGTATGTAGTTTGTGGTGCCGTTGAGGATCCCCATGAAGTAATTAACCCTTACACCAGGTAGTAGGTCGATTATGTTGAAGGACGGCGTGCCGGCCATGACGGTGCCCTTAAACCTAACAAGCCTATTATACTTCCTACCCAATTCCATTAATTCATCATAGTGGAACGCTATTGGCCCCTTATTAGTCGTGATCACGTGCTTACCACTCCTAATAGCCGTCGATAAGTAGGTGAACGCAGGCTCTCCCCTCTCCCTGATGTTTAGGTCCGTGAACTCACAAACTATGTCCGCATCGCTCTCCTCAATTAGGTTGGGAATTTCGTCCAGGTCTATCTTCCTACCTAACAACTTACCACTACGGGCTTCATCAACAATGCCTGGCCCTGGGTTAACAATGTGCCCACGCTTCTATCGATTATCTCAACAACGGAGGCATTTACGCCTAGCGCGTCCCTCTTTAGGTTTAGTAATTTAAAGAAGGCTTGACCAACATTTCCGAAGCCAATTATTAATATCCTAAACCCCCTCATGCCGTTGGTAATTACATAATTTATAATTTATTTAAGAGCATTACCATAAATCAATGCCCTATTAATTTAATGGTAATGCTTAAATAACCTAAATAATTGAAATCACCTGGGGATTGAAATGGAAACCCAGGCATGAACTCAAGACTTCTCAGTAAGTATACCCTAAAGTGCCCAAGGTGCGGCTTTGAGGTTGAGGCAAGCCCACACGTAATGAGGTGCCCAAGATGTGGTGAACTACTTGATGCAATATTAATTGCTGACAAGGTCAAACTTGAATGGGGTAATCTACGTGGTAGGGGTGTATGGAGGTATAGGGAATTACTACCTGAACCTATCAATATTGTCACAATGGGCGAGGGCTCAACACCACTAATTAAGTTGAGGAGTTATGACAATGCCTATGTCAAGTTTGAAGGCGCGAACCAACGGGTTCATTTAAGGATAGGGGAATGACGGTGGGGGTATCACTGGCATCATCAATAGGTGTTAAGGGCGTTATTGTGGCATCGACGGGTAATACGGCGGCGTCAGCGGCGGCCTACGCAGCCAGGGCAGGCCTTGAGTGCGTGGTCGTCCTTCCAAAGGGTGGTGTGGCCAGGGGTAAGTTAGGGCAGGCCATGCTACATGGTGCGAAGATTGCCGAGGTGCCTGGCACATTCGACGACGCACTGGAGTATGTGCTAGAGACTGTATTGAGTAATGGGCGCGTCAACAGCATTAGTTACTACCCACTTAACTCAATAAATCCATGGAGGTTAGAGGGACAGAAGACCATTGCCTATGAAATAGTCGAGGAGGTCGGTGTTCCCGACTACGTCTTCGTACCCGTGGGTAATGGCGGAAACATATACGCCATTTGGAAGGGATTTACGGAACTAATGGAGTTGGGAGTCATTGACCATGTACCAAGGATGATTGGTGTTCAGGCATCGGGGGCGGCACCAATGGTCAGGTACTGGAGGGGCTTAGGTGAGGCGAGGGTTGATAATCCGAAGACCGTGGCCTCGGCAATAAGGATTGGTAAGCCCGTTAATTGGTTTAGGGCTTACAGAGCCGTTAAGTATAGCGGCGGCTCATTCCTCGAGGTTAGTGATGATGAAATATTAACTGCGCAAAAAAATGCTCGGTAAGGAGGGCATTGGGGTTGAACCCGCCAGTGCAGCCTCATTGGCAGGTTATTTAAGAGCTCTAAGTAATGGGTTAATTGATGTAAGGGATAAGGTCGTGCTGATAGCCACAGGACACGCACTTAAGGATCCAGACGTGCTTTTACTAAGTGGTGATAATAATACCATCAATATATCGTCAATTAACGAGTTAAAAGCCCTATTAACTAATGGGAATGTCAAGAATAACGATTGAGCAAATATAAATTCTTAATGCCTTAGGTAAAATTTAAATAGAATATATAAGGTAGGGATTAGTGAGCCACGGGGTTAAGACTCAGTTGGGTAGTTGGCGTAATGTTGTTGGTTCAATGTTGGGTTGGGGATTGGATGCCTATGACTTTGTTGCCTATGCCTTCGTTGCGCCGATAATCGCCCCTCTATTCTTTGGACAACTTGGGCACCTAGGCTCGATGCTCGCCACATTGGCTGCCTTCAGCGTATCACTGGCGGTTAGACCTCTTGGTGGTGTCTTCTTTGGTAATCTGGCTGATAGGGTTGGTAGGAGGCACGTGCTTTACGTAACGATGCTCGGCGCAGGTCTTTCAAGCTTTTTAATGGGCTTCCTACCAACCTACGCCCAGGCCGGCATATTGGCGATAGTATTATTAATAATCCTAAGGTTCGCCGTCGGCTTTTTCCTTGGTGGTGAATACTCATCAAGCGGTGTCATGGCTGTTGAGAGTGTTATTAAGGGAAGGGGCTTGGCCAGTGGTATTATGCAGGCGGGCTTTGACATCGGCATATTTGGCGTCACCTTCACCTACACCTTGGTTGCCACCTACTTGCCGCAAAGTGCCTTGAGTACTATTGGTTGGAGGATTGTGTTTTGGAGCGGTATTGTCACTACAATAATTGGTTGGTTATTTAGGAGGAGGTTCCTAACGGAATCCTTTGAGTGGGAGAGGGCGGAGAAAGTAAGTACTCCCTACAGGTTCTATTCACGAAGTATTGGCTACCCATAATAGTTATCCTGTTAGCCGCCATGGGCTTCCTCTATGAGTACTACGTAATGCTTGAATTATCACCATTCATACTACAGACCGTACTTAACTACCCAGCCGCACTGGCAGGCTTCATATTGACCGTACTTTCAGCAAGCGACGCAATAGGCAGCGTCTTTGGCGGTGTCTTGGTTGATTGGTTAAGGAGCTCAGTAAGGGCCTTACTGGCCACGGCATTAATAATAATAGTCCTTATATACCCAACAATGTACGCAATACTCATGCTAGGAAACGGCTGGTTAGTACTGCTCTGGGACTTCATAGCGGTACTACCTGTTGGGGTTATGCAGGTCTACATTAGGGACCTACTGCCGCCAAGCGTGAGGGCCACGGGCGCCGGCTTAAGTTATAACGGCGGGACCTGGCTGGCGGCCTGGGCCGCCATAATAACGACACTAATGGCGGGCGCCTCCGTAAAACCAGTGCCATGGCTGTCAGCGATAGTCATAAACACGATATGGAGTAGTGCATTAATGGTTATAAGCTCTATGGCTGCCATGACCATTATTAGGAAGATGAAGACCTAAATGAAGAATATAGATGAATAAAGTAAAAATTGATTGAGAATTAATTATATAGTATTGTGTTGTAATATTTATAAACTATTAATTTAGGTCATAAATAATGTCGTGGAGAAATGCGTTGTCCCTTAATTTTTATGAGGAACCGAACGTGGGATACAGCGTCCATAGGCTTCACTTTAATGAGAACCTATTCCTCCCACGTGAGTACTATGAGAAGTTACTCGCTACGTCCCTAGACCCCGACATGATTAGGTACTACACAGAACCCCTTAACCCCACATTCAATGAGGCATTGGCTAAGCACCTCAATGTGGATGCCAGCAACGTCTTCGCGGTGGCTGGTGGTGATGAGGGCTTGAGATTACTCATTCAGTTTGCATTGCATGGGCTTAGGAAGGTCCTTATCATTGAACCAACGTACTCAATGCCCAGAATACTCGCCGAATCAATGATGCTGGGGGTAGACCAAGCCCTACTTAAACCCGTTACTTATGACCTAGACGTTGACTATATTATTAGGGTTGGTGATTCCTACGACGTAATCTACATATGCAACCCAAATAATCCAACGGGCAACCTATTCGATAGAGAATCCATTGAGAGCATACTATCTCATGTTAAATCGCTCGTAGTCATTGACGAAGCCTACGCCGAGTTCGCTAGGCACAGCCTCATTAATTTAATTAGGGATTACGATAACCTGGCCGTTGTGAGGACATTCTCTAAGGCCTGGGGACTCGCGGGCCTTAGGGTTGGTTATATAGTTGCCTCGGATACGGTGGTTAATGGGCTTAATAGACTATCATTGCCGCATAACATACCGTATCCATCGATGGCCCTGGTCTTACGGGCATTAGAGCTGAGGGATTACGTGGAGAGGAGTATTGACGAGATGGTTAAGGTGAGGGAGTACTTAATCAAATCGTTAAGGGATTTAGACCTAGAGCCTTTACCCTCGGTAACCAATTTCGTGACCTTCCGCGCAGGCGGTCGTAGGAGGCTGATGATTTATACCATGAATTGTTTAGGAGGGGGTTTGTAATTAGGAATTTAAGCGGTAAGGTTCTCTGTGAGGATTGCCTTAGGGCTACAATACCGCCCATGCCCATTGCCACTGGGTTAATTAGGGCGTT
Organism: Vulcanisaeta sp. JCM 16161; assembly: GCF_001316285.1. Next base: position 158,502 of record NZ_BBDO01000003.1, on the reverse strand, counting down.
GGAGGAGGCGCTTAAGGCCCTGGGTGGGGATAGGTAGGTTATTTACCTTTGGTGAGTATGTACGGTTACTTTATAAATTATGGTAATGCTTATATACCCTAAATATACGCGCCTTTGATGGCGTTGGAACATGCGTAATGGCAATCCCGTCAAAGGGTCGTTTAATGCAGCCAACAATAAAGTTGTTGGAGGAGGTTGGGGTCAAACTACAGGTGTATGATGATAGGGCGTTAATGATACCGACGAATTGGCCCGACCTAAACATAATTAGGGTTAGGCCTGAGGATATACCGTACATAGTTGAGTCAGGCGCAGCCATAATGGGTATAACAGGGCTTGATTACGTTATTGAGAGCCAGTCGGAGGTTAGGGTAGTTGAGAGGTTGGGTTTTGGTAATGGGAGGATTGTAATTGCCGTGCCAAACTCATCAAGTATTACCGACGTTGATGATATTAAGGATGGCATGAGGATCGCGACTAAGTACGTTAATTTAACGAGGAATTACTTCAGGCTAGGGGTAGGGACGTCAAGATAATCAAGATATCAGGCAGCGCCGAGATAATGCCATTACTCGGCGTATCCGACGCCATAGTGGATGTGATGTCCACGGGAACCACCCTGAGGATTCACGGCCTTAGGCCCATTGGGACAATCATGGAGACGGAGGCCGTATTAATAACTAATAATGTAGTCCCTAGTAATTGTGATGAGGTCATGGAAAGGCTCCTCCTGATGCTTCGTGGGGTTAAATCCTCGGTTAATAGGAAGCTCGTCTTAATGAACGTGCCAATGGAGGCTCTAGATAAGGTATTGTCCATACTACCGGCGATGGAGGGGCCTACCGTCGCCGATATCGCGAACAAGCCCTTTAAGGAGGTTATCAGTGTTGTGCCCGATGACGAGCTGCCCAGCCTGCTCGTCAAATTGAAAAGCGCCGGTGCTAAGGATATCCTGGTTATGAGTATTGAGAAGGTGATTACGTAATGCTCATTATACCATCAATAGATATCAGTAATGGTTATGCCGTTAAGAGGATTAGGGGGGTCAAGGGCACTGAATTGATTAGACTTAGCATTGATGATGCCATCAAATTAACAAGAAATTTTGGCTTTGTCCACATCGTAGACCTTGACGGCGCTGAGCAGGGCATGCTAGTAAATATCGATTCCATAGCTAGAATAGGCAGGGAGTTCAGGGGAAGGTGTGAGGTGGGTGGTGGTATTAGAACTTTGGAGGTGGGTGAGGAAGCCCTTAAATTCTGCAGTAGGGTCGTTTTAGGGACGGCAGCCCTTGAGGACCCGAGCACCGTTGACATATTCATTAAAGGGCTTGGTTACGATGCCGTTGCCATATCTATAGACGTATCGAGAGGGTTAGTAATGAGTAGGGGTTGGACAAGACCCATAGGTGAGTTGGTAACGGTTGTTCGCTCACTGCCTAAGGTGCATACGTTAATCTACACAGCAATTGACGTAGAAGGCACGGGAGTAGGTCCCCTGATTAGTAAGGAAATAGTAGACCTACTAAGGGATAGGGCTGATGAGGTGATTTATGCAGGTGGTGTCTCGACTTGTGAGCACATTAAACAACTGAGGGACCTGGGGCTTGATGGTGTTATAGTGGGTTATATGCTCTATATAAGGGGTGTGAATTGTCATGAGTAAGGTCAGGGAATCCGAGGTCAAACGTGAGACCAGCGAGACGAAGGTCTATGTTAGACTCACATTGGAACCTGGCATTATTAAGGTCTCAACACCGGTCAAGTTCCTTAACCACATGCTTGAGACGCTGATATTCTATATGAATGCTTCAGGTGAGGTTGTGGCTGAGGATTTGAGGGGCTTTGATGAGCATCACGTGGTTGAGGACGTGTTTATAGCCCTGGGCACAGCAATAGATAGGGCGTTAGGCGATAGAGTTGGTATAAGGAGGTTTGGTTGGTCCATGGTGCCTATGGATGATGCCTTGGCGGTGACCGCCGTAGATCTCGTTGGTAGGGTTTATTGGGTATTCAGGGGCTCCTTCATTAACGAGAGAATTGGTGACCTGCCAACCCAGATGATACCGCATATAATTAGGACGCTTGCCACGTATTCCAGGTCAACAATACACGCAGAGATTAGGTGGGGTGAGAATGATCATCACATGGCCGAGGCGTTGTTTAAGTCCCTTGGCCTATCAATTGCGCAGGCCGTGGAATACGTGGATAATAAAGTAAGGAGCCTTAAGGGGACCATGCAATGAGGCCCCAGGGAATCGTTAGGAGGATTATACTGCCTCGATGTGGATGCTGACGTTGTGGTTAAGGGAGTAAATTTCGAGGGGCTTAGGGTGGTTGGCGATCCTGTGGAGTTGGCGAGTAGGTATGAGGAGGAGGGCGCCGATGAAATAGTGCTGCTTGATATAACGGCTACTATTGAGGGTAGGAAAACATTCCTAAAGACGGTTAAGGACGTCGCTGGCGCGATAAATATACCGTTGGGTGTTGGTGGTGGGATCAGGAGTCTCGAGGATGCGGATGCCGCCTTCAAGGCCGGTGCTGATAAGGTTAGCATTAATACGGCGGCCGTTAGAAACCCTGGTTTAATAACGGCGCTGTCTAGGGAGTACGGGGCCCAGTCAGTCGTTGTAGCAATCGATGTTAGGAGATTCGGTGATTCATGGAGGGTCTACGTCGAGGGCGGTAAGAGGGAGACTGGGCTTGACGGTGTCGAGTGGGCGAAGAGGGCTGAGGAACTTGGCGCCGGTGAATTACTGGTGACGAGTATTGACGCCGACGGCACTAGGGCGGGCTATGATGTGGAGCTTTACAGGGCTATTTCCAATGTGGTTGACATACCAATAATAGCCAGCGGTGGTGCTGGTAGGGTTGAGCACTTCGTAGACGTGCTTAAGTACGCAGACGCGGCCTTGGCGGCGAGCGTATTTCACATGGGTTTGATAAACATCCAGAGGCTTAAGGCGTACCTGGCGGAGGCCGGTATTAAGGTGAGGGTTTAGGGATGATCCATGAGGTTAAACCCTTATCTTAGTTATATCGCCTAGGTCGAAGCATGATCGCGTGCCCAGGTGGCACGCATTACCCACCTGGTATACGAGTAGGAGTACCGCATCCCTGTCGCAATCAACCCTGAAATTTATTAAGTATTGATAATGCCCACTGGTCTCACCCTTAAGCCAAAGCCTCCTCCTACTTAACGACCAGTAGTGGACCAAGCCTGTGGTTAATGTCTTAATGACGGCATCCCTATTCATGCTCGCCACCATTAGGACATCCTTCGTCTCGTGATCCTGGGCCACCGCGATCACGGTATTGTCCGTATGCCTATACCACAGGGAATCAGCTATCTTCCTAGCCTCCTCCTCACTAAGCCTAAGTACCTTGATATTACTTGGTGGATTAATCATCGAGTTACACTAGGCCGCCTACTATTTAGTTTTTCGGTAGGGTGCGTAATCAATATAAAGCATATATAGATTAGGCAGTGAATGGTCTGCCAATTCCTCGATGAACTACAGAGAATAATTGATGATAGGATTGAGCATGGAGACTCGAGTAGTTATACCCGTAAACTGGCCGATGGTGGTGTGGACTTAATCAGTAAGAAGGTTGGTGAGGAGGCGGTGGAGGTCGTAGTGGCGGCCATGAGGGGTGATAGAAGGTGGGTCATTATGGAAACAGCAGATTTAATGTACCACCTACTGGTACTCCTTAGGTTTATGAATATTACATTTGATGATGTATGCGAAGAGTTAGTCAATAGGCACGTAACCAGGGTTGGTGCCCATGGTTAAAGTCGGCATCATAAATTACGGCGTGGGAAACCTGGGCAGCTTAATTAATGCGTTTAGAAAGATAGGTTCCGAGCCTGTCATCATTAATGAACCTGGCGAGTTCGCGAGCATAGACGCCATCATACTCCCAGGCGTTGGCTCCTTCGATGCTGCCATGTCTAGGCTTGATAAGTTTAAGGATGCATTATCCAAGGTTAGGGGTTCGGTGCCCATACTCGGTATTTGCCTAGGGCTCCAGGTAATGTTCAGGGGCAGTGATGAGGCTCACTGAGCGGCCTGTCTTGGTACCCAGGCTGGGTCAGTAGGCTTAAGGGGCCTAGGGTACCGCACATCGGCTGGGACCTCGTGAAGTCAGTAAGGCCCTGCGAGATAATCAGTGGTGATGGGTATTTCTACTTCATGCATAGTTATGCCGTGGTCAACCCAGGCAATGACCTGCCCTACTCAGGGATTACTCATTATGGAAATGACGACATACTCAGCGTGCTATGTGATGAGAGGGCGATGACGTTTGGCGTTCAATTCCACCCAGAAAAGAGCTCCAGGAACGGCTTAAGTGTGCTAAGGCGATTTATCGAGGTTACCCGTAAGTAACCACGCAGTTATTGACTTGGCGTGATTCCTAAACCCCTCCTGCAACGCCAATGAGGCGCCGTGCCTCGCCAAAACACTCACTGACTCCTTATTAACGGCCTTGACGTACACTACGGGCTTCATAAAATCATAAACTGAAAGAGCGCCCCTCCACCTTGCCGAGGACTCGGTGGGCAGTACGTGGCTTGGACCGGCCACGTAATCAATCATTGCCGAGGGTAGAGAGACCGACACAGCGCCGGCGTTCCTAATGTCACTAACCAAGTCTTCCAGGCCCCATAACGTCACGTGCTCTGGCGCCAACTCATTAATTAGGTTAACGCAATCCCTAGGACCATCAACGAGGTCGATAGATAATTCGAATTAGTGAGCATGGACTCAATGGCGCCTAGGTACCTCTCATCCCAGGTGATTATTATGGCAATCGCCGAATTATGTTCAAGCTGTGCCATGACGTCTAGGGCAACGAGTTCTGGGTCAATTGATGGGTCGGCGCAGGCCACGAGTTCTGTTGGGCCCTCAATGCCGTCAATTCCCACGTACCGTGAGACCAAGTACTTAGCGGCTTGCACATAGGCATTGCCTGGACCGACGATCTTATCAACCCTGGGTATCGACTCAGTTCCAAAGGCCATGGCGGCAATGGCCTGCGGACCCCCCACCCTGAACACCCTGGCATTGAGCCTTAACGCCACGTAGGCAACCTCCGGGCTTATGCTGCCGTCCTTACTCGGGGGTGTCGTCACTATCAACTCCCCAACACCCGCGACCCTGGCTATGACCCCCGTCATTATTAAGGTAGAGAAGTAATTCCTAGGTACGTAAATCCCAACCCTATTAATAGGCACCCATCTAACGCCCCTAATTAACCCACAGCACTCCTCCTCGAAGTCCCTCGGCATTAATTTACGGTTGAAATCCTCCACCGACTTATACGCAGTGTCTATGGCTTGGGCAATTTCATTATTGACCCTCGATGCGAGTTCTCTCAATTCCTCAGCGCCCACCTCAATACCTGCTAACTTAACGCCATCTAAGGTCTCGGTATACTTAATGACCGCCTCATCACCCCTAGACCTAACCTCATTCACGATAGGCTCAACAGCATTAACATACTGACCTAAATCCCTCACTTTCCTAGCCATGCTGATAAGGGAGTCCTTACCAACCCTCAAGGGCACACCCACGATTACGCTTAAATACATGCATTTAAGCATACCTAATAGGCCATGATCGTGATTGACGTACCACTGCACATAACGAGCATTTGGCTCCCTGTGTACAGCAACGACCCATTAACCACGGGCTCGCTGGGCTGCGGCATTATCATTAGGCCTGGCGTGAGGTTCGTAGTTAAACCCACATTAAACCAGGTTAAATACGGCATCGACACGTGGACCTGGTACTTAATGAATTAGGTGCCAACGCGGAGGTTAATTACTCGGCACCCGTGCAGTTGGGCATTGGTTATGGATTAAGCGCCGCCCTCACCCTCGGCACAGCCCTGGGCGCCGCCGTAATTAAACGCACGCAACTAATCAAGGCGGCCCAGATCGCCCATATGATCGAGGTAAAACTAGGTACTGGGCTAGGCGACGTAATCGCTGAGTACTACGGGGGTGGCTTAGAGCTTAGGTTGAAAGCCGGCGCCCCAGGTATTGGAGTCATTGATAGAATTCCGTATCCGCAGGACTTGATGGTCGTTACCGTCGATTTAGGTAGGTACTCAACCAACGACATGCTCCGCGAATTGAGGGATAAACTGGCGCTTCTTGGTGGTAAGTACGTGGCGAATTAATTAATGAGCCGACCTACGAGAGGTTTATGGAGTTAAGCATGGCATTTTCAAGGGAAATAGGCTTCCTAACCAAGGACATTGAAGATAGAGTAAGGCCATGCACGCGCTATACAGATACCTACTACGTTAAGAAGAAGGTCTTAACGCTGTTAACGCATAGGGATGAGGTCGAGGGGCTCACGGGATGCTTAAGGAGTGTTGGGTATGAGCCAAGGGTCTTCGAACCATCCAATGAGGGGGTCAGAATAATAATCGGCAATGGCACCTCAGCAAAAGGTATTTATTAATGCCATAAATTGAAATTAATTAGCCTATAATGGTTGATGAATTGCTGATTTCGGTATTGGGCTTAGTCATCACAGTAGTAGGGATGCTCGGCACCGCGCTTTATTGGCTTGGTGGTAAGTTTAGGGAGATTGACACGAGGTTCCAGCAGATTGACGAGAGGTTCAAACAAATTGATGAGAGGTTTAGGGAGATTGAAAGAAAGCTCGCCAGCTTCGCGGACTCGGTTAAGTCGGCCACCGTGGCCATGAACTCGATGGTTATTGAGTTCCTGGGGGTTAAGGGATTAGTAAGCCCTGGGGAGGCATCATTCCTGGTGAATGAGGTTAATAGGTTGTCACAGTCAATAAGGCTAAATCCGATTACTAAGGAGGAGCTTGAGTTCATAAAGTCTGTCTTCTCCAGGGGCGATATCGATAAAATAAGTGTTGAGGAGCTTGAGAGGGTTGCGGAGATCGCCAAGCGCTGGTGGTGGGAGGATGGCTCCGAAATAGCCTATAAGATGTTCCTCTACACCTGGATGTTAAGGGCATATAAGCTATACGGTAAAAAGGAGGGAGGGGTGAGCAGGCAGTCTTAAGTTCGCGCCATTGCTCAATAGGGCTTAATTAATGGTTGACGATGATTAGGGAATCACGGTATTGATCATACACGGTGGTGGCGATCTAAACCTCATGGTCCCTAACCATCAGATCCATGCTTTGGGAACTCTAACGTAATACCTTTACCGGCTAGTTCTGTGAGCCTATCCCTAATGAATGTTAGCACGGCTCTTAAGTTCTCCTCATTATTAAACCCCTTAACTATGCCTATCAACTCATCCCTAGGCCTATCCCTTAACTCCTCAGCAAACCTCACCATGTTGGTACTGCCCTAATTACATTGTCGACAATCGTGATGTTAGCCGCCCTGGAGGTTCTCGAGAGGGGGTTTAGGTCTATCGCAATCACGGTCTTACCCATCCTCCTGAGGGCCTCTGTCCTATCACCATCCTCAAGCGGTACGAGGACCACATCAGCAATATAAATGCCCCTACAGGAGACCCTACGCCTCTCGCTGAATAGCTCCGGTATTACGCAGGACGCATCATCACCGACGCCTAGAACCTCCTCAGCCCCATTCTCCCTAAGCACCCTGGCTATCAACTCCTCCCTCTCCCTAGTCCTATAGAATAGGTTAACCTCGAGCTTCGCATTAACGAGCCTCGCCAACTCAACAATTTGCCTGGGCACAAGGCTGCCGTATTCCCATTGACCGAAATAACCGGGCGCTCGGCAGTTAGTAACGCGGCTACGGCAACCCTCTCCGCAGTCAATGCCGGTGGTATTGACTCCTCACCGATGAGGTAGTCAAAGCACTCACCACGTCCATGGGCAATCAAGCCTGGGCCGCGACATAACCCTCCCTAAACCCGTCAACCAACCTCTCCCTAATTAATAATGACTCCCTTCTTGGTGGTTAGGCGGTATCCAGTGTGTTTCAGGATCCCCGGTCATTTGCACTCGATATTATTGATATTTCTTAAAGCTTTAATCTAGGAATAACTAGGCTGGTCGGTATGGAGAGGAGGAAGGTCACGGTACAGACAATAATGGGGATGAAGGGTAGGCAGAGGATTGCCATGATAACGGCCTATGACTACCCAACGGCGAGGCTTGTCGACCAGGCAGGCGTTGATGGCATATTGGTGGGCGATTCCCTGGGCATGGTCGTGCTGGGCTTCGAGAACACCCTAAGGGTTACCCTCAGGGACATGCTCATACACGTGGCTGCCGTGGCCAGGGCGAAGCCCAAGGCCCTGCTAATAGCCGACATGCCGTTCATGACGTATGAAACCGGCGTCAGGGACGCCCTGAGAAACGCCTCAAGCTCGTAAGGGCCGGTGCCGAGGCCGTGAAGCCCGAGGGCGGTCAGGAAATATTCGACATAGTTAATAACCTAGTCAAGTTCGGAATACCCGTGATGGGGCACATTGGGCTTAATCCGCAAAGAGTTCTATCATTGGGTGGGTTTAAGATGGTTGGTAAGACCGAGGAACAGGCCAAGAAGTTGATTGAGGATGCCAAAGCACTTCAGGAGGCTGGGGCCTTCGCGATAGTGATCGAGATGGTTCCGGCAAGCGTGGCTAAGGCGGTGACTGAGAGCGTGAAAATACCGACTATCTGCATTGGGGCTGGTCCTCACTGTGATGGGCAAATACTCGTGCTTCATGACGTGCTTGGTCTCACGGAGAGACCGCCAAGCTTCGCCAAGAGGTACGTAGACCTAGCATCCGTAATAAGGGATGCCGTGGCTAAGTACGTGAATGAAGTTAGGAGTGGCGAATTCCCAAGCCCCGAATACTTCAAAGACATCAAGTAGAGGTATCATGAAAGTGCTACATTCTATTTCCCACTATATTATTGGAAAATTGCGCATACGCATCGACACACCTTAACTACCTGTACTAACCTTGATAACCAACACCACGCCATTACCTGGCACCGTCCGCGTTGATTAGTAATTCCCTATAATCATTAAGGATCATATCCTGCAATTGCTCTACTGGGAATCCCCTCGCAATTGTTGCGATTGATGCACCACCAGCTCCAACGCCCTCCTTCACGAAGCCCCCCTCAAAGGCCCTCAACCCCTCATACGGCATATTGCTGAAGTCCAGGTTTATGGATGCCACGGGTACCTCCGCGATCTCCCTAACGAGACCCACCAAGTCCGCTGACTTATCACTAATCAACCACCTCGTAGTCCCAATGGCCACGTTGTTAAGCGCTTTCTTATCTACATGCTTTATGAAGGCTAGGACCGCGGCCATCTGGGTACCGCCGGCCAGGAGGACCTTGGCGCCCTGCCCAGCGGCTCCAATGGTTATTGACGCCATGGCCACTATTACTGGGTCGCCAACCCTCGAAACCGCCTCCATCGGGTCCTCCAACGGCTTGTTAATACCCGCGTTTCTCAACGCCTCCCTAACCACCGCTATCTTCAATTCCCTTGGGTTAACAGGCGATGCGCTGGACATCTTATTCCACGCGTCGTAGCCCATGGCCACTAGGAAGGCCATGGCGGTGGTGGTCCCCGCGGGTATTGACTCGCCAATAACGATAGCCCTACTAACCCTAGCTAGATTTTCGCCAAGGACCACGCCATTCTCAAAGACCCTGTCGACAACCTCACGATTAATGGCAAGCCCGGTCCTAATGTCCCTACCAGGCTCGCCCTGCAGGTCGATAACGGGTATGTTCGGCCTAACCCTAGCTCCAGCATTGACGACGAGAACGCCTGCGCCGGTTAGCTTGATCGCGGCTCTGGTGATCAATGCTGGGGTTGGCTTTCCATCAGGCGTCATCGGCACCGTGGGTATCACACGGCATTTACCGAGCAGTAGGTACTCGGCGTCGGCGGCCGGCGTGTAGTGGGTTAACTCGGGCTTGGCACCGGCAATGGTTATGCCGGGTATTAGGCTCGTGTCCGTAGTCCCTATGACCAGGGTGAAGAGGAAGCCCTTGCCCAGTTGCTGCACGTGTTGTGAAATATCGCCTAAATGAACCGTCACGGTATCCATAACGAGTTAGGATATGAATCCCATTTATAAGTACTTCCCTCCAGCGACCTAACCAACAACCAAAGCACATAATTAACGGGAGTACTAACGTTAACTTCCCTACCCCTAGTCACTATGGCTCCGTTTATGTAATCAACCTCAGTCCTCCGGCGATTCAACACGTCCTGCAGCATTGACGAGTAATTATTTTTAGTGGCCTCGGCAACCCTTAAGGTCTCGGTTAATGGATCACTGGGTAACCTAATGCCCAGCCTATTAACTACGTCGACGCCCTCCTTAACTACCATCTCCGCCAACGCCCTGGCATTAGGATCCTCGAGAATCACGCCATTCCTGGCCCTTAAGATCGCAGTTATTGGATTAATGGCCGCGTTAACAATGACCTTCAACCACCTGTAGGGCTCGATATCATCGACCACCCTGACGTTGGCACCACCAGCCTTAGAGTATCAGCGACCTCACCAATGAGGCTGGGCAGCATTATCTCGCCAACGCCCCTGACCTCAGCCACATTGCCGCTCCTCGTGATGCCGTACGTAACGACAGTGCCATAACCAACACCGAGCCTCTCCCTGATTAGTTCGAGACCGCCAATACCGTTCTGGAAGACTACTGGCACGCCAACTATTTTATTGATTATCATCTCCGTGTCGTAGCTTAACGGCAATTAAGGAATACTTAACATCGCTAGGTAAGTAATCTACAAGCTTTACCTCAACCCTATAATCACCATTAAACCTAATCACGTAATCCTCATAACGAGTCCTCGTCACCACATACGGTACATAGCCAGCATTGTTAAGGAAGTGAGCGAGCAATAACCCAACGGCGCCAAGCCAATTATGCCAAACATCACTTAGCCGGAGTTAACCCTTAAAATAAGCATTACATGACATTATCAATCGTGAATATCATTGAAATATTTAGGTCTTGGCAGGGCGAAGGACCCAATGCGGGTAAGGAGGCGGTCTTCCTAAGGACTGCATTCTGTAATTTAAGGTGTTCGTGGTGTGATACGAAGTACTCATGGTTCGGTGGAACTGAAATGAGCATTAACGAGGTTTACAACGCAATAATGAGGGTAGCAGGCAACGTGAGGCACTTGGTCGTGACCGGCGGTGAGCCACTCCTATGGCTTCGTGAGTTAACCCCACTGCTAAGCCTTGTCAAGGCCCAGGGCTTCTTCGTGGAGGTTGAGACCAACGGCACATTGAGACCTGGTGATCTCGTTAGGTACGTCGATGAGTTCAACGTATCCCCTAAACTCTCCAACTCAGGCGTCCCATCGAGGTTTAGGATTAATGAAGTGGCCATTAGGGATTTCGTGGTGAGTGGTAAGGCTATCTTTAAGTTCGTTATTGATGGGCCGGAGGATGTCGAGGAGGTTCTTTGGTTTATTAATAAATTCGGCATACCACGCAATAGGGTTTACCTAATGAGCCAATGCACAACCCGCGAGGAATGCATCGCCAAGGATGAGGACATCACAAAACCCATGGCCATGAAGCTCGGCGTCAATTACACATCGAGACTCCACATCTTAATGGGGTTCAGGTGAGACTTAAATAACCACTCGCATCCCAGGTCAGGATGTGCACTATTGGCGGTGTATTGATATTCGGCGATAGGTTGGATAGAGATAGGGCTAGGAGGATTGAGGAGGTTTTGAGGATGATGATTGTTAAGGGTGAGGAGAGGGGCCGTGATAGTTTCGGTATTGTTATCCTGGGCAGGGATGGTGAATTGAGCGTGTTTAAGAGCAGGGAGAGGCCTAGCATTGCCGTAGGCAGGATGCCCAGCATTATCAATGAGGATACCGTGGCCGCGATATTTAACAATAGGGCTGAGCCTACGACCGAGTACGTGAGGGTCAAGACTGAGGATGACATACAACCAATGATTGGCGATCACATAGTAGTGGCGCACAACGGCACAATAGCCAATGACAAGGACCTAGAGGCTAGGTTCAACCTCACCCGTAGGTCTAAAATCGACACCGCAATACTCCCGCCATTACTCGAGAAGCTTTGGGACGGCTCGCTAAATGGGCTTAGGGACGTGCTGGTTAATTACGTTATTGGTAGCTACGCGTTGGCGATAATGGATACCCGTAGACCTGGCAGGGTTTGGCTCGCCACGAACTTCAAACCACTATACATGGCCTGGTACAACGACTTAAAGGCCCTATTCTTCGCAAGCCTAGACGACTACCTAATTGATAGTCAAAATAAGCCCATTTGGGACGTCCCAGTCATAAGGCGTGTTGAGCCTTACACGGCAATGGAGGTTGGGATCGACGGTACCTGGTCTTCGGTATCACTGAGGAGGGAGGAGCAGGTAGGAGGAAGAGGGTCTTGGTCATAGCCAGCGGGGGCCTCGACTCGACCACGGCCGCGACATATCTGCTTAAGCAGGGGTTTGACGTGACATTACTGCACTTCAACTATGGGCACAGGGCCGAGACCCAGGAGGATAAGGCCATTAGGAGGGTTGCGGAGTTCCTAGGCGTACCGCTGCTTGAGGTGGATATGGACTTTTTCAAGGTGGTTAGGCACTCGCCACTCCTCGGTGATGGGGAGATTAATAGGGTTGATGAGGGTAGGGAGGGTGCCGAATTCGCGCATGAGTGGGTTCCGGCCAGGAACTTTGTCTTCATAGCACTGGCCACGGCCATAGCTGAGGCCTACGGCTATGACTACATAGCCACAGGAATCAATATGGAGGAGGCCGGCGCATACCCGGATAATGAGATGGAGTTCATTAGGCTCCTCAATAAGGCCATGCCCTACGCCGTCGGGCCTAACAAGCACGTGGAGTTGATAATGCCCGTGGGGCACTTGGTCAAGCATGAAATTGTGAGGCTAGGCCTAGAGGTTGGCGCACCGCTCCACCTGACCTGGAGTTGCTATGATAATCGCGAGAGGCACTGTGGTAGGTGTGGGCCCTGCTACATGAGGAGGTGGGCGTTCAGGATAAATGGGGTCAGGGACCGGTGGAGTACGAACTACCAAGTGAGGTTGAGGAGGAGTTTTGGAGGGGCACGAGACCGTACGAAATCCCTAAGAGGCCAGGCGAGTAGTACGTTGCGCCTAGTTTAAAAACTCGGCTACAAGGTTTTAAATTGATGGACATTAGGGTTGGTAGGATTAGGTACAGGAGCTTTGCTTATATCGGCAGGATAAAGGTAAAACTGAATGGTGGTGAGGCTGAGGTTGAGGATAAGAGCAGGGAACAGGGTAGTGGAGGAGGCGGCACTGCTCAATAGCAGTTTTAAGGCACCCACACCGCAATTGCTAATTCCAATAAGTACCGCTAGGGCCCTTGGCCTTTGGCCACCCTCCGAGGATGCCAGGGAGGGATTGATACGGCTGGTGGGCCATTAAACGTCTGGTTCTACCCAAGGGCCACAACCGTTGAGGTTGTGGCAAGAGATGCGGAGTCCAGGGAAGTAATAATGGATGTTCTGGTTTCACCGTTAGCCGATGAACCATTAATCAGCGATTTACTCGCTGATGAGTTGAGGATAACCGTTGAGTCCTTTGGTAAAGGTCTATGGAGGTTTAGAGACGACCCGTCGGACAAGCTAAGGCCCTCGGAAGTTAGGTGATTTATGCCATGGCCTTTACGGGATCGCCCTCTAAGGTAGATAAACAGTCATGCGCGGCTCCACGGTGGTATGTACCTATCTAAGTCATTACCATATACAACACTCAACACCTCGCCGATCCGCCTCTTTAACTCATTCACGTCATTAGCCACCACATTTACATGGCCCATCTTACGCCTCGGCCTAACCCTAGCCTTACCGTACCACCAAACGCTAGTTCCTGGTATTGCCAATATTTTATTAATTATATTCTCATCGTATGGCACACCCAACATGTTCACAATTCCCGCCGGTTTTAGAAGCTCCGTAGAACCCAGCGGTAGGTCTAGTACCGCCCTCACGTGATTCTCGAATTGACTCACCGCCGCGCCCATTAATGTCCAATGCCCTGAATTATGAACACGGGGTGCAAACTCATTAATTAGTACCTCGCCATCCCTCGTTATGAAGAACTCAATGGTTAAGACGCCAATGTAATTTAAGGTTTTAGCCAAACTCACGGCTATTTCCTTAACCTCGTTAGCCACCTCCTCGTTCACCCCTGCAGGTGCTATACTATAGAGTAGGATGCCGTTGTAATGGTAATTCTCGGTTACGGGGTAAGTAACCACCTCACCATTCTTTGACCTGGCGAGTATTACTGAAACCTCCTTATAAATATCTACGAACTCCTCGGCCAACAGTGGGAACTTCATGGGTACCTTATCGAGGTCGCTCTTACCCATCACGTAGTATTGACCCCTCCCATCATAGGCGCCCTGGGGCTCCTTGAAAACCACCCTCCCGAACTTATTAAATGCATCGTACATATCCTCCGGGGCTTTGATTACCATGAACCTCGGCACGGGAAATCCATGGTCCTTAAGGAATACCTTCTCGCGTATCTTGTCCTGCTTTAGCCATATAGTTAATGAATTAGGTCTCAGCTTACCGAGCGACTCCGCCTCACTTATTGCGTTGGGGTTGACGTGCTCGAACTCGAATGTGACAATGTCGGACTTAACAATTAATTCCTTCCATGAGTCTCCAACGTACCTGCCATCGCCTACCCTCAACGCCGGCGCCTCGGGATCCTCATCATACACCAGGAACTTAATGCCTAACTTCCTACTTTCGAGTATCATCATTAGGCCTAACTGCCCACCGCCTAGGATGCCCAATACCCTGCTCATAGGCTGAGCACCGTATTGAGGACCTCATTCTTCATCGACTCCATTAGTTCGATAACCCTAGCCCTAATATCCGGATATTTAATGCCCAAGATCCTGGCTGCTAGTAATGCCGCGTTTTTGGCGTTGCCTATGGCTACCGTGGCCACCGGCGTGCCATAAGGCATCTGCACTATTGATAGTAATGAGTCAAGGCCATTCAGGTGTTTACTGGGTATTGGGACACCAATGACCGGCAGTGGCGTTAACGATGCAGTCATGCCAGGTAGATGGGCGGCGCCCCCAGCACCGGCTATTATTACTTCCAATCCTCTATCAACGGCTGTCCTGGCGTATTCAAACATCAGCTCCGGCGTTCTATGAGCCGAGACAACCCTGGTCTCGTTGGGTATGCCTAATTGGTTAAGTAATTCCACGGCCTCCCTCATGATGTCCCAGTCATTTTTACTACCCATTATTACACCAACGAGTGGGCCCTTGCTCATTATAATTATTGTTTAAAGAAAACTTTTAAAAGTATTTTCTCATTATTAACCGTGATATGCCCGTGTATTGTTTAAATAAAAAATTAAATATTGGGGTGGGACCATGCCACTCAGTGATAATGAGAAGGTGATCATTAAGACATCCCTGGGAAGGGAACCTACAAATGCTGAGTGGCTCGTCTTTGAGGCCGAGTGGAGTGAGCACTGCTCATATAAGAGTAGCAGGAGGTTCCTTAAACTACTACCAAGCGAGGCACCGCACGTACTCAGGGGCCCGGGCTTGACGCCCCACTAATTCGTGTAGGCAATTTAATGGTTAGCTTTAAGATAGAGAGCCATAATCACCCATCAGCGGTGGATCCCTATGACGGCGCTGCAACGGGTGTTGGTGGCATTGTGAGGGATATATTAACCACGGGCTTAAGACCCATCGCATTGATGGATAATCTATATTTTGGTTTACCCAGCAATCCTCATTCCCAATGGATAGCGAGGAATGTCGTAAGGGGAATTTCAGACTATGGAAATAGGATTGGCGTACCCGTAGTTTCAGGTGAGGTGTGGTTTGATGAGTCGTTCACCACAAACCCGATAGTCCTGGTCACATGCATTGGTGTTGGTAAGCTGGAGGATGTGGTGATTGGTGAGGCAAGTCCTGGCGATTTAGTCCTAGTCATCGGTAATGATGTGGGTAAAGACGGAATGCTTGGAAGTTCCTTCGCATCTAAGGTATTAGATAGGAGTAGGGACGAAATAGGCGCTGTACAGGTCGGTAACCCACTGCTCGAGAAGTTGCTGATTGATGCGATAATTGAATTAAGAGATAGGAGGTTAATCAAGGCTATAAAGGACGTGGGTGGTGGGGGCCTGGCCACGGCATTAAGCGAGCTAGCCGACCAGTTTGGCCTAGGTATCGAGGCGCACCTCGACAAGGTCAGAACTAGGAGCATATGATGCCTGAGGAGATCCTGGTCTCGGAGTCCCAGGAGAGGATGGTAATCGTGGTGGATAAAGATAAGCTTAATGAAGTTGAGGAGGTATTGAGGAAGTACCATGTTCACTATGACGTAATCGGCGTCCTAACAGGCGATGGGAGATTCACCGTTTATTACCAGGCAACCTAATCGTGAACCTGCCCGTAAAGCTCGTAACGCACGCGCCGGAGACGAATTACGAAATTAGGGAACCGGAGCACTTAGGTGAATATAGGATAATCCCGGAATTACCTAAGGTGCCACTCGACGAGGCCTTAATAAAGATATTGGGAAGCCTGAACATCGCATCTAAGGAACCCATATTTAGCCTGTATGACTATGAGGTGGGTGTTAGGACGGTGATTAAGCCAGGTAGGGCAGGCGCCGCTGTTCTAAGGCTTCTGCCTATCGATGGCGGTGACGGTAAGTTGGGGATTGCCGTAAAGGCCGAGGCGAACCCTAGGTATTCATTCCTTGACCCATTCATCGGGGCCGCCAATTCCCTAGCCAAGGCCTATAGAAATGTGGTTGCGGTTGGTGCGGAGCCTTTAGCTGCCGTGGATTCCATAAATGTGGGTAATCCGGAAAAACCCGATAGGTACTGGTACTTCGTAAATTCAGTTCTTGGACTTGCCTGGATGGCCCGTGAATTAAGTATACCGATAGTCGGCGGTAAGGTTAGCTTCTATAATGAGGATTCTAGCGGTAATGTTATTAAGCCCGTGGTTGCGGTGGCGGTGCTAGGCGTAATCAGCGATGTTGGTAAGGCCGTAGACGGCGGATTCGCCGGCAATGGACATGTATTAGTCATAGGCAATACATCGGCTGAACTCGGTGGATCCGAATACCTATACTCAGTCCACGGCATCGTTAAGGGTATACCCCCAAGGCCAAGACCTAGGGATGAGGTTAAAAACGCCAGCGCGGTCCTTAAATTAATAAGAGATGGCTTAGTGAGCGCCTCGATGGATGTCGGCGTTGGTGGATTATTAACAACGCTAAGTAAGATGGCCTTAATTAATGGGGTTGGCTTTAACATTGATTTATCTAGGGTCCCGGTTGATGAGTGCCGTATCGACCGGACGTGGTGGCGTTCTCCGAGACCAACGCTAGGTATGTCGTAGAGATTAAGAGCGGGCAACTGGATAAGGCGGTGAATACGCTCATTAATTTGGGCGTGCCGTTTTCCATAATCGGCAGCACCGGCGGTGATAATGCGGTGGTTCGTTGGGGCCACCATGAATTAATGGCATTAAAGTTAGACACGCTCAAGATGGCGTATAACTCGCTATGGGGTGCCCTGTGATGTGCGGCATATGGGCATTTTTAGGCATTAATGCCGCCAATTACGTGGCTCGACTAACCCCATGGCTCATCCATAGGGGCCAAGAGGGAGTGTCATACGTGTGCCGTGTGGGTAAATCGCTCATTAAATTAAGTAATGTTTTGAGTATCAGCTCGACATTATGCCTTGGGCACGCCAGGTACAGCACGAGTGGGCCCTACGGAGTTGAGCTCCAACCTATCGTACTTGACCACGATTTCGCCCTCATATTTAACGGAACAATAAGTAATTACGTGGAACTAATTAATAGGTTAAGGAGGGATTTCGGCATCAGCATTAATACGAATTACGACGCCCTAGTCCTGGCCCACTACATGAGGGAGCTGTTGATTAGGCGAGGAATCGATGATGGTATTAACGAACTCTTCCGCACACTTCGTGGTGGTTACTCCATAATAGCCGTCTGGAGAGACTCATTAATAATTATTAGGGATCCCTGGGGGTTTAGACCCCTCGCCATTGGCAGTGATGGTAGTGGCATAGCCGTAGCCTCGGAATCGGCGGCGCTTGAGGCATTAGGTATGGCCTGGCGTGAAGTTGAGCTAGCAGGGCCTTAATACTGCATGAGTCAGGCCGAGAGTACTGGCTCGAGGGTCCTAAGGTGAGGAGAGCCTACTGCGCACTTGAGTACATATATTTCCTAAGGCCCGACTCCTATTTCAACGGTATTAACGTTTATGAGGCCAGGAGTAGACTTGGCATGGCGTTAGCCGTAAGGAGGTAGTACGTGATATTGATTTTGTAACCCCAATACCCGAGACTGCGAGGATTGCTGCCGAGGCCTACGCGAGCGGCGTTGGCAAGCCAATACGTGAAGTAATAATTAAGATAGATACGTTGGTCGCGGCTTCATCAAACCGCCCAGGGAGAGATCCATGGACATGTATAACGTGGTTAGGAGCGCCGTTAAAGGCGCATCCATGGTATTGGTCGACGACTCAATCATAAGGGGCGACACCCTTAGGAAGGTCTTGCCAAAGCTCAGGGCCTCAGGTGTAAGGGCCGTTCATGTCAGGGTTTCTTCACCGCCAATTAGGTACCCGTGCTTCATGGGTATGGACTTCCCAACCAGGCGTGAATTGGTGGCCCATGGAAGGTCAATAGAGGAGGTTAGGAAGTACCTCGGCGCTGATTCCCTGGTTTACCTAACGGTTGACGAGCTCATGGATTCCATAGGGACCACCGAGCTTTGCACCGCGTGTTTTACCGGTAATTACCCATTCACCCTGAGCATTGAAGAGGCTGAGGAGGCATTTACGGGTGGTAGGTAATGGGAGTTACGGGAATGATCGGAGTCGTGTCTTTTCATGACGGTTGGAATGTGGGCGAATTACTGGGATACGCATTGCCGGTGCTTAGGCACAGGGTGGTGATGACGTATGGATCGCGGTATTTAATAGGGTTGATGGATTAATCACACGTCAATCTAATGAGAATAATGACGCTCCAGGTGGTGAGGCTGGCCTACTATGTTTGACGACAAATACCGAAGCCAGGGGTATGGTGAGGTGCGGCGACGTACATGTTGCATACTGCCTTGAAGGTCTCGTGATAAGGCCTTTAGATGTGTGCAGGCTGATTAATAATGAGGCCGGGCCTCTTCAATACACGTCATTAATAGCCTTAACGAGTAATGGTGAATTAATAGCCCATAGGCCCATTGCCGGGTTAAGGAACCTAGTCCTTGGCGCCTATGGCTTTGACCTAGCCATGATATCCAACGAAAGCTCAGCTATAGGCGCACTCGGCGGTGAAGTGAGGACCTTCATTAGGCCTGGGTCGACGGTCAAAATTAATAGGTTGAACCTAACAATAAGGAATTACTTAGGTAGCTCTAGAGGTAGATTATGCGCCCTAGAGTTTATATATTTATCAAGGCCCGACTCCGAGATTGATGGCCACTCGGTTTATGAGTTCAGAAGGGCATTAGCGAGACTGCTCGCCAAGAGATTAGCGGATAGGGTGGGCGATATTGATGCCGTTGTTGGTATGCCCGAGACGGGGATAATCTATGGGCTTAAGGTCGCCGAGGCGTTAAAGAGGCCCTTCGAGTATGCCCTCATAAGTATTGAAAGACGCAGGTCCGCATTGAGGAAGGACATACTTGACAGGTTAGCCTCAGTCCACCTAAAGCTTAGCCCAGTTGTAAGTGCGATCAGAGCTAAGAGGATTCTCCTGGTTGATGATTCGTTACTCACGGGTCTCTCCATTAAGGAGGCATCCCAGGTCCTTAGACATAGCAGGTGCGAGCGAGGTGCATGTGGCGGTGGCCAGCCCAAGGATAGTTAGACCCTGCCCCTACGGTGTTGATATGCCGCCTAGCAATCAATTGCTCGCCAATACCTTTAATGATAAGAGTGCCCAGGGGGTGCTCGAGGTCGACTCATTAACGTGGTCAACACTCGAGGACCTATACGTAGCTGCCAGCGAGGTTGGCATCGATAGGGATGGCCTTTGTACATATTGCTTTGGGGGTGATGGGGATGGCCTGGACCTATGAGAGGGCTGGGGTTAATCTAGCTAGGCATTGGGAAATGCACTCGATAGCCAATGCCGTAATACACGACATAGCTGGTAAATTAGGAGTTGAATTAATGGAGGGCGGATTCACGAGATCTATCAAGCTGGGTAATCACGAAATAACACTGCATACTGACGGTGTTGGCACTAAGTCGATAATTGCATGGTCCACGGGCAGGTTGGAAGTGATTGGTTGGGATTGCGTGATTGGTAACGTCAATGATATTGCGTGTGACGGCTTTATACCGATAGCGATCACGGATTACATAGCCATATCCAACAACGACGTCGATGCAGTACGTAAAGTACTCAATGGTATTAAAGATGCGGCCCTCACGGTTGGGGCCGCCGTCTTAGGCGGTGAGACCGCGATAATGCCCGACCTAATTAATGGCATTGATGTTTCCTGCTCAGTGCTTGGAGTTAGGAAAACAGGGGTGATAGGTAATGTGGGGGTTGGCGATGTGGTCATAGGGGTTGAATCTAATGGATTACACATGAATGGCTATACCCTAGCCCGTAAGGTCCTACTAAGTAGGTACCGCCTAGATGATGAGGTTTGTGGGGATGAACTAGTTAACTGGTTGTTAAGGCCGACGACTTATTACGGAGATTTATTAATTAGGCTCTACGATAATGGGCTAATTAAGGCGGCGGTTCACATAACCGGTGGAGGATTCACCAAGGTGAGGCGTGTCTTAGGTAATCTCGGTATTGAGGTCGAGGTCCCCGAGCCGCCATGTATTTTTGAGACTATTAGGGATTTAGGCAGCGTAGAGTGGGGTGAAATGTACAGAGTATTTAATATGGGCATTGGCCTCATGCTCATAGCCGGTGAGGAGTACGTGGATGACGTGATCAGGGTCATTGGAGACTCAGGCCTTAAGTATTGGGTTCTTGGTAAGGTGATTAAGGACGCATTAATATTTTAATGCCAAGCGGTCTTAGAATAAGGCTTTAAGGTATCCCGAGCAATTTATTCAATTCTTCATAAGCCTTGACCAAGTCCATGGCCGAGGCGCCCTTCCTAAATAATTCCTTATCTAGGTGTCTCCCGTTGATTAGGACCCTCATTGTATCGCCACTTAATTCATCTGCGAGGACCACATTATTCGACTTATCGACGCCAAACTCTAACTTGAAGTCCACAAGTACGAGCCCCCTACTTATCATTAACTCACTAAGTATGGAGTTGACACTTAACGCGGTGTTTACTATCTCATTTATTTGTTCACGACTGGCAAGGCCTGCCTCCACTATGTCGTCCATGGTTATTAATGGGTCGTGAAGTTCATCACTCTTTAGGTGGAACTCGACGAGGGGCCTACTGAACTTAGTCATTGGTCTTACTAGGGGCATTCTCCTTAGGAATGAACCATAGGCGTAATTCCTAACAATAACCTCTATCGGTATCATCTTAAGGCTTCTAACTAATATTTTTCTATCGCCATCCCAATCAACTAGGTGATTCCTAATGCCGTACTTATCTAGTAGTCGCATGAAAAAGGCGGTCTGCGCCGCCGCCAACCTACCCTTACCTGGTGCATACTCCTTCCTAACACCATCAAATGCCGTGACCTCATCCTTAAATTCCATGACTAAGAACTCATTATTTACCCTATAAACCCTCTTGGCCTTACCCTCGTAAATCAACTCCCCAACCCAATTACTAGCCATACCTAATCTAGATCTCCAGCGCTATTATTTAAAGTTTACTTAATTGTTTAAATAAATACCGTAGTCAATACCGTGTTTATATACCCATATTATTTAATTAATTATTTTAACAATATGTTTAATTATTTAATTGAATAATTTAAGGAAAACAATTATTAAGGGGTGTCGCAATTATTTAATTAATTATGATAAGGAGCAAGGTCCTAATAATCGGTGATGGGGCCAGGGAACATGCCTTAGCCGTAAAGCTTAGTCTAAGCGTTCACGAACCTAGGATAAGCGCATTGGTAACTCATGAGAACCCAGGAATTAAAAAGGTCGTGGAACAAACCGGAGGTGAGCTGGTAAGGTCTAGGTTGGACGCAGATGGTTTAGTTAACGCTATTAATAGGGTTAACCCCGACATTGTGGTGATCGGGCCTGAGGAGCCGCAGTTCGCCGGCGTTGCTGACAGAGCCATCGAGCTTGGCATACCCACCTTCGGAGTCCCCAGGTCACTAGCCATGATAGAGCAGAGCAAGGCCTTTGCAAGGGCCCTAATGTGGAGGTACAGGATACCAGGTAGGATCGCCTTTAAGGCGTTTAGGGATATTGATGAGGCATTGAAATACATATCCAACGCAGGCTCGGTTGCGATAAAGCCTGCCAGACAAAGCGGTGGTAAGGGCGTTAGGGTATTCTGGGATAGGCAGATGTACCTTAAGAATAGCGTTGATAAGGCCAAGGCTCCCAAGTAATAACGGCATCAAATGACGTTAGGGCTTATGGGGATGTCGACGATTTAATAGTTATTGAGGAAGCGGTTACAGGCGTTGAATATACGGTGCAGGTAATAAGTGATGGCAAATCCGTAATAGCGTTACCGCCGATCCAGGACCACCCACACGTATTCGACTACGACATAGGCCCTGAGTGCGGTGGGATGGGCGCCATAGTAGGCCCAGGCCCCTCATTACCCTTCATAACTCGGGATGAGTATGAGGAGAGTGTTGAGATAATAAGGAGAACCTTAGACGCACTACAGCGCGAGACGGGGCTTAGGTACGTGGGTGTGTTGAGCGGCCAATTCATGCTCACTATCTATGGACCAACACTCATTGAGTACTATAGTAGATTCGGCGATCCCGAGGTCCTAAATGCGCTGGCTCTACTCATTGGCGATCTACTGGAAATCGTAGAGGCGGCCGTTGAGGGTAGGCTACCGAGCGTTAAGTACTCATTTAAGGAGGATATCGTGGCCATTTCAAAGGCCATAGCACCCCTGGGATACCCACACAATAGGGACTTGGCCCGTGGCAGATCAATAACCATCGACATGGACAAAATAAGAAAGTTGGATTGCGAGGTCTACTTTGGATCCGTGATTGAGGATGGGGGGCTTTATAAAACCCTGGGTTCAAGAGCGATGGAGGTTTTAGCCGTGGGTAACACTTATGAGGAGGCCTATGAAAAGGTTGAGGGATGTATAGCCCATATCAAATCACCTGATTGGCAATTAATACATAGGCGTGACATCGGAAGTAAGGAATTAATTGAGAAGAGGGTAAGGGATGCAGAGCACGTGAGGGCTATCTACAAGTGGAGGAGGGCTCACGGACTAGGTAGGGTCAGGATTGATTGGATACCGGGCGGTGATGTGACGGTATACGACTATACGTAGGTGGTTATCCCATTAAGCCATACACTGCTGCACTTAATAAAGATAATAGATTTAATTAATTAAAAGGTTATAATCATAATTTTTGCCAACCTCTTACTTAACCTTAATCAGTGACGCGGCTAGCCTGGCCTTCTCCCTGGCCTCCTGCACGGTATTTCCCGTGGCTAATACGACGCCCATCCTCCTATGCCTATATGTGTAAGGCTTCCCGAATAACCTAACCTGGACCCCGGGTATTTTCATTGCCTCCTCGAGACCCACGACCCTCGGCGCCCAGGTCTCTGTCTCCGCAAGAATCACGTGGGCCGCCGCCGGCGTTACCAACTTGACCTCGGGCGTTGGTAGTCCAAGGGCACTCCTCACGTGTATTTGGAACTCGTTTATATCCGTGCTGACTAACGTGACGAGACCGGTGTCATGAGCCTAGGCGCCGCCTCGCTGAATAATACCCTGCCATCCTTAGTTATGAGTATTTCCACACCGTATATCCCGAACCCTCCCAACTCATTGACGAGTTTAATGGCGTACGACCTAGCCCTCTCAATGACTTCCTCGCCCACCGTGGCTGGGTGCCAGGACTCAACGTAGTGGTAAACACCCTCAGGTCTTTGATGCTCTATGGGTGGTACCGTGGTAGTCACAACGCCATTACCTAGTGGGTACCTATAAGTCAATATTGTTAATTCCCTGTCGATCCTCACGTATTCCTCAACCACGATCCTCCTACTACTGCCCCTAGCGTGGGCTAGGGCATCCTTAAAACCGCGCTCGATATCCTCATACTTATTAATAAGTACATGGCCATGGCCGCTAGAACTCATTTCAGGCTTGAGCAGGCATGGGAAGCCCAAGTCCTTACATGCTCTCCTCACGTCCTCAATGTCCTCAGCAAAGTAATACCTAGTAGTTGGTAATTGGAGTTTCTCTGCGGCTAACCTCCTCAGTTCAATCCTATTCATACAGACCTTAACGGCCCTTGCATTGGGCACAATCCTAAAGCCCTCCTCCTCAAGCTCAGTAAGGGCATCAGTGTTTATGGCCTCTATTTCAGCAATGATTGCGTCCGGCCCCTCCCTCCTCACCAACGCCTTAATTGCGCCTCCATCAAGCATGTTGACTACGTATTTCCTATGGGCACGTGCATTGCCGGGGCCATGTCATACCTATCGACTGCGATGACCTCAAGACCCATGCGCTGGGCTTCAATGGCTATCTCCTTACCCAACTCACCACTACCCAGAAGCATTATCTTCCTAGAACCCTCAAGCAGTGGTGAGCCGAATTCCATCACCAACCACCCCCGAGACTCTCCTTGAGACTGAGCCAGAGCTTGAGCCCACCTGGTACGAAGCCCCTTGGGGTTAACACGGCTTCTGCGGACCTCTCCGGGTGTGGCATGAGACCGAGGACATTACCTTCATAGTTAGTCACGCCAGCTATCGAGGCAATCGAACCGTTTGGGTTCTCTCCGAAGTACGTGAATACTGCCCTAACTTCATCCACATTATCTATGAAATACCTCCCCTCACCATGGGCTATGGGCATTGACACAACCTCGCCAGGTTCATAGAGCCTGGTAAATGGTGTCTTGGTATCATTAATTTTAACCCAGACCCACTTGGTTATGAACCTGGGCGGGTCATTAGGCAGTAATGCCCCAGGCAATAGGCCTGCCTCAACCAGTATTTGAAAGCCATTGCAAATACCAAGCACCGGCACACCATTCTCCGCGTCCATGGCCACCTCCCTCATGGCATTAGACCTGGCAGCTATTGCACCGGCCCTAAGCCAATCACCGTAGCTAAAGCCTCCAGGTATTACAATGGCGTCGTATATCCCATGTTTAAAGTCCTCATGCCAGACCAACTCGGCGTTTAGCTTAACCACGTTATTAAGTATGTGAACTACGTCGAGATCACCATTCGTACCTGGAAACCTAATCACGGCCACCTTTGGCATCCTCAACACCCAATACCATTAATTCATGAACTGTTGGATTATAGATCCTCATCCTTTCACAAAGATCCCTAACATATTTAATGGCCTCCTTAACGCCGGTGGCATTCACAACAAAGCCTAAGTACTTACCGCTAATGACCCGATCAACATTATTAAAACCGCCAGCGAGGACTAAATCCCTGAGTATGGTCTCACCCTCAGGGTCACGAATACCCTTAAGTACGATAACCGTATGAACCAAGTACCTTTTCATTATCTCGCTCATTGATTAATCAAATGATTAAAAATATATAAAGATTTCCCCTAAATATTGCTGATTATTATTTAAATAATTATTTAAACAATAATTCCACACCATGAGGAACCGCATTGTTAATTGTAAGGAATATGGAGGACGATATTGATAATTTTAAGGTGATTATGATTTCAATACAGCGTTTAAGCAATGTACTTAACGCCTACCCAATGCCAATTCAAGCAGATATTTATGCACTTTAGTCGTTGTTAACTCTGGATGGAATGCCGTGGCAATCATGTGGTTCTCCTGGGCCGCAGTAATAATATTACCTAGCTTAACATGCTTAATACTGGCCAGGGGCTTCGCATTACCTCAAGTCCTGATAATGGCTGGGGCCCTAATGAATACCGCCCTTACGGTACCGAGACCCTCAATATTCAAGTCCATCTCGAAGGAGTCCCTCTGCCTACCGAAGGCATTCCTAACCACGGCTATGTTCATGACGCCGAGTATTGGCTGCCCCGTCTCGCCAACCACGGAGTCCCTGACCTCCTTAGCCATGAATATGGCGCCGGCGCACGTGCCTAATGTGGGTAATCCATTGATTATTGATTCCCTTAACCTATCGAGGAGCCCATTGCGCCTAGCCAATGAGCCTATTGTCGTGGATTCACCGCCGGGTATCACAAGCGCGCCCAAGCCATTTAGATGTTCGACCCTCTTAACCCTAATAACATCTACGTTGATCCCTAACTCCTCAGCCGCCCTCCTAATGGCGTACTCATGCTCCTCAACATCACCCTGCAACGCGAGTATCCCAACCCTCACCCTAAACACCCCTTACCTGCAACATCTCCTCCGGCTTCAGTGACTTTATGTCAATACCCACCATCGACGCTTCTCACTAACCATCCTCTGGGTCTCAACCACGGTTTCTGGGTCGTCCCAATGCGCAGTGGCTATCACTATGGCCTCAGCCTCTCCCTTGGTCCTGGCTCTTGAATATCCCTGAGCCTACAAAGACCCGTCCGCGCCAAGCCACATCATCAATGCGGCATCCGCCGGCGTTGCTATCCCACCTGCGGCGAACGTTATCACAGGTAACCTACCTAGCTTAGCCGTCAGCGTCACCAACTCGATGGGCACCTGGCATTGTCTAGCGAAGTCCCTCAACTTCTCCTCATCACCATCCCTATAGGCTGCGTATAGCTCATTAATTGCCTTGTAGAGAACCTTGAAGTGCTTAACAGCCTCACTGACGTTTCCTGTGCCTGCCTCGCCCTTGGACCTAATCATTGATGCGCCCTCGCTAATCCTTCTAAGTGCCTCGCATAACTCGCGGCATCCATTGACGAAGGGTACCGCGAACAACCACTTATTGATGTGGTGTTGTTCGTCGACTGGTGTTAATACCTCGGACTCATCTATTAGGTCGACGCCTATTTGTTCAAGTATGAAGGCCTCGTAGTAATGACCAATCCTCACCTTCGCAGATACCGGGATCGTTATATGCCTCATTACGTCCTCAATAACCTTAACATCGGCCATCCTAGCCACACCACCCGCCCTACGAACATCGTAAGGCAGTTTATCGAGAACCATCACGCCGACTGCGCCAGCCTGTTCGGCAATCTGAGCCTGCTCCACGTTGGTTACGTCCATTATGACCCCGTTCCTGAGCATTGATGGGAAGCCGACCTTGACCTTCACCGTGCCGGTAACGACGCCATCCACCTCATAAGGCCTAGGCCAGTTAAAGCCCCTCTCCCTAAGCCTATCCCTCAATTCCAACATACCGTAGAAGAAATCCCTGAGCTTCTCGAGGTACTCGAAGGAGGGTGATACCGACATCGAAACTGGGCTTATTCGGGGTTATTTATGGTTTATTAAACGTTTAATAATGCGGTAGGATGCGTCGTCAACGTTGTTTTAACAAATCCCTTAATTTACTAATTAACTTAAGGACATATTCCCTATGCAGCTCATACTCATCCTTCGTCATGAAGTTGTGGTAGAAGTTTGCGTGCAAACGTTCGGCGGCTCCGAAGTAAAGCGGTAATTCCCTATCATTAGTCTCCCTAAATAATCTATTAATTATTACGTCGTAGTCCCTGTGGCTATAATGCTCCCAGCCCCTTGACTCAGCTATTGCATTAAGTAACGCCGCCACAGCACCCCAGAGTTTTTCGCCGGCCTGAGCAAGGTCACCCTTAACATATTCTTCATCACTACGCCTAAGTAGCTCCTCGTGAATCTTCAGGTATACGTCAACCCTATCCCTAGGATCAAGCCTCTGGCTAGTAAATCGGCTAGGAGTAACTCCGCGGCAATACCCCTCTTCCTACTCTCCTCATTAATCAACCTAAGCAGCTCCTCCACATAGCTAATTATTACGTTTCCCTTAAAAGGGTTTGTGTAGTTATGTTAAAAGGCAATGATTAGAGAGGGGGTGCTGTCGCTTACCTTATTAATCAACCTAAGCAGTTACCCATGTAAGCCAGTTAACATACATGGGTTGAAGATGCGCCTTACGGGAAAGCCGTATATTAAGTCGAGCTTTAGTAATTAAGGCTTAGGATCATGATGGTTAAATACCCTGACATTAGGTAATGATCCGCATGGTCCACCATATACATGCATTTAATTTACATGGAGTAACGTTTATAATCACCATTAATTATGGATTACATGGGTGAGGTGACTGATTCAGATAAGGCAAGGAGGTACGGTATTAACGTATCTAAACACTTCTACAATGCGCTTGAAGATGAGGTGAGGCTTAAGGAGTATGATGAGGTTAGGGAAATACTTAGGAGGGCATCCGTGGAGTTGAGGAAGATTAGCGAGAGCCTAGGTGAAGGCTTCGCGATTAGAAGTATTAGGGAGGATCATGAATCTAGGTGAGTTACGTATTTGATGCAGCTTCAATAATAAGGCTTATTGAACTTAACCCTGATAATGCAATTAAGTACATATCTAGGGGGTTAATCACAGGCCTATGGATGGTTAAAAGGCGCTTGGGTTTGTAAGGGATCCAGCTATGTATTTCTCAATATACTGTTTAAATGATAATCTAGGCAGGGTTACCGTTACAGGCTAGCCTCCTTAATATTCTCCCATCAGCCCTACGCTCCCCAATCAGCCTGCAGTCTATTATCGGTAGGGTTAGGTCAGTGGCAGGAGCCTATACGGGATCTTCCACCTCACGTAATTATCCCTATAACTCTCATCACTAAGCCTCTTAAGCTCCTCCTCCGCGAGTTCTCTGGCTTTACCCTGGCATTTAACCGATGCTAACTTAACCATATATTCATATATTCTAATCCCGCTATCCAGTTCATCAACATTAATGCGCCCAGCCCTTAACGCGTTTATGAATGACTTAACCCAGCATAACGGGTGGCCAGCTAGAATTACTGAACCTGGGCTACCCATTAGGAGCCTTGCCAATTCCCTAGGGCTATTAGCCACCATATTGGCCACCGTGTTGGCTAGGCAATTTTCAGGCAGGTCCCCGCAGCCGCGGAACCGCTCATTTATGGCGCCAGTAACCTGTACTGCACACTTCAATGGGTTGTAGTCTTTAAGGCAGTCATCACCTATGTTTAAAATTTCAGCCAACTTACCATTAACTTCATCAACTATATCACGCCGATGCTTACTTACCCTGATCTCAACCTCCTCAACATCACTAACATACTCCTCCGTTAATGGTTTAGCTTTGCGCCAAAGCTCATTATAATGATTCATTAACCTCTCATAAAGGTCCCTACTATTCACCAGTAGGTTGAGTTCAAGGTTACCCTCAAGGCCCCTATACGTTAAGTTGGAGCTACCTAGAATCACAAACCCATTACCCAATAGGTAGAATTTAGCATGCAGGCTAGGATAGACTCTAATCACCTCACGCCAATCATCATACACCTGCCTCGGCACTGGGCCTAGGTCGCCCACAAGAATCTTAACATCAGCCGCATCACTCAGGTAGTCGTGAATGTAGGCTAAGCCTTCATGGTCTATGAAGCCGGTCGCCACGTTAAAGGTGTTGAAAGCCCGCAGTCCACTAATGGACCTAGCCCTGTTAAGGCACTCAATGAGGGTATTGCAGATATCGATTAACTTAATATCCATCTTAATATCCATAAATTAGTAACTATTCAGGTATTAAATGCATACCTACTTAGGCTTGCCTCACTTTAGTTAAGTATTCATTTAACCTTCTAATGAGGGTGAGTACCCTACCTCTACGTATTAGAAAGTTATGGTAGAAGTTAGCATGCGGCTTCTCAGCCGAGTCGAACAAGGTCCTTAATTCATCATCATGAAGCTCATTAGCCAACCTCTCAATAATCACGTCATAGTCCCTGTGGCTATAATGCTCCCAGCCCCTTGACTCGGCTATTGCATTGAGTAATGCTGTTACGGCTCCCCAGTATTTTTCACCGGCCTGAACCAAGTCACCCTTGCTGTAAAGATCCTCAGCCTCCCTAAGAAAATCCTCATGAAGCTTAAAATAAAACCCAACCCTACGAGAAGGATCAAGCCTAGCGGCTAATAAGTCGGCTATGAAGGCGTTAACATCCTTGCCATTAGCCAACTCCCTAATCAAGTCGTAAATTACTGGTAAGAGCATTAATGCCGTAGGTAACAATGCACTACGGCTTAATTAACTTCCCCGCATAATCTTCATTCCCCTAAAGCAAGCTCCTCACCTAGAATTTCCTTGACTTTGTTGAGTTTCTTTCTCATGAAGTATTCATCGCATAGGTTGCCATGGAGGTGGTTAATGTACTTCTCCCTGGCTGTATTTCAGTAGTCTAGGTTGAGCCTGCTTAAGGCATAGCTTCAACACCCTTAGCCCTCAGTAGCGCCCTAATAGGCAATCACCCCTCCTCAGCCACACCCCTTAACAAAATAGAGTCCCTAGACTCAACATACTCATTCAATTCAGCAAGCGCCGCCTTAAGTACCTTAGTGGCATCACTCAAGGCCTCACCTATGTTTACATATGATGTATAAGTAATAATTCATGGATTTAAGCATTTATTTTCAAGTAAGTCCTTAGCTTCATGATTAACTTAATGGCATCCTCCCTATGGGCGTTAAAGGAGGTTCTGCCCAGGAAATTATGGTAGAAATTAGCATGCAACGCCTCAACGCTTGAGAATAACCTGGTATATTCGGGGTCATTAGTTATTTCCGTTAGGTAAGATGCTATTTCCCTAAGGTCTCTATGGCCGTAATGGGGCTTGTTCAACCTCTCACCGACGATATTAAGCAAAGCCGCCACGGCTCCCCAGTATTTTTCACCGGCCTGAACAAGATCACCCTTGTTATAAAGCTCCTCAGCGGCCTTGAGGTAATCTTCGTGAAGCCTTAGATATAACTCAACCCTACGTGGAGGGTCAAGCCTCTCCGCAATTAAATCAACTATAAACTCCTCAACATCCCTACCATTAGCCAACTCCCTTATTAGCTCCATTATAGCGGGCGAGAGCGTTAATGACACTTACAAGTGGCTATGCTTAGTTTAAAAACCTAAATGCATTGTATTAATGTGGGTACTGTTTTAAATTTCCTTAAATCAACCTAATCCGTGTCTTTAATCTTCGTATTTAACCTGGCCATTAGGTCACGGTCGCCGATCATTCCTACCGACTTTACAAACTTAGTGATTAACTACGTCTATCAAAGGTCCCTAAGTCCATTCCAGTAACATGATGTTAGTTACTTGTTTGGTGGGGCGTCCTGCTGCAAGGACTAGGTACCCCGCTAATGTGGTATAAACTATAGTGTGTAAGGGATGATTCAACATATTGATATATACTATATTGTGGAATTATATACATATGGTGGTTATCGTATATACTTAACTGTGTTACAGCAGTATCTATATGGTTATGGAGTTTATTCATTTTTAATGCCTGATACTATATAATATCTAGTGGTTATCTTGGTTTTCACCATTATCTATTTGGTTAGGTTCATGAAGTTTATGTTGCCTAGGATGGGGTCTATTATCCTATATATGCCTTCGCTATGCTTCTCAATTAGGTTGAATCTGATTAATGCTGTTAATGCATTATCTAGGGTTCTGTCGTCGATTTCATGCCCGATTAGGAAGGATGCGTATGCCTTTATATCGCGCCACCTATTGACGTGTTTAAGGGCCTCTAGGATGGCTAGGTATAGCCTCTTGTTTGCCCTGCCTTTCAGGAAGTTGTCGAGTTCGTTAAGCATTATTTTGGAACCCTCCTCAATCACTTTACTTAATGCGTCATCTAGGGGTAGCCCCCTTATACCGTGTAGGTTGCCGAATAGTGTTAGCCAGCCCACTATGCCATTGAGTAGGTTTATTACCTTGTCGTATTCGTTGAAGCTCATCCCTAGTTCATTAAACCCCCTCATTAGGAATGCCTTGGATTGATCGTGGGTGAACGGCCTTAACCTAACCTCCACAGGGGGCCTGCCGTATAGGGGTGATGTTGGTGAAGGCTCCAGTAGCGCCCTTACTAGGCTACGTAGGATCCCGTTAATATGAAGCGGATTCTAGGGTTTGACGAATAGGCGTTACCCAGTATTTTAAGTAATTGCGGTGATGCGGATGCCAGGTCCTGAACCTCATCCAGTGCTATGACGGTATCCCTCCTTATTGATAATAGGAATTCAAGCAGTGTCGGCATGGGCCTCGCCCCCTTCCTTATAGTTATGCCAAGGGGCCCTATGTTCAGGTTCACTGAAGCGTCTATATCCCTGAATAATGAGCTTCTATTAGCCTCATTAACCATGATTTTAAGCAATGTTTTAAGGGAGTCAACGCCCTGGAGATTTACGTACATGGTCCTAAACCCCTCTGAGGCTAACTCATTTAGCACAACCTTAACAACGCTGGTCTTGCCGATCATCCTCTGCCCCGCGATAACTACCCAATTACCTGCATGGATCTGTCTCTTAATATAATCAATAACATCATCCCTACCGAATAACTCCTTCCTCGACTCCTTAGGATATAACCCAAATAACATAACCCTATTCAGTAACTGAATACCCTAATTATAAATTAATTGCGCATAAATGCATTAAACATCAACGATTAATATACGTGAGGATATTCAGTTACTGAATAGGGTATATGAGGTTTGTTCCCTAAATGCCTAATGAGACGGTTGTAGGTATTAGAAATTAAGGTTTCATTGCCGAATCTTTCAACTTCCCTTAACCTTAATGCAGCCCTCCTAGTAGGTCAAAGGTATATTTACCCATGAAATTGTAGTATAAGTTTGCATGGAAATTCTTTATACAGGTTCTCTACGATTATGTCGTAGTCCCTGCTGCGGCGCCCCAGCCCCTTAATTCACTAATCGCATTGAGTAACGTTGTCGTGGCTCCAATATTTTCCGCCTGCCTGAACTAAGTCGCCCTTGGCATACTCATCACCACTATGACTAAGTAATTCCTCATGAATCTTCAGGTATACGTCAACCCTATCCCTAGGATTAAGCCTCTGGGCCGCCTCTCTTTCTATCTCCTCATTGATTAACTTAGGCAGTTCCTCCACGTGATTAATCATTGCGTAATTGCCTTAAAAGGGTTTGTAGGGTATGTTCAATAAAAGCTTAATAATATGATAATAAGTAAGTTATTAATGGCTAAGACGGTAATCGAGGAGGTTAGGGAGGGTAGGGTCCCCGATGAGGTCAAGGCCGTGGCTAGGCGTGAAGGCGTTAATGAGGGAAAGCTGGCTAGGAGGATAGCGAGTGGTAGGGCAATACTTATTAGGAACGTTAAGTTACCCGATAAAGTTAGTGCGGTTGGTCTTGGGTTAACGACTAAGGTTAATGTTAATATAGGCACGTCAAGCGAGGTCGTGAGTCTTGAGGCCGAGCTTGAGAAGGTTAGGATTGCTAATAAGTGGGGCGACACATTAATGGACCTATCAACGGGTGGGGATTTGGACGAGATACGCAGGACAATCATTGGAGAATCGAAGCTGCCGGTTGGTACCGTGCCAACCTACCAAGCATTCATAGACTCATTCAAGAAGAAGGGCGGTGGAGCTACTTTACGGAGGATGAGCTCTTTGATGTGGTTGAGAGACATTTAAGGGATGGGGTTGCCTTCATGACGATACATGCAGCTGTCACCAGGGAATTGGCAATTAAGGCCCTTAGAAGCAATAGGGTCATACCAATCGTCTCCAGGGGCGGTGATATGCTGATCGGTTGGATGCTGCATAATAATGCGGAGAACCCGTTCTACGCCAGGTGGGACTACGTACTTGAGCTATTTAAGGAGTACGATGCCGTAATATCGATAGGCGACGCACTTAGCCGGGCGCGACTGCGGATAGCCATGATGAGTTCCACGTAGCCGAGTTGATCGAGCCGCCAGACTCGTTAAGAGGGCCCTTAAGGCGGGAGTTCAGGTGATGGTGGAGGGTCCAGGTCATGTGCCGTTAAATGAGATCGTCTGGGACGTTAGACTTATGAAGAGGCTCACGGGTGGTGTCCCATACTACGTGCTCGGCCCATTACCTACCGACGTGGCTGCGCCATATGACCACATAGCAGGTGCCGTAGGCGCTGCGTTGGCCGGCGCCGCCGGTGCTGACCTGCTGTGTTATTTAACGCCGGCCGAGCACCTTGGTCTTCCAACGCCGAGGCAGGTCGAGGAGGGCGTAATAGCGTTTAGGATAGCCGCCCACATAGCAGATACAATAAAGCTCGGTAAAAGGGCCAGGGCTTGGGATAATGAAGTCAGCAACTATAGGGGTAGGTTAATGTGGAGGGAAATGATTTCAAAGTTAATAGACCCGGAGAGGGCTTGGGCCATATATACGCAGTATGGTGAGCCCAGGGTTAGGGGTTGTACGATGTGTGGTGGTTATTGCCCAATGCTCATGGTGATGCAGCAGGTAAGGAGGCTCGGGGATGATTCCCAATGACCTGCCCATACTCAATAACGCACCCATGGTTATTAAGCACGTGGGTTAAGGCACCAATACTTAGGGATAAGAGGTTAATAATCGTCTCGGCATGCCTACCGTATATTAACAGGGAATTATTTGAGAAGCTAAGCAATGAGGGTGTCGTGATTCTAGCATGCCCTGAGCGTGAGCCCGCAATGCATTATGGGAAGATAGCCAGTATGGTTAGAAGCTCAAACATAAGGGAGGTCTGGGCCGTAACAATAGACGGTAGCCCCCACTGCGTCGCACTGCAAGCTTCATTAAACGAAGCCGAGTACATACTCGGTGAGAGACTTAATAAGAGACACTTCGTATTGGTTGATGGCGAGGAATTGGTGGAGATTGAGGCCGACGCCGTAAGGGTCGCCCGTTATTTGAGCATCGTTAATGAGTTGATGCGTGGTAATAAGGACTTCGTAATTAAGGAGTTGTCCAAGCACTCGCTTGAGTTTAGGAAGTTCCATGAGCGGGAAAGACCGTGAAATGACCGTGGAAGTCTCTACGGAGCTTTTCTAGGCATTTCACGGTCTTTCCACCACTAATTCCTTAAAATAATATTAAGTAAATCCTTGCATGATGATACGCCTAGCATGGTTAATAATATCGGTAATACTGATTTTGGGAGTAACAAGTGGCGCGTATCTCTACGCCCAGTCAGTGGGCGTATCATTAAACGGTAGTGTTAATGCATCCTCAAGCGCCGCCGTAGGCGTTAATGGCCTCGAGGTCTCGTACAAAGTACACCTCCTAATAGCCGAACGTTGGGTCACCGCACTAAATATGAGTGGTATAAACACGACTTCCGTGACCCAATTAATAAGTAGTGCGGAGGCCCAAGCGTCCGAGGGCAATTACCTAAGCGCAATAGCTACGTTAAATGCCGCCATAAATCTAGCGGCTCAATTAATGGCTAAGGCCAACCTGAACTCAACATATGCGGCCTTAAGCAATTACGAGATTACAGTGTCCAACCTAAATACGGCCATCACCGGCAACTTACTTAACAACGAGACAATAGCCAATTTCACGCTCAAGGTGTTATCGGCATCCCTCAGGAGTAATAATACCTTATATATAATTAACACAGCCTTATTAATGCTAAGTAATGAAAAGAACGAATTAAGTTCAGGCGTATCGGCAGGGGCGCTCGCTGGATTGAACACAGCAATTGAGATTCTGAACAACGCAAGTAATGAACTAGCCAGCACATGCGTGTCCTCGAACATCACCGCCAGGAGTATGACGGTACTCAAGGCGGAGATACTAACGGCAGCATTGTTGGTACCCACGAGGATAAGGGTTAAGTTATTGACTTCAATAATGGCTCCGGAGCTCGCATCCCTAAATTCCACCGCATCCATCACCATCCAGCGACTATCCCTAGAGCTAAACACAACATTGACCCCACAACCATTACTGGGCCAGTGCGCTGCCGAGATTAACGAGGCATTGAATGCTCTAGCCAGCGCAAACTTAACGCCGCCCGAGGCCGAGGTTAGGGTCAATGAGTTAATGAGTATCTATGGGTACTGCCTAGCCCAGACCAATGCCTTAGCTAACATAACCGAGAAAACC
Source organism: Vulcanisaeta sp. JCM 16161 (assembly GCF_001316285.1). The sequence continues at coordinate 122,290 of NZ_BBDO01000003.1, read as the reverse complement.
CACGCAGTGCTAAGTGGATTCGTCAACATAAACAATGAACTAGCTAGCGAGGCTTAATTAACATGACGCCCTACGTCATGGGCGCTTATTCACAATGCAGGCTCAACCTCATTAACGCCCTAAACACCGGAAACATAACACTGGCCAGCCAAATACTGGCCCAGTGCAGGTCAAGGCTCAGTAGTTACGTTGAGGCGGTATCGTACACGAGGCAGATAATGGGCATGGTAAAGAATTACCTATCTTACGAGAACTCCACGATATACAGTACGGCGGAGCAATACGGAATAACTGGCTTAAAGCCATCCCTATGCTATGCCAGGCTGAGTGGTTATGTGATGGGTAATATAACATCGATACTGGAGGCCATGTTTAACGGCACCATAACGCCTGCCGAGGCCCAAATTGAGGTAAATAATTACCTCAATACGATGTTAAGTACATCCATGCCCATAATTACTGGGTGTCTTGGGATCTACGTAACACCACCCAACATTAAGCCCGTTATGACGCCTAAGGCCCAGGGGGAACTAACGATATATGCCAACGGCACGGCAAGCCTCACTATCTATATAATTAACCCGACCAAGGAGACGATATACATAACTGGGTTTAGCATTGGAGGACTTATGTGCAGTTTCTCAAACGCGGTGGCACTAAAAGCTAACGCCCAGGGAGGCATTAATGTGGGTTTAACGATGACGAATAACGAGGTGATGGGGCTGTGGGATTGAACGTATTCGGCGGCGCCGAGGTTAGTCAGGGAACCTCGATAACCTGCACCGGCTATCTTACAATACCGTACGCAACAACGAGCCTGAGCGGTGAGTTATACCTAAGTAATGGTGAGGTATTATCCCTAAACATATCCGTGAATGCCATGACAAACTTGATGATGGGTGCAGGTTGGGGTTAGTAACGCCAAAAATAAGTAGAATTAAAATAAAAAAATATTATTAAATTTATTTCCTACCTGGTACATAAATTATTACTAAATTTGTCTCTATCTTATACATTAGTAATTCACGTAACCTTACTTTAATAACCCTCTCGTTGTTCAATGTCAGGTTCTCAAGGATGAATACTTCGTGATTATCCCCATAATGCTTGATCAACTCCCTCGCCAACTCGCCTATACCGTCACTGTACGGCGGTGGTAATATGAGTAAGTCCCTTCCTAAACCTGCAAAGAGCGCGATCTCCTCAAACCTGGGATTTCGCTCATGAAGTGTGATGAACACGACATCGGCCAGGTCCCTACCCAGCAGTGAGAGTGCGTGGAGTATTGACGACACGCCGGGTATTATCACTAGCTCAACGCCGTACTCCTCGGCTAAGCTCCTCAACTTATTCATTAGTTGACGCTCAGATACCGATGGGTCGCCATGCATTAAGAAGCAGACCTCCTTATTCACGGCAATCTCCACGACCCTCCGCAATAACCTCTCCTCATCCTTATAATTAAGTTCAATAACTAGTTTATTAATTACGTACTCGGCGAACCTACTGATCACGCTCTTCCAACCAGCCACTACGTTACACCTCATTAACGTATTTAAGCCCTTAATGGTTATTAATTCGGGATCTCCCGGGCCGGTGCCGATTATGTATAATGCCATTGCAATCACTCATGGGCCGCTATGGCGATGGTTACGGAATTGGCATACGCCATCTTCCGCATTATCAATTTAGCCGTAGGGCCGCCGGCAATTAATGCCAGCGGTTCGGCAACGCCGGTAAGGCCCAGCCTAAGTAGGGTGTTGCTTGGTGGCGTTAGGCAATCATCAACAACCCTAAGTTCCCTAACCGCTTCACGTGGTATTAATAGGAATTTTACGCCTAAGTCCTCCGCAACCTTGCGAACATATTCCTCAACCGACGCAATGACATCCACCCTATCAATACCAACGCCTAACCTACGTATTGACTCAAGTATTGCATCCTTAACTAGGGACAGGTCAACACCATGCCTCAAACCAACCCCAATTGATAGCCTCAACCTCTTTAAATAAATGTCGTTATTACCATCGAGCTCCCGCTGAGGCTCCTTATCAATTATGATAACCCTAAATCTGCATCCATCGCCTAGCTTGTAGTTTCCTCTTAACCAATTTGGTAATGAGTCAATACCGATTATAGATATGCAGCCTCCCCTTAATAATTCGGCGTTCGCCTTAGCCAATAACCCCGGGTTCATGATCTTGGTTATCAATCTCCTCGCCAGCTCTTCAATGCTCGTCACACCCAATGAATCGCTGGTGGTCGTTATCACGGCCTCAGCACGCAAATACCACTTAAGGCCCTTGCCAAGTCATTGGCGCCCCAGTGGGCGCCAAGTATGGGCACTACGTACTTACCATCCTCAGGAATAACCACGACGGGCTTATCGCTGAGTTTATCCTTAATAAATGGGCATAATAACCTAACGGCCGCGCTCACGGGCATCACCATGATCAATGCATCATAGCACTTCCAAGCAGTCCTTAGGTGCTCCGGTGAGAACTTTAGGGCTGTGGCGGTAATTCCAAGGTTCTTAAGCGCATTTACGATATTATTTGCTAATTCGTCGTTGAGGATATAAATAACGGCGACACCTCGCCAAAGACTCTCAAGACTCAACATAACTCACCTTATATGGCCTAAAGGAGTGGGTGTGGGATGGGTCATACACGCTCGACCTAATTAAGTCCTTATACCTATATGGCTCCACAGACTTACCGATGATTATCACCGAGTCCTTCAAAATCCTCTCACGTTTCACCTTCTCGGCAATATCGGCCAGGGTTCCCCTGACCACCTTTTGGTCAGGCCACGTGGTTCTATAAACGACGACCACCGGCGTATCGCTGGGTACGCCAGCCTCACGGAACTCCTTAACAACCTTATCTATTAAATGCACGGCCGTGTATATAACCAACACCGCGCCCCTCATGACGAAGGGTGCGTAATCCCTGATGGAGCCCTCCATGGGCACCCTCGCCGACTCCCTCGTTATTATTACGGTCTGGACGAGCTTGGGCAATGTCAACTCTATATTAAGTACGGCAGCTGCCGCGAGGCTGCGGTAATGCCGGGAACGACTTCGAATGGAATGCCGGCATCCTCAAGCGCCCACATTTCCTCAAGTAGAGCCCCATATATTGAGGGATCGCCGGACTTCAACCTCACGACGAGCTTGCCAGACCTAGCCCTATCAATCATTATCTTAGCAATATCCTCAAGAACCAGGTTAGCCGTATTTATAACCTCAGCATCGGGCCTAGCCATCTACTTATTACTTCCGTGTTAACTAACGAGCCGGCATAAAGTATTGTATCGGCGGCCTTAATATAATTCATTGCCTTAACAGTAATTAGTTCGGGATCCCCAGGCCGGCCCCTATAAACACGACCTTCCCTAATCCCATTACCATTATAGGATTCATATCCTATTTAAAAATATTTCCTCCTCGTTGCTATAATAGTCGAGAAATAATCATTCCCAACATCATCAACATCATTACTAATTATCTCATTATTCATAAAGCACCTCCTTGCATATGTGAGTTCATAATCGTTATTCCTCAGTAAATCAAGCACTGACTTTGTAATTTTATTACCTTTATACAACACTACGGTCTCAAATAGGCCAATAACACTCTTAAGAATGTCCACCCGTGTTGATGGGATCAATGCTAAAGCATCATCGCCCAGGGTCAAGGGCTTCAACGCCCTGGCGGCGCAGGCGGTCATTGCGGTAACGCCAGGAATAACCTCTATATTGATATCCCGGCATATGGTCAATAGTAAATTATGAAGTTTATAGAATGTGCTGTAGAGGCTGGGTCGCCTAATACCGCATATACCCCATACTCATAGTTACTGAGTTCATTGCACAGGACTTCCGAGTTCCTGAGGAGTACGTCCACGCCGGGATCGGTGACCATGGGGAATCCCAGGAACACTATTCGCGCAGATCCGCTGACATACCTAGCAATTACTGAGTACGCGAGACTTCTGTTCGTGCCTGTTGAGTACGGCACAAACACTATGGGCGCCGTGCGCAGGATCTTGGCGGCCTTAACGGTTATTAACTCCGGATCTCCAGGCCCCAAGCCAATGACGTAGAGCCTAGGCATACTTAACACCGCTCACTATGAATATGGGATTACGACTAATCATCGCAAGTCCCACCCTAGTCCTTAACCCCTTAGCGATTATGACCTCCGTCACGTCTATATCGCTGAAGCCAAACCTCTCAAGGGCCTTTACGGCCTTATAAACCGTGTCTATCAATATGGCGTCAATAACGATCCTACCACCACTCCTCAACCTATCATGAACGGCTTCAATAATACCTTCTATGTTCTCCGACCCACCGCCGATAAATACTGAGTCAAAGACCTCGTTAATTTCGTGAATGACACCGGGCGCTTCACCGTGTATAATAACCACGTTCTTCAAACCAAACCTCTCCACATTCCTCCTCGTAAGCTCTATGGCCTTTTCATCCCTATCTACCGCGTAAACCATGCCATTATCACCGACAAACAACGCCGCCTCTACCGTAACACTCCCGGTCCCGCAACCAATGTCTAGGAACTTGGCACCCCTAAATAGACCTGCCTTGGATAATGCCAACACCCTAACCTCCTCCTTAGTCATTGGCACCTCGTCATTCCTTACGAATTCGTGATCGGGGATGCCGGGCACCCTGATCATGCCTCACCAACCCTCGCCAAGACCTCACCTTCATCGTTAAAGATGACTATGCCGAACAACGCGTTACCTAACCTAGACACCCTATCAAGGCCCTCTTGGCTATTATCTCAAGAACGGGTTTAGAGTAAGGCCCTAGGTACGTAAGGGCCTCAGCCACAGATCTAGCCTCGGCCACCTTCCTAAGGGTGGCTATGTCAACGCCAGCAAGGACTGAGGCGTGCGTTATGGTCTCAACCCTAGCATCCCCATACCTACTATGCGTATTGAGAAGTCCAGCAGCTACCTTAGTTATCTTGCCGGGTAAACCAGCGATTATTATATTCCTGAAGCCTAACGCCAACGCCTCCTCAATAGCTTTAGAAACCCAATCACCAATCTTAACCACCACATCGCCATATAAGGCCTGTGAGTGCTTAAAGGCTGTATTGCCCGTGGCCAGGACAACCCTCTCAGTACCACGGCTTTCCCTAACGGCCATCAACTCCGCGCGTATGTGTTCTATAAACTCCTCATCACTCATCGGCATCTCAATACCCGTAGTCCCTAATATCGAGACGCCACCCTCAATACCGACATCGCGATTCATGGTGAGCTCCGCCAACTTACGGCCCTCAGGAACGTGCACCACCACCCTAACGCCGCCCTTGATCACCTCGGATACCGCCGCTAAGATCATTTGACGGGCAGTGGGGCTTATGTACTTCTCACCTGGAGGAACCTTTAGCCCAGGCCTCGTAACGATACCGATTCCCTCACCGCCAATAATGTCGATATCACAACTGGGGCAGCGGTATACACATGCCATGATCTCAACGCCATTTAAGACGTCCGGGTTATCTCCTGCGAATTTCTTAACCGAGGCGCATGCATGGTCAGGCCCGAGCTCCACGTATTCCACGGGAACCTCTATCCTAAGCCCCACCGGCGTTGGGATAACCACTGCCTTAACCACCGTTCCATTGACGAGGGCTAGCGCCGCCGCCTTCGCCGCAGCGGCTGCGGCGGCGCCTGTGGTTATTCCAAACCTCCTAAAGAACGTAATTACAGCCATCAAACCACCACGTACTTATTGGTATACCCCCTCGGCGTTATCATCCTTCCCCTACAAACGTAGGTCTTTGAGTTCCCCACAATAATCGTGCTCTGCATGTTAATAATCCCTAGGTAATCTCTCCATTGGGCTAGGCTCGTTATTACAACGTTCTCTCCTTGCCTATAGACCGACTTAGCAATACCGACGGGAGTACTTGGACTTCTATACCTAGTTATTATATCCATGGAGTTAATCAACAATTCCTTATTTATTAAATTATAAAATACAATTACGAAGTCGCCCTCAGCCGCATGGCGAACCCTCGAGAGTATTTCACTGCGTGGTATTAATAAATCACTTAGGCTAATAACTGCGAAGTCCATACTAAGGGGTGCGCCGAGCCTTGAGGCTGCGGCTAACGCAGCAGTGACGCCGGGCACCACCTCTATTTGATCCATATCATAGTTCCTCATGCACGCGAGTTCAAGCGTCGGGCTCGCCATACCGTAGACCTGCGGATCACCGTCGGATACCAACGCGACGTTTTCACCAAGATCGAAGGCGTGAGTAAGCGCTGCCTCGGCCCTCTTCAGCTCCTCACGCATGTTAAACCTCATTACCTCCTTACCATTCAGTAAATCGCTTATTAAATCAACGTATGTATTATAGCCTATGACCACGTTTGATCTCCTAATGGCGTCCACGGACATGTAGGTCCTCAGCAATGGGTCGCCAGGGCCGAAACCCACAATGAATAACCTACCCATTACCCATCACCGATATCTCGATAGCCTTATTCGCGGCGGCCACCGCCATGTTACTACCACCATACGTACCCCTCACGGTTATGCAGGGAACTTTAAATCTAATGCATCCCTCCTTAGCCTCCACAGCATTTGTAAAGCCAGGTGGTGTCGCTATTATGGCTGGGACCTCAACACCCTCCTCAACAAGCCTCAACACCTCTATCAATGCCGTCGGTGAATTCCCAATAACGACAATTTTAGGCTTATCTAGGCCGACCCTCATGGCAGCCGCCGCCCTGGTAATACCTAGCCTACGGCTCAGCACCAGCGCATCCTCGCTATCAAGATAATTCTCAACCCTAACCCACCTAATCCCCACCCTCACCATGTTGACATCCGTGATTATTGGCAAACCTCCATGTAACGCTCCCTGAACGCGTCGAGGAAGTCATTACTTATGTATATTAGGTTGAGGAGCCCTGGATTGCCCGACGCATATATTATTGATGCGGCGATGAGCCTCATCCACCCAGGCCACCCCGCATACCTACTGGATACTACTTCCAGGGCCTTGTTGAAACTCTCCTCATATATTTCCTCGGGACTCATTATGTTGTTGGTGGGGCCTGTCCCGGGATTTAGTGCGCGAGTTATTCTATAAAGTAGGGCGGCTCTAACGAGAACCGAGCCTGATAGGGGTTCCGTTACGTAAACCTCGACCTCACCGTCACCAAATGTTGCGCGAACCCACTTATTAAACTCGGAGACGCCCAACGAACTCATTATATCCCTAACCACGTGATTACCCCTACCTAAAAAGGCGAGCGCAATTATGAACCTACTAAAACCCTTGCTTATCAACTCCTTAAGGAGTGATCTCCAATTTGGCTCCACGTACTCATTATGAGCTAAGTAAACCGGGACATCCATGCGTGACTGAACGTAGTCCTTAACCTCCTCCATGTCATCCACGAAGGAGTGCCTGCGTGAGCCGTGCGTCAGGACTATAACCGCGGTCTTCATACACGTAGTAGGATTCATATCCTATTTAAAAACCTTAAAAACCATACCTAACCAACGCACTCCTCACAGCCCAATACGTAGCCCTCGCCATGACCTCTCCAAACTTTGCATGACCGCCTGAGTAGGTGATCACTGGGTTTTCGGTCCCAGACACAACTATTACATTGTCCGTACCTGTTCCGGTGGCTTGATAATCCCTATTGTAACTACTCCTGACGTTTAAGTCCTGCAGCGCCGCTACCTTTGCCTCGGTAATCGTCACCAAGCTCCAGCCATAGCCCCATCTGTCAACTTAGCATTGGTAATGACTATGATGTTTATCGTCCCCTCTCCATTGGATCGGCACGTGAATTTACCCCCATCCTCCTCACACTGAGCCTCATCAAACCCAACCCTCATGGCATTACTCCTAACACCAGCGGTGGCAAAGACCGTGACCCAGATACGACCATGCTCAGCGCTAGATACGGCGAGGTAATCCATATCCACGCCGATCCCTAGGCACGCCCCATCATTAATATTTAACCCCAACTGCCCCATTAACTCGCTGAAGTACTCCAATCTATTACTGGAGGATTCATGGAGATAGCCCCATAACTCCCTAGGAGCATAATTATTACAAACATACAACACCTCCTTAAAGCCCTCCATGGTGCTTAAAGCCCTCCTAACACTGGGAAACCTTATCACCAGGGTCTTTACGCCGTAGCCCCTAAACGACTGGTCATAAATCACCGCATAAGCGCCATCCCTGGACCACACGGTTCTCATCACATAGCTGGATGTAAATCCTATTAATAAGCTTTTAAGGCACCACCTCATATTATGTCTTAAATAAATAACACTTAAAATTTACTGAGGGCATGGCGTCTTTGTATCTTCGTGCTAGGGGAAATGTTTATAAATAGGATTTGCATCCTACCACGATGGCCAGGAGAATATATCGTGGGTTAGCAAAGGCCATGTTGTTAGCCACGGCAATAGTAGTGATAATAATCGTGGCGGCAGCGCTCGCGTACTTAATGAGCCATACTCATGAATCAATCACTAAGCCTTCGCTCTCCACCACAACGACTTCCACATCGCTTAATGCCCTATTGACCAGGTACTCATCGCCGAACTTCGTGATGCATGCCATAAATGGTAACGCCATAGTTATTAGCAATTATGACGAGAATGTCACGCTTAAGATACCGGTATCCAGGGTGGTGGCTATGAATACCGTGGCCTTACAAATACTGATAGACATCGGTGCTGGGGGTGATGTTGTTGGTATTGAGGGCTACGCCTCACAATTGCCGTGGCTATTCGGAAACTACACTGCACTGCCTGCTGTGAGTTCGGGCATGTGGTCAGTTAATTACGAGGAGATTGTAAGTTTAAGCCCAGACCTCGTGATAACCTGGTCCTACATACTGCCCCAGGTTAGGCAGAAGCTGGGCGTATTCAACATACCAGTAATTGCCTGGGGCTCAAACGATAACCTAACATCACTAATAATCGCATTAGGCGTCGCAACAAACCACACAGGTAAGGCCCTAGCCTAATTAACTGGATGGACGAGCTCAAGCAGGAAATTAGTAGCTACCAAGCGCAGGTGGTTGAGCATCCCAGGGCATACATAATATTTGCCTGGGAATACTCACCATGGTTCGTCGCCGGCAACGGCAGTGATCCCTACACGACAGCCTTATGGCGGGCCTACAGCCATGCTTCAATGAGTCAATGATGGTTCAACCCGAGGCGGTCTTAAAGTGCAATCCTAATGTGATTATTGCCGTGACCTGGAACCTAGACCCGCACGCACCAAATGCTACTCAGTACTGTGAAGGAATAATTAATTCGATAAGGAGTAACCCAGTGCTTAATCAAACGGCGGCCGTCAAGGAGGACCACGTAATAGTAATTCCAGGTTACCTAACCGAGGGTCCCCCAAGGTATGCCGTGATTCTGTACATAGATAGCGTTTTATGGCCGAACATAGTACACGTAAATGCTACGAATGTCTTAAATCAATACTTCAGCGAATTCCTAACTACGGCAGAGCCAGGGGGAGTTTGGTGGTGTAGTGGGTGATTGAATGACAATAACGATAGTGATTAAAAGACCAAGGGTTGCCGAGGGGATGGGCCGTTCACTTAAGGCAATACTCATTAACCTTGCCCTCTCAGCCCTGTTAATATCATTGATTGGGGTTGACGTAGTCGTCGGTACGTACAGGATAACCCCACTGCAGGTCTATGAAGCCCTGATTGACGGGGTCTACCCAATCTTTTCATTACCCCGTGATATCACCCTAGTGGTACTCCATCTAAGGCTTCCGGAGACCCTGGCCGCGGCGATACTGGGCGCATCGCTTGCCAGCGCGGGTGCCATGCTGCAGTTAGTGCTGAGGAATTACCTAGCCTCAACATATACCCTCGGTGTGTCGGCGGCCGCGGGCTTTGGGGCGGCCTTAGCCATAGTCCTGGGCTTTGGAGGCTACGTCATTAAGTACTACCTACCCGTCGTTACTGCGCCTTACCTAGTCATAGTCAGTTCATTCATATTTTCATCAATTGCCGCATCCCTGGTATACGCGTTGGCCTACGTAAGGGGTGCCTCACCCAACGTGATAATACTGGCCGGCGTGGCCATAATGTTTCTATTCTCCATGGGCACATCAATGCTCCAGTACTTCGCGAATAATCCAGACGCCACATATGCAATAGCCATGTGGATGCTTGGCAACCTCACAAACGTGAGGCTAGGGTATATACCGTATATGGCTTTATCGATTATACCAATAATATACTACGTCCTGGTGTCAAAGCGTGTGGACGCTATGAGCTTGGGCGATGAGGTTGCCCATAGCCTCGGCGTTGATGTGGGCAGGTTAAGACTAACCCTAACGCTTCTTACGGCGTTTCAGGCGGCTGCCGTGGTCAGCTTCGTGGGGGTCGTCGGCTTTGTGGATCTCGTGACCCCAAACATAGCGAGGCTCATTGTGGGGAACGACTCCGCAAAGCTCGCAATAACCTCAGCACTAATGGGCGCTGACCTAACGCTGGTCTCTGACATAATCTCGAGATCATTAGTACCACCATACATAATACCCATTGGGATAATACTATCCCTGATAGGCGCGCCTTACCTACTACTCATGGTAATACTTAGGGGTGGTGGTTATGGTTCTTGAGGTTAAGTCCCTCGAGTGTGGTTATGAGAGTAGGCCCATAATCACCGGGATTAACTTCGCGCTGGATAATGGTGAAATACTATCGTTACTCGGCCGATAGGTTCCGGCAAGTCCACACTCATTAAGTGCATATTGGGCACTGCCAGGAGGATGCGCGGTTGTGTATGTATTGATGGTAAGGCATCAACGACCCTACCACATGGGGAGTGGGCTAAATTAGTGGCCTATGTACCGCAATTGCTCGAGAGGCCGTATATGGTTAAGGTCATTGACATGGTGGTGCTCGGTAGATTACCGTACATGGGCTTTAGACCGAGGAGGGAGGATTATGAGGCGGCATATGAGGTATTGGACAGGCTTGGGATTTCTTACTTAGCCAATAGGTTTGCCCATGAACTAAGTGGTGGCCAGTACCAATTGGTCCACATTGCGAGGGCCCTACTTCAAAGGCCAAGGGTTTTGCTCCTCGACGAACCAGTGAGCACTCTCGACCTAAAGCACCAGGTTGTGGTGATGGAGACCATAAAGAGGGTTGCTAAGGAGGATGGGGTGTCCGTCGTTATGGCGATGCATGACGTAAATCTCGCCCTTAAGTACTCACATAAGTTGCTGATGCTTAAAGGAGGGCGTGCCGTGGCTTACGGATTATCACCGGAGGTATTGAGTCCATTCGTGATTAGGGAGGTTTATGATGTTAATGCGAGTATGGTGTGGTTTAATGAGGGGCCCAGGGTGATCATATGAGGGCCACGTTAATACTTGGTAGGGTAGGCTACTCGTTACTTCTTGAGGATGTTATTAAAGAACTGAGGGGCAGGGGCCTCGATATAGACCTTAACATTTACTATAGTTATAAGCATTTAAAGGATGATATAGGTCATAGAAGTTTACTGGAATTAATTACTAACTCAGGTATAAGTTTGCTCTCTATTTGTAATAAAGCCATTGGTGAGTTGGCGAGGGAGTACTCAAGGTACGTAATACCGCTGACCCCCTACGCGGTTGAGTTTGCTAGGGTCCCTGGGAACGTAGATCTCATGAAGGTATTTAATTATTGGGACAACCCCAGTAAGGAGAATTTGAAAAACCTGCTCCTCTACTTACTAAATACCATTGATGGTATACCAACGGCGTACGAGGAACCTAGGGTCAATCCGGACGTTGGTTTCATTGATGAAAATCTCACTGTGCTCTCAAGACCCACTAACGTTAGTGGTTCAAAACCCCTATTAGCCGTGATACTTCATTACCCAACCACGTTTGAGGAGGTAATGATCTTAAGGTTGCTTAGGGATTACGTAGATGCCGACCTCGTAATTGCCTACTCAAGGTACGGCCTGCATGCTAATGCCCTTAGGGAGCTTCAGAGCCATGGATTGAGCCCGGACGTAATCCTTGACTTCACATATAAGGGGCAGCCATCATTTCCTGATGCTGCGGTGGAGGTTTATAAGAAATTGAATGCAATAGTGCTGAGAGGCCTTATTATGCATGCCGATGATATCAATTCATGCGTAAATCGCCCCAGGGACTTAACTTCTTCGACTTAATGTTCCAAGTCGTGATGCCTGAGATAGAGGGTGTCGCTGAGCCAATACCAATTGGCGGGATAGGCGTTGTCGGTAAATCTAACGTACTTAGTGGGGACTTATTAACCTACTTGTCAATAGAGGATAGGGTTCGCCGCATTGGCGGTAGGATTAACCACTGGATTGGGTTGAGACGTAAGAAGAACAGCGAGAAGAGGATTGCAATAATAATTTATAATTACCCACCTGGTGAGCACAACTTAGGCCGTGCCTCTTACCTCGACGTTATAGAGAGTGTTAAGGTTATACTTGAGGCTCTGAAAGGCGCTGGGTACATGGTGAATTCCGTACCGACGGACCTAGTTAAGGAGTTGATAAGTAATGGGATTGTCAACTCACCCCAATACGTCGCAGTTAAGGGCTTGAGATTAAGCGTTAATAACTACCTCAGGTTCTTCAACAACCTACCGGAGAGCGTCAGGAATAAGGTGATTAGGGAATGGGGCGAGCCACCAGGCAGCGTCATGGTCGATAAGGATGGGATTGCACTACCCATAGTCGTCTTGGGCAATGTCTTAGTCGGCTACAACCAACGAGGGGTTGGCACGAGGATCCAAGCAAGGTATACCACAGTAGGGAATTACCTCCCCATCACCAATACCTGGCGTTCTATCACTGGATTGCGGATGTGTTTAAGGCTGATGCAGTAATTCACGTGGGCACCCACGGAACTCTCGAGTTCACGCCAGGCAAGGAGGTTGGGCTAAGTAGTGAATGTTTCCCTGATATACTCATTGGTGATTTACCAAACATTTACATATATAACGTATCGGCAACCCCGGGGGAGGCGATGATAGCTAAGAGGAGGGGTTATGCCGTATTGATAAGTCATGCGGTTCCCCCATTCACAACTGCCGATCTCTACGAGGGTTACGTGGATCTAGAGAGGATGATTGAGGAGTATGGGGAGGCCCGAATTTTTGGCAGATTGAAAGGGCTGAGGAACTTAAAAAAATCAATACTTAACAAGGCCAGGGAACTCCATATAGAGGGCGATGATGTTAATGATATACACGTGGAATTAACGAAGTTAAAGAGAACGTTGATACCTAAAGGCCTTCATGTATTTGGTAGGAGGTGGTCATTCGATGAGGTGGTGGATTACCTAACGTTCATGCTTAGGTACGATAGAGAAGTTCCATCATTACATAGGCTGTTGGCAGCCGCGAGGGGCCTTAATTACGAGGACCTACTAAGAAGTGGGAGCGCGCTTCTGGACAGGATCGAGGAGGAGGTGAGGGGCTTAGTCAAGGAGTATCTGGAGCGGGGCTCCGTGGATTTAACGAAATACCCAGACAATGTTAGGGGCGGCATAACGGCGGCACTTAATTATGCGAGGACCGTGGCTCAGAGGATAATGAGCAGCGACGAGGTTGGGGGCCTACTGAACGCGTTGAACGGTGGCTATGCCGATATAGGCCCCAGCGATGAGCCGTGTTCAACCCAGACGTCTTTCCCACGGGTAGGAACCTCCACGCCTTCGACCCAAGGACATTCCCGAGCGAGTTCGCCATGAAGAGGCTGAGAATGCCGTTAAGATGATGATTGAGAAATACGTTAGGGAGTACGGCAAGTACCCGGAGAAGGTGGCCATTGACGTATTCGCGGCGGAGACCATAAGGACTAAGGGCGAGCCCATAGCCCAGGTACTTCACTTACTAGGCGTTAGATTAAGGAGGAAGAGCCTTTGGGAAGTGGAGCTCGAGCCAGTGCCGCTTAAGGAGCTCGGTAGACCACGCATCGATGTCCTGGTAACAATAAGCGGCGTGTTTAGGGATATGTTCCCAAACCTAATAGATCTAATTGACAGGGCCGTGAAGTTAATCGCATCATTAGAGGAACCCGAGGAGTGGAACTACGTCAAGAAGCATAGGAAGGGACCGCTAAAGGACTCACCCACGGTATTCGGACCCCCACCTGGGGAGTACGGAGTGCAGATTGCACCACTCATAGAGACCGGCGCCTGGAAGAGCGAGGAGGATTTGGCGGAGGTCTATATATTCAGAATGGGTTACGCATATGGTGAGGGTATTCATGGTGTTGAGGCCGCAGAGCTGCTTAAGGAGCATTTAAGGATTACAGACCTGGTAACCAAAATAAGGGATACCCACCAGTTCGAGCTTATGGACATAGACGATTACTACCAATTCTACGGAGGACTAATCAGGGCTGTATGGCACGTGAGTGGTAGGAAGCCCGCGGCCTATTGGACGGATACCACTAGGGAGGTGATTGAGGTGGTTGATAATAAGTTAGCGATTAGGAGGGGCATGATAACGAGGCTCCTTAATCCAAAGTGGATAAGCGAAATGCTGAGGCATGGTTACTCAGGGGCACTACAAATAGCTGAAAGGTTTGACCACACGCTAGGGCTTCAGGCAACGACGGGCGACGTTGAGGAGTGGGTCTGGCATGAACTCACGAGGAGGTACTTAATGGATAAGGAGATTAGGGATAGAATTAGGCGCGCCAACCCCTGGGCGCTCAAGCACATGGCTGAGAAGCTCTACGAGGCTACAAGCGCGGTTATTGGAGGCCGAGTGAGGAGGAGTTGAAAGCAATACAGGACGTTGCCTCAGAGGTCGAGATGGAAATAGAGGCTGGGCTTATGAACAATAATACCGAGGAAAGGTATAGGATTTACTATCCCTTCACGGCAATAGTTGGTAATGAGGATGCTAAGTTGGCTTTGATACTAAACGCCATAGACCCTGACATAGGCGGCGTACTACTCGTTGGTGATAAGGGTACGGGTAAGTCCACAATGGTTAGGTCACTGGCGCAAGTGCTTCCTGAAATTGAGGTCGTCGCCGACTGCCCCTTCAATGATGACCCTAACGACCCAACCCACATGTGTGATATATGCTATTCACGCTATGTCAGGGGTGAGCAGTTACCCGTGGTTAGGAGGAAGATGAGGGTTGTGAACTTACCACTTAGTATAACCGTGGATAGCTCGTCGGTACCATAGACATAAAGAGAGCGTTGAAGGAGGGGATTAGGGCGTTGCAACCTGGCCTATTGGCTGAGGCCAATAGGAATATCTTATACATAGATGAGGTTAACCTACTCGACGATTACATAGCCAATCTGCTGCTGGACGTAGCCGCCTCAGGCTGGAATATAATAGAGAGGGAGGGATTATCGTTCAAGCACCCGGCCAAGTTCGTACTGGTCGGCAGTATGAATCCGGAAGAGGGTGAATTAAGGCCTCAGTTACTGGATAGGTTCGGTCTCTACGTTAGGGTTGAGGCGAGTAGGGATCCTGAGGAGAGGGTCGAGATTGTTAGGAGGGTTGAGGAGTTCCGCCGTGACCCAATATCGTTCTATAGGAAATTCGAGCCATTAGAGGAGGAATTGAGGAGGAGGGTTGAGGGTGCAAGGGCTCTACTTAGGGATGTCGAGATTGACGATGATCTACTACGTCTTATCGCAAAGACCATTACGGAAATGGGGATTAAAACTCACAGGGCCGAAATAGTGGTTGTTAGGGCTGCTAAGGCGTTGGCGGCATTTAACGGTAGGAGGAGGGTTGAGCTTGAGGATGTTAAGAAGGCCATGGAGTTAGCCCTACCGCATAGGGTAAGGGCAAGACCATTTAATGAATCATCTAATTACGACAGTTTCAGGAATGCCCTACATAACTTACTAGAGGGCAAAAGACCCAGCGACTCAACCAGCAATGGATCGGATGCCTCACGACCCCAGCCATTTGGTGGCTCGTCATATAACAACATTAATAATGCCATGGATGGGACTAGCCATGGCAGTTTAGGGTTAAACTCATTACGTAGTCCTAGTCATAGGTATAGTATTGATGAGGTGAGGATTCAGGGTGATTACCGCAACGTACTCATTAGAGACATAATTAAGGATATCATGGGTAGGGGCTCGAGGGGTGTTAGGCGTTATGTAATTGGTCATAGAGGCGTACCCATAGGCTATGTGCTGCCCCGCGGCCCTGATGATGTTCAGGACATAGATATCTTCGCAACGATAAACACGGCGGTGCTTAGGAGACCGTACTTACCCCTTAATATAGAGCCTGAGGATTATAGAATTAGACTTAGGGTTGCGGACTCGCCCTCGTTAATCATAATACTGCTGGACCTTAGTGGCAGCATGGCGGCTATGAGGAGGATAGCATCGCTAAGGGTATT
This sequence comes from Vulcanisaeta sp. JCM 16161, assembly GCF_001316285.1. The sequence continues at coordinate 105,861 of NZ_BBDO01000003.1, read as the reverse complement.
GTTAGGAGGATAATTGAGGGCTCCTACGTTAGGAGGAGCCTTCTATCAGTGATTACGTTTAAGGGCGTTAATGCCGAGATACTCCTAAGGCCCACCAGGCCTATGAGACCGCCTATAAAATGATTAATGAATTGAGCGTGGGTGGGACAACGCCATTACCTGCGGCCCTCGCTAAACTGCTCGACATTGCAAAGGATCTTAAAATCAAGAGCGGGCGTGTCTCCGTAACCGCCGTGCTGGTGACTGACGGCAAGGCCAACGTACCTATACGGAGGAGTGTGATTGAGGATTTACATGAATTATGCACTGCCATTAAGAGGGCTGGGATTAGGGTGGTGGTGTACCCGACCGAGGTTAATGCATTCGACCCAGCACCTACATACATAGGCCACTTAATTAATTGGTGCGGCGCAGAGGTTAAGAGTTACGAATTGGGTAACCCGTAGGGTGTTCGCCTTGGGGTCCCTGGCAGAGATTATTGAGGAATTAATGAAGTACACCTCCTTATTCCTAATAGCGTCGATCGTAGGCCTATTCATTGCCTGCCTATTAAATGAGGGTGGGTTTATGAGGCGTATTGATGGTGTGATCAAGCGTTATTTAAGCCCGTGGGTTTACCAACATTCCTGGCGCCAGCGGTCATCTCAGCCATGGTCAACGCATACAGGGCGGAGCACATGATAATATATGACTACTACACTAAGGGTTACTTAAGTGATGATGGGATTATACTTTACGTGCTAGTCTCAGGCTACTTAAGGGGGTTCGGCGCATTACTTCATGTTGGCCCCATAGTATTGGTTGCGCTGGGGCCTATGCTCGGTGCTGAGTACCTGGCGCTGCTTTATATTAGGTATGTGCTTTTCTCCATAATGGGCCTAATCTACGGTAGGATTAAACGTATTAGCATTGAAGCGCGTGGGTATACAGGGTCCATGAATAGTGGCCGTATCACGCACTTATCACACATATGCCTCATACGAAGCGTTAAGGTCACCCTGCGCGTGCTGCCTAGGTTTATGGTAATCATAGCGATAGTGCTAACTCTAGAGTTAGTTAAAGCGTTTACATTGCTTACGGGGTACATGGTCGAGGTAATCGGGCCATTATCGACGCTATTAAGTCCAGCGGCTATTACGGTCTTGGTTACGGCCATAGCTCCCCATCATCGGCATACTTCGTGGCTCATCATTATTGTCAAAGGGCTTATTAAGCACGAAGATTCTACTAATCTCGCTACTTTTGGGAAGCATGGTGGGCGGCTTGACTATAGGCTTAACTAGGCACTCATTACCCTTTTACTTATCGATATATCCACCAAGGCTCGCCGTAAGGATAGCGCTAATTCAAGCAATTGCGGATGCTGTTTCCATAATGTTAATAACAATTATTATAATAATTACGTAAGGAGCTTCGTTAACTTCCCACTCTTAATGCCTTCCCTAATTTCATGGGCTATCCTCTCGCCCATGTCCATTGGCCTATCGAAGTAGAGCACGGAGTATTGGCTACCGACGCCCATGTACACGTTAGTACCCGCCACAATCCTTCCGGAAAATTCGAAGACCACTATCCTCATGTCATCGGTTATTATTGACTCGAGGCTGAAGGGGCCGGCGATGCCGGGAGGCACTAATTCACTGACTGCCTTTACAAATTGCTCTCCGTACTTCTGTACGGTAGGTAATAGGGACTCCCTGAGCACCATGGGTATATTGCCGACCACCGTGAACGTAGGCTCCGCAAGGCCTGGGATCCTTGTGTCCACGTTGCTCTCATACCTAATGTCCATGCCAAACACCTCGAGCCTGTTATAGACGTAGGAATTGAAGTAGTGGTAGTAGCTGGTACGCCGATTACGTACTCCTGAATTATGTAGTCGTCCTTTAAATCATTAAGTCTCCTCGTTAACTCCTCCCTATCCTTCGCTATGAAGTAGCCCCTACCGCCTTTGGCGCCGTAGAGCTTAACGATTACAGGGTACTTGGCGTAATTAGTGTCATTAAATACTTTAGGCGTTGGTATGCCTGCGTACTCAAGAAGCTTCATCTTCAACCTCTGATCAGCTCCCACTCGAGCAGGTACCTATTCCCGAAGGTCGGGATTTCCATCTTAATGGCCCTTCTCCAACCAACATACTCAACGTAACTACCATGCGGTATTAATATGGCGTTCCTCTCAAGTAGCTTGGGTACGATGGACTCGAAGTTCGCGAAGTCCGCCTCCCAAACCTCGTCTATGAACCTAAACTGCCTATAAAACCAGCCATGCCCTGGTCTCGCTATTCCTATGGTCCTAAATCCATACTCATGGGCGCCCCTTAGTATCTGCAGCGCTGAGTGACTGGCTATTGTTGCTATGCTTATTCTATCTAAGTCGTAATTCCTCAGTAGTCTTTCCACATCAATTATCTCCCTCATTACGTAACCACCTCCTCAAGCCTACCCTGCTCGATTGCCTCCCTAATCTCAATGGCGATCCTCCTACCCATCGATATTGGTTTACCAAAGTATAGCTTGCTGTATTGACTACCAACGCCCATGTAGATATTCGTCCCACCACCAATCCTAGGGGCCACATCATAAACAACTAATTCGAGCTCTGGAGTGACTATGAACTGGAGCGTGAAGGGTCCTATGACGCCAGGTGGGACTAATTTATTACTGGCCTCAACGAACCTATGCCCGATCTCGAACACCTTCTCCAGGAGACTTTCCCTAATGGTTGCTGGTTCATGACCAACCTCGATATACCTAACATCAACGTCGAGATCCAGCTGATCCCTGGCAGGCACTCTATAGACACCATCGAGGTTGCTCTGTATCCTCCTGTCAAAGCCATGCAACTCAAGCCTACCCCTAACCCTTGAGTAGAAGTAATTGGCGTTAAAGTGGGCGCCAAGCACAAACTCCTCTATGGAGCGTTGTTAAGGTCCTCAAGTCTGATTAAACCCTTCTCCGCCAATCGCTTAGCCTTCCTTAGCAAATCATCCCTATCCCTGGCAATGAAGAAGCCCCTCTCAACCCTCCTAACAGACTCAGGGAGCTTAACCATTACGGGCCTATCCACATCATCAACGCTATTAAACGTCCTCGGCCTCCTAATACCAGCTTCATCCAGTAACTTGTAGTAATTATGGGGACCAACCCTCTCCTCCCAACGCAGTAAGTACCTATTGCCAAATATTGGTATTGGGAACTTACCCTCAATATTGTCATAACCCACGTAGACTGCGAATGACCTATTGGGCACGAAGATCGCATTCTCCTGCCTAAGTAAGGCAATGACATCATTACTTATAATCTCCACAAAGTCATTAAGGATAATTAGCCTATCAACAATGGGAAATTCACGATAAGGCAACTCCCTACCTCTCTTGGCTATGGCTATTGTCTTAAATCCCTCATCTTTAGCACCATCAAGCACGTCAAGGGCTGAGTGGCTGGCCAATACGGCTATGGAGTAGTTCTGCATCACAATTTATTATTATAAAAATCCTTATAAATGTTATCCGTTAATGCCCATGGGGTAATATCGTTATTTATTTAAATAAATAATTAAACAATGCTTTCAATGAAATAATTAAACAATAACGATATTAAATACCCGAGGATTAGGAGGAGTTACTTTTAAATAAATTTTTAAATAAAGGAATTCAATAATGACGGCGCATAAACGAATCGTTAAATATGACGGTAGGAGAACCCATTTCATAGAGGTGATGGGTCTCAGGAGGGAGTTACCCGTGATCTATATTGGGCATATCACTATTGGTAATGAGAGGTTTAAAGCGTACATAGCCTCAGACGCTGATTTAGTGCTTGGTGATGTCGAGTTTATAGGCGCTGCTGCGGAGGAATTGGCGAGATTAATAAGGCGATTCAGTCCGGAGATCATCGTCGCGCCTGAGGCTAAGTCCGTAGCCCTGACCTATGAGGTCTCGAAGAGACTGGGGATCAACCACTTCGTGGTTGTGCGTAAGGATATTAAGGCCTACATGGGTAATGACTACATAAGCGTTGATGTAAGTTCAATAACGACGAAAAGGCCTCAACGGTTAGTCCTTGACTCCACATCAGCCACTCGTCTGAGGGGCCGTAGTGTTTGTCTCCTTGACGATGTTATTTCGACGGGAAGCACCATGAGAGCCCTGGAGAGGCTCATGAATATTATTGGCGCCAATGTAGTGTGTAGGGCGGCTGTATGGATCGAGGGTCCGTGGGTTAACGAACGCGAGTTTCAGTATATAGGTGAACTGCCAATATTTGTTGAGTGATGAAGTATAGAAACATGGTAATATTCGATCGTTACCTCGGACGGTAACGCTAATAAATAGGTTATTATTTATTAATAACTTGGTGATAATATTGTTTGAGGCCAGCAAGTACGACTCATGGTTCCTCAGTAATCAGTATGTCCTTGAATCAGAGGTATTGCTGATTAAGTACATGCTCGAGCCCAACCCCGGTAGGGTATTGAGTGTGGGCTGTGGTTCGGGGCTCTTCGAATTCATCCTGAGGACTAGGTATGGCATTAGGATTGAGGATTGCGTTGAACCTAGTCCCGACATGGCCAGGGTTGCCGAGACAAGAGGTCTAAGGGTTAAGATCGGTGTTGCTGAAAACCTACCTTTCCCTGATGGTGAATTTGATACGGTGCTTTTAAATGGCGTCCTTGATTACGTCACCGATGATGTTAAAGCCGTTAAGGAGGCTTACAGGTTCTTAAGCCTGGCGGCCATATAGTCGTTGCTGACGTAATTGCCGAGGGTTCGTATGGGTTACTTTATAAGTTGGCCGAGTCATTGGGTGGTTGGGACAATACATACATTGCCAGGGTTAAGCCTCCCAACCCATACCCCATTGAATATGTAAGGCAGGCCAGGTGGCATACCGTTGAGGAAATAATGAATTTACTAAGGAATGCGGGGTTCGTGATTGTTAAGGTGGCCCAAACATTAACAAGACATCCCAAGTACTCAAACGAGGCGATTGAATATCCAATAGATGGTTATGACAGGGGTGATTACGTAGCGTTCAAAGGATGGAAGCCCTATTAAAACGTATGGCGAATGTGGTTATAAAAAGGTTTTATGTTTATAATGACTAAACCTGATTATTCAGGTGGAATTTCCATGTACACCAACCTTAGTGGTATACCCTGCCTACTTCTAACGTAGTCAGTCACAATGAATATTACTAGGCCAATTACGAATATTATCGACGACTCGGCGAGTAATTGAAGTGGGTTTCCGGTGATGAATAGGTAATACTGCGGCTGGGTTAGCCAGTAATAGGCGAATATCGATAGAACGGCTAGGTATGTAACGTCTAAGGCGATCAGGGCTCTCCTATCCACGCCTAACTTTGTGGTACCCTTCATATGCATTACTAATGCCAGTAGTATTGATGCAATGAAGGTGAAGATTAATAATATTAATGCATCTAAGTCTATGGCATAAAGCAAGGCTGAGCTGAAGGGAGTTAGGATCAGTATATACATTAAAGCCACGGTGATCACCAAGTCAACTAAGTGGGCCACGATGGGCGAGTGCGTCTTTAGACTCACGTATGAAAGTGCACGGGGTAAGACCCTGTCCATCGAGAACGCCAGTAGGTACCTAGATACCTGGATTATCACGCCAGTTACTGGGGCTATGTACCAAAGCACCGAGGAGTAGGCCAACGCGATGGATAGAGGCGTACGTAATAGTGCCAGGTCCACGGCTGGATTAATTAAGAGGAAGCCGTTGTCAATATCGTTGGAATTCATGTAGCCCGCGCCCACGTAGAAGTTTAGGCCAAAGCCCTTCAGGAATGCCGCAACAAATAACGTGAAGAATAACCCACCTAGTATGAACATGCCGATGACCCCAAGCAATGCCGTTAACCTATCCCTCCTAATCTCACCGCCAATGGTTACTGGGTAATTCACGTATGCCCAAACAGCCGTTGTGAAGGCAGCCATACCGAATAATCCATACAGCCCACCGGTCACTGACGCCTTACTAGCTTCACTTACGGCCTCAATAAATGCTGATCCAAGCATTCCCTCAATGAATTTTCTCGGTAATGATAATACGTAGATTGCGGATGCCATGAACGTTGCCAGAGCTGTTAGGGATATGATAGTAAACATCATTAGGCCTGCCCTAGCTGAGACTATGTTAACCATTATTAAAATCGTGATTAGCATAACCGCAATTATGAATTCATTCCTGGGATTAAGCACAGCATTTGCCAATGGATTATTAAGCGCCTGCATTACCATACCCAACTGGGCCGCTGCGAAGTATACGAGGACCGCGTCATATAGCATCTCACCTACTGTGAAGTTGAACCACGCCGCAAAGCCTATCGGTGGGTTTAACCTGGAGAAATAAACGTAATCACCGGCAGTCCTTGGGTACTGCCTAGTTATGAAGTACCACAGCAGCGCCCCAGGTATGAACATTATCCATGAGATTACTAGGCTAAGTAGGCTATAGAGCCCGCACCATATATGTAGAGCCCCGCTAAATAAACAAATGGTATTGTGAGGAAGCCATTATAGCCCATACTCATTAACAACAGCTTATAAGGGCCAACCTCCCTAACAAGGCCCGTACTCTCTCTAACGAAGATGCTCATGCTCCGACACCGCCTAGAAACGCCTCTATGGCGTCACCAACCTTAACGTGGTAACCCAAGTCATTTAGGGCCTTTGCAAGGGCCATTATAGCGTTTGTCATGGCATTTATAGAAGCCGTATATCCCATGTGCCCGATCCTAAGCACCTTACCCTTAAGCGACCCCCATGAACCGGCTATAAAGACTCCATATCTCCTCACGGCCTCTATGATCTTCGTGTCGTTTAAACCGTTGGGTACATAGAAGGCCGTGACCGTTGGGCTTGAATAATCCTCCGATTCTGGGACTAACCCGAGACCCATGGCCTCGATGGCCCTAACAACACCACGCGCTATAGCCCTGTGTCTCCTATAGACATTCGTTAAGCCCTCCTCGTAGATCATCCTTAGTGACTCCAGCAAACCATTAATCAGGGGCTCACTGTGGGTGTATGGGAACTCCATCTTCTCAACTGCGCCCCTCCAAAGCCTAATGTTTAGGTAAAAGCCCCTGTAGTTAACCTTATCCATTACGTCCCAAGACTCGTCACTAACGGCGAGTATTGTTAGGCCGGCGGGTAGATTAAGCACCTTCTGACTACCGCCAATGAGGATGTCCACGCCCCAATTAACGTCGATTTCTACGCCTCCTATTGAGGACACAGCATCTACCACGAGCAATTTACCCTCAGACTTGACGGCGCTCGCCAACTCCCTTAAATTATTCAATGTACCGCTTGGAGTTTCGCAGTGTACCATCGTGACAACCCTGGCATCTCTAGCCTCATTTCTCAAGAATGAAATTACTTTGTCTGGGTTAAGTACTGTTGAGTAATTAACCCTATACAGTATAGGTATCCCACCATAAGCCGATACCAGGTCCGCAAAAGCATCCCCAAAGACGCCATTACTAAGTACGGCTACCTTATCACCACTCCTCACGAGATTTGCGACGGCCGCCTCGAGACCGCTCATGGCCTCACCAACCCATATAATCACGTTATCCCTCTTAGCACCAACCATGCTTGCCAACATCGACCTGGCTTCATCATAACGCCTAAAGAATTCCGGATCTAAGTCTGGATTTGTTGTCCTCCTTGCCATTGCAAGCAATATTCTGTGGGGTATCTCCGTGGGCCCTGGGGTCGTTATTAACGTATCGGTCACAAACATTAAACCGCATTATCGGGGGACTGACTATTATATTTTATTAAACGTTTAATAATTAGTGAGACCCGCACCTTGAATTTTACGTGGTGGTCATAACGAACGACTACCTTAATGACTGAACCCTTTTACGACACCACTGGCTAACCTTACAATATCCTCGATATACTCCACATCCTCCCTAACCTGCCTCGACTTTAATCTCGCCTCGTGGAATCCCTCCACGTGTAGGAACCACGCGGCCCTCCACCAAAGCCTAACCTCTCTGTTGTTAAGTTTCTCGCTTATTGAATCAACGGCATCAAACAATAACGTTGCCGTCCACCTACCCTGAAGCTCGGCAGTCTTTGCCTCATCTAAGCCCAGAGCAACCGCCATTGCTTTGATTGCTCCTCAGCGGCCTTGTAGAGTTTCTCGCTGGCCTGCACGGGGTCCCTATCAATCAATGCCTCACCCTCGTTAAGGAACTTCTCGGCAAGCTCAAGATGCGCCCTAGACCGCTCACTTGGGTCGAGGTTTAAAGCCTTTGATATTAAGTCAATTATGTCAATGCCCCTTTTCATGGCCTCGTTAATTAGGCTCTCAGGTATTGCCACGTGGATTACTTATTTCCCTTAGCTATAAAGCTTCTCGTACGTATTTGAAATTAAGTCGTAGTGCTTTAAATAATCTCAGTATAGGCATGCTATACTGGGTATAGCGGGACTTGGTCCAACGCTGTTGTTTCTGGAAATCCCAGGGCAACATTCATTGCCTGTATCGCCTGCCCTGACGCCCCTTTCATTAAATTGTCTATTGCGGCGAGCACAACAAGCCTGTTTAACCTACTATCTATTTCGAAGCCTATGTCGACGAGGTTTGACCCTATTACGTACTTGACGTCCGGGTACCTTTGGAAGCCGGCTCTGTCCTTAACAAGCCTGATGAAGGCTCATTGCCGTACATCGTCCTGTACGCCCTCCAAACCTCCGGCTCCTGTATTGGCTTTGTTAGCCATGCATGTGACGTTGTTAGTATACCCCTAACCAGGTCTACGGCATGTGGCGTGAAGGCTACACGTACCTGCCTATTAATCAATAGGCTTAGTTCCTGCTCTATCTCGGCGGTATGCCTATGGTGAACAACCTCGTAAGGCCTAATCACGTATGTCCTAAATGGGTGCAGATCGAGCTTGGTGCATGGGCTCCAGCGCCTGAGCTTGAGATCTTGGCGTCAACAACTATTTTGTCAGTATCCACAAGGCCCGCCTTAACCACGGGGGCCAGGGATATTATGGCCGCGGTAGCCATACATCCCGGTACGGCTATCAACTTGGCGCCCTTCAATTCCTCCCTGTGGAGCTCCGGCATGCCGTAAACGGCCTTACCGAGCAGGTCTGGGTATGGGTGCGGCTTCTCCCAACCATACCACTCAACGTAGGCGTTTGGGTCCTTTAGCCTGAAGTCGGCCGATAAATCAATGATTGTTAACCCATTCTCGTAAAGCTTGGGTACCCACTCAATGCTCTGTCCATGGGGTAGCGCTAGGAATACGACATCAACGTCCTTCTTAAGCACATTATCAATTGTTGAGTCAATGAAGGTTAGGTTAGTCCTGCCCCTAAGGTTTGGGTGAACCCTAAATACGTACTCCCCCTTAAACTCCCTCGATGTTGCGCATACCAATTCAATGCCTGGGTGGTTAAGCAGAAGCCTAAGCAGCTCGCCACCGGTGATTCCACTGGCTCCGACGACGCATGCCCTATACCTACCACTCGCCATTGTACCACCCCACTATAGTCCTCACCACGTTACTAACCATGTCCATTGTTAACTCAACCCTAGGCTCAATACCGAGCACCACATGTTCACCGCCATAAGTGCCTATTACGTATGTGCACATTAGGCACTTAATATCCCTTGAAAGCTTTAGGAGCCAGGGCCTTAGGTCACCGCAGTTAATACATTCATCGCCAATTACCTGGGCGTTAATGACTTTATCCGGCGCCTTAATTATCAGGTTAATCCTCGCCAGGGGGTTTGCCATGTACATCCTATGCTCAGCCACCGACTTACCGCCCTCCCACGTGGTCACTAGGCCATCAAGGCCGAGCGATGGTGATGGCGTCGCTAGGTATGCCCTGCCAAAGCCTTAATTACCTTACCAACCACGTTAGGTTCAACGCAACAACAAAATCTGGGGTTGGGTAGCCCAACCTTGAGATTTCCCTGAATAGGAGGACCCTGTTGATGGCCAATACGTAGGTGTCACGCGGATTCAATGTATCGCTGAACAGTCCGGAGATTGTGAAGGCCTCAAAGACATCGTCAAGGAGGAGGACGGCCTTACCACCTCCACGCCTTACCTCATAATCCCTGGTATTCACTATGGCTACCTTAAACCCTTTACTAACTAATTCATTATGTATCCTCTGCTCCACCGGCCCGTATTTACTGAGCACAAGCGTGAGTTCTTGATTAGCCGTGGTCCCCGCTTCAATGACGACTCACCGGTGCTTATCGTTATTACGAGGCTTTTAAATATTTTCTTTATTATCTCGGGAGTTATAAGCATGTTATTGTTAATTAGGGAAATGTTTATATAGTGTATTTAGGGTTGTGACTTGGTAGTATGGAACGGTTTCCATGCTATATGACACAATGAGGATTGAGGAGAAGTTAATACTGAAGGAGCTTAGAGATCTCGGCGCCAATGTTACTTTAATAAACATTGATAATGTCTCCCTGAGCCTTAATAATGGTAGTGACTTTGGCGTGGTCCTCGTTAGGCCCATGAGCCATTCAAAGGCTGGTTTGGTAGCCCGTATCTTGAATATACATGGTGTGAGGACTATAAATAAGGGGCTCGCCATAGAGAATTCGTGGAATAAGGCCATTGCAATATCAATACTGGCTAGGGCGGGCGTACCCACGGTACCCACAAAGCTCCTGCTCTCAATCAATGTCCAAGGTGACGGCATTAATTACCCAGCAATTGTGAAGCCTATCCACGGTTCCTGGGGTAGCTCGTAAGCCTAGTTAACAATACTGACGAATTAATGCTGCTACTAAGGCATAAGTCTATGGGCGATCCGTACTCGAGGATTGCCATTGTCCAACCGTTCATTGGTGATGGAACGGATTACAGGGTTTTCGTCGTAGGTGATGAGGTGGTTGCTTCAATGGTTAGGAAGCCTAGTTCCGATGATTGGAGAAGTAACGTGGCCAGGGGTGGTATTGCGCATGCGGTTAAGCTTAACGCCGATGCCCATGAGACTGCTATTAAAGCCGTTAAGGCCCTCGACCTTGATTACGCGGGTGTTGACCTTCTGTACAGCGATGATGGTGATTACGTGGTTAATGAGGTCAACGCGATACCCGAGTTTAAGGGCCTAATGAGCGTCTCGGGCGTTAATATTGCGCGTAAAATAGCTGAGTATGTGATAAATACTGTCAGGAGGTGATTACCCAATGAGTAATGACCTACTTAAGTTCGAGGATGAGTACCTGGCTAGGTACTATAGTAAAAAGCCCGTAAACATAGTTAGGGTTACATGCAGTACGTTTGGGACTCAAGTAATAACAAGTACCTGGACATGCACACGGGCTTCGGCGTCGCATTCCTCGGCCATAGGAACCCGAGGGTCATAGACGCCATTAAGGAACAGCTTGATAAAATAATCACTGTACCGCTAACCTTCTATAACGAGGTGAGGGCTGAGTTCATTAGAGAGTTCATGAAGGTCGTACCGAGCAGCTTCGGCAAGGTATTCCTACAGAATAGCGGTACTGAGGCCGTGGAAGTCGCCCTCAAGATAGCGAGGAAAATTAGTAAAAAGGCGGAGTTCCTGGCATTCCTCAACTCATTCCACGGTAGGACAATGGGCTCACTCTCAGTAACTGGTAATGAGAAGTATAGGAAGGCCTTCGAACCAATGCCGTATAGGGTCAGGTTCGCGCCATTTAACGCAGTTGACCAGGTGGATAAGTTAGTGACTGAGGATTTAGCGGCGGTGATTGTTGAGCCAATACAGGGTGAGGGCGGTGTTAACCCAGCAAAGCCTGAGTTCCTAAGGGCCTTAGGCAGGTGACTAGGGAGAGGAATGTATTGCTTATACTCGATGAGGTCCAGACAGGGTTTGGCAGGACTGGGCGTGTTTGGGCCTTTGAGAATTACGGTGTGGAGCCCGACATATTCACGGCGGGCAAATCAATAGCTGGTGGGTTACCAATTGGGGTGGCGGTTGTCAGGAGGGAGTTTGGCGACGTCTTCGAACCTGGGGAGCACGGCAGCACCTTTGCGGGTAATCCACTCGTCATGGCCGCGGCCAAGGCGGGTGTTGAGGTTTTAATTAGTGATAATGTGCCCGAGAGGGCGAGGACCATGGGTGATAGGTTCATGAGGATACTTGAGGATGAACTCAGTGGTTTAAAGACGGTCTTGAGGGTTAAGGGTATGGGGTTAATGCTTGGTGTTGAACTTAGGAAGAGGCTGATCCATACGTTGATAAGTTAATAGGCATGGGGTTACTAACCAGCGTTGCCGGTGGGACCACCGTGAGGTTATTACCGCCATACTGCATAACCGATGAAGACCTGGAAATGGCTATTAGGGCGCTTAAGAATGCATTGTCCGACTCGTTATAATGTCGTTAAGTATTTTATTCAATTCCTCATCATTCAACGGCTCCCTCCTCAAACCATCATCGTAGATTCGCATAACCCTCTCATAAACAGCGTTAATAAGCTCGGGCGTGGGATCCACACCACGTCTCCTCAGCCAGTAAGCTATTGACGACCTACCTGAGTATGGCCCAATAAGTATCCTAGCCTCACGACCAATTATGGATGGATCCATCGATAGGTAAGTCATTGGATTCCTCAACTGCGCATCAATGTGTATACCAGCCGATGTCGTAAAGGCATTCTCACCAACAAGTGGTTGGTACCTGGGCACTTGGTAATTGAGGTTCCTAAACTCCTCAGTTATTTTACTGATTACCCTGGGATTCATACCATCAAAGGAGCCCTTGATCCTGGCGTACCAAATCACCAGGGCCTCTATGGGTACATTACCAGCCCTCTCCCCAATCCCTAATAACGTCCCGTTGTTTATGGACGCCCCATAGAGCCAGGCAGAGACTGCGTTGGAAACAGCCATGTAGTAATCTCCATGCCCATGAAACTCTAGCAACTCACTTGGTATTTTCAATGCCTTCCTAAGGACCCACACGAGCTTCGGTATGCTATAGGGAAGTGGCGCGAATGGGTAGGGTACGCCGATGCCTGTCGTGTCCGGTAGCTTTATTGTGATCTCAACGCCATACCTTTCCCCAAGCCTAAGTAGTTTCTCTACGAAGGGTATTACGAAACCGACCACGTCAGACCTTGTCACATCCTCAAGGGAACACCTAAGCCTAATACCCTCCCTCAACGCATACTCCGCAGCCTCTAGGTACTTAGCTACGACTCTATCCCTCGTGGAATTGAACTTATACCTAATGTGAATGTCCGATATCGACATTAGCATTACCATTTCATCAAGGCCAGCCTCCTTAACGAGTCTCACGTCATCAATCCTGGCCCTACCCCAACCAATCACCTTAGGCCACTCAAGGCCCAAGTCCTTAACGGCCTTAACGAGTCCCCTATCTCTACCTGTATATAGGAAGAACTCGCTCCTGGTTATCCTACCACTCCCATTATCAAGGTCGGCTAATAACTTGAATAGTCTAATGGCATCGTTTACTGAGTAATAAATATAGAAGGCTTGTTGTCCATCCCTAAAGGTGGTATCCGTTATGAATAATTGGCTAGGGGGCTCTGGGTCGATATTAATACCGTCAGTTATTAACCTTGGCGGTAAAGGCCATTGCCTTAGGATGGAATCCTCTAACTCCTCATAATCGATGCCTTCACGCCTCAATAAACGCATTAGTAGCTCATCCCTACCCTGGGATGGAGGGTTTTGATAGGCAGGCACTTCAATGGGAACCACCCAACTCTTCATGAAATAAATAATTTATAAATTTTACCCTTAATAATAAATAATTATCTAACTATTATCTATTTATAAATATTCATAAATTCAATCACCGCCTGCTTATATATATCTATGGCCCTGAGATAATCATCAATAAGTATGTACTCCTCAAGCGAGTGGGAAAATGCACCATCGCCAGGGCCATAGGCAACTATATTTTTTTTGTTAATGAGGCTAAGTCGTTCATATCGCTTGTGCCCCACTTCCTGGCAAGGATGGGTCCCCTACCTAGCACCTTAATTATTGCCCTGGACACGGCCCTGGCACTGGCATTGCTTACAGGGACTTCGACTGGCTCAGTGCACCACCTCATGTTGATAGTAACTAACTCGCCATACTTTACCCGTAACTGATTAATCGCATCCTCAACATCCCTACATGACCTACCAGGGGGTATCCTTACGTCAAGAATTAACCTGCAATTGCTCGGTATCATGTTTTCCGCCTCACCACAATTAATGATTGTTGGTGTTACCAGGAAGTTTTCATACGATGTCCCAGCCATCAATGCACTCCATAGGTCCCTATACACGTTCATGGCAATGAGTATTGAGTTTGAGTCAAGGTCGGGATTTGACGCGTGCCCTCCCCTCGTCCTCACGTTTACTTCGAGCTTTGTACCACCCCTATACTTAGTCACTAACCTATCAATCCCTGTTGGCTCGCCGACGATTATGCCCGTTGGCCTTGGCACGTGATTACTAACCATTAAGTGCCTAGTGCTAGGCTATCACCCTCCTCATGCACGACAGCGGTGAGTACGAGTGTTCCCCTGCTTAGTTCACTCTCCATGAAGGCAATCGCCATCGCCATTAACGGGCCCTTATCATCGCTAGCCCCCCTACCAATTACCTTATTTCCCTCACGCCTAACCTCTATGAAGCCGGGCACTGTGTCCATGTGTGCATGAAGCCAAAGAACAGGTTCACCACTGCCCCTAACGGCAACCACATTGCCCACCTCGTCAATTCTTGCCTCGAAACCATTCATCGTCATTAATTCCATTAGGAACTCCGCAAGTTCATGCTCACCACCTGTGGGCGAGTAGATGTTCAGGGCCTCCATGAGCAATTTTAATTTAGTCTCGTCGGTGAACATCATCAACCCCTCTTAACAATGCTCACCACTAATTCTGCTATTCGCCTAGCCACATTAACGCCTGTGACCCTCTGCACATTCTTAAACTCGGGGACTGTGTTGACCTCGAGCACCTTATAACCTCCATCAGACTCAACAACGTCAACACCGGCGTAATAAGCACCAACGGCCTTGGTGGCCTTAACGCTTATATCCTCAAGCTCTGGGTCAATCCTTACGGCCTCCGCCTTACCGCCCCTCGCGGTGTTCGTCCTCCAATCATCATTAACCGCATACCTATAAATAGCCGCCACTGCCTCGTCACCAACCACCGTCACCCTAATATCCCTACCCGGCTTCCTAATGAATTCCTGGATCAGGTACGTCTCATATTGAGGGTTCTCCATGGAACTCCTATGCCTAGCTAGGAGCATTAGGTCCTCTGTACTACCGATTAGGCTTACGAACCTACCCCAGGAACCGTGGACAGGTTTAACAATTGCTGGTGAACCAACGATACCAAGTGCCTTAACCGCCGACTCACTTGATAGGGCAATCACGGTGTTTGGTATTGGAATTCCGAGGCGGTTGAGAATCGCAAGGGTAATGGCTTTATTATTACCAATCATTATTGATGCGTATGGGTTTATTGATTTACCGCCAATGGCCTCGTACATCTGCGATAATAACTGGGTCCTGTGTTGACTAACCGTCCTTATGAAGCTATGGCGACCTCATTAACCCCGGGGAATTCGAAGAGTAGGTCCTCGGCATTCACAAGCCTATAGTTAATGCCCAGGTTATCGAACTCCCTAATGAGCAGTTTCTCGTCAAGCCTTATGGCATCGTAGAGGAAGTGTACGACTTCAATCAGAACCACCCCTCAGCAGTTATTCGCCCCAATCCTCCTCCTCAACCTTAATTATCTTCAGTTGTATTAAGCCATTCTGAATAACCACTTGATACTTCTGACCACAGCTTGGGCAACTAACTAATTCGCCATCGAGTACGTCATCCGGTATTTCTATGTCTGCCCCACAGACCTGGCAGGAAAGCTTTGCTGGCATCGAGTTACTACGTAAATATAGCCTATTTAAGCATTGCGGCCAATAGCGGGAGATTTTATAAATAAATAATTAAAGTATATATTCATAGGGATTACCCCGGCACCACGTGTGTACCAAGGCCATTAATTGCCGAGGTTATTGGCCTATCAACCACTCCATTAGAAATTATTGAATACACGCCCCTACTGGCCAATTGAGCCGCCGTGTAGACCTTCCTCTTCATTCCACCCCTAACCTCGGGATTCTTAAATAATTCCCGAGCCTCGACCGCGCTTACTCTGTTAATTACCTTACCATTCACGAGGACCCCGTCGACATCCGTGAGAATCACTGCGAAGTTAGGCATTAGGGATGTTGATAAAACCTCGAGTGCCTGGTCCCCATCAACATTTAGCGCCCCGCCTGTCTTAATATCCATGGCTATTGGCGCTATTACCGGTGTAAAGCCCTCCTCAAGCATCCTCATTATGAAGTCCCTATTAGCACTCTCTATCTTACCCGTATAACCACCATCAACAACCCTCTCCCTACCCCTCTCATCAATTATTATCATGGACTCCCTCCTCCTAGCCCTTAGTAAGCCACCGTCAACCCCAGAAAGACCAATGGCATTAACCCCAACACCCTGCAACCTACTCACCAACTCCTTGTTTAGGTACATCATGCCCATCACGTAGACCCTCAAGGTCTCCAGGTCCGTGTACCTACTCGTAACCCCACTGGGACTTGTAACAAACCTGGCTTGAGCCCCATTCTCTCCATTAACTCGTTTATGAAGTATCCACCGCCATGTATTATAACTACCTTATGGCCATTATTAATCAATTCAGGCACTTCCTTAATGAAGTTATCAATGCCCTTCCTTATCACGGATCCGCCCACCTTGATTATTATGAGCATTACTGAGGAGTTAATTATCAATATTATAAATATTGCCATTATGAAGGATATGGTGAGATTATAGTGAACCTCTCAATTCATTAATAGCCTCACTAATCCTCTCAATGCCCATACGTATCCTCTCAATACTCTCCACTACGAAGGATATCCTGATCGCTGATCTGTAAATATCGCTGAAGTATGTACCAGGTATTACGGTAACACCGTACTTCTCAAGAAGTACCTCAGCGAATTTCTCGGAGTCCCTTATATACCTCGATAGATCGACGAATATAAACATGGAGCCCTTTGGAACTATAAACCTTGACTCAGGTAAGTACTCCCTCAACGCTTTAACTGCGGCATCCCTCCTCGACCTATACTCCTCAATTATATATCTTAGGTGTTTCATCCTGACCTCAGACCTTAGGTATGCTGCCACGAACTTTTGGGCAATAACGGGTGGGCAGTACGTCATCTCCTCAGCAGCGAGCTTCAACTTGGGTATTGCATCACTTGGTCCATAAATAAAGCCCAACCTCCAACCTGGTATTCCAGGGTCCTTTGAGAATGTGTTTATTGAGATTACGTGGTCAGGCGCGTACCTATAGATGTACGTGTGCTCCCCCTCGTAAATCAACGTCCTATATGCCTCATCGGACACTATCCAGAAGTCCTTATCCACCGCAAGATCGGCTATCGCCTTCGCAGTGTCCCTATCAATTATATTGCCTGTTGGGTTATCCGGAGACACTAAAACCAATGCCTTGGTCTTATCCGTTATTAACTCCTTAAGTCTCTCAACATCGATCTTAAATCCATCCTCCAAGCTCAAGCCAAGCCTCCTTATCCTACCACCGAAGTACTCAATAATGGGTTTATAACCAAAGTAGGTTGGGTCCAGTAGTATGACCTCATCGCCGGGGTTTAGTATGGTCATGAATGTGGCGAACATACCCTCCTGGCCGCCCGTTATAATCACTATATTGTCCGGGTTAACATCAATACCACCAAGCCTCCTCAAGTCCTCTGAGACTGCTCCCTCAACTCAATAATTCCCTGGCTCGGTGTATATCCGTAAAGTTCCATACTATTATCCTCCACCAACTGCCTAGCCAGTAATGACCTAACCTCGATAGGTGGTGGTATCCCAGGTTGCCCGGCTGATAGGTTAATGATGTCCCTCCTCTCACGCTTTAACCTCTCCCTTATAGCATCAATCCTCCTGGTTGGACTCTCCCTAAGGAAGGCTATTGACTGGGAGAAGCCGCGCATTAGTATTTGGGTATTTTAAACAGATATATATACATTATGTATTCAGTACGGCCATGTAAGTGTCTTAAGGGCAAAGCTTATAAAAATATTTATAGCAAGACCGTGTGAATGATTCGGTCTGAAAAGGAGGTACTTGGTTCTTCAGGATGGGAGTGTATATCGTGGTTACGCCTTTGGCGCTAATAACGAGGCGGTTGGCGAGGTAGTCTTCACGACAGCCAATGTTGGTTATCCTGAGTCTCTAACGGACCCATCATATAAGGGGCAAATACTCGTGTTCACAAGCCCATTGATAGGTAATTACGGTACATCGCCGGATCAGTGGGAAAGCGATGCGATTCAAGTGAGTGGCGCCGTGATTTTTGATCTAACAATACCAAGCCACTACACATCGGTCATGGGCCTTGATGAGTGGTTCAGGAGGGAGAGTATACCTGGCATTTACAGGGTTGATACTAGGGCGTTAACGGTTAAGTTGAGGGAAGTCGGCGTGATGATGGGCGCCATAGCTGATGACGTGGACAGGGCCTTAAAACTAATCAGGGATGCGCTAGGTATGACGACATTGACTTCACAAGGCTTGTATCGCCAAGCGCGCCCATTTACTATGGCGATGATGATAAACCCTGTATTGGAATTATTGATTGTGGTGTCAAGATGAGCATCGTGAGAAACCTGCTAAATAGGGGCTTTAGGGTCGTTAGATACCCATGCCATATGTGGAGGAACGCCCTAAATGATTGCGATGGGGTCCTCCTTAGTAATGGCCCAGGTAACCCAAACCTATTGACGTACTTAAGTGATGTCGTCACTGATGTAATTAGGGATAGAAAACCAACACTGGGGATATGTCTAGGACACCAGGTAATTGCCCTGGGCATTGGGGCTAGGATCTACAAGATGAGGTATGGGCACAGGGCAATCAATAAGCCGGTGCTCGACCTCATTAGGGGTAGGGTGTACATAACCACCCACAACCATGGTTATGCCGTCGACCCACAGAGCATTAAGGGGACCGGGTTTAAGGTGTGGGCGATACAGCCTGACGACAACACAGTGGAAGGCTTAATCCACGAGAGACTACCAATACTAACGACGCAATTCCACCCGGAGTCTAAGCCCGGCCCCTTAGACGCTAATTGGGTCTTTGATGAGTTTGCGAGGATGGTGATTAATCATGGACGTTAGGAAGGTCCTAATAATCGGTAGTGGGCCGATTAAGATTGCGGAGGCTGCGGAATTTGATTACTCGGGGATACAGGCGCTTAAGGCGTATAAGGAGGAGGGCTTGACTACGGTTCTTGTTAACCCAAACGTGGCCACTGTACAAACTACGCGAGTGTTTGCGGATAGGGTTTACCTAGTGCCCATAAAGCCTGAGTTCCTGGAGATGGTCATTGAGAGGGAGAGGCCTGACGCAATAGCCTGCGGCTTTGGTGGTCAGACTGCGTTATCTGCATGCATAAACCTCAATGACTTGGGGATTCTCAGTAGGTATGGCATTAAGGTCCTTGGAACGCCTATAGAGGGTATTAGGTCAGCCCTGAGTAGGCAGTTGTTTAAGGACCTAATGAGTAAGCACGGCATTCCGGTGCTACCATCTAAGACCACGTACTCGCTGAATGAGGCTTTATCGGCGGCGAGGGAATTGGGTTATCCGGTGCTCGCCAGGGTGTCCTTTAACCTCGGCGGTGCGGGCGCCTTTGTTGCCCATAATGATGATGAGTTGATTAGCAGGTACCACAAGGCATTGGCCATGAGCGAGATTAAGGAGGTGCTCATTGAGAAGTACATTGGTGGTTGGAAGGAGATTGAGTTCGAGGTGATGAGGGATAAGTACGGGGAGTCGGTGGCCGTGGTCTGCATGGAGAACGTAGATCCCATGGGCGTGCATACGGGTGACTCCGTGGTTGTCGCGCCCTGCCTAACATTAACAAATGATGAATACCAGAGGGCTAGATTGATGTCGATCGGCGTCGCAAACGCGATAAATCTAATCGGTGAGTGCAACGTGCAGGTTGCGATTAATCCAGGCCCGAGATGTACGTCATAGAGACAAACCCAAGAATGAGCAGGTCAAGCGCCCTAGCCAGCAAGGCCTCGGGGTACCCACTGGCGTATATAGCGGCTAAGTTAACGCTTGGTTATAGGCTGAGTGAGTTGATTAATAGGGTTACTGGCAAGACCGTGGCGTCCTTCGAACCCAGTCTCGATTACATAGTGGTTAAGATACCGAGGTGGGAAAACGATAGGTTTAACGTTAATGAGTCCCTGGGCCCCGAGATGATGAGTATCGGCGAGGTCATGGGTATTGGGAGGACGCTTGAGGAGGCCTGGCAGAAGGCGGTGAGGATGCTCGACATCGGCGAGCCGGGCCTCGTGGGTGGTAGGATATACCATGAGGCAAGCATTGAGGAGGCTGTAAAAATGGTTAGGGAGAGGAAGCCTTACTGGTTCCTATATGCGGCTGTGCTTCTTAGGGAGGGTTTCTCTGTCGATGATATTAATGAGTGGACCGGCGTTGATAAGTTCTTCCTCTACGCAATTAAAAGGGTTGTGGACTTCTACGAGGGATTAAGGAAAGGCAAACCATTACCACTTGAGGAGGCTTATGTGCTTGGCTTTAGTGAGGAACAATTGAGGAGAGCCCTCGGTAATGACCCACCGAGTAAGTTACCCGTGGTTAAGCAAATCGATACATTGGCCGGCGAGTGGCCGGCCGCCACGAATTACCTATACCTAACCCACGGTGGCGAGGTTGATGATTATACGGGGCCCGGTGTTGATGCCGTGATTACGGGTGCCGGTGTCTTCAGGATTGGCGTTAGCGTTGAGTTTGACTGGTCCGTGGTTAACACGGTCCTCATGCTCAAGAGACTTGGTTATAGAGTTGGTGTGTTGAATTATAACCCGGAGACCGTGTCCACGGATTGGGACTTCGCGGATAAACTCTTCTTTGACCAATTAACACCAGAAACCCTAAGGAACATACTAATTAAGGAGAAGCCCAAATTCGTGGTGTTATGGGCAGGCGGCCAAATTGGGCAGAGACTTTATGGTAAGGCTAGGTCCTGGCTAATCGATGGCGTCAGGATACTGGGCACAAGCCTGAGTCCGTGGACCTAGCCGAGGATAGGTCCAAGTTCTCGAGATTACTTGATGAGTTAGGACTTGATCAACCACCCTGGGCCTATGCGTCAACTATTGAGGAATTGATAGGACTTGTGGAGAGGTGGCTTGATTACCCAGTAATTGTTAGGCCAGTTACGTGCTTGGTGGCACCTACATGGGTATTGCCAGGAATAGGCAGGAATTACTTAATTACGTTAATAAGGCGACCAGGATAAGCCCGAACATCCCGTGGTTGTGTCAAAGTTCATTGGCGATGGCGTTGAGGCTGAGGTTGATGGTGTTGGTGATGGTAATTCCGTGATCGTAGTGCCCGTGGAACACATCGAACCACCTGGCGTGCACTCTGGCGATAGTACCATGGTAATACCACCAAGGGGTGCTGATTATAAGTTAAACGATAATTGGAGGATTAAAATGGCAGAAGCTCATTGAGGATTAACAAGGCATTGGGCATTGTGGGGCCATTCAACATACAGTTTATCGTCAGGGATAGGATATACGTAATCGAGGCCAACGTGAGGGCGAGCAGGTCAATGCCATTCACAAGCAAGGCAACCGGCGTTAACCTAATGAATTTATCCGTTAAAGCCGCATTAAACGGCCTGGGCATGGATAGGGAGTTCATGGTACTTAGGCCAAGGCGCTGGTGGGTTAAGGCAAGTCAATTCTCCTGGAGTAGGGTTAGGGGTTCATACCCAAGGCTTGGGCCTGTGATGTATAGCACGGGTGAGGTGGCATCGAGTGGTAAGGCCTTTGAGGAGGCATTACTTAAGGCCTGGCTATCGACCACGCCATCTAGGGTCCCGAGGAAAAACGCCCTGGTTTACACATACGATGAGCAATACATCAAGGCAATCGACGAAATAAGAAATCGCCTTAGTAAGTGGCTCGTGGTTCTCGACGATACCGAGGAGGTTAAGGCCATGCTTAAGCAGGGCTCCGTGGACATACTAATGACAGGAGGCGACACGGTGAATAAGGACTACATTACGCGCAGGTTGGCCGCGGACACGGCAACGCCAATAATACTACACCCAAGCCTTGGGCTTGAGCTAACGAGGGCCTTTGAATGGTTGAGGAGTGGTGGTAAGTACGCCATTGAGGAATTACTTGAGGCCGAGCTTAGTTAGTGGTGAGTAGTTTATTCTCAATTTCATTAAGCCTACTCACCATCGAATTAACCCTAGTCATTAACTCCCTAACTTCATTAAGCCTGGTCCTGGCGTCATCAATTACTTGGCGTGGATTTGATGAACCATGCACAGGCTTCATTAATGACTCATTAACATCAAGGCCAACCTTAACGCCACTCCTTAGCTCCCTAGCAACCTCATTATACACATCCCTAAACGGCCTTCCCTCCTTCATTGCAATGGTCTCTGCATACTCAGCGGCAGTAACTACGTACTTACCCAGCGACTCTTTAATGCCATCCTCATTAACTTTAATACTATTGATGAAGTCCATGAATATTAAGAGACCCTCAAGAGCTATCTTAACTATTGACCACATGTGCCTAGTTAATTCCTGCAGGTCAAGTTGGTAGCCAGACTCCACCGGCCTTAGTATTGAATACATAGCCATTAAGTGGCCCACGGCCTCTCCAATCCTAGCCCTAAAAACCTCCAGGGTGGCCGGATTCCTCTTATGCGGCATGATACTACTCGTGGCAAGGTGGCTCGGGTCTGCATTCACGTAACTTAGCTGGGGCATTAACCACATCTCGAGGTTATTAATGAACCTGCCGACCTCCACCAGGTAATTAACTATTGTTGATGCTGCGGATATTATGAAGTACCTAGAGCCTGTTGCGTATATTGTATTATCAACAACGCCGTCAAAGCCCAACTCAGCGGCCTCCCTAAACCTATCAATACCAACCATGGTACCGGCAAGCGGTCCGGAACCCAGTGGTGACCTATTGACTAATTCATAGGCGTGCATTAATTCGTCGAGGAAGTCCCTGGATAGGTCGTCTAAGTAAAGCATGTAGTGTCCGAGCGTCGTTACCTGGGCCGGCTGCCTATGGGTTGAGCCTATGATCAATTTATCGTATTCCTCGACGGCCTTATTCAGGGCGATCTCCCTAAGCCTGAGCGTGGTGAGTATTAGGTCGAGTAGGGCCCTCCTAAGCCTAAGCCTAATTGCTGTTGCCACGTGGTCATTCCTAGACCTACCAATGCCGACCCAACCACCTATGCTGCCCAATCTCCTGATCAATTCTGCCTCGATATACTCATGCGCATCCTCATAACCACCTAATTTACCTGGTTCATAACCACCACGCCAAATATCCCTAAGGGCGTTCCTAATCCTCCCAGCCGCATCACTATTAATAACGCCAATCCTCTCAAGCTCATTAACGTGAACTATGAGTGCGATTATCACGTACTTAAAGATCTCAGCGTCATCAACGACTGACGAAATATAGCTTATCTTATCGACACTCCCAGCCCCGAGTAGTTCCCTGCGGTACACATTGATAGGCTAGGGGCTATGTTTTAAGGATTTCATTGACCACCCATACTACGTAGGATCTCCTCAGTCTCTCTAATCAGTGTCTCAATATCCTTCCTAGCGGTCTCATCATCCTTATAAGGACTAAGTACCCTCTCAGGATCGGGCCCATTGTATTGGTATTGATGAATCCACAGCGCCTTATCCGTGAGCAAATCAACCCTGCCACCAATGATCATAGCCACATCCTTCAGGTAACTCGTCGGCATAACCGCTATCACCCAATCAACCCTATCAACGCGCTCCAACCTACCCCTCAACCTAACCTTACCGCTAAAGACCTTACTCAGCTCATCCCTCTTATCAACTGCCAATGCTGCTACGAGAGCTTTCCACGCCTGAAATGCCTTGCCGGCGGCGTTTCTGATCAATCCCTCATTAAGAAATCTCTTGGCGAGTTCTAACTCACTCCTGGCCTCATCGATCCTAATCCTTTTGTACTCCTTAGGGTCGTACCAAGGCTTTGCTAATTGCATATGAACTTCCCTCCTAGATAATGAAAATCTAAGCATATATTTAATATTTGAGTCATTAGGAGCCCTTTACCACGAGTACTATGTTCCTCAACCTTCGTCTTGCGGATTTAAGGGCTTACAGGGGTTTATGGCAACCTGAGGCAAATCGGTAATTCAGTTAAATCGCTAATGAATAATTGGCGTCTATGCTTCCCCATTATTAACCTCGTCAAGCCTAATCTCAACTTGTATCTTAACAATATCCTCAATGGCCTTATCCAGGTTTTGAGGAGTTAAGTTAGGTGGTCTTGGTAAATTACCCACGTGCGTTGTTCTAACCTTCTCTAAACCCATATGGTGCTTTTAATTAGGTATCCTTATTAACAATAGTCCCTTTATGCTCTATGTCTGGCTCTATAGGCCATTAATGAGTGTAGTACGTGCATCTTTATGAAGCCCCTTGCCTCCTCCTCACTTGGGTACCAACCACTTACGTAATCTACGAGGTCCTTACTATAGCTTGCGTATGGGCTTTCCCTACCAAGTATCGTTAATCCGCCGAATACCTTGACCTTAACAATACCGCTAACCCACCTATTCATGGTCCTGATAAGCCCATCAAGCTCCTCACGCAGTGGTTCATGCCATAAGCCGTTATATACTAGGTCAGTCCAGACCTGGTCAACGATCTTCTTAAACCTATACTCAAGCGGTGTATAGACGAGCTTCTCCAGGTCCTTATGAGCCTCAATTATCGTCAACGCGGCTGGGGCTTCATAAACCTCCCTGGACTTAAAACCAACAACTCTATTCTCGATATGGTCGATCCTACCAAAGCCGTGCATACCAACAACCCTATTTAGTAGCGATACTAGGCCTGCCAGGTCCATCTTCTCACCATTAATAGCAACGGGTAATCCCTCACTAAATTCAATCTCAAGTGTGAGCGGCTTATCAACCTTCTCGGGTGGTACTGTCCATTTAAAGGCGTCCTCAGGAACCTCAACACTGGGGTCATCTATTTCATGGCCTTCTATGCTCCTTGACCATAGGTTATCATCAATACTGAACCTGCTATGTATATTGGGTATTGGAATACCGTGCTTTCTCGCGTATTCGATCTCCTCAGCCCTATTCATGCCCCATATCTTCGCCGGTTCGATAATCATGATATCGGGCGCCAGGGCCATTAATGCCTCATTAAACCTAACTTGGTCATTGCCCTTAGACGTGGATCCATGGGCGATGGCATCGCAACCCTCCCTTTTAGCAATTTCAACAACCTTCTCGCAATTAATGGCCTAGCCAATGCCGTACCCAATGGGTACTTATCTTCATACAGGGCGTTGGCCATTATCGCCATTGCCACGGGACCCTCAGCAAACTCCCTCTTTGCATCAATGGTGTAATGCCTAATGGCTCCAGCCTTATACGCCCTTTCCTCAATGTCTTTGAAATCATCGTCCTGCCCAACATCCACGGTTACCGTTATAACTTCCGCATTGAATTTCTCCTTGAGCCAATGAATGGCTACTGTTGTATCGAGACCCCCTGAGTAGGCAAGTGCGATTTTACCTGGCTTCCTGCGTGCCGGTTTAGGGAATTCACGACCATTTTAAGCACTATGTATTAATAAGCCTTATCCTCAATAACCTATATAATTAGCCAACCACGGCAATGACGGGCCTCGATAAATTGCTTAATTCCCTCGATATGTCCTCAGGCCTTAACCTACCTATGTAATCAATGAACCTCTCATAGTAATTAGTTGGTAAGCCATAGGTTGGTATCACTGAATAAAGCATTGCCATACCCTCTGGCGACTCAGCATTTACCTTAAGCCTGCCAATCCTATTCTTAATGGCCATATTCAATTCCTCCTCAGAAATCACTTGATTACTTATTGTGGTAAGCATAACGTCGATAGTCTCCTTAATGACCTCCCTACGTACACCAGCCATTGCGATAAGCACACCCGAACTACCCAATGGCCAATACATGGAGTACGCATAGTAAGCAAGGCCCCTCTTCACCCTAACCTCCCTGTAAAGTCTCGATATTAAGCCCATACCCCCAAGTATGGTATTCATAACCGTAACCCTAAAGGAACCCTCTAGGTCCGTAATGCCGTAGCTTGGATAGGCGATGGTTATTGTAGCCTGAACCTTACCCTCAAGCCTCACATCAACATCACCACTCCCAAACCTACTTATGGGCACTTGGCATAGCCTGCATATGGCAGGTTAATATCTATCGTATTCTCAGGGGCAACAACAGTCAATGACAAGACCTTCAAAGCGTCAACAGCCCTCTTAATATCATCCTTTGTTATACCATCAAGGCTATAATCATAGGCAAGGGGATGCCTAGAGTATGGGTGGTCATTAAATAACACCTTCAGAGCCTCGGCAACTGACCTGACCGAGGTGTCCTCCCTATTAATGCTTATGCTCGTCTTTGCCTCCCTAATGGCATCACTTAACCTATCAATGACTGGGTTTAGGAGCATGTCCTCTATCAGCTTCACGGCCCTATTAACGACGGAGAACCTAGCCTTAACCCTAAGCGTGAGCGCGTCAAACCCCTTCTCGAAGGAGAATGAAACACCCATTCTCTCCAACTCCCTGGCGTAATTACTCATTCTCCATAGCGGTATTAGGACATTCGCAACGCCAGGATAAGCCTCCTGCAGTGAGCCCAGGTTCAACTTAATGTCAAGTACGGTCACATCCTTCACAGGCGATTTAATGAATAATTTATTAGCACCATAGCCATCACCCGTAAATGACCGAAATCGACCTACTCAATAGATTATTCACAAAATCAACATACTCACTGGCGCCCAATTTCGTCGAGTCCTCGATTACGGATATTAACTTACCTGGATCACCCATGAATAATTGCGACAAGCCGTAAATCTGAGCTAACTTACTTGGCGAGTCTGTGGAGAAGACGAGCCTAGCCATTATCCTCTCCCTGGCAAAGCCCAGCTCATCTCGCTCGGTCTTTCTGCTAGTAATTCCTCAACCCTCATGATTGCTTTGTCTGGGTCCTTGACATTATATATTATTATTGAGTATAAGTTATTCATGTAAGTAACCTCGTAATAACTATAGACCGCATCACCAAGGCCCTCCTCAACGAGCCTATAAAGCCTTGAGGATCTTGGAACTGCCATGGGTTCCCTACTCGTTAGGCCATAGGCGAATGCCCTATCGCCGGAGATTATGAAGTCTGTTAGAATTGTTTTCCTTAAGCCATCAATGTCGTGCGCCCCAGGGACTTTAAACGCTATTAATAACCTGGGCGTCTCGCCGCTCAACGCCTTTAGCTCAACCCTAACCCTACCCTGTAATCCATCATCCCAGGGTTTAACAACTCCCGACTCACCACCAGGTTCTATACCGCCGAAATACTTATTGGCTAACTCAACGGCCTTATCCTCACCCAATCCGCCAACCACGACCAGCACGGCATTACCAGGGTTGTAATAACGCCTATAATACCTAAATAACTCATCCCTAGACACCCTGTTTAGGTCACTTCTCAATCCAATGACCGCGTACCTATACGGGTGTGTATCCCAGGCAATCATCGATGCCCTATACATGAGCCTAAAATCTGGGTCATTCTCATTCATGTCGAATTCGCTGAGTACGATCCTCCTCTCTAACTCGAATTCACCATCGTCAAAAACCGCGTTTATCATCCTCTTACTCTCAATTTCAAAGCCCAACTCAGCGTATTCCACGGGTAATACTTCGACGTAAGCCGTGTAGTCGTAGTTAGTAAATCCATTAAAATAACCACCAACACCTTCTACCAGCTCATCGACACTACCTCTTAACCCCTCAATCCTCCTAAAGAGCATGTGCTCAACTAAGTGTGAGCCCCCGAATATGCCTGGGTACTCATTCTTGGCGCCAACATTATAGAATGCGTAAATGGCGGCAACGTCTACGGGCATATGGTGAGCAATTACCGTTAATCCATTGCCTAGCCTTGAGACGTGCAGCATACAAAGGGTAATAAGTGGGTAGCCATAAAAGGATTATGAGTGATGAGTGCCGAGTTCGCGGAGTGGTGAAGAGTCGGTTCTATGCTGAGGGTTGGATAGTATCATAGTCTCTTCACGGTATAGTTAACCAAGCCATTTATCGTCAGGGAAAGGCTTTTTACCTTTAATACGTAATTACGTGATTAGATGATGAGTTTAGAGCCCGCCTAGCGGTTGGCTGTGACGATAGGCTGAGGGCTGATTAAATAATCATTAGAAATAAGAAATTGAAATATTAGGAATTTTACGTTGATGGTTTAGGACCGTTAGGTAAGAGTGACTAATCCACTAGTTCTATTTCGATTTTAATATTTTCGGGAACCCTCAACCTCATTAACTGCCTAATGGCCCTCTCGTCAGCGTCCATGTCTATTAATCGCTTGTAAATCCTCATCTCCCAGTGGTCGTACGTGTGGTATCCCTGACCACTTGGTGCTCTTCTCACGGTTACCAGGAGCCTCTTCCTGGGCAGTGGTATTGGTCCTGAGACCTTAACGCCAAGTTTCTTGGCTATGCCGACTATTTCATTGGCAAGTTCATCAACCTGCTTATTATCCGTTCCCCAAATGCGTATTCGCGCCTTTCTCGGCATTAATCATCACGCCTTAATTTCAACCTTCTTAGGCTTGATCTCGATTACCTGGCCGGCGGCTATTGTCCTGCCCATGTCCCTGAGGGCGAACCTACCAAGCCCTGGAACTCGCTATACTTCTCAACAACCACATCCTTAAGCGGCTTAAGCCTAACAACCGCCACATCACCCTGCTTAATGAACTGTGGCTTCTGCTCCACCGTCTGGCCAGTCCTTGGGTCAAGCTTAGCGATTAACTCGACTATCTGCGCCGGAACAGTCGCCGTGTGTATGTGAAGCACCGGCGTGTAGCCTGGGCCTATCGCCGTTGGATGCCATAGAACGGCAATTCTAGCCACAATCTCCTCAGCAACCGTTGGTGGATTAGCCAGGTGACCCATTACGTCGCCCCTCTTAACATCCTCCTTCTCGATACCCCTAACGTTAATACCAATGTTGTCACCAGGCTGCGCCTGCTCAAGCTTCATGTGGTGCGTCTCGATACTCCTGACATCGCCGACCTTGGCAGGTGGCATTACGACTATCCTGTCACCAACCTTCAGCACTCCAGTCTCAACCCTACCGACCACTACCGTACCAGCACCAGTTATTGTGTAGACATCCTGTATTGGTAATCTGAATGGCTTATCAACGGGCCTTGGTGGTGGCTGTAGAGCATCTAATGCCTCTAGTAGTGTTGGTCCGTTGTACCATGGCATGTTATTGCTCTTCTCCTTAATATTGTCACCCTTCAATGCGCTGACGGGTATGAAGGGTACCTTTGATGGGTCATAACCCAGTAACTTCATGAACTTACTAACCTCAGCCTTAATCTGCTCATACCTCTTCTGGTCGTAATTAACAACGTCCATCTTATTAACAGCCACGATTAGCTGCCTAATACCCAACGTAGCGGCTAGGAACAGGTGCTCCCTGGTCTGGCCCTGTGGGCCAATACCCGTCTCGAACTCGCCAGGCCTCGCTGATACAACCAGCAGTGCGGCATCTGCCTGGCTCGCACCAACTATCATGTTCTTAACGAAGTCCCTGTGGCCGGGCAGGTCTATGATTGTGAAGAAATACTTCTGTGTTTCGAAGCCTACGTGCATCGCCTCAATGGTGACACCCCTCTCCCTCTCCTCCTTTAACCTATCGGTTACCCACGCATATACGAAGTCCTCCTTACCCATCTTCTTTGCCTGCTCCTCAAGCTCCTTGAAGCCCTTCTCATCGACGTAGCCGGTAACCACGAGTAGGTGGCCTACAAGCGTTGATTTCCCGTGGTCCACATGCCCTATAACCGCTAGGTTAAGGTGCGGCTTTTGTAAAGCCGACTCCTTAGGCTTCAGTATTAGGCTCATACCTATCAAGACGGAGTTATGAATGAGTTAATAAATTTTTAGGTTTCCACAAGCCACGAGGCTAGGGCTTATTACGAAAGTCTCTGTTTTAGTTTTTCTACGCTGTCCTGGACTATCCTCTGGGCCACCGGGTCTAGTACCCTGGCGCCCATTGAACCTATTAAGCCGCCTATGTTACCGTCGAAGTACCAATTAACCCTCGTCTTACCTGGGCTTGGCTCCTCAAGCCTGAAGCCAATCTCGAAGTCCATGGTACTCTGCATGCCGGTACCCCTACCAATGACCTTGGCGCTCTCCGGCGGCTTCTTCTCGGTGAATTTGGCGGTTATATTTATCGTGCCCTTAATAGCCCCAACACCCATGCTAGCCCTAACCCTGAAGTTGTCCGGGTCAATAACGTCGACGGACTCGACACCAGGTATTACTGAGGCTATGTTCCTCGGGTCAACGAGGAAGTTATAAACCGCATCCCTAGGCCTATCAACCTCAAAGAAACCACCATAGTGAACCCTCGCCATACGAATTAATTCAGTGCAGACTCATTTATAAGTAATTCCAATGACTCTATACCAGCAAGGCTATCATTGAGACTATGCAGGACATGAGGAGTAGGGCTGGTGCTGCTACAAGCCCTGCCTTAAGGCCGTACATCGATATTAATATTGATATTAAGTAAGTCATTAAACCACCCAATGAGCTGGCCACGTGGTACGAGACCCCAGCACCAATATGCTTAATATCGTCCCTAAACAGTGATACTAGGTATAATGATTGCGGTGTGTATGCCATTGCATCGGCCATACCGAAGAACGCAAAGAGTAGTAATGGGTTTATTCTAAACATGAACGCATTTATTAGCGAGAAAATCGCATAACCAAGCATCAACACCTTAGTAGGCTTCACCCTGGTCATGATGGCCGACACTATTAATGTGAAGATTAGTGGGGATATCGTGGACGTAATTAATAGGTCAGAAACCTCATGCGCATTGAAGTATATGAGGATTACGGAGGTGTATGCGTAGAAGCCCGAACTCTCACCGAACTTAACCCCAATGGCCCTAACGACTTTCCTAACATCCTCAATACGGAGAGCGAGTCTCCAATTAATGGGCCTGACGCCCTGAGCAAGCGTTAAGATTACGACTGCCGATAAAAGACTTAATAACGACCCCGTCAATAATGCCAATCGCCATTGAATAACCATAAGGCCCACCAATAACATACCAAGCGGTACGCCGAGCTGCACTAAACTCGTTAAAAACTACCAGCGCTGCCTTTCACGGATTCGTACGTAAGGATCGAAGCCGAGGCCCACTCACCACCAAGAGCTAATCCCTGAGCTATCCTAAGTATTAATAATTCATACGTTGCATACCACGTCTTCTCGATCGTCGATATTAACATTGTTGAGATGCCCATGATGATTAGGGTTAGCGCCAGTGATGACTTGCTTGAGAATTTATCACCAATTAAGCCAAAGACGTAGGCTCCGACAGGCCTCGAGAGGAATGCCACGAATATCGTTGTGAAGGATAGTAATAGGCTTAGGTGTAATGCTGACCTAATTAGTATTATTGATGCGATAACATTGTAGGCTAGGAAGTTGAACCAAGTCGATATCGTACCCACCACACTAAACAACGCCACCACTAGGTTTCTCATGCGTTTAATTCCAATTTAGATTCTTGAATATTTATGGTTAAGCAATCACGGATTGACTATTAATAATAGGGTAATCGATAATAGAATAACGTCTGTGGTTAAACAATACATGCAATAGGCCTTGTGCCAGACCAATCAGGTATATGCCATAAACACCAATTAGTAGCCCGATGATTGATAGGGCCAGGGCAATCATTAATGCATTCATTATTATTAAGAGCCCTATTAGGAATAGGTTGGTGGCAGCCCCAATGGATAACAATAACCGAGTCCTCCTCGGCACTATGAAATTAAACCTATCGCAATGAAATATGCCAGGTAAGCACGCATTAACGTATTTGGCATTCTCATACGTATAATAAATCATAAAACCCGAACCAGCCAGTGGTATTACGGCAATTAATGGCATCATCAAATGCTTTGAGAGGTAAAGACGTTAAATAATGAATAATTAGTGCAAAACATGCATTTTAATTAAATATTTAATTAAATTAAGTAAATTCAGTATTTACCCTAAGACCTAATTATGTAGAGTATGTGGGGCAATTCCTGAAGTATTATTTCAAGCCCAGTCCTTACACCATCTGGCGAGCCGGGCAGGGCTACTATTAACTTACCCCTAGCAACCCCAGCCGTGGCCCTCGTCATTATGACCCCAGTGCCAATCTTCTGATAACTAACCTGCCTAAATAACTCGCCAAACCCCTCAAGCTCTTTCTCGAAGAGGGGCCTAATGGCCTCTATCGTAACGTCACTCTTGGCGAGCCCTGTACCGCCAGTGAGTATTATTACGTCAACATCGTCACGAAGAAGAAGTGAGTCGACGAGTGACCGTATCATTACTAAGTCATCCTTAATCAACTCCCTACCAACAACTCTATGCCCCGCCTGCCTAAGCATGGATTCCGCCAGATCCCCCGACTCATCAGTGTATGGCTGTCCACTTACCTTGGCGTTAAACCTTGACGTGGACACCGTTATTACGAAGAAGTTAGCCGTCTTAGGACCGGCCTCTCTATGCATTGTCCTTGGCACACTCATTAAGAAGAACGCCTATACTTTGGTATTTAAGGAATTCATCCGACCCACGCTTAATTATTCATTAACTGCGTAAAAACACTTATTTAACCTGATCGGTTAATACGCCGATGTCTTCATGTGAATTCTTCAGAGCTCTAACCAGGGTAGGTTCGGAGGGTGGTAAGATCGTCATTGTTAAAATTATCTCTGGTGATAACGTGCTATCTGATATAATAATTAATGGAAAATCCCTACTTGGTATCGTGACTAATAAGGAGGTTCTTGAATTAGCTAATAAGGCATTAACTGAGAACAAAGCTATTGAGGCGGTGGTGAATGGCGCCAAAGTTATTCTGGAACCGATAGAACCAAGACCGACCATTATCGTGGTTGGCTCAGGTCTTATAGCCAAGGCCTTGGTCGATGTCGGCAATGCCATTGGTTATTACGTGGCTGTCGTCGGAAATGGCGATATTAATAAGGACACCTTTAGCAATGCCTACTTCATAAGTAATGACCTTAGGGATCTCGAGAGAATCATTGATGAGAACTCCGTCGTAATAATAGCGAATGAGGGTGGTAAACCCTATGACGCAGACGCCCTCTACATAGCCCTTAAGCACAATGTTAAGTTCATAGGCCTACTCGCGAGTCAGAGGAGGGCTGCCGTGATGATTGCTGATATGGTTAGGAGGGGATTAAGCCTTGATTACGTGCTGGAGAGACTTCACTCACCTGTTGGGCTTGACATTGGGGCTAGGACCGCCGCGAGGTAGCCCTTAGCATACTCGCCGAGGTAATTATGTTCATGAGAAGCGCAAGTGGTAAGCCAATGCGTGAGGTGAGGGATCCGAGGAAATTCATTAAGGATGCCCTGGAGGGTAGGTTGCAGGAGCAGTCATGTTCCTGGAGACCTACTGATTTTAAGTTATGACATTCTTCCCAGCCTACTGCATGGTCTTTAATTCCTTCAATTTCTGAATAGCCAACTTAACCGCCTCAATTATGTTCTGATAACCAGTGCACCTGCATAGATTTCCTGCCAAACCCCTCCTAATCTCCTCCTCGGTTGGGCTTGGATTCTCACTTAACAACCAGTAAGTCTCCATTATGAAGCCGGGCGTGCAGTAACCACACTGAAGGGCGTGCTTCTCCCAAAAGGCCTCCTGTATTGGGTGTAGCTTGCCATCCTTAGCCAAGCCCTCGAGCGTCAGGATTTCAGCACCATCTGCCTGAACCGCGAGGACCTGACAGGACTTAACGCTAACCCCATTCATTATGACGGTGCATGCGCCGCAATGCCCGGTGTCACAACCAATATGCACACTCGTAAGCCCAAGATCCTCCCTTAGGAAGTGAACGAGTAGTTTCCTGGCTCCACCTCCCTCTCATACCAAACGCCATTAACCTTAACCCTAATCCTGACCTTCTCCTCAGGCCCTACCTTAAGTGTTGTCACTGCCATGCCCATCACCTCGATAGGGCACTCCTAATGGCCCTCCTTGTTATTACCTTAACCATAGCCCTCTTATACTCAGCCGAACCCCTAATGTCACTTAATGGGCTTGACTCCTTCATGGCCTCTCAGCCGCATCCTCGATAACATCATCCGTTAGTTTATGCCCGACCAGGGCCTTCTCGGCCTCGCGAGCCCTAAATGGCTTAGGCCCTGCGGCCGTGATGCCTATGCCTGCGTCCTCCACAGAGCCGTCGGGGCCAAGCCTAAGCATTACCGCCACACCGACTACTGCGAAGTCGCCGGCCTTACGCTCGAGCTTAACGTATGAGGACTTAACAGTACCGCTTAACCTAGGTATCACAACCTCACTAATGACCTCGCCTTTGCCCAATGTGGTTGTGAATGGCCCGGTTATGAAGTCCTCAACAGGCACCTCCCTAGTCCCTGAAGGCCCGAGAATCCTTACAGAGGCCCTAAGCGCTATTAATGTTGCGGGCCAGTCAGCCGCTGGGTCTGCGTGGGCCAGTGAACCGGCCATTGTACCGAGGTTCCTTATCTGTGGGTCGCCGATCTGTATCGCAGTCTCAGGGAGTGCCGGGTATATCTTCCAGAGGTCCTTATTTATCTCCACCTGGTGGTGCCTAACCAATGCGCCTATTCGTATTTTATCATCCTCAATACTTATGTATGATAGGTTAGGTACCCTATTAATGTCGACTAGGTAGGATGGCCTAATTAACCTAAGCTTAAGCATGGGCATTAGGCTCTGCCCTCCTGCAAGTATCTTCGCATTCTCATCAGCCTCGAGGACCTTGACGGCCTCCTCTAATGATGTAACCCTTATGTAACCGAACTTCGGAGGATACACGGTAGTGCGGTTACGGCCATGCTAATTAAGCATTACTTAGGCATTCACTTAAAGTACTTAGAGAGTAATTACTTAAAGTGATGATTAATTAAGCCGTAGTAATGCCATATATTGGTGCACGCATTAAGAGGATTGAGGATCCTAAATTCATCACGGGTAGCGCGAGGTATGTTGACGACATTGAGGTCCCGGGCACTCTTTACATGGCAATACTAAGGAGCACGGTCCCACACGCGAGGCTATTGAGGGTCAATTATGAGGATGCATTGAAGATTCCTGGGGTTGTTGGTGTTATAACGGGGTTGAATATTAAGGTTGAGAATAGGCCTAGGAACTTCCCAATGGCTAGGGACGAGATTTTATACGTTGGTCAGCCAATAGCTGCCGTCGTCGCTGAGGACAGGTATAAGGCCTATGACGCCCTTGACTATATACAGGTCGATTACGAACCACTACCCGCGGTCGTTGACCCCGAAAGGCACTGGCCGATGATGTAAAGGCTGTTGAGGGCATGAGCAATGTTGGTTATAGGAAAACGTATAGCTGGTAACCCGGAGATTGAGCTCTCGAGGAGTGATGTCGTGATTGAGGCCAAGCTCGAGATCGGTCGAGTATACCCCGCCGCCATGGAGCCCAGAGGATTACTAGCCATTTATCAGGAGGGTAAGTTGACGGTTTACGCCTCAACACAGGCGCCGCATTACATGCGTAAGTTCCTCCTTGATGCGTTTAGGGATTATGTTAGCGATATAAGGGTTGTCCAGGCAGATACCGGTGGTGCCTTTGGTTCGAAAATGTTTCCATACCCTGAGGATTATATAGTCACTTACGCAAGCATAATCTACAGAAGGCCCGTTAAGTGGGTAGCCACTAGACGCGAGGATTTGTTAAGCACGTATCACAGCAGGGCTCAAATACACAGGATTAAGGCTGGATTTACGAGAAATGGTGAATGGAAGGCATTAATTGATGAGTTAATAATAGACCTGGGCGCGGCAACCCACGGCTATTACCTAGCCGATATAACGGCCACATTAATAGGTGGTCCGTATAAGATCCGTGACATATTAGTTGAGGTTTATGGCGTTAGGACAAACAAGACACCACTCGACCAGTATAGAGGCGCAGGTAGGCCTGAGGCGGCTTTTGTATATGAGAGGATCATGGACATGGCGGCTGATGAACTTAAGATGGATCCAGTGGAGATTAGGAGGAAAAACTTGGTGACTGAGTTGCCGTACACGAACCCCTTCGGCCATAAGTACGATAGCGGTAATTACCTACACCTGCTGAGCATTGCCGAGGGTTATTATAGGGATTTTGAGAGGAGGGCTGAGGAGTTGAGGAGGCAGGGTAGGAGGGTTGGTGTTGGTTTATCATTTTACATTGAGCAGAATAACTTCGGACCTTGGGAGTCCGCGTCGGTTAGGGTTAAGTCTGATGGTAAGGTCCTCGTCATAATTGGTGCGGCGCCCCATGGCAGGGTGATGCAACTGCCATAGCGCAGATAGTGGCTGATGAACTCGGTATCGACATAGGCCAGGTGGAAGTGTCATGGGGTGATACCGAACTTATTGGTGAGGGTTTTGGGACGTACGGCAGTAGGACATTGACTGGCGGGTAATGCGGCATTGCTTGCCGCTAGGAAGCTTAAGGATAGGTTGAGGAGGGTTGGCGCGGCTCTAATGGGCGTTAACTATGAGGATGTGGTTTATGAAAATGGCTATGTCAGGGACGTAAAGACAGGCAAGTCCCTGAGCATTAAGGATATTGCCAATGCATTAACGACGAATGTAGGCGGAACATGGCCTTATGGGGTTGAACCATCACTTGAGGACACCGCTTACTTCGGTTTAAGTGATTATACATATCCTTACGGCTCGCACATAGCCTTGGTCGAGGTTACTGAGGAGGGCTTGGTTAAGGTCCTCGATTACGTGGCCATAGACGACATAGGCATGGTGGTTAACCCAATGCTTGCCGAGGGTCAGGTGTTGGTGGTGTTATCCAGGGCTTTGGCGAGGTTGCCCTTGAGGAAGTTAAGTATGATAGTGATGGTAATCCACTAACACAGACCTTCAGTGAGTACTGGATACCAACGATAATGGAGTCCTTCAATGTTAAGTGGTACTACCTCGAGGAGGGTAAGTCCAACGCACCACTACCCACCAAGGGCATTGCCGAGGGGCCATTGATTGGCGTATTACCGGCATTAACAAGGGCTGTGGAAAATGCCGTAGGTAGGAGGATCACGAGGATACCCATAGACCCATCACTATTAGTTAAGTAAATGCAATGACATAATCAATTAAAGTCTACTTTTTAAGTAAATTCAATGCATTTAGTGCAGGGGGCGGATGATGGCGAGCCACCAAGGCGGCTACTCGCCTGACACCCCCTGCTCATTTTAATAATGGCATTTACTGACCTTCCTTTACGGCCTCTATGTATATAGCGGGTCTTCCAGGTAATGAATTCCTTGCCCTATTGCCTGGGTCATACGTTGGGTTTGTTGCATCCTGTATTATTACCTCGGTGCCAATCCTCGACTTAATGTAATTACTCAATTCCCTAAAGACCCTTAACTCCATTTCCCTGCCCACTATCCTCCTCGGTATTGTACCATCAACAACCCTGGAGACGATATTAGCCACCTTATCGGCCATACGCCTATACTCAGGCCTATTAACGATGGACTTATCGTCTCACCCATCGTCTTACCCTCATTAATGAGCCTAATCGCCTCATTAGCCACCTGGTAATACTCACTTGGTGGTCCTACGTATAGGTGCACGGCCTTAGGCACTATCTTAGTAACCCTGAGTATCTCCTGTATATCCTCTATAGCCCTCTCAATTAGGTCCAAGGCGATGTCTAACTCGTCATTTATTAACCCCTCATCATACTCAGGCCAGGCTCTAGGGACACGAACGACTCATTACCCATCCTATGCCAAAGCTCCTCAGCGATGTGGGGCATCACTGGTTGCAATAACTTAACCCAGCGCTCAAGGACGTACCACAGAGCCCACCTAACTTCATCCCTGCTTGTATTAATTACGCTCGTAATCTCTAAATACCTCTCGACTGATGAGAGTAGGTCAAAGAAGGCCTTAAGCGTATACCCCCTAATGTTCTCATTATCCATGTCAACCGTTGAATCACGCACTGCCTTATTCACCTTCGAAATCAACCACTGCGTAATTAATGATGAACCCTTAACATCAATATTAATTGACGGTTTACCCTCCTTAATGATCTCATTCGTGAGATTCCAGAACCTAACTAGCCTACTCGCAACACTCGCCACGTCAT
Source organism: Vulcanisaeta sp. JCM 16161 (assembly GCF_001316285.1). The sequence goes on along the minus strand of NZ_BBDO01000003.1, from coordinate 67,350 downwards.
CCTCTCTCCAATCAAGTGTTGAATCAAGGTCAGTGGCTGAGGCTAAGTAAAGCCTGGCAAGGTCTGTGCTGTACTTCCTTGGAATATATGGCAGTGGAAGTACGTTACCCAACGACCTACTCATCTTCATGCCCTCCCTAATCACGTACTCATTAAATGTTATCGACCTAGGCCAATACCTCTCTGGGAATATGGCGACGTGGTGAAACACGAAAAAGCTCAAATGACTACTTATTAAGTCGGGACCACTATGCCTCTCGTCCACCGGGTACCAATAATCGAACTCCCTCCTCATGTCCTCAATCAACTCCTTACCAACCCCAAACACCTTAGCAACACGGTCGGGATCACCCTCACCTAGGAATACGTAATTGAAGAAGGCCATTATCGCATCCAGGGCGTCCTTATCATTGCCCTTACTATCTATGACCCTCTTCGCAAACTCACCAAGTCTCTTATCAAGACCACTCGACCTTACTTTATGGACTATCGTGTAATACGCCATGTATATTGTCGAGTCACTTAATGACTCAATTATCCAGTCAGGATCCCAGGGAAGCCTAGTACCCAACCCCCTCTTCCTTGCGCATGGCCTCATTGATAACCAATTGAACACATCCTCAAAGTTCTTCCTATATTTCTCGGGTATTATCCTCATCGAATTAAGGCACTTAAACGCCTTAGCCTTCCACTCAGGGTTTCCATAATTAAGGAACCACTGATCCTTAATAACCGCAGCAATTACAGGATTACCACTCCTCGTGAACACATTCCTGGGCTCCAACTCGTACATTCTACCCCACGCGCCCTGCTCACTCAATGCCTTTATCGTCCTCTCCCTAGCCTCATTAACACTTAATCCAGGGAATAACGTGTTTTCCCTCATAACGCCGTTATAAAACTCCTCCCTATATACAATCCTCGTTGCTTCATTAAGCTTCTCTCGATCACCCTGATCCTTAACACCAAGCTTCTCAATCACGTCCTTGGCAGGTACTTACCGTAATTGGGCAACCTAATGATGCTTATGGGCTCTATCGACTCAACAACCTCCTTAATCCCGTACCTACTCAGCGTCTTTTCATCCTTCTTAAGGTCCATCAGGGCCACGTAGTCGTAGGGTGCATGGGCAGGTACACTATAAACAATGCCCGTACCTGTATTCTCGTCAACAAAGCTTGCGGGTAGCACCGGCACCCTCCTGTTAATGAGTGGGGCAATCACGTACTTACCTATCAATTCCTCACCACGTACTGAACCAACCACCTTTACGTCATAGCCCTGGTAACTTAATTTCCATGCGGCTGGCTTTGAAATTATCCATCTCTCGCCATTGACCTCGCAATCACATACTCAATGCCTGGGTGGACCCACACGTTTGTGACGCCATATATATCTCAGGCCTCAACGTAGCGGCAACAAGGTACTCGCTGGAGTTCTCTAGTCTAAACTTAATCAGGTTGAACTCGAGTATGTCTATGGTTATTTCATCGCCACCCTTAATGTCATGCTCGCCCACTGCCTGATTCTCATCCGGTGAGTAAAGGACTACGTGGCTGCCCTGAGTTATATAACCAGCATTCCTTAACCTGTAGTACTGCCAAATAATGAACGCGTTGTAGTCTGGGTCGCCAGTCGTGAACTGCCTCCTGAAGTCCATGGAGTAGCCCATGGACATGAAGTCCCTAATGTAGACTGAGGCGAAGAATTGGGCTATGTTCCATGGATTAGTGAATGTGTTCAATATCTCCTTAACCCTGTTGGATCATCGACGTATAAACTCACGTACCAGGAGTACAGCTTTATATCGTCTGGATCGCCCTTCATTATCCTGTCAGCCACTGACTGTATTGGCGTCCCCGTTATGTGCCATGCGATTGGAAATAGAACATTAAATCCCCTAGCTCTCTTATACCTAGCTACTATGTCGCCTATGGTGAATGTCCTACCATGACCAATGTGTGGTGAACCTGATACGTATGGATACGGCACTGTAATGAAGTACTTGGGCTTACCAGGCTTTGGATCTGCATTAAATATCCCCTTTTCATACCATTCCCTCTGCCATTTCCGCTCAATCTCCCTAATCTCCCTCAGAAAATCGCTATATAGCTCTTCAACCTTTGATTTAAACGATTCCATTTCACCTCCTGAGAAAACTCATCGTTTTTAATAATTACTGCTCATATTTAAGCTTTTTAATCAGCACCACTGCCAATCTCGGCTTCTAAGGGCTTGGTCTCGGCGAGCTCAGCTAGCTTGAAACAACCCTCTCCTCACTAATTATGTCCCTAATTGAGATTACGCCACGTAACTTATCGCCATCCATAACCACTAGGTGTCTTATTTTATGGTCGTTCATTAGCAGGGCAGCCTTATAGATGCTGTCCTTGGGGCTTACAGTGATTATGTTACCGATTGTGCCGACCTCCGTAACCTTGGCATTTAGGTCCTTACCACGGGACAGCGCTCTAATTATATCCCTCTCAGAAATAACCCCTATTGGCTTACCTGCGCTGTTGACTATTACCAATAGACCCACGTTCTCCCTACTCATTATATCAACCGCATCCTTAACGGTGGCATTTTCATTTATTACGAGCGGTTCCCTCTTTATTACTTTGTCAACAGTAATGCTCATCGGCAATTGCCGCACATGATAATTTATAAACTTTATGCGTTATTTATAATGATAAAAGATTATGAATAGGGCTGAAAGTAGGATGATAAAATAATTTAAAAAGAGAATGCGATCCTTATTAAGTAATGGCATATTTAATAAGTCAGTTCATAGTTGGAATCGTAATCTTCATAATACTAATTGTACTATCAATAATTGGGTTGAGAAGTAAGACCGTGATTATTCGTGAATTAATGAGGCATTCCCGTATGGGTGACGCATGCCCATTATCCATGGACCTCATTGTGATGAACGCCTTAAGACGCACATCGGTGTTACTAAGGGGTTTTTATGCGTACATGACTATGTACTTTGTTAGGGATGATGGTTCCATAATACAATTCTTTAGGGGTTACGTACCCTCATTGAGCAATACTTGGAGAATAATGGATTTCTCACCAAGCATTAGGTTATTTAACCTGACCGTGAGCGCTGATGGTATTGGAATCACGGACATATTAATGCCATACCCATCATCCTTGAGTTACCAGGTGGCTTAATATCACCCTTTGATATAAGGACTGGCGAGCCCACGGGCGTGGTTAATTTCCTGAGCATTAAAAGAGCCCTGGCATCAGAACTTGGTGAGAGGCTTGTTCAATCAATGAGCCTTGCTGAGATTATTAGGAGGATTAGGATAGACATCTCATTCTATAATGGTGTTAACCTCACGAAATACTCAACATCACTATTGAAGTTATTGGCTCATGCCGGTATTCAGGTTAATGGCGAGCTTAGGGTTGTCGAGGGCTCCGTGGATACGAACCTGAGAAAGCTAGTTAATTGTCCATACCTCTTTGGCTATGCGGCATGTTTGGGTGGGGCGTTTAGGACTACGTGGGCTTGGTTTACGATCATTGAGGCGATCCTCGGTCTCGTCTACGCATTCATACCCTCCCTACTCATATTATTAATAGCCGCGCCAATAATATACGTGTTGGTGATTCTGTTATTATCGTTACCTAGAATCACCTAACGACACTATATGGACAATACCTCCTATGCTCACAGCCTGAGCATAGACCCCTACTGGGTGATGGTCTTGGATTCCTAAGCCCAAGCCAATAATCAAGGGAGTAATCCACATCCCTGAGAAAGTCGTTGAACCCCCTAACATTTATCCTATGGATAATGGCATGCCTTGCGAGTCTCACGAAGTTTTCACCACTCTCCAGGTGCTTGGTTATTACGTCTATATTATCGATCACCCTAAATTCAGAGCCCCTAACAACCTTTATGATAGCAACACCACGCGGATTAAGCCCTAGATAACTCATCATGTGGAAGTAGGACTCAGCCTGCAGCGCCTCCCTACCCCTCACGACCTTTAAGTTAGCCGGGTTATTCGTAGTCTTCAGCTCAATTATGTAGGCGGGTTTGTTATCGAGGTTTATGACCAGGTCTGGAAGACCAAGTATTGGCACGTTCCTCCTAACCATAATAAGCGAGACCTCCTGAATAAACGGCTTACTAAAATCTACGTAGCCAATCCAGTTCCTCATTTTGGAATTGAAGAAGTAAACGCCCTCCTCACCGCGATTAACTATTACGGGGTTCCAACCAAGCTCAAGCCCAAGCCCATCCTCATCCACGCCAAGCTGCCTTGAATGCTCCTGAAGTCCACCAATCACGCCCTCATTGACTACCCTACCCTTTAGGTAGTCGAGGTGTATCCTGTATTCACAACCATGAATTTGGGAACCAATATACCCACTCATTAGGAAGAGTACTCCATGCTTAAGCCTGGGAATAACCACCTTCTCATCACCCCAATAAAGCACGGCAGACTCGCCAGGCAACTCCATACGAGGTGCGATATCGAGCCTAGGCAAGCAAATCACCTAAGATATGCCATTTTACCGATAACTTGGTATTGTCTATAAGCATTACTGGATAAATACATGACATAATTTTTTTTATTAATGAGTAAACCCAGTAATTCCCGTATTCACCTAAGGTTTATAATCCTAGTGGTGAAGCAAGGCTGTGGGTAAGGTAAAGATTATCGCAACGATAGGGCCTGCCTCGGAGAAGCCTGAGGTGTTGAAGGAATTGATTAAGTACGTCGATGGCGTAAGGATAAACTTCTCTCACGGTAGTATTGAGGAGTGGAGATCCAGGGTATTGAATGCCAGAGGCTTTAGGGGCGATATTGCGGTACTTGGTGACTTGAGAGGACCTGGCGTTAGGACAGGGGGTATGAAGCCCATAACACTTAATGTCGGTGATTCCGTTGAGTTTAGACTCGCTGATAAGTCGGATGGTGATTTCGTACCAATACCCAGTCCATCATTCTTCAGGGTTATAACGATCGATGACATTATTGTGATGAATGATGGTAGATTGAGGCTGCGCGTCGATAAGGTTTCGGCCAGTAATGCCGTATTAACGGCGTTAACTGCTGGAACGATTTCCCAGGAAAAGGCCGTGGTCATTAAGGGTAAGGACTACCCACTGCCAATACTTGATGATTATGATAGGGAGGCCCTTAAGTTCGCTGTTGAGGTTGGGATGGATTACGTGGGTATTAGCCATGTTAGGAGCTCCGACGATATTGAGGAGGTTAGGACTGAGTTAAAGAGACTTGGTGGTGATTGGGTTAAGCTGGTGGCTAAGATTGAGGGCCCTGACGCGGTTAGGAACATGAAGGATGTTATTTGCGCCAGCGATTACGTAATGGTTGCCAGGGGCGACCTCGGCATGCACTTTGACCTTGAGGAAATACCTAGGATACAAAGCTCAATAATTAAGGAAGCCCAAAGATGCGGTGTGCCCACCATGGTTGCTACGCAATTACTCGAATCAATGATCGAACAGCCAGTGCCCACTAGGCTGAGGTTGTGGATATAACGAACGCAGTCATGGAGGGGGTCGACTCACTACTCCTGACTGGCGAGACGGCGGTTGGTAGGTACCCTGTGGAGGCCGTGCAGTGGTTGAGGAGGGTTGCCACGGAGTATGAGGATGAAGTACGTATTGATAGGGGTGTGACGGCTAACCTAACCGATAGGCTTGCCCTGGCATCGTGCAGCTTGCCGAGGATATTGGCGCTAAGATCGTTATTTACTCGAGGGGTGGTAGGTTCGTTGAGGCCATATCTAGGTATAGACCTAAGGTGCTACGTACGTGGGCGTTAGTGATGAGAGGGTGCTCAGGAGGCTGAGGCTTCATTGGGGCGTGGAGCCAATACTCATTGGTGATGTTAAGGATTATGATGAGGGTGAGAGGGAGACACTAAATCAATTGATAAGGAGTGGTTTGGTGGCTAAGGGTGACCTGGTCTTACTGACACATGGGGTTATAGACACGTATAATGATTATAGCATAAGGATACTCAGGGTTTAATTAAATGACAGCGCCTCCTTCTAATGATCAGGAAAGACGCGTAGGCAAGTCCTAGAGTAAGGACTAGGAAGAACACCCCCACCGATGCATAGCCCAGGAGGAATGACCTTATTGACAGGTATAGAAGTATTGATGGTATTAATAATGCCAGCGCTAGGCATATGTAATTCACGTAATTAAAATTACTGCGAAAAGCGCTGGTTGAGCCAATAATCCTCAGCGCGTCACCCAGTCTCCTGCCATTGGGCTCCACGTAAAGCCTAACATAACCGAGCCTCACCAACTCATCAATAACCTTCCTCTCATCCTCACTTAGCGAATCATAGGCAACCCTACCCCTACTCAGGATTTTCCTAAGCAATTCCCTACCCCTCTCGCTCAACTCGTCCATCTCAACACCACCTCATTAATCAGCTCAGTCGATGATAATTGCCTAAACAATACATTACGAGACCTAAGCAACTCAACGGCCGTATTAAGCCTAATGGATACTTCATCAGGGCTTTCGCCATAAATAACTAAGTAATTACTATTGCTATCGCTGATGAACGCCCCAAGATTAACCAAATCACGAAGTAATGAGATGTCTAGGGTATTAATTCGTAACGCCGAAACCCACCTATCGCCAATACGCACTATACCATCACCAACACCAATGCTAAGGCATACCCTACTCATCCTCAGATCGTTAACCCCCTGGGAAGACACGCTCCTCAGTAACTTAACCTTAGTAACCATGGATTCCTCCGTACCCCTCCTATCCCTTCTACGCCTTATAAAAATGAGGTAAATAATCAATATGATAATTAATACGGTGATAAATAGTATGGGGCTTATTATGAAGAGCAGGAAAGAGACTAAGATACCCAAAACCCAATACCAATTCCTCCTTAAAAAAATCACTAATCATGATTACCTTAAGTATTTAATGCTCGAAAACCTAATTAATTAATTGGATAAAAAGAGAGAGAAGCATTGAGAGAGAAACATCATTAGATGCGGGTTAATGAACTTAAGTGCATATAAATCTACGTGGCCTTTTACGGAATACGCGAATAAGTGCTTTATTAAGTATGTTATGAAGCAACGTAGCTAAGCACCTTTCATAATCTAACTTTTACATTGTAAATTAAATTACAACCTTTATAAGAAACCGCAATATAAAAGCGAATGTATGCCTAAGAAGTCCAAGAAGACTGAGGAAAAGAAGGAGGAGAAGGCAGAGAAGAAGAAGTAAGTTTGTGATTCATCGTGGATCATTACCTTAAAATTAAAAATAATTATTTTTCTATTTCTCAATTATTCAATATCCTTACCCAACCCTGACAAATATGGCTGGCCGGCTGTGCACCCAGCCACGGCATAACTCCCCTTCTGTATCATTCGTCTAAGGCCCTACCCGGACCTCACCCGTGGAGATCACAGGTCCCTATTTGGGCCATCGTCCCCCTGCGACCTCTCGGTCGGCGGGTTGCCCCGCGGGGACCCACGGCGTTGTGGGGAAGTTTCCTCAGGCGAGCCGTTGCCGGGCTCGCCCGGTTGCCCGCCGTGGCTGGATGCACAGCCGCAGTTTATTGTTTCATTATGCTTGATATAAAGCTTATTCCGTCATTTGCCTTATTCTTCCCATGTGCTGAAATCTTATTAAACCCTTAATGCCAGTTCGGTTTGAATGAGTAATAAATACGTGTATCCAAATGCGATTATTGCGACTGCTGGTCATGTGGATCACGGTAAGACGACGTTAGTACACGCACTTAGCGGTGTTTGGGTTGCTAGGTATAGTGAGGAGATTAAGAGGGCCATGACCGTTAAGCTTGGCTACATAACCATAGGCCTCTATGAATGCCCATCAATGGAGGACGAGTTTAGGATTATAAGCGATGGCTTACTTAAGGATGGTAAGTGCCCAATGGTGATGAACCAGTACTGAAGAGGAAGGTTTCGATACTCGATGTTCCGGGTCATGAGGTCTTAATAAGTACGATGATATCCGGCATATCGTACATCGACGCCGCCTTACTTGTTATTGACGCCTCCATGCCCGTGCCCCAACCACAAACTGAGGAGCACTTCATGGCGTTGACAATAATGGGCCTTAGCAAGTTAATAGTCGTCCAGAATAAGCTTGACCTGGTGAATAAGGAGCAGGCCCTCGAGAATTACAAACAGATTAGACAATTCCTCAGTAATACCTGGGCCAAGAACTCGCCAGTGGTACCCGTATCATCACTGCATAAGGTCAATATTGAGGCTGTATCAACATTAATCGATAGGTTAGTGCCACCTAAGGAGGTAGCGGGTGGTGATTTCAGAATGCTAGTTCTGAGGAGCTTCAATGTTAATAAGCCTGGTACACCACCGGATAAGTTGGTTGGTGGTGTACTGGGCGGCACCGTCATCAGAGGCTCAGCGAAGGTTGGGGATGAGATTGAGATAAGGCCGGGCCTTAAGTTGGGTAATAAGTATGAGCCGATAATTACGAAGATAGTTAGCATAGCCATTGGGAATGAGTACATTGAGGAAGCGAGACCAGGTGGTTTGGTGGGCATTGGCACGGAGCTTGACCCAGCATTAACGAAGGCCGACTCCCTCGTTGGCAGTGTTGTTGGTAAGCCAGGCACATTACCACCCGTATGGAGCGAGTTAACCCTCGAGTTTCATAAGATCGAGAGACCAGGCGATCAATCATTGAGGGAGGTCACGTTTAAGCCTAAGGATGTGGTCATGGTTCACGTGGGTTCGCAGCGGTGATGGGCATTATTAAGGGATTCCATGGCGATAAACTTGACGTAATGCTTAGGAAGGCCGTGTCTGCTGAGGAGAACTCCAAGGCCGTTATTACTAAGCAGGTGAATAATAGGTGGAGGATTGTTGGTTATGGAATTCTGAAGGGTGGTAATGCGGTCCTTGAGTGAGGCAATGAGGAACATAAAGGTAGAGTGCGTGGTATTCGACACGAGCGCATTATTACTCATGTTCACAGAGGGTTTACGCGTGGTTGACCAGGTCATAGAGCTTGTCAGTTCTCCTGTGATACCCGTGGTTCCATACCCAATACTTAATGAATTAATAAAGTTAAGCAGGTTAGGTAGGCCTAGGGTCGCTAGGGCTTCGAGTAACGCCCTTAATTACGTTATTAATAATTTCTCAATAGCTAACGCCACGGACTCGCCAGATGACTCGGTGGTTAAGGTGTCTAGTAGGTACGGCTGTGTTGCCGTAACGTGCGACATGAAATTACTGAGGAGATTAAGGCAGGCGGGTATAAGGCTATATACCTAAGGGCCAGTGCAGGTAAACTTGAGGCTGATTTTGATTCTTAATTTGATTTCTAATTAGAGTTCCTTCATTGCTTAAGTCCGCATTTCCCTATCTTCCTTATTGCTCTTATTTATTGTATTAATTACGGAGACAACAATGCCTGCGGCCATCCTCTCGGCATCGCTGAGTCGCAAAGGCGAATTCGTCGTACGCAACCTCACCGTGCATTTCCCTATCACCAATTCTCAGAGTCTCTAATGGCGCCTTTAACGGCGTTATCTTACTTATTAGTTTTAGGATTAGGTATGTCATTAGGGCGTCGTAGGCTATCACCACCGCAACGCCTAATAACTGAAGAACCACCTGGAATGGATTACCATAAAGCGCACCCCTAAGGCCTGGGTCAATGTACTTCGTTATATTTGGGTCGGCGAATACTCCCGTAAGGATACCACCGACTATACCCGGAACCGCGTGGTCCGAAAACACACCCAATGCATCATCTATATGCCTTGTTAACCTAGACTTAAATTGGAACATATTTAACGAGTACCACGCGGCGGCACTCGATACAGCGCCTATTATTATTGCGCCAACGCCATTTACGTAACCCGCAGCCGGCGTTATACCGACTAAGCCGGCCACCGCGCCGGATGCGGCGCCCGTAAGCGTGGGTTTCTCGAAATAGGTCATGTCAAGTAGCATCCATACCACAACCGCGATCGCCGTGGCCAGGTTAGTGTTTATCACCGCTATTGCGGCGTCTATTGTTGATCCATACGGATCACCGCCGTTAAAGCCATTCCAACCAAGCCAGACGAGACCGAGACCCGCCGCGACCTGGGTTAGGTTATGTGGTTGCAACTTCCTTTCCTCAACCAACCTCTCACCGACCATGGCAGCAGCTATGAAGGCTGCTATACCCGCATCAACATGTATTACGTAACCACCTGAGAAATCCACAACACCAAGTTGACTAAGCCAACCACCGCCCCAAAGCCAAAAGGCCACTGGGCTGTAAACGAGCAGTGACCATAGTGGTACGAAGAGCATCCAAGCCTTAAAGTTCATCCTCTCTATCAAGGCACCAACAATCAGCGCCGGCGTTATTGCGGCGAAGACGAATTGGAAGAATATCAATGTCGACATGGCTATGTTAGGGTACTGCTGCGCGGCGGGTACGCTGGCCTGCGACGCAATGATATTACTTGTTAATGCCGGCATTGGCGTGCCCAGTATGTTAAAGCCGCCTATCTTCACCAACGTAGGTCCAAATGCAAACATATAACCCGCTAGTACCCAAACGACCAGTACTATGGCGAAGGCGTAGAGTACCATCATCATTGTGTTTATTGCGTACTTACGCTTGGTCATGCCACCGTAGAGGAGCATTAGGCCGGGTACGCTTTGAAGACCAACCAGCGTTGCCGCGGTGAGCATCCACGCATTACTGCCGGTGTCTAGCCATGGAGGCACGGAGGCGGGCGGATACCCTGATAGGTTTGGCGGCGTGTCGGCCTTAACAACCATCGCGGTCGCCAGCGCTATGACTAAGAGCGCTGGGGTTATTCTACTCAGTATTACCAACTTATTTATCCTATTTACCGTTTTAATGGGTCACCGGGCACAAGCTATGTAACTAAGTAGTTTTTAAGCTTTTCTCCCTATGCTATTTATATTATCACCGTAAAAATATTGCACCATGAAATGAATATAAATTACTATATATTTTTGATTTAATTTTAAATAAATTATCATTAATTTTTATGCCGTGATTAAGTACTTATTGTACTCCCACTGGGTTATTACATTCCAGGTCTTCTCCCAGGGGCCAACATTTGTTAAGTAGTCCTCCCACTCGTTTTGCTTAATCCTAACGTAGGCATTTACTAACTCACTTGGTAATTCAGCGGCTAGGAAGCTCTTTGATAGTTCCTTTAACGTGTCCTCGAGCGTCGCCGGTGTTTCCTGGGCATTGGCCAACTCATACGCTACCTCCTCAGTTGGTGGTGGCGGTTCCCTCCTTTCCTCAAGGCCCTTAATCATGGTCTTCACGATGGCCGCGAAGGCTAGGTACGGGTTCATGCTTGGGTCTGGGTGTCTATACTCAATCCTGTTAATCCTCATCTTGTACTGTGGTATCCTAATCATGGCGCTCCTATTCGCGTAGCCCCAGACAATCCTCGTGGGGGCCTCATAATGAGGCACTAACCTCTTGTATGAGTTGACTAGTGGTGCTACGAAGCTACTTAATGCCCTTGCGTTGCTTAATATTGCGCTTATTGCGTAGCCGCACTCCTCGGTTATCTTTCCAGTATTGCTCTGGAATAGGTTCTTGCCGTCCTTCCAGACGCTGATGTGCGTATGCGCACCACTACCGTTAACTCCCCAGAAGGGCTTTGGCATGAATGTGGCTATTAAGCCGTACTTCCTCGCTATGTCCTTGGCCATTATCTTAAAGTATATTATCTGGTCAGCAAGCCTGAGCGGGTCCGTGGCGCCTATGTTCACTTCATACTGGCTTGGCGCAACCTCGTGATGAGTCTTCGTATAATTAATGCCCGCGTCGCTATTGCCGTTATTAACTCCTTCATGAACTGCGACTGCACCGTGACGTTCCAACCATCAAAGTAAATACCGGGGTCAGCAAACATAGGCTTACCACCATCTTCCTTAACCACGAAGAACTCGACCTCAACACCCATTAGGAACTCGTAACCTTTTGACCTGGCTTGCTCCAACACGTCATTAAGCACCCTCCTTGGGTCAAGAGGTGATGGCTTATCGGCTATGTCGGAAACCATCGTGAATACATCAGCCACCTTACCATCCTGCCAATACTCAATGTATACGGCCCTCGGGTCGACGTACGCCACGAAGTCGCTCCTATTCACCGTTGAGTATGACGGTATTGATGATGCATCAAAGGGCATTCCATCGATGAAGAGGTCCTTGGCCATGTCTATCGGTACTATTTCAGACCTTGGTGCGCCGTTTATGTCAACTATTATGAACTTAACATACTTTATACCGAGGCCTTTAGGATTCTCCATAGGTCTGCCGGTTCGATTTCCAGGTTCTTTGTAGGCACGAATAATGTGCAAAAGGAGGTTTTTAAGCTTTATCCTTATTATACTTAGTTTTCTCGTAATCATATATAGATTAGGGCCATTAATATATATTAATTCTCTAGTATTAACGCATAAAATATAGAGATTATAGTTAATCAATAATTCTAACCTTAATTTAACGTTCGTATTATAACTGTGCATATTAATGGAGACAAAAGGTTTTATTAATGGGTTCCCTCAGTTGTCGTTGATATGATGCAGATTAAGCTTGGTTTTGAAGAGTGGCGTAAGTTAGGTAAGGAGATTGAGAGGATTGCCCAGGGTGATGTGCTTGAGTTAATCATTAGTATGACGTTTGGATTTACAGGCATTGAGGGTAATGAGGGTGAGGAGGATGAGGAAGAGGAGGTTGAGGAGGAGCATGAGCATCATCACCATCACATAACGGAATTGCCTAAGGAGGTTATCGAGGAATTGAATGATTTCATGGACATGCTAAAGACAAAATATAATGCAAAGATTGACCACCACGTGCATGGGGACCACGCGGGCGTGGTCGTCTCAGTAATGACGAATGGTAAGGATGCAATAAACGTGTTTAGGAACATAATCGATGATGCAAAGAACTGCGAGAATTGCATACTGGCTGGAGTTGATGGGGAGTTTCATCTTGGTAATGACGTCAGTGTGATATTCTTTGGCGATAGCTATAAGTTAACATTCATATTACCTGCCCAGGACGGTAGGCGATTAATAATTAGTGAGGTAAATACCTAGGGCTTAACTCCTAGGTGAATCTCAATATACCTCCTCATCGTGTTATAATCAACGGCACCAATCACTCTGTAAACCTCCTCACCATTCCTAAATAGTATCGTGGTTGGTATTGACATGACACCATACTCGGCGGCCACCTCAGGGTAGGCATCAACATCGATACGTCCAAAGAATACCTTACCCGCAAATACCTGGGCCAGTTTATTAAGTATTGGTTCCATTATCTTACAGGGTATGCACCAATCAGCGTAGAAATCAATCACGGAGGCCGAGCACTCCCTAATCGATGTAGTGAAGCTATTGCCATTAAGCATTACAATGCCGTTGGAGCACATGGACTTACTTACTGATGACTCCCTAAGATGTGTCATTATCATCTTCCTATAAATCTTCTCAATTAACTCCCTCTCCTCACTCATTCCAGGGAGTAAAATGCCAGGCCTTTAAAAGCCATTAGTGCTTGTTCATGCATGGATAAACTAACCCATTACGTCCACACCATATACCTTATAAATATTATCAACGCAAATTGCTTGCAGGAACTCCTCGTTTATGAAACCATTAACTAGGTAATTCCTTAACTTCCTAACTAGGGTCCACGGTGGTATCACGGCACCCGGCCTCTTGGGATCATCTATGAAATCGCTCTCGACAACAAACCTTGGACCATGCTTAACGGCCTCCTCAAACTCACCCTTCCTCCCCATGGTATTGACGGCATTACACCATTACTACTAGTAATGTTGATCGTAATGGGCTCCGCATGATGCATTATAACGCTGTAGGGCCTATTGCCAACCCTCCTGACCATGTCTATTATGGATAGCGCGGTGTTAACTCCATTCCTCTCCAGGTGCAGGTGCACGACAGCATTGACATCCTTAGCAACGCCAAAGGTATACTCCAGCAATTCATTGAATAGGTCAATAACGTCATTAGGCACCTCCCAATGAGGCCTACCAACCTCACCAATACCCACTGCCTTACCCTCCTTAACGTACTCAGCCGCTAGGTCAATACCCTTCTCCATGAACCTACGCACATCCTCCCTGGACCAACCCCTATTGAGTAATTCATAACCCTCGGCTGGGTGCAGGCCGACGATCGCCACGGACTTTACTCCCTCCTCATTAATTATCCTGGCAGACTCCACGGTAATGTCATACATCTTCCTAACGCTATCGAGATCCCCAGGAGTTAAGCCCAGGCTCCAGGTGAGTAGGGCGACTATCACTATGAACCTACCACCCTCCCTCCTAAACCTCCTGGCTAATTCCCTGGCCCTATGCCAATTACTGGGTTTGTATGTGCGTGGTTATCGCATAGTGGTAATTCCTTATCCAGCATTGCCATGTTGGTTCATGTTTTTATTAGGACTTAATTAATAATCCCTTCAGGTGATACTTGGTAATCAACTGCTGAGCATCTTAAGGAGCCTTGGCATTCATAGACTATGCATACCCCGCAGGCTCAGGTGCAATTATTACCTACCGCAGTGCATAGCCGTGAATTTATTACTGGGTAAGTACGTACTGTGCCCAGGCGGTTTTGGCGACCGCGTAATTACGGGAATTAACGAACTTGAGATACTCATGTCATCCTCAACGGGCTCATTACCATGCGATGCATACCTAGCCAAGCCCGGCAATTGCTTGGTATCGCTGGATTTCCTGATTAATGTTCCGGAAAAGCCGCACTTCATAATTGACCTGTCCCTCTGGAGTGATCATACGGATTCTGAGAAGAACGAACTTGTGGAGCAGGTATTAGCTTCAATAAATACTGTGAGGAGGTATCTTTGGGACTCAAACCTGGAGTTAACGAGTGTGAGCGAGGAATTTCTCGAGAGATTTAGTAGATTCGCTAGGGGGTTTAGGCACGGCGTAATTATTAAGCGCGATAAACCGTTGTTCTTGGCAATGCTGTGGTGCTTGATCCGGAGGGTGATTGCGTTCTTAATGAGGAGTTGATTAAGGGGACTCATACGTTCATTATTGGTGGTATTGTTGATAAGGAGAGGAGGGTTAAGGGTGAGACGGCTAGGCTGTACAGGTTGCTGGGACTTAATGTGCCTAGGTGTAGGATTGAGCTTAGGGGCTCGATTATCGGCGTTCCCGATAGGATAAATAAGATCATTGAGATAATATTAATGACACTCTTTGAGGTAGGCAGTATCGAGACGGCAATCATTAGGGCGATGTCCAAGAGGGATAGGGTAAATAGATTATTTTATGAATTTCAGAGGGCGGCGTATAGGTTACGTATGGAGGGTAGCACCGTGCTTGCGATTCCGAAATCAATGATAAGCAGAATCAACTGGGTCAACGCGACTGATAGGGAGTTAGATTTAGTGTTGAGGAAGTCCCGCATCTACGTGATTGATGATGAGGAATTAAATAAGTACCTATCACTTGGTGTTGCCAGGCCTGGCCCCTTAACGTATAGGTACGTAAGTAAAGCATAAAAACTAACAGGTGTTTTGACGGGCGATTATGCCAAGGCCCGCATTAAGGTCTAGGAAATTAAGGAGGACGCAGACCAAGACGCCGGGTGGTAACCACGTTATTCATTATGAGAAGAAATTCGCGTCTAAGCCTAGGTGCGCCATTTGTGGTAGGCCGTTACAGGGTATTGATGAGGCTAGGATTAAGACCAAGCACATTGCCGGCTTAACGGTTTCGAGACCATACGGTGGCTACATTTGCCATAGATGCCTAGCCCTCGCGCTTAGGATGGCCGTACGATTATCAGCAACGTGATTTAAATGGGCGTTATAGCAATTTCAGGACAAGCAGCAAGTGGGAAGACCACGGTAGCTAGGGAGTTAGCAAGTAGGTTGAATTATAGGTTTGTATCAATTGGTGAGTTATTTAGGAGGATTGCAGTTGAGAGAGGCGTGTCGTTGCTTGAGCTTCATAGGATCGCCGAGACGGACTTCAGCATTGATAGGACAGTTGATGAAGAGGCCATTAAGGAGGCTAGGAGAGGCAATGTCGTTATTGAGGGTCACCTAGCTGCCTGGATACTTAAGGATGTGGCTGATGTGCGTATTTACCTTAAGGCCGATATTAGGCTAGGTCCCAGAGGTTATCGGCTAGGGATGGTAAATCAATTGAGGAGGCTCTGAATGAAATTAGGGCGCGTGAGGAGTCGAACAGGAGGAGGTACCTGGCCATTTATGGTATTGACATTAATGACACCTCAATTTTTGACTTGGTCGTTGATACCACGTATATAGATGCTGGGAAGGTTGTTGATATTGTCTATGAATACGTATACAACGTACTACATAACAGGGGGAAATTTTAGGTTAATGCCTTAATCCCTCGGCTTACCCAATGACCTTTCGGTACATCCTGAGCCAGGTGTATATTGACTCACCGCCAGCCACGTACTTATCCTTCATGAGCCTATAGGCCGATACGTAGCCCTTATAGACGAGGTACGCATAGTAACTGTTGAGCTTTGCCTTAATCACATTTGGCTTGTCTGACTTCGCCATGAGGAGGGCCATGTGGTATGCGTAGTACTCCCTGGTCTTGACATCGCCATTCCACCACTTATCATATAGGGTGTCGAGGAAGCCAGGTACTCATCAATCTTATCTTTAAATGGATCCCTCACATACTTGGTCAGTGTATCCTTCAGCTCGTCTTTCCATGTCCTAACCTCCTTAGGCTGTATAACGCTCATCAAAGTAATTTATTGTTTTCTTTCTATTTAAATCTTTCTCTTTTTAATCAAAAGAGAAATTGATCACATACTCCTAAATACTTAGTGATAGGCTTGTTTTAATCCCTGAACTACTTAATAAATATTGAATTGCTTGATAGGAATATTCAGCTATAATCTTTAATAATGTATACGATAAATAGCCCAACTTATAAATAATGTAACCCCCTATATACAGCAACTCACTGACCTGCCTATTACCAATACTGAATATATATGCCTTCAACTCAGCCTTAAAGGGTGCGACTATCGAGTATATTAGGGCAAGGGCAACTATCACGAGTAGTATCTCGAAGAATATCCTAATGGCACTCATACCCACCCAGCATCTAATGCCTAGGGAAATAAATTAATTAAGTATTTTGATTAAACATAGGGACTTCATTATAGGTAAAAGGCTATTGATGCATAACCCACGGTCTCCAGCGTATATCCGCTAGTATCACCGGACGTCGCATGCCTTAGTAGCACTGCGTTCTTAACACCAAGTCTCTTGGCAGCCACTATAGCCGTGGCGATGGCGCCATAACCACAAGCCGACACGTCATAACGCTCGATAACATCGAAGAAGGAGTCCTCATCAAGCCTAAGGACTGGGTCTATGGCCTTCATATCCTTCTCCGTGGTTATTTCATGGGGTTCGTAATGATTCCAATCACTGGAGGCTACATATACTATGGAGCCAGGTTCATGACTCGATATAACCTCCGCTATTGCATTGCCCAGGTCTCTGGCGACCTCCTTAGTCTGCCTCCAAATTATTATTGGTACTATTTTAACGTTATTACCGAATATATACTGTATAAAGGGTAATTGAACCTCAAGTGAATGCTCCTGAGCAAAGGCATAAACGTCAGGCTCCAGGTACTTAACCCTACTCATCAACTCCTTAGCCACTTCAGAATCAATCTCAAGCGTCCCAAGCGGGGTTTCCCAAGCACCCTCAGGGTATATGGCTACCGGCGCGCCAATACCATAGTGATTAGGCCCAACGAGAATGAACGTCTTAGGGTTATGAAACCTATAAATCTCTGCGAAGGACATGGCAGCCACAGGGCCTGAGTATACGTAACCTGCATGTGGAACTATGACTATTGGCACGGCCTTAAACCCCTCACGAGGCTGCCTAATTAATTGGCCAGGACCAGTGGGTGACTTATTGACCACTCGATTTGCTTGATCAATTTATCCCTATCCGCCTCGTAGAAGGCACCTGCAACTGCGGGTTTACGCACTCGAACCATACAGTGATTAATCTAAGTCAGCAAAAATAAACGCTTTACTTTGTGGTTATTATGGTAGTAAACCAGGCCTTATTGAGTAACCCCCTCAAGCGATACCTTAACCTCAAACTCCTCAGGCGGTACAGGTAGGTCCTCATTCTCCTTCAACTCACCCCTAATCCTAAGCACCTGCCTAGCCAGCAACCAATAGACCAGTGCCAGGCTCCTCCTTCCCTTGTTATTACATGGTATTATCAGGTCTACGTAGGATATCGGCGTGTCCGTATCGACGAGCGCGATGACAGGTATGCCCATCGTCGCAGCCTCCTCAATCGCCTGCGCATCAGCCTTTGGGTCTGTGGATATGAGGAGGTCAGCCTCTATGTAGTGGTTAAGGTTTGGGTTGGTGAACGTGCCTGGTATGAACCTACCCGTTATTGCCCTGCACCTAACAAACTTACAGAACATCTCAACGGGCTTAAAGCCATAAGGCTTAGCTGAGTACGCAACTACCCTCTCGGATCATACATAGCAATCATCTTAGCGGCAATCCTAATCCTCTCATCTATCTTCCTAAGGTTGAGAATCCTAAGTCCATCAGGTCTCACGGAAAACACGAAACCCCTCCTCTGTAAGTAGGCATTCGAAACCCTAGTCCCAAGCCTAACACCGGCCGCTAGGTATCGCTCAATGGCTATCAACAACTCCTCCTGCGGTGGAACAGGCGCAAGCCCCTCCTCACGGGTCTCCTTACGTTCCTCACCCATTGAGAACTACGGTGAAGAATCTAATTAATAAGTATTTCACTATGAAGAATTTAATAGTGAGTTATCAACGCCTAAGTCTCTGGAGCAGTGATTGGTTCATCCTGGCAGCCTTGCCCATGTAGTCCTGAATCCTAATCAACTCATTGAGCTTAGCAACCCTCTCACCACCGAGAACCCCACTCTTGATTATTGGTGCTCCGAAGCCAACGGCTATGTGAGCTAAAGTCTCATACTCAGTATCACCTGACCTATGGGACACCACCGGCGTGTAGCCGTTGGACACGGCTAACCTAACGGCCTCCCAGGCCCTTGACAGTGTGCCTATTTGGTCAGGCTTAATTATTATCGCGTTTGCCGCACCCTCCTTAATGCCCCTCGACAACCTAGATGGGTTTGTTGTGAATAGGTCATCACCAACAATTAGGCACTTATCACCAACGGAGTCCGTTAGTTCCGCAAAGGATTGGAAGTCCTCCTCATGGAACGGATCCTCAACGTAAACAAGCCCGTACTTCTCAATCAATCCCTTAACAAACTCAAACTGTTCCTTGGGAGTTCTTGAGACCCCCTCATTAGTGTATACGTACTTCTCGCCATTCCATAATGTTGATGCGGCCATGTCAACGCCAATCCCTATCTCAAAACCCATCTTGGAACTGACCTCCTTAACGGCTCTACTCAGTATGTCCAATGCCGCGTTAGTGGATACCTTGGCCGACCAGGCACCCTCATCATTACGACCGCCGGTAAACGTCGGATCGGCCTTAACCAACTCCTTAAAGACGGCCCTATGAACCTCAATGTTTGCCTTAAGTGCGGAGTAAATGTCCTGTGCGCCATACGGTAAAACCAGGAATTCCTGAATATCAGGGCCAAGTCCTCGGCTGTGCTTACCACCACCAATGACGTTACCGAGTGGGTACGGCAAATCCCTGGTATTAGCACCGCCGAGGTGTTGATATAGCGGTATTTCTAGGGCATTTGCCGCTGCTTGGCACTCGCCATTGACGTGGCTATGGCGACCGCACCGCCTATTCTTGAGAAGTTCTCCGTACCATCGATTTCCTCAAGCCTTGCATCAACCTCGCCCTGTATTGACGCATCTAGACCCATTAGGTCAGGGGCTACGCTCTTCTCGAAGGTACTAATTGCTAAGTCAACGTCATTATTAGGGAAGTAAACGACCTCATGAGAGCCCCTTGACGCGCCTGCTGGTGCTGCCGCCCTCCCATAACCATCCGTCAGGTATACCTCAACTTCAACGGTTTCCTCCCCCCTCGAGTTGAAGATTTTCCTGATGCCCAAATCCTCTATCGTGGTGTCTGGCATAGATCTCAATAAAGTGAAGAGGCTGGTATTAAATGCATTATTAGTGGCAAGTATACGTTTACTTTACGTATACGTATTACTTAATTAGAATGGCTCTCACAATATCAATGATTGGGTATAGCGTATCAGAGTTGACAATGATCCTCGCGGTGTTGGCCACCTCCTCGTTAACAGGGTTATACGCTATGGAGTACCTGGCCCTCCTGAGCATTGGTAGGTCCATGTCGCTATCGCCAATGGCCATTACATAATCCCAATCCAGCCCCAACTCATTAACTAATTCATCGACTATATCCTTATTCTCAACATTAACCCTAACTGAGATTAATGAGCCGTCCTCATTAAATACTAATTCATTACTTATGAAGTAATTCACGTAACCCCTAATGGGAATGCCCGTGTAGTTCAGGCCACCACTAACAGCAATTACCAGCACATCACTGTCCCTAAGAAGCTTTAGTAATTCCAGAGCACCTCTCCTCAGGGTTATGGGGACCTCAATCCAGGTCCTGGGCACGCCCATCCAGAGAAGGGCATCAACAAGCGCCCAATCTCTATAATTAATGAGCCCTGCCTTATATGCCTCCCTATTTACCGAAGCCCAGTCATCAGTGCCAAGAACCCTATGCAAGTGCTGCCATGCTGACCTGAAGTACGTGAGGACTCCATCAACGTCTAGGATGGCTGCCCTAATCATCACTCAACACCGATGCTCACGCCCTTGATTGGCAATCTAATTATTAATAGTCCATTCCTATACTCGGCATGCGAGCCCTCCACCGTGACCGGCGCAGGTAATTCCTTAATGAGCAGATACCTCCTATTATTACCCTCAGCCTTAATGAAGAGTTTATTATCATTAAGGAGCTTCACGGTTATGCCTCCTTACCAACGCCAGGGACCTCAACCTCAGCAATCACGTGGTCGCCCTCAACCCTTATTACATGCCTAGGCTCGCTGTATCCATCGTGTTTGGGCGTCTCCCAATTACCTAGGTCAACCCTAATCACTATATCCATGCTGCTCATTAAATCTTGCATAAAAGTATTTTTAAAGGCATAATACGTTATTCCTGGGTATGCCCATTGACTTCAGGGATTGGTCTTCAGGCGCTATAACGACACTTGAAATGCGCGTCATAGATAGGAATGCCGCCTACATGGGCATTGATAGGCACATACTCATGGAGAATGCCGGTAGGTCCGTGGCAACTACCGTCATTGAGAGGTACCCAAAGGCCAGGAGGATACTCGTTGTTGCTGGGCTTGGCGATAATGGCGGTGATGGTATTGTGGCTGCTAGGTACCTACACTCGTGGGTAGGGAGGTCAGGGTTGTTCTGCTGGGACGCATTAGCGATGCCAGGGAGGAGTTGGTCGTGGATAACCTGGGCATTCTTAGGGGGTTGAATGTTGAGATAATAGAGGCTCCAACACCCTACGACCTACTTGCGCATCAGGAGGTTTTTCACCCGTGGGCTGAGGTTATAATCGACGCAATCATAGGCACTGGATTAGGGGTATTCTCAGGGAGCCGCAGGCAACGGCCATTGAGTTGATAAATAAGTCATCGGCTTATAAAGTCGCTGTTGACGTACCCAGTGGGTTGGATCCAGATACTGGCGAGGTTAGGGACATAGCAGTTAAGGCGCACGTTACCGTAACAATGCACAGGCCCAAGGTTGGCCTGGTTAAGGAGGGTGTTTCTCAATATGTCGGTGATTTAGTCATTGCGGACATCGGTATTCCCGAGGAGGTTGAACACGTTGTCGGCCCTGGCGACATGTACTACATGAGCTATGCCAGGAGAACCGACTCTAAGAAGGGTGATAATGGGCGTGTATTATTCATTGGCGGTTCTAGGGAGTTCACAGGCGCCATTTACCTAGCCGCCAAGGCTGCGCTTAGGACTGGGGTTGACTTATCCGTGGTCATGGCCCCTAGGGATGTAGCTAGGGACATAAGGCTCACGACCCAAGCATAATAGCGATCCCCCTCGACGGTGACTACCTAATGCTTAATCACGTGGACCAAATAATGGAACAGGTCGGTAAGTCTCACGTGATAGCCATCGGCAGGGCTTGGGCTTAGGGAGGAGACCATGAAGGCCGTTGTTGAGTTAGTTTCCAGGGCTATTGATGTTGGTAAGAGGGTGGTGATTGATGCCGACGCCATTAAGGCGATTGGCGAGTTAAAGAGGCAGGACTTAATAACGAAGAATGTAATAGTGACACCGCATGCCGGTGAATTTAAGTGGCTGATCGGCATCGACGTTACTAAGGAGGTTAATATCTGGTCGAGGGCTTTGGTAGTGCGTGACGTGGTTAAGTCATCGCTGAGGGGCGGTGTTGTGCTACTTAAGGGTAATGTCGACATAATAACTGATGGCCAGAGGTACAAGCTAAACTTCACGGGCAATCCTGGCATGACCGTTGGTGGTACGGGGGATGTACTCACCGGCGTCGTCTCGGCGTTAATGGTCAAGGTCCAGGACCCATTAGAGGCGGCCGCAATTGGTGCCTTTGTGACGGGTCTCGCGGGCGATTTAGCGGCTAGGGAGCTTGGCTATCACATAACGCCTATTGACGTGATAGAGAATATACCTAAGGTATTCAGGAAGTTGGTGAATGTTGATGAGATTGTTAACTCATCAATTCACCCGCAGGCCTTAAAGCTCATTAGCTAGGTTCATTATGGCTATTAATGAGGAGATTATTATCAGTAGCCTGGAAGTTCATCAATTTGCTGGTCAGAGTCCACCATTGTCATCACGTATACCTACTACCGTTACCATCGGAATTATTAAACCTATGCTAATGGCACATTCATAACCTTTCTACTCCGTAATGAACGTTCACGCCTACCCCTCTCATGGGTCTTCTTAATGTCTAGGGCTATGTCCAGTGGGTTGTAGGTCATTGTCACGTTGACTACATCACCATCGGCACAAGCAACGATGTGTATTTTGGGGTCATTAAGCAGTAGGACCTCGCATTCGAAGTCTAGGTTTCCATACTCACCAGTTAATTGTTTCCTTAGGGCTAGCCACAGCGTTTTCCTTATTACTATTGTTTCTCTAATCATTCTATTTCAATAATTCAACTCCAGATAAATAAAGGTTTCCCCATAATTATTCAAAAACATTCCATGCAAGGATTAACATTAATTCTTGATACAGGCCAGGGCAGACACTTCGGGTCTTGTAACGAATGGAATGCTTATACCCTGACCACCTTATTTAGGCTGTGATGAGTAGTAGGTTGGTTAGTAGGAGGGTTCATACAGACACTGGCGCACTGTCACTGTTAATGACTAATTACGCATTCTCCTTAATCACCCTGCTAATGATTAACGGGCATAGCATTAGCATTACCAGGTTGATGCTAACCACAGCTCTTGCAGTGCTTAACATCGTGAGTCTCGCTAAGGCACGCCTGGGCTTAGTGATGAGGAGGGGCTGAATTCTTTTTCATGTTGATAGAAATCTTTTTATATTCTTTTATTGTCAGCTAGTTTTGTGGAGAGGTTGCTGAGGCCTAGGGAGGTTTGCCAGGTCTTGGGAATTTCGTATTCAACACTGCTGAGGTGGATTAGGGAGGGGAAATTAGGGCAGTGACGACTGAGGGTGGGAAGTTAGGATTCCCTATAGCGAGGTTAAGAAGTACTTAGAGAGGAGGGAGGAAACTAGGGCTGTAATTTACGCAAGGGTATCCTCGGCTGACCAGAAGGAGGACTTGGAGAGGCAAATAAATTACTTAACGAATTATGCAACGGCAAAGGGTTATAAAGTAGTTGAAGTGTTAAAAGACGTTGCAAGTGGGTTGAATACGCAAAGGAAAGGGTTACTCAAACTCTTCAAACTGGTTGAGGGAAGGAGTGTTGATGTCGTTCTCGTAACGTATAAGGACAGACTTACACGATTTGGGTTTGAATACCTTGAGGAGTTCTTTTCAGCAATGGGAGTTAGGATTGAGGTAGTTTTCGGAGAAGAACCTAAGGAGGCTACACAAGAACTCGTGGAAGACTTAATCTCTATTATACCTCATTTGCTGGGAAAATTTACGGTATGAGGAGCCGCAGAAAAACCTTGCTAGTGCAGGGTGTAAAAAAAGTTGATGGGTGAGTTGGGTGCTGGTTAGGACTGTTAGGGTTTGGGCTGTGGTGGATCACGGCACGTATTCCAAGCTTAAGGAGGTTGAGGAGGAGTATAGGGAGGTTCTGGAGGATGCAATAAATTACGGACTATCAAACAAAACCACCTCCTTCACTAGGATTAAGGCTGGGATTTATGGGGCTGAGAGGGAGAGGCATAGGACCTGCCGTCACATTACATCTACACGGCATGTGAGGATGCATCAATAAGGTTGAAGAGCTTCTTTAGGCTGAGGAGACTTAGGAAGGCCTACACTGACAGACCTGAGCTGAGGAATGTGACGGTACACCTTGATGACCACCTGTGGAGGTTTGGGCTTGACGCTATACGCGTAGCCACTAAACGCGGTTGGGTGGAGCTTGATCCTCAGTACCATAGGCTCTTCTGGAGGTACTTCAACGGTGGCTGGAGGATGGCGAGCGAGGCCAGGTTCAAACTACTGAAGGGTAACGTTGTGGAGCTCTACATCATCTTTAGGAAGGATGAGCCTAAACCCTATGAACCCAATGGCTTCCTACCAGTGGACTTGAATGAAAACTCGGTTTCAATTCTAATCGAGAATTAACCAATCCTACTGGAGACTAATTTCAAGAGGATTACACTGGGTTATGAGTACAGGAGGAGGGCTATCATGAAGGGCAATTCCACAAAGGTTAGGGAGGTTAGGAGGAAGCTGAGGAGACTCAGGGAAAGGGACAAGAGACTTAACGTAAGGAGGAAGTTGGCTAAGCTAATCGTCATGGAAGCAAAGGAGAGACGGTTAGCTATAGTCCTCGAAGACTTACCCAAGAGGGCTCCGGAGCACATGGTTAGGGATGTGGAGGATAAACAACTTAGGCTTAGGATCTACCGCTCAGCCTTCTCCTCGATGAAGAACGCAATTATCGAGAAGGCCAGGGAATACGGAGTCCCAGTAATCCTAGTCAACCCAGCCCACACCTCCTCCACCTGCCCCATCCACGGGGGCAGAATCGCCTACCCACCCAATGGGAGCGGTGCTCCAAGGGTGTAGGTGCGAGAAGGGTGGAGAACTGTGGCACAGGAACGTCGTAGCACTCTATAATCTAGTCAGAAGGGCTGGAGATGGGAGGCCCATGCCGTTGGCCTCGACGGGGTCCCATGACCCACCTGTGATCAGGATGAGCAGGTGGCTGAGGACCAAGTCCCTACACTCATGATCGAGTGTAGGGACAAACGGTTTACGTGATTACCTACTATTCCTAATAAATACGGCGCCATACCTAGTACTTATTCCATACCTGGGTATTTGGCTATTAATCCCATTAGTGCCACTCGCATTATTCATGGCCGAGGTAATGCGTGGGAGGGGTAGGTCTGCCGTGGCTAATGTTTCTGGAACCGCATTAATAGCGTCAACGTACTTAGCGTGGTACGTACTCGTGAGCGGCAACTTGGTGATTAAGGTAATAGTGGTGTCGATATTGTGGGTTACTTACCACGCATTCTCTGCGCTGTATGTGGAGGGTAAGCCACCGTTTAGGCAGAGTGTCAAGCCTTATCACTCATCGATTCTCTGGTTCATAAGCCTGCCAGCCCTGGCCTACGGGCTCTACATCGTTAGTGGATTATTGCCTTTAGTAGTGCTTATTGAGCCTACGGTTAGGGCGTTTATTGTTACTAAGGAGGGTAAGTTGCCAATGAATGATTTAAGGCGCAGGGTTAGGAGAATTGGTGTTGGGCTATTAATTGAGTCGTTGGTCTTAGCCTGTTTAATACTTGTCCTCATCTACGGATTACCGTGATTTCAACCCTGGTAAAGCAGTACGCCGGAGTACCAGTTGAGTGTTGAGCCTGGTGCTTGAATCGTGACCTGCCAGCATGGGTAATTACTAATGTTTATGGTTATCGTCTCCGTAGTCGTCGCGATCATCGAATACGCGGAAATACTTATTGATGTGCCAGGTACCGTATAGCAATAAACGGTCACATTGCCTCCGGAGGGCACGCTTATATTAATGAGCAATGCCTCAACAAGCGTTAGGTTACTGAATGTGAATAGGGTATATGATTGCTGGATGTACGTGTAAGGCGCACCGTATAATTGATAATACATGGCGACATGCCTCAATAATTTATTTAGTAGACCTATTATTTGGGTATTGTTATTGGCCACGTAATTACTCACGTTAATTACGGCATTATAAATGGTACTTTCAGCATTATTTACTGTTGATGTTATGTTGCTCTCAATATTATTTTCCGCAGTACTTATTGAGTTTATGATTGTTGAGTTAACGGTCATTAATCTATTAATTACCTTTGTAGTACTTCCATTTATTGCATTGATTATGCTTGTTGCGTTGACGCGCTGATAATAGTAAATATTTTCCAGGTATGTGGTTATTGCACCTAGGTAATTAACTAGGTTGTGGTATAGACTTCTCGTATAATTAAGTATTGATGATACCGTCATATTTATCGGCTCTAAATACTGCTGCTGCATTGCGCCCTCCTGGGCAAGTATGTTACCTGTATTTGTCATGATTGGGTTAAGGTAAATCGCCATTGATATTACAAGTAATGCAATTATCACTATTAAGAGTGCGAGTGTGTATCTCGCATTCCATGCCATGCTAAATTAATCAGTGGTTTCGAACTTATATGAGTTACCTTATATGAGTTACTGGAGTTAAATGGGTTTACCCAGTAGTTATGATATTGTGACTTATAGAGAAATAGTTATAAGGACATAAGTAGTAATAGGTCTAATGGGACCGAGTACTTCAGATGAGGTTGAACGGCTTCTCCGAAGTAAAATGAGTGATGAGATGTACCGAAGATTAATGGGCATTAGGAATCCTGAGCTTCATAAATTCATAGTCTGGGCTGTGGACCTGTGCAAGCCCGACTCTGTGTTTATAAACACGGGTAGCCCAGAGGATCTTGACTACATTAGGAGGAGGGCGATAGAGGTTGGTGAGGAGATACCGCTTAAAACGCCGGGGCATACGGTACACTTTGATAGTCCTTACGACCAAGCCAGGGCCCGTGAGGACACGGCCATATTATTACCTGGTGGTCAGAAACTGCCATTCATAAGGACTAAGGATCGTGATGAGGGACTGAAGGAAATACACTCATTGCTTAACGGAATAATGAGGGGTAGGGAGATGCTCATTGGCTTCTACTCGCTTGGACCCAAGGGCTCGCCTTTCAGTATATTGGCTGTTCAAATAACGGACTCCTACTACGTAATGCACAATGAGAACATACTATATAGGACTGCCTACGACGAATTCGTTAGGCAGGGTGAGAGGGCTAGGTTCCTCAAGTTCATTCACTCGCAGGGTGAGTTAAATGAGATGAAGCAGAGCAAGAACATTAAGCAAAGGAGGATATACATAGACCTACTTGACGAGACCGTGTACTCAGTAAACACTCAATACGGTGGCAATAGCATTGGCCTGAAGAAACTGGCCCTTAGGCTCACGATTAAGAGAGCAATGGAGGAGGGGTGGCTCAGCGAGCACATGTTCCTGATAGGCGTTGAAGGACCTGGGGGCAGGGTCACCTACTTCACTGGTGCATTCCCGTCATACTCAGGCAAGACGTCAACGGCAATGCTCGGCAGGTTAATTGGCGATGACCTCGCTTCCTAAGGAATGTTAATGGCGAGGTTAGGGCCGTTAACCCGGAGATAGGCGTCTTTGGAATAATCGAGGGTATAAACCCGGTTGATGACCCATTAATATATGAGGTATTGACAAAACCCAATGAGATAATATTCTCGAATGTGCTAATTACCGAGGATGGCGAGGTATACTGGAATGGGATGGGTAAGCCCGAGCCTGAAAAGGGCATTAACTACACGGGTAGGTGGTGGAGGGGGAAGACCGACGAGAGGGGCAACCCAGTACCACCATCCCATCCCAATGCCAGGTTCACGGTGTCATTAAAGGCCTTTAAGAACCTGGACCCTGCCTATGACGATCCAAACGGCGTCGTTGTTGGTGGAATAATATTTGGCGGTAGGGACCCAGATACGCTCGTTCCTGTTGTTGAGTCCTTTAATTGGGAGCATGGTGTGATCACGATAGCCGCGTCCCTCGAGTCAGAGAGGACGGCAGCGGTTATTGGTAAGCCCGGTGAGAGGGAGTTCAACCCAATGGCTAACCTTGACTTCCTATCCGTGGATCTGGGCATCTACATAGCGAATTATCTGAAGTTCGGTGAGGGCCTTACGAGACCTCCAAGGATATTTGGTGTCAATTACTTCCTTAGGGATGAACAGGGCAAATTCCTTAATAGTAAGGAGGATAAGAGGGTTTGGCTTCAGTGGATGGAGAGGAGGGTGCATAACGAGCTTGGTGCAATAAGGACGCCAATAGGCTATATACCGAGGTATGAAGACTGAGGTCCTGTTTAAGGAAGTGCTAAATAGGGAGTATAGGCCTGAGGATTACACGAAGCAATTCGCAATAAGGGCTACAAAACTCCTTGAGAAGATTGACAGGATCTGGAAAATATACTCGGAAATACCCACGACGCCAAGGAGGTTCTTCGAGGTGCTTGAGGAACAGAGACAAAGATTACTAGACGCCAGGAGTAAGTATGGTGATGTAATACCACCACAAAAGTTTGAGTGATTACAGGGCATTAATTCATTCAAAAACCATTAATTTATATCGAGAATCACCAAGATTAGCCGCAGCATTCATTACTATAACTCATCCCCTGTAGTTAGTGTTACTGCGCGCCCTCTATCAAGCCTTGTGGTTCTACCTATCCTGTGAATGTAAGTTTCTGGGTTGTTCGGTAGATCAAAATTAATCATTAGCTACGCATCAATTATATCTAAATCTCAGAGGCTAAATCCGTAGTTACTAATACGATATTTTCCATCCTCATCCCTAAACCTTCTTAATGCTCTCTCATGTACTGCTTCATGAAGACCATGAAGTAATAACGCATAGTACTCCCGGGACAACTATCTATGAGGTTTATATGCTCTCTCCCTTAATGTGAGGCAAATTGAGGTGCTAATTCACGGGTTGACACGATAATTAGGAATTCCGTAATTACTAACCATCGAATTCATAGTGGGCAGGAGATAAGCCGCGGTCTTACCACCACCTGTTCGAGCCTACATTGCAATATGTTCCTCTCTTAGTTCATTAAAATACCTCGTTCACTTAGCACCAATAAAATAGGCGTTAATAAAATGGAGCTTAAACAAGTTCTTCTAATTACCTGAGATAGCCCCGTGAACTAACGCATTAAGTTGCAGTAAATATTATTTAGGCATTAATGAAATAATATTGGCATAAATGGCGTCACGATGGTACGCAAGGGCTGAGCGGTATAAGGCATTGAGCAGGGACATGCTTAATAGAGGCTTTTATCCAGAGGCTTATTTCTTTGCCCAGCAAACTACTGAGTTTTACCTTAGCTGGCGCCAGGTTGTGCGGTGGGCTAAATCTATTTAGTCTCTTCGTGATTAGACAAGATAAAATAAGAAACTCATGTTCTGCGGGGCTTATGAAGCTAAATAGAGTTAGCCATAAATAACGGCGGAGTTACTCTTTTCCGTGCCACGCAGGAAGCAGGGCTATAACCTGACGCATGTACTAATCGCGTTGATGGCGAGGAAGGAAGTCGTTAGGGAGAGGGAACTACGCAGGTTATTCAGCAGGAGGGTCTACCCATACCTGATGCACCTCGAGGCTGCTGGAGTCATCACGATTAAGGACGGCGTGGTGGCAATAAACACAAGCTTCAAGGACTTGATTAATCTATATTTAAGGGACATCGAGAAAAATCACGCGTGAGCCGTTAGGTTTATCACGCGTTTTTTTTCCACAGGCCGTGAAGCAGTTTGCCTTTTCGGGTTTGGGTTGGGGCGTTATTTTTAATTTCCCGCGTGTAATTGCAACCTCACTATGATGTGCGGGGTGGGGCTAGACCCGATGACGTGTGGTGGACCGTCTGAGTGGTGATGATACGCCGGCACCGATGGGGGCCAGCCCACCCCGCTGTGTAATCACTAACTCAGTGGCTTTATAGATTTTTCTGTCGTGAAAGGGTTTTGAGCCGCTTCGCGTTGATTATACCTGCCGTGTATTGCATTATTTATTTTAACGCCTAGAAAGCTGCCTTTTATTGATGGCTCAGGGGCAGGTTGTTGGGTGTGATGGAAATGAAATTTGGTGGGCGTGTATTAATCGGGGTGATTTTCTCATTGAGGTTTATAGGAGGGTTTCTGAGGATTGGAGGTACTATGATAGGTTGCTTTGGGAGGTTCCCTTCGGCACCATCGCCGGCTCCTCATTGGTTGTTGCCTTAACGAAATTATTACTAGGCGATGAGGCGTGGATGAGCATTGCAGTGCTGTTGGCGCTGCAGATCCTAATACTCGTGATGACGCACCTAACAATAAAGGTCAGGTACTTCTCAATCGAGAGGGCTGAGTGCGTGAAGGAAATAGAGAGAAATTGCATAGAAACATTCATACCATACGAAACAAGGGAAGCCTGGAGGCGCTCAATCAACAGGGTAATCAACAACATCAGCAGGGTAATCCACCACACGTACTAGAGAAGAGGACGATAGACATAGCATTAATGGCATACGCAGCACTATCAGTTATAATAACGTTATTGATAGTCTCAATAATAGCCTCGAATATTCTTCATATTAGCATAGCACTATCATTATTATTGAGAGCTATTTTTTAGCTCCTCTTCTATTTTAGCTGCTTTAGTATTTATAGCATCTGCAGCGATATGCGGAATGACTCTATATTTCGTAATCCATTACATAATAATAGATCGTAGATTGAGAGGGGAGGCGGCAAAATCAAGCACCCGCTCAGGGTCATTAATGGGCCCTGTTTCCATTAGACGGGACTTGAAGCCGTTAAGCATAATCGAGGTAACGGAATAAGCCGGCAAAGAAACTAACCCACAAATCAGCACAGTAGGCATGGTGCGTGGCTTAAGTACCAATTCCTGAGTTCTTCGTGTCTTGGGCTCCAGTAGTGCTCGATTAGGACTCGGTACTCGGTTGGTGGTGCCCTTCCCTGCAGGGTGTTCACAATCGACTCGGGCACGCCCCTGCTGATCATCCAGGTTGCGAAGAACTTACGCAGCTCGTAAAGCTCAAAATCCCTGTTAAGGACTTGTTTGGCGGCTTCCTTAATCTCCCTCCTTAGCCTTGATTGGTCGAAGGGTAGGAACTTGCTCTTTGCCCTGGCTATGGCCTCATCACTCATCCATGGCGTTGCGCGCCAAGCATTCTCAATACTGCCTAGGAATCGCTCACGCCTGGCAGGTACTCACGCTTGATGAAGTCAAGCGTTTCCTGCCTAAGAAAGGCTATGAAGGCACGCTTTGTCTCAGTCACCTTGCCAATGCGTAGCATACCATGCTCAAGATCCACGTCATCCATTGTAACTAAGAAGGGCTCTCCTGGCCTTAGTCCAGTCTCCGCAAGGATGATGAAGTAGGTCTTAGCCTCAATGCTCTCTATCCTTTGGAGAATCTGCCTAAGTTCCTCGATTGTTGGTAGTTTTGTTTTGCTGTGATTCTTTGGTCTGAACACGGTGAATGAGTTATAGAGAAGACTAAACAGCCCGGGGTCCCTAGGCTTCAGTACTTCCTTGAGGAATGACTTCAGGCTGTAAGTCGTGTGCTTCAACACGTAGTCCTCATTATCCTCCTTCAGGCTAGCCAGGTACTCACGAATGTTCTCGGGGCTCAATACCCAATCCATCTCGGCCAAGGTCCTCTCAATGTACTTAACCTCAGTCCTAATCGTCTTCTCACTAACTCCCCTGAGCTTTTTAGCCTTGATGAATGCCTCAATGTCTTCCTTCGAGACAACCCACTGCCTGCCAACACTCCTAATGTAATCGCCGAGGTAACGCTCCATGTAGGAGAGGAGCAAATCCCTAAACTCTGGGTCAGCCCTGGCCCTAACAATAACCCTAATGATATCATTGACGCTCGCAGGCTCAACCTCGGGGACCTGACCAAGGAGTTTAGCCAACTCGTCAGGCGAGAGATAAGCCATCGCACGGCAGAGAAGGTCCTCAGTAACACGCCTCTTCCCAGAGCGAATCATCGAAATCAGGTTAAGAGTCACGCCCAAATCACGGGCCTTGACACGCCTCTGCTCCATCACGTAATTAATGATCCTAACCCTAACATCATTAGGAATCTTACTTAGGTCATAAAGCTGGCAATCAACCATACTGCACAAGCTGTTACAGACCCATATTTAAGGATACTGTAACAGGAAATACATCGAATTGTAACACAGTCAAGAAAAACTGAACAAGAAAATGGCGGGCCCGGTGGGATTTGAACCCACGACCTATGGGTTAAAAGCCCACCGCTCTACCTGGCTGAGCTACGGGCCCAGCCCTTATCTTTTTATCCTTGCCTTTTAAGGTTTTATGCCACTTTAGCTTTTTAATCTCGTTGTTCAAAATTACTCTGTGTCTTCAATAGTCGATGTTAGGCTTGGTGATTACCATGGTGAGTGGGTCTTGGATGGTGGTACTATTAAGTATGTTGAGCATATAGATGGTGATGTTATTGAGGCTGAGCTTGAGGGTTGTGGTGAGGATTACGCCAATTGCATAATTGAGGATGTTGTTAAGAGGCTTGGTGATGAGCTTAAGCTTCCCAGATCAGTCCTTGGTTCAGTGAAGGCTAGGCTTAAGGTCCTCGGCTTTCCCCTGGTGATTACTCTACGTGAGGAGGTTAATACATCGATTATCGAGTTTAGGGGTAAGAACGGTAATGCTCGGTTAGTCATTCATTACCAGCTCATTTCTTAAGTAGGATCGCCCTGAGCACTATGTATAATATGAATGCGACTATGAATATTACAAGGGCCAGTAGTGCTATTCCACCGAGCCCCAGCTTAACGTATGAGTAACTACCCAGGATACTGCCTAATCCCATGCCAAACCCAAGCACTAGGCTGTATAGGCCCATTGCTGAGCCCCTCATGCTTATTAATGCCTCGTCACCCGTTAACGCAAGTATTGACGGCACCACGGCAGACGCCATGAATATGAAGGGGGCTGAGACGGCGACGGCAACTATCGGGTTAACACCCAATAAGAGTAATACGGTTAGTATTACGAGGCCAATACTCACGCCGGTAACTCCAATACTCATTGTTTTTAGCCTACCAAGCCTATCTGATACGTAACCAAAGAATACGGAGCCCAAGCCAACCACGAGTGTTGCGCCTAGGAATAGGGCGCCAACGTGTATCGGCATCACACCCTTAATACTTCCTATGGCTCTTCCCGAGTATATCGCGGCACCCAATATCGTGGTTATTGAGAACCAAATGGGTAGCGTCGGTATTGCCTTCCTCGAAACACCTCTTAATGGATTTAGGTAAACCGCGCCTATGGTCGGTCTTGTCTCGATTATATAATTAAGGACTATTACGTAAAGCATGATCAACAGCACCAGTAGTGCTATGAATGCTATGGGCCCCCTAATCACCTGGTAAAGTATTGAGCCGATCATGTAGCCAAGCGCGTAACCAAATATGTTCATGAAGTCGAAGACGCCCATGCCCAACCCCCTGTACCCCCTCTCGGTTAGGTCTGTTATCATGGCTAGGGTGGATACTAGGACTAGGGCTGCGCCAAAGCCCATTGCGCCATTGAATATGGCGGTGGCTAGGGGATTCCTCAGCAGGGCTATTGCCAGGTATATAAGCGCCATGAACATCAGTATCCAGGTATACCCGAGTATCAATGTTAACCTCCTGCCCAGCCTATCAGCCATGTAACCCGCCACAAATGAGCTTAAGGCTTCGACGAATGGGTATGAGGCGAGTATTAGGCCGATCATTATGTTACTGCCTGGTGATAGGTAGGATATTAGGAATGTGTTTGCTCCTGATCCGATCCTAATCATTAGTATTGGTAGGTATGGTAATAACGTCCTGCCACTTCTCATTGATGCTAACGTGGTGCTTAATTCTTATTAATATTAATTTTAAGTAATGGTTCCTGGTATGGGTACTATACAATTAATTGATAGGTATTCAAGGCAGGTCGCGGTCATTGGTAGGGAGGGTCAGGAGAAGCTTTCGAGGGCCCGCGTGGCGGTCGTGGGCTTGGGAGGTCTTGGAACACTGGTATCGATGTACCTAGTCGGTGCTGGTGTTGGTGAATTAACAATAATTGACTATGACACAATTAGCCTTACAGACCTTCACAGGCAATTATTGTATAGGGAGGAGGATGTTGGTAAGCCGAAGGTTGAGGTTGCGGCGAGGAGACTTCATGACCTTAACTCAACCGTTAAGTTAAGACCTGTGAATGAGGCATTGACTAGTGAGAATGCCGAGGAGGTGCTTAAGGATGTCGATGTAGTTGTTGACGCACTCGATAATTGGTTAAGTAGGCAGATACTAAATGAGACAATCGTAAAGTTAAGGAAGCCCCTGGTCCACGGCGCGGTGAATGGTTGGTACGGCCAAGTATCAACGATAATACCGGGCAAGACCCCCTGCCTCTATGAACTGGTCCAGGTTAGGTCATTACCCCAATGCGTTGGTTATTGCCCCGTTGTCGGCCCTATAGTTGGTGTTGTGGCGTCAATAGAGGCCGCTGAGGTTATTAAGTTGATAACGGGTATTGGTGAGCCCCTCATAAATAAATTACTGATTATTGATGGTAAGAATTGGGTCATTGATGAGATAAAGCTAAGTAGAGTTGAGAATTGCCCTGTCTGCTCAAGATATCTTAAGGAAAAATAATTTTAAGGAATTAATTAGCCGGGTAACTGCTCATGAGGAGATTTTTATCGGCACTATGGCTAAGCTGAGCAATAGGCCATTGGCACTTTGCGATAGTGGTGATGTTGATGGCATAACGAGCGCAGCCCTATTCCTGAGGAAGTACCCAAATGGCGTTGTCGTCCTTGCAGCACCAAGCGAGGTTTATAGGTCCTGGTGGATTAAGCGTCTTTTCTGGACCTTCGTGGCTGACCTGCCATGCCCAGGTAAGGTCCTCATAAGGCTGATCACCACAGAACCAATAAGCCCTGTGCCAAGGTCGAGTTTTACGACCCGGAGGCACCCTGCTCAGCCCTCATGGCAATGAAGGCCCTGGACCTAGAGAACGACCCAATAGCCAACGGTCTTGTTAAGGTCGCCATTGAAACCGACACGGCCAATATAACGAGTGATGAGGCTGAGAAGCTCGACTTAGCTGTTAGGTTTGCGTCATACCCCGAGAAGATATTTATTGTTAAGAACCTGGCCGTTAATGGCTTCAAGCATTGAGTAATTCCAGGATTGGTAAATTGATTGAGAGGGGTTACAGGGCTAAAAAGCTCATGCTCGAGATTGCCGATAAAATACCGATTAAGGATATAATAAACATCTACAGCCCCATTGACTTAGGAATATCCTATAGGCAATTAACGATCGAGCTCCAGCACAGAGGCGCTAAGATGGTAAACATACTACTTAGGTTAAATAGGAGGACCTTCAGGTATTACTGTGGAGCCGATAAGAATGGTCCGTACGACTGCACAAGTGGCTACGAAGCTTGGCGGTGGTGGTCACAAGTATGCCTCAGGCGCCCAGTACAAGTCGCCATTCTTCAACCCAGGTAGGGGTGTCGAGACCTTCATAAATACGTTAAAGGCTTACCTAAACGTTGATAGGCTCGAGGTCCTCGAGTTGGCTAGGGATTCCGTAAGGATAATCACGTATTAAGTAATCAGCGCTTTGGACCATCGTCACTAATCGGTGGCTACCATTATCATCACCAGTAGTATCTAGGCTAGGTTAGAGAAAGTTCTTTAAATGTGTGCTTTCACGGTTTTGGCGGGTCTCCTTGGGTAGGGTCGTTGTTGTGGATCACCCATTGGCGCAGGCTGTATTGACGACTCTCAGGGATAAGAATACTAAGCAAATTGAGTTTAGGAAGGGCCTTGTTAGGCTTGGTAGGTTGATGGGTTATGAGATTGTGAAGTCCATGGACATAGAGACCGTTGAGGTGGAGACACCACTGGGTGTTAAGGCCAAGGGTGTTAGGATTAGGGATCTTGACCACATCGTAATTATACAGGTTCTTAGGGCAGCAATGCCATTGGTTGAGGGCTTGGTTAAGATATTCGCGAATGCTAGGATGGGTGTCGTCAGTGCAAGGAGGGTTGAGGAGTCCCACAGACCTGGCTCGCTGGACTTTGACGTTGAGATTACCTATGTTAAGGTGCCTAGGATATTTGAGGACGACATCCTCATCGTTGCCGACCCCATGCTTGCCACCGGCTCCACAATAACCTCGGTGTTGAAGCACGTCTTTAAGTATGGGAATCCGAAGAGGACGATTATAGTGAGCGTCATAGCCACTAAATACGGCATAGAGAGGGTTCTCAGGGAGTACCCATTTGCCGAGATATACACGGTGTCCATAGACCCTGAAATAAATGAGAAGGGCTACATAGTGCCGGGGCTTGGTGATGCCGGAGACAGGGCTTTTGGCGGTCCTTAAAATTAATCTCTTAATTGCGAGATGAGGCCCTGCTCATTACATAATTCAGGGCTTCATTAACCAACCCCTTCCTAGCCAATTCATTGAATTTCTCATCACTATCCAACTCCATGTACAGATTTAACCTAGTCCTTACGTCACTCACCACCTCCTTAAGCTTACTCTTAACTGCATACCAAACCCTAGCCATGTTCATTAACTCCTCATCCCCCCTAAGCATGTTCATTATCTTATCCAGCGTCCTCCTCGCGACAATGCCGCTAAGCCCCTCCGTCGTTACCGCAATCCTAATGCCATTAATTTCACCTTCGAAGGGGACTACGACCTCAGTCTCCTCCGCGTTAGTGGCGTCATTAAAGAACTTCCGCATACTCCTGGCCAACTCCCTAACCCTTCCATTAATTGCTGGGTCATTCGTCGCAATGACTACTAGGTCAGCCCACTCAATATTCCTCCTAAGCAGTTCCTCGTCATGAGCATCACCCTTATTAACTCCACCTTACCCTGTTCAGCGTAACGAATCAACTCATTGCTGAATTCGAGACTTAACACCCTGACATTGGCGCCAGCCAGGAGGAACTTAATAGCCCTCCTAGTGCCAACACCGCCACCCCCAACTACCAATACATTCTTACCACTAAACTCTATGAAAAGCGGTACCCTCACAATAACCTAGGTTACTAAGTCAATTAATTATTTTTACTTACACCTCCCAAATGCAATGTATTAAGGACTAGGTCCCTAATCTTAATAATGGTATTGAGTGAAGGTAGTTCCTCATTAACGACTAGATCAGCGTTCCCAGCACTATCCCTAATCCAGGTGCAGTCATTGATTAGTAAGCCATGAACTGCCCCAGGCACGTTTGACATCACCAATTGCCTAATGGCGTTATCGCCACTAAACCCAATGACCAACTTAGGGTAACCAACCATACCTAAGTCGAAACCAAGCATTAAGACCAAGTCATAATTACCCCTCTCGAGTAGTTTATTAACGACCTGCTTAATCCTTGATTGATTACATGGTAAATGGCGCCTCGGCATTACCACCTCAATACCCGACTTCGCAAGCACTACGGCTAATATTGAGTAGAATTGAGGCTTAACACCCGGTGGTGGCAATAACAGCGTAATGCCATTGATGATTTTTGGACTAAAGATCAGTACATCATCATTAACATAAACCCTATATTCATCACCACTAAATATCTCAATCATCGTAGGAAACATGGATATGATACCTTAAATAACATTACTTTTTGAGGAACTCCTCGAGCCTCGCCCTAACCTCAGGCTTTAATGACTCCTCAGCGAGTGTGTTCAATAATTCATCCCACCTACCACTAACCTCATTAATTAGTGAGGAGATCATTAACCTCTTAATCGTTTTGTAAACGCCGTGGGGTACAGCACCGATCTTATTAATAAGTTCCAGGGATATCCTCAAGCCCTCATCAACATTTTCAACAACCCTATGGACAAGACCCCAATTAACAGCCTCATCGGTACTTAACCTGAAATCCCTGTCCAGGAAGAACCTGGACCTAAGCATGCCGAAGAGGTAAGGCGCGAAGGCCGGCGTCACGGGCACAAGGCCGTACCTAATACCGGGCAGGGAGAATTCAGAGCCTTAACCGCAACGACTTGGTCAACGAAGTATAGAAGCTCTGTTGCGAATCCATAGGCAGAGCCATTAACAAGGGCAACGACAGGCTTCTCGCAATTAGCCACAGTAATAGCTAAGTCCTTAATTGCAGAGAAGTACCTCCTGGCATCCTCAATGGATTTAAAACCATATATCTCAGCTAAATCGAGACCCGCTGAGAACACCTTACCCTCACCAGTAATTATGACACCCCTATAATCCCTACAGCCAGTCATTACTGCATCCTTAGCCCTTAGGGTTAACTCAAGACTGAACGCATTCCTCTTCTCCGGCCTGTTCAATTTGATAATTAATGAACCATCCACCGGTTTTGTAGCCACAACGCTCATAAAGAGAGCCCCACGCATTAAAGAACTGGCTCAATAATAATTTAACCTATCCAACTCTTAAATTACGAGTAACCCTTATAAAAGCATTCTAAGACGTAGTGAGGGCATCTTGGCACACCCAACGGACAGGTTGGAAGCCGTTAAATACGACGTAAAAAGAGGCCAGGTTGAATTAACCAAGGGATACCCAGAGGAGAAATTCCTATGGAATGTTGACTTCCACCCAACACCAATAAGGAAGAGGAACTGGGACTGGTATACCTATGCAGCCATTTGGTTTGGCATGGCCTTCATAGTGCCCAGCTGGTCATTAGCCAGCGTCGGCTATCCTTTGGTCTGGGGACACTGGACTCAATACTCCTGGTGTTCCTAGGCAATGCAATAGTCTTAATACCAATGATAATACAAAGCCATGGCGGTGCCAGATATGGAATACCAGAGCCCGTCTTAACTAGGACTAGGTGGGGAGTATATGGCGCCATATTCCCAAGCTGGATCAGGGCAGTCATTGGGGCTGGTTGGTGGGGGATAGAGACCTACATAATGACTGAGGCAGCCGTGTATATACGCCGTATTGACCCATAAATTAAGCGTGATAGAGGGCTACGTTGCCAAGGGCATTGCAAGCCCATACACATTGAGCCTAGCCTTCCCACAGGTCTTCTGGACAACATTCGCAGCAATAATACTACTTCAAATAGCGTTACTATACTTCTCGCCAGTGCCCGAGGCGCAACCAGCCCTTAAGTGGTTTGCAAGGCTCGCGGCGCCCCTGGTGCTCCTCGGCTTCGTAATACTGTGGTACAACTTCATGAGCCTATCCCACTGGAACTTCGGGCAGATATTCTCGCTTAAGCCACAGTGACTGGGGTTAATTACTGGGTCATGTGGTTTGCATTCCTTAATGCAAACATTGCCTATTGGGCCACGATGCACTATCAATGCCCGACTATACAAGGTTCGCCAAGAGCCAATTCGCCCAGGCCGTTGGTCAAGTGCCCATGCCCTTCATGATGCTCCTAATAGCGTTGCTTGGTGTCATGACTACTGGCGCTATAGAGCAGGTATACCACGTAGCCATTTGGGACCCAATACTCGCATCAACACTATACCTAAGCCCAACACTTGCGGTGTTACTGAATACCCTGTTCCTACTGGCCACGTTCTCCGTTAACGTGTTCGCAAATACCGTCGGTCCAGCATACGACTTTGCCAATACATTCCCAAGAAAACTCACCTGGTTCAGAGGCGCATTAATAGTTATTGCGGTATCAGTGATACTTGGTGCATGGACTTACTACGGCTCAGCCTATGGTTACCTATATAATTGGCTTTTGACGTATGGTGGGTTGTTGGGCTCCGTTGAGGGCATCATAATATTTGATTACGCATTAATAAGGCGCTTCAAGTTTGAATTAACGGACGTATTCTGGAGCAAGGGCAGATTTAGGTATTGGAGGGGTATTAATCCGGCGGCATTCATAACCTTCGCAATAGTGGAGTTCATAATTTACGCACCCTTCATACCGTACCACAACATAATATTTAGCAATTCATGGTTACTATCCTTCCTACTTTCGGGCTTAATATACGTACCACTAATGACGCAGTGGATCATGCCCAGGTACCAACCTGAGCTGAAAGGTTCAATATTTAGGGGAGGTTACGTAAGTAATGAAGTGATGACGGTATTTAATAGAAATACATAGAATAGTCACGATAGTCACGCTAGATTAAATTAATCAAATTAATCTCCTTTTATCTCACAATCCTCGTCCCAATACGACCCCTGATGATATCCCTAGCCCTACCCAGCGGTCCTATGTATGCTGCTTTTCCGCCATTCCTTATGAACCTAATGGCTGCCAGGACCTTGGGTCCCATACTACCTGGTGGGAATTGACCCTCGTTGTAGTACTTCTCGAGTTCATCAACGGTGACCTCCGTCAACCTCATCTGGTTGGGCTTCTTGTAATTAATATATACGTAATCCACGTCAGTCAGTATCAGTAGGTAATCGGCATTAATGGCATTTGCCAACACCTGGCTTGCCAGGTCCTTATCAATGACCGCCTCAACGCCACTAACCTCATCATTACTAATGACTGGGACCCCACCGCCACCCACGGCGATGGCACATAGCCCTCCCTCAACAATAACCTAATTAGGTCAAGCTCCATGATACCCATCGGCTCTGGTGATGGCACGACCCTCCTGAACCCACCACGGGAGTCCCACCTGAAAACCCAACCCTTTTCCCTAGATAATTTATCAGCGTCCCCTTATCATATATTGGACCTATGTACTTAGTTGGGTTTTGAAAGGCTGGGTCATTTTTACTGACGATTGACCGTGAAATAACAATGACGGGCTCCGCCGAATACCCCGCCGCAGGAACTCGTTAGTCAGGGCATTAGCAATTAAGTAGCCCATCCAACCCTCGGTGGCCGCATCAATCATGTCCAGGCTCAGGTAATCACCAACCTCTCAGCAAGCAAACCCGCCTGCGGTCCATTACCATGAGTAACAACGACATCGAACCCCTCCCCAATCATATCAGCAACGTCATTCGCGGCCAACCTAACCCTCTCCCACTGTTCCTCGGGTGAACCAACCCTAGCACCCTCCCTCGCGAAGGCATTCCCACCCAGCGCAATTACAGCGAGCACACACCAAAGCCATTATACACATTTATATTTATTTCGTATTATTATACATACTACGCATTATATCTATACTTAAGTATATACATACCTTATTATTCCTCACCTGATATTGTTGTAATACAACCGTATTCTCCACGACGAAAAGTATTACTTTTAAATATTGTATACGACGTATACGTTAGATGCTCAAGAAGATAGGCGATATCATGCATTTATCCCACGACAGGAGATTCGTGATAAAGCTATCAACAACACCCCCACTCGGCATTACCGTCTATAACTACGCAATGAAGAGGCTTGGGGTTTATATGATATCATAGGCCCCGTAAACTCACCCTACGGCTTGGTTAAGTTGGATCCCCAATTATCAAGGCCCGAGGATTTCGTGGGTAAGTCCGCATACGTTAGGGATATAGACCTAAGGAGAAGGAGGGGTGGTGGCCATGGTCACGGCAAATAAGCTAGTTAAGGCGGAGAGGCTCGTGTGCCCCAATTGCGGCTCTACGGACATAGTATTCGACCCAGAGAGGGGCGAGTTAGTTTGTAGGCATTGTGGCCTAGTGATTGAGGAGCACGTGATGGACTTAGGGCCTGAGTGGAGGGCGTTTAGTGGCGATGAGGCTTTGGTGCATGAGAGGCTAAGCCAATAAGCCTGCATTGCCTGGTCAGGGCCTTGGTAACTCCGTGATCAGCATGAAGCCTAACCTAATGCTACATAGCAAGTTGAGGGCGTTGATTAGGCTTAATAGGTATAATCAGTATCAATATACCGAGAGGAGGATTGCCGAGTTACTTGACGTGATTAAGCCCGTCAAATATGAGTTGAATCTGCCCGATAATGTGATTGACGAGGCCATGATCCTCTTTAGGCAATTGGCGAGTAGGCATGACTCAGGGGTGTCAGGACTAAGGACCTTGCCCTGGTCCTACTCTACGTAGCCTGTAAGAGGTCTAAGGTTGTCTGCCCACTCCGTGAGTTGAGGAATGCATTAAATGTTGAGAGGAGCAAGAGGATTAGTAGGTTGCTTGGTCTCGTTAGGGAGGTCGTTGGTAACGGTGATGTGGTCATAAAGAGCCAGGAGGAGCTCGGTAGATTCCTCCAGAGGGTGATTAATGCGCTTAGGCTTAATGAGGACATTAGGTACCACGTGACGAAGCTCGCCATGGAGATCATAAACGAGGGCCAACGTAAGCGCCTAACCAATGGCAGGACCTTCTACGCGCTCGTGGCTTCGGCGGTCTACATAGCCGTAACCCTAATGGGCGTTAGGAAGAGGCAACGTGATGTTGCTGAGGCGTCTGGCGTGACTGACGTGACGATTAGGAATCGCTATAAGGAGGTTGTGTCCAAGATAAATATAGTCATTGAGGTCTAGCCCCTTTGTGGCGCTGTCTATCTTTACGTTAAAAGTAATTAATTCCTTCTAGATCTTTTGGCATGACTTAGATGGTCGTGATGTGATTAGAAATTTTTAAAGAGATGTGTTTTGTCGCCTTTGTTCGTGAGTAGTGACGTGTCCTCATTAATTA
This sequence comes from Vulcanisaeta sp. JCM 16161, assembly GCF_001316285.1. The sequence continues at coordinate 24,316 of NZ_BBDO01000003.1, read as the reverse complement.
AGGAGTTGAGTGATAAGGAGACGAAGATCCTAGAGGAGATCTACAAGGCTGGCGGTGAGATAATGCTTAGGGATATTTGGAGGGTCATGGGCATCAAGAGTAAGGCGGGTATGCCATTCATTAACAAGCTTGAGAAGAGGGGTTTGCTTGCCAAGGAGAATGTTGGTAGCGGTAAGAGGGTCATGTATAGGGTTAGGTTGACCGAACTGGGTATGGCCGTGGCCAGGGAGTTGACTGAGGCAGGTTCGTTAATGAAGGTCCTAACGTACGACCTACTGACGAAGATACCCTGCTTCTACTGCCCATACATCGACATATGCGGGACCACCGATGAGATAACGCCTGAGAAGTGTGAGTATCTTAATAAGTGGATTTATGAGATGATTAGGAAGGGGCCTGCCCAATAGTTAAAATTAAATTAATTGTCGCATTAGTAGTTGGTAATGTCTAGGGAGTTATACAGGGTATTCATTGCCGTGGACCTAACGGACAAGCTAAAGGACCCAATAATCAGGATGCAGAGAGACCTCATGAGTGCGGGTGTCGATATGAAGCCCGTGGAGCCCGAGAACCTACACATAACCCTGAGATTCATTGGCGAGATAAGTAGGGAACTCGTTGAGGAGTTGAAGAAGAGACTCAGCAATGTTAAGTATAACCAATTCACAATGCACATCAGAGGAATTGGCGCATTCCCAAACATAGAGAGACCAAGGGTTATCTGGGTCGGTATCGAGGAGGGCGCCAAGGACCTAATGAACCTTCACGAATTAATAATGAAGCTCACAGGAGATATTGGAGAGAAAGACGAGAGAGACTTCGTACCACACATAACCATTGCAAGGGTTAAATACGTGAGAAACAGGGATAAGTACATGAAGGTGGTTAGAAAATACGAAAGCGCCGACTTCGGGATACAGCTCGTAGACTCAATAAAACTCAAGAGAAGTGTATTAACACCAAAGGGCCCGATATATAGCGATTTAATGACAATAAAACTATCATGATCATTAACCCTAACCCCTCACCTGCTTCACTGACCATGTTGATGTTACCGAGATTTATGACCTAAATAATTGCTAGATTAATAGTGCAAGTATCTAATGATCATGAGGGACGTAAGTAAAACTCGCTTTATACATGTACATAACGTAACACCTATATTCTTCCCATCATAATATTAATCCCGAATGTTTAGGTCAAAAGTTCCTCATTATGCATTAATTCCATTTACCCTGGCCTTATTCATAACGTATGAATAATGAGTCGTATAACACATTTTACTTATTAATGATTCAACGCTTCAGTATATACTGCAAAAACGTAACTAACATTAGGAAGTACTTACTACTCCGCAGCTGTAAATAACGTGCTCATATATCCATGTGATGGCTCATCTTTATGCGGTATTGATTTAATGAGTGATAAGCCAAGGTTGGTTTTCCAAATTAGTAACTTAAGTGGCGTTGTGCACGATATGAATGATTACGGCATGGTACTTAGCCAAGGCAATTATGGCATTACTTTAACGGTGATAGAGAATAACTGCATGAGTATCAGAAGATAGTGATACCGATAAACCTACACGCTGAATTAGGCGAGTACTGCTTGAGCCTTAGTCCTATGGGTAAGGACATAGCCGTACTGTGGTATATCCATGCGGTATATCTTATGGCGTTTATAGGTATAAGGAATTAATAACAGTCATAAACATAACGAGCGATTCCGTAATTCATGAATTCATAAAGCCACTGAAGCTACCTGTGATAAACTCACCAAGCCCGAACTCCATACTTCCATAATATAACGCCCACACTCACAATCAATGATAGGCACTTCCTTTACTTCTTCGGTAATTCACTATATGCGACCAGCGAGTCGCAATTAATTAATGACTCTTGGCACTACACCCTCTTTGATGATGCGTTCACAATGATACGCTGTGGATCATCACTGCAATGATAATGGTCCTCGTAGTAGTAATGTATAGGAAGAGGAAAAGAAAGTAGTAAGTAGCAATATGTGTAATTATGTGTAATGTTTTGGATAATTACCACCATAGTGTTAATAAAAAGATGGTTAGGCAGGTTAAAGGTTAATGGGCTCAATAAGGCTATTAAGGGGCAATGCATATCAACGCTTATTCTTTATGAGACCTTCACCATATTTCTTAACTTCTTAACAAGCTCAATCACAGTCTCTCTATGCAGTTGGAATTCCTCCCTCGACATGAAATTATGGTAAAAATTAGCGTGTAGCCCCTCAGCAAGGCGAAAACCAATGACCAAATCCCTATCGCCAGTCTCCCTGTAAAGCTCATCAATGATTACCGAGTAATCCCTATGACTATAATGCGGAAGACCCCTCATCTCACCAATGGCGTTGAGCAACGCGGTCACGGCGCCCCAGTACTTCTCGCCAGCCTGCGTCAAGTCACCTTTATTAAAGAGCTCCTCAGCCTCATTAAGATACTTCTCGTGAAGCCTTAGGTAGACATCAACCCTATCCTTTGGGTCAAGCCTATCGGCTATGAGTTCAATTATGAATTCCTCAACATCCTTATCGCCGGCCACCCTCCTTAAAACCTCAGCCACAATTGGTGATATTACTAAGGCCACATCCTTAGAAGCGCCGCTAAGTTAAAAAAATTAAGTCCGACGAATATCGCATAAAATACGTCTAATACTTTATAAAAATAAAGTATTTGCATTTAATAAGTGATGCATTAAAGGACGTGGTTCAAGTCATGGGAAAATAGTATTACCCAAATTTACGCTAAGAGATTATCTGAGTTATTCGCCGAAATCGACTATACTTTAAGTCTCTATATTGCTAATGTGCCAAAGATAAAGAATACTGTTAAAGGGAAGAATATTAAATTGCAAAATGGCTAATGAAAAAAATACTTCAGTTTCTGGTGCGGGGGGTGGGATTCGAACCCACGCAGGCCTTCGCCAACGGGACCTAAACCCGTCCCCTTTGACCTGGCTCGGGCACCCCCGCAAGTTCATTTTCATTGTCCTTGGTTTATTAATTTTTTTGTACGTGCTTTTCATCGATATCTATTCGATAACTGAGAATGGTTTTTAAAGAGGGTGTTTGTTTTGTGTGTTTCGATGGATCCGATATCACTATCTATAATAGTGCTGGCGCATTGGCTGTTAAACCAGCCCGTGGCGCCCGGTGAGGATTCATACCTGGTATTTACTGTGTTTAATCCGACGCAGGCCTACTTATTTAATATGACCATAACCATAAATTCATCATTAATAAAGCCCATTTACTACGTTAATTCCTCATCCAACTACTGTCAAATACCCGTTGTGCCGCCTGAGGGTAATAGCTCATGCATTGTTTATGTCCAGGTGGATCCGGGGATTTCCATGGGTATTTACCAGGTGCCGGTAACCGTTAATTACACCGAGGTTAATATAACGACTAGTGTTAAGCCGTTGATTGTTTACCAAACAATATCGATACCCGTCACCACGTTAGTAACCACGACGCTGTATAATGGCGAGCCCGTCATAACAGGTGTTAAGACTGTACCGGTCACAATACAGATACCCACTGTGATGGGTTCAATACCCTCAATATCCACATCCCAATCCTCGAAGAGCGTAAGTACCAATGTCTCAATTCCCATACTTGGTTATGTTGGTTTTGAGGCGACGGCGATCATAGGTACGCCAGACAATGTGGTTCAGGCGTTACCTAAGTCTTACGTACCCATAACGATATACCTAACCAACTATGGAAATACCCCGGTCTACAACGTCACTGTTACCTTACTATCAGCGCCACCGCAACTCGACGTAGTAAACACCACGCAGCATCTCCCAGCCCTACCACCTGGTCAGCCGGTGCCCCTAACGTTTTACGCATACGTGCCCAGCTATATACCGCAGGGCAATTACACGCTGGGGCTAAGGGTTGACTATTTCACGGGCGTTGACGATGTTATAAACGCAACGCTGGTGGTGCCCCAGGAACCCATTGTCTATATTCAGTCCATAGCCACAAACCCACCTGAGGTATTCCAGGGCTACTCAATGGCTCAGTTAATACTAAGCATTGTTAACATAGGGTCTGGGATTGCCTATGATGCTAGGCTCCTCATAAATGGAACGGGCGCTTCACCGCTGGTGAGCATGCATTAATACTCGGTGCAATACCACCTGGCCAACCAATACAGCTTACAGTGCCCATAAGCCTACCGAGTGGTCCAGGTAATTACACAATGAGTGTAACAGTAGCCTATGATGGTGGGTCAACAACGAGGTATTACGTATTAAACGTAAGGCCGAGGGCAAACCTAGTAATCGTGAGTGTTAGTTACCCACAACCACCGAGCCTAAGCCTATCAAACCTCGGCGCATTACTTAGTACTATTACCTCACCAACATTATCGCCTGGTGAGTCCAAGGTTCCGATAACGATCACGATAATGAATGAGGGACCAGTCGAGGCGAAGAACATAATGGTGACAATATCCACAGGCCAGGTAATACAGCCACACGTATCATCGAGTAACCCACTCTCGGCATTAACGGCGTCGCAGGCATTCATTGGCGATTTAAAGCCTGGGCAGGAGATAAACGTCACATTCCTGGTTGACGTGGACTCAAATGCAAGGCCAGGCAATTACCCGCTGGTGCTTACGTTTATATGGAATCAGACGGGTTCGTTATACCCATTGACAGAGTCCGTAACTACCTACGTAACCGTGAAGCCCGCACCAAACGTACTGCTCTGGATCGTCTTAATACTCATAATAATAGTAATTGCGATAGGGATAGTTGCCGCAATAAGGAGGCGCAGGTTGGGCGGTAATAACCGTGGGCTGCAGGCCTCTAATGCGGGTCAGGGGCCAGGTAATTACCAAGGTAGGCTCGTGAGCTACGAAGTGCTCTGCGGCGGTGATGATGGGTGCGTGGAGGTGGAGTTGGTCTAAAGGGTGAGTATGACGTCGCCTATGCATGGCGTGCAACCGCAATATTGGTCACATTAACGCTGGTTGTTATGTACACCGAGGGAATGCTCGTGCCTTCATTACCAACTATTCAAAGGGACATGAACATATCCGCTGCCGACGCCTCCTGGATACTCTCGATATACATACTCATGGGTACCCTATCCTCAGCCATAATGGGTAAGCTGGGTGACATGTACGGTAAGAAGAGAATGCTCATGATAACAATGATTACATACACAATTGGCGCCCTTATCACGGGTTTCTCAACGAGCTACGGAATGCTCCTTGTGGGTAGGGCATTGCAGGGTGTTGGCATGGCAATGATGCCCCTGGCCTTCGCCCTGGTTAGGGAGGAGTTCCCGCCACGCATGATACCGCAGGTCCAGGGCTTGATAAGTGCCATGTTCGGCGTCGGGATGGCCGTATCACTACCGCTTGGTGCCTACGTATCCCAGACCCTCGGTTGGCAGGCTACGTATCACACGGTCTACCCATTCATCATACTCGAGGACCTAATGGTTTACCTATACATTAGGGAGAGCAGGGTTAGGAATCCACAACCAATTGATTGGATCGGCTTATTCCTACTCTCAGTATCGCTGGCTAGCGGCTTGATAGCCGTCACTGATGCACCAACCTATGGCTGGACAGACCCACTAATAATATTGCTTCTCACCCTCTTTGTATTAGGCTTTGGAGTATTCATACTATATGAGACCACGGTTGACCACCCACTCGTTCCAATAAGCCTACTGGGCAATAGCAATGTCATGGCCGCAAACATCGGTGTGGCACTTGCTGGCTTCGCACTATTCCTAATGGCCCAGGCCCTGACGTACCTACTCGAATCACCTAAACCACTTGGTTATGACTTATCGATACTCGATACCGGCATAATGATGATACCCATGGCCGTTGTTCAGATGATCGTTGCACCAATAGCGGGTAGGGTTATCACGAGCATTGGCGCCAGGAAATTAGCGGTAATCGGATCCTCAATAGCTATAATTGGCTTATTAATGCTCACGTACACCTCATTCTACGGCTTATCATACGTGATAGGGTCAATGTCGGTACTATCCGCCGGCATTAGTATGGTGAATGTTGCCGTAATAAACATACTGGTCTTCTCAGTGGGTAGGAGGAACATGGGCTTGGCCACGGGTTTGAACTCCGTATTTAGGAATATAGGTGGTGCATGGGGCCCGGCGGTGGCTGGTTCCCTAATGAGTATGTACCAGGCCTCGGTACTCATCTCGCTAAAGCCTCTGTTCTGGATTACGTTGCCTGCCAAGTTCTCCTATCAATTAATGTTTATCATAACCACAGCCCTTTACGTAATGGCCATCGTAGTCATTGTAGCATTAACACGTGAAATATTTGTGAAGGGTGAAATAAGGGCTCTCGAGACTTAGGTACTGGACCAACCAATGAAGTAGTCCCAACCCCTGTACCTAAGTATCGAACCCCTAAAATAAACGCCATTGCCCTCCTCAACCACGGCAAATGGCTTAAAACCAAGTCTCTCAAACTCGGGTAAGCAGTCCCTCCTTATTGAGAAAACGGGCAGGAACTCCTCACCGCCATTAAACACCACCTCCTCAACATTGACATTACCGATCTCGCCTACCGAGTCGAGGAATGCGTCGCTCACGGGTAATTCGTTAACCGTGATCCTAACACCACCGTTCACGGACATAGTCCAAAGCACTTTACCGAGCCCATCGCTCGAGTCCATACTAGCTGAGATGCACTCCCTATATCGTAGCAATTCATTTAATAGATTAATTTCCAGCCTGGGCCTCCTGAGCATTTCAATACCCTCCTTAACAATTTCTGAATCAATCCACCTACCCAATTCATTACTATAGTATAGTTTAAAGACGAGGCCTGTATAACCAAAGTAGGGCTTGGTTACGAGCACATCACCAATCCTAGGACTCCTACCTATAACACCTGCCAGTGGCTTACCCAGTGCGGCGACATCGATTATATCGTCAAGCCCCTCATTTAAATCACCACCCAGGTACTTCATGCCCAGGTATTTGGCCCCCTCATTCAACCCATTAATCAATTCCCTGAACTCATTGACATCCGAGTCCCCCCTCATCGTTATTGATACTACGGCATATAGAGGCTTGCTAAGCTTCACGAGGAAGTCGCTACCCACCGCGGTCATGACCTTCCAACCCATGTCAAAGTACGACATGAAGGGCATCCTCGATGTTGACAGTGATATTCCATCAATCTTAATAGCCAATACATTGCCGTCTATCTCGATGAATTCTAAGTCGTTATCCTCGGTCGAGCCTGTGATGCTCTTAATAATGCCTATTAGGTTGGTTTCTCCAAAACCTCTTAATACGTTCCCTTTACTGTCTTCCCTGGTCATTTAATGGGAATGCGCGTATAAGGTATTAGTGTTTTAAATGGTTCCTCATTGCGTCACTTCCTCAAGGAATTTCAAGACGTCTTCAGGGCCACCGCTCTGCTTAATTAGCCCCCAAAGCCTGGAGTCCTTGCAGAGCCTATACCTAACAATGCTCCTACTACTATCAACTTGTAAATAGCCCGCATCACTAAGTTGCTTAAGCACGTGCTTAACAAGCGTAAGTACCACGGGTATCGCATCATTGAACTCCGCATACTCAAGGACCTTCTTTGGCGTGAAGCTCACGCAGGTACCCCTCGCATACTTAACGGCCACCCACAAACCCCTTGCGACCAACTCCTCGATTTTCTTGAAATCAGCGTAAATATTAGTTATCTGCGTCATTAGGTAGACGTAGACAGCCGGATTTAAAGCTCATGATTAAGTACGTATACGTATTAGCCCTGTATATCCAGGCATAAATATGCAATAAATATGCCTGTACTTATGGTTACCCGTGAAGAACAATTACCTACCCACTAGCCTTATAAATTAGGTATAATCACATGAGGGCCTATTAACAGTAGTAGGGCGATTATTGAGACTGCGGCTATTATGGCCGATACGAGTAAGTTGACATCCTCATTCTCAAGGTCATAACTACCATTATCCTCACAGTTCTCTCACCGCACACGTGAACCTCCCTATCAGTCATAACGCCGCACCTCGGGCACATGTACTTAGGCTGAAATAAAGCTCCAAACACACTATCTAAAACCTCGCCCAGGTAGCCAAGGACTAAAACTACGATAACCAGCCAAATATTTACCGAGCCTATGTACCCCAGGAACTTAAGCAGGTATTGAATGCCCAAGTAAGTGAGTGCTATCGCCATTGATCCAGTAAATGAGCTTAATTCGCCGAGTAATGTAACGCCACCGGATACGCCAGGGTCAACGGTAGTCCAGGGCCTTGTTATCAACCTAGGCCTTGACCTACTGAGGACACCCAATTCAGAGGCCCAGGTATCCGCGTTTGAGTAGGCAATGCTTGTTACCGCCGCCGTGGAGAGCAATTGATACATGGCCATGTCGCGCGCGAAGTACGCCATGCCGGCCAGTAACGCTAGGGTGCTTGGCACCAGGCCAACGGCTAATACCTGCTTCCAATTCCTCCCCCTAACATCCTCTGCTGTTCCAAGCTCCTCCTTCTTCTCAACACCCACCTTGGTAAGCGCGCTTGAGCTACCTAGGAATACGACGAATGGCAGTATTGATGATGGCCCACCAAGTAGTATCATAGAGCCGACGAGTACTGATGGTATGACCGCATCCCTCGTAATCACCCTAATTCTTAATGCTGCGTAAGTCAATATCAATGATATTATCAATGCCGCAATTGTAATCGCTAAATACGTAATTATGGCATTGTCAATGTTCGTGATTAATCCATGCATCAATTAAATGCTCGATAAGGTTTTTTTAAGTATTATTTCAATAATTATTGGTGCTTGGTGATAATCAACGCGTTGAACATGATGATTCAGAGTTACGCAGAACAGTGACGAGAACATACCCGACTGATTCCCTCCTTGTAATTCATGGGCATTAACAATAATTAGGAATTTAGGAATTAAGAAGAATAAGAAGAAAAAGATATTTATATTAAAGTTTAGTTGGGGCTTCGATGGGTCGTAGGAGGAAAAGTCGTAAGAAGTTACTGCTTAAGCCCAAGAAGACACTGCCAAAGATATTCACATGCCCGCATTGCGGTGCACCGTTGGTTAATGTGAAGATTGATAGGAAGGAGGGTAAGGTATTAGTTAATTGCGGTAATTGCGGATTAGAGGCGGAATTCAATTACATACCTGGCCTACTCCCCGTGGATTATTTCAATAAGTTCGTTGATCTTTATTACCAGGGTCAGATAAAGCCGAAGAAGGAGGTCACTGTGTCGCTAACCCAATTAACGACTAAGCAAAATCCATTACTCAATGAGGAGCAGGAATCAACCGAGTCACTTAATGAGGGTGGTGAGGAATTCGGCGAGGTTGGCGGTACTGAGGAGGTATATGGCGAGGAGGGCGAGTACTCCGAGGATACTGGGTACGCCGAGGAGTGATACTTAAAATTCAATAATTCTTTTCATTCCTAATGGGCGTTAAGGATTACCTACTCAAGCGTATTGCTGAGGTCGGCACAATACACATGACATTACTAGACCCAGATAAGGTAACTGCCAGGGAGTTCAGGGAGTTGGCGTTGATGGTTCAGGAGTACGGTAGCGACGCACTCATGGTGGGTGGTTCACTGGGTATATCTGAGGGGCAGCTTGATGAGTACTTAAGCGCCGTTAAGGATTCATTAAAGATACCCATTATTTTATTCCCAGGTAGCGTGGCAAACCTGAGTAGGCATGCCGACGCCGTGTTCTTCCTCAGCGTACTTAATAGTACTGATCCGTACTTCATAGTCGGTGCCCAAATACAGGCCTCGGTACTGCTAATAAAGAGGTTTAGGAACCTGGAACCAATATCATTGGCCTACATAATCGTTGGTGATGGTGGCGCCGTCGGTTATGTAAGTAATGCAAGGCCAATACCGTATGACAGGGATGACATTGCCCTGGCCTACGCATATGCAGCTCAATTAATGGGGTTCGACATGATATACCTCGAGGCCGGTAGTGGTGCTCGTGAGCCCGTGAGGCCGAGGATGGTTTCAAGGGTTAAGCAATTGGTTAGTAAGCCGTTAATCGTTGGTGGTGGTATTAGGGATCCTGAGAAGGCGGCGGAATTGGCCCTGGCCGGTGCGGACGCGATAGTTACGGGCACGATTGTTGAGGAAAGGCCCGAATTAATTAAGGATATCATTAGGGCCGTTCATGAGGGTGGAATCACGAGGAAGAAGGGTTCAGAGAGGAACTAGGAACTTCAGGATTATTATTAATACGGAAATCGCAATACCGAGAAATATAACTGCCTGAGGACTTATCTTAATCCTCTCAATCTCCTTAGCCTCATTAAACTTAACCAACCCGGCGGCGATGAATGGTGACATCCCGGATGTACGCCTACGCCTAGGCATCAATTATTGGCATAGCAGGGAATTAAAAACTTAACTCAAAGGTCATCACGCCGATGGGTTAAGTGGTTCAATACGGACTCCCAAATCACGACCGGGCGGTGGCTTAATTATTGAATTACCGTATGGGTCCTCAATGATTATCTTAAACCTAAAATTACCCTGGAGGGCCCTTTGCACCTTTTCCTTGAACTCCCTCAGCCTACGCACACTCTCCTCATCATCCTCATTAAGAACCTCCATCCTCTCTGCAACATCGATCATCCTCAGCAGTAGGCCCTCAACCGTGGTTATCATAGCCTCCGCATCAGGCCCTGGGTCAATATCAAAGCCAAGCTCAGGACTACTTATTCTGGCGGTCCTCGACCTAAATATGTAGGTTTTATAAACGTCAACGTCATCCTTAACCTCGTATATTATCCTTGTTGGGCCCCTGGAGTTAAGGTAATGGATATCGACCCTCCTATAACCGCAGTAATCACATTTATTACTATACAGTATTAAGTCGCCGAAGACTGGGTCGTTATATAATATCTCAATCACGTGAAGGCTCTCCCTACCACACACGGGGCACTTCTCAATCCCCGTATAAAGTACCTTACCGTGAATACTTAAGTCATTACTATCCATTAAGGATCATGACCTAACCCCAGTTTTTAAAGTATATTATTTAGGGAATCTCGATGGCATTCCTTAATACATGCAGGATGCTAGGGCGTTCTGTGTTACCGACTATCCATAACCATATAAGCCATATAATGAGTAATACCTACTCGATGATACGCCAGTCACGTAGGAGTTCGGCGGTGCTTGTGATTGTTGATATTGCATGAATATGCCCATTACGGTGCTTGATTGGGGTATGAAAACGGTAACCCACGTAGTATTAACCCAGATAGTCTCCGTCGTGAGGTAGGCATAGGGTTGGTAAGACGTAATTGCGTAATTCTCGAAATGCGCATTAAGTACAGCGTCACTTACTGAGGTTAGGCTTGGTATGAACATATTGGCCATGAGACTCTCAAAGGCGTTCGCAAATATACTCTGGCTGCCTCCGTAATCTATGTTGAAGATCCACGTAGTATTAGCTACCTCCACCGTCCAACCATCAACGCTTATTGTCTCAACGGGATTAAGTGAACCGCCGATATCTCACTAACATCCGCAGGTAATGTAATATTGACGCCTATGAATGGTACTTCCGTAACCACGCTGAGCAGGAACACGCCGTATTGATTAACACCATTCGCTGGTGTGGGCCCAAACACCGGTAGCACCCTGATTACCATATGGTGTTGGTAATACCGGCGCTATACTGCTTATACCCGTAGTAATAATCAATAGCTCCTAATTGGGAAACCACAAAACCATTATTATAATACATGGTAGGGTTCTCGAGGTAGTTCTCATAACCGAGTACATCCACGGGAACCCAATAAACTAGGTTATAGCCATATAACGACTCTGCATTAACCGTGTTGCCCACCGCAATGCATGTGTCCCAGTAAAAGGTCCCGTTACCATCTGTGTAGGCTGGTATTCCAAAGATTGGTAGTGAGGTGAACATGGGCGCTGTCCATACGAAGATGAAGAGATTGGTGAGTAGGTTCTCCCTAATCGTTAGTTCTAGTGCCTGTTTAAATAAATAGTTCCAGTAACCCACATAACATGGATCTACATTAAATACACTAAATGCGGTGGGCCTCATGATATTGTTCACGAACTGCGGTAATTGATTTAGGTATATCGGTCCTATTATCAATCCCTCAGGCCTTACCAATTTAACAATAAATATTACTGATTCCTTATTGCTTATTGGTATTATTGGGTAGGCGATTAGGTAACCTGGCAGGGTCTCTCTAAAGCCATTACCGATAATAACAAGTTCATTACCAACGGCCTTAGCCAGGAATAGGTAAGTAAAAACTCAACAGGGTTTTCGTCAGCGGAGTTTGCGTATACACCAACAACATCCCCCTCCGGCAATCGCATTAACTAATTCATGAATAACCGGGCTGGTTAAATTAATGAAAACCATACCATCGGTATTATTTATCGCAATGCTGGGCTTAATCAAGGACCAATCAATTATTACAATACTCCCATTAGGCAGTTCGGGTAATTGGTTGAGTGTAATGATTTTAATGAGTGATTTGTTAATTCCGATCTTCACGAATTCCTGTGCCAGGGCTGTAGGCCGATCACGTAAATAGGCGTGTTAATTCCTATTGGTGTTAATTTATTAATTGAGGCGTTACTCAATGCTGGGTTTTGTGTGGCATTGGTGGGGAGTAATAAAGTAATTATTGCTATGATTATCATTGCCATGATCATGAATAGTGAATAGTCAATTTTCATACTATAATTTACTAATGATGGTAGTACTTAAATGTTAATTATTAATGATAATGAAGTAATTCAATGAGATCCTGATTCACCCGAGTCATTACGCGTATCTACTTGTTACGGTGGGTAAGTCATCTTTAAAAGGGGGTTGCTTCATGTGCGTACCTTGATGAGTTCAGTAACGCCGAGCAAGTGGCTTATGGCCCTTAGCATCGTGGCTGTGTTAATACTCGTACTATTCATAATGGGTTTCTGGTATGCGGTCTACACGCCCGGCGTTGTCTCAACATGCTCCGGCCCATTTACGTTAATGGAGATACTAGCCCTAATACTGGCGGTTGCTGGCGTTTACTTACTAATGAATTACCTGGGTAGGGGTAGTGTCAGTGATTTGTTGTTGGTGGTCTTTGTGGCTGTTCTCGTGATATTTACCGTTAGCTTTTACCTACTCTCCATCTCGTCATATGGAGGTATCTGCTGAGTAATTAAATCTTTAAAGGGGTGGGTTGTTATGGCGTCTTATTACTATGGATTGCGTATTCTGTAGAATCGTCAGGGGTGAGGAACCTGCCTATGTGGTTTATGAGGATGAGCATGTAATGGCTATACTCGATAAGTACCCAATAAGTAGGGGCCACACGCTTATCATGCCAAAGAGGCATTATAGGGATATAACGGAGATACCAAGCGATGAGTTGTGCCGTGTGATAAGGGTGACGAAGGCCGTGGCCATGGCCGTTATCAAGGCATTGAACGTGCCTGGGGTTAGGATAGTCCAGAATAACGGTGCTGAGGCTGGTCAGGTGATTTTTCACCTGCACTTCCATGTAATACCCATGACTGGGCGCATGGCAGGTAGGCATTACTTAACCGAGGAGGAGGGTCGTGAAGTCTCTGGGCTATTATCTAAGGCTGTTAAGGAAATAATTAATAATATGGGTTAACCTTTATATATCAGTTCTACTCATTTACTTCTAATGGAGATATTTGGTTTAACACTAACGCAGATAGTCAGTATAATAGGCCTATTTGTGCTTGGGCTACTCGTGGGTATACTAATAAGGAGGTTGATAGGTGTTGCCCTGGTATTACTGGCGATCGTGATACTCGCGATAGCCCTGGGCTACCTAAGCCCATCAACCCTAGTCACACTACTGCATTACGCTGGCTATGCGATGAGCGTTGCTATGCAAAGGCTCAGCAGTTCATAGGCGCCATCCCATACTCATCCCTGGCATTCATCATAGGCCTCATCATAGGCCTAATAAAGGGTTAGTTAAGGTAGGTAACCCTCAGGTTTGACCTGTATAGGAAGTCGAGGAATGAGTCGAAGGCCCTACTCATTGATTGGGGCTTATAAACCACAGCCTCGTCACCACTTATGAACACGAAACCCGTACGCTGCGGCAAATCATTAACATGCCTACCCATTACATCTGCGAACTCCTCGCTGGGCCTATGCATTATTACGATAACCCTATCCTCCCGTGGGTGGTAATCCAGGACTCTCCTGCTCGGTACAATCCATGGATAAAGCATTATCAATTCCCTGCCGCCCTCACCAAATACCGTATAGACAACGCCACACCTGGCAATCCTGCTATAGGTGTATTGGCCGTGGGGGCCTATGACCCTCCTCATGGCCCTAGCGCTTGAGTCCTTCATTTCATGAATTACGGTTCTAAGCTCCCTCAGGTCAATAATTGGGTTAAGTATTAACTCGCCGATGGAACCGTCAAGCACGTTGTCAATCCTCGTCTTAACCACGAACTCCCTAAAATCAACGCCATAGATGGCCCTAAACAACCAGCTAATTGGTTTTGAGCCAAAGGCCGCTGATTCCACGGCAACCAACCCAAGGGTATCCAAGCCACTCAGTGACTCCCTAATGTTGGGTGTCGGTATGTCTCCTGACATCTCAAGAAGCCTAGGTATTAAGTATTCAGGCACGAAGAGGATGCCCCTCCTCCTATGCATTAGAACTCCAGCCCTTATTAACTCAGTAAGTACGTCCTCGTTAAAGCCAACAAGCCTAAACTGAATCCTCAGGACATCCTCATCACCACCAAGCCCCATATACTTAACCAACGCGTAGACTGCATTACCAAAACCCCTAATCTTACCCATTGAGTGGTCAGCTAATGACTCATAAAACCTCTTAATCCTACCACTGGCGTCTTCTCCAAGTGATGACACAAGCTCCCTAGCCCTCCTGAGAATCTCCACGTACTCATCTCCATACCTTAAGTTAAAGTCCTGGATTAACGCCTCATCATCCTCATCATCATAATTAATCAGTTGGTAAGCCCCCTCCAGCACGTTAATGTCTAATGATTCATCCACAGTTAATTATTAAGGCTATAGGTTTTAAATAGCGCATTGCTCCTAAAGTTACGTGAAGCCCCACGAGTATAAGTTCGTAGTTCCTCATGAGCTTGAGGAACTAACCAATGCGATAAGCACGTTGGCGGTTATTGATGAGGAGAGGGTGCCTGTATGGGAGTCGATGGGTAGGGTACTTTCTAGGGATGTGGTGGTGCCCATAGATGTGCCTCCACGCCCTAAGGCGGCTTATGATGGTTATGCCGTTAGAAGCCAGGATGTATCCAAGGCGCCAATTAGGTTAAGGCTGGTTGGTTCAATAAGTATTGGTGAGGTTCCAAGTATTAAGGTGGGCACCATGGAGACTGCGTACGTAACCACCGGCGCTACCTGCCAGATGGCGCTGATGCTGTTGTCCCTGAGGAGTTCGTCGATGTCGTTAGCAATAACGAAGTCGTTATTAATAAGTCAGTCAAGCCCTGGGAGAATGTTGACCCGACAGGCGACTTTGCAAGGAAGGGTGAGGTGGTTCTTAGGAGGGCACGGTTATAATGCCCTGGGACATACCAGCACTTCTTGAGCTCGGTATTGGCGAGGTTTGGGTTAGGAGGAGGGTCAGGATATTCGTGGTAGCCACGGGCTCCGAGCTCATTGAGGTCAAGACACCAGGTGAGGTGCTAAGTGCGATAATTAATGGCAAGGTCGTGGAGAGCACAGCATCCTTTGTAAGGAATTACATAAGCATGTACGTACCATACGCAGAGGTTGTAGGTAGGACAATAGTGCCTGATGACCAGGAGCAATTAGGAATGCCATAATGGGGGCGCTGGACACGGCAGACATTGTAATAACCACCGGTGGTACGGGACCAAGTGGTGTTGATTATGTTTATGAGGTAACAAAATCACTAAACCCAAGGATATACATCAGGGGGTTAAGGATGAGGCCAGGTAGGCCGACAGGATTGGCAATATTGAGTAATAACAAGGTCATTATTAACCTGTCGGGGCACCCAATATCGGCCTTAAACGCGATGACGGTAGTCGTTAAGGAGGTCATTAAGAGGCTCGCGGGTGTTAAGGTGGATATCGCGGAGCCAAGGGTAATGGCTAGGCTCGTCAGGGGAACATTAGGTGATGAGGAGGTTGCGAGACAGTACAGGGTTAGGGTTAGGAGGGTTGGTAATGAGTACGTTATTGAGGAGTTGCCGAGGCAGGGTAGTTCATTGACGCACACGCTTCTAATGATTAATGGGCTCGTGTTCACGAGGAAGGGGCAGATAATTAGGGAGGGTGATTACGTCGAGGCACTACTCCTGAGGGAACCCCCTCGTGAGTGATTTTCAATTCAACAAGGTATTTCAGCCCCAACACTGAAAGTAACTTATAAATCAAGTGGATAAAATAATTATGTGAAACAAACACTACTGCAAAGCCAGGAGCAGAGACATAGGTGCGGGATAAGTGACATTAAGGAATTCCTGATAAGCTACGCACTAATTAACTGCAGGAGAAACATAACCAAGGACAACGAGTACAAAATAACAATGGCATGCTTCCACGCATGGCACCAAACGAAGTACGGAGCCAGGGCATCACAACAATGCATAAGAACCCTCGTACTTTACCTACCTGCAATAGCCCAGGAACTAAAACTAAAAATAGAAAGAGAGGGAAACGCAAAATACATAATAACAAGGCAGGAATTACATTAATAATTAACCCATGAGCGAGTGGTCCTGGGAGGGCAATGATGCTGAATGGGCAATTAATATACATTCAATAGGCATGGTAATTAGCATGCTTTTTCTAGTACTATACGTGGTAATTATAATCACTCTTTCACCATACGCAGAGGATAATCAACTCCTTGAATTATCAATAGTCGCATCAATAATGGTGGTCACGTTTACATCATTAGCTGTATATTCCTATACACGTATTAAATCAATAAGAAGAGCCATAGCAAATCTTAAGAAGGTGGAGATTAGAGACGGCTTGATCATTCTTAATACAATCAATGGCGCATATACGGCAAAACTTAACGAAATAACCATATGTTACAAGACCATAATAGGAAGGGGCTTTAGACCATACGCGTATAATGTCTTCATCAATTACCAAGGCATTACGTACCAAATACCATACCTAAAACCCGAGGACTACGGAGCATTAAGGCAAGCCTTAAAAGGCCATGGAATGGACATAAGCGAATGCACGGCATAACCCAGTAGTAATCTTTGGTATTATTGACGTATTACATCGCATTTAATCACCTAACTATTTTTCAATCCTATTAATCCAACCCCACTGAATACCCAGGGTTTGAATATTCATTGAATGATATAGGGTTAACGGTTATGGTTCTAAAATGAAGCGGCTAATTACGACTGTAAAGTGGTCACAGTAATTGTCTCATTACTTCCATTAAGTTCGGTTCTATTAGGCATGGGCCTATAATTCTCGAAACTCCTTTCCCGATCCAGGGTCTTGATACTATAATTCCCGCGCCGCCTCCTTTACGATCGGGTCTGTGAATTCCAACTCCTCATTAATTATTGAATGCATCTTTAATGCGGTTAATATGTCGTGAAGCACCCTATCACTAATTGGTGAGCCCTCGTAATCCTCAAGCCTCCTCTTCAATAATCCCCACTCCCTAACGCCTGAGGCTAGGAGTTTAAGTACGACCCTGTACCTCCTACTAACCCTAAGTTTAGGAAGTTCTCAAGTTCCTCCCTAGCCAGGTTAATGGCATCATTAAATATTGATGTTAAGTCCCTACCACCAACACTCCTTGAGTAGCCGTAGTACGTAAGCCAACCAATGACGCCATCAAGCCTATCCACAACCTCATTAAGCTCACCCTCATCAACCTCAACACCCACCTCGGAGAAGCCACGCTGCAGAAACTCCAGAGACTTCTCACGACTCAACCTCTCAGTAATAACCTCGGCATAAGCCTACCAAATAATGGAGACTCGGGATTATTAAGTATTGAGTTCAAAACACCCATTTCGGAGCCAGATATTATGAACTTAATATTTCCGAGAAAATCATAGGCGTGAGCACGGCACTCCAAACCTCAATACCCAAAGACCCACCGAGTCTTTGGGCCTCATCAATAACAATCACGAACCCAACACCCACACTACTCGAAACCCCATCAAACTCCCTAAATAACTCAGTGAGTAATGGCCTATCCCTACCCCAATTAAGCGAGACCTCAACACCATGCACCCTAACACCCCTAACACCACTCAACGCCTTAATAATACTATTAAGTAAGGCCTTACGCAGCGAGTACCTCCTAAGAAAATCACTCAATGCCCTAGACAAAACCTCATACAACCCCCTCCTAGACCTAACAACCTCCCTAACATCGATAAATACGTAAGGCACGCCCAACTCATTAAGCGTAGTCAGCACCAACGAAGTCTTCCCAGTCCTCCTCAAACCCCTAACAACGATAAGCCGAGTCAATGAATCATTGATCAACCGCGAAAGCCTACTAAACTCCTCCTCAAAATCAAACAAGTCCGCCCTACGCGTCTTAGGCTTCGTATCAAATAACACGCTTCCACACCGAAAGTAACTTCCACAGCGGAAGCGTAAAAACCTAACTAATAGGGTATTTACGACGATCTTAAAAAGCCCATTTTTGGTAAAATCCTGGCAGGTAGACAGGCTTAAAATAATTATGAAGAGTATGAATTCATGGATAATAGATGATAATTACAACAGTAATCAATGCCTCGACTTTCCACAACACGCATTTTCGAGAAACCACAACGTATCGGTCTCAACCCACGCCCCAATAATGAATACCGTTACTAAAGGGCATAAACAAGGTATTTCAACCCCACTCGAATCACTTTCTCTGAACACCCAAAGTAAAAAAAGCCCCATGAAATTAGAAGAATTGATTATTATGGGTTTGAGGGTGGGGTGGTTGGTGGCTGTGTTGGTAATAGTGGCTGTGGCTGTATCCCTGCTTATCGTGCGTAGTACTTGGCATATTAGTGGTTCCGGCTCCGTGGGTCCCTCTCACGTGGGTCAATCAATTAAGCCTCCACCAACCATAATGCCAATCATCATCCAATACGGTGCTATCTGGTGTAATTCCTCTTATGACCTCATCATGCCCGGCGGCTCCGCAATAGCCCTTGTCTACCATGTTCATGGGGATATGAAGATTAATGGTTATCAATTATACATTGACTTCCCAACCGCCATAATTAATGAGACGTTATCATCATGGGCCAGCATGTCCTATTCAGGCAACGCCATGTGGCTTGGCATCTACCTAAACGGCAGGTTAATAGCCTCAAACAATCAATCTCAGCCACTGCAGGCATTAGCCATAACTGTCAATCACCCATACATTTACGGTAATAAAACCATGAACTTCTGGCAAATAGCTAATACGGAGAATTGGTACGTGGTGCACACGGGAATAGGCGTTGGGTTCCCGCAATCAACGTCACTTCAGGCGACACCATAGTGGTGATCCTATACTCCGCAGTCCCCTACGCATTACCGGTCTGCAACATCACGAGCGATGCTGAGGAGGTTCAGTTAATGGTTAAGTATGGTTGGATCGGCACCTTTGGAAGCACGAATAAGTCCTTACCAACGGCCAAGCAATTATTTGAAAACGGTCAATACATCATTGAGGAGCCCACGATATACGTGATCACAAAGTCAATCACAAAACCTGCAATCAATAAGCATGGACGACATAACACCTGGGATAAGCAACATAGCACCAAAGTACACAATAGGGTATATCTGGTACCCATTACCTACGAATTACCCAGTTATTTACTCAAATAAAAATGAGATAGACGCCAACGGGTGATTAGCATGGTGATGAAGAACCCGAAGGTGACAATTATTGCTTTACTAACGCTCTTAATAATGTTAACGGTAGTGTTGGTATTCTCAGGACGCGTGGTTGCGCAAAACACATGCTCACAACCTATCGGTGGATGTAATTATGAGGTCGATACCACAGGCGCACCAGGCAATGTAAGTGTTCACGCGGTTATCATCAATACTATGACTGCGCAGTAGTACGGGCCAAATGATGGCTGGATTTCGTTGCAGTTCAACCCAGATGAATATCTCGTATGTAATCAAGGCAATGAATACTGGGTCCAGGGAGTTATTGGATACAATGCGTATACTCAAGAGTTACTATTCACTGTACAGATATGGGTCCATGTGTGAGTCCTCCTGCCCTCATTTGGCAACCACCAAGTCCTGGATATGTATCAGATGTACCGTGGCCACTTATCTCCGGCGCTGTCTGGTATATCCTATATGGTATGAATAGTAAGGTATGATTTCATATATGTGTATGAGCAGGTGTCAGTACCTAATACAAATGGACCTTGGACATATGTATGGAATATGCCATCTCAATACTCGGATTATTGGTTTCCATCTAATGTTGTTTGGGCCGGCGCTGACGCCTCTTATGTAATTTTTAATTCCGGTGGTTCTGGCATGTTCTATTACTGCTCCAATGTAAATCTATATCAGGGCAATCTCGGCAATAATACTGCTGAGAATTCTAATGTTCAGTATACGCAGATGCTTAACCAATACACCACATGCAACATGTATCAAGACTTCCAGACGTAGTGATGCAGCCTTATTAAGGCAGCCTTAAAATCACCCGTCCTCACCCCCTCCTCCTGCCATCACCCTCTTGGCCAGTTCCCTCTACCGCGTTTTAGCAGTGAATCACTTAAATAGGCGTAACTCGAATCACCTTTTATGAATAGGCGAAGTAAAAAAAAGTCCGGTGAATTAAGTAAAACCGATGGTTATGGGCCTAAAAACGAAGTGGCTAATCATAACCATGCTCGTGTTGATCTTAATTGATGCCCTGTTCATAGCTGCCATCTTACGCCCCTCATTCGTAGGTAACGTTAATGGAATGCTTAATGCCATTTATAAATTTGAGTTATTGTGGCATGGCATCAGCATACCAACGCCCGTTAAGCCCCAGCCCCTTGCCCTGCCTGTTGTGGCTTATGTGGTTGGCCCTCCCCAATTCATTAATGAGTTGGTTGGTTTAGGCGCTCCTGAATCCATGATTAGGTCTGTGAGTTTAGGCGAGTTACCTACGTTACCTGGTGGTTCAATTGTAGTTATTGATTGGGATTACGTGAATGACACCATGCATAAATCACTAAATCAATTATCCAACCAACTCCAAGCCTTGATTAGTAGGAAGGACCTAATCATATTATACACCAAAAACCTTAAACAAGCACAGGCATTAGAAGAAGCAATAGCAGCGGCCTGGGGCAATTACTACCATAGCAAGGTCATTGGATACCCAGTGATTGGGGTCGGTAACGCGAGCGCCGTTTACATAGTTGGTTTTGGAGGTTATGGCTTGGAAATAAACGTGATACCGCAGTATGAATATGCAACAAATACCCTAAACGAATTAATAACGAGTTGGTATTCAACAGTCCACAATACGTTTAATACAGTAAGTGGTATGGACCCAACAGATACAGATCCATGCGAGTACCTCATAAATCAATATGGGGGTCAACTAAATGGCCAGTATGGTTGGTTGTTCTACACGGGACCCACGAAATACGAGGATATCGCAGGCAATGTATTTGAATACGACTATTGCGTCTTAGTAATTAATATATCGCCAACCCAAGCATCGACACCGCAATTCCCAGTTGATTATCTAGGCTACTCCAATTACATACCGTCGAGCGACGGAGGCTCGTTCGCCTACTATAACGTGGGTATAAACATGACGGAGGCTTACGAGGTGGACCAAGCCAACGGCTATAACTCATACATGGCTGGGGAGGAGAAAGCGGCGCGGCTCAACCTAGCAACACTGGTTGTTCGCTATTCAGCTACTCAACCCTCGAGATGGCTCTGGAGATCTTACAGCAGACACTTGAATTCGTATTTGAAGCAGCAACAAGTGATGGGCAGGTCGCAGGATTAACTTCATCCCTAACCGTAGTTAATAATCCATATAACTTGTACCTGAGCGATTTGATATGGAGCATCGGCGTAACCACGAGCCTATGCACGCCAGCCACAACAACGGCCGGTGCCCAGTACCCGGTCGGTTTTGAGGTTGATACGGCAGACGGAATATGGTTCCTAAACGCAGGCGCTGGGTCGGTAAATACCGCGGCATCACCAATACTATGGACAAGCGGTGCCGTGTGCTACCCAAATTATAATGGTGGTTACTACGTTGATACCTTTAATAGCGCTATATACTTCGTATTACAGTACAATCCGTCAGCTTCATACACAGTAACACAACAATCCACAAACGATTACTGGATACCAATCATACTATACCAAGCAGAAAATACATGCCCCAGTTAGGGCAATTTTGTTTATTAACCACCCTTAAATACGCCTTTTATTTTTCCTTCCCATTTCTTCCAACGTTAGTCCCACCTTCACGGTACTCCTTACCGTCGCATGCGGTAATGCCATGTTTTAGTTGTTCACCTCAATGACTACGGAAAAGGCACTAATAAGTATGTCCTCCGAAACACCAAGCCTAGCCTTAACATAAAATACCAAGGACTAAAAACCACAGCCCGCAAGGAAACCAAGGCAGAAAGATACGGAGATAGACACAACACACTAACCCCAATAATCCCACACCCACCACCAACACAACCAATGATCAACAAAACAACATCAGGAAATTTAAAATAAGGGTCTCGTAATCTGAAATCACTAAATCACCCACACGGTATATAGTACTCTCCTGACATCACCCCCGTTACATATGAATAAGGTGGGATGGCGCGTATGGCGAGCCATATATGTACAATTGACCCGAAATACTGGCCGTAGTACTTAATTGAGTGGTCACAATAACTACCCACTTCGTCTGAGCCCAGATGGTCTCGGTCGTGTAGTAACTACATACGTAGTAAGACGTGATGGTATAGTTCTCGAAATCGATATTAAATGACGCCGCGTATTGCTGCGATGAGTTAAAGTTAAGCATTATGATTAAGCCCGGCGAATCATCCTCAAAGGCATTCGGGAAGGCCGCATTACTCTCGGTTTGGGTTATATTGAACGTCCAGGTCAGATTAGCCACCTCCGCATTATTCCCGTCAAATTGAACTATCTTAGACGGACTATTAGAGGTGCTAATCGACTCAGTGGTACCAGCGGGCATTGATATGGAGTATGATACCGTAATTCCTCCCGTACTTAAACCGATGGGCAATCCGCAATCACCTATACTACTCATTGGTGCTGGATTCCAACCAGAACCAAAATTAGCCGCCGGATTTGTTGCCGCAAATGCTGACTCTGCGGAACTATAGGGTGATGTTGTTGGTATTTATGCGAATGCCAGTGATGGGAGTGATGTTGAGTTTACCCTTGCTTACTCGTGGGCGAGGGCTGTTAGTAATGAATTGGTCTTGGTTGATAACGGCTTTAGGATGGTATTACCTAATTACTAGACCCCTTTTAACCCTGCCTATTCATGAAAAGTGGGTTGAGTTACGCCTGTTCGAGTGATTTACTGCCAAAACGTGGTAAAGGAACAAGCCAAGAGGGTAAAACCAATGCGTAAATGGCAGGAGGGGTGAGAACAAGAAAGGGAAAAGAAGGGGTGATTTTTAAAAGTCCTCAACGGGCTGGCCGCTTTTAGGGTTATGAGCATGGTCCGGCGTTGAAGTCGACGTAGGCCGTAGGTGCTGGGTAGTAACTGCTCAGGTTACTTACGTAGACTTGGTAATTAAATTCATAGACAATGGGGCTTGTGCATACGTTGATACCAGATGGATAACTCATTTGTATAAATATTGTATTTTGAATATTGCTAATGGTCTGCGTACTAAAGGATATGCCCACTATTAGGTAGTTTAGGAATTGCTGTAGCTCAGGAGGTATTGACACTCCCATGGCCTCAAGAATCGCGCCCATACCACCCGCAAAGGCGAATAACGGCGTCGCACTCACCTGGGTATCAACATCACCCACCGAGATGCCGTACGTATTGCTTGGGAATGTTACCGTATTAAACGCCTCATTATTGAGTAGTGTCTGTACGTAGTTCATCATTACCGTTGGGTTCAGCGGTTCCGCCTCGAACTCATTGACGCTGGTGTTATTGTAGGCCGCGAACCAGGTCATCACGGCCCACTGCACGGCCTCAACCGTGCCAATGCATGGATCG
>NZ_BBDO01000002.1 GCF_001316285.1 Vulcanisaeta sp. JCM 16161 | reverse complement strand
CCAGCAGCCAGGCAAAGACCTGCCAAAGCTGGCTAGTGCCCATCATCGGGTAGCCCTCCTCATCAATTGCGCCATCGGTTAGCAAAAGCCCACATTGCATAGCCCTCAGCTTATTGCCGCTGAAGAGCCTAGGCACGACGGTATCAACACCCTTGAGACCAGTGAGCGATATGTCTACCGTTATGCTCCCTGACTTGGCAACCCTTGCTATCTCAATCGCCAAGCCATCCGTGTATAGGTGCGCCATGAAGGACTTATCCTTATTGAGCGGTTCTCCCGTAATTATTACCCTCGCCCCACCACTCCCTAGTTTGCTGATTAACTCCTCGAGCTCCTGCCTGTAGACCTCGAGCCACTTCTCGCGTGCTCTTTCAGCCAATTTGAGCATCCTCTTGCCGACATCAAGCATTGCCTTCCTTAGCCTGGTGATGTTCTTATCGCCGTCGTCCACGGCGATTCTGCTCAACCAATCATTCAAGGCGTTGATTGCGTTGTCGAATGGTGTTGCTAAATCGCTCAACAGCACGCTCCTGTGCTTCTCGACTCGGCTAAGGAACTCGTTAATTAGCTTCATTACTTCCTCAGTGATTCTTGGGTCGTTGACCTCCTCACCACACCTTAGCCTCGCCGAGCCACTAGCCTTGACTCCCCAGCATATTCTTGGCTTAACTACCTCAAGAACCATGGAGACATCCATTGATTGATTCCCAACGAGATTAATAAGCCACTGCCGAGCCAGTACTAAACTGGTCTAGGCATGTGGTTGAAAGGGAGGATGAGTAGGCCTACGTCAATGACGTCAATGCAATCCAATCATCGTGAAGGAAGTCAGTGAACAAGAGACGACTCTAATTAAAACAATGAAGTACGTAGTCAAGCTGTTGAGGGGTTACTACGTAATCAACACTTGATTGCTACCTTCCATGGGCTTAAGAACTCTTCTTAGTTGGTGAACGTGCTTGAGCTGAAGCCGTAACCCATGAAGAAAAGCTTTAAATCGAAAAACGCAGTAAAACAACCGCCGGGGTGGCCGAGCACGGTTAAGGCGCGGGACTCGAGAGCAAGGCCAAGGCATCCCGTCCCCGCAAGGGGGCCCGGGTTCAAATCCCGGCCCCGGCACCACGTTCTTGTCTGGTTTTGTTATTCGGCTAGTGGGCTTTTGGGTGGGTAATTGAATGGTTGAGTCTTACATTGCTTGACTATGGTATTTCCTGCGACGTTGATGATCTGAAGGTTCATTTTAACATTGCGTAATCCATGATTTTACGTGTCCTTTAGTTCATGGATTCGGTATTCTGTAGCCGTGCCTCACAGTATTTGTGGTTATTTTATGCCCTGATTATTAATTAAGGGTATTGTGTTGAGACGCGGCTCACTCGAATAACCTTTTAAGAATGCTCTAAGTAAAAAGTCGGCAGCAAGGTTTAGGCTTAATGAGTATGGGTTTGTGTAGTATTTTCGTTACCTTAATAGTGGTTCTTAATTGGTACATTGAGCGCAACGTTTTCTAACACGCCTGTTATCCTCACTCTTTATGACTTAATTCTTCGGATTTCTTAACTTATATGTAACGATTAGCTTCATTAATGATTGATTTTTATACGGGTAGTTTGTTGGGTATTTGTGTCTTGTAGTGTTTACCTGGATAGGAGTTCCTTTTCGAGTGGTGAACCAATCTATATTACTCTCGTTAATTTAGGTAATGCTCCTCTACGTATTGGTTCCTGGCAGGTTGTTGATTTAAGTGGTAGGGTCATTTATTCAATTGAGCTCCTCAGATTGTCATCAGCCCAAATTCCTCCTTCGTTGTTGTTTGGTTTCAGGTTGATAATGATGGTAAGCCTGTCGGTAGGGGTAGGTATAGGGTTGTTTGGCGGCCTATAATTAATGGTAATACCCTCGAGTGCTCCAGCACGTTCTTTGATATTTTATGACGAGCCCCTAATTCTGGTTAGTAGGTACCTGGATATAACTATGTAAGTCACGGCGAAGATCACGAGGGCCGTGAACGGGTCTATGAGCGGTACCGTCGTTGCCACTATTGCGTAGTAAATAATTAGTGATGCCGATAAGGATATTGTTAGGAATATGAGCACCCACCTGACCAACTTATTTAATGCGTATTTGACCTCATCCTCATCATAACCCCTACTGCTGAATTCCCTCATGTACCTCACGTAATTACCGTACAATTGAGATGTTATTAATGAGTATTCAATTATGATTATTGACCCGTCAAATAGGGCCGGGCTTCTGAGTGGGATGAGCACTACATGGAGTATGTACGGTATATAACCCTGCGATGTTATGGATATTATTAACGCCGTTACCAACGCGGCCCAGGGCTCGGCTGATATATTATTCATTAAAAGCCCAATGAGCCTATTGAGATGATTACGGCAATGAGGACCAAGCTAACTAATGGATTGCTAAGCATTAGTATTATGAAGGGTGTTATGGGGAGTATCAATGATAATACTGCTAGGACCTGTCTCATTCTATAACCACCTGCCTAGGTATGTCGATATCCTGGCAATTAATGAGCCAACACCCTCACAAGCAGGGTCCCAGGTAATCACCTTGGCATTCCTCGGCAACACCCTATACAGTCTCACCCTATCCCTAATAACCCATTGATTGCAGGGTAATCCCTTTATTAAATTCCTCATTAGTATTGTGTCGGGCACAATATCAATTATTAAGGCCCTTGTTGGTAATCTATTAATTATGCCAATGATACTCTCAATACTCTCCCTATTCACATTTGTTACAATAATTAATGCCGGGTTAGTCTCCTGAATCAGCCTATACAGGGCTGGGTCCATGGTATAGCCCTTAATGGGTAGTGCCTTCACGACCATTAACTCCCTCAATAACTTATAGTACTGCGCAGTTCCCGAGCTTGGAATGACCCTTGGGCCCATTGGTATTGTCCAAAGACCAACATTATAGCCATACCTAAGCAAAACCCTACTTAGGGATAGCGTTAGGGATACCCCGTACTCAAGGGGGTTGTCCTCGACGGTCCCGTGCCTCATCCACCAACCAAGGTCTAGCAGTATTATCGTTGTCCTAAGCCCCTCCCTCTCATATTCATTAACCATGATCCTACGGTTAGGATCCCTGGCGGTTGCCTTCCAATTAATGAATTTATAGGGGTCGCCAGGTACGTAATTCCTCACAGACCGGAACTCCGTGGAATAAGGCCCAAGCCTAGACGGTGAGTACCTGGGTAGTCCCTGCCTTGGCTTAACTATGCCGAGAACCCTCCTAACAATCCTAATCCTCGGTATTACCTGAACATACCCTTCAAGTTTGATGAAGCCCTTAATTGGTTCGTGGATCCCCAGGATATTGTAATATACGTAGTCAATTCCACCTAGCGAATAATTGCCTCTTTTAACGGCCCTTAATACGTACGTAATCCTCCTATTCACATCGCCAAACCCCTTAAAGATTACATGGACGTTATTGCCTTAATCAGTTCGAAGCCCTCGGCCATGGAGGTACTGGGGATTGGTGGTGCCCTGATTATTAATAGGCCGAAGCCTCCGTGAACATCAACGTTTAATTCTATATTCAATTCCTCATCAACGTACAAAACGCTCTTATCGGTACCAAGGGTTATCGATATTGTGGGCTTATCGCTTAGGCTCAGGGCTATCACTAGCGTAATTAGGGGAAAGAGTATAGAGAGGATGTAAGTTTAGATGTTGTCAATACGGTAATCACGGCCATAACCATTGGAAGCAGTATTAAAAGTAGGAGTGTTTTCGAGATTTCTCTCATTAATAATCACTACCTGGGTATCGGTATCTTCTCAACATACTCCCTAACAATATCCTCACCACTTACTCCCTCCAGGGCGACCTCAGGCTTAAGCACTATCCTATGACCGAGAGTTTCAACAATAACACTCTTTATATCATCTGGTATTACGTAATCCCTACCATCAATGATAGCCATGGCCCTACCCATACTCATCAACGCTATCAATCCCCTGGGACTTGGCCCAGCGAGTACTCTAGGTCCTTCCTAATAACGTTAAAGCTCACTATGTATTTCATGACATCATCGCTAATCTTGACGTTGCTCTCCACGAAATCCCTGATCATTAATAATTCATCGCCATTTAGCACAGTCCTCACCCGGGGTGTTGGGTCGTTACTACGCCATGAAATCCTACGCCTTAATAGCTCAACCTCATCCTTCGGGTATCCTAGTCTTATTCTTATCATGAATCTGTCTAGTTGTGCCTCTGGTAGTGGGTATGTTCCTTCGAGTTCGATGGGGTTCTGAGTGGCGATTACAATGAATGGTTGTGGAAGCTTGATGGTTTCGCCCTCAATTGTTACTTGACCCTCCTGCATAGCCTCAAGCAAGGCAGACTGAACCTTAGGAGGAGCCCTATTAACCTCATCAGCAAGAACGAAATTTGCGAATATTGGACCAAGTACTAGCTCGAAGCTGTCCTTGTCAGGTCTCCAGACCTTAGTGCCGATAATGTCGCTAGGTAGTAGGTCTGGGGTGAATTGGATCCTACTGAACCTGAGTCCGAGAACTTTGGCGAGCATCTTTGACAGGATTGTCTTTCCGGTTCCTGGTACATCCTCGATGAGTACGTGACCGCCAACAATTATTGAAGCCAGTATTTTCATGAGGACCTCCTCATCACCAACAAAGTACCTAGTTATTTCATTAATTACAGCCCTGACCCTCTCCGTTACGTAATCAATGCCAACCTTACTCATTATTAGGCCTAGATTGAGTGTTAAGGGGAGTTAAATTTAGTATTTTTGGTGCTTAATAGCTCATTGAGCAGTTCATTAACGAGATCTATCCTTTCCTTAACCTCCATTTCAAGGACTCTCCTACTAACCCTCCTGCAGGTTGTTACGCTTGAGTAATTTATTAATTTATCAAGCCTATTAATGATTGTTTCGTAGTCTAAGCCGTCGTTTGTTAATTCATGGACCAGGTACGCAATTAATTTATCCTTCTTACCATTAGTTATGAATTCCTTAACCGCATCCTCAAAGAGTGAGTACTCGTGTGATGGGACAACCTCAATCTCACGCTTATGCCTTTCATATAACTCCTCCTCGATGCTCTCCACGATACCTAATCCACTGAGGTATAGTCTATAGCCTGCGTATATTATGGATATTGAGGCAATTATTATGAATGTAATCAATATGTATAGGTTCCATGACGATGGTTTTGGAATTGAAAATAACGAATACATCAAACCAATGCCAAATGCCGCAAGGGCTAATGGGCGTGAATTCCCAACAATCCCCTTAACGTTAATACCACGATTCTCAAGCACCGTCACTGGGGCAAGTATTAAGTAAATGATGGACACCGCAGCAAATG
Organism: Vulcanisaeta sp. JCM 16161; assembly: GCF_001316285.1. Next base: position 273,827 of record NZ_BBDO01000002.1, on the reverse strand, counting down.
GGTAAAACAGCGGTAAGTAAACAGCGCCAAATAGGTAGGCAAGTCCAAGGAATATGAAGAAATACGATAAGTACTTAAACAACAATTCAATGGAGCCCGTCCAGGTTGTCTGTCTCGTTAAATACCTATTGATTATTGCACCAATTATGACCAGGGCCAGGAAGTTCATTAGGTAATTAACAATGAGTGAGTACCCCCTATAATTATTAATGAGTATGGAGGTTAATCCTCCAATCAATAGATATGCGAATAATGAAGGTGCCACTAACCTCCTAAGCACATCAGCAGCGGTATTGCTACGGTACTTAATGAAGTCACTTATTAGGGTCGTTGTTACCAGGGCTGTTGTTGGCATTATTAACGTGGTAACTAAGTAAGTGCCAGTGGGCCTCATTAGAAGCAGTAGTAATGTGAGCGATGCAATTATTACGTATGCAATTACGTACTTAATAATTGAACTATGACGCGCCCTCACAAACGATCACCCTGGCATTCCTAAAGACCATTCCCAAGGCCCTGAGGAATTCCTCATAATCACCCCTATCAACATCCCTAAGCCCATACCTGACTCTCTCAAACAACCTAATAATTATATTAATTGAGTCCCGATCATCATTAATAGCGCCATCATTAACCAATTGCCTCATTACCTCCCTGATGGTTGCCGAGTCCTTAACTACGAAGTCGCCTATATTTAACCTAACGAAATTAATAACATCGCTCCTATAATCACTGGCCCTAATAAATAGGCGCTCCTCCCTATCACCAAGCCTAGCGCTGATGCTATAACAACCCCTTGAAGGCATTATCAATGAGCCCTCCCTAAGGATGCCCGGCTTCGTCACCGTGACCTGGGCACCTTTCCTAATGACCACGGGTAATGGCTCATTGGGTCTCCAGATTAATGGCAAATCCCTAGGTATTCCCAAATCAATTAGGTCATTACCACCCCAACCACTAATGTTCTTCACGACCTCCCCCGGTAGTAATTCAATTTCCTTTGACGACCTAATAAACACACCATTACTGCTCCTCGATTCAACAGTGGTCCTAGGCTTATCCTCACGTTAACACCCACAGCACCACTTGATTGACCACCTCCGTGTACCGCCCTCCTTACTATTGTCAATGAACTAACGCCAATGATTATAGTAACAACGATTATAATAATGATGATTAATAATGGCGGTATCCTCAACGGGGCAACCGCATTACCCACGGGCTGTTGACTACTCCCCAAACCCTCCTGCGAGCCTGAAGCACCTAAAGATCCGCCGCCCAATATCTGCGGGGGTTTCGGCGTACTTATTGCTAGGTATTCTGTGATGTTTATTGGTATGTTGGGCATTATTATTGGTAGTGGTATGAGTGGTACGTATAATTCAGCGCCGACTGTTTCATTAACATGCCGTGGTATTGTTATGTTTATTGGCGGTAATGTGATAACTGGTTGCGGTAGATTAACGTGGATATTTAATGGACTGCTTCCCTGAGGTCCCCTTGCTTCATTCAGTTTTATTAATATGCCTATCGAGGATGTCAATAACCACGTTATTACTAATCCAATAATCAGTATTAAAATTGCGGATTTATTCACATAATCATTCACAAACCCGAATTTAAAATTCTTAGTGACCTCGTTTTTACTTACCTAACGCATCAAGTACCCTGCCCAGGTCAAATGTAAGCAGTGCGGTGCCAACATCAATGAGTATTCCACCAATTAATGGCGCCTCTATGCTTAAAACACCGATTATTGTAATAAGGGCACCAACCTTAATTCTCGTTATATTAAAGTCACTGCCCAACCTATATAGCGTTACCATACTTAGGATAGACCCGAGGATCCCTAGGATTAATGATATGAAGAGCGGTAGTGGTAGGTAAAGTGAAAACACTATGAAATACCTATTATACATTAGGATGAGAGGTTCAAGCATTATTGGCTTGGGGACTAGGACATTTCCCGCGAGTTCATTAGCCGTGAGATAACCCATGTAGGCTATGTTAATGAAGTATGAAATTGTGGTCACCGCAGAACCAATAAAACCCATGAAATACTTCCTACTGTAATGGGACAGGTCCCTAAAGCCAAGCAACCAAAATAGCACCACGAGTACGTATGGTATTACCGTGGATATCAAGAGGAAGTAGGAGACCACGACCGTGAATATGTACGCAGCCATAGGCGTGATTAATAGTGATAAAAGTAATAGTAATGTCAGAATAACGGCATCGGCAGATATTATGAGTAATGACCAGCGAATATACGTAATCCCACGCTCCAGAAGATCAATTGACATTCCTAGGTAATTTTAATCAAAGGCTAATTTAAAACATTATTAAAGCTCAATAACCGAGCCGACACCACCAAGTCTAAATGCGCCTGGCAAGGCATTGTACAATGCTGCAATGCCTAGGACACCTGTGCAGTGCGTACCCACGACAACACTAGGTGATTTATTGGCTAAGTAACTAATTACCTGTCTAATTCTGTCCTCGCTCAATCCCATGAAGTGAAGCCCACCGATAATCGCGTATAGCTTACTCAACCCGGTTACCTGGAATCCATACTCCACGATATTCTCAACACCTGAGTGCCCACAGCCTGTGATTGCGATTAAACCCTTCGGATGCTTTATGTATAGGCCATATCGTCAGGTATGTCGTCAGTAACCGCGCCTAGGTGACTGGGCCCCCACGTTCTTGGTATTTGTCCTGAAATAATAACGTCATTAAATAGCTTATACGGTTCCTTAATTAGGACTAGATTGACACCTCTATTCTTAAGGTCATTCTCCGTGAAATCCACACTTATATCCTCAAGGTTTCCCTTCTCATCCTTAGCGTACGCCTTTGTAAATAGATTAGTATGCGCTATCATTGTTATGGGCCTGGTTCGATTCTCTAAGAACTTCCTCACACCGCCTGTGTGATCAATGTGCCTATGACTGATCACCAAGTAATCAGGTTCATTGGGATCTATGCCCAGTGCCCTCATGTTATTTAGAAGGGCGGTCCCCGTAAGCCCCGTGTCATATAGTATCTTATAATCATGCACGTAGGCTGCGAATCCCCACTCACTCAGCAAACGCCTGCTTAATGAGGATAGTTGCGTCGCGTAGTTATCCACTAATATTGTTATTTTCATAATTTTGCATTAGATTACTTAAATTTTAAGTTTTAATGTATATATTTCTATATATGAATTATATCCAGAAGTCTTATAAATTATGAACGAGAATCACTGACATGCCACCTGAGGAGATTAAGTCCTTTTTCTATGACTATCAATTGACAATAGACAAGATACTTGACTATGCAGTTACTGCCTTTCCTAATAATGAGGTTGTTTATTGGCCCCCTGGCGGTTCCAGGACATCCGTAACCTTCGCGCAATTTGCCGATAGGGTCCGAAGGATCGCAGCCGCCTTAATGGACCTGGACCTAAAGCCTGGCAAGGCCTGGGAGTTAGGTAGTAAGGTTGCGGTGCTTGAGTGGAATACTCTTAGGTACCTAGACCTGTACTACGCAGTCCCAAGCATTGGCGCTGCTCTATTCACAGTCAATGCAATGCTCGCCCCTAAGGAGATCATATACACAATGGGTGTTGCTAAGCCCGAGGTATTTGTCGTGAACATTGATTATTTCGAGCCACTGCTGAAGCCAATTCTTGATAATGTCAAGAGTATAAAGGCCGTTATTTATATGAGTGATAAGAATAAGCAGCCTAGTCAGGACTACGGCATTAAGATGATACCGTACGACGAATTACTCAAGCATGACCCAATTAAGGAGTTTCCGGAAATCGACGAAAGAACACCAGCCACACTAATGTTCACATCTGGAACAACGGGATTGCCCAAGGGAGGCTATCACACCCATAGGGGGTTAGTGTTGCATACGTTATCCACGGCGCTCGCCGTGAGGAATCCACCCATAAACGCCTCGCAGGATGATGTCACGATGTTTCTAGTACCCATGTACCATGTTCATGCTTGGGGCTTTCCATGGTCGACAATGCTTAGTGGTCATAGGAAGATTGTATATCCAGGCCGCTTTGATTGGGGTCATATACTAAGGCTAATTCATGAGGAAGGCGTGACATTCTCAGCGGGTGTACCAACGATACTATACAACATACTTAACCACCCGGACTCGCCTAAGTATGATCTTAGCAAGTTGAAGTTTATAGTCGGCGGTGCGGCATTACCTGAGGCTTGTTAAAGGCCGCCCAGGCCAGGGGTATGACTGTAATAAGCGGCTATGGCTTGACGGAGACCGCGCCAGTGCTTACCATAGCCTACCTAAGGCTGATCATAGGGATTTACCGCCTGAGAGGAAGAACGAGATTTACCTAAGGACTGGGATTGTGATACCCCTTGTTCAGTTGCGCGTTGTTGATGAGCAGGATAGGGATGTTCCAAGGGATGGTAAGACCATTGGCGAGATCGCGGTTAGGGCCCCATGGCTCTTCAGGGAGTACATTGGTGATCCTGAGAAGACGAGGAATGCTTGGCGCAACGGCTGGTTCCACACGGGAGACGCCGCTGTCTGGTTCCCTGACAATTACGTTAAGATCGCTGATAGGCTTAAGGACGTAATCAAAAGCGGTGGTGAGTGGATACCGAGTCTCAGGCTTGAGGACTTAATAAGCACGCACCCTGGCGTTAATTTAGTAGCCGTTGTCGGCGTACCCCATGAGAAGTGGGGTGAGAGACCCGTAGCCATTATAGTGCCCAAGCCTGGCTATGAGGGTAGGTTGACGGAGGACGAGATAAAGAGTTATCTGATGCAGTTCGTTGAAAGGGGTGAGATACCGAAGTGGTGGATACCAGACAAGGTAATATTCGTGAAGGAACTGCCATTAACGAGTACTGGTAAGATAGATAAGAAGGTGCTTAGGGATCAGTATAAGGATGTACTTAGTAAGTAAGTGCTTAAATTCAATCATTGAATTAACTTAAACAAAATGAGGATCATTTCCTGGAACGTCAATGGTTTAAGGAGTATAATGAGGAAGGGCTCGCTTGATAAGCTCCTGGGCATGGGTGATTACGACATTGTCTTACTTCAGGAAATTAGGAGCTCGGGTGATGTGCCGTTGACGATAATGGGCTTGGGCTATGAGGCATACCCGTTTCCAGCCGAGAGGAGGGGTTATGCCGGTGTTATGACACTAACGAAGATGCACCCAACCTCGGTCATTAAGGGTCTTGGCATTAAGGAGTTTGATTCCGAGGGTAGGGTGATTACGACCGAGTTCAATGACTTCTACGTTGTTAATGCCTACTTCCCGAGGCCGGTGACGACCTTAGTAGGCTGGGCTTCAAAATGTCCTTCTGCGCCGCCATTGAGAGGTTTTTGATTGATCTAAGGAGTAAGAAGCCTGTGATTGTATGCGGGGACTTCAACATAGCTAGGGACAGGGTTGATTCCTCATTTTGGGATGAGAAGCACCCCGGCTTAACCCCTGAGGAGAGGGCTTGGCTTAATCAATTCCTTAAGAAGGGCTTCATCGACACCTTCAGGGAGTTACACCCAAGCGCGAAGGTGTTTACATGGCGTAGCTACAGGGAGAGGTGGAGGGCAATGAGGATTGACTATTGCATAATCAGTGAGGAGTTAAGGAATAATGTCGTTAAAGCCGAGATTTTAAGCAATATAGAGGGTTCCGACCACGTACCAGTCATGATTGAGATACACACCTGAGAGTGAAGCTACCACGTACTAATAACTTATATACAAGGCATTTATTCTCATACCCACTACAGCAGGCTTCGCATTTAATATTATCATTATTTATTTTTCGCAGTTAATAACGTATTCATTAACGCCATACCTATCGATATAACGTACACCAAGACCATAGGCCAACGCAATCAGCAAATAATCAATGGGTCTTAGATTACTAACCTTAGTTACTGAACCATCAACATCAACGTAATAGTCGGAACCCCTCTTATAAAATCTCACAATCATTAATAAAACTAGAGATTTTGAGGATTTTAAGGGAAATTTCACATTATCTGTGTAATTACCTTGAGGTCCAGGCTTTAAGCCGTACATTATGTATGCCGTGATTATTGCACCGACTATTACAGCCATGAAGAACACGAAACTGCTAACAGCCATCTGCAGGTTCCCGCTTAGTATGTGGCCTGAGGCGCATCCATTAGCCATCCTTGCGCCGAATAGGACTAGGTAAGCGCCTATGAAGGAGGCAAGGGCCCTAAGCCTGGTGTATTGCCGAACCTATTCCTCCATATGTGCGGTGTCCATGGCTTGAACCCCATGAACCTCTTCGTTATGAACAAAGATGATATTAAGCCGCCAAGGAATGTACCTAGGTCTGAGAGTGGTTCCCAACCAATCTCGCTGAATGGCTTATCGACTGGAACTCCATTAACAATCTTCAACCCACCAAACAACTGGAAATAGGGTAGGCTAGCAGCCAGCGTGGGTCCATGAAATACAGTATCTGTGACCAGATCCAGGCATACGTTGTTGATTCACCAAATATTTGCCTGAGCACAATCACCGCCACAGCCACTAATGTGAAGTCGAAGGCCAGTGCAAATATTATCCTTGATGAGCGAGGCTGCTGAACAGAAACTGCCTCAATTACGTAGTCAGGTATTTTTGGATAGTCCTCCTTAAACTCACTAATTTCATCCTCAAGCGGCAGTACTTCCTTAGTCTTACCAGTTAGGTGAAGTACGCATGCCTTGCCGCCCTGCCTCCTTGGTATGAATAACCACATACTAATCATTAATAAACCGAATACTATAGCCACGATTAACTCATCAACCTTTGTTGTTAGGCCAAATAACGTGGGCCACGTTATTGGACCAAAGTTAAGGGTATCCCAGAAGAAGTACCTTGCCTGCCCGAAGATTAATGACCAGGTCAATGCGCCCAATAAGCCTCCAATCACGGCATACACCGCATCCCTCCTACCCTGACCAAGTGCAATCCATATGGTCCCCGGGAAGTAGCCAGCAATGGCCACACCAATACCAAATAATAAACCTCCAATGACCACACCGGGCACAAAGAACGCCTTAATACCCCAATGCAGCACAGGAACAAACAGGTTAAGCGCGTAGAGAAGTATTGCACCAAGACCTATAACTAGCCCAAAACACACCATTAATAGTCTATCTTTCAGAGTAATTGCCCTAATTATGACATCGGGGTTCGAGAAGTCCCAAATTTCTAAAGGAATTGATAGTAATATCCCTGCAAAGACTCCAACCCATAACGGCGCAAGTGTTATATGATATACCAATTGCATGACGACGCCACCCATAAGCATTGCCAAGGCACCCACTAAAAGTATTGATGCAACTATCCACATTGGTCTAAGATTTGCAGTACCAACCTGTATTTTCAGGGACTTGCTGCCCATGTTGGTCATAAAACCAAATTTTTGGTTATATTTAAATACTTTTATTTCAGAATCTTGACATTCCATACCGATAATTCGTCATTCATAATGATAGAAGTGTTTTAATAGCCCCTATTTACGTTCAAGTCGATGCCAACGTTTAAGTTAGTACTTAGTGATCCAATGAGTGGGAGGGCTAAGCAGTTTGAGGTTAAGGATCCAATTGCCCAGAGGTTTGTGGGTTTAAGGATTGGGGATGAGATTGATGGTGGGGTGATTAAGGAGGTCTTTGAATTACCGCCTGGTTTTAAGATCAGGATCACGGGTGGTAGTGGCGTTGATGGTGCCCCAATGTTACCAAACATTGAGGGTGCCGTTAAGAAGTACCTATTAATGACTGAGGGTATTGGCTATCACCCTGAGAAGCGTGGTATGAGGAAGAGAAAGCTGGTTAGGGGTAATACAATAAGTGATCAGATAGTTCAGGTGAACGCAGTCCTTGTCTACCCGAAGGATTGGAAGGAGGGTCCAATAATTCCACTTGGTGACAAGGAAGTCCAAAAACTTAGTGGTGGAGCTGAGCAGAAGGCTGAGGAAAAGCAGTAAGTTTTTCACTATTTCAATTTCCCCTTTCAATATTGATCTTAGTCATTAAGGAAAATAGAATAATGCTCAAGACCTTATCATTATTAATAACTTTATAAGATAAAAATATACCTTTTTGCATTTGTAATATTTCTTGTTTTTGTTTTTCATTTCTTTCTCATTTTATTCTCACGGCTTTTTCTAAAGCGATATATTTATAAATCTGCATTATAGAAAAGACAATGTATGGTAAAGTTAGAGGATCTGGCGAAGAAGGAGTATGAAATAGAGTATGAGGGGAGTAAGTACAAGCTTAAGCCTACGAAGGTTTGGAAGGTTCAGCCTAAGGGTAGGAAGGGCTTCGTAATGGCCTTGTTCAGGTTACCCACTGGCAAGGTTGTTAGGAAGGTTGTGGCTAAGGTTGATGAGCAGGGCAACATAATAACCTAAGCGTGAATGTTTATATCGATACTTAAGTAAAAAAAATAATTAACAATTTTTTTCTTTTCCTACCATAAAGGGGTTGGCATGGACATTATTAAAATGAAGATAAATGTTGCGAATTATGACGAGTTAGTTAACCTAATGCTGAACTGCACCAAGTGTAAGTTACACTTGTCACGGAGGAGGGTTGTTCCGGGGGAGGGTCCTTTAAATGCTAAGATAATGATTATTGGTGAGGCGCCTGGTGAGAAGGAGGATGAGGAGGGTAGGCCGTTTGTAGGTGCCGCTGGTCAGTTATTGACTAAGTTATTGAATAGCGTGGGCATTAGGAGGGAGGAGGTTTACATAACGAACGTTGTTAAGTGTAGGCCACCCAATAATAGGGATCCCGAGCCTGACGAGATTGAGGCATGCAGACCCTATTTGGTTACCCAAATATTAATGATCAGGCCCCAAATAATCGTGTGCTTAGGTAGGCATAGCGCTAGGGAAATCCTCACAATGGCCGGCTACCCGGAGAAGTCCGTATCGAACATAAGCAGTATTAGGGGTAAAGTGTTCAGTGCAAAGCTTGGCGACCTTAATGTCAAGGTTCTACCAACGTATCACCCAGCCGCCGCGTTGTATAATCCGAGGCTTAGGAGCATCATCGAGGAGGATTTAAGAAAGGTAAAGGCGCTACTCGATAAGAGCGGGGGAGGTGGAGGAATACTTGATTACCTGGGGTCTTAAGTCACAACGTACCGTTAAGTATCCTCCATAGTCCTCTCACGTATCCTGCCAAGTATGGTAAGGTGATAAGAATGTTTGTTAGTTCGAGGTGTACTATGGAGAGTATAAACGCGGTTATTATGAGCGTAGTCATTAGGTACTCCGGAAATAGGTTAATGCCTTCCCTTGCCCACTTACGGGAGCCCTTTGGTGTTGGTATCCACTTAATCCTACCAACATTAAGTAAGCCCATTAGGTTCGCAGCCGCTATCCTGGGCAAGGCCATTATGAAGGCCAGGTTCGCGCTATTAATTGCGAAGATGTCCCTACGGGGATCGCCACCAAATTCTCTATCAAGCATTAGCAGTGAGTATAGGTACATTAATAATGATGGCACGACTATCACTAGTAATGTAATAAATGCCCAAGGTGGTATGCCTATTCCGGCGATGTTCATGGCCGCGAGCATGAGTATTGATATTAATTGAAGAACATAGGCGGAGTACTGCCCTAGGTAAAGTAGCACTGCGGTACCGTGCTTCCTGCGCATGACCTGCCAAAGATACTTCCTAATAACCCTACCAACGCCAAAGCTCCACCTCAATTGCTGCCTAAGGAATCCGACATAGTTAACGGGAACCTCCACATTAGTAAGTGCATTATCAACGTATGCAACCCTTAAGTCATTGATGAAGAACCTTACCCCAAGCTCCACATCCTCAAGGACATCCTCAGGCCAATAACCAACCCTCTTCAACGCTCCAATGCTCACTAAGGAGCCACTACCAAGTATTGGCACCCAACCAATTAATTCGTTAAGGGCCCTTAAAACCCTGAAGAAGAATAGGTAACCAATCCACTGCCCACGCGCTAGTAATGAATCATCCTTATTACTTACTACCCAATGAGGAACCACGGCACCGGCTGAACCAGCATGCCTAATTAACTCATTAATCGCCTCCTGACTTATTACTGAGTCAATGTCAAGCACCAGCATGTAATCACCGGGGCCCGCCTCAATCCTCTTGATTACGTGATTCAACGCCCCACCCTTATAACCACTCGGTTTCTCCCTATGAATTATCCTAAAACCATACCTATTGCCCATTGCTCTTACGATATTTAAGGTATTATCATCATAATTATCAAGGATATAAATAACATTAAGGCCTGATTGCAGGGAGGCTAATCTCTTCATTGAGGCTTCCACCAGGTCTAGGGGCTCGGATTTGACGGGAATTACGAGGAATACCCTCCCCTTAATTTCTGAGTTCGTGCTTTTTATCTTACTTCTATCATGCACGTTTCTGCCCATGCTAATAATTATTAATTGGTATATTATTGGGTAGAATGAGACTATCGTTAATATGAGGTATATTATGATTATTAATTCGTAATTGATTACCATTGTGTTGACCATGATCGTAATAACTTATTAATTTATTCTTAATTTCAATTTCTTAAGTCACTTAAGTCCAGGATTATGTCAATACGCACATTCCTATCCCTTAGTTTGTCGACCCAGGATTTACTCATCGAGATTAATATCGAAACACCCACCAGCTTAGCCCCCGCACTATTTACTAGCTCAATCAATGCATTTAATGTTCTACCTGTTCTCACGATATCATCAACGATCAAAACCTCGTCACCTCTCTCAAGCAAATGCCTTGGTAGGTATAGGGATGCCCTACGTGGTGGTGAATCAACTATGTAACTAACCTCGTAGAAATCCTCAGAGGCAACGTCCTTGTACTGCTTAGCGATGGCTAACCTAGCATTTAATGCGTATGATGCCATTACCGATAGGGGTATTCCATCTGTGGCTGCTGTTAATACCTTATTAATTGGTAGGTCAGAGAATAGGTCCTTAATCCTCCTTTGGTATAATTTAAGGATGTATGGGTTGAACAAAACATTGTTTAGGTCAATAAACCCATCCTTAATCACCACATTCCTCCTCAAAACCTCGGTTAGGTCAAGCATGGGTCTCAGTCTCTCCTTAATGATGCTGACCGTGTCTAATGACGGTAATAAATCTCCATTAGCATACCTACAAAGTAGGCTCTCTGGTATGTTCAGTATTTGTGATAATTCCCTATATGACAGGTTATAAATGGACTTAGCAGAATTTATCAACTCGACGGCCTCCAATTGCTCATCAACCTTAGCAAGCCTCCTACCTGCACGCATTTAATTTATTCCTTTAAACAATTGTTTAAAAAGTTAATTGGTGGAAAATGCCCGTAAATCATATAGACACGGTAAAACTAAATATATCACTAATGAATATGTGGTGAAAGGTTTTTATTAGAAATTAGTTATTTATTTAGTGTATGAGTAGCGAAGAGAGAAGGGAGGAGGCCGGTGAGGAGGAGATTGAAAGAGGAGGAGCAACAGCAGAACTTGTTAAGGGTAATATTCTAAAGATTAGGTGGGTTACGGGTAAAACCTCGGCAGCAAGACTATTTGGTAAGTACGGTAGGGAGGGAAGACCTGACTTCTTCAGACTTCTCTTCGGAGCCATTGGTGGTAGTCTCAGGTCTCAGTTTCCCGAGGATAAGGCCAATGAGCTATTCAACAACATTAGGAATTCCCAGGGCTTTAAGGACTCGCTAGATGAAGTATTTGAGTCAATGAAGAGGTGGTTCTTCGATGAGATAGTGCCTAAGTACAAGCTGGAGCGTGGCGATGTATTTGTGATATCAACAACGCTCGAGCTAAACATCAATACTGGCGAGCTTAAGTGGGATAAGGAGTCCACGCAGGTCATTTACTGGGTTAGGAGTGATAGGGTTGCCGAGAAGTGTAGGGAGCTTGGTATTACGGCAGGGGCTGGTGCCGAGGATGTTGATAAGTTAAGGAGGGAGAGGGATGAGCTGGCGAATAAGGTTAAGGAACTCGAGGATAGGGTCAATGAACTAACGAATGAGGTTAATAGGCTTAGGTCTGAGAATGAGGAGCTGAAGAAGAAGCTAGAAAGTATTAAGCAATTGGTTGGTTAACCTCCGTAATACCCAATTAAAACTCCATAACTAACAACATCACCCACACTAATAGACCTTATTAAATAAACATCGCTTTCATTTAATGGCGGTAATTCCCTGTCCAGGGCAAGAACTATTATTACATACTCATGCGGAGGGCCAGGCGGTGGGCATGGCCCGCCATAACCAATCTTACCAAAATCGTTAATTCCCTGATAACCAATACCCGGCACGTAGTACTGCGCGGGGATCCCCTGTGGTAGCTCCGTTATATTGGGTGGAATGTCATAAAGGACCCAGTGTATGAAGACGCCGCCAGGTGCGTTTAAGTCTTCCATTATTACCATGAGGGATTTGGCATTGCCTGGTACGTTGCTTATGTACAGTGGTATTGAGTAATCTAGGCCATTGCATGTGTAATTAATGGGTATTTGAGAACCATTGGTAAATACTGAACTTACGGTCATACGAGGCACACTCATTGGGACTTTAACGAGACCTATTACTACGTACGACGCCTTATGCCCAGTCAGTATTGTAAAGGTTATTAGCATTATTACGGCTATGGCTAGGACTAAGGCTGCGATCACGTAACCCAGCTTCATACCCCTATAAGCCATGCTTAAAAATACTTAATAGGTTTTGTTGTTTCGTAGTGGTGCATGCCTGTAATTACGTTTAAACGAAGCGACCTGGAGGGTCTATTGGGTAAGTACTTTGGTAGTGAGGAGGAGCTTGCCACGGCTTTGAATAGGCTTAAGGGCGAGGTTGAGAGTATTTCCGGCGATGACGTAACATTTGAGGTTACCCATGATAGGCCTGACCTGTTTTCCGTGGAGGGTATTGCTAGGTCACTTAAGGGCTTGTTTAGGATTGAGGTTGGGCTTCCTAAATTGAGTATTGTCAATAATGGCCTTAGCTTATTGCCGAGGATGTTCCTAATAGGCCATATATAATGATGGGTATTGTACGTGACCTGAGGCTCGATGATGAGGCTATTAGGCAAATGATTCAGCTTCAGGAGAAACTACATGCAACCTACGGTAGGGATAGGAGGAAGATGGCCATTGGGTTTTACGACGCTGATAAGATTAAGCCACCACTCACGTATAGGCTTGAGAGACTTGATGCCATTAGGTATAGGCCGCTAGATAGTGATAGGGAGATGAGTGGTTCTGAGGTTATTGAGAATACAGAGAAGGGCAGGTTATACGGTAAGTACGCAGTTTATGATGGTAAGGCGCCAATATTAATTGATTCCGAGAATAGGGTGCTCGTGATAATACCAGTACTTGGTAGTGAGGATTTTAAGGTTACGGAAAAGACGAAGAATGTGCTAATAGACGTGACGGCCACAGACCTAAGACTTGCTAGGTCAATACTCGCCGTTTTAGTTTACAATCTGCTTGAGAGGAGCTCCTCAAAGACTGTCGAAGTGATCAATATAAATGCGCCATGGGGTAACACAACATCTCCGGAGCTCAATCCTCTTGAGTTTCGATTACCCATTAGCTTTGTGAATGATTATCTAGGCCTTAACCTGAGTAAGGATGACATCGTTAACTACCTATTAATGTCTAGGCATGACGTTACTGACTCTGGCGAGGAATTACTCGTGAAGGTCGCCCCATATAGGTTCAACGTGCTTCATCCCGTCGACCTCGTTGAGGACATCGCGGTTGCCTACGGCTATGAAAACGTACCAAGGGAGTTACCGCCACAGCCTGTTAGGGGTGCTAGGGACGGATTAAGCGCCTTCGCTGATTTAGTTAGGGATTTAATGGTTGGTCTTGGTTTTCAGGAGGTTCTGAATTACATGATGAGTAATAGGGACGTCATGGTAAGGAGGACTATGGATCAGAGGGAGCTTGTTGAGGTTGAGAACCCAAAGTCTGAGCTTTACACAGTTATTAGGGACCACATATGGCCCCAATTAATGGAGGTTGCGGCCAGGAATAAGGCTTTGATTGAGGGCGTCCTTAAGATATTTGAGGTTGGCTTTGTCGTGTCGCCAAATCAGGAGAGTGAGGTTGGGGTTAAGGAGGACTTAGTACTTAGTTACTTAATTAGTGGTCCCGAAATAACGCTCACTGACGGTCTTTCCGTACTGAGGTCATTATTGATAAGCCTCGGCATTAACTACTCACTCAAGCCCTGTGAGTACGTATCGGGATTGCCCGAAAGGACCGCCTGCGTACACGTTGGTAATAGGGATGTTGGCTTTGTGATGGAGGTGAGGCCTGACGTAATAACGGCATTCGATCTTGAGTATCCCGTTGTTGTAAGTGAGATTAGGCTTAATGAGTTAATGAGCTAGGAATATTAAAAAGGGGGAGGGCCGCATTACTAATCACTGAATTAACATGTATGGTATAGTGTTTAGTAAGGTGGATGTGGTATCAAGGGGGGTCTTTGAATTATTCAATAGGGATGGTAATCTTAGGTATAGAATGAACTTAGGCGATTATGAGGTCTATGACTTAAAGGGGAATCTCGCATTTTACGCATTGAATAAGGATATTGTTTACTTGGATGACCTTGAGGAAGTAATTTCAAGAGTGCAGGAAAGACCTCAGGAGTTAATCTTCGTTAGTCGCCATGAAATGAGGAATCCAAGGCCCATGTTTACGTCCCACGTTACAGGTAATTGGGGCGCTGCCGAGTTGGGTGGAAGGCCGAACACGATATCGCTGGCAAATCCGCACACTATTACGGCATTTTATAGGGAATTGTGTAGGATTAGGCCTGACTATGGTCTTGAGAACTTCGAGTGCCATGTTGAGGCAACGCATCACGGCCCCACGATAGAGTCAATACCTGTGACCTTCGTAGAGCAGGGGAGTAGTGAGAGGGAATGGTTGATAAGTAGGGGTTGGGAGTTGCTTCATTACGTTGTTGATGAATTCCTTGAGGGCAAATTAATTAGTAACTATGAGCCCGCAATATCAATAGGTGACCTACATTACTTGACGATGGATAATAGGTTAATCAATGGTGAGGCGGATGTTGGTCACGCAATACCGAAATATATAACGCCAATAACTAGGGAAATGATTGTTAAGGCCGTGAATATGATGACCCATAGGCCGGTTAAGGCTTACGTTAGTTGGAAGGCAATTGATAGTGAGGCCAGGAAGCTCGTTACTGAGGTTCTTAATGAACTTAATGTAAAGGTAATTAAGAGGACTTAAATGACACCGCCAGTAGTGAGGGGTATATACGTAGGGATTGATCTTGCACTACCTAATAGGAAGAGGACGGGCCTTGGATTAATAAACGCTAATGAACGCACCTACGTGGTGAGTACTCTATCCACAAAGGAGGAGATAATAGACGTGATACTGCGGCAGTCTCCATCATTAATATGCATAGATGCACCGCTCGGACTCCCTAAACGTGGCATTAATAGGTTAGTTGAGATTAAGGCTAGGAAGCTTGGTCTTAAGTTAATCCCACCGTTACTAGGTCCTATGAGGCAGCTAACAATGTATGGTATGCAGATAGCGAATGAGTTGAGGCAGCACGGCTTTAGCGTTCTCGAGGTACACCCAACATCAACACTCAAAATACTTGGGATGGATAGGCAGGACTTCGTTAAGTTCATAACATCGAGGTTAAGGGGACCCTTAATAGGTAATGAGCATGAGGTTGATGCATTGGTGTCGGCATTTACCTGCCTATTGCATGATAATGGGTGTACGGAGGAATTGACGGGGCTTGAGGACGAGGGTTCACTAATAATTCCGCGTAGTGATTGCATAACCAGGGTAGTTAGTCATGAGTTCATTTAGGGAGTTAATTAATAAGTATAAGGACGTAGTAATTAGTGTTTATAGGTTGGGGATTGACTGCTGTGGCGATGACTGTATTATTAGGGTGACGGATTGGAGTTATGTTAGGGGGCTTAAGTGCCGTGTGCATGGGTTAATGATAGACCCTGAGCAGGTCAATGAGTTGCTAAGGCGTCCATCACTGATAAAATTATTACTACAGCGGGGGGTCAATAGGCTTATTGCGTACCCGTGCATTACTCAGGACAGGGTAATGTTATTGAGTAGACTTGGCTTTACTGTCATGAATTACTTCACGGGCGATGACTGTTCATTAACCCAGAGCGTTGTGGTTCATCTTGATGCTTACAAAATAATCGACTTAGCAGGTAGGGGTGTAACTATTTATGTTCATTTATACCGCCCATACATTAGGGGTGTGGGAAAGTCTACATACGATATTAACTCAATATTTGATACAGCCCTTGAGTACCTAAGGAGGTCAGGGATTAAGATTCACTTGATTCTTGATGAGCTTTACCACTAATTCTTATGTAAAGCTCCTTTATTAATTCAGCCCATTTCAAATGAATGTGGTTGTCCCCATACTCAATGTAATTCCTATAGATGTGCTTTTTCGTCATCCTCGTGTATATTTTGCAATGCGGGCATCCAAGGATTACGTATGTTGAATTCTCAATTAACTGAAGGTTGAAGCCGCATATGGGGCATTTCAGGCTCAATTCCAGCTTTAATGTCTCCTCGGATACCATTGTTTAGGTATTGAAACTGGCAGGGATATTTAATTAACAGTTAAAATGTTGACGTTATAGTCCTGCTATTAATATTCTCACGGGTACAGGTAGATAAATTCATACCATTAATGCATCAGGACAGTATTACTAAGAAACAATTCTAAGGTAAAGGTTCCATTGAGGTATTTTGGCTTAGTATTGATACTGATATTAGCGCTATTTTACAGGTTCACTGCAAATAAATCATGCATAATAACTAATCATTAATGCTTAATATACAGAGGAGTATACCGATACCAAGGATAAGCCTTGAGAAGCTCATAAATTATATACTCGTGGTTGGTGAAAATCCTGGAATTAATTGCTCCGCAATTAAGGATAGAGGTCTTGACATTGGTAAGGGTAGGGGTGATATAACGAGGTTCTTTCAGAGGATTGGGTTGGTAGAGGTTTATGGGGATTGTAACATTAGGTTGACGGACACGGGTAACACGCTATATAGGGCTTTGAATAGGGATCTTGCTTTATCGAAGATGCTGCTTCATCTAATACTTTATAAGGAGTTGCCTCATTACCGATTGTTAATAAACCTAATAAGTGAGGAGGGGCCTATTAACATTGCCGAGCTTCATAAATTAATAAATCAAAAAAATGAGGGATTTGTCACCAACCGCATGGCTTAATGAGGTTGCTTTTAAGGCGATTATTGGGCTTGCAACGGACCTCGGCGTGGTGGAGGTGGTTAATGGGGAGGTTAGCATTAAGTACACGGCGTCTGTGAGCGAATGCATTAGAAGGGCGATGGCGTCCATAGGCCCTCAAAAGGTCTTGAGAATCGATGATTTAAATACCTGCATTAAGCAGTCATTAGGAGGTATTGATATAAAGCAATCCCTAATTAATAGCCTGGATGGTTGTGTTGAGCCAATAATAGCCCCTGGACCCCTGGGTCCTAAATCCACGTACTTCAAGATATTAAACGAGGATTGCGTGGTTAAGCAAGTCGTTAACACCATTTTAAGTAAGTCAGTGCTAGATAGCAATCATTAGCATTGCTTATTCTTTAGTTGGAGTGTTATTATGTACTTATTGTGCTTCTCAATGTAGGTTGTGCCGAGTATTACCTCATCACCAACCCTAACGCACCTCTCATCCTTAACATTGACTAGCCAGCCCATGACCCTAACATCACCAACCCTCGCAATGGCGATTATGTAGGGTTCAAAGTCCTCATAACCCTGAGGTCTTGAGTAAACCCTGGTGAAGGTCTCAAGGACGCCCTCCCTAGCAACTCAATCCACTCAACATCACTTGAACCACAATATGGACAGTCGGCCTGCGGTGGATAATAAACCGCACCGCAGGACTTACACCTAGTTGCGTATATCCTGCCCTCCTTAAGGCCATCCCAATACTTAACGGTCTTACCAATGGGTATCTTATGCCTATAGACTATTGGTACCGAGTCTATGGTAGGTCCCTCAGCCTTAACGGTCTTCCTACTAGGTTTCTTCTCTGCCATTCCCATCACCTCCTCAGTATTGTCACATAGCCGTAATGACCAGTACCACCAATATTATGGGCAAGGGCTATGTACCTCTTCAAAGGCGCCTGCCTACCACGCTCCCTCTCCTCCCTCAACTGCTTAACCAACTCATAAATCATAGCAAGACCCGTGGCCCCAAGCGGATGGCCTTTCCCAAGGAGCCCACCGCTTAGGTTAACGGCAACCTTACCGCCAATATCGCTCTGTCCCTCCTCAATGAACTTACCGCCCTTGCCCTTCTCAACAAAGCCTAGGTCCTCGTAGGCCATGATCTCTGCTATTGTGAAGCAATCATGAACCTCAGCAACCTCGACATCCCTCGGTTCAATGCCAGCTCTCCTATAAGCCATTTGGGCCGCTATTCTTGTGGCCCTTAGGCTCACGTAATCCTCACGCCTAGTTATATTTGATGTGTCAGATGCATAGCCTATGGCTTCAATCCATACTGGGGTGTCAATATGTAACTTCCTAATTACATCCTCACTGGCCACTATGGCGGCTGCGGCACCGTCGGTTATTGCCGAGCAATCATAAAGCTTTAATGGCCATGCAATGGGTCTCGAGTTAAGTACGTCCTCGACAGTCACCTCAAACTGGAACTGAGCCTTTGGATTCCTAGCAGCATACTTGATTTTTAACCCTAACCAGGGCCAGCTGCTCCTCGGTAGTTCCGAACTTAGCCATGTGCGCTGTGGCGTATAGGGCGTAGTATGCCGGAAATGTCGTACCGTAGAAGTGATACTCCCAGAGGTAATTACCGCCTCTACCGCCGACGGCAAGTGACGTTGCTGTGTCAACCTCATTCATCTTCTCCACACCAATGGCTAGGGCCACGTCCACAAAGCCTGAGGCAACCATGTTGTAAGCCACGGCCAACGCAGCACTACCAGTGGCGCAGGCAGCCTCGACCCTAATAGGGCCCTTCTCACTAAATCCACTATACTCATTAACAGGAACTGCCGGATATAATTCATAGGTCCTGGTGCCAGCGCTACCGACAATCGATATCTCTATATCCCTCTGCGTCAAACCTGCATCCTCAAGGGCCTCCTTAACAGCCTCCCAGGCAAGCTCCTGAATCGTCACGTCATTCCTAACACCAAAGACAGACTGACCAACACCAATAATGCCGACCCTACGCACCTGGGCGCCTTAGTGAGGATCTAAATAAGGCTACTCCCTGAGTATAGTATTTATTGTTATATAGCATTACTGCGTCATAATATTACTCTTTTTATTCACTTGTTATTTATTGCCGTATTATGAGTTACGGGTGATGGAATTCCCATTTGCTGAGATGGTCAATAATCCCTGGATTAAAATACTTAGTAAGTACCTACTCAGAAGGATCGTGAGGCCCTTAGAAAGGTTGACATTGTCCAGTTATAGGTCATATAATTATCGTAACCAGGTATATGAGTGGGATGGACCCGAGCAGTATTGGTATTGGTAGTGCCGGCGCATACTTCTTGATTGGTAATAAGTACTTAAACGTTATGAAGAGACCAATGAGTATCCCAATCAGTGAAGCAATTGAAGCCAGTGCGCCCTGAATTAATGTGAAGTTATGACTAACGTATTGAAGCATTGTTAATGAGACCAGCGTTGCGTATAGCACCAGGTCACCAACGCCAATGCCTATACCATCCATGTCCAGGATCAACCCCCTGAGCAGTGGGTACTTACCTTCACCGTACTTAGAAAGCTCAGTAACTAATCGGCCAAGTAATCCCCTATACACCATCACTATGTCATAGAGTGGTAATGCAACTAATAATATTGCCAAGGTCCATGCAGGTAGGGCTATTGTGAATATTACGCCGGCCATGGAACTATACGCACTTATTGCCAGAGCTCTAACCACGGTGTTCCTAGCCCTAATTGCTGCGTACATGATTAATGCACTTATTATGATGGCCACCACGAATATTAATGCTGGGTAATTAATTAGTGGTCCTATGTCATACCCATACGCGTAGGTCATTGTGTAGAATAAAACGGAGCTTATTATGACGATGGCCAGCAATATGTTTTTTTAGGGTCTCGAATGTCCTTATTAACCTCCGCTTTATTAACTTATAAATTATGTATGTCGCCACGATCATTATCACTATGATAACAGCCACATTATACAGGCCGGCGCTTGACGTGTTCACTGATTGAAATGGTGGACCCGCCGGAACCTGGGTCTCGCCAATGTTGATTAATCCTAATATGAGGAGTACCGCTATTATTGGTGATGTTAATGGCAATATTAAATGCGCCGACTTAATGGCATGCTCCTCACTCCTTGACACAGGTCACTACTAACCTCTTCAAGATTTATAACCTTAACTAACTTCAGCGGTTTAGATTATTTATGAACCTCGAGAAGTTCGTCCAATAACCCTTGATCGTATTAATATCCCTGGAGAATAAATCCCTGATGTCTTCAATGTTCATGAGTATCATGCGATCCTATCAAGCCCATACCAAACGCCAAAACCCTACTTTTTCTAAGGCCGAGTGGCATCACGACCTCGGGCCTGAATATTCCTGAACCGACGAACTCTATCCAACCAAGCTTCTCATGGTATGCATAGCCCTCGGCAGACGGACTTGTGAATGGGAAGTAGGCTGGCTTAAACATGACCTTCTTCAATCCCATACCCCTCGCCAAAGCCTCGAGCACTCCGAGCAAGTGCTTAAAGCTTAGGTTCTCACCAACCACAATGCCATCAGCCTGGTGAAACTCCATGGAGTGCTTCGGATCGAGAACCTCAGGCCTAAAGACCCTATCAATTGTGAATGCCCTGTACTCACCATCGCCACGCCTATACAAAGTCCTTACGGAGACTGACGTGGTTTGGGTCCTAAGCACAAGCCTAACAGCCCTACCCGGTCCCACTTATAGCCCCAGCCCCTTGAGCCAGTTATCCACCCATCCTCATGGGTGCGCGCAATCCTACTCATTAATTCATTATCGAGTATTTTACCCGTGCTTGGATACTTGAGGAAGTACGTGTCGTGAATCTCCCTGGCAGGGTGGTCTTGCGCTTGAAACAGCGCATCGAAGTTCCACAGTTCGAGTTCCACGTGTGGTCCGTAGACCTCCTCAAAACCAAGCGATATGAAGACCTCCTTAACAAACTTAATGAATTCTGAGAAGAAGTGCTTGGTCACAATGGGTGCCTGAGGCGTTGGTATTGTCAAATCAAACCTCTTAATAACGACATTTCTCCAGGCGCCACTCGTTATTAATTCAGGCGTTAATGCTGTAACCACAACGCCAGCCTTTAATAAGCCCCTATCCATGAGGTTACGTGCCTCATCGGTTATTAATAACTCGATTATACTCCTCTCCCTCACCCTAGCAATATCCCTTTTAAGAAATTCCTGAATGATAGACCTTAAATCGTTAGGAGCCTCATCCTCAAATATCCCATTCCTAATTTGACTAAGTATATCCTGCCTATTAATCACGCTGGTAAGCCTATCCGGCGAGGTCGCCTCAATTACGCCCCTATTAACCCTTATGATGCCCAACCTACTCAATGATGATATTGCATAGTTAATTTCATTAGGCGTTAATGAAATACCGTATTGCTTAGCCAGGTTGGGTACCTCACTAATGGTGGGTTTACACCCGCAATTAAGCAATACCTTAGCCAGCCTAACCTCGGGCAATCCATCCTCAAGGTACTTCCTACCCTCCTCCGTTAATTCAATGACCCTCCTTACAACCTTATTAATTCGAATTAAGCCCAGGTTCTCAAGTTCGGCAATACTCCTCATTAATGAATTAACATCGGTACCTAACTTAGACGCAATATTGTCAATCCTTACGGGTGTTGTACTATCCCTTAATATTTTCAGTATGTCAAACTCCTGCTGTGGTAATATCAATTCCCTATTCCTATCCTCACTCATTAATGTACGTGATAAGCAATACTCATATCTTATAAGGATTACTTAAGGGTGATGCGTACTCTCCTGGGCAAATATATAGCATAAATAATGGATAATGCTAAAAAAAACTCATATCAAACCCTAACCACAATGGAGATATTAGCACTTGTAAAACTGGCTCTCGATACGGGACAATTAAGGGTTAGCGAGACGAAGGTGGATATTGAGGCCACACCGCTCAAGATAAGCGATATTGATAGAAACGCGGTTGAGGAGGCCGTTAGAATCAAGGAGAAGGCCGGTGGCAGGGTCAGGGTAATAACCGCACTTAAATACGGCCCACTGGCAAAGAGACAGCAGGAGGCCGAGAGCCTACTCAGGGAGGTGTTGGCTATGGGCGCTGATGAGGCTTATATAATAGCCGATAATGCACTCATAAATAGTGATCAATTACTAACGGCTAAGGCCATAGCCGCGGCGGTAAGGAAGTTGGGCAATTATGACTTAATAATAGCCGGTGAGGCAACAATAGATGGTTATACGAGCCAGGTAGGGCCTAGGGTTGCGGCTGAGCTCGGGATACCTGTAATCTCCTTCGTTAGAGAGTTGAAGGTTGAAGGTAATAAGGTAATTGCGAAGCGTGACCTTGAGGAGGCCGTGCAAACCGTTGAGGCTCAATTACCAGTCTTAGTGACCGTTACTAGGGAAATAAACGTACCAAGAATACCACCTTTACTCCAGATTAGGGCGGCAATGAAGAAACCCATAAATAGACTAGGTCTTGCTGACCTTGGGATTTCCGTAAAGTCACCCGTTGAGGTCGGGAACGTAGTGCCGATTCAAGTCAAGAGGAAAGGTGTGATTATTAAGGAGGGGAGTGTTGATGAAAAGGTGGATAAGCTGGTTCAGGCATTGGTTCAGGAAGGCATAATAACCCCGAGGTGATGGGCATGGCGAAGGTCCTCGTAATAGGTTCAATAAATGATCTAGGATTGATAGGTCTGGCGCAGAAGTTGGAGAGCTCAGAGATTCATTACCTATTACTTGGGGCTGGGGATGCGTCCCAATTAGGTAAGTATGGAGTGACAAAGGCCTATGTATTGAGTACTCAGGTTGATGAGGCATCGTTCTCGGAGACCCTTGTGGATCTAATCAATGTTAATAATTACTCGGCAATAGCGTCCCAGTGAGTAAGTTCTTCAAGACTGCAATCGCCATTGCTGCGCAAAAGTTGTCAGCGCCACTAATAGTTGATGTGATTGACCTAAAACAGAGCGGTAATATCTTTGAGATTACGTATAATGGTATTGGAAATAGGGCCCAGATAACCGTTAAAGTAACCGATAGGGTATTCCTAATGGCACCACCAGCACGTTTTAAGCCAGTTGAGAAGGCCACTACGGTATCTACGGAAACACTGCAACCTAAGGTCGTCCCCAGCATTAGGGTTGTTTCTACTGAGGAGAAGCCTAAGGGTAAGGTTAGGATTGAGGATGCTGAGTTGATTGTTTCCGTGGGTAGGGGCTTTAAGAAGCAGGAGGATCTTAAGCTCGCCTTTGAGTTGGCTGAGGTTCTTGGGGCTGAGATTGGTTGTTCAAGGCCAATAGCCGCAGACCTTAAGTGGCTCAGTGAGGACCACTGGGTTGGGTTAAGCGGTCATAAGGTCAGGCCAAAGCTATACATGGCAATAGGCATAAGTGGACAACCACAGCACCTGGCCGGAATGATGGAATCTAAGACGGTGGTTGTTATAAACAACGATCCCAACGCACCATTCTTCAAGAATTGTGACTATGGCATTGTTGAGGACCTCTATAAGTTTGTACCTGCCTTAACGAAGAAGCTCAGGGAGTTACTTAAGAGGTGAGGGATTAATTTATGGATCAAATTGCCCTAATTCGCCTACTTTATTCGCTATATACGGTAGATTTGGCATTAATAATAGCATTAATAGTTAGACTATATTATGAGGTTAGGATAAGTAAGATGCGATTATCCATAGATCGCTTAATAAACTTCGTTAAGTACGAAATTAATGGTATAAGGAGAAGTTATGTTGATGCGCTTCACTTCTCAATATTAGGTGGTGTTTCTTTATCAATGCTTTATACACTTCTCTACCCATGGATTTACAGGTATGTCATTGCGCATTACGTGATGTTCGCCATAGCCGTACCATTCATTGCAGGATTACTGGCGGCATTTGCATGGAGGGTGCAGGTTTTTATTCGGGCAATTAACGTACATAACTTCCTGGGAGTGTCCCAGGATTTCAGAGGTAAATCACTGACGCTCCAGGGAATTCTCATGGCCATAATATTGCTAACTACGTCAACCCTCGTATTGACAATATTGCCATCATTATTCTATATTGACGTTAAGCTAGCAATAACAATAGCCGACTATTTACTTATTGTGCTATTCTATGCAAGACCTGAGGTTAATTTATTCATGGACTTTGATAGGGGTCTGCCCAATATACGTATGCCGTTTAATATTAAGGATGTGATTAATGGTAAGGTCGATGCAAGCCAGGTTAAGATGGGTGTTGAGAAGTTGAGTGAATTTGAGGACTATGAAATTCACAGCTTTAGTTCATGCGTTGAAATTGGAGCTTGTGAAGAAGCATGTCCCGCGGTTGCGGCTGGCAGGCCTTATCGCCAAGGGTGCTCGTTAGGAAGCTTGCATTGCTGAGGAATTCCGCAGGGCTTGAAGCTGATGCCTTTAAGGTCATAAATGAGGATGAACTATGGGCATGCACAACCTGCGGTGCATGTACGTACAGCTGCCCAGTCGGTGTTAGGCATATAGACATAATAATGGATCTTAGGAGGAAGCTCGTTGAATTGGGAAAGCTTGACCAGAAGAAGTCTAACTTACTCCTGAACTTATCCCAATACAATAACTCAATGGGTATGCCCAATTACGGTAGGCACGACTGGCTTAAGGAACTTGGCGTTAAGACTGTTCAAGAGAATCCAAGCTTTGAGTACCTGCTCTGGGTTGGTTGCATGGGTAGTTTTGATAATAGGGCTAGGGAAATAATCACGTCATTAATAGAAATACTGAAGGTTGCAGGACTCCTAGATAAGATTGCAATACTTGGTGATGAGGAGACGTGCTGTGGAGATCCAGCGAGAAGACTTGGTGAGGAAGGTAGGTTTCAGGAATTGGCACTTAATAACATTGAGTTATTTAAGAAGTACGGCGTTAAGAATATAATAACAATATGTCCTCACGGCTATAACGTCTTTAAGAACGACTATCCAAAGATTGATCCTTGGATGGGCAATGTGAAGGTGATTCATCACTCGGAGTTCCTTGAGCAGTTAATAAATGATGGCAAAATAAACGTTGGTCGGAATAACACAGTCTTTACGATACACGACCCATGCTACCTAGCCAGGTATAATAATATCACTAAGCCTCAAAGGGTCATTGTTAATAAGATTGGTAACTTAAAGGAGGCTAAGAAACATGGCGCTCAAACATTCTGCTGTGGCGCTGGTGGCGCTAATTATTGGTATGATGTGCCTGAGAAGAAGAGGATTAGCCATATAAGGCTTGAGCAGTTAATGGAGACGAATGCTCAAACGATAGTCACACTATGCCCATTTTGCAATGCCATGCTTACCGATGCTGCTAGGGTGAAGGGTGTTGAGGATAGGGTTAGAATACTGGACATATCCGAGATTGTTAAGGCCTCATTAATAAAGCCGGAGGAGGTTAAGGCTTCCTAAAGTAAAAATTTTCAACTTAAATTAATCCCTAATTTAGTGAGTCGTAAGCCAATAGCAATTGGTGCGGAGGCCGTGCTTTACCTAGAGGATTGGCTTGGGATGACCGTGCTCGTTAAGGAGAGGGTACCGAAGGGCTATAGAAGGGCTGAGTTTGATAATTATATTCGTAGATTGAGAACCATTAATGAGGCAAGGGCCATGCTAAGGCTAGGGAGTTGGGCATACCCGTGCCCAGGATATACGATGTTGACCTGGTCAACATGAGGATTAGGATGGAGTACCTAAATGGAGTGCCGTTGGTTAAGTTCTTAATGAGTAATGAGGGGCTTAATGATAAGGTCATTAATTACGTAAGAATAATGGGTAATTACGTAGGTATACTGCATAGGGGTGGGATTGTGCATGGCGATCCAACACCGGCCAATGCATTAGTAGTCGATGATAAGCTATACCTCATAGACTTTGGACTATCGGAAATCCTCGGTAGACCGCCTAATGCGCAGGACATTAGGATGCTATATAAGTTGGCCCTTGACCTTAACGTAACCCTGAGGTCATTTGAGGCATTACATAAGGACCAAAGTAATTTCCTATTCACAGAGTTCCTTAATGGGTATAGGAGTGCCATGGGGCCTGAATTAACGGATAGGGTTAAGTCAATGGTTAATAGGATAAGGAGGATGGTTAGGTATGCCGTTAGGTGATTGCCCAATTACTCTCACGAATAAATAAGCTTTAAAACTTCTCTGTGTATCGTTAGGCGTGCCTCACCGTAGCAGGCATAAGCGAGGTAAGAGTGGAAGTACAAGGCCTGTGTCTAAGGTAACGCCTTCATGGGTTTCATACACGCAGGAGGAGGTTGAGCAATTAGTCGTTGAACTGGCCAAGAGGGGTTTCTCACCATCGATGATAGGCATAATACTTAGGGATCAATATGGAATACCGCTGGTTAAGCCAATACTTGGTAAGAGCATCACCGAGGTGTTGCAGGAACACGGATTGGCACCACAAATACCTGAGGACCTAATGAACCTAATTAGGAGGGCTATAAAGATTAGGAAGCACCTTGAGGAGCATCCAAAGGACCTGAGCGCTAGGAGGGGCTTAAACCTGGTCGAGTCTAAGATACATAGGTTAATTAAGTACTATAAGCGTGTTGGTAAGCTACCGCAGGACTTCACCTACACGCCTGAGGCATTCTCAATGCTCGCATAATGAGACTTAATCAAGCGGTATTACCTCAGCGAGCACGTAACCCTCATTATCACACCTAATTCGCCCAGTCTCCCTCACAATCTTCACCTTAGTACCATCCTTGAGCACATTATCGCTGGGCAGGTACCTCTTAGCGTCATTACACGTAATTAACGACTTCGTATATGTAACAACGACCCCCTCTATGAACAACTTGGTTGGTATTGGGATAATTATTGGGAGTTCTTCAGCAATTATTGGGACCATATCCTCACCCGTTAAAAGGCACTTATTTGGCTGTGGCAAGCCAACATGCCTAACCTCAACAATTCTATAAACCCTACCTGGCTTAAGCTAGCCACGCATATGTTGAATAATTTACATTGCCTGCATTCATTTGGAATTGAATATAGCCTGAAAGTCTTACCAACAACAGCCTGTTCCCTACCAATCAAGGTCATTACCCTCTTGGTCTCCATCACTTCCCACTCATTAGGGCCTTGTTCCTAACTAGGTTAAGATTTAGCAATAGAATTCTCAATAAATTTTCAACCTGCTCCACATCATTTATACTAATTAGCGAGGCTGGTGAGTGGATGTACCTTGCGGGAGTTGATATTACTAGTGATGGTACACCAGTGCCGTAAGTATGCACCACACCGGCATCCGTACCGCCATACGGGTTAACCTGAACCTGATACCTAACATTACTACTCTCAGCGAGTTCCATAGCCACAGACAATAATCTAGGGTTAGCTATCATGGACCTATCATACGCCCTCAACGCAGCACCACCGCCGATCCTCGTTATCCAAACATCCTCACTGCTTGTTGGTACATCGGCAGCAACCGTAGTCTCCACAATAAATGCCATGTGAGGGTTGACCTGGTGAACGACGGCATTGATACCCCTAAGACCGACCTCCTCCTGAGTATTCCATGAGAAGTACAACGATACATCGCCATCAACCTTATTCCTAATGTCCTTAATTACGTCTATTAAAACCGTACAACCAACCCTATTATCAAATGCCTTACCAATAGCCACGGAACCCCTCAGCCTAAAATTACCCACGAACGTGCCTGGAACGCCAGGCATTATACCATTCTTTAAGGCCTCATCCTTACTACTAAAGCCTGCATCAACATACAGCTCCTCAAACTTTGATGGAGGCTTCTCCTTACGTAAATGCGGTGGGTCAACACCAACAATACCAACAACATCGCCATTTTTACCCATAAACACTAACTCCTTATCAAGGAGTGTCCATGGGTCTAGACCACCAATAGGTATTATTCTTAGAAAGCCCCTTTGGTCTATGTGGGAAACCATAACGCCAACCTCATCCATATGGGCACTGATCAGGACTTTGAATGGGCCATTACCAACCCTAGCAATTAGGTTTCCCATATTATCAGTAGTGACCTCATCTACATAATCGCTTATGAAGTCCCTAATAACTCTCCTTACCCTATCCTCGAAGCCCGAGGGGCCTATCTCCGTTGATAATCGACTCAGTATGTCTATGTCCATACAAGTACGGGGATTATTCGGGCTTAAAAGCTTTGAATCTGTGATTAAGAAAGGTTGTAATTCTTACCTGTGGTTACGAGATTAAGCGCCAAATCAGTCTTCCTAATAGAGTCCCACTTACTGGAGAGTTTAAACATGGCCCTTACGGCATCTATGTTCTCGGGAACTACAATACTTTCCTGGTGAACACCCTGCATAAGGAATAACTCGTTCTGGAACACCGTTATTGAGTCCTCGATTACCGCGTTCTCCATAACATCGCCCCTAAGCCTACCCACATCCCTAGCCCACTCAATTATTTGTGCAAGTGACTCGAACTTTCTCGATGATGAGCTAAACAATAGTATCCTAGGGGTCTCCTCAAGAACCTTCATAACCTCGCCCCTACTTACCTGCCCGTCAAACTCTATGTTGACCATGTGTAGGTGCATCATGGTTGTGGGTACGGCTACCGCCATGGTGATGATATCGATAGTGGGTATTACCGTCTGTACATCAGGTCCATGATGACTGGGCACGGTTGCTGGGTTGAATACTACGTCGTTGATGGGCCCCTTCTTAAACTCCCTGGGATCTGCACCCCTCCTTACTAGGTATGCCCTGACCCTCCTTATTTTATAACCATGGATTAAAAAGGCGCTTATTAGTCTCGAGAGTGCGGTCGTGTTGCAACTAACGACCCTCACAAACCTCTTGCCAATGGCCATGTCGTAATTAGCAAGCGCGTTAAAACTCACTTCGGCAACCTCGCTTCCTCACCTCCCTGAAATATGGCCCTTAGCCCCGATGGTTCATAGATCCTTGACCTATTCTCAGCGCCAACACCATCTGGTGTGGCGTCGATGATTACGTCTACATCTTTTATAAGGTCGTTGACAGTCCCCGCAACCTTAATTCCAGCCTTTTCAAACTTGCTGATTCTATCCTCATAGGTGTATAACTTAATGCCCTTACTTATGGCGACCTCACCCTCGTAATCAGGTGTTTGCTTAATTACGCCAATCAGCTCCATGTCATCCATCCTCATTACTGCATCAGCAACCCTCTTACCAATCGTTCCATAACCCATTATGCCAATCCTCACAGTCATGGCTCACACCCAGAACCTAGATTTGGAAAGCTCGAGGGCCTTAATACCGGGTAGGTATGGGTCTGCCAAGAACTGGATGAATGCCCTACCACCAGTGGACACGTGGCTTATTCTATTTATTAACCCGAACTTCCTGGCGGACATTATCGTATGACCACCGCCAATTACCGTGAATTGTGCATTATCAACCATAGCCTCATAACATCCCTAGTACCCACCGCAAATTGATCAACTTCAACCAGGCCGAGCGGTCCTGTCATTATTGCGATATCGGCTGTCGCAACGTACTTACTAAATAAGTCAATGGTCCCAGGACCTATATCGAGCATTGACTGCGCATTGCTTGGTTCGACGACCTTACCATCTGGCTGAACAGAATCGACTGGAAGCACCACCTTATCATTAAATAGCTTCATGATATCCATAGCGTCATTAACCGTGCCCTGGTCAACCTTAACATTGCTAAGCAACTTATTATTACCATGTCTCAGGGCAAGGAACAATTGACCAACCAGACCGCCGACCAACACCTTACTAACCAGGTTTTTACTAAGCAATGCCTTAATGGCCTTAACGGTTTCGGGAACCTTTGCGCCGCCCGCGATTAATACCGTGGATACGCCCCTCGTACTTAATACCTTACCCAATGCATTGACCTCGCTCTCCATGATAAGCCCCATACAGCTTGGTAGTACGTATGGAAAACCAACAATACTTGGCTGTGACCTATGCGCCGTGGCGAACGCGTCAAGAATGAAGTAATTAAATAATGGCGCCAACCTCCTCACTAGGTACGTATTCGCAAGTTTCTGCGGCTCCCCCTCAATAACCTCTTCACTAATGAACCTGAGGTTATCGAGCATTAATACCTCGCCGGGCCTTAACCTACTTATTTCCTCACGTGCCTTGGGCCCCATTACATCATCTACGAAATGCACCTCCATGCCCAGGTACTTACTTAGTACCTTAGCGTGCATTTCAAGGGACACAAACTCTGGATCTCCGGGCCTACCCTGATGCGTCACTACGACGACGGGCAAACCTGAATCAACTAGGTGCTTAATAGTCCTTGAGTGAGCCTCAATCCTATACTCATCAAGTATTTCGCCGGAGTCCCTATTTATTGGGACGTTCATGTCAACCCTAACTAAGACCCTGCCCTTACTACATAGGTTTATTGTTGGAAGTGAACTGGGTAAACTGGGTAAACCCATACTACTCAGTTATGATAGGTAGTATATTTAAAATTTTCCTACCATAGTAATAATTATAATTATTAATAATTTACAAATTCACGGAGAAAGCAAGATTTTTAATCCGAGGAGACTATGTAAATGGGAACATGATAAGTGACTACATGAAGGGAGGCTTCAAGCTCGTGGTTGAGAAGAATAGGTTGAAGGCAATCAGCGATTCGGTAAAGGCAATCGAGGAGGAATTTGGCGTTAAGGTAATGGTTGATAATGATAAAGGTGAGGTCACGATAATCCCAGGCGTTAATACAAACTTTGATCAGTTAATGAAGCTAAGAATATCATTGAGGCCATTTCATACGGCTTTGACTATAATGACGCTCAAAACCTAAGGAGCGATGATTATACCCTTGAGATAATTGATTTGAGGGACTACATTAATAATAAGGATAAGTCCAACCACATCAGTAGGATCAAGGCTAGGATAATTGGTGAGGATGGTAGGGCTAAGAGGGTTCTCCAGGAGTTAACGGATACGAACATAGTGATTGGTGATAAGTACATAGCGATTCTCGGTCTTTATGAGAACGTTAAGGTTGCCAGAGAGGCCATAGAGATGCTCATCCGAGGTAGGCAACACGCCACTGTGTATAGGTGGATTCAGAATTGGAGGAGGGAGAGTAGGTATAGGGAGTTGATGGAGAGGTTGAGCAGGACTTATTACGAGGAAGGCGAGGAGGAGGGTTGAGACTCAGCTGTTGTTTCTGTGACCTTAACCTCCTCACCCACGGGCTTGACCTCACCACCTGTTGGGTACCTCAATACCTTTATCTTATAAACCTCAACCTTCCTCAGTGGATATATCTTCTTACCAACAGCAAATAATTGATTACTTACATCGCCAAATACCGCGGCTTTTATGAACCCGTTAAAGTCAACCTTACTCGCAAATTCATTCAAAGTCTTAGAAAATTCCTTCCTAATTGCCCTTTTTTTGGCTTGACTTGCACCTTGTTGGTGTCATGGCGAGTACTGTGACCCTAAGCAATGCGTTATCCGTGGTATTTATGTCCTGTATTAATTGAATCAAGCTTGAACCCCTCCTGATCAAGCTCTTTATATAATCCCTAGTTAATTCCATGCCCTTAAACCTCGTATAAGTCTTCTCGCCCTCAACCCTATCTATTTGAAATCTCAACTTTATATGAAGGTGACTAAGATCCCTTGTTATATCAAATAATGTTACCTCTATTGTCCTACCAATAAGCGCGTTAGGCTCGTTGGCAGGCACCTCACCAATCTCTATACCATTGAATAACGCAGGCGCATACACCGTAAACCACTTCTTAATCATCCACTTACCCGTCTTAGCCTGCTTCTGCTCAGACACGTTGATCTTATCATTGATCAAAAAAACCCTTTTTATATTTTTACCTTCCTAAACCACTGAGGGACTCCATCACGACTTTTAAATTTCTAATAAAGTCATCAATCGTATTATAAACACTCAATAACTTATCATCATTAACATTATATGTAACCTCATAAACCAACTTATTATCAACGCACTTAATAATTGATGAGACACCCTGCGGCAGGTCTTTCTCATCGGGTAGTAATGACGATGCAATTACTTGGCAATCCTCATAATTCCTCACAGTAATTTCTAGGATAACCCTGCCCCTAATCATCATTGCCTTAACCCCTTCACGGCTATTGAGTAATTACCGCGTTTAAACACTAAATCCGCATCTGTAATATCCTCATTAAATGCACAAATTAATTGCTGTGGCTCATTCTCAATGAGGAAGGGCTTACTCCCGGTCTCGGTTTTGAAGTTTATGATTGAGCATAATCTGTCAATCAATGTTAATGGTTGATAGCCCTGCTTCACCGTAATACTATCCCTATCCAGTTGCTTTACGTACTCGCTGATTACGGCTACATACTTAGTAAGTGTGCCATCATGTCCTTAACACTTTGTGGGTTAAGTACTGGGTTTAATAAGCCACCCGCATACTCCCAAAGCACCAATTGAGACTCTACGGCAAGTATTGTCTCTAGAACATCGACATCCGTGTTAATCCACCTCCTATGCATAAGCACTAACTTATCGAGGTAATCACCCCTAAACCCTGCCCTCAGCATAAAATCACTAATATACTTAAGTAGGGTCATTACCTCGTCCTCACCGAGATCCCTGTATGATGCATCATCTCTTGGCAATGGCCTTTATGAGATTCCTAGCCTCAGCCTCATTACCCGTGATGTTGGGTATTATGGGTGAGAAGGCGCGTGAGAGTGAGGTGCTCAGCGGCAATCTGAGTATGCCGGGTAATGCTGGGTAATTAATTAATTCGGTTGTTAACCAACCATTAAATAATGAAGTGTTATAGTCAGGTGTTACGTAAAACTCGTAGGTGATAGCGGTCTCCAGGAATTTCATTGAGTCCTGGCTTAATTCATTATTTAACAATTGCCATATTAATTGAGGCATTGAGTCCATAAACTCCAAATAGGCATCGGCAGTGATCCAGTCAATACCCTCCCTACCAATTACTAGCACTCTCTTGCCGTTGAATGAATGCGCTAGCTCGTCAAGTCTCATAATTGTGGGTGGATCAATGAGCAGGACCGAATTATACCTACTTATTACGTCTCTTCTTAAGTCATTTAATGACTCCAACGTTAATAATGTTAGGTGCGTTAATAAGCCCCTATTAAATCGTTCCATTAAAATGGTCATGGCTGAAAATAGGGAATTTATGAATGGCGGTACTACTATGAGTAGGTTATCTGATGAATTTATGATTGAATCCAGGATAAGCCTACCTCTAGATTTCACACTTCTTGTGGGTAAAGAATACTTATTAATAATTACTTAGGTGTGGGTTGAATAAATACGGACAAATCTTTACGAAGTATTAAATCATATATAAACTGCCGTGTTCCTTGCAAGCTTTATCTTCAACCAATCCTTCACGTCCATCTTAAAGCTATGCTCAACCTTATCCCTATGGAAGTTATTCATTGTGCAGAAGGGTATTATCCTACCGTCAGGTGTGGCGTAGTGTATATCGCACCTCTGGACCCTCTGCACATCAAAGTTAAAGACATCCATGAAGTGCATTATTCCGAGGCCAATCACGTTAAACATTACCTGCCCCAGTGACTCATAGTCCTTCTTTATCAGGAAATTAGCAAGTATGTTCCTAAAGCCCTTATGCTTAACGTACCTAAGCAACTTAAGGGTCTCCACCGTGGCTATCCCCCTCCAAACACCACCCCTAACGGCCTTACTATGTAGATCCCAAACAGCCTTTTCGAAACCATCAACATCAACAACCTTTGTTATTGGTAGTATATCCTTGGTATCCTCATCATAGTAAATAAACGTTGATGCACCACAGACTGGATTATTACCGAATATTGGCTTTGGACTACCCGTTATCGCCTCAACCAATTTACCAAGGGCCACAGGCCAATTAACAGGTCTCCAATCCCACTTACTTATCCTACCGCCTGTCTGGGCCTCAATTTCATTTATCACATCAGGTATTGTGATTCTAAACTGCCTAATCTCCTCAGGACTATACTCCTTAGCCCTACCCGCAAAGGCAACTGGTTGTATATTAATCCACCTAACAACATCCCTATTCTCAACTGCGAAGTCAATTATCTTACCGATATCCTTATCATTATAGTTCCTGGCCATCGTGACCACGAGAACCACAGACCTATGGCCAAGCTTCCTGGCATTCTCAATGACCTTTCTCTTGACAGCTACGTATGCCCTTGGGTCATAAAGCCTGTGCCTCCATACTCCCTGGTTATTCGGGTCTATCGTGTCGAACTGCAGATAAATCGTTGACATGCCGGCGTCTAGGAGCTTCTTATAGTAATCAATATCATTCGCAAGCCTTATACCATTAGTATTTACCTCGATATGGTCAAAGCCGAGCGCCTTCGCCATTTTGATTATCTCAGGCAGGTCATTCCTTAATGTTGGTTCACCACCGCTAAATTGGATGGCATTTGGCGCCCAGGGCTTCTGAGCCTGAGCGTCCTAAGCATGTGCTCTATCTGCTCGAGTGTTGGTTCATACACGTAGCCGGCGGCATAGGCGTTGGCAAAGCATACTGGGCACTTCATGTTGCATCTATTCGTTACATCAATTATGGCAAGTACGGTATTAGTCTTGTGAACAGGGCATAATCCACAAGCGAACGGACAACCACTGGTAATTACGTAGTAATCTAGGTCTGTATTGGGATTCGCAGTACCATTACCAATATACTCCGGAGAATCCCACTGGAGGAAGTAGTAATAAAGTTCGGCATCGCCCCAGTACAAATCCCTGAATGTTCCATGTTCTGGGCAAGTCTTTTTCAGCCATATTGCTCCATCCTCCTCATAGACAACCATTGGTATCTGCCTACTGCAGACGGGGCACACGGATACCGAGACCTTAACTACACGAACATGGTCCGGTAAGCCGAATTGCTTCTTCCACATCTGCTGGAGTCTCTCATTCTCTAGGGCATTCCTGTAGTGCTGGGTAATTTAAACCTGCTTAGGTCCACAAGTGGCTTTCTCGGTCTTTGTACCTCGATCAATTCCGTCTTTGCAGCCGCGACCTGAACCATTACGGTAGTTGAGGGTTAATTATTTAAAAACTTTGTCACCAACTGATACTCTCAGAAGTGTCTTAGTATGAGCATTGAGAAGAGACTTCAGGAGCTCGCCAGGTTCATAGGATTAACAAGTTACGACATAAAGGCATACATAGCGCTTGTGGAGAATGGTCCATTAACCGCAAGAGATGTCGCGATGAAGGCCAACATACCATCATCTAAGGTATACTCAGTACTTCATAAGCTGTATAGGCTGGGTTACGTTGAGATCGATGATAAAAAGAGGCCTGAGTTATTCTATGCCGTGTCACCAACGGACATATTTAATAAATTAATCCAGAGGTTTTCCGATTATGTGAATTCAATAAAGCCATTAATAGATTCATTGCAGTTAATGTATGAATCGGCCTATAA
The DNA here is from genome assembly GCF_001316285.1 of Vulcanisaeta sp. JCM 16161. The sequence continues at coordinate 237,952 of NZ_BBDO01000002.1, read as the reverse complement.
GGGTAGGGTAGCCGCCCAAAGCGAGCTTCTCTATGTTGTTAGGGGTCTCGATAGTACTAAGGAATTAATAATGAAGTCCATGGGTTATGGAAACCTCGATGTTGCAACTCCATACATGGAGTTGCTTGACCATAGGGTGCTATCCATGGTTGAGGATATATCACGTAATAATGAGGTGAGGCTGTTGGTTTCCCGTGACATTATTAACCATGTTAAGGACCTGCCGCCCAGGATACACATTAGGATTAGGGATAAACTATTTGGCGGTGGTTTTATTGGTGTTGGTGGTGTGGTCCTCATTATTAAGCACGGCGTGGATTACATAAGCCTATTCTCGAGGCAGGACTACATAATCGATATCGCGAAGACCTATTTCAATAATTTATGGAGTGATGCCGAGCTTCTCCGGCGTTAATTCACTCAATTATTGGATTACCCTTATCATCTCCTCACCTTCCTCCTCGGGTAAATAGCATCGGTTGGCCCCTTACTAAATATTTCTAGGTACTTCCTCAGGACCTTGGGTATTACCACGGTACCATCAGGTTCCTGGTAATTCTCGAGGATCGCCGTTATGGCTCTCGTGCTCGCTATGGCTGTTGAGTTAAGAGTATGCACGAACTCCCTCCTCATATCCTTCCTAAGAACCCTGACACCGAGCTTAGCCGACTGCCAGTCAGTGCAGTTACTGCATGAGACCATTTCCCTATACATTCCCTGGGCCGGCATCCAAACCTCAAGGTCATACTGCTTGGCGGCGCACCTACCCATGTCATGGCGCAAAGCAGTACGACTCTGTATGGTAGACCAAGGCCTTGCCACAGTTCCTCGGCATTCCTTATCAACTCCTCATGCCACTTCCAACTCTCCTCGGGTAGTGAGAATACAAATTGCTCAACCTTATGGAATTGATGAACCCTGAATATACCCTTCATATCCCTATTACCCGCGCTGGCCTCTCTCCTGAAGCTTGGCGAGACGCCAACAAATAGGAGCGGCAGTTGATCCTCTAGGAGCTCTGTACGCCTTAGATAAGCGGCTATTGGGTGCTCGGCAGTGCCTATTAAGTATAGGTCCTCATTCTCGATCTTGTACACCATGTCCTTAAATGTCTCCATATCCAGCACCTCGGAGAGTACCTCGTACTTTAGCATGTATGGTGGAAGCACGAGTCTAAAGCCCTTCTTAGTCATGTAATCGATGGCGTAGCTATCAACGCCATGTCAAGCATTACCAAGTCATCAAATAGGTAGTAAAACCTGGATCCAGCGACCTCGCCGGCCTTAAGCGTATCACCCATGCCAAGTACTATCTCAAGCATGTCGGCATGGCCAATGGGTCTCCAATCAATGGTTTCATATGGTACATTGAAGCCAAAACGCTCTGTTTGATCCTTAAACTCCTTAATATGCCCAACCCAAACCTTGGGTGTTCCATAAAACCTAACTGGTATTGCGTCAACACCTTCCGGGCAATTATAGGGTACGCTCTCATGAACCAGGTTTGGTATCGATCTAAGAACCCTCTCCCTCTCCCTCTCAACGCCTTCTAACTCTTCCTCCTTCTTCTGAATCTCATTTAGTAATTCCTTAGCTTCCATTATCTTCCTCTCCCTCTCAGCACCGCTCAGCTTACTAACCTCCTTAGTGATTACATTATGCCTATGCCTCAACTCATCAATCTCCGCCTTGAGACTCCTCCACTTACTGTCTAATTCGAGGAATTTATCGACGATACTAACGTCCATCCTCCTCTTCCTGAGTGACTCCCTAACAATGTCTGGTTTATTTCGTAATGCATCCAATAAGCTCCAGCTCATTGTTGTTCCTAGGATTTACACAATTATTAAATTTTATTTGAAGTGATTATTTGAAAATCTCAGCCAGCCTGAGTATCAAGTCCCACTGCCTATCTATTTTCTCCTCCATGATCTTAATATCCTCAGGCTTGAGGTGGGCAAACCTACCCTGAATCTTTAGATACTCCTCCAGCGGCTTTCTCCTTGACTTATCCTTATATGGAAGGCTTGGTGGACTTATCGTTAGCTTGCCCTGGTTATACTCCCAGAGTATCCAGCGCCCGTCTCAACGGCGAGCCTGGCTGCCTGATCGTATATGCATCGTCCATCTTCCAACCGGGTGGGCAGGGTGCATGTAGGTGTATGAACTTGAAGCCCTTGACCTGCATCGCCCTCCTAACCTTGTCGATGAAGTCCATGGGGTAGGCAATACTTGCTGTGGCTACGTAGGGCACCTTGTGCATGAGCATTATTAACGCCACGTCCTTCTTATCCTCAGTCTTACCCCTTGGTGACGTGGTCGTCCAAGCCATCCAGGGCGTTGTGCCGCTAGCCTGTATTCCCGTGTTCATGTATGCCTCGTTATCAGCCATTATGTAGAGTATGTCCTCATTCCTATAGGCAGCGCCACTTAATGTGGCGAACCCAATATCTGCGGTTGCGCCGTCACCAGCCCAAACAACCACAGGTCCATTATTACCCCTCTGCCTAACGGCCCTAACTATGCCGCTTGCCACGGCTGGGCTTGATGCAAATGGTACGTGGAGTACGGGTACCGTGTATGCCGTGTACGGCGCAGAACCTGGTATTACACTTGAGCAACCAGCCGGTATCACCATGACGAACTTACCATCAAGAGCCATCGCTAATTGCCTCATACCAACCTGCAATGGGCAGCCTGGACATGCCGCAGTGCCAGGCATTATGAACTTAGTCCTCCCATACTTATGTAGCTCGTTCATCGTGACCATGCCCATCACCTCTCAATCTTAGGTATATACCAGTACTTCCTAATCCTTACTAAACCCTCGCGTTCAACCTTATCAACGAACTCCCTCATTATCATCTTAAATTCATCCGATGAAACGTCAAATCCTCCAATCCCGGCTAAAACGCCCTCGAAGGATATGTTGCTAGGAACAAAGCCACTTACCTCGCTGGCTAATACACCACCCATACCCGCTGAATAGTCCCTATCAAACACGATTATTCCCTTCATGCCATTAACCCACCCAGCAATGTCCTCCTCAGGAAATGGCCTGATATACCTCATCCTTAACAGACCGATTGGGTATCCCTCATCTCTAAGTCTATCAACTGCGTTCATTATATCACCACTCCATGCACCCATTGATACGGCCAGGTACTTAGCATCACTGCATCTGTAGCACTCGGTTAATGGGCCGTACCTCCTGCCCGTTAATTTAGCGTATTCGTCATAAACCTCCGCAATAACCTTCTTCGCAGATTCCATAGACTCATCCATATACTTCTTAAGTAATGCGTGGTAAACGTCATTGCCAGGCAGATTACCCATCGTAATAGCCTCACCACCGGGTTCAATGGTGTATGGAATTCTCGGGTTCCTAGGTGGTAACCAGGAATCAACATCCTCCTGTGATGGAATGTCAAGGGGCTCTGCCGTATGGCTTAGGATAAATCCATCAAGGCCTACTGCGACGGGTAATAATACCCTTTCATCCTCACTTATTTTGAATGCCGTCAGAGTCATGTCAAATGCCTCCTGCACGTTTTGAGCCATTCCAATTATCCAACCACTATCCCTAATGGCAAGCAGGTCTGTGTGCTCGTCATGTATATTCCATGGAGGCCCAACAACTCTAGTAACCACAGCCATAACGAGTGGGACCCTCGAGGCCGCGGCCCACCAAAGCATCTCATACATGTAGAAGAGTCCGTGGCTTGAGGTTGCGGTGAAAGCCCTTGCACCGCCTGCGGCGGCGCCGTACACCGTAGCTAACGCGGCGAACTCACTCTCGACTCTCACATAATCAGCCTTTAATTCGCCTCTCTCGATCATTTCGCTAATCCTCTCGACGATTAATGTCTGTGGTGTTATTGGGTATGCCGAGACAACATTAACCCTAGCCAGCTTCACAGCCTCGGCGACTGCGTGATCCCCGACCAGGACCTTCCTAACCTGCCTTGCGAGGGATATTTGCTTACTCATTCACACCACCCCCTCCTTAACCATGTCAATAGCCTTGACAGGGCAAACATCGGCGCAGATTCCGCAGCCCTTACAATAATTATAGTCAATTCTAACGTTCTTATCCTCAAGCCACTCAATCACGTTCTCAGGGCAGTATAACCAGCAAATCCCGCACTTCGTGCACTTGGAGTAATTAATCACGGGCCTATACACGCGCCACGTGCCTGTCCTACCGCCAGCGCCCTCGGCTGGTGTTGATAATAAGAGACCCCTTAACTTCTCAGCCGCGCTCATATCACTCACCCTTGACCAACTCATAACCCATCTTAACGGCTTCGGCATTCAATTTAACCAGATTCTCCCTACCAACAAACTCGGGCAGTGAGGCAATTATTGAATTAAGGCTCACGACACCCGTCACCCTAGCAACCGCGCCCAACAATGGAGTGCTCACTATGTGCCAGCCGGCGATTACGAGCCCAAGCTTCTCACTTATTGATGTTGCATCAACGTAGTAAGTCCTATATCCAGTCCTTATTGGTGATGCTGAATTAACAATTATTATCGAGTCCCTGCTCTTCATAAGGTCATCAACATTTACCAGTCTAAAACGCTTGAGACGAGGACAATAAGTACGTCAGCCTTCCTAACATTACTGTGAAGGGGTACGGGCTTATCAGCGATCCTCGCATATGACTTAACAACGGCGCCCCTGCGCTCAGCACCAAACTCAGGAATTGCCTGACCCCACTTACCATCCTTAAGCGCAGCGGACACAAGTATCCTAGCAGCGGTAACGCCACCTTGCCCACCCCTACCAAGTATTATGAATTCAGTTACCTCAGCCATACTATCTCATGAACCGTAAAACACTAGGGCTTTATAAATGCTTCTGGTAGGTTATTTATCTCTAAATGGTAAAAATAGTTAAATATAAATCCATAGGATTATTGAAATGACTTAATAAATAAGCTATGAATTACATAAGATTAGTCGTCGCATTATCTAAAAACATGCCTAAATTAATATGATGATATCATCAAAAGATATTTTAGTGACAGTTTATTAAAGCATTATTTATTTAAGTAAAATGGTTAACGTCGAATGCCGTACCTCAATCTGACCCATTGATCTGTTTGGTATGACCTGGCTATGAATAATGGCAGGTACTTCCCAAGTCTATTTATTTCATTGGGATTCACGGTATTCCACGCTGGGCATTCCCTATCAATATATGGGCCCTCAACATTATCATAAACCAGTGGGTATAGCCTACAACCAATTGGTCTATTTTCATAAATGGTGCACTCCATGGTATGTGGATTAAGGAATACGCAATGGCCATCTACATTCCTTAACCTCCACGTCTCGCCATCAAACACTGCAAAGTCATTGAGCCTATAGCCAAGCCTAACTATTCTCTCTATGTCCTCAGGTAGGAGCTCCATTTGTGTGTTTAGGCAGCACTTACCACATTTTGTGCAGTTCATTTTAACCTCGAAGAATTCTGGGTCGTCGAATACCGTGCCAAGTTTAACGCGTATCTTAACCATAATCACTTACTAACCCTCTCAACCTTATAAGCCATCGTTATTGCCTTATCCCTCCTATCATCAATCCTAACAGTGGTCACAATCCTCTTTATACCAGCCCTATAAAGGGCATCATGGATATCCTGGAGCAACTTGCCCAATGCCTCAACGCTCGGTAATTCAACCGAGGTTCCCATGGGGCCTACCTCATATTTATAACCTGACCTCTTAATAACGTCTATGGCAATTTTAACGTAATCACCAACGCTCGGGGTACCCGTCCCGATTGGATCGACTGCTATCTCCACAATGACGCTCATACTTATAGCTAGAACTTAATGCTATTATTAAGACTTACTAGGTTCACTGCTGTCGAGGATAACTGTATACAGGCATTGAAGTCATTAGTTAATAAGAGCGTTAAATTTACGGCAGATGCTCCAGAGAATTCACTGAAGGCGCTTATAATTACTAGGCTCGGTGAGTGCTTCAAGTTGGTTTTATGATAAGTACATACCGTCGTAAGGGCTAGGACTTCGATGAATTAATCGGTGTCATTAATGCTAAGGTAGGGATGGGCTTCATATAGCACTGAGACCGGTGAGCAGGCAGTTGGTTAGCGTCGGCTTTGTGTGCGATTACTGCGGCGGTCCAATAACAGTGCTAATCGTGTATAGGAGGGGTAGGAGGACGTATTACATATGTTGTGAGACTTGCTTAAGGGAATTGAAGAAGAAATAGGCCGGAGTAATAAAAATAAGGCTAGTGCGTCGTGAATTACCGTGTCATCTAGCAGTGGGAATAAGTGCATTTTTTTATCAGAGGACGTATGATGGTGAGCGTTGTATACTCATGTCGCCTGAGGATTGGAGGGTAAGCAGGAGTAAATTCATTAATTTCTGCCTTAGTGGTGGTCGTGGATGCCCAGTACTAAGTAGGTATTACTCAATAACCTCTAAGGAATTGGGCAAAGAGGAGAAATGATTTTTAACTTATATTATCTACTATCATATGACAAGAAGTTACCTAAGTATTCCTCTTTGAATTAGTAAAATCATCATTATTACTGACGCACTAAGTAAAACAGCTATAAGGCCTGTTATTAATTCACTGGATTCTCCCTGCGTTGCTGATATTGCCTGTGAGTTTCCGTGCGATAGCGCAAATGTGGCTAGTGGGAATCCGTATTGGTTAATTGGTATTGGGTGGTCACCAAGTTCATTATCCGTAATCGGTGAGTATAGCTGAGCTATCGTTGCATTCTCAATGCCTATCACGGGTATCGTCATTATGTGGTGCGGTTTCAGCACTATGGGCTTAGCAATTGTGTACGTGCCATTACCCACAACCAGCGTTACGTATAGTGTGTAGTTCAGGCCGTTGTATATCTGGAGTACCACGCATCATCCTTAACAACGTACTTAACAAGCTTGACCTGGGATAACCAATCCTCTATGGTATTAATTATGGCGCTCGTGTACGTCAATGCCTGCTCCTGGAACCAAGCCGGGCCGTAGTTCGGAGGTCCAGTCTGCCAGGTCCAGTCACTACCCTCGGCAATGTATAGGTAGTTCCACAGCGTGTATATGGGATTTGTTGAGTTCGGTGTTATGTTGAAGGGTAGTGGTACTACAGGTGATATTGGCATGCCCACGGCCTTCGTAAACGCCACTAGGTACTCCCTGGCAAGAGCTACCGAGCGCCATATCTCGACCTTACCTGGATAGCCATTATTCCAATTGTTTAGGTTTAGGGCCCATGAGGACTCGGGCAGGTTAGTCAGTATTGCTATGGGTTTGTGGGTTTCTATGGCCTCGCTGGCCGTCTGCGTTATGAACCAGGTACCTGGTACTCGGAGAGTACTTGGTAAATAGCCTGTAGGTCGGCAGGCCCAGTGGTTGGGTTAAAGATTAGTGGGTTCTCGCCATCTAACGCCACCACGATGACAGCGCCCGGGTTCTGCATGTATATCCTGGCTAGGTAATGAATCAATTCTCTGGCGGTTACCTGCGGTGATTGGCTGAAGTAGGCGAAGGAGAATGCGTTCGAGAGGTCCGTATCCCTGAACAGGACTATCACCTGTTCACCAGTAGAGTCCTCAACAATTATAGGCCCGTACGGTGATGGAGTACCGCTGACTACGGTTGCGTAGGGTAGGAATGCCTGGGCATCAAGTATTGTGAATTCAATACCCGTCTCATTATATAAGTGGACCAGACCCATGTTAAATGCCATCTCGGGTGTCCAAGCGCCCGTTGCCCTAACGCCAAATACCTCCTCAGTCATCTCCTCACCCATGAGTATTTGAGCCAGTAGGTCGCTCTGCCAACCATTATCATAGATTATTGCCTGCAATGGGTGGTAGAATGGCACGGTTAAAATCTCGACCCTACCCTCCTGGGCAAGCTCCCTGTATAGGCTAATTGTGTAGTTTATGGCCTCGAGGCACTGGGTCATGTTTACATTAAGTGTTGATGGGCTTGGCCAAGCGGGTGAGTAGGGGAACGTACCCTCAGTGAGTATTGTCTCCCACTGATACAGAAGCACGGGTGTGAAGTCGATGGTTACGCTTACATTATACTCACTAAGCAGTAATGCCTGAAGTTCATAGGCACCGACCCACGTCCCATTCCATAGGAAGTCGTGGCATGTATGAAGTAGGACCAGGCCTGCTCCCACGTGCCGTTAGGCTCAATATAAAGTGGTTGATGCATGTTCCATACAATGACAAGGCTAATTGGTGGCTTACCAGTTGTATTGAGTACATAGAGACTTGGTAGTGAGGCTTGGGTCAGTGTGGTTCCTAGGCTGTAGACCGTGAGCATAGGCGTATAAATGCCCTGTGGCATATTCACGGTAAAGTTAAGCGCCACCGTGTAGTAACCCGGCATTATGGTTATATCGTAATAATTGAATTCCTCATTATTTACCGTGAGCGTCATGTTAACCGTAACGGGCTCTCCAAACTCATTCTTAAAAAGTACGTAGACAGTGGCATTCTGCCCAACCAGGTAAACGTACCTACTGTATGTGGCGTTTATGAAAACTAATGGTGAGTAGACATCCTGTATTGCAAAATTCCCATTGGGTGTGCATGTTACAACGCCACTTATTAAATTGGTTGAGCAGTGGAGCCAGGTATTGGTCGTCGTGTCCCAATAAACCCATTGCACCCACTGCCCCGGTTTGAATGGCCCAATCATGACTGAGTAATTACCCCAGAGTGGGTTGAACGTCATTGTTGCGTTCATGGCGCCCGGCGCACCGCTCGTGGTGTACCAGGGCACGTTTCCAGGGCCTGAGGTTAGGCCGTACCAAAGGAGTATGTTGTCTGGCGTTCTACCGAGCACCGTTATTAGTATTGAGCCATTTGGGTAAACATAGGCCCATGTATAGCCTGATTCGGTGGATTAACATCAACGTTCCAGTTCCAGAAGGGTACGCATTGATAGTTAATCCAGGTATTCGTGGTTGCATCATGAAATACCCAAGCAACCCAGGTACCAGGTTGGAATGGCCCAATTGTGGCTACGTAACTGGTCCCGTTCCAGGTCATTAACGTATCAGTAACGCTTGACCAAGGTCCCTGCGGATACGGCTCAATGCCCCAGTGTAGATAAACTTCATGGCCCTCTGGCAATCCTGTTATTGCCACTGTTATGTATGCAGGACCCGACGTCGGTGTCACATTGAAGGACACTATGTATAGACATGAGCTTTGGGCATGGGCTCTGGGTGCTGCGAGTAGTACTGCTACTATTAGTAAAAGAAATACCGTGTATATTATTTTATTTGTCATAATATTTGGGTATTTTTTTTAGATATTTAAACTTTTCTTTTCAATTATTCTTTTAATTATTTTCAACTTCTCATGCCTTAATTCCGCCCATCGCGTATATCTGCACCAGGTACTTCTGGAATGCAATGAATATTGCGAATATCGGTATTCCCATGAGCACGGAGAATGCTGCAAGCACATTATACAGCGTTGCCCTATTAACGAAGGCCAGATAATACATGCCCAGGGTCAGCGTCCACATACTACCCTGCATTATGAAAGCATTGGCCAATGCGTAATCCGTGTAGGCGCCCATGAACGCCAGGAGCGCCACAAACGCAATTATCGGCTTAGCCATCGGCAGGAGAATCCTAAAGAAGGCCCCGGGTCTCGTTAAGCCGTCAATCAACGCCGCCTCCTCATAATCCCTAGGTACCCTATCAAGGAACACCTTAACCAGGTATGAACTAAATATCGACGTACCTCCAGAATAAGCCAATATTAAAGCTACGTATACGGCCCACCCCCTAAGCATACCCAGCGATGCGAACATTAGGTAAAGCGGCAGCGCCGTTGCTGCAAACGGGAAGAACGTCATGACGTAGATCGTCACCATAAGCGTTGTTTTTCCAGGTACGTTAAACCTCGACAGGGCAGCCCCCGTTATGAAGGCGACTATCACCGTAATGGCTATGGTACCTGTCGCGAGAATTAGGCTGTTCCTGAGCCAAAGCAGAAATGGTTCCTTAAACAATATGTAATAATATGCCTCTAGTGATGGGTGCTCAGGTAGGAGTGAGCGTAGGGTTATTGAGGCAAGGGTTGGTATTGGGTTTACGGACGTGATTATTATGTAATATATTGGGAATATCGCTATGGCAGCTACTATAGCGAGTATTATGTACGATATACCAAGCCTAACCCAACTAATTACCTTATTCTTCAGACTATACCTATTGCTCATGTTATCACCTCGAGTACCCTACCAACCCTGAGCATTAGTATGGCCATTATTGCTAGGATAATTGTTGAAATTACCGAATATGCAGCGGCAATATTGTAATAACCGTAGGAGAATGCCTCCTGATATGTATAAACAATTAGTATATCGGTTGATATGCCGGGACCACCACCCGTCAGTATGTATATTGGGTAGAAGTTATTCCATGTAAAAACAAAGCCGCCAACACTGACGAAGGCTATGGCGCTCCTCATCAGGGGTAATGTTATATACCTGAACTTATGCCACGCATTAGCGCCATCAACCACGGCAATGTCGTACAACTCACTAGGTATACTCTGCAGGCTTGATAGGAAGACCGCCGTGTAGTATGGGAATGATAACCACAGATTCGTTAATATTAACGCAGCCCAGGCGGTGTTTGTAAATGTTAACCAGTTAATTGGCGGGATACCAAATAAGCCGAGAAATTTATTAACGATTCCATACTCGTAATTCCACATGCCATACCAAATCACTAATGAGATGTATGCTGGGAATGCCCAGGGTACCAGGAGTAATGTAAAGAATACATTCCTACCCTTAATATCCCTCTGATTAAGTATTAGGGCCAGTATGAACCCGGTAACCACCATTGGAACTAAACTACCCACCGTCCAAATAACCGTGTTCAGTAATAACGTATAAAAAGTATTACTAGTTAGTATTTTCTGATATATTCTTAATCCAACGAATGTGTAATAAAATAGATGATAAAGATCAAAGTTTGTGAATGATATATACACAGCGTAGGCCACTGGGTACAGGAATAGGAATAACGCAATGGCAATGATGGGAAGGAGGTAGAGGTATTGGATTAAAACACGATTGAGATTTTGAAGGGAATCCATTATTAATCACCTAACCTAACCGCTTGACTGAGCCAACTGCTGGAGCATGTACTGCTCCATACCCTGGGCAGCGGCTTGAGCAGTAGTCTGGTTAGCAAAGTAGGCAGTTGCGTACTGGTGGAATGCTGGCCAGTAATAGGCCATGGCCGGTATGTTGGGGAACTTCTGACCATACTGGGCCTGGGCGAATATGCCTCCATAATGTCGTTTAGACACGACGGCGTTAGCTGCCCAGCCTTTAACTGACTAACTGCCTGGTCATAGGCCTGTATATTGGCTGGTATGTCGTGAGCATAATTCCATAGGTTAAGATCTGCCTGCGGTCCAGTCATGTACAATATAAACACTAACGCGGCCTCCAATTGCTGCGGCGTGGCGCCGCTTGCCTGCGGCGCCGCAATTACCCAACCAGTACTGCCTATCAACGGGCTCGCGTGCAGGCCCGTCTGGCTAACCACTGGTAGTGGTGCGGCACCCAGGTTGCAGCCAAGGGCCTTGAAGTACGTACAAATCCCATGGGCCATCAAATATTATTGCAGCTTGGCCGCTTGTGAATAACTGGCCTTCAAGGCTTGGGTTCATGTCTGGGGCATTTATGTGCAGGCCGTACGTTAGGTTGTACCAGAATTCCAAGGCATTAACCATGGCGCTTGAGTTGAGTTGCGGCATGTTGTTAGGCCGAATATCTGCCCACCAAAGCCAGCGAACCAGGCGGCGAACCTATAACCCCACTCAGAGCCGACGCCGTAGGCAATGCACCATACGTGGTACGTACTGTTGACCTGCAGGCACATGTTGATTAGTTGGTCCGTGGTGTTTGGTGGTGATGTTATGTATTGTTTATTGTAGAACATGACTATGTAGTTTATGTTATCAGGTAGGCCGTAATAACCATGGGCGCTTGGCGTGTTTAAGTAGAAGTTCTGGGCGGCCGTGGGTAGGTACTGTTCAAAAACCGATGGTGGTAGATACTCGCTTAGGTTAAGCAGTAGGCCTGCTGCGAATAATTTGCCGGCATCATCGCTTGTGTCCCTATAGACGATGGGTGCCTGCCCAGCCTTTGCTGCTGATATGAAGTTGCTCGTTGCAATGCCAACGCCGTACGTTACCTCAACGTGTATGCATGGGTATAACTGCTCAAAGGATGCCAATGAGGCATTGAATGCCTGATTCTCACTAACGCTGTAGGTATCCCACACGGTTATTGTTACGTTACCAACCTTGGAACAGAAGGTTTGGGCAAAGCTAGGGCTATACACATTCTGCGGTGTGAAGTCACTTATTGGTATTACGAAGCCAGGTGGTGTTGCTGGTTTTGGTGCGGAGGGTTTATACAGGTAAACTACGGCAACGACCGCCGCTACTATGACTATCACAGCAACGATTATGCCTATTATAGCGCCTGTGGATAGTCCAAGCCTGTTCATACGTATTCAGGTATTATGAATAGGTTTAAAAGCATTACCGTGATTGATTTATATAATTCATGCATGTTCATAAATAAAAAAAGATAAAACTTAGATATTAATCTATATGTTTATACCTAGGTATACTCATTAATAAACAGTTATTAATAACCATTAAGTAACGATAGTTCTCGGCAAATTACCTACTCTTAATAACGAAGTAATCACCACTTAGGATACCACCATTATACCTTCTTGGCTCGTTACTCAACCTAACCTCGAATTTATCATCATAATATGTTAAATCGCTTGAGTTAGCTATTACGTGCTTGGCGTTAAGGTTAATTCTGATAGTCTTCTTATGAATTCATGAAGTGTATTGGGACCATTAACTCTTTTCCAATCCATACACCTCCTATTATCAGGGTCGGGGCCTCCCTCAAGCATTACCTCATCACCGTAATAAAGCATTGGTGTTCCGACCCAGGTGTATACGAATACGAGCGCTGCCTTAAGCTTCTCAATATCATTATTAAGCATTGTAACTGCCCTTGCGTGTCATGGGTATCCATGAAGAGCCAGGAATTAACTAAGAAGTGTTTTGGCAATACGTTCAATTGCCTCTTAAGCACCTGGACGAAATCCTCAGCATCTATTTCACCACGTAGGAACTTAATCAGTGGTTCCCAGACCTGGTAATTCATGACGCCATCAACGGCATTTCTCCATAGGAATGGGTCGCCCCAGACCTCGGCAATTAATGGCTTATTAATGAAGTTCCTTAGGTCCCACAAGAACCAGGGCGGTATTCCGGCGCCAACGTCTATTCTGAAGGCATCAACACCCATCAATGCCCAGTGAAGCACTACGCCCTTAACCCACTCACCGGCGAACTTCATGTTAAGCTTAGGCATTCTCCTGACATCCATGAACTTCTCGTAATCTCCATTATAGATATAGTACCAACGGGAATACTCCTGGTCACCACTTAAGGCGGACTTAAAGGCTGGGTGGTCGGAGCCTGTGTGGTGTATGGGCAGGTCCAGTATAATCTTAATACCGAGTTCATGAGCCCTCCTCAGCAACTCCCTAAATGCCTTATTACCGCCCAGGTCGTCATCGACGTTCAAGTAATCAATAACGTCATACCTATGGTAAGACATTGCCTTAAAGATCGGCGTTAAATAAACCGCGTCAAAGCCCATGGACTTAATATAACTAAGCTTGTCCTTAATGAAGAGCAAATCGCCACCGAGCCTATCCCTAGGACCACCCTCCCTCTTACACCCAAACCTATCAACGAAAATACCATAAATAGCCCTAAACAGCCTGCGCCTATTCTCGGGAATTCTCTTAACAAAACCACTAAGCCTAAGTACGTTAAAGCCATTCTCCGTAGGGCCATCATCAAGGACCACCTCACCATCAACTAAGTACCTATAGTAATAATCACCTGGAGGTAACGAAACGTAGGCGCAGTAATCAGAGCCACAAAACTCAAGTTCTATTGGTTTCATGAATGCTGTAAAGTTACCAATAACGAAGGCAGCCCTCCTGGGGCGTCTATTTATTGAGAACCTAATGAAGTAAAGATCACCGCTTCTAAATATGGCAATGGGCATTAAACCAACCGCAAAGTCGCGAACTTAAATTAATTAACCTAATGAGAAAAATGGCATAAAGGCTTAAAAACCGACGTATTTAATGATTAACGAGCCCCGGTAGTATAGCCCGGTCAAGTATGTGGGCCTTTCGAGCCTAGGCAAGGAAAGCCCGTGACCCGGGTTCAAATCCCGGCCGGGGCACCATACGTTCAATTTCTAATTTTAACACAAACCTATAAACTGAGTTAAATTTTTATTTTGTACTTAATCTGCCCGGTCTTGTGAGGATTAAGGTTAAGTTTTTTTGGTGATCTTTATGAATTGATTGGTGCATTTAGAATTGAGCTTGAGACTCCAAATGGTCTCTCTGTGCGCGACCTCATTGACCTTATTTCTCATACGTTCAATCCTAAGTTCGCCGAGGCCGTGCTTGATGGTGATGGCAAGCTTAGGGGTGAGTACGTGGTCCTGGTTAATGGTAAGGCCATTGAGTGGCTTAATGGACTTGCCACGAAGCTTAACGATAATGATGAAGTGGTGTTCTTACCACCTGCGGAGGGCGGTTAATTAGGATAACTTATAAATTAGTTAATGCTTTTCTTCCCAGCAATGAGTTATACACATTGGATTGATAAGATAGCAAGCCAGGTTCTTGAGAGGTGCCGTAGTGAGGGTAAGGATGAGTGCGTACTTAATGGTGGCCTTAGCGTTTCCGGACTTCAGCACATTGGTAGGCTTAGGGGTGAGATAATACTGAATAGTGTCATTGCTGAGAAATTAAGGGATGCTGGATTGAAGGTCAGGCAGGTCTTAACCCTCTATACAATGGATCCCTGGAAGGGTAAGGATAAACAGCTCGAGCAGTTCCTGGATCCTGAGGTTGGTAGGAAATACATTGAGTGGCCTCTTGAGCGTGTTCCTGACCCTAAGGGTTGCCATAAGTCCTGGGTTGATCATTACTGGAGGGACTTTGGTGATTACCTTGATTACTTCGCGAAGAATGTTGAGGTTATAACGACGGGCGAGATGTATAGGGAGCATCCTAGGATGAGGGAGTTCATAATAATGACCATGAGAAATAGAGAGAGGCTAATAGAAGTCATTAACAAGTATAGGGGTAGGAATCCATACCCGAAAGATTGGATACCATTCGAACCAATATGCGAGAACTGCGGTAGGATTGGCACCGCGGAGGTCACAAAGCTTGATCTCGATAAATACGAAGTTGAGTATAGGTGCACTTACTGTGGTCATGTTGGTAGGGCTAAGTTGACGGATGGCAAGCTTCCGTGGAGGGTTGAGTGGGTCGGTGTTTGGTATACGTTGCAAGTCGACTTTGAGCCTACGGTAAGGACCACGCAATGCCCGGTGGCTCTAGGGACTCGGCCATTGAGATTGCCAAGTCTGTTTATGGTATTAACCCACCATTGGGTACCTGGTATGAATGGGTTGGTTATGTGGTTAATGGTAAGGACGTCGGTGATATGGGTAGTAGTGACTTTATAGGCTTTACACCGAGGGAGTGGGTTGAGGTTGCCGAGCCTGAGGTTCTTAGGTACATATACATATTCCATGAACCAACGAAGAGGCTTACCTTTAGCCTCGACTCTATTTATCAATATGTGGATATCTATGATAGGGCTGAGCGCCTTTACTACGGCGTTGATAAGCCCAGCCCCAAGGAGAAGGATTACCTTGACCTAATTATTAAGTCCTATGAATATGCACAGTTGAGGAGACCATTACCTAAGGAAATGCCGTTTCAATTGCCATACCTACATGCTGTTGCCCTGATACAGACGTTGCCGCAGTCGCTGAGTGAGGAGGAGCTTATGGAGAGGGTTATTAAGAGGTTGAGGGATACGAAGATACTCACTAAGGAGTTGGATGATTTATCCCGTGAGAGGATCAAGTCTAGGCTCATAAGAGCTCGTAATTGGGTCAGTAAGTACGCACCCGAAGCGTACAGGATTAAGGTTCTTGAGGAGTTGCCGGAGTCCGTAAGGGCTTCATTAACGGATATTCAAAGAAGTAAGTTGGGACTTTTGCTTCAGGAGCTTGAGAGGGTTGATGTTTGGAGTGAGGATAATATTAAGGAGGCTATGAAGAGGGTTCCCAGGGAGAATAAGGATGTTGAGAGAGCCTTCTTTGAGGCTACCTATTTGATATTTTTCGGTAAGCCGAGTGGCCCGAGGATTGCGCCTTATCTGGCGATGCTTGGTAAGGACTTCGTAATTAATAGGTTAAGGGACGCGTTGAGGTGATGATTATGTCCAGGTTGTTGGTGGCGGCTATAGTTCTCGCGGTGGTTGTTTATACGGTTTTACTATCATCACTGGCAGGTACATACCTACCAAGTAAGGGTAATTTTACCCTGGACATTACCGTACTCGTATTAGCGTTAATTAGTTTCTTTACTTCATTCCTATCAATTAAGCAGACCTGGTATGATGTTAACACCGCATATACAGATAGGGAATTAATAATTGGAAAGCTAAAGAGAATTTTAGCATTTTTCTCGCTGGGGCTAAACATTATTAACATTATTTTAGTTTTTGCATACGTACTTATCGTGGTTATTTAAAATAATAATTGAAAAAGAGTATTGTTTTTACTTCTTGATTAAGGCCCTCAATTGATTAAGTTCCTTATCCTTGCTCTCAATAATCTTCATTAGTTCCTCCCTCTCCTTAAGCAATTGCTCGTACTTCTTACGTATATCCTGGCACTCACTCTCAATCTTACTAACCTCCTTCATCTTGCTCTCCAGCTCCTCCCTTTCCCTATCAAGCTTCTCCCTAAGTTCGACCAGGGTGTTCTCCCTAATTATCAACGCCCTCTGATAATTCATCAACTCCCTCTCCTTATCAAGAAGTCTCTTCTCCCAATCCGTGAGCCTCTTCTCCTCCTCAAGAAGCTTCGTCATTAACGGCTCAAGCTTATCCATAAGCTCTCTCCTCCTCTTATTAATCTCCTCATCAAGTCTCTTCAACGTATCCTCCCTCTCCCTGAGCAGGTTCTCTAGGGAGTTGAGCCTATTCTCCTTATCCTTAAGTTCGGTCTCAAGCTTATTCAACGCCTCCTGCCTCTCATTCAACTTCTTCTCAAGCTCCTTAAGCTCAGCCTCCCTCTGAGCTAACTGCTCAAGCCTCTCCTTAATCTCCTGCTCCCTCTTCTCCAACTCCCTAAGCCTTGCATTCTCGGCATCAATCCTTACGGCTCCATCTCAAGCCTCTGCTCACGCGATTTCAACTCCAACTCCCAATCCCTAAGCTTGGCCTCCCTCTCATTAAGTGCCTTCTCCCTCTCGGCCAGGGCCTTCTCCCTATTATCAAGCTCACTAAGTCTCGTTGTTAATTGATTAGAGAGCGTTATGAGCGACGCCATTACATTACTCATCTCAGCCAACTTAGCCCTCTCCTCCTCAAGACCTTCTTATCGCTCTCCAACCTTTGTCTAACCTCCTCAAGGCTCTTCTCCCTAACGGAAACGTCACTCTCTCTCCTACTGATGTCAAGTAGTTTATTCTCTAGGTCCTTCTCCCTATTGAGAACCTCGTTATACACCTTATTCAACTCCGCCAATAAATTACTCAACTTGGATACCTCCGAGACAAGGGCTGATGCCTTATCGACACCGCTCTCAATTTTTGTGTTGAGGTCCTTAACGTTATTATTAATTGATTCCAGGATGGCGGTCGCGCTCGTGAGGCTTTGTTGCATATTACTTGATAATCCCTGAAGCCTATCTAGTAGGTTGTTTATCTTCTCAAGGGCATCAAATAATGAATCCATAAGCTTCTTACTCGTGTCGTTGAATTGATTAACGATAGTATTCATTTGGGCGACTCTACTGGCTATGTCCGTGGTTGATGAGTTTATGACCTTAATGGCATCCTGTAGCGTCTTGTCGTTTCTCTCAACTCCAGTTGAAATTGCTTGAAGGCTTTTCTGCATTTGGTTGGCGCTATTGATTAGGGCTTGGACGTTTTGCTGCAATGCCTGAAGTAGATTACTTATGTCATTAATCCTCTGGTAAAGCTCAGACGTCTCTTTAGACCTGAACACGGTACGTATTTTAAACGGGGGAACTAATATATTTTGCTTTTATTATTCTAAATGAAATTGAACGTAATGAAAAACAACATAAAACTAGGACTTACCAGCGCCCTTACTCAAAACATCCAAAATAACTGACTTAAGCCCCTCAATCGTCTCAGAACTTTTTCTATACTCAGAAATCAACCTAATACCCTGCTCCTCAATAAGCTTCTGTACCTCATTAAGTCTTGTCGCAACATTAGACAATTGATTTGTAATTTCAACGACCTGGTTAATATCGAGGGTCCTGTACTCCTTTAAATCCATGGATACCTTCGCCAGTAAATCCACGGCACTCTCAACCTTACCCTGCAATGACGATATTGAGTCCCTATAGGCAATTAACGATGCCTCAATCCTCGTCAACTCCCTCAATGTGTTTGACAGCATACCTGCCAGCTCAGCCATGCTCTGTGGAGTTATGCCACTAATTAATTCTTGAGCCTTGATTAGACTGGATAGCGACTTCTCAATCTCATTAACCCTACTTTCCAGGTTCTCAACCCTGGCGCCAATGTCTGTTAGATTCCTGGACAGCTGATCAACCTTGCTATTTAGGTTCATAAGTTCCCTGAGAATCCTGGTTATTGGGTCCTCACGTGGAGGTGGGGGCGGCGCTGGGTAATAGCCCATTGCAATTTAACCAAATTAGTAATTACTTAAATATTTATCTTGTGAGAATCAATCAATGACGTACATATCCCCAAGGGCAAAAATACTAAGTAAAAGCATGGGTGAGGATGTCGTAGTACTTGGCCCATCAGTAATCGGCGAGGGCACGATAGTGGAGCCTTCGTTGTTATAGGCCATCCCATTAGATCAAAGCTCATAAGCATAAGGGATAAGGGCTCGGTCATTGAGCAGTTAATGGATGATGTTAGTAATGGTGCTGTAATTGGTAAGAACTGCATTATTAGGAGTAATGTAATTATTTATGAGAATGTGGAGATGGGCGATGGTGTTGAGACAGGGCATAATGCGTTGATCAGGGAGAACACGAGGATTGGTGCAAATACCAGGATTGGGTCTGGGGTCATTATTGATGGGGATACGGTGATTGGTAGTAACGTTAGTATACAGAGCATGGTCTATATACCGAGGGGTACGGTTATCGAGGATAACGTGTTCCTAGGGCCCAATGTCGTGATAACGAATGACAAGTATCCACCAAGTAAGAGACTTGATGGTGTTAAGATTAGGAGAAACGCCGTAATTGGCGCCAATGCGACGTTAATAGCGGGCATTGAGATTGGGGAGAACGCGGTGGTTGCGGCGGGTTCGGTGGTGACTAAGGACGTACCGCCAGGCGTGGTCGTTGCTGGTGTACCCGCTAAGCCAATTTATAGTGTAGATGTATTTATTAGGAAGAGGGTTGAGTATGAAAAATCAGAGACCCCTTAATGTCCTCCTGAGATTCCTAGCCATCTCCTCAAACCTGGCAATGTCCTGCTTAGACAATGATGGCGGAACAACCTTCAGGGCATCCTCAAAGTGCTCAATACCGACGGGCTTAACCTGATTCGTATTACTCCTTATGGTCTCCCTTAGAGCCAACATTGCGGCCTCCCTAACCAACGCCGCTAGGTCAGCCCCGGTATAACCCTCGGTCCTCCTGGCTAGGTCCCTAAGGTATTTATAATTTCCATCCTTAACATCGTCAGCGAGCTTCAAGCCCCTAATGTGGACCTTAAGTATTTCGAACCTCGCATTCTCATCGGGCGGTGGCACATAGACGATCCTATCGAACCTGCCAGGCCTCAATAGCTGGATCTATTATGTCGGCCCTGTTCGTAGCAGCAATAACCACCACATTCTTCAACGGCGCAATCCCATCCATCTCGGCTAGTAATTGATTAACGATCCTATCGGTAGCCCCACTATCAACCCTCAATCCCCTTGCTGGTGCTATTGCGTCTATTTCGTCGAAGAATATTACGCATGGTGCTGCCATTCTTGCTTTTTTTGAATATTTCCCTTATTGCCCTCTCGCTTTCTCCGAACCACTTACTCAGTACTTCAGGTCCGCGAACAGCAATGAAATTAGCATTCGACTCAGTAGCCACAGCCTTAGCCAAAAGCGTCTTACCAGTACCAGGAGGACCAAAAAGAAGAATACCCTTAGGAGGCTCAACGCCAAGTTCCTCGAAGTACCTCGTACTTAAGCGGCCACTCCACCATTTCCTTAAGCTCCTGCTTCACATTATCATAACCACCAATATCATCCCAGTGAACCTCGGGGACCTCGACGATGACCTCCCTAAGCACTGTTGGCTGTATGTACTTCATGGCCTCCAGAAAGTCCCTCATCCTAATCTTAATCCTAGCCAATTGCTCGGGTGGTATCTGTGGTTGATCTAGGTCGATCTCCTTCGTGACGTCTATAGCCTCCCTAAGCCTTATCATTGCAGCCTCCTTAACAAGAGCTGCCAGATCAGCGCCTGTATAACCATGGGTCATTTCAGCAATGGCGTCAATACTCACAACATCATTAGGATCGCATATCTTCTCCTTAACATCGTCCTCAGTACACAGCGGGACATTCCTGGTATGAACCTGTAGTATTTCTTTCCTAGCATTCTTATCAGGCATTCCGATGTAAATTTCTCTGTCGAATCTTCCTGGTCTTCTTAGTGCTGGGTCTACGGCTTCCGGCCTATTCGTGGCACCTATAATAATTACTTGACCTCTTTCTTGTAGTCCATCCATCAATGTGAGCAGCTGAGCAACCACACGCTTCTCTACTTCGCCTGTTACTTCCTCCTCTTTGGTGCTATTGCGTCTATCTCGTCAATGAAGATTATGGCTGGGGCGTTCTTCTTAGCTCCTCAAAAATCTCCCTCAACTTAGCCTCAGATTCCCCGTAGTACTTACTCATTATTTCGGGGCCATTAATCGATATGAAGTAGGCATTAGCCTCTGAAGCCACTGCCTTCGCTAAGAGCGTTTTACCAGTGCCAGGTGGACCAATCAAGAGAACACCCTTAGGAGGCTCAATACCCAAGTGCTTGAATATCTCAGGGTGCCTCAGCGGTAACTCAATCAACTCCCTAATTTTTCTCTTCGCCTCCTCTAAGTCACCAATGTCCTCCCAGGTAACCCTAGGCATCGTTAGTTCCACCTCCCTAACAGGCTCCTCCCTAACCTGAACCTCAGTATCGATGCCCACGTAGGACGCAGGCCCTGGTGTTACGCTCGTCACCATGAATCTAATGGAACCCGTGTAATACGGTATCTCGATAATTGAACCCTTCCAAACGGCTTACCTAATAAGTAAGCCCTCTTCAGATAGTCAGGGTCAACCCTTATGTACTCACCCACTGGCGCTATCGTGACCCTCTGTGCAGACCTTAAATTGGCCTTCCTAACCTTAACAACGTCACCAATACTAACACCGGCATTTTGCCTTAGGACACCATCCATCCTTATGTAGTCCTTATCCTCATCATCGGTGTAGGCAGGCCATACCTGGCATAGGCGCTGCGCTTATTGCCAACAATTTCCACGTACTCACCAGGTTCAATGCCAAGCACCCTCATGTATCGCTGGGGTATCCTAACAATGAGCCTACCAACATCCCTAGTCCTAGCCTCCGCAACCCTAAGACTAACCTCATTATTAGAACCCATGATTAATCCTCACTACTTAATCCCGGGGTCAGCTTATATAATTATCTTCATCTTACCACTTCAGTAGATCAATACCGTGCGTTATCTGTCGAATTCAGCAACGCTAAAAGTTAAATAGGGCATAAAATAACGCGTTCTGTGGGTAAGGTAGGCATTGTTGGCTGGGGCGTCTACATACCAAGGTTCAGAATAAGCACAAAGGAAATAGCTAGGGTTTGGGGTGATGACCCACTAAGGATTAAGGATCTTTACTGGGTTGAGGAGAGGAGTGTTGGTGGTCCTGATGAGGATGCGGTTACGATGGCTGTGGAGGCCTCAAGGAATGCACTGAGGAGGGCGGGTATTGATCCTAGGGAGTTGGGTTCCGTGTTTGTTGGTACTGAGTCGAAGCCTTACGCGGTTAAGCATTGCTTCAATACTCATTGAAGCCCTTGGGATGAAAAAGCAGTCCTTTGCCGTTGACATGGAGTTTGCATGTAAGGCAGGTTCAGACGCCATAGTTAATGCAACAGGCCTTGTCAAGAGTGGCCTTATTAAGTATGGGTTGGCCGTCGGTGTTGATCATAGTCATGGAGAGCCGGGGGATCACCTTGATTACACGGTGTCTGGCGGTGCAGCAGCGTACATCATAGGGTCTGACAATGTTGCTGCCGAGATTGAGCACATATATGCATATAATTCGGATACACCAGACTTCTGGCGTAGGGATGGCATACCATATGCGGTACATGGTGAGTCATTCACGGGCGAGCCCGCGTACTTTAGGCACATCGTGAACGCCGCGAAGGCGCTCATGGAGCCACTGGCCTCAAACCAAGTGACTTTGACTACGCGGTATTTCACCAGCCGAACGCGAGGTTCCCAGTAAGGGTTGCTCAAATGCTTGGTATACCCCTTGAGAAGGTTAAGCTTGGTATTGTGGTTGATAGGATAGGCAATACATACAATGGCGCGGTATTGATAGGGCTTGCAAACATACTTGAGAATGCCAAGCCAGGCTCTAGGATACTCATGGTTTCCTTCGGCAGTGGTGCTGGTTCGAACGCGTTCAGTTTAGTAACCACGGACTTACTACCTGAGAAGGTGGGTAGGGCAAGAACCGTTGGTTATTACCTTGAGAATAAGACCTACATAGACTACGCGCTTTACCTGAGGTTTAGGAACTTAATCAAGGTAATTCAGTAATATCGATTTGTCGGTCTCTTAATCTTTAAAAATGATTAGTTAAAAATCATCGTAATGCCTCGCAAACAGACAGTACGAATCGTGGAGAGGAAGAAGGAAATACTTGAATTATTAATTAAGGAGGGTGAATTACCGACAAACGAGATTGTCAAGAAGACGAACCTAAGCCACAGCCAAGTCTTCTACGCACTAAAGCTCCTTCAGAGGGATGGGTTGATTAGGGAGATTAAGAGGGGTAAGGTGGCTTATTGGAAGGCTGCGGATAATGCCCAGGAGGCCCTTAAGTCGCTTGAGCAGGAGGTTAAGGAGGAGGTCATGGAGGGCGAGGAATCGGCAGAGGGGGCTTAGGCTTTTTAATCTATATAAAAATAGGATAGTTGAGTGATGAGGCGGGCAGAATCCGTAAAAAATGACGAGACTGTCTCACACTGATTACGATGATATACATGGGTCTCATCCCTATTGAGTCAGGTTATCACGATTAGGAGAAAGCGTTAATAAATAGGTTCTTTACGCCAATACGAAGTGTATGGGAAGTACCGTGAGCCGTGCTTCATTAGGAATTGACTATAAGCTTCTCCGAAGAATACCGTACCTAATACTTCTCGTTAAGTATGGGATTAATGATAAGGATTATACTGCGATAAACCTAACGAGACTTGCCAATGATATTGGTACAACGCCTCAGAACGTATTTAAGATAATAAATAGGCTTGCTGAGGAAGGGTTGATAATAAAGTCCACCATTAGTGGCCAATTAGCAATTAAGTTCACGCAAAGGGCCTCTGAGGCACTTCAATTTGTGATTGACACAATTAGGCATTACCTTGATGAGAGGTTAGTGATTAGGCTCGTTGGATACATCGTTTCTGGACTTGGTGAGGGTAGTTTCTACATGAGCCTTGACGGTTATGTCAAGCAGTTCATCGAGAAGCTCGGGTTTAAGCCATACCCTGGAACCTCAATGTTAGGTTAAAGCCCGAATACGTTAAGTATAGGCTCTACCTAGATGCACTGCCCGGCATATACATAGAGGGCTTTAGTAACGGCGTTAGGACCTACGGAGGCGTTAAATGCTTCAGGGCGACAATACAGGGGTTGCCAGGTGCTGTATTGCTAATTGAAAGGACACACCACGGGCCCGACACCATAGAGGTAATATCGCCCTATAAACTAAGGGATAGGCTTAGCCTTAGGGATGGCGATGAGATTGAGGTATTAGTGACTCTGTAAATTTCAATTATTTGGCAAAGCAATTTGAAAGTAACGTTATATATGCGAGGTTTTCAAGGACCTCAGCCCTATTGAGTGCTTCATATGGTGTTGAGCCCACCGTAACCAATCCATGATTCTTTAAAATCACCGCGGTAACATTTCTCCTAGATATCGCCTTACTAACTGCGTCAGCAAGCTCTGCACTTCCTGGCTTTAAATATGGAACTCGGCAATTTCACCAACATACGAAATTGCCTCGCTAAGGGATAGGTCGATCTTAAGCCTGCCCTGGTTAACGCCAATATGTTGGGTGGATGTGTATGAAGTACAAACCTCACATCATCCCTAACCCTGTAAATACCCACGTGCATCCTCCACTCGCTGCTGGGGTTTCCGCCGGATATCACCGTACCATCAAGCCTAATCTTAACAATGCTCTGCGGCTTCATGAGTACCTTCGGCATTGACGTCGGTGTTATCAATACCTCATCACTACTTAGCCTAGCACTTGCATTACCGCCAAGTAGGTCTACGAGCCTCCTTACGTATGCCAACCTAAATATTTCAACAATAATTCTCCTTAGGGATGCCTCATTCATACAAGGGGCGGTATGCTATAGGCATAAAAAAACATACTCTATATACCGCAAAAACGTATAAGCATTAACATAAATCTGTAATTGATGGGCTATATCGACGCTCACACCCACATAGTGTTTAAAGAGACGATAACCGAGGAATTAATGAACTTCGCGTTAAGGGAGTGGGGTGCACCACGTGAAGCCTTAACAATGAGTGTCAAGGACGTCGTCGAGATCCTCGATGATGCGAACATCGATTACGTAGGTGTTATGGCGTATCCATCGAGGAAACTAGGCATTGCCAGGGAGGATTATGCAATAAAGGTTGTGAATGCCGTTAGAGACTATGCCGATAGGTTCGCGATTATAGGGGGTGTGGAGGCCAATGAATTAACAATCGAGGAAACTAGGTACTGGCTTGAGAAACAGTATGAGGCCGGTATTAGCGCGATTAAGGTTCATCCACCGCACATGTGGCTTAAGCCAAATGCCTATAGACCTGAGGAGGGCGGTCTAAAGCAGCTTGAACTTATTTATCAGTTCGCGGAGGACCATGGACTGCCTGTTTATATTCATACAGGCACCAGCGCCTTCTCAAGGGCAAGGAATAAGTATGGAGATCCGATATTCGTTGATGACGTTGCGGTAGACTTCCCAAGGCTAACAATAATAATGTCGCATGTAGCAGGCCAAATTGGGTAGCCACAGCATTTCAATTAATCAGGATAAGGCAAAATATAATGGCTGACCTATCGAGCATACCACCTAGGAGAATCCTTGATTATATACCAAGGCTAATTGAGATAAGTGATAAATCAATATATGGGAGTGATTATCCAGGACCAGGTGTTTATGACATAAAGGCGAACCTACAGGCATTTCTAAACATCCCAATACCGAAGGAGGCAATAAAGAAGATCGTTGATGATAACCCAAGGAAGGTGCTAAAACCATTATCGAGAAATAGATAGGAATGAATGTTTATCAGGGTAATTTAAGGTTTAAAAATCCCGTAGTGAAGATTAGTCCTGCGGGGGTGCCCGAGCCTGGTCAAAGGGGGCGGACTTAAGATCCGCTGGCGAAGGCCTGCGTGGGTTCAAATCCCACCCCCCGCACCAGGAACTGATTTTTCTTTGGTCTGTTTTCATGGCGTGTTCGATGAGTTTCTGCGTAGTTAATGGTTTGGTAATTGCGTGTTTTGGCGATGTTGTTGGGGATTCCGTGATTAACCCTGTCGTTGATTAGGCACCGCATGGTCTAATAACGTGTTTATTCCTAGCCATTGCCTCCCTCTCTGTCATGATTGCTGTGTAATTAATTTCATTATTGCCGTAATAATTCTTAATCATCCGTGGATTCACGGTATTATTAACGCTACCTATTTCATAATGTACATGCCCATATGCAGTATTTAACCAATGAATAATCATCGCCACGGCTATTATCAGTAATGATACAGTTATTGATATGATAATTACCTTTAAGTCCACGGTAATTCCTCACTTGGCCTATTTAAATACCCATTGCACGGAAATGATCACGTCGGAAATCCTCAGTAAAGCTTATTTGACTAATACCTTACATTGATAATGGTTCCCCGCGCCGATAAGACCCGCGAAACCGCGGGCCCGTGAATCGGTACCCGTCGGGTCATGGGGCTCCCCCAGCACAGTTTATCTTCGGCATTTTTCATAAGTCACGTTCATTATTATCTTCATGGCCTCCTCAAAGTCCTCACTACTCACAGACCCTAACCCAACCCTAATGCCATCATCCCTACCGAAGTAATGCCCAGGCACTGTCAGGACATTCCTACTCAATAATTCATTCGCAAGGGATGTTCCTGAAACCCCATTGCACTTAATCCTCATGTATAATATTGGCATGTACTCCACATAACTAATGTCTGCATAATCACGGACATCACCCATCACCCTCCTCATGATATCGACATTCGGTATTATAATACCAAGATTCCTTTCCCTGACCCAGTTCCTATTCCGTATGAGTATTGATGCATACCTCAGGTTTAAGTCAATAACTAATGGGCTAACTAAGTCAATTATTCCATTAATCTCCCTTATCACCCTATCGTCACCGACGACCCAACCAACCTTAAGCTCGCTCATTGTGTAGAACTTTGATGTGCTGAAGGTAAAGACAACATTCTCCGTGGGTAGGTCCCTCAAGTCCCTCTCCACGAACTCCAGGAATATCGAGTCAATAACAGCGTAGGCATTCCTCCTCCTCAACTCATCACTCAATTCCCAAAGCAATTTCTTACTAAGGAACACGCCAAGTGGATTATTTGGATTTGAGAAGAAGAGCGTAGAGCCTTTCTCGATATGGTTAAGCAGCTCAGTCAATGATTCATTAATGCTAAGTTCCACCTGCCTTAAATGAAGAAAACCTGGTAACACCCTAATTGGTTCATACTCAGGTATTACGGTAACCACGCGTTCAACAAGTCCCAACTCCCTTAATGCAGTTAATGCTGCGAAATTACCCTCCTGCGTACCATGCGTAATAGCCAGGTTCTTCCTATCAACACCGTAAACGCTCATTAAATCCTCCATGAAATTACCTACCTCACCAAGCTTTACCACATCATCCAGCGGTATTGGCTTAACACCGCTGCTCGACACGTCATACCTAGCCCTGTGGGTTCTCAGCCATGTGAAGTGCCCAATCTCCACGATTTGGGTAACATCGCTCCTTAATTAATAAGCAATATCCACATCGGGTTAATCCTAAAATACGGTGTATTAATTGTTAAGTCATGACGCACGAAAAGAGGTTTGTATTAGTCATTGACCAGGGAACCACCGGTACGAGGGCAGCATTGATTTCCCAGGACGGCTCAATAATAGGCTATGCATATCACGAGCATGCCCAGATCTACCCCAAACCTGCCTGGGTCGAGCATAATCCGCTGGAGATTTGGGAGAAGACCAGGCTCGTGATTAAGGAGGTCCTTGAATTCGCAAGGGTTGACCCGAGGGAAATAGCGGCGATTGGAGTTACTAATCAGCGTGAGACCACGGTTATTTGGGATCCAAGGAATGGACAACCGGTCTACAACGCCATTGTCTGGCAGGACAGAAGGACATCATCTATGGTTGACTACTTAAAGCAGAATTACCTGGGTGTGATCCAGGAGAGGACAGGCCTCGTTCCAGACGCTTATTTCTCTGGGTCAAAGATTTGGTGGCTCCTTGATAATGTACCTGGACTTAGGGACAGAGCCAAGAAAGGCGAGGTGGTCTTTGGCACTATCGATACCTGGTTAATTTGGAACCTAACTAGGGGTAATAAGGATGTATTAACACCCGAGAGAGGCGGTGCACATGTTACTGACTATAGCAATGCATCCAGGACCATGATATTTAACATCCATAAGCTTGACTGGGATGATGAGTTACTCGAGATTGAAGGTAAGATACCCAGGGACATACTACCCTTACCAAGGCCATCGAGCGATAGTAGGATATATGGTTATACGGGCCCAGAGGTCTCTCAAATACTTGGTGGCGTGAGTGTTCCGGTTTGTGGCGATGCCGGTGATCAACAGGCGGCTCTCTTTGGGCAGGCTGGTTTTGAGGTTGGTGAGGTTAAGTCGACCTACGGCACCGGCAACTTCATACTGATGAATATTGGGGACTCGCCGGTAAGGTCTAAGGCGAATTTATTGACTACGGTTTATTATTCCATTGAGGAGGGTAAGGCTATGTACGCGCTTGAGGGTAGCATATTCATAACTGGAGCGGCGGTGCAGTGGTTGAGGGATGGTCTTAAGATAATAGAGGTTTCTGACGAGATAGAGCATTGGCAGCCTCAGCCCCTGATACCGGTGGCGTTTACTTCGTACCAGCGTTCACGGGACTTGGTGCGCCGTATTGGGACCAACATGCCCGTGGGCTTATAATAGGCATTACGCGTGGTACGGAGAGGAAGCACATTGCCAGGGCTGTCCTTGAGGCAATAGCGTACCTAAATAGGGATGTTCTTGAGGCCATGATGAGCGACACGGGGATTAAAATACCGAGGATCAAGGTCGATGGTGGCGCCGCTAGGAATAACTTCCTAATGCAGTTCCAGGCCGACATAACGGGTATTGAGGTCTGGAGACCTGTCATATTTGAAACAACATCGCTGGGTGCGGCTTACCTGGCTGGTTTAGCAGTTGGTCTTTGGAAAAACCTAGATGAAATTGCCAGGAACTGGAAATTGGATAGGGTATTTAAGCCGAGGATGGACATAGAAACGAGAGAGCGGTTGTACAGGGGCTGGAGGGCAGCCGTACAGAGAGCCCTGGGCTGGGCTAAGGAGGTCCCGTGGCCTATGGATTATAGGTGAAACATAAGGAATAATATATAGTCATAATATATTTATTAATAGTAAAAATATTTTACGAAAAAAATAATAATAAATTAAATATATAAAGGCAATACTTAAAAATAATGTTCATCGGCCGCCTTTATATGAACATTCAGAAGTTGCCTAAAAGAAGTACATATACGGTTTTATCAGCAATGGATTACTTCTTAGATGGGTATGATCTTAGCGTGATCAGTGTTTTCACTTACGCTCTTCTTCAGTTTAAGTTTTGGCATTATACTAGTTTAGAACTTGGCTTCGTGAGTGGGGCCGCGTTATTAGGTGCTATGGTTGGTGCGATAATATTCGGTCATTACTCTGACAGACTTGGGCGTAGGTACTTATATGTTTGGGATTTATTGTTTTTCGTAATATTTGCCGTACTCAGTGCGGTTGCTAACGATATTATTCAATTAATTATTTTTAGATTCTTTGTTGGTTGGGGCGTTGGTGCTGATTATTCCTTAAGCCCCGTGTATGCTACTGAGATGTACCAACGGGTAGGAGGGGTATGGGCTATGGCTGGGTTTGGTCCTTCTGGAGTATTGGAGCTCTGGTTTCCTTCTTAATCGGGTATTATCTCTATATTTGGAATCCCATTATTGGGTGGCGCTGGGCTCTTGGCCTTGGCGCCATACCAGCACTAATTACTGTAGTGCTAAGGCTAGCATGCCCGAGTCTTCGAGATGGAGAGTCGCCGTACAGGGTACTGAGGATGCTGTTACAGAGGCAAAGAGACTTTCTGTAGTTACCGGCTTAACTGAGGAGGAATTGAGTAAATTAATAGAAATTGAGAGGAAATTAATGGATCAGGTAAGACCAGGTGATTGGCGCTGGCTATTCAAGGGTGATTTTGCTAAGAGGACGGCAATTGTGTGGACGCAATGGATACTATATGATATTGGTTCTTACGGTTTTGGATTATACGCACCTGCAATACTTGCGATGCTCGGGTTCAAGGGGGCGCTGGCAATACTTCTTTCATCATTGCTATACATACCTGGCTTCTTAGGAGCTTTAGGGGCTGCATTTCTGAATGATGTTTGGGGTAGGAGGAAGTTGCAGTTAATTGGTTTTGGTGGTTCTGCCTTGGCATGTTATTCGTCGCCTTAGCCGCCATTTGGCAGAGCGCGTTTACATTATTGGCATTAATTATTGGTGTTATAGGGCTTATACTATGATATGGTATTGGTAACCTGGGTCCAGGAAATACGATGGGGCTTTACGCAATTGAGTTATTCCCAACAAAGTTAAGATCTACATCAATGGGCTCCGCAACTGCGATAACGAGATTCGTATCGTTCTTAAGCGCCTTTGAGTTCCCATACATTGCTTTAGCCATCGGTAAGTTAACATTCTTTGAGTTCCTATTTGCAGTAACATTTATCGCGTTTATCTTCACGATATTCTTCACGCCAGAGACTAAGGGCATTCCCCTTGAGTTGATAGCCATAGCCAGAACTAGAGCACCAAGCCTACATCCAAGACTTGAGATTCCAGGTGTTGAAAGGCATCAGTAATGTTTAATTACTGTAATCGCTTTAAGTTAAAACGATAAAGATATGGTTTTGGTCTTTGGGCATAGGGGCGCCATGGGTTATGCCCCTGAGAATACGTTGCCCTCGTTTAGGATGGCCATTGACATGGGTGTTGATGGTGTTGAGCTTGATGTTCACATGACTAGGGATGGTGAGGTCGTGGTTATTCATGACTTCACGGTTGATAGGACGACAAACGGTAGCGGCTTTGTTAAGGACTTAACCCTGGCGGAGATTAAGAAACTCGACGCTAGTGCCAGGTTTGGTGGTAAGTGGCGTGGTGTTGCTATTCCAACACTTGAGGAGGTATTTAGGGAGTTTGGTAGGAGGATTAAGTATAAGGTTGAGATTAAGCGTGGTAGTGATTACTACCCTGGCATTGAGAAGAAGGTTGTTGAGTTAATTAGGAAGTACGGTGTGGATGCTCAAATAATTTCCTTCGATTTTGATGCCCTGAGCAACGTCAGGGCTGTTGATGGGGACATAGAGATTGGCATAATATTTATCGGTAGGATTAACTGGTTCATAGACATTGCTAAGAAATTGAATGCACAATGGCTTCATGCATCCCACGACCTAATCGATGAGAGGGGCATTGAAATGGCACATAGGCTTGGTCTAAAGGTTGGTGCCTGGACTGTGAATGATGAGGAGGAGGCAAAGCGTCTCGTCGATATGGGCATTGATGACATTACTAGTAATTATCCGGACAGGATTTTACGAGTTGTTAAGACCAGTAAGGTGACTTGGTAATGGAGTTTGACGTAGCCGTGATCGGCGGTGGGGTTAACGGCGTATTTACAGCGTTGGATCTAGCCTTAGGGGATTGAAGGTTATACTCCTTGAAAGAGGGGTCATTGGTGGTGGCACGTCGGGTAAAATGCATGGTCTGCTACATAGTGGTGCTAGGTACGTGGTCACGGATCCAAAGGCCGCTGTTGAGTGTGCGGAGGAGAATAGGGTCGTTGCCAGGATAGCTCCTCACGCGGTTGATGATACTGGTGGTTACTTCGTGGCGATTACGAAGGATGACCTGGACTTCCAGGAGGAGTTCGTTAGTAGTTTAAGGAGGGCTAACATTGATTATAGGATTGTCGACGTTAAAGAAGCAATTAGGGAGGAGCCTAACCTAAATCCTGAGGTTAAGGCGGTGATTGAGGTTCCTGATAAGGTAGTCTATGCGAGGGAATTACTAATGAGTGCGGCTATATCGGCATACATTGAAGGTGCATTGATAATTCAGGGTGCCGAGGTCGTGGGCTTCGATATTAACAATAACGAGATAACGAGTGTGAAGGTTAAGGATAATGTTAAGGGTGATGTTAAGCATGTTAATGCAAGGGTTTTTGTTAATGCGGCTGGTCCCTGGGCTGGGCGTATTGCTAGTATGGCTGGTATAAGCGTTGATATAATGCCCACGATGGGCGTTATGGTGGTTTATAGGCATAGATTAACGAGGAGGGTCATTAATAGGATGAGACCTCCATCAGATGGTGACATATTAGTGCCGTATGGTTCAGCATCGATTATGGGAACCACGGCAGTAATCATAGAGGATCCAGACAACCTAACAATAGCTAAGGATGACATTGATTTTCTAACGTCAGAGGGTTCTCAAATGGTCCCTGCATTAGCGAGGGAACCCATTGTTAGGGCCTACGCATCTGTTAGGCCGTTAATAAGTATACCGGGGGCTACTGGGAGGGAGGCCACCAGGGACTTCATGGTTGTTAGGCATGATAAGCCAGGGAACCTCGTCTCGGTCATCGGCGGCAAGTTCACAACGGGTAGGTTGGTCGGCGAGAAACTTGCTGATGAGGTTTCCAAGGTACTGGGTGTTAATAAGGCATCAATGACCAGGAATTACACATTGTTTGGATCTGACTTAAGTATTAATATTAAGGATTTGGATCAGGAGGTGGTGTCAATTATCAAGTCATTTAGGGGAAGCATTGATGAGGAGAGGGGCTTAATAGCGTCATTATCGTTAATACTCCAACACGTTGCCCATAGGAGTAGGTCATTGATTGGGTGGTCCTGATGTCGAGCGAGTTACATTATAGTGGTTCATTTACAGTAGGCAAGTCACCAATTGATGTCCTAAACTTCATAACCGATTTGCCTAGGGCAATAACCTGTATACCCAATATCATTAGTTATGAGGTGCTTAGTAAGGATAGGGTTAGGGCCAGGTTTAGGGTTGACCTGGGTAATGAGGTTCCCATTGCCGAGTTGAGGAGGATAACCACGGACGCGACCATTGAATTAATTAGTCAGTTAGGTAACGAGGTTAGGTATAGGGTTGATGGTAGGGCCGCGGGTAGCGCAATAGGCGTTTTACTGGCCATAAGGGTTAATGAGTTGGGTGATGGTTCTCGAATTGATTGGGACGCCACCGCAAGCCTGGGCAGGTTACTTCAGATGATGAGCAGGTTTGTAAGCATTGACTCATTGGTTAAGAGGATTTCTGAGGATACTATTCATGGATTTATAGAATGCCTATTGAGGTAAGTAGTTTATGTATTTCGTAAGCTTAAAAGCAGGTAGTATAGGCTATATTCATGACTCAGAGGATTGAGGATAGGATTTCACTGAGCACGGGCATTAATGCGTATTATAGGTGTTGGTTAGCAGATAAACCACTGGGTCTCGTGATTGGGGTTCACGGTTTCGCAGAGCATGGCGGTAGGTATAATGACTTCGGTAATTACCTATCAAGCAATGGATACTCACTGTGCATGCAGGACCTGAGGGGTCATGGATTAACGGCGAGTCCCAAGGACCTTGGTTACGTAGATAACTTCGACCTATTCCTAAATGACCTGGAGGAGTTCATCGAGTTAATGCTCAAGAGGACAGGCTTCAACTCGGCATTCCTACTTGGGCATTCAATGGGTGGCTTAATAGTGCTTCACTACCTAGGTAGGATTGGTAGGGGGATTCGCGCTGCGGTGACGAGTGGAGCCGCCGCGATAGTCGATGTTGGCGCTGGTTCCTGGTTCATGCTATCATTACTCAATGCATTATCACCAAGGTATAGACTAAACCTACCGATAAACCCTGAGTTCCTGACCCATGATAAGAGGGTCGTTGAGGAATACGTGAGGGACCCCCTCGTCTTTAAAAAGCCAACTGTCAGGATCCTGTATGAGCTTGTTAGGGCATCAAGGAATGTTTGGAAGTATGTCGATAATATATCGGTACCCATAATGATGATGCATGGTGGTGAGGATAGGGTGGTACCACCAAGGGCTACCCAGGAAGTATTCAGTAGGTTGAGGGTTAGTGATAAGGCTATGAAGATCTATGATGGGATGTACCACGAAATACTAAATGAGTTGAATAGGGAGGTGGTTTATAGGGACGTGCTAGATTGGTTGAAAACCCACACCTAACTCACCGCAACTCCTATAGGCGTCCAGTACGGCCCTTAAATCACGTAATGCGACCTCAGGAGGCATCGGCAAGTCGGTATTGTTGATAACGGCCTGTATGAATGATTCAATTTCCCGTTCAATAACATTGACTTTCTCAACAATTATCTTCTCCTGCTTACCATCACTGCTAATTAATAAGTCACCATACGGCTTGCCAGGAACTCGACTGCTCGGGTCCTCCATTATAAATCCCCTTTCGCCATAAACCTCAAAGACCGGAGCATTGTCACCACCTGGTGCAGACCAGGAATAAAGCAAAATGCCCAAGGCCCCGCTCTTAAACCTAAACATTGATGCGCTCACGTCTTCACCCTCAAGTCCGGAAAAGCCTCGCATGCACATAGATTTAACCTCGGTATAGTCACCGCCAAGGTTGAGTAAGGTATCGACGTAGTGAATACCACCATCGATAAGCGCACCACCACCCATCAACTCCCTAACCCTTCTCCAACCACTTGGTGAATTAAACTGAAGCTTCCTAACAATAATCATCGAGATCCTACCTAACTTACCCATGAGTTCCTTGGCCTTCCATACTGACGGATCGAAATAATGATTCTCAAGGACCATGAATTTCCTACCACTGGACCTAGCAACATTGATTATGCTCATTGCCTCCTCGATGGTCCTTGCTATTGGTTTCTCGAGCATCACGTGCTTACCAGCCTCAAGTGCTGCTATGCTCATGGGCATGTGGGCATCGTGACTAACCACTAGGTCCACAATATCAATGTCAGACCTTAGGACATCGCTGTACTTCGTGAAATAACCACTCGCATCATACTCTCTATAGCAGTCCCTGGCGTAATCCTCGGTTCTACTGAACACGTAGATCTCCAGCCCATACTTATCACGTAATTTCGACATTGCATTTAGATGGACTCTGCCAAAACCCCTACATCCAACAACCGCGATTTTAAGGGTCATTAAAGAGGCCGATACGCATTGCTATTTAATGTATTTCTTGGCAAACACCTTCCTTGGATCAACCCTGTGAAACACCCTGCCAGCCCCGTGAAGTGGTATGTTCGTCTTACTAAAGTCTATACTCCACTCATCGGCAATCCCCGGTTTAACCTTAACCTTTAACACTTTAAACACGAATAATGTGCTCTCACCAACATCAATCCTATTAATGACTCTAGTCTCATACACGGCAATGGCGTCTCTCCAGGTCGGTACCCTAACGAGGTCGCTCGGTATTAATTGGATATTGAATTCCCTTATCTTATCCACGTCCCTACCCGAGACAGAGCCGAGTTGGTAAATCAAGTCGACATGGTCAATACTTAGTACATTAATTGTGGCCTCCGGGTGATAATTAAGGCATTGGTATGTGAATGTCTCCCTGTAAATAGCCACGCCAATCGTTGGTGGTTCCTCGGATAATGGCGAATTCCAGCTGGCCGGCATTATGTTCGTTCTATCGCCAGGGCATAAAGTAATCAGTAGTATTGTCGGTCTTGGATGTAGGAGTCTATAGAACGCACCCTTATACTCTATGAATGACACGCATAGAGACATTACGGTACTTAAAAACCTAGTTCCTCACCTACATGGTGGTATTACCCATGTATTCTCCCATGCATTATCAATTATTGTAAATATATGGTAATTTTATTTCGTGAAACAGCACTAGTTGATGTATGATTACGTGATTAACTGTGGAAGAACTAATGAGGATTCGTTAGTTGGTTCATCAATTAGGGAGGTCATTAATTGGGCGGTGGGTAAGGTTATGGGTAATGAGAGGGCGTTGGTAATAATGGGTGAGTCTGGTAGTGGTAAGACCACGGTGTTAATAGCAATAATGAATAGACTGAGAAGGTTAAGAATACCCGTGGCCTACGTAAATACGTATAACGAGCTCGGGCTTAGGTCAGTAAAGCTTATTGACTGCCATAATGATTTAAATGCAAGGGTTCTTCTCATTGATGATATTGATGCTGCATTCACAATACCCAGGATGGCCCAGGGCTTTATTAATAAAGTTCTTGGGTTTAACGGTACGGTAATTACCACATTAACGATACCACTACTCGTGGGAAATGACCTGGAGGTCCTCGAGCCATTAATAAAATTCCTACACTCAGCGCCAAGGATGATCATTGAATATCACGATGACGACCTGAGACTCTTTGCCCAAAGAATTGGTATTAAATATGTAAAGCCGGCAATGAGGACGCCCGGTATGTTGTTGAGGAACTTTAGGAAAATGAGTAATGGCAACTCAGCAATTGGTGATGTGCTTAATGATGGTAATGTCGTGCTATAGTATTCCTCGAAACTCCTCCTTAGTCCTCTCAATAAGCATTCCCGAGCAATCAAGTATGTTCGTACTACCCAGATCAATTAGGTTTATGCCAATGCCATTCATCTTAAAGATCTCAAGGTCAATCCAACTTATTTTAAGGAGGCCAGGGTTAATACTGCCCTGAATAGTCGTCGCCGTGAGTGCATGCTCACCATTTATTGAATACTCAACAATGCCATTCTTCTCATCAAACTTAACGTCAAAGTACTCTCTAAGTGTGTCGAGGTCTTCCTTTAGTACATAAGCCTTAATGTAGGTATCACCCAACTTATTGGTACTTATTAAGTACTCTGCGGTGTCGGTATTCGTGGGTACTATTCAAGCCCTTGGTCAGGAGGTATATGTATGTGTCGGCAAGTACGTCAAGGCCTAAATGGTTGGATTTATCACGAAGTATATTGGCAGTGTTATTAAGCTCTCCACAACTATGCTCGTTGGATTCTCAAACACCTTCTCAAGGGGTATTAACGACTCGCTATCAATACTCCTTATCTTAACATCAATACCGTACTTCCTCATTAACGACTTATCGAGATAGGCAACCCTCTCGCCTTCACGTATTGTCTTATCCTTACACGTCACGGTGAGTACGCCCTCATTGGAACTTATTGATATACAGTCATTAAATTCCGCGTACTTAATATTGTCGATTGGCCAATTATTTATCTTCGCCAAATCAGCCAGTAAGGCTACTGAGTCCTCACCAATTATGTAGTCCATGTTCTTACCATCAACCCTGTAATCATAGGCATTGTACGGGTATAGGTTAATAATATCCTCAGTACTTAACGACATTATTGAGCCCTCCTTAATCGCCTTAACTATGAAGGCTTCCTTAACCATATCACCAACAATCCTCTTAATCCTCACTAGGATCTCAAGCGCATTCATTTAATTAATGATTGAAATTAAAAAATTTAAAAACTTATCAACTGATTTTAATCATCACTACGTTATCAACCAAGTCCCTGAACCCAAGTATAACTTATTTAAATTCACATTAACTAATGCTATACGTGGACATCTTAACAATTAAGGAATTCCTTAAGGAGCACATTGATAAGCTATATAACGAGTTCAGCGCCTATGAGCCGTTACTTAGGATTACGACTAGTAAGGCTGTGGTGGTTGGGGATCTTCATGGAGATGTCAACACACTACTGCGAATAATAGAAAGGTTCCCGCCAGACAATTGGATGTACATAATGCTTGGAGATTACGTAGATAGGGGCGAACATCAGATAGAAACGTTGTACCTTGCATTAAGACTATTTCTTGAACATAAGGCTGTGTTATTGAGGGGTAATCATGAATCGCCATTGACAAATTACGAATATGGCTTTTACATGGAGTTGCTAAGGAAGTTTGGACCGTATGACGGCGACTCAATCTATGATAGGCTAAAGGAATTATTCTCGCAAATGCCTATAGCGGCAATACTGAATGAAAAATACTTCCTGGTACATGGTGGTTTACCCATAAATAATATTAGTATTGATAACATAGCTAAGCTGCCAAAGCCTGATGAGATCCCAAACAATGAGGTAACATTTCAGTTGTTGTGGAATGATCCATCAGATGACGTTAAATACTATGAACCAAACATCATTAGAGGACCGGGCACTTATGTATTTGGACCAGCATTAACCGAGAGCTTCCTTAATAGTGGTGGGTTGAAGATGATTATTCGGGGGCATGAATACACACCGCAGGGTTATAAATGGAATCATGGGGGTAAGGTACTCACGGTATTCTCGTCGAGGGCAGGCCCATATAGTGATACGAGGCCTCACGTGGTGGTTCTCGACAATGATTCATTAAATATTGTCGATGTTTCATAGTCATGTCATGCATTAATTAATAATTAATCGCTCAGTCTGGGGCTTGGCTCAGTCATGGGTCCTAATCAGAGGTGGTCATCACGCATATTACCAATTAATGAGGTGGTTTAAATATTAATTGCCTTAGAATGATTTATAAAGGGGTCTTTCTCCATTAATGCTGTAAGGCGGTTACTACGTCCGAGTCCGAAAGACCGAGAAGGAGAAACTTCCAAAGAGGCAGGGGTAGAGGCCCAAGAGGTCCTAAGCCGGTGAATGTTGGTGATGTAATAGAGGTAAACATAGTTGAGACATCTAAGAGAGGCGATGGCATAGCTAGGGTGAAGGGCTTTGTGATCTTTGTACCCAATACTAAGCCAGGGGATAAGGTTAAGGTTAAGATAACAAAGATCGGTAGAACATACGCAGTGGCCGAGGTCACGCAGGAAGGGACTCAATCTACAACGCAGAAAACCGCTAAGGAGGGTACGGAAGAGGAAACCGGGACCGAAGAATTCGAAGAGGAATCCGAAGAATAACGCGTTTCTCCACAATTTTACTAAATTAAAATTACCCGTTTAGTATCCCCCTAAGTATTAACTGAGGCCCCTTTAATACCGAGAACTTAACCATAGACATAGGTACCTGGTAATACCAAGTATCCCCTCGCATTATTTTCCTAACCAAGTTCCTAGTACCTGATACGGCAAACGCACTTACCCCAAGTCTCCCCATAACCAGGTGATCAATTCCATACGTACCCAGCGATAGGTAATACGCAATTGATAAGTTTTTGATCAATGGCTTAATAACCCCCAGGTAATTATTCATAAACTCTGTTGGATTGATTGAATGTCTCAGGGTTAATGCTGCCAACGCACCACTATACATCGCGTAGAAGATGCCCTCACCCGTGGTTGGGTCAGCAAGCCCAGCTGCATCACCAACCAGGGCTACTCGCCTGGAGACTAATTTATCGCGGGCTTTAATTGGTATAGGGTGGCCACGTATCTCACCTCCTCGTAATCCAAGATCACCTACATACTTAATTAATTGAGCCTTGTAATCACCCCAATGTATTGAGCCAATACCAGCATCGTACTCCTCATCACCCCGTGGAAATACCCATGAGTAACCCCACTTAATCCTTGACATATCTATTAGACATACGTCACTTAGGTAATCACCGCGCGCTATAGTCATGAATGCCATAGCCGTATTCCTCCTAATGTCATTACCCAGCTGCTTTGCTATTACGGAATTGGCGCCATCAGCCGCGATCACGTATTTACCAGTATACGTATTGTCTGTACCGACAACATTAACGTAATCCTCATGAACATCAACCCTAATAACCCTATCAACAGCGTACTCAGCGCCCATTTCCAGGGCATTAGATAGTAGGTAATTATCGAACTCATCCCTGGAGACCACACTTATTATCGGTTCATT
The DNA here is from genome assembly GCF_001316285.1 of Vulcanisaeta sp. JCM 16161. The sequence goes on along the minus strand of NZ_BBDO01000002.1, from coordinate 198,165 downwards.
ATCGGTCAATAGGAAGGATCCAGCATTATTAATAACAACAACTCTCCTGCAGGTATCCCTAATTATACCATCTAAATCAATACCAAGACCCCTCAATAAAGCTATGGACTTCTGCGTTAAACCACCCCCGCAGGGCTTAATCCTTGGGAATCGGAACCTATCTAATACCAATACCCTTAAACCGAGCCTTGCGGCTACGTATGCGGCAATCGAACCCGATGGGCCGGCACCAACTACTATTACATCATATGTATTAGTCATGCTTATCCAAAATAAAAATAAATAAAAATAATGATACTTTAATTCATATACCCTCCACTATTTTATCTAATCATCTACGCGGAATCACTAGTCGGAATCCGTATAAAAGGATAATTAGTATGCTGGCTATGTAAAACATTGTTAGTAATTGATTATTTAATATCAGCACTATCATTACGGTAATCAGCATTAGGATAATCGATAATTCATGAATTAAATCCCTCAGGAATGAGTACTTATGGATCAAGTAACCCTTTGGCGTTGGTACCCACTCCCACTCATCTATTATTAATGATTCTATTGAATATATGAGCATTGGGAATGACATTAATGCAGTGAGTAGTGTGGATTTCGCGGCGTTCACCAGGAAATCCCACGTCCTATAACCAATATCATTACTAATTAACCATAGTACTATGGTCAATGGCAATATAATAACGGCATTTAATACCTCAAGGAGTAATATAGCATTGGTGGAATTAAAACGCCAATTACCGAGAGTATTACGGTTGCGAGTATTGATAATGCAGCGAAGGACATACTTGGGAACTGAAGCATCCAGAGCACGCCATCGACCTTTTCCCACATTGAGACATCATTACTCATGAGTAGTAACCTTAAGTTATGCTTCATATTCCAAATACTATTAAATAACCACCTACTGAATTGCTTCTTAAATGCTAAATACGTATTTGGTACCTCGCTATAAACATCGGCATCAATCAACCCAATTCTGTAACCCTTTGATCTCAACCTTATGCTTAGGTCAAGGTCCTCACCGGTGCACTCACAGAATCCATTAATGGATTCAAGGACCCTTCTCCAAATCACCAGGTTATTCCCAGTTATGGCTGGAAAACCACCACTTAGGAATCTACCCTAATGAAGATTTCGTTGTATACATCATACATGAACTTCAGGAGTCTTGAAATAGAATTATCAATTGTATAATAACCCTTCCATACCGCGGTGACCGCGTCATAACCACCTAATAATGCGCCAACAGCCTTTAATAGGTAATCGCTCGGCATTACGGTGTCAACATCAAACACGGCAATTACATCACCCCTCGCGTATTTAATGCCGTAGTTAAGGGCACCGCCCTTATAACCCCTGGCAATCGCCCTGCGTATTATTTTAACGTTTATACCCAGCCTACTCACAATTGGCGCTATTATCCTAGTGAGACTGCTTACGTAGTACTCAGGGTCATCACTTATAAACAGCACCTCAAGTAATTCCTTAGGGTAGTTAAGCGATGCTATGGTTTGTAGGCTTCGTTCTATGGTTAGGAAATCCTCGTTCTTAATAGGTATTAGTATCGATATGAATGGTAAATCACGTACCTTAACCATCCCTAACAAATAATTATTATGGTTACGCATCTTCATATACCCCAAACTCGTTATGCCATACCTAACTAGTACGACTAATTGCACTAGGCTTAGCACTAACATGGCTATTGTTATCACATACGTTATTAAGAGTATCGTCATGGCCATTGGCGTTAACGGCCTTGTTATGACCCCCCAGGGGTATTGATTCATTATGTACTGCTGGATTAACTGCTTAGTCAATTCCTTAATCTCGATATATTCGTTACCGCTCATTATGTAATGCCAATTACTGATTAAGACCCTTAATTTGCGTTTCTCTCACCTATTTACGAGCTCCTGAAGCTTCAATAATGCATGCCTATAATCCATGGAAAGAACGAGCAATTCAGTATCACCATACCTCGATAACAAGCCCCTGCTAAGCAACTCCCTAATACTGTCCTTAACGTCCTTACCCATCAATAACGCATAAAGCGCAATTATCCTCTTAGCCTGCGCCGAAACCTCCGCATCAATTAATTCACCATATATCCTGGAAATTTCCTCAGCAAGATTTACTAAATCCTCAAGCTTAATGTCGCTCATAACCCTTATCTTAGAGCCGTCTAATTCGGCATTCACGCCCTTAATATGTAGTAAGTCAATTATTAAGTCAATGGGTATTGCAGCGTTGAGCCTAGCCTTACTAAGTATTAGTGATACGTCATAAGCACGGGCGCCGAACTTACCCCTCATCAACTTAATATCATTGTACACACGCTTAATCTCCATTGAGTAAAGCTCAACCTCATGGGGCTCACCCTGTATTGAAACCCAAACCCTAATGCCGCTGCCCGTGTCATACCGAATAAGTAATTCCCTACTCTTAATCTTGCTGGTGAGCATTTCCATGAATGTTAATGCCTCATCCATATTATTAAATGTAAATACAAACTCCCTACGCACTACTGATCACATTATGATCCAGGTAACGGGTTATAAGGTTTTGGTGTCGGGTAGCACCGAAACTATTACGTGATACGGCATACTATAGATCTTCGCCACCTCACTCTCTATTTCAGTGGCAATATTATGGGCCTCGGTAATGCTCATGCTCTGTGGTAGATATACCAGGATGTGTATTGCGCTTATGCCCTCAATATCGACAACATTGATGTCCCCGACACGGCCACCATACTTAGAGCAGACGGCATTCACGGCTCTCCTAATCTCATCAATATTCCCTGCCTTTTTATCAGGCTCCAAGTGGATCCAAACCAGTGCATTGGGTATTACCTGTCTCACCTTGTCCTCAACCTCGCTTATGGCTATATTAACATCGCTTAGTTTAGCATCGCTCCTAACGACCATGTGCATACTGACTATCACGCCATCCTGAGATTTCATTATATTTAACTCATGAATATTATTAATTAACGGATTCTTAACACCGGCGAGAGCTCTCTCCACCTTCTCGCGGAGTTCGGGCTCTACGTGGACCATGACTATCGACGGACCAACCTCACGCTTTATTGCCGACTCCACATCATCGGCAATACTATGCGCCTCAGCAATACTTAGGTGGTCGGACACCCCTATTGTCACCTCTATATGAGCCATTGAGCCAGCCCTCCTAGCCCTAACATCCTTAACCGAGACGACGCCCCGCACCGACTTCGCAACGTCGGTAACTCTCCTAGTGAGATCCTCGGATGATTTGTCCATTAATTCATCGATCGAGGTCCTCATTATACGCGCACCAATTACCGAGAAGTAAATGACTATCGCGAAGGCGACCAGGGCATCAAGTATTGTGCCCCACTCATTAAATAATCCAATGCTTAACCTCTCCATTAATAAACCAATGATCATGAGGGCAATAACGGAAGTCTCGATAGCAACATCACTTAGGAAGTGGTAGGAATCAGCCTCAAGGGCCCTACTATTCCACTTAACTGCCGCCTTTCTTAATGCCCTTGACCTATTCACGTCAATAATTATTGCTATGGTCATGACTATTATGGCGATGACATCAGGACTAAACGGTACCCTCATTATTATACGCTCGGCGCTTTCATAACCAATGAGTATACTAGCCACAATTATGAATAGGGAGCCAAAAAGCCCACCAATGCTTTCAGCCTTACCATGACCGAATGGGTGCTCCTTATCGGGTGGTTTAGAACCCACACTAACGGCAATCAGCGTTATCGTAGTCACCAGTATGTCGAGGAACGTGTGCATGGCCTCGGCAAGAACGGCAAGGGAGTTCGTGAGTAGCCATGCGGTTATGTTCATAGCGGTTATTAGTACTGACGCTAGTAGTGAGAATAAGGCGACCCTCGTCTTCTCATTACTCATGTACACGTAAATGTTCTTCATGCTTGCCTTATTATCCCGAGAATTGCTAATTAACCTATCTTTAGGCATGCTTTAAATCGATAACTAATCCGATGTCAATTTATAAAACTAACTGTCGGAGAAAGATTTATTAATCCCAACTTTAGGGTAACCCTAATGATATCGAGAACCAGAATAGGCCTAATACAATCGGCAAACCTGGTATTACTTACACTAGCCACGGTTGTGCTTGGGCTCGGCATATTCAACATAAACTTCCTGCTACACCCGCCAAGCCAGTTACCAGTAACCGAAATACTGATTGTGTCCCTATTCCTCGGGATGCTACATGGAATAACGCCTGATGAACATACATGGCCCATAACCTTCAGCTATGCAGTTGGCGAGTATAGTACGAAGGGAGGCATGAAGCAGGCTTCCTATTCTCACTGGGCTTCACGATACAGAGGGCCTTCCTAACGACTCTTGGCTACATAGGCTGGCGTATTTCTACATGAAGTATAATCTCGATGGACCTGTATATTTCGTGGTCGGTCTAGTCATGGCAATAGCGGGGTCCTACATATTGAGGGGTAAGTACATCCACCTACCAATTGATGTCTTACTAGGTGGGCATCAGCACCACACTAATGAAGCCAAGAGAATACCACTTCATGAAGCCCACCCAAGGGAGGTTCCGATAAAGATGACTATTGTTCATGGATTAATAGCGGGCTTCGGTTTTGGCGCCTACGCATCAATAATAACGTTTGTCCTTGCCCCACAGATGCCAAGTATTTGGTATGCGCCATTGCCCGGCTTAATGTTCGGTATAGGCACTATGATTATGCAGATAATACTTGGCGCAATCTTCGGCGGGTCATTAAGGGCTAGGAAGTTCACTGAGGAGGAGGTTAAGTACGTTGGTAGGAAGACCGCAGGAATAACGCTTTACTACGGAGGAATCGTGTTCGCATTAGTTGGTTTGTTAATAATATTCCTACCACAAATCGATGCCTGGGCAATAAGCACCGGAATACCAATACCAAACCTGGACGCAATAGACATAGGCTTCCTACTAGTGATATCAGTGGTTGGTGTAATTGGACTATACGGCATAATAAAGTCGTATAAGGAGGCCGTCAAAATACATAGGTTAAATTCCTCGACATCAAATGCATGAATTTAAATTTATAAAAAAAATTTAAAATATTAAATTAGCTTAGGACTTTGATTCCGTCTTTATCAACGCTAGGGCTTGAACGACCCTCCTCACGAGTTCAAGATCCGCCTTAACCCTACTATACACATCATCAGGTATCTCACCCTTAGCCTTACTATCCTCAAGCTCCTTAATCATGCCATCGACCTGATCCGTGGTTAGTGACGTTACGTCCATTGACCTGAACCAATGCTCCTTAATACCCTTGTCAATCTCATCAATCTTTGACTTAGCCTCATCATACATGCTGGTTAATTTCGTTAGAGTATCCGTTAACTCGGCGGAGGACTTTGAGTACTCATCATCATCTATCAGGCCAAGCTCCTTCTTAACCTTAAGCATGTCGAGTTCCTCACGTATTGAGTCAATACTTGCCTTAAGTTCATTAACCCTAAGCTCCAGCAGTATGTTATCAGCATCCCAATTTCTCTTAACATTATTAACCGCGGTCTTGTAATCAGACCACATGTTGTTTAGGCGTTTTATTTGCTCGGTATAGTTGTCATACATCTTATTGATTTGTTTCAGCAACTCCTCGTATATTTTCAGCATTTCATTGCTCATGATATCACCCCCTCAATCTCAGCCTTCAACTTCTCATAAACCTCCTTACTAATCCTACCATCCCTATACATCTCCTCAAGCTTAGCCAGTGAGAGCTTAAGCTTGCTTACCTCAGGCGTTACCGTTGTCATTAACAACCTCTTATAATGTTGGTTAATTGTTGCCTCAACCTCCTGATACCTGGTATTCAACTCCTTAAGCTTATCACTGATCCTATCAAGCTTCTTCTGAATGCTATCCCTAAGCTTATTGTAGGTATCATCGTTAATTAGGCCCATACTCCTCCTTAGCTCAACCTCCTTAAGATCCTCACCATACTTATTACGAATCCTCTCAAGAATAACAATATACCTCCTCAACTTAGCCTTCTCAACCTCCCAACTCTGCCTAGTCGATTGTACGGAGCTCTCGTAATCCCTCCACTTATCATTAAGGGTCTTAGCATTACCCTCAAACCTCGATAATATCGACTCACTACTCCTAATTAACTCATCCTCAGCATCACCTGCAGTCTCAACACGCGCCGCGGTCACAGCAGCCGGTGCTGCGGTAATAACCTGCTGAGGCTGTTGCTGGGTCTGCTGCAGTGGCTGGACGGTTTGTGAGGGCTTGGTCTCGGCCTTTACCTGGGCGCCCTGGTCTTCATGTACTGAACGTATATTGGGCACTCAAAATAATCGCCAAAGCAGTACCACTGGAATGGGTTAATTGGTCTCTGTGCGTATGTGCATACATAGCCGCTCGCGGTCCTTTCAAGCCCTGGACAAACAGCCCTAGACATTATTAATAATCCCTGTATTTTAATTGTTTATATATGTTGCGTTGAATGATTTATGGAACATGGTCATGTTACTAATGAGTTAAGGTAGTCCTGGGGCACGCCAAGGTCTACATAATTACCATCTGTTAGGAAGACCATGATCCTCATACCACCCTGCCGTAAGCCCTCAATGTACTTATTCATGTCAAGCCTCTCCTTATTCAACCTCCTAATTAATGAGCCCCTCATTATATATATTCCAGTAACTATTGGTAGTGTGATGGTGGGCTTCTCAAGCCAACCCCTGAACTCACCACCCGGGCCAATATCAAGTACCCCATACCTAGCGGTTAATTTATACCTAATCGAGACTATGGTTACATCGGCATTACCTGACCTATGGTAATCAAGAGCCTTCGCTAGGGGTATGTCGGTTAATACATCGCCATTAACCACAATCACATCATCATTATCACTAACGTATTCCCTCACGTACCACAACTGCCCTGCGGTACCCAATAATTGATCAGCGATGACGAATTTAATGCCAGGCATGGAATTACTTAATAGTGAAATTACCCTATCAGCCATGTACGCGGTGACTATAATCACGTCATCGTACTTAAGGCCCTGTGACTTAACCCAACTTAGTATGTGTTCGATTATTAATCCATTGCGAAGTGGAAGGTACGGTTTAGGAACCAGGTATGTTAGCGGTCTAAGTCTCTCGCCAAGCCCTGCCGTTAGGATTACTGCCTTAATCATTCACGGTCTACATATAGTCCTTAAGCCCAAGCTTCTTTAAATGCCTATTAATCACTGAGGCCTGCTTATCGAGCTTCTTAGCCTCCTCAACAATATCCCTCTCCTTAGTCTCCATATTCCTGAGATCAAGTAGGCACCTGCCGTCGGGAGCCATTACGTGGGCCTCGCAGATGGCGTACTGGCACTTATAACCAATGCAGGGTCCTCCAAATAACGTGCATTGTGTAACGACTCTACTACCCTGCCTAGTAATCTTCAGTGCCTTCTTTGCGCACCTGAAGTATTGGAAGTTACACCAGGTACCATCGCAGTACTTAACCTTAACCTGAACATTAACCTTAGACACGGTAATCCCCTAACTCCTAATACACAATGTAATCCCTACATATATAAGTTTTTTTCCATTACTAAATAACTCAGGAATAACCAAGCCTACTCAATATCTCATTAGCCAGCTTAGCGTAGCCGAGGGATTCAAGGAAGTCAATGACTTCACTCAGTTTAGGCGATGACCTGGCACCCCTCCTAGTGACCTTAAGTGATGCTGCCGCATTGGCAAAAATGAGCTTATCTATTGGGTCTAGGTCTAGTACGGAGGCAACAACGTAAGCCGCGGCAAATGTATCACCGGCGCCCGTGGTATCCACTGGAGGAACCTTAAATGCGTCGGAGTACTTAACCTCACCATCCCTAAACAATAGCGCTCCACGAGGACCGAGCGTAACTATTAACTCCCTAACCCTAACCCTACTCGCTATGTTCTCCGCAGCCCTAACAACATTTTCTGAGTGGCCTAATTCCCTAGCCTCAAAGCTATTCATGAACCAAATATCTACGTTATTCATGACATCCTTAATAACATCAAGCCCCTTCTTAGCTAGTGGTGTGCCCCCATCAACCGAGACCGTTAACCCCATAGACTTAGCAATGCGCTTTGCTGTCTCGATAATTTCAATCCTACCAAGGGCTACATGGACATGCGCTACGCCGTTCATAACATCGTTAGTGATATCGCTCGGTGTTAATCCCAGGTTAGCCCTGAGTACCTGATCATTCGTTTAGAGCCGTCAAGACCCACAATCACGATAACGGTACCCGTCTTTTCATGGCTGATGCGCTTTATGAACCTAGTATCAACACCCTCAGACTCTAACTCCTTAATTAGCATATTACCAAATTGGTCATTACCCACGGATCCGAGGAACCTAGAGCCAAGACCAAGCCTAGCCACTGCAACGGAGAAATTAGCCGCGGAGCCTCCACCGCCCATGTAGGTCTCATAGGCATCAATTGACTCATCGGGTCTTGGTATTGCGTCGGTCTTTACATAAATATCTAGGTTTAGGTTGCCCATTGATAATACTACGGCCTGCCTCTTCACGCGTAGCTTTATTAACTGGACTTATTAATTCTTAACCGTGGATAATGCAGTGGATGTAAAGAGATTGCTTGAACTTAGAGATAAGTTGGATAGTAGGATTAAGGAGCTTCAGGAGGAGCTTGACCTATTGAATGAGGTTAAGGGCGTTATCGATAGCATAATTAAGTCACAGTCGATAGTTCCAGCCACAGAATTGATGAGCAAGCCTCAGGACCTAGGCAAGTTAGTGGAGACTAGGGAGATTAGGTCTAGGGTCGGTAATGAATTGCTGGGCACAGTCGAGGTTTACGAGAATGGCGTGAGCATTAAGCCGATAAAGCCCTTCGATAAGGATAACACGGCATTCAGGAGATTCTTTAGGGATAAGATACTCGAGGGCTTTAAGCAGGAGGATGACAAATTGGTTAAGGATGGTCAGTTAAGGCGTGAGGAGGCCTTCAATTATGAGATTAAGCTTGATGGTGACAATGTGGTTGGCATAGTCATTAAAAATTACAGGAGTGATGAGAGACTCAGGGAAATAATTAGGGCGATACGCTGGACGCTCGAAAGGGTTTTGAAGGAGGAGGCAGGTGAATGATTTAATCCTAGGGATTGGCGCCCTCCTCTATCTTAACCTTCTTCTGCTCCTTATACATCTCTAGAATCTCATCAACGGTCGTCGCCTGTTCCGGCGACTTATCCGTCCTATAACGCCCCGTGAACCTTGGGAATCTAATGGCTAGACCAACATCAGCCTAATGGCGCCCATGCAGCATGTGTGGAGTGGCTTAGGGTTATTTCAGCGCCAATTATCTCAAGTACTATGGCCGGTACGAACCACACGTCAGGCTCCATCTTAGAGACAACCCTTGGGTGCCTATGCGGTATCCTGTATGGGTCAAGCATCTGCTTCAGCTTCACGAGATCCTCATCGGTGAATCCACTACCCACCTTACTCACCGTGTAGAATTGATCAGTCTTCGGGTCATAGGCAGCAATCAGCAATGCCCCGTAAGTACCCGCCCTCTTCCCACGACCCCAGAATGCACCCACGACGACCAGGTCCAGGGTATCCGTCAACTCACTCCTGTAGTCACGCTTATACTTAATCCAGAGCCAGCCCCTGGCACCCATTTCATATATCGAGTCAGCCTTAATGGACTTGCACATGACACCCTCACAACCATCACTAATAGCCTCATGGAAGAACTTATCAAGTTCCTCCGCATCATTTATTATCCTCCACGTCGCCAAGTGAACATACTCACTCGGCTTAAGGATCTCCAATAACCTCCTCTTCCTATCAATGAGCGGCAGGTTCGTCAGGTCCTGCCCATCAACGTACATGGCATCAAACAGGAATATGTTGACTGGGTACTCCTTCATTGCCTCCTTAATGTCGTGCTTCCTCTTCCTATGCATCAACTCCTGGAAGGGCCTAAACTCACCCGTGTCCGGGTCAATGGCTATTATCTCACCCTCCACAATGAACTCCTTAGCGTCAATAGCCTCCTTAACATACTCAGCAACATCAGGGTACGCATGCGTTATATTCTCCAGCCTCCTACTAAAGATCCTAACCTCACCATCCCTAGTCTTATGCACCTGGCCCTCTCACCATCATACTTATACTCAACCATTGCAATGCCGCCTAGTTTAGCCAGGATTTCGGCGGGCGTGCTCAATCTCTCGGCAAGCATTGGCTGTATTGGTACGCCGGGCGTCACGTGGATTTTAGCCAGGGCATTCTGACCCTCCTGGGCAACCATCTTCGCTATATAACCGAGGTCTGGGTAAATGTGGTAAGCCCTCTCAAGGGCCTCCCTAGGCACTTTATACGCGTCTGATAATGCGTCCAGTATCGTCATGTCGGCAACCCCGAGCCTTAGCCTACCAATTACGAACCTAGCAATGTACTTAGCCTCCTCAGGCTTAGCCCTTGAGAATAGGTACGTGAGGAGTTTGACCTTTGTGTCCTGAGCACCCTCACCACTCGCCTTGGCTATCGACATTAAAGTATCGTAGACCTTACCCATCGTTAATTCCTCACCACCCCCACCACCGAAGAACTCGAGTATTGACTTGCCACCCTGCTGAGGCTTACTACTCATTATTCTCCTAGCCGTCTCACCAACATCGCCGAGTCTCTTATAAAGATCCTCAACCTGCTTAATGGGCGCACCAGTGGCGTTGGCGATAGCCCTAAAGGTGAGCTTCTCAGCAACGCCAAGCTCCACACCCTCCCAATCAGCCTTAATTGACCGAGTATGAAGTAGATGACCTTATCAATGGCGTTGGGCGGAGTCTTCTTGAGGAGCGATGAGAGTAACTTGGCCATTACTGTCCTTTGCGTAGTCGCCTCAATACTCTCGAGTGCCTTCACGACGTCGATGAATTTAATGTCATTACTGCCAGCGGACATCAACCCTAAACACTCTATAGAGATTAATTAATCCACCGCTCCATAATACCCTAAGAATAGGTTGGTTGGGCAGGGCATTAAAGCTTTAATATATTACTCACTAAGCCCACATTAAATGTCATTAGATCCAGACTCAGCCTTAAATGATGTAATAAACATGGTTAAGGCACATAATAAATGGCGTAGGTTAGAGACGATAAACCTCATACCCAGCGAGAATGTGATGTCGCCGTTAGCCGAGTATGTTTATTTAAATGATATGGAGGGTAGGTATGCCGAGGGCACGCTGGGTAGTAGGTATTACCAAGGCACTAAGTATATCGATAAGCTTGAGGGACTCCTTGCAGGCTTAATGGGTGAGTTATTTCACGCTAAGTTTGTTGATGTTAGGCCAATCTCAGGCACTATAGCCAATGCCGCTGTTTACGCAGCGTTAGCGCAGCCTGGCGATACGATAATGTCGGTGCCGCTTAATTCAGGGGGTCACATAAGTCATAAAACTACGGGCGCCCCTGGGATTTTTAGGTTGAAGGTAGTGGATTTGCCATGGGATAATGAGGAGTTCAATGTTGATGTTGATGAGAGTATTAAGTTAATTAGGGAGGTTAGACCAAGAATTGTGATACTCGGTGGTTCCGTATATCTATTTCCGCATCCCATTAAGGAGCTTCTCGACGTCGTTCATGAGGTCAATGCGGTGCTTCTTCATGATTCGGCCACGTACTCGGCTTAATCGCTGGTGGGGCATTTCCAAACCCACTTGATCTGGGTGCCGATGTTATGACATCATCAACCACAAGACATTTCCCGGTCCTCAGGGTGGTGTAATCTTCACTAATAGGGAGGACTTGTTTAAGGTCATTCAGAAGGCGGTATTTCCTGGGTTGACATCGAATTATCACCACCATAGGTATGCCGCGACTGCCGTAACGGCGATTGAGATGATGAAATTCGGTAAGGCATATGCGGAGCAGGTCGTTAGTAATGCACGGGCGTTGGCAGAGGAGTTACACGCGTTGGGGTTCAAGGTTGTTGCTGAGAATAAGGGTTTTACGAGGACTCACCAGGTACTTATTGATGTATCCAGTGTTGGTGGCGGTACTAAATCAGCGGTCTTACTTGAGGAGGCTAACATCATCGTGAATAAGAATGCATTACCCTGGGACAGGGGATTCAGGGATCCAAGCGGGCTTAGACTTGGTGTTCAGGAGATGACTAGGTTCGGCATGGGTAAGGACGAGATGAGAACAATTGCGGAATTCATGGCGAGGGTCCTCATAAGGAGGGAGGATCCCGGCAGCGTTAGGAAGGAGGTTATTGAGTTTAGGAAGGAGTTTACCCAGGTTAGGTATGGCTTAACCCCGAGGGATGTTGGTATTGATGTTGGCATAAACATGTTAATGTAGCCGATTAAAAATTAGGGTTGCCATGCGCGGTGGCGTTGTTCTTGATCCAATGGAATGGCTACTAGTTAGGAGTTACTACACCGCATTACTTCCTCAATTGAATTTTAAGGATGATTACCTAGCGGCTGAGTTGGCGCCTAGGTTCTGTAATTATGATGGTAATTTAAGGGAGTTTAGGTGGGATGTTGTTAATATAGTGATGCCGCCAGCTAGGGCAATGCCTGATGACAATGGTTTATTAATTGCCGTTGAGGGTTACTCAGTTAGGCTTCTTCGTGGTTGGGGGCTAAACCCCGATATTGTCATCACGGACTTCGACTTCATACCTGAGGAGTTGATCGACTGCGATTGTTTGGTGCTTGGTCATGCGCATGGCGACAACATCGCCTATTACCCCAAGTATGCATCAAGGGTCAGGAAATTACTGCCAACGGTCCAGGTATGGCCCAGGGGTTGTTCATTATTAATACCTGGATTTACCGACGGCGACAGGGCTGTCTACCTAGCTTATTACATGGGTGCTAGGGAAGTTAGGATTTATGGTTTCGATCCAGGTAAAGTTGTGAAGAGGGATGATGAGGTAAAGAGGGTGAAGCTGGAGATAGCGAGGGCTTTAATTAATAGGGTCATTCAAAAGGCCGTGAACAGTAATATAATGATTAAATTAGTCAGTTAGTATAATTACTTAATAATTACTTAGTATAATTACTGAGATTGAGTCACTTGTTGTTGTGCAATAGTTATTAAGGGCTTTTCCTTACCTACTGCAAATAGGTAATCCATTATTGTCCTGACCTCCCTGCCGTCGCTCGTAACGATCTTAACCGTGGACTCCCTCTTCCTGTATGTCTGTATTATCTCGGTTATCTTGCCGTAGTAACCCACGTTTCTGCCATCAACGATAAGCCCAGTGAGCCTAGTTCCGGTTTTACGTGATCCACGATCTTATTCTCGTTAATGTCGATTAGCACTGTATCGAGTGTGTCATACTTACTCCCCTCCTCGTAGGGCAGTTGTATGTTTCTGCCATCGTGCAGATTAAGCTGTATTTGCCCACCCTTAACCATGGTCTTATTCTCAATTCTACAAAGCTTGTAATTAGCCTCATCCGGGCCTATTGGTATTGGCCATAGGAACTTCGTTGGGTGTGGAACCACTCGGTAAATCTCATTTGTTGGCACGATCTCGACGACGTCCATCAAACCCACTGGGTACTTGTAATCCCTCCTTACCCTACCATCAACCTTAATTAACCCCTTACCAATCACGTACCTGGCCTCCCTGAGGGTCTTCGCGTATCTAAGGACATCCCTCACAAGTAGTGCCAGCGGTAATGACTTAGCCAGTGGGTGTGGTCCAGGGCTTGGCCTAACGACCCACACTGTCTCCTTGGTCGATACCGGCCACCACTCAGGTGCTTGATAACGCCTTAAGTGCCTACTGGGCATTAGGCATCACCGTGGAAAAACCCATTTAAAGGCTTACTGCCTTTGTTCGCCACCGCCCTGGCCAACCACGATCACCTCAGGCTTTCTCAAAGCCCTTGTCTCCTTAGCCTCCTCAAGCTTCCTTAGGTACTCCTCACGTTGCTTCCTAGCCCTCTCGATAGCCTCAAGCCTCCTTTTATCGCTGGTGTCTAGCTCGACGATCATGACCTTAGACGGGTGTATTGGGTAATAAACAGTTTCACCGCTCGGTTTCTTCAGGGTTGCGTTCTCAACGTAAATCCTCATCTTCCTCAAATCAACATCGATAACCTTACCCCTAACACCCTTGAAGTCGCCCCTGAGTATTAACACGGTATCTCCCTTCCTAACCGGTAGTCTCTTAATGCCATACTGCCTCTGCAGGTCCTCACTTAGCCTGGCGGTCATCAACCTATGCCTAATATGAAGTGGTGCATTGTATAATGCCTTCCTCTGCTTCCTTGGTTGCTTGGACCTTGTTAATGTGGCCATGCAAGAACCCGCTTAAGCTAATTACTTAAAAATTTTAGTATGCCGGTGGTCCACGGTTAGGTCGAGGCGAGGTAAATACCGACGAACATCACCGCCGAACCAATAATCTCGGGTATGCTTGGTTGAATACCCATTATGAGGTAATTAAGCACAAGCGTCAATGCAGGCACTGTGAATATATACGGCGTTGAATTCGCAACACCAATGGTATTAACAAGTAGGTACCAAACAAGAAACAGAACGGCACCGCCAACCACGGAGGTACCCAATAAATTGCTGATAAACCCAGGTACCCACTCAATGCCGGTGAAGGTCTCAGGCCCATTAACCAATAACCCCATTATGGCGAGTAGTACCGAGCCAATTATGAACATGTTAGAAACAACGATCAAGCCATCACTATTACCCAACTTCCTGAAGTATATACTGTACAGGGCCCAGAATATGGCATTTATCACAGTAAGCAACGCGCAATTAACGAGACACCCCTCATTATTGAGGAAACTCCATAAATAACAACGCCAGCAAACCCAACAATAGCCCCAACCACGTTGAGGATCCTTGGCCTCTCATGAATTAGTAAGATCGATAGCGGTATTGCGAATAAGGGCATTGTATAACCGAAAATGGCTGATGAACCCGGGTCAATATAGGCCAATCCATAGGCCCAGAGCGCCGTACTTAATGAGGAGAATAGGCTCAGGAGGACTATGTCCCTACTTAATACTATGTAATATCTCCCATTAATTAATGCTGCGGCCATGGCTAATAGGCTCCGGCTATTGCGTACCTAATTGCCATGTAGCCCAATGGCGTTGCGTATCTCAATCCGAATTTTACGAAGAAGTAATTAAATGATGCTGATAATACATAAATTAGTAAGTAACCAATGAATAGGGACTTCCTCATCATCACTACGGGCTATGGCATACCTTAAAAACCGTTCCTCCTGAAAATAATGAAAGGGATAAAAGGCTTGTCCCTAGGGGTATTTGGTGCATTGATGCATTATTACGATAGGGAGCCCGTCTTTAAGGAGATGAGAGTTAGGAGGATTAATACCATGATCAGGGGATTCCCACTAACCTTCGTGTTAGCCCCTGGCGTATTCTCAAGCGAGAATGTGGATGCAGGCACTAGGTTGTTGGCTGAGAACATGGTCATAATGAACGACTGGGACGTACTAGACATGGGCTGTGGGTATGGCGTCCTCGGTATTGTGGCGGCTAAGTTGGCGCCAAGGGGTAGGGTGGTCATGGTTGATACAAATAAGCTCGCTATTAAGCTGGCGGCAATTAATATAAGAATTAATAAGGTTAGTAATGCCGAGGTTCGATTAAGCGACCTATACAGTGCCGTTCAGGGCGAGAGGTTTAATACCATAGTTTCAAACCCACCAATAACCGCCGGTCTCGAGGTAAATAGGAGATTAATAATTGAGGCAAAGGATCACCTTAAACCCGGCGGCCTACTGCAGATCGTGGTGCCGAAAAAGTTGAGGTCAAGGTTTGAGGAGATCCTGTATGGTAATTACGACATTGTGGAGAGGCTGGCCAAGTCAGGTAATTACATAGCCTATGTGGCCAAGGTCATGGGTTAGCCCTTCGCCTCCATCCTATCCAGCCTATCCATTATCCTTCTCTGCTCCTCCCTAATCCTCTCAATCTCCTCCCTCAGCCTTGCATACTCAACGCCCCTCTGCACATGCTCCCTAATCTTCCTGGCCACATCTCTCGCATAACGCCTTATACGGCCATCCAAGTCCCTACTGGCTAATTCATCGAGTATATCCAGGAACCTCGGGTCCAGGGAGCTCTCCACGGCCGCCACGGCGGCATACCTAACCCTGTAATACGGGTCCTTAAGCAGCTCCCTAATCCTATCATAAACCCTCCTAATGCCCACGAACCTTCCCAGGGATTGAGTCGCGACCATCCTAACGAGGGTTGGCTTACCGAGTTCCGTATATTTAATTAACGTGTCAACCGCCTCATCAGTGCCCAGCTCGGAAAGCCCCTGTAGCGCGCCCTGGGTTATTACGTAGTTATGGCTTGGGTAATCAAGGGCCTTAGTGAGTTCTCCTGCGTAATCAAGAATTCCCAACTTACCGAGTGATTGGGCAGCCCTTGACCTGACGTAGTAACTCTCAGACGCATTCTCAAGGATTGACGTAAGGACCTTAGCCACATCCCTATTGCCCCTGAAGTTGCCCAGGGCCTCCACAATGGCTTGTCTAACCCTTGGATGCCTCTCATTATTCAACGCGTTGAGTAATGCCTTGAGCGCGTCCTCCGTACCTACTACCGAGTGCCTGGCGGCCTCAGCCTGACACCCCAGAATGAGTCACTCATTAACGCCTTACTCAATCCCTCAACAGCCCTGGCGCTGCCGTCCCTGGCTAGGGCATCAATGGCCTCAAGCCTACACATTAAATTATCACTGCCCAATTCCGCAATGGCCTCCTCAACACCCTTATCGGCGCTCACGGACTTAATGCCTACCTTAAACTGCGGGTCGAGGCATACGTATTGAGGCCTCTCGCTGGCTGGTATGTATACCGTGGCCTCCCTCTCACTTAATTCAAACCTGAACATGTCGACCTTACCACCTGAATACTTAATCTCAAATTCAAGGGGCAGCCTATAGATTGGGTATGAGTCATCCCCCTGGGCCTGGCTAATACTTAACCTAATGAGTTTATTACCTGGGTCGTAACTCCAGGAATACTTAATAACGGGATGACCAGATGAGTAAACGAATTGCGCGAAGAACCAATCAAGCGGTTGCCCGGAAACCTCCTCAAGGGCCTTCCTAAGGTCCTCCGTATCGGCACTGCCATGGGCGTGCCTAGTTAGGTATAGGTTTATGCCCCTCCTAAAGGCTTCATCACCGAGTAGGTTACGGAGGGTGTGCAATACTAGGCTACCCTTCTCATATGTATGTCTATCAAACATTTCCTCAGGGTCCTTATACAGCCTCGTGACTATGGGCCTCGCGTACCTATTGCCATACTCATTAAGGTAGTTCCTGAGGTTCTGGTAAAGTTCGTATAGGAATTCATCACGCCCCTTGCATGCTCCATATAGAGCGCCTCGAAGTACGTGGCGAAGGCCTCGTTAAGCCATATATTGGCCCAGTCCTTAGTCGTGACATAATCACCAAACCACTGATGAGCGAGTTCATGCGCGACCAAACCATCCGACGTGAAGTCCTCCATACCTGGGCATGGGAATTTGGAACCTGGGCAGTGGGCATGCTCGTCATGTAGTGTGGTATCCGTGACTATGGTCACGGTGGTGTTCTCCATACCGCCATATATGAATTCACCAACGGCAACATGTTTATAATTAGGCCATGGGTACTTAATGCCCGTGTACTCACTGTAAAACCTAATCATGTCGCATGTCCTATAAAAGCTGAACCTGGCCCTATCGCCATACCCCCTGGTACATAATGCTCAATGGCTAGTCCATCACAATCCTCCCTGACGACCTCAAACTCGCCAGCCGCAAAGGCCACGAGGTAGGCCGAGTGCGGCTTGTCCAACCGCCAGTGCCACAGTACCTCATTACCGAGGTCCCTAGTCTCCACTAATACGCCGTTGGAGACCGCGGTCCAGGGCTTCGGAACTATTATTATCAGTTCACTCGTGAACTTAACATTTGGGTAGTCAGGCATTGGTAGCCAGTAATGATTGTCCTCACTCTCACCCTGTGTCCAAGCCATGGGCACCCTATCCCTATAATGCTCATCCGGCAATACGAAGTAGAGCCCCTTCCTAGGTTTAGTTTCATAGTTCACCTGCACGACATGACTCCCTGGGTTAAGGTATACCCTAAGGGTCCTGCCGTCATACTCAAACCTCGCATCCTGCCCATCAACCTTGACCGACACTATCCTCATCTCGGCGGCATCAAGCTCGATATAGTCCCTGCCCGGAGGTACGTCAATGGTATACTCACTTAACCCCTCTATTGCCCTATCGCTGGCCTTAATCCGTATTTGAGCCTTTAGGTGCCTTAGGGTATAGCCGTAGTACCTGGGGAATTGAAGCCTATAGTCAGGGTATACGAAGTTTCTACCAATTAAGTAGCCGGCCTTATCAAAGGACACAAGCTATGGCATTAAACGAAATTAATATGCATTACCTCATTAGAAGAGTCTCACCTTGAGAACCGATAGCCTATAAACCCTATTCTGCTCCTCAGCCTTAATAACCCTCTGCCCAAGTAATGGAAATAACCTCCTCAGCGTTAAATAACACTCCAAATCATCGAGTATGAACGTTATCACAGAGCCCACAGGCGCATCGCGAAAATGCTGCATAGCTAGCGTACTACCATACGGACAGCCAATACCCCTCAAATCAACCGTTAATTCACCAACTCACAGGGTATTAATGGTTTCTTAGCAATACTTTAGGCATAATACACTGCGCATTTTTGCATAGGTTTCCATGCGCGTGCGCTTGATTTATATTTATTATTAAGTAATAATCCTGGAGAGAATTTATAAGTCTCGGGACTAGGTAATTGTGGGTTCATGTCGGCAGGTAGGGACTTCGTTAATCAGGTAATTACGGAGATCGAGAATTCAATCCTTAAACCCCTCGAGGATATCGAGAGTAGCGCAGAGGGAATTCTCGAGAGCCTATCGGAGAGCATGAATATCGAGAAGCCCAGGGTAATAGCCACGGTAAACCCCACAAACGAGTGCGTAGAGTACGTCGATAGGGATCAGCAATGCCAGGTAATTACGGGTAAGTACCTCCCCGAGGAATCAATAATACTAATTAATTATAGGATCGACATGAACACGCTCCTCCACCTATTTGCCCATCACGTGCACGCCATCGAAATGGGTAGGGCCAAGTACGTTAGGGTTAGGAGACTTGAGGAGTTGAGACTTCCCTGGGAATTAAGGCCAACCGAGATTGTTGCCATGTATAGGACGGCGCAGTTGGTGCGTGTGCTTCAGCCTAGGGCTTGGAGGATTTATAATGAGGAGATTAAGCCTAGGATTAAGGAGATTGATGAGAAGTTTAGTAGTGTGAGGTTTACGGTGAATTACCTAGAAAGGCAGGTGGAGCACATACTGAGTAGTAGGAGGCCCATTCAATAATGTTTAATGAGGACCTGATTGGCGCTAATTATATATTCTGAATATTATCATTATATTATCATTTTTTATATATTATTATAAAGTAATGAATCATTAATAAAGCTTATAAAATCCTTAAATTAGTATTACTTTGTATGTCCGTAACATGGGCTCTACCCTTCAAGGAAAAAAATAATTCCCGAGGTTGGTAAAGAGAGGGCCGTTGATCCTGAGGAATATAGAAGGATCCACCAGGAAAGCCTTAAGGACATTGAGGCATTCTGGTCGAATATTGCCAGGGAGCTTGAGTGGTTTAAGCCCTGGGATAAGGTACTCGTCGCCGATCCACAGCCACCGTTCTATAAGTGGTTCGTTGGAGGCAAGCTCAATGCCTCGTACCTAACCCTTGATAGGCATGTTAAGGGTGGTAGAAAGAATAAAGTAGCCATTATTTGGGAGGGCGAGCCTGTCGACCAAAATGGCAATCCACTTGAGGTTCGTAAATTGACGTATTACGACCTATGGCGTGAGGTCAATAGGCTCGCCTATGTGCTTAAGAATAAATTCGGCCTTAAGAAGGGGGATACCATAGGCATTTACCTACCGATGATTCCCGAACTACCCATAGCGATGCTCGCAGCCGCAAGGCTTGGCGTAATATTCACGGTGGTCTTCAGCGGATTTACGGCGCAGGCTTTGGCGGATAGGCTTAACGATGCGGATGCGAAGCTCGTGATAACGGCCGATGGCGGCTATAGGCGTGGTAGGGTGATTAGGCTTAAGGATATCGTGGATAAGGCCCTCGAGCAAGCGCCCACGGTTAAGAACGTAATCGTCTACAGGAGGGTTGGGCTAAGTGACATTAACATGGTTAAGGGCAGGGACTACTGGTGGCATGAGGTTATGGCTGACGTGCCCATGAACGCCTACGTGGAGCCAGAGCCTGTGGAGAGTGAGCACCCGTTATATATATTATATACGTCAGGTACGACAGGCAAACCAAAGGGTATTGTTCATGATACCGGAGGTTACATGGTGCTGCTACACGCAACCATGAAGTGGGTCTTCGATGCCAGGGAGGACGACATACACTTCTGCACAGCCGACATAGGCTGGGTAACCGGCCATAGTTACATAGTCTTTGGACCGCTCCTTGAGGGTATGACCACGATAATGTTTGAGGGGGCCCTCGATTATCCTAACCCAGACCGTTGGTGGGCTATTGTTGAGAGGTATGGGGCAACTATACTTTACACAAGCCCCACCGGTATTAGGACGCTGATGAGGTTTGGTGACGAGTGGGTTAAGAAGCATGACCTTAGCACGATAAGGCTCATTCACAGTGTTGGTGAGCCAATAAACCAGAGGCCTGGCGCTGGTTATGGAACTTGGTGGGTAGGGAGAAGGTGCCCTTTGGCTCCACCTGGTGGATGACGGAGACAGGGGGCATATTGATATCGCATGCACCAGGCCTCGCCCTGGTCCCACTTAAACCGGGTACTAATGGGCCGCCATTACCAGGCATTGATGCGGATGTGGTTGATGATAACGGCAACCCAGTGCCACCGGGCCAGAGGGGTTACCTCGTGATTAAGAGGCCATGGCCTGGGATGTTACTGACGATTTGGAAGGACCCGGATAGGTACGTTAAGACATACTGGAGTAAGTTCCCTGGGATGTTCTACGCAGGCGACTACGCGGTTAAGGATGAGGATGGCTACTTCTGGATACTTGGCAGGGCTGACGAGGTTATTAAGGTTGCCGGGCATAGGCTCGGTACGTACGAGCTGGAGTCAGCCTTGATACAACACCCAGCCGTGGCCGAGGCCGCAGTAGTCGGTGTCCCAGACCCTGTGAAGGGCGAGGTACCAGTGGCCTACGTAGTCCTTAAGCAGGGTTACCAACCTCTGAGCAGTTGAAGGCTGAGTTGAATAATAAGGTTAGGGAGCTCGTGGGGCCAATAGCCACATTATCGAATATATTCTTCGTAACCAAACTACCTAAGACAAGGAGTGGTAAAATAATGAGGAGGCTAGTTAAGGCTGTGGTTACGGGTCAACCGCTGGGTGATGTTACGACGCTCGAGGATGAGGCAAGCGTTGAGGAGGTTAAGAGGGCCTATGAGGAGTTTAAGGCTGAAATAGAAAGGCTTGGTAAACAGGGGTGAGTTAAATGCCTGAAAAGACCGCTAACCCCGCACCACTTGGCTTATCCGGCTTCGCATTAACAACCTTAATCCTCAGTTTATTTAATGCGCACATAATAACCGCGGGCTCAGACGTAGTAATAGGTCTGGCGGCATTCTATGGCGGGTTAGCCAAATAGTCGCTGGCCTTTATGAGTGGAGGAGTGGAAATACCTTTGGCTACGCGGCATTCTTCACATACGGCGCATTCTGGGAGTGGTACTTCATAACCGTGCTGCTGGCGCACATGGGACTAGTTACACTGAGCGCTGCGGGCATAAGCGCCGTTTTAGCGGCGTTTGGAATATTTACGTTTATCTTCTGGATATATACCTTCAGGCTTAATTGGGCGCTCTGGCTAGTATTCCTAACGCTCTGGCTCACATTCTTCCTGCTCGCCGCAGGCCTAACAATCGTGGGTGGCTACGTTGGTATAATAACCGCATTACTGGCTTGGTACACGGCATTCGCAATGATATACCAGGAAGTATTCAATAGACCAGCACCACTATTAAACTCACAGCCAATAAGGGCAAAGGCAGCAGCGGCATGAGCTATAGTGTAATTGAATAATTAAAAGGTTAATTATAATCTATTTATATTTAGAACGATCATTTGTACATTTATATTTAGTAGCCTTTTAGCTAAATTATCTCTAAACCATAAGTATTAATATATGGTGGTGAGTAAAACTTTTAAGGATAAATAATTGATCCTAATTCATGCCTAGGTCCCTTAATAAATGGGGAATTTCAAAGGCGGCACTAGCAGGTATAATCGTGGTTGTTGTGGTGGTTGTTGCGTTGGGTGCTTACTTCGCGGTGACTTATCACCCGAGTAAGAAGGTTGTTTCTCCGCCTCCGACAGTTACTAAGCCGACGGTGACCGTGGTCTCGAACCAAACAATAACACTAGCACCACCAAACCCAAACGAACTAATTGACTTAACGGACGTAGCATCACCTGATTGCTTAGACCCAGCAACAGGTTTCTGGACTATGGATGAGCCGATATTTAATGTTGTTTACCAGGAGTTGGTAACTTGGAATGGTAGTGATTACTTCCATGTTGTTCCTATGTTGGCTACTAATTGGACTGTGAGCCCAGACTACAAGCACTACATCTTCACCCTAAGACAAGGCGTCTACTTCACCGACGGCGAGCCATTCAACGCAACCGTAGTATGGTTCAGCTATACAGGACTATAATCATGGGACAAGGACCAGGTGTGAGTAATTATGGTTCATTACTATTCCACATGAGTGTTTACAGCCAGACTGGCTATGCCATACCATGGGGTGCTTGCCATGCACTTGCCTACGCAACCGGTAACAATGCCTACATAAGCAACGCCACACTGTGTGCCTATGCATTGGCGAATGTCCTAAGCAACTTTAACGTAAACAACGCAACAATTCAGAAGATGATGAGTTATCCGAACCAGGCAGTGGTGGTTCTTGGGCCTTACGAGGTTGAGATAAACCTGATACATCCATATATGTACTTCCTACTTGATATTGCGTCTTGGTGGGGTGCTATGGTTCCGCCAGCCTACGTAGACGCGCACGGCGGTGTACAACCCAATTCGCCAAACAGTTACCTATGCCAATACGGACTACCAGGTACAGGACCATACGAGATTGAGAGTGTCACGGGTACACCTGGCGAGTTCACAGAAATAGTCCTTAAGATCAATCCCAACTACTGGGGCAATAATTATCCAGCGGGTTCATTACCTGTACTTGACCAACCAGGTCACATACAAATAATTGATTTGAAGATAAGTGAGTCACATACAGACAGGGTCGAGTTATTTGCAGAGAACCAGGCCCAGTTATCTTATGTGAGTTCGCCATTCCTAAGCCAGGTCTATAGTGCCTGGTCGCCATACAATCAGTACTTACCACCAACAGCTATTGTGCATATTGATTGGGACTTAACACCTGAGTGCATAATGATGCTATCAATGAACACGCAGAGGTGGCCAACGAACATAACGGACTTCAGGCTAGCCATTGAGCATGCCATTAATTACACGGCATTGTTATACACGTACTACTCACCACTACTAAACACAACACTGGCTACGTACTACCTAGGTCCATTCACGCCACTAAACCCAGCACTATACAACCCAGACCACCTACCATTCTATAGCTATAACCCGAACCTAGCCATTGAGTACCTCAACAAGTCCGGTTGGGAGGGTGACTTCTACACAGTACTACCAAACGGCACCGTCATCGGCAACCCAAGTGGGCAGAAGCTACCGTCAATACCGATATACGTAATACCGCCAGTAACGCCGCAGTTAGAGGAGCAGCTCGAGATCGTGTCTCAAGACCTAAGCCAAATAGGAATACCGACTGCTGTGAGTTACGTAACATCATCAGAGTTTGACAGCTGGACATCACCATCAGTAAGTGGTAGGCTGATCTATGACGTTGGCTGGTGCGCTGATTGGCCAGACCCAATAATGCAGATGGCAATATCAATACTAACGGGCTCATTACCAACCGGTGACTACGCCTGGTATAACAACCCGAACGTCACAAACCTACTCTATGAGGCCGCATTCACGACAAACCTAACCGAGCAGATACAGATTGCTAAGCAGGTATATAAGATAGTTTATAACCAGGCACCGTATGTCTGGATACCAGACCCAGTACCATACTTCCTAGTGCAGCCGTATGTGAAGGGTATAGTAGTCACATGGACAGGCTACTACTACAACACAATGTACTACAAGCCAGTAACCATAACAGTTGTGACGTACTCCAACGGAACCAAGGTTGTGCAGGTAAGCTCATAATATAAATAATTTCTATAATTATTTAAAAATTTATATTGATATTTTTTATAATCAATACAGATCAATTTATAATCCTAGGTATTTTTAGGACTAT
The DNA here is from genome assembly GCF_001316285.1 of Vulcanisaeta sp. JCM 16161. The sequence goes on along the minus strand of NZ_BBDO01000002.1, from coordinate 173,594 downwards.
GTACCTGTGGGTAAGCTTTTTAAAGAAACGAATATATCGATGTTTGTATGGCTGGTCGTGACTTTCTAATATTCGTAGTAAGGAGGTTTATTAATGCCATAATAACACTATTGCTATTACTCCTACTAATGTTCGTTTTAGTTCACGCAATATATACAACACCGCTTGCATTGGCTAGGCTTTACGCAGGCCCTCACCCCACAATGGCCCAATTGGAAACAATAGTTAAGGAGTATCATCTTGATGCGCCACTTTATGTTCAATTCATTGACTACCTAATAAATGTCTTTAGCGGTAACCTTGGTTACGACCCAATCTATAAGGAGCCCGAGGCCTATATAATAATGCATTACCTGCCAATAACACTCACATTCATGATACCCGCAGTAATAATAACCGTACTCCTTGGAACATACTTAGGCGCCATTGCCTCAGCAAATAGGAATAAGTGGGCTGACTACTTAATTAGGGCATTCTACATATTCACCTGGTCCTCACCACCATACTTCATAGCCCTACTCCTACTATTAATATTCGCCATATGCTTGGACCATGGACCCACCTACCAACAAGCGGCTACGTAAATCCACTACTCCCCAGGCCCAAGCCAATAACAGGTTGGCCCTTAATCGATGCGTTAATCGAGCACGACTGGGCCTATGCGGAGAGCTACTTAATACACATGATACTGCCCATGTTCGCAGTAGTCCTTTACAGCTTTGGCGTCTATACTAGGATGGCCAGGAACACCATGCTTGATGTTCTCGAGAGCGACTACGTAAGGCTTGCATACGTTAAGGGCCTATCAAGGAGGGTCGTGGTTTACAAGATTGGTCTGAGGAATGCCTTAATACCGCTGGTAACTCTCATGGTATTAACATTCGCCCTAGCCTGGACTGGGGCCTACGTTGCTGAGGACGTGTTTGACTATCACGGAATGGGCTACATAACAACAGTGGCCATAACGAGCGTTGATCCATTAATGGTTTATGACATAACGCTATTCGTTGGAATATCAGTCATTATTGCAAACTTCATCGCGGACATACTCTATGGAATACTTGACCCAAGGGTGAGGATAACATGACAGAGCAGGTAACAGAGAGAAGGGCTGCCGGCGGATTCGCAGCAGCCGCATGGAATTGGATTAAGTTGATATCCAGGGACCCCGCCGGCCTTGTCGGGCTGGTCATAGTGGCCGCATTCGTTATTTGGTCGATAATACAGGGAATACTAGAGATATTGGCCGCATACCTCAGAGACCCAAGACTTGGATGGGTATTGCTGCCGTATAATCCATTTGCCCAAAACCTGGCTGGTGCATTCCAACCACCATCATGGGCTCACCTAATGGGTACTAATTACATGGGTCAGGACATACTGTCGAGGATCCTATACTCAATACCCTACAGCGCCGCTTACCCGGCATTCCTCGTGGTGCTCTCGGCAATACTAATTGGGGCTGCATTGGGCATTAGCGCTGGTTATCTGGGCGGTTGGTGGGATGAGATCCTCATGAGGATAACCGACGCATTCCTATCAGTACCAGCCATAATACTCGCCATAGTGGTGTCCGTACTGCTAAAGGCTAGTTTCATAGGTATGATTTACTCCTTCATAATTGTTTGGTGGCCAATATACGCGAGGCTCTTCAGGCTGAGACCCTTAGGGTTAAGGCCATGGACTACATAGCCGCTGCCCAACTCTACGGGGTATCGCCAATCAAGCTCTTCTTTAAGTACCTATTTATTAACACGATAGACCCAATAATAGCCTATGCAATGCTCGACTTCGGCAATGTAATACTGGCGGCGGCAATACTTAACTTCATAGGGGTCGGTTTACAACCCGGGCTTCCAATACTCGGCGAGATGGCTTCTGATGGCGTTAGCTGGGGATTCCCGAAGTACTGGTGGTGGGCCGTGTTCCCAAGCATAACAATACTTATTATTGCGCTGGGCTTTGTACTACTTGGTGATAGGTTGCAGGACATAATAGGTGGTAGGGCCGTGTACTGAAGTGGTGGGTATGGTCCTCCTATCAATTAGAGATTTATACGTTGGTTATAGGACGGTCATGGGGGAGCTCCACGTACTTGATGATATAAACCTGGACGTTGATAAGGGCGAGATAGTGGCATCGTCGGTGAGAGCGGCTCAGGCAAGTCAACCCTTGGCCAGGCAATAGCCAGGGTACTACCAGGCAATGCCTTCGTCTCTGGGAGGATAATGGTTGACGGAGTCAACCTACTGGAGCTTAGTGAGAAGGAGATGGAGAAGTACAGGGGCACCACCGTATTCATGATTCTGCAGAACCCATTCACAAGCCTCAATCCCGTGAAGACCGTTGGTTACCAACTCATGGAGGCCGCCAGGATTAGGATGGAGAGAAGTGGTGAAAAATACAGTGAGGATAGGGCCTATGAAATGGCCATTCAAGCCTTAAGGACCTCAGGTTCCCAGACCCAGAGATAATAATGCTGAGGTACCCACACCAACTCTCCGGTGGTCAGATACAGAGGGTTGTGCTTGCAATGTCATTAATACTTAAGCCAAAGATACTCATTGCGGATGAGCCAACGTCGGCGTTGGACGTTACAATACAGGCACAGGTAATAAACCTATTCAAGCAGTTGAGTAAGGAGATGGAGACGGCGATCCTATTCATAACCCACGACATAAGCCTTGCCTACGTAATATCCACGAGGCTCGTAGTCCTCTACGCAGGGCGCATAATGGAGGATGGGACATAGAGTCCGTTATTAGGGAGCCAATGCACCCATACACCCAGGGATTAATAGCCGGTGTCCCCGACCTATCGAAGTTCGTTAGTGGCAAGGTTAAGTTGCAGTCAATACCTGGAAACCCACCATCATTCCTAGACCTACCAAGCGGCTGTAAGTTCCACCCGAGGTGCCCATATGTTAAGGACATATGCAGGTTCAGGAACCCAAATTAACAAGGGTGAATAATAGGGTAGTTAGGTGCTGGCTCTACGGTGGGTGATGGGCATGCCCCAATAGTTAAGACAGTCAACCTCAGGAAGTACTACCTAGCCTATAAGATTGGCATATTGGATAGGTTGTTTGGTAAGAAGCCTGCCTGGGTCAGGGCAGTGGATAACGTGAGCATTGAGATTGAGGAGGGCGAGACGCTGGGCTGATTGGCGAGAGTGGTTCAGGTAAGACAACACTGGGCAAGCTACTGGTCACGCTTGAGAGGCCTGATGGTGGTGAGTACTACTTCATGGGTGAGAGGGTTACTGAGGATAAGATACCCTGGGTTAGGCAGCAGGTCGCCATGGTGTTCCAAAATCCATACAGCTCACTCAACCCGAGGCTCTCCGTTAAGGAAATAATCTCAGAACCACTTGGTCATTTCGATGAGGATAGGGTTAGGGAGGCAATGGAGATGGTGGGCCTTAATTATAGGGAGCATGGTAATAAGAGGCCCAGGGAGCTGAGTGGTGGCCAGGTTCAGAGGGTTGCCATAGCCAGGGCAATTATCAAGAGACCGAGGTTCATAGTCCTCGACGAGCCGACATCCGCCTAGATGCGTCACTACAGGCCCAGGTACTTAACCTGTTAATGGACCTTAAGGAGCAGTTGAAACTCACCTACCTATTCATAACCCATAACATAGCCGTGGCATACTACATATCCGATAGGGTGGCCATAATGTATGCAGGTAAGATAGTGGAGATGGGGGATGTTGATGAGATCTTTAAGAAGCCAATGCACCCATATACGCAGTTACTTCTTAAGTCCGTGCCAACGATAGGCAGGAAGGAGCTTGAACCACCAACCGGTGAGGTACCAAGCCTGGTGAATCCACCGCCCGGTTGTAGATTCCACCCGAGGTGCCCATACGCAATGAGTGTGTGTAAGGAGAGGGAGCCGCAGTTAATAAGAGTTAATAATAGGCAGGTTGCTTGCTGGCTGTATCAACAGCAGTAATACTGCTTAATTTACACCATACCCAGTTTTAATTAAGTGTCGGTTTATAAGTGTGCAGGAGGTAAAGGTAAATGTGGTTAGTATAATTAAACCAAGGGTTGAGCTTGTACTCACCTGGGGTAGTGAGGAGTTGATAGCGGCGATGACCGACGTGGTTTATAGGGCCTACTCGATTGAGGATGCCATTAAAAGGGTTAGGGAGAAGCCCGAGCTTGTTCAGAGGAGGATAACGGGTTTTCTGAGGGATGGGCACCACAGCGTGCTTGAATTCATGGGTGCAAGTTGGCTTGTTGAGGGTAGTAGGGCGTTCACGCATGAGCTCGTTAGGCATAGGGTGGCTAGTTATTGGCAGGAGAGCCAGAGGTACGTCGACTACGCAAGGGGGCAACTACGCTACGTACTACCGCCGGGCCTAGCCAGTGAGTGGACCGGCTTCCTTAGCAATGCGTCGCAGGCCTACGTTAAGGCTAGGGAGGGATTAGCGCCCGAGGATGCCAGGTACCTACTACCCAACGCTATGGCCAGTAGGGCTTGGGTTCAGATGAATGCCAGGGAGTTCTTCCTAAACTTCATGCCGCTTAGGACGGGGCTTGGGGCTTTTCATGAGATTAGGTTGGTTGCGTGGTTGATGTTCAGTACGTTAGTCGATAAATTCCCAATAACGGCTAGGTGGGTCTGGGAGAACCTGCCGAGCTACACCCAGACTACTGCAGGGGCATCGACAAACTAAAGGATTTGTACGGCACCAATGACTGCAGGATAATAAGCATTAAGGATGCATTCAACAAATGGAACATGGAAATACCAAAGGGAATTATGGAGCTCATTTCTCAGACCTAGTAAATGGCTTGATCATTGGTCTCGCAAACCCTGGAACCTGGTTAACCAGCGCCTTGGGCAATGGCTTAATTAGGTAAAGGACCGTTAATAATATGGCCATGGCAATCAACTGCGTTGATGGCCAGGTAATTGGTGGGTCGAAAAGAGGCACCGCGCAGGAGGAGATTATGGTTAGTACTAGGGACAAACCGATGACCAGGACATTGATGCTTCGGACGCTCCACTTCTCACTGAACCAAAAGACTATGAGTGTCAATACGTAGATCAGGTAGTTACTGGCTATCGCCATGTAAATACCCAGGAAGTGAAGGGCTATGTAGGTGAGCACCCCAAGGCCCAGGCCAATGGAGTTCGCCAGTAATGCATACCAACCCCTGCCAATGACCCAGTAATAGGACGTGTATACGTTGGCTATGACGGCTAATGGCGTGTAACCCAGTAGTACCGATGCGTAGGGTATTGACCTAACATACTCACCACTAATTATGCCTATCATTGGTAGGGCAGGTAATGCGAGGACTATTAACTGGGCTAGTAACGACGCGGCTATGAATGAAGGTATTGCATACTCACGGAATGTCTTGGCGACATCCATGCCAATACCAAGTCCCTGAGACAACCTACTGTTCATTACCGTGGATACGCGGGGCCTAGAGCAGTCACAGCATTCGCAATTGCGGCTGCTAGACCGTAAATCCCCGTGAATCCCGGACCAAGGTAAACATAGACAAGGTACATTAATAGGTTAAAGCTGAGCGTACCCATGTAACCAAGTATCCACGACTGAAAACCAAACTCTAGAAGTCCCCTTGCTCCGCGTCTTACTATGTTAATGCCAGACCTTGGATCTACAAAGCCCTTAACAACGCCAAGGTAATAAAGCAATTGCGTCAGTGAGCCCAGGAGCACTGATATGGCCAGTGCATAGACATTGCGCATAATGACTATTAACAGCACCTGAAAGGCCCTCATCACGAGCATGTTGAGAGTTGATCCCATACCCTGAGATGCAACCCTACCCATCAACCATAGGTAAAGACCCAGGCACCCGCAATTGACTGAATAAACACAGTACCGATGTAGATATACGCCGTACCAAGCAACCACTTGGGTATGCCATTACCTACGTATAACGGGGTTGCCAAGGCAATGATTAAGCCGTAAATTACAGCCATTACTAGGGACATGAAGGTCATCGCGGCGAAGTAGGGCTTGGCATCACCACCCCTGGCATACTCAATAGCCCCTTCCCTAGCAATTGCACCTGAAATTCCCGGTATTGGTATTAGGGCACCTATTGAATTAATTATTGCGAAGAGCGCGTTGTAGTAGCCGTACTGCGTCAATGGTATGTACCTCGTTAAGACAACTATGTACGCAATAGCCAATGCGTAATTGGCCGCGGTTGGTAGGTAATTAAGTACAACAGCGGCAACGGTGCTTTCCTTAACCATTCACGAAATCCCCATGCTCAGTGTTTTAAGTATTATGGATACTAAATCGATTTTCATAAATTAAACACTTTAAAACTAATTCTAAAAGGAGACATTTAATGCCTATAAATGGTATTATTCTCGTTGCTGGTGAAGGCACTAGGCTTAGGCCGTTGACATATACGTTGCCGAAGCCCTTAATACCGATAATGGGTAAGCCCCTCATCACGAGGATAATAGAGGGATTAATGAGCAATGGCATTAGCAATATCCATGTGGTTATTGGTCACCTAGGCTTTCTATTTAAGCAGGCGCTCGGTGATGGGTCAAGCCTGGGCGTGAGTATTAGGTATGTTGAGCAGAGGGAGAGGCTTGGTATTGCCCATGCAATACACAGGGCAATTGAGGAGGGCGCGGACGGCGAGTTAATAGTGCACTTAGGCGATAATTACTTCGGTGAGGGCCTCGATAGGTTTATCCGCGAGTTCAGGGAGGGCGATTACGACGTCTACATAGTACTAACCAAGCATAAGGACCCAACTAGGTTTGGGAATGCCGTGATTAAGGACGGTAAGGTAATAAGGCTCATTGAGAAGCCCAGGGAACCACCACCCAACAGCCTGGTAATGACTGGGATATACATGTTCAGGGACTCCAGGGATGTGGAGAGGGCCTTTAGCACGCTTAAGCCGTCGGCAAGGGGTGAGTATGAGATAACAGACCTAATTCAGTGGTTCATCGATAACGGCAGGAGGGTGGGGTACTCAGTGACCAATAGTTGGTGGAAGGACATGGGAACACCCCAGGACATACTCGACCTACTCTACCTAATGCTTGATGAGCTAAGCCAAGGATTGAGGGTGAGGTCAGGGGCGAGGTTAATGGTAGGGTCATTATAGAGCGAGGAGCAGTAATCGAGGGTAGGGTTCACGGACCGGCCTACATTGGGAGGGGTTCGGTGATTGGTAAGGATACGGTAATTGAGCATTACGTTGATGTCGAATCGAACGCCTCAATAAATGGTGGGAGCCTAAGCAGGTCATTAATACTTAACGATGCATCACTCGAGTTGAGTAGGGCCAGGCTTATTGATAGCATTATTGGTCCCAGATCCAGGGTTAGACTTAGTAGTGGTAATTATAGCTTAATACTCGGTGAGGGAAATAGTATCATTAGCACAGCTTAATAAGTATCTAACAGCTTCGGGTTTTGCTCAAGCAGTTCTTGTACCACTTAACCGTGAACCACCTATCCTCAGGTCTCAAATGCCCGACGATTAATTCATGGTAAACCTGCTTAACACCATCATCCACGTTATAAAGCACATCAAAGTTCAGCACCTCCCTAATACGCCTGAAGCTGACCCTATAACTCCTGGCATCAACCATGCCCCTAAACCTAACCTCACCACCCACGATACTCTGCACGATCCTAGCCATGTCAATAACCCTGAAGTTCTGTTCATCGGAACCAACATTAAACACCATGCCATTAACCCTATCGCTCGGCGCCTCAAGTACTGCATTCACAGCCCTAACAACATCCATAACATGGACAAGGGGCCTCTCCTGCATTCCATCACCCTCAACATAAATAACACCCTCAGTAAATGCCGAGAGAGTCATCGCATTAATCACGAGGTCAAACCTCATCCTAACTGACGGTCCATACACGGTTGCAAACCTTAGAGCGGTCACGGTGAACTTATCACTGGCAAGTGGAAGCACATCTCCCTCGGCCAATAAATTGGCCTTGGCATAGGTCGTTAATGGATTCGGCTCAGTATTCTCATCAGCTATGCCGCTTTGCCTACCATAGACACTACAGCTTGAGGCAAGCACATACCTAGAAACACCAACCTCGCTTGCCAACTTAGCTAACCTGGCCCTAGCCTATAATTAATGTCAAGCGTCCACTGGGGGTTCAACTCACCTGTTGGGTCATTTGATAATGCCGCTAGGTCGACAACGGCATCAACACCATTGAGCACATCCTTACTTAATGACCTTGTATCAGCCTTAATGAGCTCAAAACCCCTCTCACCAATTACATGCCTAAGCACATCATCACCAAAGAACATTCTATCAACACACCTTACAGTATAACCCTTCCTAAGTAGGTATGGCGTTAATAACGTACCTATGTAACCACCACACCCGGTAACCAGGACCCTCACAATAACGTCTATGCACGCATTTACTTTTAAGGATTTCCAAGCCCAGGACTAACTAATAGTGCCGACGCGAATGATAAACGACGTAATAAGGTATTTATACTAAGTTCGTTACCTTCTAATGGGGTGTGGGCTTTGGTTGATGTTATTACGATAATCGCCGTGTTGGTGAGTATTGCGTCATCAACTGCATCTCTAGCTACTGGCTCGGCAGGAAGTTCGCGGAGGTGGAGTCCAGGTTCAGCCATGTTGATTTAAGGTTCAACCATGTTGAAGGTAAATTCAATAGTATTGAAGAGAGGTTCAATAATATTGAAAAGACGTTCAATAGAATTGAAGAGAGGTTTAATAATGTTGAAGGTAGGTTCGATAAAATTGAAGATAGGTTTAATAGAATTGAAGGTAGAATTAATGAGATTGAGAATAGAATTAATGGAATTGAGAATAGGATCAATAAGATCGAGAATAGGATTAATGAGATTGAAAGTAGAATCAATGGGGTTGAGGGTAGGATTGGTGGTATTGAAGCTAGGATTGAAAGGCTTGAAAACGCCTTCACGCAGTTCTCTGAGGTTCTCATAACGGCATTGGAGACCAAGGGTATATTCACATCGACGGAGGCGCTGACCCTCAGGGGCATGGTGAAGACACTACTACCGGTGCCGAGGACCAAGTACTACACGTGGGAGGTCTATGAGAGACTTAGGCAGTTACTTGATAAGGACCCGAATGAGTACACGATGGCGGATATTGAGCAGATGAATGAGATTGCAGATTTAATAGAGAAGGAGGGCTTTGAAACAAAGAGGAGGGACCTAATTGAGTACGCCTGGAAACTCAGGTATTACGCAATGGTTGCTAAGGTGGTCTTCGTATACCCAAAGCTTAGGCAACAGAAATAATGCTGCACAAGCCCCGGCGCTAAGCTGCCATTAACCTTCGGGAGTCCTCACAATAATTCAACATTATATCACTAAATCCTTGCATGGTAGTCTCGGCATACAATCAAGGGACTTAGGGTACTGGAATTAGACGTGGACTGAAGAATACAGAGCATTAACGCAAGGTAAGCATTTAAGGAGGTTGATCATATCTTAAGCTGTGAATACCGAAGCCCTTGAGAGGCCTTTGCCTAGGCCGAGTGCTGAGGATTATGTGGGTGCGAGGCTTTTGGAGGCCTTGATCGAGGCTAGATTGGCCCTTGAGTTCCTGGGTAGGGGCCTTGTTAGGGATGCTGCTGGTAAGGCATTCCAGGCATGGAGGGCCTTGTTGGCGGCTCTACTTAGGCTTGAGTTAGATAAGTTGCTGAAGGTGGTGAGAATTGATGAGGAGCGTAGGTGGCTAATGGAAAGAGCTGTACCGAGGGTTCCGACGAGTAGGATGATGGCGTTGTCCAAGATGCTCAGTGACATTGGGCACACCGGCCTACTACCCGACACAGCACTGGCCCTGAGCCTACACGACTACCAATACAACGGCCCAGACCCAGACATGGCACTATCGAAGTTCAGGAATAGGGAGGACGCCGCGGCGGCGGTCCTGGAAATGATTAATGAGGTGGTTAGGCGCATTGAGGAGTTGAAGCCAAGGGTGAGGTGGGGTGGTGAGCTTGAGGAGGCTCTCAGGGAGCTTAAGGATGGGCTTAACAAGGTAGAGAAGTCCTAAGGCTCGCTAATTACCTTCACGATCCGTGCCCTAGCCCATTATCAAGGCGTGTTCATGCCTACCTTCAACCCAGCCACAGGTTGTTACTACGGAGTTAAGCATTTTAGGTAATCCATACATAATCATGGATTCAGAAGCATTCAAGAAACCACTGCCTAAGCCAAAGTACGGAGGATTAAGTGGAGTGAGGAGCTTGAAGGTGAATTTAAGGCCTTAAGGGAGGAACTTGGTGCTAAAGCAGGGTGAGAAAAACCACCAGTGATGGTTTGGGCTAATTACCCAGCTTAATCATGTCGTCTCAGCAAGTCAATGCTTATTAACTCAACGTGACCTGGGAAACCAAAAATGAGGATATGTATACTCGAGGAATTCACAAGGCTCGGTGGTGGGCAGGTCTACGCCCTGCAAATGGCCAGGGCGTTAACGGAGCTTGGGCACTCCGTGGATTTCGTGGTTGCCGGCGAGGTTAGGGTTGACCCTAAATACCCAGTGAGGCATGTAGACGTGGGTTTCAGGGCATCCTACGACCCAGTCTCACTACTCATTAACTACATGAACCATAGGAGGCTCAGGGGCTTACTAAGTAAGTACGTCAGCGACTGCGACCTAGTCATAAACAACCACCCAAACTACATACCCTATAGCAAGGGGCCGATAGTGCTCCACGGACTATCCTTCGTGGACTTCATAATCGATGAGAACGGGAACATAAAGAACCAACCACTCTTCTGGGTACTCTCCAGGATTTACAGGATGTACGACGGATCATTCATGATATACAACTCCAGGTACACAATGAACCTAGCCAAGAAACTACTACCAAAAATGGGCATAGAGCCAAGCCTCGAGTACATACTAAGCCCACACTACACAATAAGCATAGACAAAATACCACAGAAGGAGGACTACGTACTAACCCTGGGAAGGCTCGAGTGGAGCAAGGGTTACAGGGAATTAATGAAAATAGCGCCAAAAATAAGGAGGAGGATCATAGTGGCAGGCAGGGCAGACTCAAGGGAATCAAGGGAAGTGACCAGGGCACTGAGGAGTGTGGGCAACATAGACGTGATGCCAGACATAGACGAAAAAAACGAAGGAGGAGTTATACAAACACGCATCGATATACCTACACCTAAAGCCAAACGAGCACTTCGGAATAGCCGTACTAGACGCAATAGCCACAGCAACAATACCAATAGTACCAAGGACGGGAGGACCCTGGACAGACATAGTGGAGGAGGGGAAGTACGGACTTGGATACACAAACATCGAGGAAATACCACAACTAATAAGTAAGGCTGAGAATACGCTCGATAGAGAAAAAAATATTCAAGAGCAGGGAAAGATACAGCCCAGAAAACTTCAAAAGAAAACTCATGAAGGCATTGTCAATGGCGATTCACAATGAGACTACGGAATAAACTTAGACGTAGGTACTTGTGAATAATACTTAAATAATGATATTTAGTATTGAAAAACACCGTGCAGGATGCGATTAATCAATAAGTACATCATTATTAATGAGGTCGAGAAAGGGAGGTCAATCATTAGATTAATCTCTTTACCGCTATTAATTCAGTTCTACATAATATTCACACTCGGCTACCTAAACATAATACCACAACTATATAATTACGAAGTAATACATGCATCGGCAATAATATTCACGGCGGGGCTCTTTCTACTCCTAACACCAACAATAGCAAACCAGGTGAGACAGGCAATAAACGATAAGTATTACGCAACAACCCTATTAATATTCCTGGCAATAACCTACGAACTAGCCTACCTAGCCACGGTACCGCCGTACTACGGACTAAGCCTAGGGGCGAGCCTGGACACGGCAACCTACCTGCAATCCTTCGCGTCACTAACATATTACAGGAAGTTCCTGGTGAGCTTCGTGGGACCATTCTTTGGCGTGCACGCATCACCAATACTACTCCTAATATACCCAATCTATGAGGTATACCCATCAATATTCACACTGATGACGATACAGGTAGTAATACTAATGCTACCAATGCCACTAATGTACAAACTAGGCATGAAAATACTCAACAACCCAAAGTACGCACTAGCCACAGCCCTACTCTACATACTATACCCATGGATAACAACCGCCTACGCACCATTCGAGGTAGTCACCCTGGCAGGCTCGCTCATGGCGATGGCACTAATAACAATGTACCTAAACGACAGAAGGGCCTACTGGGCATCACTAACCCTGGCAATGGCATCGATAGAGTACGTACCACTATTCAGCATCGGACTAAGCATATACCAAGCACTAACGAGAGAGTTCAGGAAACTAGCCATACCAACACTCATATACTCAATAGCATGGTTAATAGCTGACTACTACCTAGTAATGTACTTCAGCGGCTGGACTCACAACATATTCTCAAACCTATACGGAGCAGCACTAAGCTCACTACTAACAAGTATAACAAATAAACTGTTAAACTTTAATGCCACAAAGACGTTAGCCATAGATCCGCAAACACATGATAACATAAATATGACAAGCATATTAAATAGCATAATTCAACAAGCAGCATTTCAATACAATATAAAGGCTCAATACATAATATACGTATTTGGACCACTGGCATTCATAAACTTTCTCGAACCACAGACAATACTATTAATGCCCTGGTTAGCGGCGTTACTAACGAACTTCACACCATACTATATACCCAACGTATACTACACAATCCTAATCAGTGCGGTCGCATTACCAGCAACAATATGGGCGCTGAGAAAATTAGGGATTGAAGCAAGGAAGAAGGCATTAACGGCGCTACTGATAATAAACGCAATAGCCGGACTACTCATGGGGCCACTAACACCTCTCTCCGGGCTATACTACGGAAACACAATACCAAACTGGAACACACCAGTGGCCAACCAATACGACCTAGCCATGATACAGCTGGCTAACTATGTACCATGGAATGCGTCGGTGGCCGTACCGGCCACGGCAGTCCCCTGGTACTCAATAACAAGGTATGGGTGGGGAAACCACGGGGTACTATTCTTCGGGCCAAGTAATGGCACGCAATACGTCGTATATTCACCATTAATATCAACAGGGTGGCCATTTAATACTGGAGGTTCCGAATACGAACCATACATATTCGATGATGGTGCATGGATATTAAAGATCAACTATACAGGACCGATAAGGGTAATTAACGGATTCTATTATGAAAACGTATACATAATAAACCCGGTATTGCCAGGCACGTGGCAATACCCAATAGCCCAAATACCACCAACAAACATAACAATACAAATAAAAACCGAGGCAAAACCACAACAGGCAATAGTATTGCTAAACACAACACTACTAAAAACGCAATTGCAACTACCTCAAGGAATAGCGTGTGGCGACGTACTCGGACCGGGACCCGGTGAAGTAATAATACCGGAGGATACCTACATAGCACAACCAATAACCATAAATAAAACAACAAAAATAAACACAATAACAGTATTCACATCATATACAAGCGGCTTAACCACAGCAGAATTAGCGATAACATCATCACCAAAACTCAACCAAGAAAGCACAATATACACGTACACCTTTACAATACCATGGTGGTGTCTACCGCACTCCTGGGCAACACCAATAACAGCAAACCCAGGTATAACCCTAAAGCCAGGGGCATACTACGTAATACTAACGTTTCCGGTACAGGGACAAACAATATGTGAGCAAATACCAAACGCACCAAAGGCACTACTTATAAACGCAACAACAGGACAAGTAATAAAGCAATTACCATGCACCCTAGGAACAATAATAACACTAAACACACAAAACAACACCAAAGCCGCACCACAAACAAACGCCACAATAAATATATTAGGCAATAATATTAACATAGGTGGAAATCAAGAAATAATCATAATTACAAAAACGAAGAATACAACAAGCTTAACATTAATGGTAAGTACATATAAAATAGAACCTAATATTCAACTTCTCATAAAGACAAAAATAGTAACCCAGAATGCTAAGAAACTACCAATATCGTGGTATTTAATACCAACCATAGGGTTAGTACCTGAATATATTATTTTAATAATAGCAATATTTATTCATTTAAATTTCTTATTTAGGAATAGGAAATTAGTAACTGCACCGTGATCTACGCAATCAATAATATCATAACCATTATTAAGAAGGTAATTAATTATCCACAACGTACTTGGTCTCAACTCAATCATTAAATATTTTGTAATCTTCAAGGTCTCAGACATTCCATACAATGCCTCTGCCTCAGCGCCCTCAATATCCACCTTAAGAAAGTCAATTCTATCTACATTTAAGCTCCTTATTATATTATCTAGCGTATCTATTTCAACAAGAACATTACCATTAGCGCTAACCATAGCCTTCTGTTCATCACCCTCAGGTACCTTCATAAGAGCAAATCCACGACTACTCCATACGGCCTTCTCTATGATAATTACATTATTACATGAGTTGATCTGTATATTTTTACGTAAATATCTACTGCCTCCTTCTGTGGTTCAATAGCTATTACGTATTTAGCCTTTTTACATGCACGAATTGTGTAGCCTCCTATATGCGCACCTACATCCACAAAAAATCGCATCATTAATGTTAGGATAAAACCAATTAAATATTTCATAATGCTCACCAACTAATAAATCATGGGCGTCACCAGATCTCGGCCTAAGTATAAAGTAAATATCTTCGCCAAGTTCATTTAACTTAACAGTTAATGGCTTATTACCAGGTATATAATAAGACACGGCATATACATTATTTTCATTCCTCTTAATTAAAAGATCCGTGGAAAAACGTAATAACGCTACAAAAAAAATCTAAGTGAATCAACCATAGTAATGCCATTAGTCTTTAATAATTTAACTGCACGGAAAAATAGACCTGGTTTTTCCCTACAACGGCCATCAATATTTATCATAACCATAATTAATCGTTAAATATTTACATAATCTTTAAAATCTTCCTTCTAAGAAATTAAAATAGCATGAGCATAAATAATGTAACATTATGTGATTATTTATTTGGTAGAACACTTGGCAAATATTATCCATTATACTTGATATATATTTATCCTAAGTTAATTAAATATTATATGAAAATCTTAAAGAAAATAAAGGTAAAAAGCATCTTTAAATTTCTCTTTAACATGAATATTAATTATGATGGTTGTCATATTAAGAACTTTAATGATATAACTAATTGTATATCACTTTTAAGTGAAATTTTTAATATAAAAATAAATAAAGATTTTATTGTATTTAATTATAAGGATAAACTTCTTAAGTTTATGTACGGAGAGCCCATTAGAGATATATTGCTTTCGTTGGTTGAGCAATTTAGGCTTGAGCAATATTCTTTAATAAGTCCGAAGGGTTTTGATGTGGTTGATGTTGGAGCTTATATTGGTGATTCGGCAATTTGGTTTTCATTAAATGGTGCTAACCATATATACGCATTTGAACCTTATCCTTATGCGTTTCAAATGGCTAAAATTAATGTTGAATTAAACGGGATAGGCAATATAACTCTTGTGAATGCAGGTGTAGGCGCCATGAGGGAGCAAATAAAAATACCCAATGTGGTGAGCGGTAGATATGGCGCATTATCTGTGTCGTCAAATGATGGAGTTAACGTACCGATACTTACATTAGAAGATATAGTACATGAATACGGCATTAATGACGCATTATTAAAGATGGATTGTGAAGGTTGTGAACGAGCAATTTTAAGCATAGATGCTGACGTATTGCGTAGATTTAGGTACATAATTATTGAGTATGACTATGTATACTTAGACTTAATGCATAAGCTTAAGGAGGCCGGTTTTAAAGTAAAAAGATGGAAAAGACCCCGTATTAGTAATGGCAGAATTACAGGCATAATATACGCTATGAGGTAATGGTCTTTCAATCTTTAAAGCGCTATCCTTACTATATCTGCTATATCAGCAATACCGATAATCTTTAAAAAGGAAAAACGGCAATGACAACAATGAATATTAATTGCAAAAAGCCCAAAGTTCATAAAACATATCGTTAGGTATATATTCAATATCTGCGGAACAACATTGATGGACAACATTCAATTATTTACGAAGATATCCATAATAAATAGATTTAATTATATACTATATAGGTTAGGTACTTCATGTAGTTTCTAATGCAAAAATAATTAATGTTAAAATGTTAAAATAAGATATCACGATAGAATCTATGACAACGCAGTGGCGACTTATATGATGTATTAGCTGAGGAATACGAACTACATAACTGGTTATTTTAATACTTAACGAAATAAAGAACCCGATTATTATTGATGTTGGAGCATATATAGGCGGTTATACCGTTAGAGCGTGTAAAAAGGCAAAACAAGTAATCGCAATTGAGCCCCTAGAAAATGCCGTGTTCCTACTCCGTAAGAATATAGAACTTAATGATTGTAAAAATGTAATAATAGTGAAGAAGGCAGTGTGGAAAGAAAAAGGCACGGTTTTAATGAAGCAAGTTAAGTTCAACGAGGGAGGATCAATAATAAGCCCTAATGGTAACATAATCGTTAAAGCAGACACACTCGATAATATAGTAAAGGAATTAAAAATTGACCACATAGACTTACTTAAGATCGATATTGAGAGTGCCGAAGCCGAGGCAATACATGGAATGGAAGAGACATTGAAGATCACGAGGTACCTAATGATTGAATTGAGATCAAGCACATTATGGATAATTAATGAGCTAAATAAGATAGGATTTAAAATAATAGACTGCATCGATTATTGATTTCTTCATCAACATATTCCTAATATAATCAAGGATAATGATAGGGTGAAGGTGAAAAAGAAATTTTATCGATTTTCATCGTAATTATGGGATATTTTTATAATACCATTGGTAATTTTATAATTAAATGTAATGATATCAATTAATGATTTTAAACTACGCAGTGGACCCGTTCCAAGAGTTCCTCCAATTATATCCTGTATTTTATAGTTTATAAAGTCATATTTTTCGTTCTCAGCAATGTTAATACTTAAGTCAAAATCCTGATAAGTTACTAAGTAATTATTATCAAATATATTGCCATTATATTTTTCTACGAAATAGCGACTAAATATTCCAAAGGATCCTATAAGTAAGTACTTTTTTTATTCTTTTAACGGCTATATTTGATAATGCTATTGATGATATTATTTTATTAAATAGTGATCCTTTAATGAAGACACCAGCACCATATCTTATGTGAAATTTCTGATAAAAATTAGGAATCTTGCATTTACATGATGAGCTAATATATAATGAATATAATAATTCATATGGCTTTTTGAATTGAATAAGATATGATGGAATTGAATGATAAATACCGGGAGGTTCGTGAAAACCGTTGCTATGTTTCGTTCATTTATTACTGAGAGTTCTTGTTTTATTTTGTCTGGTGGGTCTTCCATTATCATATCGTCATTGCTTAAAATGAACCATTTAGGTTTATATTTCTTCAACGCATATTTAAATCCGGCGTTACAACTATATGAGTAACTAAAGTACGGACCTCTCGACTCAACAAATATTATGTGGAGGCCCCTAAATATTTCCTTAATATTCCTGGCATAAATACCATCATGATCTGCAGTAGGCACGATAACCACAATCTCAGTATCGCCAGGCACCTCATAAATACGTGGCTCAGCCTAGGTCTCCTCTTAACCCATTCTAATGCGTCATTAATATCTCTTAACTTTTCATAAAAAGACACTAAATCCTTAATTCTATCACTATTGTATAGTTTATCCAGATAAAAATATGTTACATTATCCATATATCTTTCATTTTTATAAAATACATTTTTTAACATTTTTCGTTATATTGTTAAAGTATATAGGTCATTAAATGAAAATGAATATGTTTTATATAATCTCTGACTTATATAACCATACATCAAAATATATGAAAGAAAGTTAGATAAATTAATTTTTACATATGGTGCATTATATAATGATAATAAACCAATTCTATGTATGATCAGGTTAGCTAATGATTCTGCATCTCTATATCCATGTATATAATAGCAAAATCTACCATTAATAATTTTACAAAGTATAGCACTTGCTAATAATAGTTCTGAAATAATTAAATCACGCATATATGAATATCTTGTTTGAACTATTTTAGAGAATGCGGCAAATCCTCTTGAAATATAATAAAAGCCTATAGATGGTTTAGATACTTTAGTTATGCCCGTAGTTTGTCCAGCATAGTGAATGCCGGCAATAATTGGTATATATAGTACCTTGTATTTTTTTATTCCATAGAATTAGACCTAAGAGTGAATCGTCTAGGTATAGGAATGTTTCGTCTATGAATGGCTTGCCATCTGGCATTGTTTTCTTCACGGCGTTGACTTTCACTGCCATGTATGCTCCATCTGCGTATGTTACGTAGTGCTCCTTATCAATGCCGGGGCATTCATCATTTGTAAACCCATTACAAACACCATCAAAGAACCATAGTTCGTCTATCCACCCTCCTGCTGAGTATATTGTTTTTCCATCTCCGTAATAGATTAGTCCGCTTACGGCTCCTATCTTTTCGTCTGTCTCCATGTGTTCTATCATTTTGCTAGGGATTGTGGTGTTGGTATTAGGTCGTTGTTTGCGAATGCCACGTACTTACTGTCTGGATCCCTGGCATCCCAACCAATGTTCATACCCCCTGCGTAGCCCAGGTTCCTATCATTGCGAATGATCTTAACCTTAACACTGCTCGGTTTATGCTCCTCAACGAACTTCCTAATACGCTCAAAACTACCGTCAGTCGAGGCATTATCAACAACAATAAGCTCGTAATCACCAAAGTCAAGGTTAAGGAAAGATTCGAGGCTCCTCAGTGCAATGTCGATGAAGTTCATACTGTTGTAGTTTAGCCAGATTACTGAGGCCTTGACCACGTAGTCTAGTTCATGGTAATTCATTTAAGCATTAACGCAGGGGTAAGGTGATGGGTTTAATTAGGGACTTAAAGGTTGCCCTAGCCAGTAGGCGTTTGTTTAGGAATTGGTTAAGTGCTGGTTTTAAGTACCTCCTCATTAAGCACGGTCTATCCGGGGGCTTCATAACCGTTGAGTGTGGTGATTCCGAGTATAGGCTCAGCCCCAAGCTATACTCATTCATAGTTAATGCCTATTATGATGGTTATGTCAGTGGATTCGGATGCAATGGCTTAATGGAGGCCGTTCTTGGTGATGCCATAAGGCTTACTGTTAATAGGAGCGGCGACGCACTACTCATAACACCCGATGGCACTAGGCTTTACGCTGATCACCTGGATTTGATAGTTCTCTCAGAGACCTGGCTTTTTGATGTTCATTTTCTTGGTTTTGATCTTAGTGATTGGCTTGTTGTTGATGTTGGTGCCTATGTTGGTGATACACCGCTTTACTTCGCTAAACGCGGTGCCTTTGTTATTGCCGTCAAGCCCGTGCCAAGCCACTTCGAGGCCATGCTCAGGAATATTGAGCTTAACCCAGGCTTAAGCCTAGGATCCTACCAATCAATGCCGCGATTGCGGATAGGGATGGCTACGTGGAGATTGGGTTGGGTAGTGAGATTGATGGTGAGGCGTCAATGTTTAAGGGCGGCGTTAGGAGGGTTAGGGTTAAATCATTCACCCTAACATCACTCCTTAGTCACGTTAGGGATTTGGGAATCGACATCAACTCCTTCAGGGTTAGGGCTTTGAAGATGGATTGCAAAGGCTGTGAGTGGGACGTAGTAAATAATGAGCCGGAAACCCTAAAGCTATTCGAAATAGTCAAGATCGAGTACAGCGGATATCTAAGAAACTACACGGCAAACCAATTAATAAGCAAGGTGGAATCACTAGGATTCAAATGCAGAAGATACGCACACAATGAGATAGCCGTGAGGATGGGGCTTAATAGGCATGGCATGATTATGTGCGTGAGGGTGTGATTCATGTGTAATGCGGCAATCCTCGAGTTCTTCCATAACAATGCGGAGGTTGAGGAGTTCCTTGGTAGGGTTGTTCTTGAGGTTGGTAGTAGATATGTTAATGGTAGTGTTAGGCCGTTCATCGAGAAATTCCTAAGGCCCAGGCTATACATCGGCATCGACCTCGAGCCCGGCCTATTCATTGATGTCATCACACTAGCCGAATTCATAATCAACGTCTTCGGCATCAACAGATTCGATATTATAACATCCACAGAACTACTCGAGCATGTCCTTAATTAGAGTGTGAATCAATGATTAAGCGGTTAGATTTACAATAGTGGGATTTAATTCATAGTGATTTATCGCTAACAGGGTAATGCTTTTAAGATGAACCGCCATGCTTTTTCAGTGACTGTTGTTGTTGGTTTTAATTGGCCTGTGGAGCATGATAATTCTGTTGCAGCTGTTGTTGATGGTGAGTTGGTTTTTGCCAGTGAGGAGGAGAGGTGGACGAGGCATAAGCACTCACCAGGCTAACCACCAATCAATGCTCTAAAGCAAGCCTTTAAATTCCTAAAGAGTAGGTACGGGATAAAGCCGAAGGATGTAGATGCGTATGCCGTGAACTTCGACCCAGGAATATTACCTAGAAAACTGTATATGCAGGCATTAAGAGGTACTATCACAAATTCTTTACGTTTTGGTTATTTTAGTGGGCTTTATGGTGATCTCACTATGATTGATAGGGTTAGGGCTTTGGTTGGTGCTGGTTTTCGTTACCTTACTTGGCCTTTTAACAAAAGCACGATTTTGGTTTGGGCTGAGAGGTTTGTTAGGAAGGCTATTTATGATCTTGGTGAGGAGGTGCCGAGTAAGGTTAGGGTTTTTCCTGTGGAGCATCACCTTGCTCATGCTGCTTCGGCTTATTACTTCAGTGGCTTTAATAATGCTGTTGTCCTCACTGTTGATGGTAGTGGTGAATATGAGTCCACGGTTGTTTGGCGTGTGAGGGATGGTGAGTTTGAGAAGGTAGCTTCACTACCGACTTACTATGGTTCATTGGGCATACTCTATGAGGAGGTTTCCTGGACAATAGGCTATGACAGTCTCGAGGGTCCTGGTAAGGTCATGGGACTAGCACCCTATGGTCAGAAGTCGAAGTATTATGAGAAGTTGAGGTCCTACTTCCGCTTTGATGATAGGGACTACCCGTACTACATAAGTGTTGATGGCTCTGAGCCTAGAGTAATCAAGGGTAATGACGCGGTCTATAGGAGGCCTTACCGTCTCATTGCTGATTCCCTCTTTCCTGGTCGTGTTCCCTGGAACCCGCATGGTGATTTGAATAGGGATGCCGTTGATTTGGCCTTTGCGGTCCAGTCCGTGACTGAGGAGGCCATGCTTAGGCTTGCTGAGTGGGCTAGGGAGCATACTAATGAGCAGTACTTGGCCTTGGCCGGTGGTGTTGCCCTGAATGCCAAGGCTAACATGGTCATTCACTACTCCAAGTTATTCAGTGACTTGTTCATTTTCCCGGCAGCCAATGACGCGGGTACTACGGTTGGTGCTGCGGCGTATGTCTATGAACACGTGCTTGGTGGTAAGATGAGGAGGGAGAGGCTTAGGACTGTTTACTTGGGTCCGGAATACAGCGATGAGGATGTTAGGAAGGTTGTTGAGCGTAGCCGATTCGAGGCTAGGTACATTGGTGATGATGTTAATGCCGTGGCTGACCTGGTTAGTAAGGGCTTCGTTGTGGCTTGGTACCAGGCCGTGCCGAATTGGGTCCTAGGGCCTTGGTAACCGCTCAATTGTTGCTGACCTAGGAGGGGTGACATGTGGAGGATTGTGAATAGCATCAAGGGTCGTGAGTGGTGGAGGCCATTGGCCCCGTCACTACTTGTTGAGGACATGAACAAGTACTTCATCGACCCAGTGCCTCACCAATTCATGATACTAATGTTCAAGTATAGGGAGGGGATGAGGGAGGTCGTGCCCGCGGTCTACCACGTTGATGGGACAGCGAGGCCGCAGACAGTGGCCAAGGACGAGAACCCAACATGGTATGAGCTCATAAAGGCATTCAAGGACTTGACCGGGGAGGGCATTGTACTAAACACAAGCTTCAACCTAGCCGGAGAACCACTAGTCGAAACACCACAAGACGCACTGAAATCCTTCGCCCTAGGAGGACTAGACGCAATATACATACAGGGCTGGCTAATAAGAAAAAGGTAATAGTTAATCGTGATTATGTTTGTTGTATCGTGAGGAGTCTTAGGTTTCTTCGTTGTGGTGTGTATTGGTGATGTTGGGTTGGGTGTTTATTTGCCTTGTTTTGTTAGTATTTTTTTGTGCCTCTTGTACCATCTTCTCTATGTCTGGTACTCTCTCCCTCACGTCCTCGGGATCCAGCTTTGTCTCGTGGAATCCCCAGACGTGCAAGTAATTAGCGGTGTCCCATGAGTGTCTAACCCGATCGCCGAGTGTCCTCGATATTGCCAGTACGGCTTTTTCGAGATCCGTAACCGTCCACCTACCCCTACCCTCAACCCTACTCAGCACGTCCTTTAAGTCGTAGTACTGGGCGAGGGCCTTAACAACCTCCTCGGCGGCCCTGTAGAGCTTCTCGCTGGCCTGCGCGGGGTCCCTATCAATCAATGCCTCACCCTCGTCTAGGTACTTCATTGCTAACTCGAGCCTGGCCTTCATGGTTGTTTCTGGGTCGAGTCTTAAGGTTTTAATTATCGCCGTTAATATTAATTCCTCAATGTCGATCCCACTCCTTGTCGCTTCTTCGTAGAGTGTCTTCGGTATTTCGATGCTGACGGTGCTCATGCTTTAAATTCTCAACTCATTACTTGGTTGGGATTTATTAATTCCTTATCCATAGATTTATCAATACCCGGTGTCATGTTCTTGAGAAGTCTTGGGTGTGCTAGGTAATTTAGGTAATTAAGGTATTTAAAATGGCCGCCCTGGTGTTGTTTGTGGCTTTTGGTAGAGTTAGGCTGAGGTTAACGGGTGGAGGTCCAGGGCTACTGGGTAGGCTCTATGAGACTAATTGGGATATGGATATTATGATGAGGGGGTTAATTAGGGAGGGGGCGTAATGCCGCGATTTGTTGCGAGGTGGCGTACTTGGCCTGGGAACGTTGCGAGGGAGGCGATAAGCCTTGGCCGTGGGAGGATTGCGGTAATAATTGACGACGCATTCCAGGTGATTGGCACTGATAAGGCGGCGATCTACGTGAAGGGGATGCTCGGGATCCTTGAGCACCCGCCAAGGCCCTATGAGAGGGTGATTGCCATAGCGGCCACGAGCGAGGGGATGAGCCTACGTGAAATAGGTAGGCATGAATGGGCTGATTTATTAGCGATGTGGAACATGCCGAGGAAAGGATTTGGGCAACTCTACGAGCAAATACCAGGCAGTAAACCTGAGCTTGAGGAGGCCTGGAGGTTGACCGGGGGAAACCCAAGGATGCTCGAGATGCTCTATAAGGCTAATTGGGACGTGGAGATAGTCATTAACGAACTAATCACTAGGAAGAACCTAACATACGGCTTCATCAGGAGGTGGCGTGACCACCTCAGGGAGGCCGTTAATGACCCTGACTACCTATGGTTTAACGCACCCGAGGAGCTCATCAACGAGTTAATAAGTAGAAACCTCATCCTATACTTCCTACCCGAGAGGAGGGAACAGCTATGGATCGACGAACCACCGCCAGAGAAGGATCAAGAACTCGGCATCGGCCACCATGCCGCGTGGCAGAGCCAATACACAGGGAAGCCGTTAGGAGGGCACTGCAGGAATTAATGCATTAACCTGAGACAGGGACAAGGACTAAGCCTAGGGGAGTGTTGTGTTTAGAAATTTCTAAACGTGGCGGGTGTTAATTCATTAGCCGCGGATTGACGCGCGCCTTATCTTTATTCTGTGATTTGCTGTGTTTTTCATTAGTTTATTGAGGTTGTTCGCTGGGTTTAGGCTGCCCTGGGTATTATGAATATGGCAGTTTCTTAATCTTCCCTGGCCTTGTCACGGCTAGGTCAGGTATGGTGAGGGGTATTGCGATGTTTGTCTTGATACTGAGCGTGGGGCTTTGTCAACAACTTCATGGCACACCTAAGGCATTAGTGCTAGGACTGCCCTGGGCTTCCCAATCACGAGGTCCCTCACCAGTTTCATTAGCTGGGTAAGGCTCAGCATTGGTGAGGACTTTTAGAGACGCCGCGTCTTCACCACCACTTACTACCCCCAAATATATAGGCAGTTAATGAGCGGCTTATAAGGCGCCAAGGCATTAATAGGGCATTGCCAGGCTCGGCGGTGGTGCCGGCGTCAGGGCAGTACTACGTGCGGCTACCCAAGGCGGCGTCCAGGCACGCAGAACCGAGATTCATAAGTAGGGGCAGGGCCACTCAATTATACAGCAAGATCCCCTAGTGCCGAGTCATCGAGCAGTAAACCTCCCTAACCCCGGCATCCCTGGTGAAATCTCGAAATGAACCACTACTAAAAACGCGCTGGTAAGCCCCGGCATGCCCCCTACCATGCCCAACCCCGCAATCAACCTACTAAGCACCTCATCAACATTCACCATAATCACCAATAATCACTAAGCATTAAGATTATTAAAGCACTAAGGGAGAGAACCGGGCAAACCACGCCTAAGGACGCATAACCAGGATTAACGACCACCCCACGCCCCCAACCAAGACACAGCCACTAAGCACCACATAACGACAGAAAACACGAACCACGATCGACCCAAGCGCCATAAGCGATACAACGCATGGAAGAAACGGGCGTGGGCGGGTCATGATTGGTTGTTTGTTGTTCGTCACGTTTAGAAATTTCTACGTGCAACACCCAAAAAAAACGTAATCATGTATCGTCAATCGACTCGGTGCTCGCCGGGTAGTAAGGTGGTGTGTTGCTTGGTTGTGTAAATGCATATTCGTATTACTCATCGGCTTGTCTCACGGTATGGAGGTGTTGCGTGTCGTTTACGTACTTGGTTTAGGGTTGTGGTTTATTTTAGTTGAAATGTTTAGTTAGGGTTTTCAAACATAGTCGATGAATGTATAGGCAATATGTCTGTTGTTTGAGTGCTTTTGGCTTTTACCTGCTTATTGGTTCCTCACCAGCCTGTTTATGTACTCTATCCATGGTGTTATTACCTCGGTTATCTCTGGGTGTTTCTGTGTAGCTGTAGTTATTAATTCAGCTGTTGCCTTCATAACCTCCTCAATGGCGTTTATGATGGCTTCCCTGCCCAGTCTCTCCTCGGTTATTGCCTTGGTTATTTCCTCCATGTATTTCAATTCCCTATTGATGTCTATTGCGCCCCTAACCACTATCCTATTCGTCCTAGTCCCATACTTATAATACAGCGGCCCCAGGTAATGCTGTGTACCATCAACATGCACGGCCACGTAGTAGGAATTCGACCTCTTACTCACCCTGTAAATACCCCTAATCGGCACACCACACCTCGGACACCTACCCTGCATACCACTCCCTATTTTAACTAATGGGTTTATAAACTTTACTCATTAATTCAATTTTACATAAGTATAAATAATTAATAATCATTAATTAATAATAAAGAATCAATATGAATTAATAATAAAGTAACCTGGACTGAGCTCCATGGTTATGGCATGGCATTCAAGGTTAGGTTTAACTACCTAGGTGTTGTAACAGCTGGGGTAACTTACTATGGTTGTTACTGGGTTTATTGATCGTGAGGAGGAGTTGAGGGTTCTGGACAATGCGTATGCCTCAAGGCCCTGCCTAGTCGTTATTTACGGTAGGCGTAGGGTTGGTAAGACGAGGTTGGTCCTTGAGTGGTGCAGCAGGTCTGGCGCCAGGTGCGTTTACTACCACGCACTACCGGCTAGGCATGAGGTTAACCTAGCCGAATTCATTAAGCGTGTTGAGGAAACCCTCGGGCTGAGTGGCCTATCTAGGGCTAGGTTTGAAACCCTGGACTCCCTACTTGAATTCATGTCATCACTTATCAATGACGTCGTCATAGTAATTGATGAATTCACGTATTGGGTGAGGGCGGAGCCAGGGTTGTTGGTGAGCTTCAGCGCTTTGTGGATCACGTGATGCCCAGGACCAGGTTCATAATAGCCCTGGTGGGTAGCCTCGTTGGTGTTATGTATAGGGACGTACTAGGCGGTGGCGCGCCCCTCTACGGCAGGGCAGGGTTCAGGCTAAGGATTAGCGAGTTAGAGCCTGGTACATACCCATGTTTTACCCATGGCTAGATAGGGAGGGTTGGGTAAGGGCTTACGCACTACTCGGTGGTGTACCTCACTACCACGCATTGGTTGGCGAGGGTTGGGGAATCGATGACATAATTAGGAGGCTCTTCCTCGAACCAGGGGCGCCACTTAGGGACGAGGCCATCTTCCTACTTAGGGAGGAGTTCAGGGATTACACCACGTACTACAGCATCCTTAGGGCCATGGCCCAGGGGGCCACGGGCCCCTCGGAAATAACGAACATAACCGGAATACCCAGACAACACGTTGGTAAGTACCTGCACGTGCTCGAGCAGCTGGGCCTTATCGAGAGGGAGCGGGTATTGTTCACGAGAAGGGGTATTTACAGGATTAGGGACAGGGTATTATCCACCTGGTTCAGATTGATAGAGCCGGTCATTACATCGGGCATTACCGACCCAACAGAGGCCCTGAGACTAGTTAAGGGTAAGTTGGAGATGCACGTTGCCGAGGCATTTGAGGAGGTTGCTAGGAAGTACGTGGAGTCGCTACTGGCCAGGGGCTTGATTAGGTACGACGAGTTGGGCAGGTTCATGTATAAGGGCGTTGAGGTAGACCTGGTGGCCATCGACCACGCCAATAGGTTTGCCCACCTATTTGAGGTTAAGTGGAGCGACCTAAGCGAGAACGACGTAAGGAGGATAATACGCGAACTAGAGGTTAAGGCAAGGCGCATACCGCTGGAGGGCTATGAATATAGGTTCCACGTGATATCGAGGAGATACGAAGGGCCCAAGCCAACCAACGCGGATGTGGTGACCATAAGCGACATGCCATTCATGACTAAATAATGCGGAATTAAGCATCACCTTATCAACGCATCCCCTCAGTAACCAAGCCCCCTCCTCAGCCCATCAATGCCTTCTCTAGTTCGTTGCTCCATTTTACCCTGGCTTTAGGTTCTCAATTCTATTTGCCAACTCCTTTATGAGTAGTTTTACGTCTATCGCGGCCTCCTGCCTATTCCTGTACTTGTTTAGTGTCGTGTCTGGTCCGTTGTATTGGTAGTTGTGTAGTTCCAGGGCTATCGCAGTCCACGGTAATACCCCCTGATGCCCCACCTCCTCGAGCAATTGCGATAGTGCCCTCATCCTGCTCGTGGAATCCTCGGAACAGCCCTACCCACGAGCCACCTACGCCCCTCATCAGTTCTCACCACCTTCAGCAACTTATCAAGCACAAGCCTCAATAAGGCAAGCCAGGAAAGCCCTCCAAGACTGAAACACCCTACCAGCAGCATCCCTAACAAGGCCCTTGCCTAGGAACTCAGGGGCAAACCAAGCCTCAACCAAAGCCTTAAGAAGCCTCACACCAACGTAATCCTCACCCGACAACCTCGCATCCACGCCCTAAATTAAGCCACACCCCTTAAATACCTATTAACATTAAACACCCAAACACCAAACTACACCACTCAACCTACAACACACGGATCCAACACCCAATCCCAATAACCCAGGCCCACGCGAACCACCGTGAGTTAAGTCACGTCATTAGGCATGTTTTTACTACGTTTAGAAATTTCTAAACGTGATGAGGGTCAAATCACCCACCATGACTTGCCCACCGATCATTCCCATGCTCAGTCCCTTTGTTTGGGCTTGGATTAGGTTGTAGACTAGTGGATTGAGGGAGGGGCCCAATGGGGCATGGTTATGGCTGGGTTTGCTTCATTATTGTGTTTGGGATTTTGTGAACGTAATGTCCAGAATTAAGTCAGGTGATTTGGCCGTGGGTTGCCAGGCTGGGGGTTATTAATGCCGTTTTAAGGTGCTTGACCCTGGCACTCCCTATTGCCATAGTTGGCCTTAAGGTATTAATATAACCTCCCCTCATTAATTTGGATTAACGTGAGGAGGATTTGGCTGAGTTTAGCTCCTGACCTGCGGGTTGAGTTCGCGGATAGGGATTTGGCCCTTAGGCGTGTTGAGGATTGGGTTGATAGGGGTATGAGGCTTGTGGAGGTGGTCTACGGACCGGAGGGTTGTGGTAAGACGGCGTGGCTACTGCAGTCAATGGAGCTCCTTAGGGAATTCAACTTTGACGTTGTTTACGTAAACCCACTGAATGGCCAGGTCTACGCCGAGGTTGGGGTTAGGGACTTGAGGAATGAGCTCTTCAGGCTTGTCCAGGAAGCAATCAGTCAAAACGCCCTGGCTAGGATAGCTTGGATCGCCTACAACGTGATTAATGAATTAATAAGGGCGAGGCGGGGTAGGGTGGCCATACTGGCTGATGACGTATTCCAGGTAATTGGTGTTAGGGAGTCGGCGATGTATGTTAAGGCTTTGTTGAACCTAATTGAGTACCACCGGCTGAGTATGAGAGGGTGATAACCGTAGTGGCCACGAGCGAGGGTTTGTCGAGGAGGGAGATAGGCAGGCACACGTGGGCGCACCTAGACGTAATGTGGAATATGGCGAGGGAGGGCTTTAAACAACTATACAGCCAATTACCCAGCGGTAAGTTGGGCTTTGAGGAGGTCTGGAGAATAACCGGAGGTAACCCAAGAATATTGGGTGAATTAATCACAAGGGGCTGGAACACTAGGGAAGTGGTTAACTGGCTAGTGGATTCCAAAACCATTACACAAAGCTTCATAAGCAAATGGCGCAACTGGCTCGAGAAGGCCGTCGAAAACCCAGACACCCTATGGGCCAACGCACCCGAGGAATTAATAAACGAATTAACCGAACGCAACCTAATAATCCACCCACTACCAAGTAGGGACTCAACAACCTGGATAGACCAACCACCACCAGAGGGGGATCCAGAACTCGGGATTGGGAGGTACGTGGCATGGCAAACACCGCTCCACAGGGAGGCCGTTAGAAGGGCTTTGCAGGGGTTAATATGAGGAGGATTAGGCTTGGGTTCGCCAGTAACGTGGAGGTTGAGTTCGCCGATAGGGAGCAAGCCCTTAGTAGAGTTAAGGACTTGGCTGAGAGGGGCATGGCACTACCATGGGTCGTATACGGGCCGGAGGGCTGCGGGAAAACAGCGTGGTTGAGGCAATCGGCGGAGTTGCTCAGAGGCCTTGGGTTTAACGTGATTTACGTAAACCCCCTTGAGTCATCATTCATGGTTGAGTTGGGCATTGCCGAGCTAAAGGATAGGCTTATGGGCATGATTAGGGAGGCCGCCGCCCAATTCAACTGGGGTAGGGTGATTTGGTCAATAATAGATGTGGCAAGAACCACGATAGAGGTAGGTATGCGCAGGTTAGCCGTGATTGTTGATGATGCCTTCCAGGTGATTGGCACTGATAAGGCGGCGATCTACGTTAAGGGCCTACTAGGCATTCTGGAGCACCCGCCAAGGCCCTATGAGAGGGTGATTGCCATAGCGGCCACGAGCGAGGGGATGAGCCTACGTGAAATAGGTAGGCACCTGTGGTCGATCACCATGCCCATTTGGAACATGGGTAGGGAAGGCTTTAGGCAGTTATACGATCAAATACCTGGGAGTAAGCCGGACTTCGAGGAGGTATGGAAGTTAACGGGTGGAAACCCGAGGATTCTCGAGATGCTCTATGAAGTGCGTTGGGACGTTAATAGGGCCATTGAGCGATTAATCCTGGATAAGAAATTAACGGGGGAATTCATTAGGCGATGGAGGAGGGAGCTGGGGATAGCCCTTAACGACCCGGATTACCTATGGAATGAGGGACCCGAGGAACTCACAAATGAATTAGTGGACAGGAACTTAATAGTATTCGGAATACCCAACAGGGACCCAACGGCCTGGGTTGATGAACCACCGCCAGAGAGGGATCCTGAGCTGGGCATTGGCAAATACGTCGCGTGGCAAAGCCCACTTCACAGGGAAGCCATTAGAAGGGCGTTGGAGGTTTTAAGATAAGTATAGTATTATTAAGTATTCCTTGCTGATAATGATTGAATGCCTTCCTATCAGCGTTGGGTTGGTTGGCTTGATGAGGCTGAGGATGACCTGGCAACGGCAATTGACCTTCTGAGGCTTAGCAGGTACTCAAAGGCTGCTACTTTGCTCAGCAGGCCGCTGAGAAGGCGCTTAAGGCCCTTTTGATTAAGAGGTTAAATCGGTATGAACACACGCATAGCGTTAGGGAGTTGCTCGAAATACTTAGGGATAATGGCGTTGATGTCAGCGATGAGTTAATTAGGATTGGTGACGAACTCGATAGGTACTACGTACCAACACAATATCCGAATGCTTGGCCCTCAGGCGCACCGCATGGGCATTATACCGAGGAGGATGCCAGGGGGGCGATAGATTACGCGAATAGGGTGGTTGACCTTGTTAAGTCGAGTGTATGAGGTTGCCAAGAGGAATAATATTAAGGAACCGAGCCAGTTAATTCAAGCCATTAATAAGGCGATCAGAGACCTAAATCCAATTGCAGTATTCATAATCGGTTCGATGGCCCGTGGAGAATTCGTGCTGGGTATGAGCGACATAGACCTGGTGGTTATAGTGAGTGGCGAGTCCCCATTTAGGCTAAGGTAATTGGGTCATCACTAGGTGATGTGGAGGTCATGGTGTTTACCCTAGGTGAATTCTGCAGCCACCACATGGATAATAACATAATGCTCGAGGCATTAAGGATAGGTATACCGATCATTGGCGACCCAGGGGAATTAATGAGACCATGCAGGTAATGACATGGAGATTTCGCCATCAGAGGCGGTGTTGTTCAATAACCGTATGCATTACCAATAATTGATAATGCAATGGGTCGGAGAACGGAGGTTCTCCTGTTTAGTTTGGCGAGGTTACTTAGAGTTACTGAGAAGTTTAGTCCTCGTAGGGATCGTGATCCTTATACCCATGAGTTGCTTGGTTTTCTGTGCATGTGGGGTTATGGTGATGGTTTACTTTTGCTGGCCTGGGATTTGGGAGCTTATTGAGAGGTATGATTATTATTACGACCCTAAGACCCAGAGGGTTTGTAGGTTCAATAGGTTTGGTGGGAAGGGCCGCGAATTCCTTAGGCACTATAGGGCCTTAATGAGGCTGCTTGGCGGGTTTAATGGTGAGTAATGGGCTTACATGATTGCGAGATTATTGCCGTGATTAGGCTATTATGAATAGTATGCCGAAGACCCTGAGGACCTCTGGTTCGTAGAGCTGCGGCGCTATGTTTGTGAAGCCCAGGGCCCAGACTATGTAGAATAGTAGCATTAGGGTGAGTCCAAGGATTAATAGGATCCTCCTTATCCTCATCCTAGGTCCTAGTTTAGGCATTAGTGGTAGTGCTACGGCTATTGGTAGTGCCATTAGGCTTATTAGTAGTGATTTGCCGGGTTTCTCAAGTGCTTTGATGATGACCGGCGTTGGGCAGTGTGTTGGTTCTAGGGGCTTTATTAATATTGGGCCTACGGTGATGTTCGTGGGTAGTACCGGCTCATTCGTGGTTATCACCAGGCTTATTGATGAGTTGGTCCAATGGGTTACTGTAACCACATCCCTTAATTCATAGGTACCACCACTGGTTATGTTCATCGTGGTTACCTGACCCACGGCACTTAATGATATCTTCAGCCACGTGAACCTCACTGGCACGGTCTTCGTCACGGTGTAGATTATTGAGTATGTGGGTACGTCACTTGGGTAATTGAATGTGGAGTTACCACTGATGATGCTCATTCCGGTACCGCTCGCTACGTAGAGGATTAATGGCTGGTCCGTTGTCACGCTGAGTTCGTAGGTCCTGGGCGTGACGTTGATATTCACGTTGAAGGTTATTGGGTATGGCTTCATGCCCTGCATAATGGACGGTGCGGTGGCACTAGCCCTAGCGATTACCTGCCCATTCCTGAGTATTGCCAGTGATAATGTTGCGGATTGCTCCGCATACGATACTCCATAAATAGTAACCTTACTAATACTCCCTGTGAAATTAAACCTTAAATCAAAGGTCACCACAGAACCTGCGTCTATCGGTAGTATCGTTTCTGTTAATGGTGTTGACATTACCTGCGGTATTAAAGTATTCATATAGGGTGTTGCGGGTACCACCTTTATAGTTGTGGTGACCACATATACGCCTGGAGGTATTGTTAATTCACCGGTACCAACAATGATCGCACTTTGATATAGGCCGCTTGGAATTGTTAGTTGCGAGTTATCAGCATAGCTCGTGGCGTTAGTGATTAGTTGACTTATGGTTTTCTCGAAGTCATTTATCACGGTAAGTCCTGTGTAATTCATAAGCACGAGTTGGTAATCGCCACATATCGCGTATGTACCATTTATAGCCGTGACGGGCATTACGTAGCCCATGACCCGTTTTCCTGGATTCATAATCACCAGGGAGTACGTTGGAATTACGGTGCTCTCCGCATAACCTCTCGGCGCTAAGGATGTAAGGCTGTAAATATTGACGAGGTCCTTGGTTAATGATCCCCAGTTAATGCCCACCTGCCCGATTCCCTGATACGGAGGCCACATTGGCGATATTGGTGATGTTAATGCCGTTATTATTATCGCCACGGCAAGTGTTAATACGGCCAATCTACCCTCACGTAACTCGCTGAGAACCTCAACAAGCGTTATTATGAGGATTGCGGGGACAACGGTCATGAAACCAACGCCTCCGAGTACAGTAGTTACTAGCTGGTATGGCTGTGCCCAGAGTGGCTAGTTGTATGAAGGAGGTTGTTGATAATAGGTAGATAATTTGGTTAAGTACTCCCTGTGTTGTTATTTCATGGATTATTGAGTACGCACCGGCTATCCAGTAGTAGGTGAAGGCCGCCAGGCCTATTGTCATTACGTACTGGCTCGGCTCATTGAACCTCCTCCTAATAAACCAGTGGGTTATTGGGACCAATACGTTGAGTAGGTTGGTTGCTGGGCTTAGGAATGCCATTAATGCCGAGAGGGCGGCACTAACAGGCCTATTATCCCTATCGATGTGGTAATACATGGCTATGGCTAATGCCGTTGATAATGCTTGTGGGAGCCAGGGATTGGTCATTAAATTAATGAGTGAGGCATTAATTATCGATGTTAGGACTAGGAGGGAGGTGAAGCCAATTTCCAAATCCCTGGCCCTACTGAGTCTATATGTGTAGATTGCGATTAGTGAGTTTGTGATTATTATGAGGAGTGCTATGAAGATTGGTAGGTAACCGCTCATTACCAATGGGCCAAGTAATAGGCTTTGACCGAGGTCATTAACGTCAATACTTGATAAGCCCATGGACTTCAAGATCAATTCCCCAAGTCCGTAGTAATAACCACTCCCATTAAATAATTGCAACCAGACGTACACCACCTCAATCATGCTTACTATGTACGTCACAGCTCCAATCAATGGTTTAATTATTAATTCGCGTTTCATGAATAATTAATGAAGGTAATAACGATAACTCTTTAATGCTTTACCTCAATGGAGTGTAGGCAGTGCCTAATACCAATTATTAAGTATATTAATTCATTAATAACTTCGCCAAGGGACTTGCCACTACTCATTATTGTGATTGGCATTTCAATCCTTAATTCATCACCAACGGCTTTAATCATTAATTGATTAAGCACTGGATCACCCCTCACGTAGCTCATTAATACATCCATTATCTTGCTGAGTTCATTAACCCTTACTATGCATGGCACGTAATTAATACCATTAATCACGTACTTGCCATAGTCCATATCACATTCAACATGGATATCACCCTCATCCCTAATGAGTGTGCTCACACTAGGTGCTGCTGGGTATAACTTTTTAAAGGGAATGCCCATTAATTGCTTGATGTCATCAATTGAGGAATTAATAACTGGTACGGCGGTTGGGATTAAGGCTAGCGATGGTGTCGTGCTCGCCGCCGAGAAGAGGGTTGCCTATGGATTCACCATGTTTAGCAGGTCGGGTAAGAAGGTGTTTAAGGTTAATGATAACATTGGCATTGCCTCAATAGGTATACTAGCCGACATGCAGGTACTCACTAAGATTGCGAAGGCCTACATGTCGCTTTACGCCCTTGACACAAAGACTAGGCCGAGCATTAGGTCTGCGGCGAAGCTGCTATCATACGTTTTATTCTCCAATAGGGTTCTTCCATACTTCGTGGAGGTGCTGGTCGGCGGCGTTGATGATGAGGGGCCGCACCTCTTCATAATGGACTCGCTCGGCTCATTAATTGAGGATGACTACGCGGCGGTGGGTACAGGCACTAAGTTGGCCATTGCAATACTCGAGAGCAACTACAGGCTGGAATGACTGTTAAGGAGGCCAGGGAATTGGCCATTAAGGCAATAAACCAGAGCATATCTAGGGACCCAGTCTCTGGGGATGGCATTGACATACTAACAATAACCAGCAATAACTCAATAGAGGAAACAATACCGCTGCAGCCACTGCGATTATGACAATGTGCCCCGCCTTGGAGGAGCACGGCTCATCGGTGGGTCAACCCCAGCTCAGTCGGCCCACGCCAGCGGGGCTATTTTAGTAGTAATAAAAGGGATGCTTTAACCCTTTTACCATAAAGACTTAAGAACTGCCCTACATATGTTTCCACGGGTGATGTGCCTCCACGGGACTGAGGACCTGATGAAATTGGTCTTTACTGACTTAACTACTCTTCAATAATTTGTGCTATTAATGATTGGTAATGTAAATGGGCATTGAGCGAAACAGCGTTAATGGTGCTTGTCGTCACCCACCTGAGGTAGATTTTTATTCATGGGTATTTGCCATTGCTTGTAATTGCTGTATGGCCTTGATATTGGTTAGGTATGGTGAGGTTGCGATTAAGGGAGTAGGTACGAGGTCTAGGATGGAGAGATTGCTCATGCATAATATACTTAGTGGTTTGAGGGGCATTGGCATTAGTGCTAGAGTTACAAGGTCCCAGGGTAGGCTGTTTGTTGAGGTCCCTGATGATAGGGTTAAGGAGAGTGTTGAGTTGATTAGTCGGGTTTTTGGTGTTAAGTCCTTATCGCCTGTTAGGGTCTACGTGTTTAAGGAGTTGAATGATATAGTCAATGCCGCGGTTAAGGAATGGAGTGACTTAATTAGGGGTAGGAGGTTCGCGGTTAGGGTTCACAGGGTTGGTTCGCATAACTTCACCTCAATTGACGTGGCCAAGGCCGTCGGTGCCGCGCTTAAGCCATTTAGTGCGGGTGTTGATCTTGAGAGGCCCGATATTGAGTTATTCATTGAGATTAGGGGCGATAAGGCATACCTATTTACCGAGGTTATTAATGGGCCCGGTGGGCTACCACTCGGTTCTGAGGGCAGGTTATTAGCCTTATATCCGGCGGCTTTGACTCACCTGTGGCTGCCTGGTTCATGATGAGGAGGGGCTCCTACGTGGATGCCTTATTCTGCTCGCTGGCCTATCCAATCGATGTTATTAACTTCCTCAGGGTTTCACACGCCCTATTCAGTAGGTGGTCCATTGGTTATGACCCAAGGCTCTTCATAATTGATTGCTCACCATTAATTAATGAGTTTAGGACTAGGGTCAACCCACACATGTGGAGCGTATTATTCAAGAGGGTTCTCTATGAGGTCGCGTCGAGGATTGCAAAGACAATGGGTGCGTTGGGGCTTGTGACGGGTGAGTCGCTTGGTCAGGTTTCGTCACAAACCCTGCATAACCTAATGGCTATTGAGCACGGCATTGACATGCCCATCTATAGGCCGTTAATCGGCCTTGACAAGGACGACATAGTGGATTATGCGAGGAGGATAGGGACTTATGAGGAGTCCATGAGGACTGAGGAATTCTGCGCAATATTCTCTGAGAAGCCCAGGACTAGGGTTACCATAGAGGAATTGAACAATGAATTCAATAAGCTCGATCAAGGCCTTATTAATAACTTACTGAGTAGTGTCGTGACGCTAAGGGCGAGCGCGGCTAGTAAGGTAATTGATGAGTTAATGCTTGGAACAAGCAATGTGGAGATCGACCACGTACCTGAGGATGCCGTTGTAATTGACCTAAGGAGTAGGGATGAATATGAGACGTGGCATTACCCAGGCGCTATAAACGTTGATATCAATAAGTTAGTGAGCACGGTTGAGTCCATGGGTAGGGATAGGGTCTACGTACTATACTGCAGCAGGGGCCTTAGCAGTAGATGGGGCGCGCTCGAGCTTAGGAGACTAGGCTTCAAGGCATTCTCCATAGACATTAGTAGGCTGAGGAGATCGTCATGAGGGTGTCTAGGGGGCCTAGCGAGGGTTACGTGAGGTCCAGGGTGCCCAAGGGGTTTCACCTGGAGGTTGCCAGGAAGGTCCAGACTGCATTGGCGAGCAAGGTTATTGAGAAGGACTTAGTAAATATTAACAACGTTGACTTAATAGCGGGCGTTGATGTAGCGTATATTAACCATGGTGATGTGGAAATAGGAATTTCAGTGGCTAGTACGTATTCCCTGAGTAGGTCATCAATAATCGAGTGGAGTTGCTGGGTTGGCCCAGTGACCTTCCCCTACGTACCAACACTACTCTCCTTCAGGGAATTAAAGCCCGTGGTAAATGCATACCTAAGGTTAAGGTCTAGGCCCCAGGTCGTCCTAATTGATGGGCATGGTAGGGCGCACCCGTATAGGCTCGGTATTGCCAGCACTTCGGGGTGTGTATGCGGGTGCCAACAATTGGTGTTGCTAAGTCGTTACTTTACGGTAAGGTGGACAGGGTCGAGGGCCCGGTGCTTGATGTAAATGCCAATGAGGTTATTGGGTGGGCGATACAATGTGCGCCGAGTAGGCCGACCTACGTCAGTGTTGGTTATGGAATCTCACTAATGAGTGCTGTCAATCTCGTTAAGAGGTTATGCGTTGGTTCCCAAATGCCAATACCAATACTTCACTCACACAATACAGCTAATAGCCTTAAGAGGAGGATTGCCAGGAAATTAACGGATGGAGTACCCATTATTGAATTAGATAGTGAGTGTAAGTCCTCCATGGGCGATTACCTTTAATGATGCCGAACTCACCACTTCTCGCCAAGCTTCTCCGGTATTAGTAATTTCTGTCTCTCAATTACGTATGTCCTGGCATCCCTAATCATTGAGTCAATAACCTGCGGGTTAGCCCTGGCCTTAGCCGAGTCAAGTATCGCCCTAGCCGTATCAACGAGCTTCAAGTCATACTCAACCAATTTCTCCAGGTTCTCTGGAAACACCTTAAACCTGTCATGCATACCGGCATCGCCGGTTGGCGAGCCCCAAACCTCAGCTATTAAACTCCTTAGGTCACTGAGTACCACCTCGTACTGCTGTATTAATGGGTCAAATGGATTATTACGGGCAATCTCCTCCTCAGCTCTTTGGATGAAGCCAAGGGCCTCCTCGAGCATGGAGGCCACAGCCTTCTTAACTAGGAAGTCATCCTGCCTAATCAAGTCCTTAACCTTATAACCCCTAAACCCAGGCACCATTAGTTGTAGTCGCTCTAATGGGCTTAGTGGAGACCCCGAAATTGGCGGTTTCGTCTCACTACCTGAGGACATTAATTAACTACTTAATGCTCAATTTTATAAACTTAGCTAAATAATTGCAGTGAAAAATCAACACTCAACCCCAATAACATCCTTACAGGAACTGAGCAATTCCCTGTAAAGGTACGTGAGTATTCTAGCCGCCTTAATCTTCGTATCGAGCGCCTCAAGCAATTCGTAATAAGCCTTCCTGAGTACCTCCTTAACATCCTCAGGCCTCGTTTTAACTGATAATTTAAAGCTCACGGTATGGCACACCATCTTAACAATAGGTTCCTCAACGCATCCCGTTAACCTAATAATTACCTTACCATCATCAACCTAAACTCAGGGACCAGGTTTAGGCTTGACAGGACCCAATTACCGTCAATTGGTGTCACGCCGGACATACAGCATTAGGGTTAATTATTACTTTTTAAAATAATGCATTTTCGAAGGGGTTCACGACTTAATTGGTGGTGTTTCGTATGGTTTTGGTAGTCCTGAGTATATGCCCCATACGTAGAAGGCTATGGCGAGTATGGTGACTGTCACCATGTCCCATGGGAACTTAAGAATGGGCATTGGGCCACCCGCAGTCTGTCCAATGTAGGTCATCAAAACCATAACGAGCATGTAAACAATATACCAAATGGAGTTCTTAAGCCCAGCCTTAACCCTGTATATAACGCCGAATATTATTGAGAGCACGAATACGAGTAATACGCCATATGGCGTTGCAGGCCAACCACTCCAATAAACAATCCACGTGGCGAATATGAAGGCCAACGCACCAATTATTGCCGGTGCAGGAACCCTATAAATACCGCTTAACCCCTGCCTCCTGGAAACAACGAGAGAAACGGGTATTACTGAGAAGCCAGGTAACCAGCAACTACGGCCTCCTCAATTATCGTGTACACCGTCGGTATTGGTGAGAGTAGGGCAAGCACAAGGCCCGCCAGGCCGAATATTATTAATGCCCAGTAGGGTATTGCGTACCTCTCGTGGATCTCACCAACCCTCGCACCAACGTACTTGGACCTATACATTGAGAATAATACCCTGGAGCCAGCGCCAAGGTATATATAGCCGACCACGAAGGGCCCTAATATACCGACTATTGTAGCTATTACCAATAAGTACGTAAGACCGTACTTACCTGCAATGAACATCACTGGGTTGTAGCTGAGGTGATCATCGTTAGGTCAGCCCAATCACCAGGCTTAACACCAAAAACACTCCAATTAAGTGAGGCTACGTAGGCTACGGCAAACAACACATAAACTAATGTCTGCCCAATGACGACAAGCAGCACAGCAAGCGGCAGGTCCCTCTGTGGGTTCTTCATTTCCTCGGCATAGTCAGGTATGACCTTGTGCCACCGAAGGCAAACATGGCGAGTGGTATTGATGAGAACATGGCTGCAGCGCCATAGGGCATGAAGCCTCCAGGCAAGCCAGCGAAGTTCTGCGGCATGAAGACTGCAATCATTAAACCAACAGGTATTATCAGGTAAAGAATTAGCTTGAATATACCGATACTGGTTGTCGTGATTCCAAAGGCTTTAACGCCATAGTAATTAAATGGCACCATCAATAGTATTAGTGCTGCGGCTACGCCAGCCCCGAGCCACGTGGGTATGCCTGTTGGTGTGAGTAGGTTATGCGTGAAGTAGTTTATTCCGTAAACCACGGCAATGGCTTCAGCAGGTGGTATGAATAGATACCAAACCATTGAAGCCCAGGCGTTGAGCAGGTTAGTCACAGGGCCATGAGTGTAATAAGCATAACGAGCAGGGCCGCCAGCCTCAGGTACAGCGTACCCATCTCCATGTACATGAGGCTTATGAAGAAGTAAAATATGCCGCCCAATATCCAACCGAGTATGACTGCTGGCCCGCTCATAACCATCATTTGAGGGGCAGAGAACAGTATGCCAGTACCAACTGCACCCACGAGCCCTATTATTGTTAACTCAAACAGGCTTAGCTCCTTACGTAAACTAACCCCCTGCCTATTCTGTTCACTCTCAGAACCTGGCATATTTGCCAAGCAATATTCTGTCTTTTAAATTTTATCATTTACTTCGATTTAAGTAATCCTAAGAGTAAAACTTTTATCATAACATCATTAACCATGTAGTAATTCCTTAATTCTATTAGAAATCAAACGCCTAATCTTGACAGGGCTTAAATCTCTTCCTTCGATTATTTTCCTACCGTTAATTATTAATGCAGGTAAGTCAAATATTTCGTATTCCCTTAATTCATTGATTATTAGCATAAATTCAGCAGGGCCCTCACCACCAAGTAGCATTCCACGGATTATGTCAACGTAGTCTCTACTGATTTTTACCGATACAAACCTAATAATATTATCATTAAGTCTTAATTCCCTCATGATATCCTTAATGGCCTCCTTTATTGTCTCCAGGTACTTATCGTCCCTGCCCTCAATTACGTAGAGCTTGATGTTTATGATCATTCAATCACTAATTAACAATCAATTACTAATAAACCCTACTCTTCATTGAAAAATAATTAACCACTTTACTTAAATCTAACGGCTAAGTAACCGCCTATAGCCCCTGCGAGTATATTCACGGCAATGAAGATACCAATCTTAGTCCTACTCCAGAGTGGGCCTGGGTATATGTCGAATAATAAGCCTAGTATCGCCACGGCAATTATGACGTAGACAACAGTCCTCTGGGCAGGCCTAAAGTATATGTTATAACTCGTCATTTCCTCAGACCTATACGGCCTTGCAAATAGAATGAGCAGCCATAAAGGGCTAAAATCAATATAAGTGATAGCCAGTAACCCCTGACCAATGCCCATATTGGGCTTAAAACGAGTGGTGTTGGGTAAAATATGTTGGCGAGCGCCTCGAGCATTAGCGTGACCACTGACACGAAAAATGCATAGCCAACACCAGCCACTGCGTTGTATCTAACCTCCCTTGTTGACATTAATTTTCAATTTAACAATAAACTTTATAAACCAAACTAACAATTTAATGATGATATGTCGATAAGGCTCAGGTAATATCCACAATAGATGAGAAGGGAGTTGACCAAATGGGCCCAGACGACTTAATAGTGAAGTATCACTCGGTCGATGTCAGGACTAGGTCAAGGCTCATTGTTTACTCGAACCAGAAGGCC
The DNA here is from genome assembly GCF_001316285.1 of Vulcanisaeta sp. JCM 16161. The sequence continues at coordinate 132,643 of NZ_BBDO01000002.1, read as the reverse complement.
GTGGTTAGGATACAGGGGCAGGTACAGGGGGTGTTCGATCCAGGAGCACACGATCTTCAGACGCCGGCTAACCCAATATCGCAGTTCTTCGCTAAGTTTCAATATGCGGGTAATGTGCCTTGGGAGGTTGAGGTGCTCTTCGTGAGCACCGCTAGGCATGAGGCAAGGAGTGAGGGTATTACCCAGACGAAGGAGTTAGTCCCAATGAGATATCAAGTGGCGTATTACTTCATGATCACAGACCCCGTGAAGTTCATAAATGCCGTGCAATTCAGCAGTTTTAAGTACACGGTTGAGGACTTCGGGAACTATGTATCACCAATCGTAGACCAGGCGGTTAGTCAGGTACTTAATCTGGTCTCCCTAAATGAGGTCTACGCAAACCTGCATAAGGTCACTGATGCCGTAACGGCGAGCCTAAGGTCATTCCTTGACGAAGTTGGTGTTCACCTAATCACGTGTAGGATTGTTAGGTTGGAGCCTGAGGATGAAACGATGAGGAGGGCCGTGCAGTTCATGGCCCTTGGCCTAGACGTTAACACCGCGATTAGGGCTAGGCTCGCGGAGATCATGGCCCAAAGAAGCGATCCTGCAGCCACTAACATGATGCTTGGAGTGCCCTATTACCCAATATACATACTGCCCACGGCTGGGATGCCCAGTGGATTACCGCAGTTGGTTGTACCGCCAACGCAGCAGCGCCAGCAGTCACAGCAGGGCGGTTCAGGTCAATCCAGTGATTTTGAGATTAGTGGGGGCTAATGATTCATTATGAGCCACAATATCTTAAAAAGTTATGGAGCATATAACAATCATGAGTTGGTACTTGAGGAGGTTAGGATCAATAACCTGCCATGCTTCATAAACCTATCAACCCTTAGCCAGGGAAGGATTCCCGAGATACTCATTGAACTAAGCACTGGCTGTCATCACTATAACGCAATGATTAGGGTGACCAGGAAATTCATGAATTTATTTGGCGTAGACACTGCTAGGGTAGTGGCGGTTAGGCTGGCCAGGGCGTTGGGCATTGAGGATTACGAGGCTATTGAGCGTGGAGACATTGAATTAAGGATAAGGAGGAAGCCAAGCCATTACCCAGAGTGGGTTAGTCAGAATATGGATTCCGTAATTAACGCATTTAATGAAGTATTAACATCACTCGGTATAACTACCCAGCCAGCGGTTACACAGACAGTAACTGCCCAGTCACAGCAGGAGATACCGCAGGCGCCACAGGAAATGCAAATACGGGCAAGCCCCCAATCAGCCCCTACAAAGTTATTAGCTGCCAATGTGGTTAGGAGTTACGGCAATATTAACGGTGAAAGCCTAGTACTAAGAGCATTGAGTGGTAATACCCACATTGAATTATGCCTTGAAAAAAAATGGGCAATTGTAAGCCCCTAATCACAGTAAAGGCAAACCCACTTGAGATAACCGTGCATGAAAATGCCGTGAAGGCCTTTGGTGAGAATAGGGCAATTGAATACGCCACATGGCTTGCCAACGCCCTCTACGTTAGTAACTATGAAATAAATGAGTCGGGTAATGAGGTTGTGCTCAGGTCAAGGGAGGACGTGGATAATGTATTAAGTAACGACTTAATCAGGGTCATGGACATAATAGCCAATAAATACCTAGGCAGGGAATAATTCAGGGCAGGTTAAATTAAAGGATTTAATGTTATTCCTTACTCCGTGAAATCACCTCCTTAATTCTAACTATGAATTTCATGATTACCTGCCTAGCAACATCATCGCTCGGTATTTTACTAATAATTCCAGTTGGGTCAGGCCCATTGTATTGATACTCATGTATGATGAGGGCGAGCGACGTCAATTCCATAGCCTCCACGACCTTGCTGGACAGTTTATTAGCAACCTCTATGAGCATGTTAGTGGGCATGACTGCGAGGATCCAGTCGTTTCTAGAACCTTGATATCACGACCAACCCTCTTATAACCGGTGAAATTGAACAAATCCCTATTTTTAATGGCTAAATACGACAGGTACGCCTTCCATGCCTGGAACGCCTTACCTGCCGCATTCCTAAGTAATCCATCATTTAGGAATTTCTCTGCAAGCTCAAGCTCCGCCTCCGCCTCCTTGATCCTAGCTCTACCTATCTCGTCTAGGTTTAACTTAATTTCTATCATTCATTTACTTTACCTAAAAATTCAGTAAGGTCTTAAAAGTGCTTCGGCCTTTAGGAATTATTATTCCTTTGTAAGGAAATCCCTGAAGTAATTTTTATCTCTGTCCAGGTATTGTAAGTATTAATGAAACCGAGTGTTAAAAGACTTCAATAGGAGATTGGGTTGATAACCAGGGCGATGAATCGCCTTCACAATTTAATGATTAGATAGTTAATGCCTAGGTAGGCTAGGAAGAGGGGTATTAGCACTAGGTCTGTTATGTCAATTCCAACCGCCTCAATGGCCCACAGGGTTCCTAGGCTAAAGAGTAGGGCTGAGAGTACATACTTCAGGTGCGGCAGCCTAATCCTGGCTATTTGGTCCTTAATTATTGTCGTGAGAATAACGACGAGGGCCGCAGCAGATAAAGTGCCTATGAGTTGATGAGTAGCTCCTTGGTATTAATGCGATGAGCACCAGGGCGGCCTCAAAGGCTCTATGGCGGATACCGTAAATACCACGGCTAAATCCCCACGCTCCTCTTCACCACCCTTGCCCTTCCCGCTCCTCTTGAATGATCTACGCGCGCTCCTCAGTAGTCTATACCCGAAGTAGAACAGGATTATTGCTGAGGCGGCTAGTACGTAGTCGAGGGTAGGTAAATGATGTACTTACCAACGGTGAATGTGGGTACCAGCACCAGGAGTACGCCGGCTATCGCGTAGAGTACTGGCTTAAAGCCCCTGTAAATTCCCTGGTAAATAGCCGTGACTGCGCCGGCCTCTGAGAGCTCGAGTAGGCTTATACCGAATGCCGCAAAGAATATCCCGAAGTCCACGGAACACCGCACTCACGCCAGTTTTAAGTATTTCTCATGTACTTATGATGGATGCGAAGTTATATAATTTGCCTAAACACGGTATAAATGAATGACCGAGGAAGTAGTAATACCAAGCATAATCATTGAGGAGTTAAGGAAGAGGGGGCTTAACCCTGAAGACACAGTACTTAATGCATTAATGAGGGTAATTAATCTAGATCCGAATGCGATAATTGAGGCGAGGATGGAACTCGCAAATAAATACTTAATTGAAGGCAAGGAATTAATTGATAAGGACCCAGTACAGGCAAGCGAGAAGCTTTACAAGGCTGCCGAGGAAAGTGTTAAGGCCCTAGCTCAATATTACGATTTAAAGGATATACTAAGTAGAGTAAGCGAGAGGGTAGATGGACCGTGACTGAACTTGAGAAGGTTGTTGAAGCAATAAGTAAAAAGCTCGGTGATTGGTTTATGCAATCATGGGACGTGGCAAATTATCTACATGTATGGGGCTTTCACGAGGCGAAGTTAGACCCTGAGGCCGTGAGGACGAGGTTTCCTTATGTTGAAAGGATAGTTAATGAGGCCAATAAAATTATAGGGGTAAAACCCAAACAAACATGATTAATTGGGAAACACGTATAAGGCATAGTGCAGATGGCATTATTATGCCAAGTTACAAGGTTGTTGATGACATAACGAGGGTACGCGAGGAGCCACTGAGTATTAGGGGTGCCGTGGGCGTATATACACAGTGGCTTGTGAGTAGGGACGACGGCTCTAAATACGCCGTGAGAAGGCAGGTGGTTAAGCCTGGCGGTAAGGCGCCACTGCATAGGCATGCCTATGCTGAGACCTTCATAGTGCTGAGGGGCGTTGGTAGGATGACCGTGGATAACGAAACCATTGACGTAAAACCGGGCATGTGCATATTCGTAAAACCAAACACACCGCACTCAATAATTAATGTTGGTAATGAGGATTTGGAGCTAATAACGGTGATATCCTACGAGGAGGACATGAGCATAGATGTTCTTGAGTAATTAACATCGAGCTTAAGTTTAGGGCTTGTTATTAGAAATTGAACAGATGCATTTAAATACCTATTTTACTTTCAATTTAATAATGAATGAGGCAGTACTTGAGCTCAGGCCGCTACGGCCAGAAGCGAGGTTGGGAAGATGATACTCGCAATGATTGTCACTGGTGCATTATGGTTTATGTTTGGTTATTTAGCACCACCGCAATATCGCATACCACTATGGGAGTTCGCATTAATTCAATTATTCTTTGCCTTACTCATAGTACTTGAAGTTCGGCAGTTAATTAAAAGCGTTAGGGAAAGAGGAAAATACATCAAGGACTTCATACTCTATAAGGACTACGTCTGGTTCACAACGGTGAAGGGGGATGAGGTCACAATACCCATTGAGGAGTTCAATCCCTGCGTAACTGACTATGCGCCGCCATTAAGTTCATATCCATATCGAGTTAATGTAAACCCAAACTCGGTACGCGTTGGTCAGCCTTGGAACTATCAATACTATCCAGGCAGGGTGTGGTTAAAGATAAGCCACGATGATGAGGACTACATACTTCATATTGACACAGAACAGTGTAGAAGGCTTAATACTGTGCTGAGCACCGATTACAATAAGCCAAGATTGACTGGTGTGGTGGGAGGGTCGTCAAGGACATGGGTAAGTTAGGCAAGATTGAGAGACCCAGTTTAGCCTGCTAGGGCGGTTACCATAGGTATTATTGTTTCTGGTCCCTATGGCGGTGCTAAGCCAGGCACACTGGTTAAGCTTAGCCTTGCTCTAATCCTCATTGGGCTTGTTGCAATGTTAATGTCGGTGGAGGCTCATGACTGGATTTACTTCTACGGTTCTCTTTGGCTTCTTGTCATGCCTGGTGTTGGAACCCTTATCTATGCCTATAGGGGCTATAGAAGTGCTGAGAGAAGGAGGGAGTATGTTGAATTGCATAATGCAATTTGGGGATTTAACAACGCATTGGTCACCCCTAGCAAGAGTTTTAGGTCTGGTGAGGCCATTTACACAATAATCATGGCAATAATCACATTCGTAATACTGGGGGCGATTGCCACCGACATCATGCATGGTAGGTTCATGCTCAGCGATATCGTTATCCTCTTAATCCTAATCGGCTTATACATGCATATTACCTCATAATTAGGAGAACTAGGAGAACGCTCCAGGCTAGGAGGAATGAAATTAGGGATATCCTATTATATAGTGATTACATGCATATCACAACTGCAACTAACGAATCACTGGACATACCACTCAGCGAAGCCATAATCTGCATTGCTGAGTTAAATATTCCCGACATGATAAATGGCATGACGAGTTACGACGTATTCAAGATTAAATATAATGATAGGGTGTTGAAGCTCACACTACCCCATGGTGCCGGGAGCGAGTTCATTAACGTGCTTAAGGACAAGTTAGGGCTTGAGATCCACACGTGTAATTACCTGGGTATTTAAATGATCCTGTATATGTCGATGAATTTACTGTACCATTCATTATATGTCTTCCTACTAACCACGTGGAACTCAAGTACCATGAGCACGTCCTCACCAACCTCCCTAATAATGCTCATAACTAATTCCACGTATTTATGAGGGTCATCACCATAGACATCAGATATTATTAAAACATCGACATCGCTATCTGGCCTGAAGTCACCACGTACGTAACTACCAATGAGCATCAACTCAGCGTTAGGGTCAAGCCTAAGCACCAAGTCCCTAATCCTACCTAGGTAATGGTCAAGGTTGTTAAGGACTTTATCCCTAACCCTCTTAACGTCTATTAGTAGGTCTACGAGACTAGGCATTTAACCACCTCATTGAAATTCCCTGCACGTTAAGTGCCTTATCCGCATCATCTCTATTAAACCTTGGCGGCATATAACGACTCGCTATGTACGCGAATTCCAGTAATAGAATTATTTCCCTATTCCTACTGTAAAAATCCTCGAGATCGCACTTATTATTTAATATCTTTATTACCTCCATGAAAAGTTGAGTTGATTTATGGGTCTTTGGGTAATCACCAATGAGACTATATAGAAGTGACTTAAGTTTCAATTGCATGAATTGCCCCACATTGAACATTACCAAGTCGTAGTATCCCCGTTCATATGCAAATCTAGCCTGCTCCAGGAATTCCTCAGCCCTTGAACTTAGGAAGCTCATTACCCAGGTTACTCGGTCCAGGCTTTATTTAACTATACTCCTTGGGAACCAGCCATCCTTAGTCCTGGCTAGGTCCTTGTCCCTAATGTACTTAATCACCCTATCCTTAATGTCGTTAAACACTTTCGCATCACCGCAGAGTACCTTACCATCGGCCACGGCGTCAAGTATTATCATTGAATGCTCAAGTACGTAATCGAGCCTATCCAGTGGTAACCAAACAACCTGCCCAACATCCACGGTCTCGACCCTATACTCGCCGGACGAAACTACGGCCATTAAGTCCCAATCACTTAATGGGGTATTATCACCCCTCGCCCTAGAGCCGAACAAAATAACGACTAAGGACTCACGGCATAACTCATTAAGCACCTCCCTAAACCTAACCTCCCTCTGCCTAGTAATCTCATTAAGTGCCTCCAACCACCTGCTGTACATAATCCCACACCACGTCCATACACCTAACGGCCTCCTCCGCTCCCACCTCCTATAATCATTAATCCTAGCATCTGGATAACGTGCCTGGACATAATGCTGCTCAAGTAACTCGGCACACCTAGTAACGTCCTGCGGCGCATCCCTACCCAGGAGCTTCACTAGATATTGAAGTAGCTCAGACGTTGAGTGAGTGATTGGTCGAGAACCGCTGAACTTAATAAGCAACCCCTTAATTAGTAATTCAACGGATTGTTGAGCAAAGAATGCGGCTGAGTCGAACCTATTATTGGCTAAGTCTTCCCTCGCATAATCCCTAAATCTCCTTGCCTTATTAAGCCATGGCTCAGCCATTAAACTATGGGTAATACATTATGAGGACGCTATTAAGGTTTATCTCGTCACCTTCGTCGACATTATCATCACTATGAATGCCGTGATTGAGGCTATCACGAAGGATAGTACGAACGATTCCTTACCAGGTACCTCATAGAATATTGGTACGCCATTTAGGTAGTAAGCAAGTATTGGCGTTCTATAGGTGGTTTCTAGGGAACCGGCGATTACCGGGCCTAGTGTGTTGCCCATGAGCCTCATTGCCGTGTTCGTGCCCGTCATGGTCGCCATCCTCTCCCTAGACGTTGATGATATTAATAGGGTTATCCTGGTAACGGTCATGCCCGCAATACCGATCATACTCAGTATCATGATCATTATCGTAATGCTTAACTCATGTACGTATACCGTGGCCGCCATTAATAAACCGCCAATAGTGGCTATGCCTGACGTAATTACCAAAACCCTTCTATAGCCAATGGAATTCATTAAGACGCCATATAATGGGCCTGCAAATAGCATTATCAATGCAATGGGCGCCAGCGTGAGGCCCGTCCTCAGTATTGTCATGCCATAGCCGATGGGCTTGGGCAACTCAAACATGTATACCAGTGCTTGGAATGATAGGAACATCCCAAAACCGGCGACGAAGGATGAGAGCAGGGGCACCGCAATGTTAGGATCTGCGAAATCACCTACGTTTATTATTGGGTTTTGTGTGGATAGTTCGTGGTTAATGAATAGGAACAATATGGCTAATCCGAGGGCAATGCCTAGCCAGAAGTTTTCAGAGAGCCAACCCCATGTTGGGGCTTCCGTGAATGAATACCCAATTATTACGAAAGACACCGCCAGTAGAGCCAAGCCCACGTAGTCTATACTTTCATTAACCCTAGTCTCTGACTCCGGTAGTAATAAATAAGCCATTAAAATTAACACGGCAAGTATGGGTAATGCGGTTTCGTAGGCAAATTGCCAGGAGTAGTATTGAGCTAGATAGGCACCGATTGGCAGTGCCACAGCGGCCCCTACTGCGAAGGTTGATGCAATGATTCCCTGGGCAATCGGCCACTCCCTAGGTGGTAACCTCTCCCTAAGTAGTGTGTACCTATTGGGTTTATACTAAGTCCTATGCCCTGAATAGCCCTTAGCATTATTAGTATTGGGTATGTTGGCGCCATGCTCGTGAGGAATACGGCGACGAAATAAACAATCAACGTGATAAGCAACACCCTCTTCTTACCATAACTATCAGCCAACTTCCCAAGGATTGGAGCAAGGGCAAGACCTGCAAGTGTCTCAGAGGACAGAACCCACGAAACCTCAGACTCCGTTACGCCATATTGCTTCTCTATCGTTGGTAGGGATGGCATGACCACCATCTCGACATACATGGTGATTATCGATATGGACGCGAGAACGGCAAGGTACCTCCACGCCTCGGAACTCAATCTAATACTGCTAACGCCCCTAAGCACGGAAGGCCGATATCAATACTGATTAAAAAGCTGACTCACGACTTCGCAAATGCTTCCTATTAGAATCCTCAGATTCCTAAGTATCCACGGCATTTAATCATCTACTATATTACGGTATTAGTACTGAGTTAGCCATGTATGGTATACCAATGGATTTATTTAATTGGTATACCTACATCATCTCAATATCTAGCGTCGTTAGTTTTAAGGTTAGGAGGGAAATTTAAGAGAAGATGGAGAGGTTTAAGGACAGGGTCAACTGGGCTGAGGAGTTGAGAAGACTTGTCGGAAAGAGGACTAGGGAGTTGGAGGCCGAGGAGAATATTAGGCGTGTTCTTGAGGAGCTTGAGAGGATACCAATAAGTGCGCCCAGGGGATTCTCAGTGAGTTCGGTGAGGGAGGACCGTGATAGTGATTGACGCATCAGCACTAACCGCCTTTATACTTAAGGAGCCTGGTTGGCGATCATTAATTAATTACGTCGTGAACTCAGTTGATCACGTAGTTAAGGAAGTTATGAATGCAATTTGGAAGGCGCAAATTAAAGGGATTATTACCAGGGAATACTCAGTCAAGCTTCGTGACATACTAATGTCGTTGATTGGTAAGAATATTACTATTGAGCCTGAGGAGAAATATATCGATAAGACGTTTACGATAGCGATAGACAATGGAATAACTGTATACGATGCATTATACATAGCATTAACATTGAGTAAAGGCTTGTCTCTTTCAACACTCGATATTAGGCAGGGAGAGGTTGCGAGGAGGATGGGTATTAATGTGGTAATGCCGTTGTAATCACCTCCTCAGCGGTTTTACCGGCGGTATTGTATTTAGGTGCATTATCTCGTCGGGTATTGCCTTATTAATTGCTATCTCCCTGTAAATGTAGGCCGAGGGTCTCCAATACTGCTTCTTGGTAGTGTAATCAACGTAGAGCAGGCCAAACCTCATGCTAAAGCCTGAGGCCCACTCGTAATTATCCGTCAATGACCAGTGTAGGTAACCCCTAACGTCAACCCCATTGCTCAGCGCCCTATGGACTTGGTAGATGTGGCTGACGAGGTAATACGGCCTTAAGTAATCAGCTGAGTCAGCAATCCCGTTCTCGGTAACGTATATTGGCAGGTGATACCTATTCCAATATTTCATTAATACATCGTATAAGCCCTCCGGGTAAAACTCCCAACCGAAATCACTACAGGGCCTATTATCAGGGCTTACGGAGTTCCTCTCGCAGGCATGGCCGTAACCAGGCACTACTGCGTATGAGTTATCACCGACTAACCTAACCACGAGCCTTGAGTAGTAATTGGCGCCAATCCAGTCAAGCCTATTCCTAAGGTCTTCCCTAACCTCACCGTATAGGTTACCGTGAACTATTGCGTCAAAGAACGACCACCTCGCATCCTGCTCAGCCAACTCCACGGCCTTAACGTCCCCCTCCGTCAGCGGCGTGTATGCATTATTCGCATAGATTAATCCAACGGGCTTCCTACTAATCGCCTTAATCGCATCATATGCCCTCGCATGTGCCTGAATTAAATTAACTAAGGCCCTCCTAGCGAAATTAGGGTTTAAATAACCTGGCGGGAACCCAGACTTAACACCAACATAACCACTCCAGGCAACCACATTCGGCTCATTCATTGTTGAGTACATGTCAACTAGGTCATCAAATTTCCAGGCAATGTATGCTGCAAATCTGGCGAAGTTAATCACCGTCTTAACATCAAGCCATCCAGTGGGTCCAGAAAGGTCACCCCTCCTGACCCTTATTGGATCGTGAACCCACAGCGGTAACGGCCAGTGATAGAGATTCAGTATGAAGAATATATTCCTATTCTTCAAATCATTAAATATCGCCCTATAATGCTCAACGGCAGCCTTATTAGCCACCTCATCGAGTCTCCTTAGGTCACGCTCATCAACATCAACCTTAATTACCCTATCGCCAACAACCTCAACATTACCACTGGGTGGCTCAGGCATTGGTTTTGGGAATACCCTGGACCACTCAACATTGATCCTGGCAATGTCGAGCCCCATCTTAACGGCATTATCATGGAAAACTCTAAACAGACTCCAATAGCCAGGCCCATTCTCAGGCAGGTCACCACTAACGAGCCCTGACGCTATATTATCCCTATCGTGAACCCAAACCCACCAATCGCTGTTTGGGTCCTCATCACCCGGAACACCCATTTCATGCTGAAAACCGGCTTGAGACCAACCAAACCTGAAGTTCCTGGGGAATGATATTGACACATATAGGTTAAGCCAATGGTATTTTTAGGAATTATCTAATGGGCAATGCTTAAGTTTTTCACAGGACATTAATTAATAATGGCAGGAATGAGAAGGAATAAGCATGATAATACATACCTATTACTAGGTCTCATACTCTCCATTATTGGCTTCATAATAGACGCGGTCTCCCTCATTATCCCGTTATTAATCTTTCTCGGAATATTCATAACCTTTTTCGGACTTATACCTATATCGAGGTACCTCGGCATTTACTATAGACGTAGTGCCGATTCAGTTGGCATAATCTTGACGGTAATTTACGTATTAATTACGGCAAGCCTCATCTTCCTCTCCATAGCCAAACTAATTAGTCAAGTAAGTAGTGCAAAGATTATATCGGGAAGTGCCAAGAATATTAATGTTGCTGAGGGATTAACTATAGCCTCTGCTATTATTGGATCCGTAATGTTCAATAATGACCTATCTCACTAATACACGCACTGATTACTTAGCAGTGACCATATTAAGGCGTTTGTCATAGCCGTATTTGCCGTATTCGTGGTCTCAATTATTGTAAGCGCAATCACTGCCTCATTAATTTCATCGGCATTGTTAATAGCACTGGTGCTTATTACAATTATGTACATGGAATTCGTGAGGGGATTAAGGGTGGGTTAATACGTAGTAACTGCGTAATAGGCATAATACTTATATACATAGCTCATTAAGTCATCAAAATCGTGATTGGGAAAAATAGATACATAAAGTACGTAGTTATTACGGCGGCAATAACAATACTAATAATGGCAATGGTATCAATATCGCAGTCTAATACCATGCAGGTAAGGGTGGAGATTCAGGGAATAGGCCCGTTGAGTAATGCCACGGTAACGTACATGGAGTTTGTTCAGTCATACACCACCCAGATGCTTCATGCATATGGCACAACCACAACTAATAATAATGGAATCGCCATAATTCCGCAACCACCACCCCCATTACCGGGTAAGGATGATGTCATTACCATCACGATAAACACGACGATAAATGGAGAACAAATTTTCAAGGCATACACCTTTTACTTAACGAATGAGAACTTCACAAATCAAATAAACATAACAATATCAATGCCTAAGACAGGTAACTCGATAGGTAATACCAATTATAGCAATCAAAGCACGTTCTTAATAGCTGTAATTATAGTAATAATTGTCGTGTTAGTAGCAATAATAATTATATTAATGAGAAGATCAAGGCAATAAATGGCATGTAACCATAAAATTCAAATTAAATATTATTTTCTTCTCATTATTTTTAAATCCTTTGTCCAGGTACTGCTTATGGAAATAACACCTCACTCCTCGCCTCCCTTGTTATAGGCCTTGGCACCATTGGGTATGGTAAATACTCGATTCCGGGTCTATTCGCCCTGGCCTGTGGGTATAGCGCCATTAATTCATAAACCTCAGGCGGTACGTCTGTCGATACCTTAAGTCCCATTTCCCTTAATTGCTCCACGGTTATTGGGTAATCATAAGCATAATAACCACTTACGAACTTATCAGCTAGCATTACTGCTCATGTAATTGTAATAGGCATATAATAAGTACTGCGGTTATGTTGGGGATGATGGATTAATAATCATTGATAATCACGTCAGTAAAGGCAGGGAGACTCAATGCGTCGATAAGAGATACCGTGAATTAGACATTATAATCAATGCAAGACAACTTGGTAGTGACGTCTTCGCATTAACAATAGTACTTGGCACAACAATAAAATACCTAAGTAACACTGAATTACTAAAGGGTAGATTATCATTGGAACATGCAAAGCAGGTAGTTACTAAGTACTTCAGGGAAGCATTAATAGGTAGAAGGACTGGTGCTGAGGATATGATTAACAAGAATATTAAGGCAAAACAGAATTTAGGCGAATTTTACTGATAAAGATTTTTCAATCTATTTATCAAATAAACTGCATTATAATTTATATATAAATTATAAGGTTTCTGATTTTATAAGTTTAATTATTTATTGCAGCATTGTATGGCTGTCTCAGTTTATGTGAGGTTGGGTTTGGCTTTGGTTGGTTTGGTTTTGCTTGTTGTTTTGTTGAGTATTCCTATTAGTATTATGGCGCCGCTTGGGCAGGTTCTTAATCCGGGTACTGGTGTTTGGAGTAGTGTTCCTCCTCCCTCCGGTGTTGGTTGTCATAGTGGTGTTTTAACGCTTAATGGTAGTTCCGCGGCTGTTATTGTTTGCGTCACTCCTGATGGTTTCATTAGAATCGCATCTAACGAGACCTGGGCCGTGTTTTATGAGGAGGGTTACCTAACGGCTGAGTATAGGCTTGCCCAAATGTACTTCATGGCGATGATGAGTATGGGTAATCTATCATCAATAGTAGGTCCCTCGGTATTGCCTAGTGACGAGTTCTTCAGAACACTATTAACGCCGCAGGTTACCGTGGAAATAGCGAATTCGTTGAATAGGTCAAGCTTTATCTATGAAGCGCTGTATTACTATACGCTTGGTGTGAATGCCTACGTTGATTCGCTAACTCCACGTAGGACGCCAATAATATTTAAGGTGCTTGGTTTTAAACCGCCGCCATGGACCATGGAGGACACCTTCGCTATACAGCAATTGCTTACATGGTCTTTGAGTGGTACGGCTGATCCATTGGCATTCACGGTAGCTCTCCTTAAAATGCCGCCGCAGGTTATTTATGCGTTCTATCCTGCGTACCCATCATCAATTCAGTATCCCGTATACCCTGAGGAATGGAACCCAGGTATTTATAACACCACGGGTAACATGAAATACTTGAATCTATACTCATTAAATCCACTACCCCCTGGTGTTACGAAGCAGGAGCTCCTTGATGCAATTGATGAGGCGATAAAGTTCTATGTTGAGGGTGATACTGCGTTTAGGGATTCATTAGTTAGTAAGTTCCTACCTGGCATAAATCCATTCGAGCATTTGGTCGTGGGCTTAACCGATGAAGGTAGTAATAATTGGGTGGCCGTATCGCCAAATGGGCAGGCATTTCTGGCAAATGACCCTCACTTAACAACCACGGTACCATCATATGGATTGGGTTCCAATTGGTTGGGCCTGGCATGAACGTCGTTGGTGTTGACTTTCCGGGGGTGCCTGGTGTAATACTCGGTCATAATCCATACATTGCCTGGGGCGCCACGGATGCAGAGCCTCAGGTGGTTTATTATTACGTGGAGGTCACAAGCCAGATCACCCAGGCGAGTACTACTATGACGGTTCCTGGTTACCCTTTGAGGTTATTCACGAGGAGATTTATGTTAAGGGTGTTGGTTATGTGCCATATAATGTCTACCTTGCGCGCAATGGCGTGGTAATTGCAAATTACAGTAATGTAATTATAGTTATGAATTGGACTGGGATGTACCCAACAGATGAGGTTGCGACGTTCCTATACTTCGACATAGCTAGAAACCTCTCAGACTTCCTCAACGCATTATCCTACTTCAAGGTTGGTATTCAGAACTTTGCATATGCCGATAGGTACGGCAACATCGGAATATTCGCCTGGGGATTATACCCAATAGTCATGGGCGGTGACCCAAGGGCCGTCATGCTTGGTAATGGTCATATGACTGGGTCGGCTTCATACCGACTCAATACCAGCCCTACGTACTAAATCCGCCCTCGCACTTCGCATTATCAGCTAATGAAGTACTCGTATCACCAAACTACCCATACTACGTTGGTTGGGTATTCGAAAGCGGCTTCAGGCTGATGAAATTTATACATTACTATCGCAGTTTGAGGGTGAGGGCAATATAACCTATGCGTCCATGGAGGCAATACAACTCAATGTACATGATTACTCCACCAACTTATTCCTACCACCACTACTCAATGCATTATCTACGCACCTAAGCCAATTAACGCCAATTGAGGTTGAGGCCTATGAATTATTGAAGAATTGGAATGGTGACTTCACGACCAACTCCGCCGCAGCAACGATATACTACTTCTGGCTTTGGAATTACTTGAACGATACCTTCATGCCCTGGTTCCAGTACTATAACATAACGCCAGCCGACGGATTAGGCCAGTTCTCACTATTCCTAGGCCCAGACGCGGCATTCCATGGACCATTAGTGCTGGACCTAGCAAATTGGACTAATAATTACCCAAACATTCAGTGGTTTAATGATCCATTAACGGGTCAGGAAAGGAACGCCACGATCGTCATGCTCCTAGCCTTCAACCAAACAATAACGGAGTTAACGCATGAACTCGGTCCAAACCCATCAACTTGGTACTGGGGAAGGGTACATTACAGGGAGTTAATAAGCTTCTTCGGTATAAACGCGTTGTCCGTTGGTCCATTCCCAGCACCTGGTGATTGCAATACCATTAATGCGGCCTACGGCCTAATATCTAATGAAGGACCGAGCTGGCGCCAGATAGTTGACATGGCAAATCCACTCACTGGCGTTGGTGTTTACCCAGGTGGTATTTCGGAGAATCCACTAAGCCCGTTTTATAACGATACGACTGAGTACTGGCTCGTTGGTCAATACTACACGTTAATACCGCCTGGCTTACCGCAATACTTCTACTACCTATATCTACCGAACGTATCGTTGCCAGGGTGATGGGCATGGCCTTAAGTTATACGGCTCGTTTCTGGACCCTGTTCATCATTAACCTAGTTATTTCATTTGCATTAGCATATGCGGGTTATTGGTTATTAATGGCTGCGCTAGGGTTAATAATCGGTTACGTCCTAAACTCCAATAAGGCATCATCAGCGTTCATCTGCACAGGCGTGTCCGGGTTAACAGGTGTCCTATTTAGTATTTTCATGAATCCATACGCGATATATGATGGTGAGGTAACCGCTGCAATAATCGGATTACCATATAACATCATCGGCTTAATAATACTCCTAATAATAACGTTGTTAATAGCCCTCGCATTATCAGGGCTTGGCGGATTAATTGGTCATTATATACGTAAAATAATCAGGCATTAATTTAGGGGCGAAGCCGTTTAAGGCCTATGGTATTACCATTACTCCATGCTTATTGGCTATCTTCCTTAGTTTTTGGTCATAAGTGGCTAGGTAAGCACTCCTCCTCAGTGCCACTGATAGTATTATGTAGTCATTCAGCATAGTAGATGAGGCCTTGTCCTGCTCCATTAAAATTAAGCCGTTATAAATCGTATCTAAATCCTCGTGGAGAATAACGAAGTCCCTTAATTCATTCAATTTTACTTTAACAATCCCTAAATCACCGGTCAGCTTCAACAATACCCACATATATTCGTAAAGAACAATGTGAGGTATTACGACATTACTCCTTTGCAGGATATCATATGACTCGGCATGATATTCACTATCCTTAAATGTTGCATAAACCAAAACATTGGTATCAATAATTACCTGTGACTTCATTGCTCACCTCTCTAATTACTTCCTCAATATCCTCAGGCGTCAATTTCCTTCCTAATTCATAGGTCGTCCATTTCCTACGGTAGGGCCTTATGATGATGACCCCCTCCTTCTCATCATAAGTAATATCCACATAATCACCAATCCTTATACCAAGCCTTTCCCTTATCTCAACTGGTATCGTTACTTGAAAATTCCTAGTAATTTTTACTTTCATAGTTACTAAGTTAATTAGTTACTAAGTTAATAAATCTTACTACTATCTAATATTCAAATCGCCATGTCTTCCTGCCCCACCCTTAAACTGCCTCACGCCATCGTATATTTCACCAATCTGTATCGACTTCAACCCATAATTCATCTCGATTATTAAGCCCTCATTCAACGGTTTACCCAGTCCTTCGTACACAGCGAGTCTATCATTTCTAAGGGTTTCCTGAGGATACCTACTTATTAATTCAGCGATCTCGACAGCCTTATCAAGGCTTTGCCCTCATCAACCAAGTAATTAACCAAACCCCACTGATATGCCTCCTCAGCACTTATTAACCGCCCAGTCAGTATTAAATCCAACGCCCTACCAAGCCCAATAATCCTGGCAAGTCTCTGGTACCACCGTCCACAAGAGGAACGCCAAACCTCCTCTCCAGGAAACCGAACTTAGCGGTTTTATCGGCAACCCGAATATCAGCCATAGGGCAATTTCCAAGCCACCAGCTACGCAGTAACCACCAATCGCGGCTATAACGGGCTTAGAAAGCCTAAGCCTAGTGAAGCCAAGCGGCCCCTCTGGATTGGTCACCCTATTTATTAGCCTATCAATGTCGTAGAGATCAGCTCCAGAGCTAAAGTTACCGCCGGCCCCACTTATCACGCCAACGTAAAGGTTAGGGTTCTTATCGAAGTAGGTCCAGGCCTTATAAAGCTCCTCGGCCGTGTCGGCGTCAATGGCGTTCCTACGTTCAGGCCTATTAATAGTAACTATAAAGACGCGGCCCCTCTCCTCAACAATAATATTCTTATAATCCCCCATCCAACTCACCAAACCAGCTTACCCCTATTCATTATATTATTTCCGTCAAGCAATCCCTTAATACTTCTCAATAAACCCCATTGATTTCCCATCTCAACCTTCACGAAATCCCTCTTTAAAAGGCCCGTGTCATGATGGTGGCTTATGGTTGCGCCAATACCATTAGCCACATTAAACGCCTCTCTCCAAATCTTCCAGTATAAATCTTCATCCTGCCTAAATACAATAACACTATAGAGAGACGCACCGTTTAAATATAGGTGGGTTATCCTCGAGAGTACGTGATAAACACCATCAATAGAACCAAGCCTACTCACTAACTCATTATGAAGCTTGACTAACCTACTCCATGTAGTTGCCATGTCGATAGTATCAACCCAAAGACCTGATTGAGCAAGCATAAGTAACTGAGATTTATAACCCCTGGCAAAGACGTCCCTCCATCTCTTAACCAATCCAGACTCCACACTAGTCGCACCGTATTTAATGGCTAATTTATTGGTTACACTGCTCATTATATTAACGAAATCCTCGTTATACCACCTAATCCTTATCAGGGCTATGACCCCATCCTCACCAACCATTAACCTACTGCTCTCCCTATCATGAATAACGACCCTATGCGGACCAGGCACATTAATTACAAGATCACGGGCAAAGCGGACCGCTTTCTCAATGTCATTAAATACGTAGGCTAAGTCAACGTAGTAATTAGCCAGTGGTCTAACCTTAAGCATTGCTCTAACGATTATGCCGAGCGCGCCATCGGAGCCTATGAATAAACCTCTTAGGTCAGGCCAAGCCGTCCTAATGAACACCCTAGGGCCTATCGTTACTAATTCACCATTGGGTAACACAACGTCAAGTGACAATACTAATTCATCAATATTGCTCATACTATGCGAGCCTGTGCCTCCATGGGCTATTGCGCCGCCTATTGTGAGCAATTGAAAGGATTGCGGATGATAATCCAGGGTATAACCCCTCTCATTAAGCCACCTCTCCACATCAATCACCCTAGCACCGGCTTCAACGATTATCGTTAGGTCCTCCTCACTAAAGTCTAGGATTTTATTTAACCTGCTCATATCGATAACAACACAACCATTGTGATAAGCACCACCAACAACGCTAGACCCACCGCCATATGGAACAAGGCATATGCCATACTTATTGGCGAGCTTAACAACATTAATTACATCGTTAATACTACCAGGCCTAATAACGGCTGGTGGCGAATCAAGCTATGCCCAAGGACTTCCTTAAGCATGAGTATTGACCACCAATCCCTCCTATACATGGATAATTCATTTTCCCTCTTAATTACGTTATCCTTTCCAATCAATTCCTCAACATCCCTAAGGAACTTTGCTAACTCCACAATTAATATGCGATAAATATAAATTAATGCTATAGCACTATATAAAATATATTCTCCATATAAACACAAACAATAAATCGTAAAATAAGACATTACCAAGTATGCAGCGTTGGAAACTAACCTGGGAGGGAGGCATTAAGGAATTTCCGGACCTTACCGAGAGGGTTTGGATTACGGAACGCTCACCCGGTGGTTTCTTCAATCACATTGCCCTTAGGGAGGTTAGGGGTGAGGACGTGACTTATCCATACCCAGTGTTGATACTGCCGGGCATGACGTCACATGGGGAGCAGTTAATACATGTTTCGTGGCATGGAATACAACCAATAGAGCCCGCAATGCCGGACTCCATGATACCCATATACCTAGCGAGACGGGGTTACTTGGTTTACACCATTGACTACAGGACACACTTTGTACTTCCGGAAATTAAGGACCTATCATTCATGGTTGATTGGGGTTGGGATGCGTGGTTAAGTGATATTAAAGAAGCCATTAATATGATTAAGGAGGTTACTGGTAAGGATGAGGTCATACTAATTGGGGAAAGCTTTGGCGGTATCGCCTCAATTAACTATGTAACGGCTTACCCAAACGATGTGAGGGCAATAGTGTTGCTGGATGGTGCGCCAATAAGGTCCTCTGTAACTCAGGCATTACCTGTACGCAATATTGATGAATTAAGGGCGAGTAAATTATACGCAGTTCCCTCAATCCTAGCGGGTGCCAAATACCCAGGTAATGTCGTGAATACGATATGGCTCAAGGCACTATACAACCTAACGCTGCCAAGTCCGGAACCCGGTTTTAAGACGTTGAGTGACTACCTAATGAACATGGTTTATAACCAGGGGTTGGCAAACCCATACTCATACCCAAAACTCACCACCCCAGGCTGTATTTGCGTGATGGCTACGCTAGACCCATACTGGCCGACAAGGCTGTTTATAGAGCCAATGGACCAGTTCAGGCTAAGTACACGGAGGTTAAAACGCCAATGCCCGCCATCATAAGTGGGTTATTTAGTATGAAGATGGTTGACATGGACTTAATGAAGGGGTTGACGAGCGATGTGGTAATACTTAATGGTTATGGGCACTTAGACATTTATGTAAATCCAAATAATGTCGAGGATGTTAATGAACCTGTTTATAAGTGGCTTATTAGGATTAAGGCTGATTGAGGATTGATAAAAAGCCATTTAAGCCCGTGTATTTTCATTTCTAGAGGGAATAATGGGCATTACGAAGGTTAAGGTATTAATAAAAAATCCGGAGACTGGGGCGAGTCGAGACGTGGAATTGATAGTGGATACCGGCAGCGTCTTTACCTGGATTAATAAGGATACCTTGGCGTCGATCGGCATTAAACCGAGGAGGGTCAGGCAGTTCAGGACCATAGATGGTAGGGTGGTTATGAGGAGCGTTGGTTTGGTCACAATTAGGTATGAGGATTATGAGGGTGATATAGAGGTGGTATTTGGCGAGTCTAGCGATGCAGAGGTCCTTGGCGTCACGGCGCTTGAAACGCTGGGTTTAGAGGTTGACCCAGTAAGTGGTAAATTGAAATACGTAGGCCACCTGGCATTGTAAATAGAAGGTTATAACGAACTCCCAACTCAAGCGATGCTCTCTCATTTAATACCTCACTTAGCCCTTGCTCCCTAATCCCTTTATTCTCATGGTGGGTTTTGAATAACGATTTCCCGAGAAGTTACGCAAGATCCTAAAAATACTTAATGCTTACTGTGTCTCCTCCTAATTATGGGCATTGTTAATGCGTAAATTACCGCTATCATTATTGCGTACATTATTACCGTGAGCATGTAATTGACGTGCCATACCACGGTTATACTCACTGGCCTATTGACGGTGATTACGAGCCCAGGCTCGCTTAGGAATACCCCATCGTTAAATACCGTGCTAGGCTTAATCATAAGCACCTCACCGCCGTAGAGCCACCCAGTCATGTTCGTTGTGTACGTGCCATTAATACTTACCGGGTACTTGCTATATACCGTAACGAGGTACTGACGTACGAAGTTACTCAGGGATATGCTTAGGGGCGAATTAACGGTAATAGCCTCATTGCCGCCCAGGTAGACTAAGCGTGTTCCATTACTTAACACGTAGTACCTAGGCACGAGAATTATCAACGTAGAACTTTTGTTAACCCACGTAACCACCGAGTATCCGCTGATGTTTTGTAATCCTGATAGGGAGACTGTTATAGGTACGGGACTACTTACACTAACTTGATACTGCTTCGTCCAATTAACAATGACTGTATATGGGCTATCAATTAGTAGGTTAACGGTGTTATTCATCACCGCATGATAGAGGTTAGTTCCAGTGAGGTATATGTAGTAGGCGTTGAATATTAGTCTCGTTTCATTACCGAGGTAATAAATAGCCGGCTCACTAAGTGTTATCATAGAATCGTAATTATACCACCCGCTCTTATCATTAAGCAATCCGCTTAAGTCATTAATCGTGAGCATGTACTGCAGTGTGTAATTAATATACACGTTGGTCGGCCCCTCGAGCGTTAGGTTCAGGGTATTCCTAGAGATAGCATATGAATTATTAACTACGTAATTCGTGAATACGTACCTGGATTCATTAGGTACTACGGTAATTATTGGTGGTTCTGTCAACGTGGTTGTTGAGTTCACGGTATAGATGTTAATTACCGTGGATTCATTTAGGGAGTTGGTAATTGCCAGTGGTATGAAGTAAGTATTAAGGAAGCTTAATTCCTCGGTACCACGAACGACGTTTATAGTTCCATAATTAAGCGGTATTACGTGGGCATCAAATATTATCTCTGCGGTGTCCGACCCAAAGCTCCACATTGATGGTACTGGCGATAGGTAGTAATCGCTTGGGTAGGGCCATGCGAAGTATAGGGCTAATGTGGTGTTTAATGACTTAGCCATGGTACATTCGCTATTCCATGGACCCGCAATTACTAGCTCAGCATCATTCATTAATCCACCACCATTGCTTGTCGGCGAAACCTCCATGTATGCTGATGAGACTTCACCCTTATCGTAACATTGTCAAACCAGGTAATTGACCGGCCATTATATGAGTAGCCGAAGGCGATCCATGGATAGTCATTACTCGTTAATCCGGTCCTTGTTATTAGGTATATCGTGAATGGCATGCGCGCTTGCTGCGTTATTTCCGTGTAGTATGCGTAAGCCGTTATATTACCCGTCGTGGTATTTGCGGGACTAACCTCTCCATTACCACTGACTAGGTTGTTGCTTAGTGAGGCATTGATTAATGAACTATTCCACACATTATCGCCCACCTGGGCTGTGCGATTTAATGAGTCAAAGAGAAGCACGTTCTGAAGCCAGTAATATTGCACGTAGCCACTAACTGTGTTTACCACGAGGATTGTGTTTAACTGAATGCTGAACCAGTTATTGCCAGGTTCGACATAGCCCGTTGGGCATGAGCCCGGTTCCTGGTAAATGCGTTATAGATGCTCGCCTCACCGATGAATTCATTGGTTTTATACTCATAGGCGAAGTACGTGCCATTAATAATGGCAATACCATAATCAGCAATCCCAACCGGGAATCCCCACTGATTAAGCGTTGGTTTTCCCGTTAGTGATATGGCGTACATGACCAATACTGGCTTTAATTCAATATTGGCAATGACTACGTAGTAGGTCCCGGTTCTATTAACGTGGTAATAACCACTTACGTTGTTACCAGTAATTGAGTATAAATACTCACTAAGATTTCCCTCGTTAAAGTATTTCATGAATTGCTGGTTAGTAAGTATGTAGAGTGTTATTGGTGATGTGCTCCAAACACTATAGTCTATGTATGACCCAGCGGTCGCACTGAAATTATAGGCGTAATACCAGGCCGGCGGTAGGTACGTAACACCACCTGTCATGTTTGTGTATGAGTATGAGAACGACGTACTGCTTGATAAATTGGTAACGTTAAACACACTTATTGGTGGTATCTCAATAATATAATTAGTATTAGCCATGCTTAATGCGGTGCTTAATAATAAGGCCATGAATGTCATAATCAATACCAGTCCTAATGTACCACCAGCAATTAGGTGTGTCCTCATGGCGATTAATTATGTCACAGCAAATAATAATTTAAATTTATATTACCCACCATCATGGAACTAATTTAACGCGTTCACCTGACCTTTAACGTTAATAGGTAAATAACAGCTGATATTATTATCACGATTCCCATAACCACCCATAAGAATTGATAATTCGCCCTAGTTAATATGAACGAAGCCACCATTGGCGCAACGGCACCACTTAATTGCCAGAAGAGGTTCGCAATGCCGGTCACACTGCCGGCCAATTCACCACCTATCTTGGATACGGCGGTTGAGTTTGCCGGCGTTATTATAAACCTGATAAAGCCCATGGAGCTGCCAGTATCATTAGTGGTAACTCCCTCGTGATCACAGCAAGAAGTATTGTTGATATACCATATAATGTCTCGAACAATGATAACGTGTTCTTGACGCCCAGGTTCCTAATTATGTAACCGGCAATTAACGTTGATGGAATACCCAATAGGCTAGGAGTGAGTAGGCGAGGCCGGCAACGTAGTCGTTAAGCCTATCGATAGGAAGTATTTATAGGCGTATAGCGTTATTGTCCAGTATGACATGAAGAATAGAAAACCAGAGAGACTAACGACCATGACGTCGCTATTCCTCAATAACTTAAGGTTTAATGCGCCACGTGCATTACCACCATAACCCCTAACATTGGTTGGCACGTATAGTGATGCTATGATTATTGAGGTGAGGGCAATAATGTAGTAACTCCACCTCCAACCAAGGACTGTGCAGATTTCGGGCAGGGTAGCACCAGCAAGCACTATAGATAGCGGCCAGGCGATGCTGTAATAGCCCATGGCAACCGGCAGCTCAGGCCCCCTAAAGCTAATGGTTAGTAGCTTCACAGTGGCTGGGTAAATCCACCCAGCGCTCAGTCCCATGAATAGGCTAGCCACGTACTCAACCCACATGGCGTTGGCCATACCGGATACGAAGGATGATGCTGCTAGGCCGATTAGTGATGCCATGACGACATACTTAGGACCAACCCTATCCGAAACAAGTCCTGCAGGTACCTGGACCACCACGTAGCCTATGAAGAATAGTGAGAAGACCACACTGTCCTCAATGATTGTGGGCTTTAATGTTGAGTATGACGAGACAATGCTCCAGGCAAGCCTGGAGAAGTAGCTCATGAAGAATGAGGCTGACGCAATCCCTATTACGTACGCATCCCTAATCCTCATGCCCAATACATGGGTTAACCCGCCCTATTTATGTCATTACCCCCTAAAGTGTACGTGCAGCGGCGGCATAGATTGGGTCTATTATTGCGTACTCATCATCCCTCTTCTCAACAATACTCATATTAACGAGGGTATTCAGTAAGTTGCTAAGCACGGTATCACTCACGTACTACTCAATAATCTCCAACCTACTCTTAATCAAACTCCATCGGGCAGGTCCCTCGCGAGAATCCTAAGGATGGTTCTATACCTCGTACTCCTCATCACACCTAATAAATTGATTAGTTCATCACGAGCCATGCTTATTGCGATATTCCTTATGGCGTCAAAATCAGCAACACCCCTAATTGCGTAGTTATAACCGAAGTATGTTAACCAACCAATTATCCCATCAAACTCATTAATAGCCCTAATTAACACATCCTCACTTGGTTTAGTACCAACCTCGTTAAATCCCCTATTTAGGAACTCATATGATTCATCAGGCTTAACCTCCTGGTCTTAACCTCGACATAAGCCCTACCAAAGAGTGGCGCCTTGGGATTGCGAAGCCCAAGTAATTCGTATAAAAGGCCGACCTGTGATCCAGTAAGTACAAAGTTTATGTTTCTTAGGTTGTCATAGCATACGCCATCAATCTATCGAACCTGAGCCAATTAACCCTCCTCAACTCCTGAGCCTCATCAATTGCGATGATCACCTTACCTCCAACCTCCCCCGCCAGGTCATTGATCTTAATTAACAATTGAGCAATATCCAACTTACCCGGGCCCCTGAACCTAACCTCAACCTTAATGGGGTTGATTCCTATGGCAAGCCCAGTAACATCCTTAAGCGCGTTTAATATCTTCTCCCTAAGCCCGGACTCACGCCTTATGAAATCCTCAATTGCCCTAGCCCATATGACCGCTAAGTCGGCGTAATTTGGGTATGCACTTAACCTAACGTCAAAGTATACGTAGGGCAGACCCGACTTTCTAATCGCGACATTCAATAGGGATGTTTTACCACTCCTCCTAATGCCCGTGATTATAGTGAGCCTTGACATCCTGATCGCACTAACCAACTGATTAAGTTCAACCCTAAAATCAAATAGATCCTCCTCACTAACCTTAGGCTCCGGTGAAAAGAGCATTTAGTAACTAAGTTATACTTAGTATTTTTTTTATTTTTGCCCATAAGCTGATGTTATTAAACGTTTAACTAAGTATAAAAGGGTGCGGCATTGCCGTAATTAACGATGTCGAAGCAGAGGAGTAATGAGTTGATGAGGAACGCCACGGGCTTCCTCGGTTCATTATATAATTCATTGGCGGGTCAAGCACCTGCCTATAGTATTGCAGGTGGTGCAGCCCTAATAATGGGTAGTGCGTACGCCGCAGCGCCGTTGGCTATGTTACTCACGTTATTGGGTGTCCTGGCCATCGTATACTCAATATTCGTACTAGCCCGTAAATATCCACACGCGGCCAGTTTTTATGCCTACGTAACAAACACAATAAATGCCAGGACGGGTTTCGTAAACGGCATAGTCTACGCAGTGTTCTACAGCATTGTTGGTGTTGGTTCGGTGGCCATAGCCTTCGCCTACCTCGGTACTGAGGCATATACGCGGTGACTGGCCACGTAATAAACCCACTAATCCTACTACCAATACCGATAGTGCTTGCCCTAGTACCAGCGGTCCTTGGGATAAGGCCCAGTATTAGGACTGAAATGACGTTAACGAGCATTGAGATAATAATCCTACTAATATTCGTAATACTATCATTCATAGCCAACGCTAATAGGCTTTCCGCATTTCCATTCACCGTGCAAGGAACCTTCGCAACAACACCCACGGGTATATTAACGGCATTGTCAGGGGGCCTAATCTTCGCAATAACATACTTCATGGGCTTCGAGGTTAGTACACAAATATCCGAGGAGGTTAGGAACCCAAGGAGGAGCGTACCAACGAGCACGCTGTGGGCCACCGTATTCATGGGAATACTCTACATACTAGTCACCTACGCAATACTACTAAACATAGGCTATACACAAAACGCCATTAGTAACTTCGTAAGTATGGCGGAGGGCATGGGGCCAAATCCAGTATATACATTGATAGGGCATTACCTGGCACCGCAGGCCTAATACTATTTGCAATAAGCGTAATGATAAGCGTATTCGGGTGCTACCTAGCCACATTAAACGCAACGGCGAGGATGCTCTATGGCATGGCTAGGGACGGGTTACTACCCGCGTGGCTCGCCGAGACGCACCCAAGGTATAAGAGCCCATATAAGGCGCTCTATGTAAGCACTGCCGTGGCGGTACTAACGATAATACTTGCCTACATAGCGGCTTACCTGAGTGGTTACGTAAAGCCCCTGGAGTTGACCTATAACGCCATGGAGGGCGCCTACGCCATTGACTCCCTATACTACGTACTAAGCCTAATACTCGTAGCTGCAGGGGCCCTGAAGCTCACTAGGTGGAGCGGTAGGATAGCCATTGCCATCGGCATGGCAATACTCGCAATAACCTTCTACTACTCAATAGTGAGCACTTGGTACTTGATTATATTAATAGCGTCAATAATACTCACGGTAGCCGTATCATACGCTATAAACCCCAGGATAAGGAAAATAAAAATAACAACATGCCCATATTGTTAACGTTCAATTTAAGGGTAATAACGTAATAAAGCTTATAATTGTATTTAATTAAAACTTATTCGAAATGCCGAAGACTTCGAAGTGCGGTAGGTTTATTTGCTTAAATAATAATGTTAAATTTCTGCTTGGCGTTAATTATTTTCCAAGAAGGTCAAACATAATGATGTGGAGTAAGTGGAATGTAGATGATATCCGTAATGAATTATATATAATGAGGAACCTTGGCATTCGTGCGGTAAGGTTCTTCATTATTGCTGAGGATTTCGTAGACAATTATGGAAATATCAATGAAGACTCCGTGAGAAAGCTTAAGGAGTTCATGGATTTACTTAGGGAGTATGATATAATTGGATTTCCAACATTATTTGTGGGCCACATGAGTGGAAGAAATTGGAAGGTGCCTTTTCTCGTGAATGGAGATCCTTACGATGAAGAATCAATTGTCAAGTTCACGCAGTTTGTAACCAATATCGTGAGCGAGTTAAAAGATCATGAGGCATTAGGTGGCTGGATACTAACGAATGAAATAAGCCTATTCAAAAGACCAGAAAATAGAGAGAGAGCCTTAGCATTTTTATCTGCCGTAGTAAGCGTAATAAAGAGAATCGACCCTAATCACGTAGTATCGTCTGGTGACATACTCTATAGTCCCATGCAAGAGGAACCAAATGTTAGAGGTATGGTTGATTACATAGGTCCTCACCTATACCTTTATCAAGATGATCCGGTAATGCATGGTTACTTATATGGCGCTTACTTAGACCTAGCGTCTAATGGCGGTTCATCGCCTGTGCTCCTTGAGGAATTTGGCTTTAGCACGTTACAGTATCCTGAAGAATGGCAAGCTTATTTTATAAACGAGGTCCTATATACGGCTATTGCACATGAATCATCAGGTGCTTTCATATGGTGTTTCACAGACTTTATAGGTGATAAGGATCCACCATATGAATGGAGACCTTTAGAACTTGGCTTTGGAATAATTGATAAGTTTGGTAAGCCTAAACCCGCTGCAAGCATTGTATCAGAGTTTTCAAAGACTATCATCAAACTTGAAGAACTCGGATATATAACAGGTTTAGGCGAATGCCGAAGGCAACGGTGGTGATTCCCTTTTATGCATATAGAGATTATGAATTTGTAAACTATAAGGACTACAGCAGTGTACTTATGTCAGATATTTTATTAACAATGGTTGGTACACAGGTAAGGGTTGTTTATGAATTAGATCGGGAGCGGATTAGTAATGGTCTTATCATAATGCCTTCAATTCCTCTTGCATTAACAAGTACATGGGATTACCTCTTAAGTAATGTCAGGTCAGGTAACAATTTATATGTATCGTTACTTAGGCAGTCATTTCATGAATCACCAACTCACTTATGGGATGAATTATTTGGCGTTAAGCCATCATCGTGGGCCGGGAGTAAAGGCAGAATAATAAATGGCAACGTTAAAATACGTATTAAACATAACTTTGGGTCATTAAGGACTGGTGATTCTATATCAATAACTATAAGTAATCCCATTCATTTATATGAGGTTAGGCCTATAGACGCTACTATAATAGCTACGCTTAATGATGACTTACCTGTGGTATTCATGACCAGGAGAGATAGCGGTATTATCATTTTATCTGTAATACCCTTCGAATATATAATCGCCGTTACAGAAAGATATACGGAGGTTTTACCATTTTATAAAGCACTTATTGAGTTAATGGGGACTCAGCAAATGGCTTATTCCTCATCGCCTGAGCTAGAGGTTCAGACATTTTACGGAGATAATGGACATTTACTGTTCATAATAAACCACTCCATAAATAACGTAATGGATAATATTAAGCTAAATGGTAAGATAAGTAAAATTGAAAGGATTGGAGGCTTTGGGGATGCGAAACTGAACGATAATATTATTAATGTGAACATTGAACGTAAATCAGGGTTAGTATTAAGGGTTGAGTGATTAAGTATGACTAACAAATTAAGGTTAGGTTTAATGAATGCATTACTAAGTACGGTCCGCTTTTATATTCGGCACGTACATAGACCTAAAATTGGCATGAGTTTTGCCTTGGCCTTAATATTCTGATATCTTACATATTAAGGGCAATTGTCTCTGGATACTTAATACCAATTGCATTGGCTAAACTTACTAACTTAATGGTTAAGGAAAATTCATCTATTTATTTCATAATTACCATGATAATTATATCCTTATTATTCACATCATCTGAATGGTTATTTAAGCCTTTTTGGAATAGCATAGCTAGCTATTGCTAATATTTGCTGATGTTAATGATATAATTGGTGGGATTGTAAATGATGTTGACTTTGTGATGTGGAACATTGGTAATATGTATAATACCTTTATGCTAAATATACTCACTGCATTAACATCGATAATAACAATAGTGCAGTTGTTATCACACCTCTATCAGTGCTTATTATAGAGCCTTATGTCAGGAGTGTGAAGGATGCCAGGCAAATTAAGAGAAGTGCGTATAGCGAGCACATACATAGGGTTAAGGAATTCCTCAAGGAAGACATTAACAACGTTAATTTAGTCCGAGATTCATTACGTAAATGGATTAACGGAATATCTAATCAAATAAAGTGGGATAGAGTGTATTGGTCGTCAGCATTGGCGTACACGTATGTTACGCCTTTACTATTATCTGGCTTAGGCATTTATAGAGTACGAGTTAATAAAATGTCACTGGGTAGTTTAATAGGCATTGTATATACTTCATTAAATGCTTATCCATCATTAATAAATGCATTATGGGGCATATGTTTATTAGCTCAAAACGTGGTACCAATCAGGAGAATTGAGGAATTAATTGAAGCTTAGAGGATAAAATACCATTTATATATCATTTAACTATGCTAATATTGTATATCTTCCAATAAATCTCGCTACTACTAACGTACATATTACCGAACTCACTGCCTAACTCTACATCCATGAGCCATAGATCAGAAACATTATCTGGGCTTTGCCATATTGATGGGCATTTCTGCGGTAATAATGTCACCATGTAGTTCAGAAACGGAGCTAACCATATACCAATATTACCACTTCTATACCGTCATTGACTGGGACAAAGGCTATATACGTCCAACCAGTTCCATGATTACAGTTTATCAATACCATGAAGGTCTCGTTGGTTAATGTTCCATTCACATAAATCGGTATATTAACGTTAATACCCGTATAAGCCCATTGAGTATTATATCCACTATAGTAAAGCCAAATCATCATCTCAGCATCACCTGGCCCAACACCAGTTATGTTTGGGTTTCTAAGAAACCAAATATCGTATGCCCAATCTATAGGTGTTGATGGACTATGTATTAATGTATAATTTACATAAATACTTAGGTTAGGATATGAACTTAATAAATCATTTATCCTCTGCGGTAAATTAATTACCTCATTTGTTGGAGTTTTAAGCCATGGACTTCTACCAATGAGGAATATCTCTGGGTAACCCCAGACCTGGCTCTCTGGGTTTTTTTAATGTAACATTATTTATTAACGCATAAAAGCAAAGTATGCCCTTATTAGGATTATAGGTCATCTTTGCATAGCCCTTATTAAAGTTAGCTAAGTTCCACATGTTTATGTATATTTCATATTTGTTATTACCCCATGCTATTATATACGTAGACGACCCAGGTAATTCCAGGGAAGAATTCAAAACTAAACATGTATAGTTCTCTTTACAAATACACCTATTATTAACTGTTCTCGAATTCATTAGTGTCAATTCGCTAGTGAGGAAAAATATAAGTATTATAGTAAGAACAATAATTATTGCAAATATTAACGAAATAATTATATGCTTACGATTTGCGGTCATTATTAATCACCATTAATCCTGGTTCTCCATATAAGTGACAACGCACTAAATGATTCGGCTTTACACTAGTTATTTTTGGCTTTGTGTTAATACATATATCACGTGCATATGGGCATCTAGGTTGAAATACGCAACCAACGAGGTTTATCTCCTCTATCTTTTCTAATTCAATTTCCAATTTCCTATTAAACTTCCTATCAATCTGGGGTATTGAGGACATTAATAATTGAGTATATGGATGCAGTGGATTCTCAATAATCTCCTCAGAATCACCGTACTCCATGATTTCCCCTCTATAAAGCACAAGTATTTTATTACTTATGTAAGATGCAAGTGATAAGTCATGAGTAATAAATAGAATTGTTATTCCCCTCTTAGCATTTATATCATGAAGTAAATTCAGTATCTCAATTCTAAGTGATGCATCTATCATAGAGACGGCTCATCCGCTATCAAAACCTCAGGATCAACTAGAAGCGCCCTCGCAATCATTATCCTCTGTAATTGACCGCCGGAGAATTGGTGCGGATACTTACCAAGAGTCTCACTTGCCCTTAGCCCAACGAATTCAAGGGTTTCTTTAATACGGTTATAGATATCACGTTCACTAAGGTGATTAAAGTAGTTCTTAAGTGGTGCCTTAAGTACGTGATCCACCTTATGGACAGGATTAAATGATGCATATGGATCCTGAAATACGGCCTGAACCTCTCTCCAATACCTTCTATTATCTATTTCACTTAAATCAATTCCCTTATAAAGTATCTTACCGCTTGTCGGCTTCTCTAGCTTAAGTAATATCTTAGCTAATGTTGACTTTCCCGAACCGCTCTCGCCGACTATCGATAATACATCACCCTTATTAACATTAAATGTCACGTCATTAAGAGCCACGATCTTGCTAGTACGGAAGAAACCAGTCTCAAAAATTTTCGTTAAATCCTTAACTTCATATATGAGTTCAGTCATTAGTTATCACCCTTAACGAATAACCAACATGCAACCATAGTAGAACCCACCTTAACTAATGGCGGTTCTTTCTCTTTGCAAATATCCATCCTATAAGGACATCTATCGTAGAAGCGACAACCTTTAGGCGGATTCACCAAGCTTGGTGGTTCGCCCTTAAGTCCCTTCAGTCTAATCTTATTTATGTTAGTGCCGTATTTAGGTATTGACATGATTAACGCCTTAGTATATGGGTGTAGCGGTTCCTTAAGTACGTCGTTAGCATTACCAATTTCAATAAGCTTACCAGCATACATTACTCCAATTTTATTAGCTAATTGTGCAATCACGCCAATATCATGCGTTATGAAGAGCATTGACTTAACTCTACGTGATTCAACTAGTTCATTTAGGAACTGAATAACTAATCTTTGTGTGACTACATCAAGCGATGAAGTTGGTTCGTCAGCAATTAGGAGATCTGGGTCGAGTATTGTGCTTATCATGATACTAACCCTCTGTCTCATGCCACCTGATAATTCAAAGGGATATCTATCAAGGACCCACTTTGGAAGGCCTATCATTGATAATCGCTCAGGGACTCTGAAATTCATTATTTCTTCAATCTTTTCATCGCTATCAATATGGGATTTAAGGGCATCTCTAAGTAATCGCTTAATCGTTATGGTTGGATTAAGGGCATCCATCGCAAACTGAGGAATTAATGAAATGCGTTCCATGCGTATTCTTCTTAGTTCCTCATTACTCAGTTTAAGTATGTCCGTACCTCTAAACAATACCTTACCATCCACAATCCTAAGAGGTGGTTTTGCTAATGCCGAAATAGCTATGGCAAGAGTGCTCTTTCCTGAGCCACTTTCACCAACAATTCCTAAAACATCATTCTCATTAACAGTAAACGAGACACCATCGACGGCTTTAACGGAAAGCCCATTTTCAAGAAAATAATAAGCCTTCAACCCCTCAACACTTAATATGTTCTCAGACATTAATCACCCCCTTAACCTTGGATTAAATATTTTGTTCAGCCCTCTAACCATTAATATTAATGCTAATGTTGTCCAAGCAGTTAAGAAACCAGGCGGTACATACCACCACCAAATACCGTAAGCGAATGCTGTCGCAATGACAGACCAATAAAGCATGGTACCCCACGTCACTATTGAGAGAGATCCAATACCAAATAAGTTAAGTGTTACTATGGTCATTATTGCGGCATTAAACTGGATTATATATACGATAACGACATACGGCAATATAACAGGTAAAATCTCACCAAAGGCAATCTCGAATGAGTCACTACCATTAAGCCTAGCCACATTTATGAAGTCACGAGCTTTTATGCTCCTTGTCATGGGATCAACAGCCCTGACAGTCCAGCTCCAACTAAATAACCCTGTGAGTATAGCTACTAATAAATTCGATATTTTAGGTCCAATGACGAGCGAAAGTATCATAACAAATAAAGTAACGGGTATTGCAATGAATAAGTTCGTGAAGAAATTAATGATGTCATTAATCGTTCTGCCGAAATAACCAGCTATAACTCCTAGGACTATGCCTATTGCGGTCGCTATCGCACCAGCCATGGCAGCAATAATCAACGTTGCCGGCGTAGCGAATAATAATTGACTCCATACATCTTGCCCGTAGAGTGTCGTGCCAAGGAGATAATGCGAACTTGGTGGAACACCAGGTGGACCAACGACGGCATCTGGGTGTTTATATGGCGCAATTATTGGACCTATTATTGCTAACATAATTACTGGAAAGAACATTATAAAGCCTGTTAAAAATGACCTATCATCAAATATTGATCTAAATAATGACTTAATCTTACCAGTTTCAGGCATATGTACCTACCCTCACCCTTGGATCAATAATAATATAAACAATCTCAATTAGGAAGTTTGCAATTACTACCATGGTTATCACGTAGAACAAGGCACCCTCCATTAAGAAGTAATCAAGGTTTGTTATGGCGTTCCAAATGATCCAACCCATCCCTGGATACATAAATATAAACTCCACAGCACCGGCGCTGACAAAAATTAAGCCTAAGTTAATGGCTAAGCCTGAATATTGAGGTAATGACGCATTTCTATAAGCATAGTTTCTAATAATATCGTATCTAATGCCCAAGGACTCAGAATAGGTTATATAATTGCTACCAAGCTCACTAACGATGTTGGCCCTCATGCCAATGGCCCACTGTCCAATGGATACCAGAAATACCGATAAGAATGGTAATATCCACTCCTTAAGGAATGTTAATATGAAGCTCCACGTAAACGTTGGCATTGTAAATGTGTACTCTGTCGTGAACGATGATGGAAGTAATTTTAGATAGAATGTAAAGATCGTTATTAATAGCATTGCAAACCAATAGTATGGCGAATATGCAATGAAGTATAGAATGGGCATTAATATTCTATCAACATGCCTATTGAAGGCGGCTATGGCGCCAAGCTTGTTACCAGCCCAAAATCCAAGGAATATTGCTGGAATGAGCAGCGCAAGGTCGTAAAATACTATGCCACTTATTATTTTAATAACTGGTTCAGGAAATAGCCATGCGGAAATACCGAAATTGCCTTGAAAAATACCCTTCCAATAATCAATGAATTGAATATATAAAGGTTGATTTAACCCAAAATATTGATAAACAAAATTATATAACTTCTGAAGAGCCTGGGGCGAGTAGGTTCCTGCTGAACCAATGGCAGCACTTTCTAACCTGCCAACTATTATATTAGCAACATTTATTGGCAATAACCTAGGCAGTAAAAACACGAGACTATTAGCCACGAACCAAATTAATACGTAGACAAAAAAATCTCCTAATTAAATATCGAACATAAGTAGCAACCATAATCAATAATTAATTCATTAAATGCTTTAAAGTTTTGTTGGTAAAATTAGTAATTAAGGGTATTAGGAGTATTATTGGGTATATCCATAATACCCTCAATATTTAAATATCTTTATTATATGTACAAATTTTCTGATGTTAAGTAAAGTTTTTTTTGCAAATACGTACTAATAGCCCTAGCTATAGTGCTCGTAGTAGTACTTATCTCAATACCAAGGAGTTATGCTCAACAAACATTGACCTTTCCAAGAAATGAGACATTATACATAGGTGGTGCTATGTGGTCGCCACCAAGTAATGGCTTTAATCCAATAGTTTATCCGCCAACGAGTGAGGAGTTGTATCTCGTCTATTTAACGCTGTTTACTTATGATCCATTTAACGATTCATTGATTCCCTTGCTTGCTCAATCAATGAGTGTGTATAATTCAACGGCAGTTATAATCAACCTTAGGCCGCAAGCCACGTGGTCAAATGGACAGCCAGTTACGGCTCAAGACGTAGTATTTACACTTGAATTAGGTAAGAATTACACATGCACAAGGTGGAGTTGGGTGTGGGGTAGCTGGACTGGTGCGTTGAAAAATGCCGTTGCCCTTAATAATACATCAGTCATGTTAGTGTTCAATGGTGCAATTAATTGGTATGCCCTTTACCAGGAGATATTAACGGATATGCAGGTGGTACCAGCCAACGTCTGGTCAGGTGTTTCTAATCCATGTACGTGGACAAACCCACCAGCAACTTCGCCGCCATACACAATAAGTGATGGACCATATGAAGGCTATTACTACAGTGATACTGAGCAGGTCTACATAAAGAACCCGAATTGGTGGGGTTGGAAAGTCTTTGGTATAAATCCAGATTACCCACCTGAATACATAGTTAGTATGGTTGCGACAAGCAACGTTCAAGTACCTTCATTAATTGCTCAGGGAATGCTTGATTGGAATGGCTTCTTTATAATGAATGTTTGGCAGTATTATAATGAGAGCTTTTATACGTTCTATACGCATCCGCCGTATCAAGTACCAATAAATGTGGTTGCCTTATGGATTAATTATCAGCAGTATCCATGGGACATACCAGCAGTTAGAAGGGCAGTCGCATTTGCGATAAACACGACAGAATTGGCCGTTATTGCCGAGAATAACCAAGAGATTCCTGATGGAGCATGGCTAGGCCCAACCACGGAGTTATTTAATGCCTTCGGTCCATACTTCCAAGAGGTTATTAATACAACAATACTTAAGGAATATGGTTGGTACTATGACCCAAATGAATCTATAGCAATATTTGAGAACTTAGGGTTCCATAAGAATGCACAAGGTTATTGGGTGACGCCAAATGGCACAGTACTTTCATTAACAATAATGGCACCGGCAGGTTGGACTGATTGGGATGAGCAGGCAGAGTTAATAGCCGAGATGTTACAGGCCGTTGGTATTGATGCAACCGTTGTTACGCCTAGTTGGTCAACATTCTGGTCAGACCTTCAAACCGGTCATTTCCAAGCAGCTCTATGGAACCCATCAGGTCTTTTACCAGTGACGTACTTTAATAACTGGGGTTATTACTGGGGCTGTGTTTCGCCAACCATTGCTTGGTGCGATTTTGAGAGATTTAATAACTTAACATACAACCTGTTAGTTCAGCAATTAATGTATACTAATCCAAATAACTTAAGCGCTGTATTACCACTTTACTCAAAGCTTGAGGAGATATTCCTACAGACTGTTCCCGTTATACCATTGGTATATGGTTCGGCATGGTACGGATACTCAACCAAGTACTGGGTTGGCTGGCCCAATCAGAATAATCCAGGAGTTGCATGGCCGTCACCCTGGTCCGGCTCTGGTGAGGTATGGGTTGTGCTTGGGCTAAAGCCTGTATCTGCCGTTAAGCCAAAGCCTGCTGTTTCCATTAGTTCATCATTGCTTATTACAATAATAATCGTTGTGGTTATTATAGTAATAATAGCGATTGTCGCATGGTTAGCCGTAAGAAGGAGAAGAAGGTAAGTTATTTAACTTAGAATAGTTAAATTAAAAAAATTAAATATATTTTATTTTTGTGCAATAATTAAATATATTATTGATGCTATTATAAACGATATGAAGTAGCTTATGTCGGCACCGCCTAGGGCGTTGGCTACTGGGCCTGTGAAGGGTATTAAGCCTCCTGTTGCGGCGTTTAGGTTCATGAATGGTACCGAGATTAATAGGCCAATTATGTAGGCGAGTAGTGCCTTCCAAATTACCTTCGGTCCGTTTTCCACGAGTTTCCAATCCCTGGTTTTATTTACGTAGAACATCACCAGTAGTATTCCGATCCAGGGCGTTATCCAGTAGTCAAGGAATAGTAGGAAGCCCTCGTAGTAACCAACGAAGTTTAACCCACCGAGTACCGCCATTAATGTACCAACTACCGCGCCAGCTACTAACGCCTGCCACCTCCTTGCCCTGTTATATACTGCCAGGGCGGATAGGGAATTTGTGTATATGTTAAGGACGTTAGCGGCCAGCGCGCCTAGGAATAAGGCTATAATGGCTATTATGGCGTAGGCAATACCGTAACTACTCATAAACTGAACAAGCACAGTTGGTAGTCCACTCGTATTCCCAGTCGCTGCACTGACGGCGAAGCCCACGACCTCACTCCATAGGCTAGCCAATATGCCGCCCAGGGCTGCGTAGGCTATTATCCTTAGCCTGCTGGTGTTTTCAGGGAGGTAACGTGAATAATCACTGGCGTATGGACCCCAGGACATTATGTAGCTGAATACTGTTGCTAACGCTATTGCGAAGTTGAATGGGTTAAACGAGGCATTCCTAACATATGTGCTTAATAGGTGTGGCTTTGATAGTGATAGGGCTAGGGAAACGGCAAACATCACCCCAAGCACCATTGATAGTACGTACTCGGATCTATGTATTATGTCATAGCCAAAGAGTGCAATTATGAATTGGGTTAGCACGGTTATGAGTATTGCAGCGTAGAGCGGGATTTTTGGGTCCACGTAATTAATTATGTAGCCACCAATTATTGCATTTACGGAGAACCAACCAAGCGTACTAACCCAATTCGCCACCGCAAAGGGCAGGTTTCCGACCCTGCCGTAGGCAGCCCTTGAAATCATTATCTGCGGATAGCCATAGGTAGGCCCCATGGCTGCCAATAACCCAACCAATAAACCACCAAGTACATTACCGAGCACGAGGCGAGCACCAGCCAGGGTATTGGTAGGCCCAGCATATATAGTATTGGTCCTAGGGCGTAGTCGGCTACGGTTAGGTTACTTGCGAACCACAGCGTGAATTGGTACATGGTCCTGCCATGCCTCATTGAGTCTGGTATGTGTTCTATGCCGAGCCTTTCTATTATCGATGTCATTAGACAGAGAAGAGCAAATGGGGAAGTAAGCATTATATGGCAAAAACATACGTTAAGTAATCACGGATAAACTAGTTGGGCTAGGCAGAAAATGCCAAAATTATCTTTTATTGATTATTACGTGGTCATGGGTTATTACGCCGATTATCTATCGATATATAATGATAGGTATGGAGTGGTCAATTTCAGGGGTAAGGACGTGGTCGATGTTGGCGCATTCATAGGTGATACAGCGATTTACTTCATAATGAGGGGTGCGAATAGGGTTGTGGCTGTTGAACCGCATCCTAAGGCGTTCAGGGAGCTTATTAGGAATGTCGAATTAAATGGATTAATCAATAGGGTGATACCCATTAATGCGGCACTTGGTAGTGCCTCCGGCGTGACCTGTGTCTCCATGGACCTTGACCTAGGGAGTATAATGGCTACTTACTTCGGCCTATAATTAACGGCAGTATGTGCGTCAATGGTGCCAGGGTTAGGTTGATTACGCTGGGTGAGATCATCAATGAGACCAATGTGCATCCTGATGTTCTGAAGATGAATTGTGAGGGTTGTGAGTATGACGTTATATTAAATGATTATGAGCACGTTAAGTTATTTAGGGAGTTGATCTTTGAGTACCATAGGTGGGTTACGGGTATACCCGTTAAGGAGCTCCTCAGGGTATTAAATAGGGATTTTAAGTGCACCTTTGTTGGACGTGCATATGAGGATTACGGCTACGTTTATTGTCGACAAATAACTTAAAATAAATAAATTAACCCCTTCATAGGGCAATGATAGGGCTTATTGAGAAGGTTGATGGTCTCGTTTATCAACTAAGGATATCCATGCCCATGGAGCCTGGTTATGTGTTTTCATATGTAGTAAGGAGAGATGGTGAATGCGTAATGATCGACGCTGGCTACCCAAACACTGAGCTTCTTAATCCACTAATTAATGAGTTGAGTAAAATACCGAATTGCAGGTTGGGCACGTTATTTATTACGCATATGCACATTGACCATACTGGTCTAGCCAATGAATTACGTAGTAGGCTTGGTCTAAGTGTGGTCATGCATAGGAGGGATTATGAGCAGGTCCTAAAGATGCTTAATAGGGATTTATTCATTAAGGAATTCCTGGAACTATCGGAGTATTATGGAGTCCCTAATAATGAGATGGAACTTTATAAAAATGTGATTAGTGGCTTGTCAAGCAGAAGGAGATTGAGTGCTGCAAATCCGGACATCATCATCGGTAATGAGGAGGAACATATTGAGGGGTTGCACGTATTATTAACGCCAGGTCACTCGCCAGGTCATATATCAATAGTACTTGATGATTATAGCTTGCATTTACGGGCGACTTAATACTACCCACAATAACAACCCACGTGGCTTAACTCCAATAAACCCAGGTAATCCACTTCTTGATTACTTGAACTCATTGATTAAGATTAGGAATATGAGCCTTAATTGTTTATACCCAGGTCATGAGTATGAGATATGCAATGTTAATGATAGGATAAACGAAATTATCACGCACAGGGTCTCAAGGCTATGCGAGGTATTAAATGCATTAAGGAATGATGAACTAACAATATTTGAAATAACGAATAGGCTTAAGTGGATGGATAATAAGAGGTATATGGAACTCGACCCAATGAATAAGTACATGGCATTAACAGAGACGGCAGCCCTCGTTAAGTACCTGGAATCGATGGGCGTTGTTAAGGCAGGTAATGACTATAGGTATGAAATTACAAGGGAGATCTCCTGCGATGTCAGGGAATTAATACCGCAATTAGGTTAATTTAATCCTTGGGTTATTAATTTATTGATGGATTTCGGGGAAATCGAGGAATTCATTCTCGATAAAATTAGGGAGTCGAGACTACCTGGCCTAAGCATTGGTGTTGTTAGGGACGGCGAGTTAATCTATGCCAGGGGCTTTGGCTTTAGGGATGTTGATAAGGGATTACCTGCAACGCCACGGACAATTTATGGTATTGGTTCAATAACGAAGTCCTTCACCGCATTGGCAATACTAAGGCTCGTTGAGGAGGGTAGGTTAAGCCTTGGGGATCCAGTCGATAAGTACGTACCGATTAAGTTGAACCCAATGGGCACGGTCACGATACACCACCTACTAACGCACAGCAGTGGATTACCCGCACTTGGTTATGCAGAGGCCTACATAAATGGTGCACTCGGCCTTGATAGTAATTGGTTACCACTGGCCACACCCGAGGATGTACTAACGTTCATGAGGAATGCCTCTGATTGGGCTATTGCGAAGCCTGGCGAGAGGTTCTTTTACCTTAATGAGGGTTATGTAATTCTGGGCCTAATAATTAAGAGGGTTAGTGGAATGCCCTATGAGGACTTTGTTAGGGAGAAAATACTTAAGCCGCTTGGCATGACCAGGACGTACTTCACAGCCGAGGAGGTTCTCAGGGATCCTGATGCTGCAACTCCATACATAATCGATAAGGAGGGTAGGCACATACCAAGTAGGTTTCCATTTGGCATAACCTCCGATGGTGGATTACTAAGTAATGTAATCGACATGGCCAGGTATGTATCAATGCTCATTAACAGGGGTGAGCTCAATGGCGTTAGGATAGTGAGTAAGGAGTTGATTGAGACTGCTGAGAGGGTATATAGACGTTCCCTGGAGAATCATTGGCGATGAGAAATACGGCTATGGGTTAATAATAAGTCAGGACTTCTATGGTAGAAAATTAGTTGAGCATAGTGGTAATGTTGGTGTTTATACAGCGGATATGGCCTATGTACCAAGTGAGAGATTGGGGGTCATCATAATGGCGAATGCCGAGGGTTACTCCTTATCGAAGATGGGAATTTACGTATTAAGTAAATTACTTGGCCATGACCCAAATGAGCTAAGATCATTCATCATCGAAAGCATTAACAAGAGACTTGAAGGCACTTACGAGACTTATGGGGGCACCGTAAGGGTCTCAATACAGGGTCAGGGAGATTACCTAATAATGAGGAGCGTAACTAAGTATACTGAGGAAACAACGATTCTCGTGCCTGATGAGGTAAGGAGGGATTATGCCAGGTTTTACACGTTAATGAATGGCGCTAAGATACCTGCTGAGTTCTTTATAGAAGGTGGCAGGGTGGTCCTCATTTATGAGAGATTTAAATTTATAAAACGGGAATGAGGAGTTAAGGCCTGTCTTCGTAGAAAGATTTTTAAAGAGCTTCGTTATATGGTACTCGTATGATTAGAATAAAGTTTGATAAAAATAATCTAAGGAGGAACAGCTCAAATGAGGATACCAATAGATATATGTATACAGATAATGTTCAAGAATACAGTAGGTACTATGCATTTGTACGGCGAGTGCCAATGTGACAGTACTGTTTAATTACTCTTATTGTTAATTAATTAATCGTGATTGTTGGTAATATAAATAATGTACCGCTTGAGGACGTTTCAAAAATACTAAGGGGAACGAGGGGCTTTTACGTTCAGTGGTTAATAACTAAGGATCATGGATCTAAGTATGCGGTTAGGAGGTTCATAGTTAGGCCTGGCGGTATTATGCCTCTGCATAATCATAAGTATACTGAGGCTGTTGTGATACTTAAGGGAAGGCTCAGGGTTAGAATTGATAGTAAGGTCTATGAGCTTGGTCCGGGTGATTTCTTCTTTACGGGCCCGTACGAGCCCCATGCGATTGAGAATGTTGGTAATGATGAGGCTGAGTTCATATGCGTGATTTCCTATGAGGATGACATGTCGTTAAAACCACTGGAGTGATTGAATAGTTTTGAACTTTATTCTTACTGCCCATGTTCAAAACCGCATGTTATATAGTAGTAATTAGTGTGATGTAGATTATTTGTTGAAAAATAGTTATTAAGAGGCTATTGTAATGCCAATTGATGAATCCAATTAATGATTACCTAAAGGACACGGTTAAGGAGTTGCAGGGGGAGAAGGCCTTCACGTATTTGGCAAAGGCGCGTGAGGTTGCTGAGAGGAGGGGTGTTAAGGTTATATCATTTGGTATTGGCCAGCCTGATATACCGACGTTTGATAACATAGTGAATGCGGCAAAGAGGGCACTTGATGAGAGGTTCACTGGGTATACGGAGACGGAGGGCATAAGGGAGCTTAGGGAGGCCATTGCTGATTACCTTAATTACAGGTACCACGCTGGCGTTAGGCCTGACGAGGTCATTGTGACCACAGGGACTAAGACGGCCATTTTCTTAGCCATAGCGGCCTATATAAGGCCAGGCGACGAGGTGATAATACCGGACCCAACATACCCGGCCTATCCTGAGCTGACGAAGTTCTTTGGCGGTAAGCCCATCTACGTCTCCATGAAGTTCAATCCAGAGGAGGGGTTTAGACTCGATTTAGAGAACATGGAGAATTCAATAACTCCGAGGACCAAGGCCATCGTGATAAACAATCCGCACAATCCAACAGGCGCCATCTTTAGGCTGAGGAGGTTATGAAGCTCCTTGAGATCGCTAAGGACTATAAATTACTGGTTATTGTTGATGAGATATATGATAACTTCGTCTATGAGCCAGGGGCCTTCAAGAGCGTTCTAGAGCTTGAGCCTGAGTGGAGGAATTATGTGCTCTATACCAATGGCTTCAGCAAAACGTTCTCAATGACTGGTTGGAGACTCGGTTATTTAGTGGCAAGTAGGGAGGTTATTGAGCCGATAAGGAGATTGGCGGCTAACACGTATAGTTGCCCACCAAGTATTGCGCAGAAGGCCGGCGTTGAGGCCTTAGGAATGAGGCATCTTGGAGGAGTTCCAGGACTATGATCGAGTTGTTCAGGAGGAGGAGGGATGTGATGTATGAGGAATTGAGTAAAATACCGGGCATTGAGGTTTGGAGGAGTACGGGTGCCTTCTATATGTATCCAAGGGTTAAGAAGATACTTGATAAATTGGGAATGGATGTCGAGAGATTTGCTGATTGGCTTCTTGAGAATTATGGCGTCGTTGTACTGCCTGGAACAGCCTTCTCAGAAACTAACATGGGTAGGGAATATGTGAGACTGAGCTTTGCACTTGATGAGAAGTTGATTAGGGAGGGCATGGAGAGGATTAGAAAGGCTGTTGAGGGTTAGGGTTTAAATCAGTCAGCATGATAATAAATCGGAGACTTGTTCCGTAGACACTACCTTAAGGCTTCTCATTATGTCATTGATTACTCTCAGCGTTAAATCGTCACTGGGGCTACTCGCCTTACTTCTCATCTCAACGGCGTATTTACATGGATTGTCTATGAAATCCTCATTACCATAACTCATCAATAACTCCCTCCTAACTCCCCTGCATATTATCCGCACGAGGATATCACCACCCTCCTTATTACGAACGACGTTATTATATATGGATGAGTACTTCGTATAAACCTCAAACCTAACCTGAACATAGTTACCTGGGCCTCGGAAAATCGGCCCATCAACTATTAACGAGTTGAGCAACCCATCATTATTTATAATAAACTCAACCGTCAACTCAAGCTCATGGAACCAAAAATGAACAATCAAGCAATCAAATACCCCTGAATACCTCGAGCATTTAATTCCACCTTCTATACAATCCTCAATATTCACGTGATAATACCCATCCAAACTCTTATTTAATATTAATTACTTCGCACGATACTTTACAAACAGCAAATAAATAAATAATAATAAAGATAGGACTATTCCAAAGAAAACACCGGAGAAACCTTTAAATAAAAGCAAAAATAAAGAAACGTAGAGATATATCAGGTAGGCCCACTATCGTGGGCTAAAACCAAACAATATCTCTTTTTTTCTTCCTCTTCAATATTAAGTTATGTCATTTTCTAATTATGGTGATATCATTTTACTTTCTACAAGAGAACAATTACAATATAATATAGAGATCTATAAAATCTTTATCCAGAATATACTAAAAAGATTTAAATGCATCCTCAGCAACAAACCATCGTATGAGTTTTGTTGAGGTTAGTCTTGGGGATGTTGTTGGGATTATTAAGGAGCTAAGGATGCTCAGGGATTCGATTAGAAATAGGATCACTATTAAGGTTCCTAGGGATTACGTCATTGGTAATGTGGATGTTTTAGCTAGGCCGATGTTTACTGATGGTTTTGTTGTCTCGTTTAGGGTTGGTCAGCGTGAGTATAGGGTTTGGTGGTCGAGTATTGAGGAATCGTTGAGTGGTAGGGGTGGTGATTGGGGTGATTATAGGATTGTGACTGGCAAGGAGCCTTACATCGAGTTTTTGAATCCTGATGGTAGTACTGCGGCTAAGGTCAGGGTTAATGAGGAGTTGATAAGCAGGTTGGATAGTACGTTAAATGCTGCGTTCCTGCTTAGTGTCGTGGATTGGTTCATTGAGGATGATGTTAGGAGTATCGCTAATATAACCAATGTTTTCATGCCGGAGGATTACTCGGAGTTAAGGTATATTAGCGACTTTGTGGAGTCTGTGCATTCAAAGCTGAGTGAGCTGAATATCATTAGGGAGCTTGAGGATGGAGTCAGGAGGATAGAGCTCGAGTGCCACATGAATAATCATAGGAATAGGGAGATAGTCGACGTAATACCACTCGGTAAGTACTACCTATGTCCAGACTGCCTAAGGAGAGCCGAGAAGTACGTTGATGACGTGCTTAATAGATGGAAGGACGTAAAGATAAGGGTATCACTCGAGGCATGGCAAGGACTACAAAAAAAGCATAGAGCAAACAAAGGAAATAATACAAGCAATAACAAAATCTATATAATAAAAATTACAGGTAAAAATAATCTTAAAGCATTTACTAAATTACAATCTTCATTTTTACGGTCACTCCATACGGCATTGAGCAATTAAAGATCATAACACCTGAAGCAACTTAAGAAATAAAGATTCTATCATAAGTCAATACCTCTGAAGATTAATTAAACGCCTCACCATAAACTCCACCTAAGGCTCATGGACCTGGCAAGAACACGAATGGAATAATGAAATTTCAATTTCCCTCAACCTAC
Organism: Vulcanisaeta sp. JCM 16161; assembly: GCF_001316285.1. The sequence goes on along the minus strand of NZ_BBDO01000002.1, from coordinate 88,001 downwards.
AAACAATAAAACAACAAACACAAACATCAACAACCCGTGTGGCGGGCCCGGTGGGATTCGAACCCACGACCTACGGGTTAAGAGCATCGGCGGATCGGTAGGTGCTGGGCTTACCGACCACCGCCGCTCTACCTGGCTGAGCTACGGGCCCATTGCGATTGGTTTTTCTCTGATTTAAAAGCATTTTTCTAGGGTCTTCGTAGTATTGCGTATTTTTAGTATTGTACTTAAATGACTAATTGGGAAATTACGTTTTAATGAGGTCTGCTTTAATTATCGTGTTAATTACTATCACGTTATTATCCATGAATGCCCATGCGCAGGGTTGGTTTGTTGCCGTAAACTCGAGTCAAGTATCAATTGTTGTTTCACCAATAAACTCAACATACATACTCAATGTGATTGGCGAAGCAAGGTGTTGCGTGTATGCTGAGGTTTATGAGTTGACATACCAACCCCTGGTTAATGAGTTGGTAAGCTTGGCTCAGAGGGGTGTTGAGGTTTACGTGGTTTTATCCGGCAATGTCTATGGTGGGATTCCCGAGGAGGAGTATTCAGCCGTTAATGAATTAATTAGTTCGGGTGTTCATGTCTCTTTTAATTATGGCTATGACTATGTGCATAGCAAGGTCTTCGTCATAGATAATGATACCGTGATTATAGGCTCAATAAACCCAACGTACTACGGCTTCGAGAGAGACCTGGGTATTGACCTCGTGATTAAGAACTCAAGTATGGCCCAGGTCTTTGCAGGAATAATACTTAATGACTACCATAATGAATCAATCACGCAGATAAACTACCCAGGCATTATTGTATCGCCCATAAACTCAGTGGAATACCTAGAGGACCTACTCAGTCAGCCGGGTACCCTTTACATTGCTATGGAGGAGCTTTATCCATCCTCAGGTATGTACAGCCTAATACTGACACACAGTGATAGGCTTGTACTCGTTGGGCAGCATACCGAGAATGAAGAGGCAGTCAATGAGTTAGGCGCGGTGATGGTTAGTGACCTAACGGCAAAGGCAATAGTCGTTGGCGACTACGTGTACGTGGGCAGTGTAAACCTCGATTATAACTCACTAAACGACAATAGGGAACTCGGAATAATAATCAAGAACCCACAGATAGCCCAGGAAATAACTACAATAATACAACAATGGTACAACGAAAATAAACCACAAAACCAACAAGCGACAACACAAATAAGCTATGCAGCACCAATTCAAGACATACTCCTACTAATACTACTAATACTAATCATGTACATACTAAGATACACACTAAGACCAAAAAGACGAAGAAAAATACCAAGGCTATAACCCTGAATAAAATGGCCATAGAAAAACACTTTTAAACCGGAGAATGTGAGGACCATACAGCGGGGGTAGCTTAGCCCGGCTAGAGCGCCCTGGGGCGTTAGCCCCGCGTATGGCTCATAACCGGGAGGTCCCGGGTTCAAATCCCGCCCCCGCACCAGGAATAAATTATTTGTGATGATTATTGTTTTTATTAGACCCGTGGGCCTTGGGCGGAGCTATTTGGTCTCGTCATCGCCTTTAATTGTTCTATTTCTTTAGTTCTGTGTAGTGCTGCTAACTCAATCAATGGATTCAGCCGGTCAAGCATTCTTCATTATCTGTCGGGTTTATCCTCATCATCTTTGATTTAAAATTTATGCGTAATTTTTAATTTTAGGCGTTGGTAAGTTTCGTAATGTTTCAACAGATTTATGATTTTGTGATTGGGATGGTCTTTGGGTTTCTCCTTGCTGTTCCTCCAGGGCCTATGAACGCGTTAATTGCTGCCGAGGCTACGCGTTCGCCAATTCATGGTACTAGTGTTGGTCTTGGGGCTATGTCCGCAGATGGTATTCTCATGGTTATTACGTACTTCTTCTCCAGGGTCTTGGGTCACTACGTGTATTATCTTTACTTCGTTGGCTTTGCAGTAATGATGTACTTAGCAATATCAATACTTAGGTCCACCTTCTCACCTAAGAGTTCCAGCGGTAATAGATCTCCATTCCTTAATTACTTCGTGGGAATTTCCGTGGGTTTGACAAATCCTTATCAAGTTTTTTTTGGTGGTTTACGGCGGGTTTATCATTCATGAGCATTTTCGGTATTTTTAGTGTGGCTGGTTTATTTACGGCCATTCTCATTTGGGTCTTTGTGTTTCCTTACGCTGTCTATGTTGGTAAGGTTTATGGTGGTTCTAGGGTTGATTTTGCCATTAAGCTTGTCTCGGCATTAGGTATAATGGCGTTTGCTGTTTATATAATCATTCGTGCACTGCTTTACTTCGTGTAGAGGTAGATTTATAAAGTTGAAATTTTAGAATAGAATGTGGATTTAGACGAACTATCATTATCGGTAATGGGACCACTAATCCTTAGGCTGAGGAATACGAGAATTTACGAGAGACTAGAGAAGAGCCTTGCATCGTCATTATCGTTCACAAGCCTGAGCGTTACCTGGCGAGGGTTCTATTCATAACGACTATAATGCTTGCAATAACGGCTCCACTGGGCGTTGTCTTAATAATGCTGAATCTAAGCAATGCACTGATTTTACTTAAAATGAGACTCCTCTTTTCGACGCAGTACGGCGTTAGGGATCTCGTGCTAATAATAATGGCGTCGTCCTCATCCTCATGCCGTTAATAGTGTATGAAATGATGATTGGGATGCCTAGGATAACGGCAAGTGACCTAGCCTTTAAGGTAGACACGGAACTTCCCTTCTTCGTTGCCTATGTATCGGCGATAACCAACTCAGGCCTTTCCGTGTTCAGGGCTGTGGAGAGAATTGCCGAGGCAAAAATACTTGAGGTCATGGGTAGGGTGGCCAGGTGGGCTACATTAGGTTTAAGGTTTTTGGTGAGGACCCACTTACTGCATTATCCAACGTATCCTCAGTTATAGAGAGTAGGTCGCTTAGGGAGTTCATTAGTGGCTACATAACCACGGTTAGGACCGGTGGTGATGTTGTTCACTACATAAACACTAGGCTCCATGATATTGTTAGCAATGCAATTGAGCGTATGAATAGGGCGGCGGAGTTCCTCGGCATGCTCATGGAGAGTTACATAGGTTCAGCAGCAATACTCCTAATTGGCCTAGACGTGCTTTACCTGGCCCAGGCCGTAACACCCTTCGGTAATAGGTACGCAGCTTTCATGCAGGCAATAAACTCAAACTACATGTTTGGATTGTTCGTCGTGCCAGCAATATCAATAGCCTTCATATACCTTGGTGAGGTATCGGCCTTTAGGTCACCATACACTGATTATAGGCCTTATAAGTGGGCTGGTGCCTCGATAGCCGTGGCTGCGGTGCTTGGTGTGCTTGAGTACACAATGCTCTTTCATAGGGATTTAAGTAATAGAATTTACATTCATGGTTTACCAATTCCTCTGGATTTCACGATAGTTTTTGGGCTCACCCTCGCCCTATCCTTCGTACCAACCGCAATATATTCAATGAAGGTTGTTGGTGAGAGGTGGGAAATTGATAGGGAATACGCGGAGTTCCTTAGGGATGTGACTGAATTAAGGAAGAGTGGCTTCACTCCGGAGAAGACGTTTGAGACATTAAGATATACCAGGAGATATGGCGCCTTTGATAAGTATCTCGATATCATGGTTAGACAAATCAGGTATGGCGTGCCAATTAGGGAGGTCTTATCATCAATAATGCCTAAACTGCATAGTTACTACTCGAAGGTCTTCACATTCCTACTCACCGAGACGATAGACCTTGGTGGTGCTTCGCCGCAGGTCCTCGACATGCTCGCGAGCTTCGCATCATCGATAGTTAGCGTTCAGGAGAACATGAGGCCAGGTTAAGGCCCTTGAGGTATGTTCCGTACATAGGCGCCGTCATACTAATAGTCACGTTAGTAGTCCTAATATTCTCGGTTGTTGCCATAGTCACCAGGGTAGGTCCCGGCGGAGTCGCCACTGGTGGACCAACCTCTAACCCATTAATTAATTTACTAGCTACCTCCTTCTCCTTCACAATAACAATAGATTCCTTCATCATGGGATTGATAGCTGGCAAACTCGGTGAGGGCGAGTTATCCCTTGGGTTTAGGCATGCGTGGTATTGACATTAATGGTTGTCCTCGTCTACGCGATGTCCCCATTCCTAGCGAATGCGCTATTTGGTGCCATGTCAACACCATCGACAAGCGTGCCCTACTAAACTAGCCTGGCGGTGCTGCTCCATTAAGTAATCTATGTACTTAAAAATTGAGTCGAGAGCCGGTGACTCATAAAATGATAACTTAAGACTCTCTATCTCCAGCGCCTGCCTAACTATTGGGAATAACTCATCGTAAGGAATCACGTGCGGCTCAATACCAACTATATCCCTGAGGAGTTTCGTCCATGGATAACCGCTCAGGGCATCCACAGGATACTTAACATTTAGCATATTCAATATTGGCTTTAATAACTTATTACTTGCCTTTAAATCACGTATTAGATTAACCACGTTACCAACGGCCTTTAAACTACTGTGGTCAGGTATGGCGATTAATATGGCGTTAGTGCTGACCTCAAGCAGTGTTATTAATGTGTCGTAGGACAATCCAAGGGCTGGTGTATCGATTATCACGTACAGCGGCGAAATAGCCTCCACAGCATTTAGCAAGCCCCTGAGTAGGTACCTATCAATCCTAACCTGGCTTGGGTATTGACTAAGGGATGCCGTGAAGACCAGTTTAAAGGTATCACCATCAATTTGCCAAGTCTTCACATAAAATGTGGAGAGGGGGTCAGGGATCTTACCCATGAAATAATCAGCCAATGTGTACGGCATTTGCTCATTAACATTACCAAGCATTAACAGGGTTGCTGTGCCGCTATCAAGGCCGAGGTCTATGAGAACGACAGGATACTGAGTCTTGCTCCTCAATTCGTAGGCTAGTATTACGGCCATGTTTACGGCTATCGTGGTCTTGCCCGTGCCGCCCTTCGTACCACTCGTTATTAATATCGTCTTCACAGAATCACCAATTACATAATGTTTATTGAATTAGTAAATAAAAATTACCAAAGTTGATAATCAAAAGACGTATGTAAAGTCTAGCGTTGAGTTGGTCACCTCTTCGGTTTCCTAAGCGGCCTTCTCTTTATGTCGTCAGGACTTGGCTTATTACTCTCCATCTCCAGCTTTACCAGGAGGTTCTCAATATCCCTATTTATCATTAGTATGCCCAGGATGTTGAGTAGGAACCCTATTACGAAGAATGATGAGGAGGTTAGTACATTACCTGCGATTGAGGATAGGACGAAGCCTATAACCATAAATACTAATCCGATTAATGCCACCATTAGGCTTGTCCTCATCGATAAATTAATAATTCCCTAGGTATTTATACTTAATGAGTTACGATAATCATAAGTACCTATCCAGGTTATTACTAAGTAATTTCCTCACTGTAGACCAACTCCTCCTGACAATAGGTGGTAAATCACCATGCCTCCTAATCCAATCCCTGAGGAATGTTATCGTCCTTGGATCACTTGGATAACCACTGCCGAAGTCCCCATACTCCCTATGCAGCTCCTCAATAATCGAATCCCTAACCACCTTAGCCACTATACTCGCAGCAGACACTACCGGCACCAACTTATCCGCATTATTCATAGCCACAATCTCAACATTGCCCTCAACCCCCCTCTTAACCATATCCCTAAACCTCCCGGGCTTTGGGTCAGGCGAGTCAATATACACCACCTGAGGTGATACATTACTTAACGCTCTATTGATTAATTTGGCGGCTATCTCGACTTCGAGGATGTTTAGAGCGTTCATATATACGTAATTATCGATGGTCCCGGGCTCTATGACTTCATAGTCCATGTAGTTTAATGTTGATTTAAGAATTGAAAATAAGCGAGCCCTACCAGTTGGGCTCAGCTCCTTAGAGTCTTTAACACCCATAGCCCGCAACCTATTCATATCGTCCACAACAACTATTGCCATAACCATAGGCCCAATGACGGGTCCTCTACCGGCCTCATCAATTCCTCCCACGAACATTTGCATTAAGAGCTTCCCTAATCACCTTCTTAAATTCCTCACATTTAACGGGCCTATTTCCATAAATGGCTACCTCATAGTAATTAATTAACCTATCAATAATGTCATCATTAACTTTAGAGCTTCTCATTAAGTAATTACGAATATCCCTATGGGTTAATGATGGGTCCTTAACGCCAAGTCTCCTTACGAATTTCGCGAACGACTCATTGATGCACTCCTTATCATCGTATACCTGGTACCTAAGTAATGGCATTATCAATAACAATGCAATTAGGGCTGTGGTTGCAATTAATGTAAAATCAATTATTAAATAAATAATTACATGGCTACTACGCATTTCCTCTTTCATGATGCTGACTTCATTATTTCGCGTACCAACTAATTGCTTACCATTAATTACCAATACGTTACTATTTACCACCGTGTTAATTGAGGACCCCCTCTCTAGCTGGCCTATGTGGTATGTACGTTGTCCAATTATTTCGTAATCCGTGGGATACGTAGTGACATTAATGCCTAATTGTGCGATGGCCCCATTATTGATGGTGCCTAGACTTACTGATGAGTTTATTGGCATTAACTCGGCAATATCTATCGTACCATTGGCATAGATGATACCGTCAATCAGGAGGTAATTACCGCCTATTAATCCAATACCTGTGAAGGCCGTGTATTCCTGGTTTAATAACCTCCCTGGTGATATCACTATGATTATGCCATTACTCGTGTATGTACCATTTATTATTGATACACTTATTACCGGCCAATTAACAATGTTATAGAAGCCTACGTACGTATCTCGAGTGCGTTGATTGATGAGGATAGAATAAGTAATAAAATAAGCGTAAGGAACACTGCCTTAGATACTAATGATTTATTAATTGGCATTACTAACAAGTAGTGAAATGAGTTTGTTAATAATGCTTTTGCTGCTTGAACTATTGCAGGGAAACTCATCATCCATACCCATCAATGCGTCAATAACGTATGTCGGCAGTGCATTCTCAATCACTGTGTATCAATTGTCATTTAAAAACGTCACGGGTTACATAATGGCTCCGCAGGGTGTTTACGAGGGTGTTTTTGCTGGTTTACTTAAGGTGGGGAATTTAACATATGTTGGTACGTACCATGGTTTAATAAGTCGTTCATCATTCATTGGTTCCTTCACCCCAATCATCGTTTATAAATCTGTGTCTATACCCACGGTATTAACGTCAGGTAATTACACGGGCTTTGAGGCCATTGCCCAGTCTAACGTACCTATTTACCTAAGGTACCTGGTCTTTAATGAGTATAGCAATGGAACTTTGGTAAATACGTTATCCCTAGTGGGTGTTAATACTACGAAGCCTCCATTAACTATATGGTTCAGTAATGGCCATGACTGCACCAGGTATTTGATCAATGTAACGTTTTACGATCCCATGAGTGTTGTGCCAATACCAGTTATTGTTAATACGCAGCCGCCAATATCTTACTTCGTAAGTAATGTATCAATAATAAGTGTGTATCCGCAAACGGAATTAACATTACTTGAGCCTGGAGATATCGTCGTTGCAGAATCACCAATTAGTGAGGCAAATTACACAATGTATATTTGCAGGAAGATAACTAGCCTTAGTAATCCTAACTTCCTATATGTAATTGAGTATTTAGGGTCTTCCGGTGTTGCAATATCGGGTTTGACAATTACGAAGGTATTCGGTATTAAGGGGTCAGGTAGTTCAATTGCTGTGGTTAATAGGGTATTCTACGTGCTAACAAGTGGTAAGTACAGGGTCACTACGTATTCCGTGGGTCCCAATAACCTGCTTAGTACTGGCAGGGGTTCCATCATTGACTTTACCGTGCTCGCCATGACCGTATTGAGAAATTACGGTATACCAACTAGGGTAGTCCTTGGATTTTACGGTGTTAATAATGGTAATGATATTTACGTTTTTAACTCGGAAACAAATATCCTATGGGATGAGTCGTTCATTGGTGGTTGGGTTATGTTCATGCCATACCCAACCTATGGTAAGCCGGCGATGGGCATTAGCTTAGTAAACATAACGTCCTCCGTAATTATTGGGCTGGCGCTTGTTTTGCCCTGGATAATCGGTTACTTAATATACGTGTTAATAAGCCATGTGAGGGCGCGCTGAGTTTAAAATATGCGCGCATTCTCATTGATTTTTAGGTAATAATAATGAAGGCAATAGATGTAAGGCAGATTATGGATAAATTATTGAGGGAGGTTTCTAAATCCGTGATTGGTTATGAGCTTGAGGTTAAACTCCTCTTTGCATGCCTAATCGCGGGTGGCCACGCATTAATTGAGGGTTATCCAGGTCTCGCTAAGACGACGTTAGTTAAGGCCTTTGCAAAGCCCTTGGCCTATCCTTTAGTCGCATTCAATTCACCCCAGACCTACTGCCTAGTGACATAACGGTTCTCTAATTTTCAATCCTAAAATCGGCGATTTTGAGGTTAAGTTCGGCCCTATATTTGCGAATATCGTACTTGCTGATGAGGTTAATAGGGCTCCTCCTAAGGTTCAGTCTGCCTTGCTTGAGGCTATGCAGGAGGGTCAAGTAACAATTGGTGGTAAATCGTATGAGCTACCGAAGCCCTTCATGATAATCGCCACTCAGAACCCCATCGAACTCGAAGGAACATACCCACTACCAGAGGCACAACTAGACAGATTCATGATAAGAATAAGACTAGGATACCCAAGTGAGGATATTGAGTTTAAGATTGCCGAGAATATAGACCTCGGTAATGTTAATTCAATTAATACGGTGGTGAGTAAGGAAGAGGTTGAGGCACTTCAATCTCTAATGCATTTAGTATATGTCGATCAATCGATAATTAGGTACATCGTGAATTTGATAAGGGCTACGAGGAATGCTCGAGATGTGAAGCTAGGCGCAAGCCAAGGGCTGCGCAGATACTCAGTAAGTTGGTTAGGGCCTGGGCGTTATTGGATGGTAGGGATTACGTAATACCCGATGACGTGAAAATGCTGGCGCCATACGTACTGAACCATAGAATTATTACAATAGGTGCTGATAGTACTGTATTGATTAGACAATTGCTTCAGCAGGTGCCGACGCCACTCATGGAAAGGGTGCTTCGTAGATCATGATCCGCGTAATACCAAGCAACAAATTATTGGTCATATACCTAGTACTCTCTGGCCTTACTTACATTGGATTACTGACTAATAATGCGTTCAGTACATACTTCGGCTTGATGCTCTTCATAGTATTTACGTCATATGTATTATCATGGTATCTACTGGCAATGCTAGTGGCTTTGTACTCACGATTAATCCCTGACCAAGGCAGGGCAGAGCTTACGGTGGGTTCGTCGGTAATCATTGGTGCGCGGATTTTGTCAAAAATCCCAATACGATGGGATGCGAAACTTACCCTGATTCACTCGCCTCACATTCAATCTAACGTATTAAGAGTTAGAATTAATAATGAATTCCCAATTAAATTAATGGGTAGGTGGATTGGGAGTGCCAAGGTCATTGGTGGAATAATGGAATTAAGTGATTCATTAGGGCTTTTATCGATTCAACGGCTACTCCTCTGTGATTGTGTTGAGGTTGTCATAAGGCCAGAGCGATCAAATAGTACTATTAATAGGGTGGGGGTTGGTGGCTATACAGAGCATGGCTTATCAATGGAGGGTAGGCTGGGTGATTTTAGGTCGTTATTGACGTACGACTATGAAAGGCCTGCCTCGTCAATACATTGGTTGACAAGCGCGAGGGTTAGTGAATTGATGATGATTAATAGGAGTGACTATGGTTCATGCCCCATATTCATAGTTAATGCATCATCAAGGACGCTAGTGCCACAGGATGGTAAGAGACCCATTGATGAAGCTCTGCAGTTAATAAATGACTTATCTAATTACTGCGGTGAGGTTAAGGTTATACTTATGCGTAGGGGTTATGTTGAGGAGAAAATCGTGAGTAGAGGCGCGATTCCCTACCTAGAGCGTGAGATAAGGGTGGGAATCATTAGGAGTCTGGCGAAGATGGTGTACATGTGGGTTTGCCGGGTTATTTTCGTAAGTATCTAAATGATGATGAATTACTCAGTATAGCATATATCAAGGCCCCCGCGGATGATGAGCATCAATCGAGGAATTGAATAAGATAATCAACGCCATAGGTAGTAAAAATAGAATTATTCTATTAAATTTTGAGGCGGTTAATGGTTGATATGTATGGTAAGGTTGAACGAATATACTTCATACATGTTAATTAGTATTATGTGGTTAATACTGGAATTAGTACTAACTCGGTATGGACAAGTCTCAGGTATGGCGTTCCTTGGGATGTTAATTAACGTGATCTCCATGGTGATAGCGTCATATAGGCCTGCATATAGTAAATACCTATTTGTAATTAATACGGTGTTATTAACAATCACTGGTTTTCTAATACCACCAACCATAATAATGCCTTATACAGTAGCATTAACAATAATTATCGTACTATACCTACTATTGATCGGTATGCTTGAGCTCTACTCCCTAATTCTATCCCTACTCATAATATACTTGTCATATATCATAGAGAGAATGCTCATGAAATTACCTGCATTTAGTACGCTCACATTATTGATTAAGGGGGTTGGTATTAACACGGGTTTGTTTATGGCTTTATTCACTTGGTATTTATCACTGTTTATCATCTCAGTAATCATAGTACTACTAATAATGCTTTTGAGTAAGAAAGTACTGGTTCCTAGTAATACTTATTAACATAGTATTTTTATTAAGTTCTATGCCGGACCCCTTCTTGACGGAGGAGCACCAGCTCATTAGGAATAGTGTTAAGGAGTTTGCGGAGAGGTACATAGCACCCGTAACAAGGAAGATGGACCTCGAGGATTATTACCCAAGGGATCTAATAAGGGAACTTGGTAAGCAAGGATTTTTAACGCCATCAGCACCGCCTGAGTATGGCGGACCCGGTATTGATCTCAGGGGTAGTGTTGTGGTTGTTGAGGAGTTAAGCCGATATAGCCCAACCCTTGGTTTCATCACAGAAATAGTGAATGATAACATAGTATATGCCTACTCAAGTACGGTAATAACAGGCAGAAGGAGGAGGTATTGCCAAAGATCGCCAGTGGTGAGTGGGTTGCATCATACGCGCTCACGGAGCCATGCTGCGGCACAGACGCAGCTGCCATAGAGACTAGGGCTGAGAGGAGGGGTGGTGAGTGGGTAATTAATGGTAGGAAGATCTGGATTACACAGGGAGCTACGCAGACATTTACCTACTCTTCGCAAGGACTGGTCCTAAGGAGGCTAGGCATAAGGCAATAACGGCATTCCTTGTTAGAAGGAGTAACTGTATTGAGGTTAGTAAGTTAGAGATGATGGGTATGAGAGGCGCTGGCGAGGCAGAGGTTAAGTTCAATGATTGCGTCGTCAGCGATGACGACGTGTTGGGCAAGGTTAATGAGGGGTTCAAGATAGCCATGGTCACGCTAGACCTCGCTAGGATCGGCATTTCAGGCGTGGCAGTTGGGCTTTCCCAGGGGGTTCTTGACGAGGCCATTGAATGGGCTAAGACGAGGACGGCCTTTGGAAGGCCATTAATTGATTGGGAGTGGATTCAATTCCAGTTGGCCGACATGAAAGCGAAGCTTGAGATTGGTAGGACAGTTACGTATAAGGCCGCCTGGCTCTATGATAATAAAGACCCGTCATTCGTACTCTACGCATCAATAGCTAAGCTATACACAGCCCAGATGGCTGTTGAGATAGCGAGGGATGGTGTTCAAATACTCGGCGGCTTCGGCTACTCAAAGGAGAGCTTTTCCGAGAGAGCTTATAGGGATGCCAAGGTCCTTGAGATCGCCGAGGGCACTAATGAGGCGCAGAGAATAGTAATTCACCGAATATTAACAAGGGGGCTTCCTGAGGTAGAACTATGATACCGATAAGGCATCCATCATTAACCAAGGATCACGAGAAATTCATTGAATTAGTTGATGAATTAAGCAGGAGGTTTATAGAGCCTGTGGCTGATAAAATTGATCGTGAGAATTACTACCCGCGTGAGGTAATTAGGGAGTTGGGGAAAAACGGTGTACTAGCTCCAGTGCTGCCGAGGGAGTATGGTGGATATGGAATGGATATATTAGGCACGGCACTATCCATCGAAGTAATATCAAGATATAGTGGCTCAATGGGGATACTAACTGAGGTGCAGGGATTCCTAGTAACTGATGCATTCTATACATACGGTAATAAGCAGATGAAGGAGGAATTAGTCCCTAAGTTGGCTAGGGGTGAATTAATAGGTTCGTTCGCGCTTAGTGAGCCTTGTTGTGGTAGTGATGCGGCGGCTATTGAGACTAGGGCTGAGAGGAGGGGTGGTGAGTGGGTAATTAATGGAAAGAAAATGTGGATAACCCAGGGACTTTATGCCGATGTTTACATAGTATTCACCAGGACTGGTCCTAAGGAGGCTAGGCATAAGGCAATAACGGCATTCCTAGTAAGGAGGAATAAGTGTATTGAGGCAAGTCCGATAAATGTCATGGGTATAAGGGGTACGGGCACATCCGAGCTAACATTTAATGATTGTGTGGTTGGTGATGATGACGTTGTTGGTAAGGTTAATGAGGGGTTCAAGATAGCCATGGAAGCTTTAAACCTGGGCAGAATTGCCGTAGCCTCAGTGACCCTGGGCCTTGCAGAGGCGGCTCTTACGGAGTTGCTTGAGTGGGTTAGGAATAGAAGGGCCTTTGACCAACCAATGACCAATCTAGAGTGGATTCAATTCCAGTTGGCCGACATGATGGCTATATAGAGACGATGAGGTCCATAGTATACGACGCGGCGCTACACTTTGATCGTAAGTACGAGGATTACTACGCATTTGCATCAATAGCCAAATTAGCGGCAGTACTGCTGGGGATGGACGTTATTAGGAGGGCCGTACAATTAACGGGAGCTTATGGTGTGTGGAGCAATAGTAAGTTGAATAGGATTTATAGAGATGCCAAGCTAATGGAAATTGGCGAGGGTACAAATGAGGTCCAGAGAATGGTTATTTACAAGTGGTTAAGTAAGTACTTGGGTTAATCAGCAGCCCGCGTACTCCATAGCCATCCTTAAAATACGTACTAAGTCCTCAATCCTCAACCTACCGGTGTTGGTGTTTCTAGGGCTTGGGTGATAACTCATGAATATCCTAATGCCATTAAAGTCAATGTAATCACCATGCTTAAAATCAGCTCTAATGCCCAGGACCAATTTAATGCCGAGAAACGCTATGTGCCCAAGGGCAATGATTGACCTGGGCCTAACATACATAAGTTCATACTTAAACCAATTATTTACGCAGGTACGGATCTCCTCATTACTAGGCCTGTTATTTGGCGGCGCGCACTTAACGACAGACGTTATGTATACGCACCTCACGGTCACGCCATCATTCCTGGAAATACTGTAGGGCTTATTGGATAGGCCAGCCTCGTATAAGGCCTTAAACAGGAACTGGGCACTACTATCCCCAGTGAACATGCGCCCAGTGCGGTTACCACCATGCGCGGCCGGTGCTAATCCAACTATCATTATCCTGGCATTACCTAGGTCGCCCCATGGCGGTACAGGTTTCCTCCAGTACTCATCATTGATGAACCTTGGCAATGGCTTAACGCTCTCCCTATAGCTAACCAGCCTTGGGCATGCCCTGCATCTTATTAATCTACCTACGAAATCGTTATACCAACTCATGGCGTCAATACTTAATTAAACTTTAAAATTAAGGCGCCTCTTAAGTGCTGATGGATGGACCAATTAACTAAGGACGTGGTTAGGGGAGTCATATCCTATATTTACGGACCTGACGTATTAAGGATTATGGGTGGTGAATTTAGGATTGAGGTTAGTAAGACAGGTGGTTTGAGGAGGATTTACCTTGGTGATAAGCTTATCTTCACGATTAGAGCTAGTGATGGGCGTCCATTACCAACGCTTGAGGGTGCACGATTCATTAATAAGGTGGTTATTGTGAGCAGGGAAGCCGCACCCTTTGTGAAGCAGGGTAGGAGCGTTATGGCTAGGTTCATTATTGACATTAGGAATGCCGTTCCAGGCGATGAGGTAGCCATTTACTCAGAGGATGGTGAATTACTCGGTGTTGGTAGGCTGCTTCTCTCTAGGGATGAGGTATTGAGCGTTAATAGGGGTGTTGCGGTTAAACTGCGCCAGCATGTAAGGTCTTCCGAGGGTTAAGCAACCAATAATGCTTATATTTTACCAAATTCTTCAAGAGTGCGGTGGTTATTATCTGGCGAATGAGTTCACAGTAACTCCCTGGGAGGTTAAGGGTAGGGTAGACTACATGAGGCTTGCCCGTGAGTTCGGTGTTCAATTAATAACAGAAAGCGAGATTAATACGTTACGTGAATTAACGGGCGAGGTTCACTACCTAATAAGGCGAGGCTTCTTCTACGCACATAGAGATTTACAATCAATATTGAACCGACAGAAGAGCGGCTTAAGGTGGGCGTTATATAACGGTAGAGGACCCAGCGCTGATCTGCACATTGGGCATCTAGTTCCCTGGATACTTAGTAAGTGGTTTGTGGATAAGTTCAATGTTGATTACTTCTTTGAGTTAACGGATGACGAGAAGTTCCTGGTCAGGGAGGGATACACCCTGGAACAAACGAATAAGTACGCCTACGAAAACGCCCTGGACCTAATAGCCCTCGGCTTCACGCCGGATAAGTTGCACATAATAATCGATAGTGAGGACATTAAGTACCTATACAAGATAGCGGTTAGGTTGGTAAGAAACTAACCCTATCAACCGTGAAGCATACCTTCGGTTTTACAGACTCAACAAACGTTGGCGCGGCCTTCTTCCCAACACTTGAGATATCAGTCGCCTTCCTACCGACCGAGCTATACGGCGAGCCTGTGCCCGTATTAATACCAACGGCGATTGATCAAGACCCATACTTCAGACTTGCCAGGGATATAGCCGATGAGTTGGGTTACCCCAAGCCATCCACGATATATAGCAAGTTCATACCTGGGTTAACTGGCGAGGACAAGATGAGCGCCTCGAACCCGGACTCCGCGATTTACGTAACCGATAGCGAGAAGGATGTTAGGAGGAAGATAATGAATGCATTAACGGGCGGTCAACCAACGGCTGAGCTTCAGCGTAAGTATGGTGGCGACCCAGACAATTGCGTTGTCTATAAGTATCACTTACTATTCCAGGATAGTGATGAGAGGGTTAGGAGGATTTACGAGGATTGTAGGGCTGGGAAATTACTTTGCGGTGAGTGTAAGGCAATGCTCTTCGAGAGGATTAGGGAGTTTATGAAGGAGCATAATGAGAGGAGGGAGAGGGCTAAGGACGTGATTGAGCAGTACAGGATCTCCGTGAAGTTTAGATAATACTTATTAATATTTTATGGCATAATACAGAGTCATGATTAATTACCCGGTCATTGATCTGCATGAAGATATTGCATACTACCTAATGAGCTCAGGGGGGTTAGAGGAGGAGTTTCAGGACTTTGATGTTGATGTTCCGGATAGACAATCAGACATACCTAAGCTCATTAGGGGAAATGTTAAGGTGGTTTTCAGCGCGGTTTTTCCAATACACGATACGTATAACCCAATGATTGGCGAGAAGCTATCCTCAGGCTATGGAACACGCTCGATAAAGTCCTACACACCAACTGCATCCAAGTTAATAGGTCTTGAAATGATTAAGATATACCTAATACTGACGAGGAGGTTTAATAATAGGCTTAGGATCATCGAGAATTACGCTGATATTGAGCAAGTAATGAGTAGCGACCTAATAGGGCTACTGATATCTCTTGAGGGCGCTGACATGCTTGATGATGTTTATGACTTATTGCTACTTCATAGGCTTGGCGTTAGGGCCTTGGGCATTACCTGGAATTTCGATAATAGGTACGGCGCGTCATGCTTCACGAGGAAGGACTACGGATTAACGGCAGATGGCGAAGAATTAGTTAAGTTAGCCAACGAGCTCGGCGTAATAATTGACCTGGCTCACGCGAGTAGGAATACCATGGTCGATGTACTGAATACTTCTAAGAAGCCCGTCATAATTAGTCACGCAAATGTCCAGAGTGTTCATAAGCACCTGAGGAATGTTGGTGATGAAGTGTTGGAACTCCTCGTCAGGAATCATGGTGTGATTGGTATAACAATGATACCATCAACAATAGGGCCAAGGCCAAACATGGATTCGCTGGTTAGGCATGTATTGTATATACGTGAGAGGTTTGGACCCGACATAATAGCCATTGGGACCGACTTCCTAGGAATCGAGAAAACCCCCGAAGACCTAACTAATATAGGTGAGATCACGAGATTCCTAAATAAATTAGCTGAGTATGGAATGAGCGATAACGACATTAGAAAGATAGCCTTTGAGAACGCCCTTAGGGTCCTTAGGAATAATCTCTCGTGAATTTTAATGACCCCCTTAATAATTAAGTGCCTTAATCATGGCTTGGGCCCGTGGCTGCCTGACCACTTGCCTGTGATGTTACGAATTGAATGTACTGAAGCCTATTCTTCTCATACTCATCAACTGGTATGGGCTTAAGCTTCGAGAGTATTTGCGGTAATGTCGTGTACTCCATCTCCTCAGGCGGCAGCCTATGCGGCATTACGGGGCCCATCCTCCTTATGTAATCCGTTATTTGAGCAGCTAACTGCCTGCTATAGTCAAAGGCTGGGTCATCAAATAGGTCCACGGGACCCTCAAGGTAACCATCATGTACCTGGAAGCCGAGGGCTATGACTTTCGGTGGTCCATCAAACCTGGTCATCTTTGGGCCAAGGGCTATCTTCCTCTCCTGGTCAATACTCACCATTCTTGCCGGCATTAGTGGACCGACGTGGCTACCCCTCATCCAACCCTCAACGAGGTGCGGATAGGCGAAGGCCTCGAGTATCTCACCGACTGCCGGCAAGCCATGCTGAGCCCTTACCATGGCCACTGGGTCATCCTTACCGACGTAGCGACCTGCAATTAAGTTCAGCCTCTCGACACTTGTTACCGAGGCCTGTATCAAGTCAGACTTCCTGTAAATCCTCCTTATTATATACCTGCCCGGCGTACCTATTAAGCCAGTATGTCATAACTATTCTCGGGGGCATCAAGTAGGTAAACCTTTCCCTCATAGACGTCCAGGATCTCAAACCTAAATCCCTGGTGCATCGCCGGGTCTATGACCAGGCCAGCCGTGTTAAATGGGTCAGCGAATATCCTGTAGAACGGTAAGTTGAAGGCGCCAGGCTCGGTCTTATCGGCAGCGAAAACCACAAGCGGCTCACTGGGCCTTTCCTCAAACTCCATCTCGGCGACCTGGGGACCCAGACCCCTAATGTTCCCACTGAAGGTATCCTTAAGCAGGTCCTGACCCGCGCCATAAAGCTTAACCTTCTTTGCTATGTTTTCCGTGGCTTCCTTAAATATTGACCAGGCAAGGCCGTGAATATCAGGATTGTTCTCACCCTTCGTGTGGGTCATGAGTAATGACATATCGTCACCGACGTTATAAACGAAGTAATCAATTAACAAGCCCCTCTTCTGCTCCTCCCTAAGCCTATCGGCGGCAAACTCGAGTATCTTAGGGTGTACCCATGCATGCCCAGGTAGGCCTCCTATGTCAGCTTTTATTATTGAGACTGTTACCTTCATTGATGAGTATTATTAAACCGATGTATTAATACTTTACCCTTATAACACTTAAAAATTTAATAACACTTTAACAAAATAGAATCGGGTGTAATGTTAATTAATTTATTGACAAAAATCAAGTAATATCGAAATCGTCAGTCCCCAGGTGTTTGAGTACAACTTTAGCAATTGCACGGGCTAGTGGTGGTGGTACGGCTTCGCCAATTTGGTTGAACTGGGAATCCTTAGGTCCAAAGAACACGTGATTGTCAGGAAAGCCCATAAGTCTAGCCTGTTCCCTAACCGTCAATACCCTATCCTCAAAGGGATGTACAAAACGCACACTACCCATGACGGTTGGTGCGGGCTTCCAAGGGTTAAGCCTCACGAAATTCCTAAACGAGCCTGTGGCGCCCCTAAACCTGTAGAGTGCCTCATCAATTAAGCCTTGTTATTCCTCTAATCTTTCTATCACTAATAGTCACATACTCATGGTTAGGTATTCCGGGGTCGCCAGGTTCGGGCAGGTCGCCGATGGCATCCCACACAGTTAATACTCTACTCGACTTCTCAGGCCTTATCGGTATATTGCTAATGAAGACCCTACGCCTAACACTGGGTGTTCCGTAATCCTCGGCATGAAGCACATTAAAGAAAATCCTCTCATAACCAACCCTTGCGAATTCATTGATTAAAGCATCCCTCAATGGCCCATCCATTATATGAACCACATTCTCAAGTACAAATACCCTAGGCCTTAACTCACCAATGAGCCTAATGAATTCAAGGGTTAACCTACCCAGCTCATCCACGTAAAGCCTATCAAGTGGGTCCTTAGCCCTCCTCGGATTAGTCTCGGTGAATGCCTCGCAGGGACTGCCACCAATCACGACGTCTGGCCTATCGCCAATGTACTTAATGATATCCTCGCCCCGAACATTCCTAACATCATCAACGATCATCACCGCATCCGGGAAGTTGTAACTATATGTTCGTGCAGCGTTAGCGTCAATTTCAACGCCAAGGGCTATATCGAAGCCCGCGTCCTTAAATCCCCTGCTAAACCCTCCAGCACCTGCGAATAGGTCAACTACGGTATACCTCATTACCGCATTATGATTATAGCATTACATTAATTTTAATCTTAATCCTCCTCCTGCTCACTCTCCGTCTCATATAGGTTATCAAGAAGCTGCTTAACATAGTCCTCCTTAAGCTCCTTCTCCTCCTCACTAGGTTCCTTCTCCTCATAGCTCTCCACAATGACGGCACCTCTCTTCTCAATGCTCTTCTTATCGACATAGGACTTAGCATCACTGCTCTTCAGCTCCTCCTCATAACCACACCTCTGGCACCTAAGGTAAACCTTCCTTCCTTCTTCACGGGAACCATTAACCCTCCACATCTAGGACAAAACTTCATTGCGAATATTCGCAAACAAAGAACTTACTTAAAAACCTTATGACCACCTTAACCGGGAATTATTAATAACGTAAGTAAGGTACAATTGATGATACTCAAGAAAGTAAAATAAAGGGTTGATCTAGGCCTAGGTCGTGAGTGAGAATTGGATAACGGTAAACGGTAAATCAGTGCGATACCTAGTACATGGTAATGGTAAACCGATGGTGATGGTTCACGGTCTCAACTTTAGTGCCGATGACTGGATTAATTGCTGTGGTAACGATTTTCCAGGCCTTAAGATATACGCTGTGGATATGCCGTACGGGCCTAAGTCAAAGAGTGATCACTTCATGCCGAGGAATGATAATGACTATGCTAACCACCTATATGCTATAATTAAGGCATTAAGTATTGAAGGCCCGGTGCTCGTTGGTGCGAGCCTAGGTGGTGAGACCGTACTTAGGTACTTAGCACTTAACTACCCAGCAGCCGCTGGCA
This sequence comes from Vulcanisaeta sp. JCM 16161, assembly GCF_001316285.1. Next base: position 68,320 of record NZ_BBDO01000002.1, on the reverse strand, counting down.
TAGTGGTTGGTCCCGTGAGGGTACCAAGCATTGATTTATCGAGGATTAGGGTCTGTAATGGGTATTTGGGGGAGTAATGATAGGGTTTCTGGTAGGGAGAATATGGAGCTATGAGAAGGGCCGGCTTTAGGGTTGAGGTTATTAATGGCGCTGGTCATCCTGCTTACTTGGATAAGCCAGGGAATTCGTGAGGTTGGTGCTTGATTTTCTCAGGTCTATTAATATAATCTAGCATTATTGGTATCAATACTCATGTATTATCTACGTAATAATTACTTATTATAAGGCATAGCATAATTTAGTGCCGGGTTAATGCATATATCGTGGATAGGGTTGACCTGGCCTACGTAGTTGGTGTTGTGCTTGGGAAGGAGGAGGTTGATGGCATTAGGGTCGCGTACATAACGTACACGAGTACGCTGGGTAAATGGGTTAAGGATCCTGAGGCTGTTGTTCAATACCTAGTGAGTATTGGCAAGGCTAAGGTTGTTAAGAGTGGTCAGGGTAGGAGTGTGATATTAACGGATAGGGAAATGATGGGCAGGGTGAATAACCTATTAACACCCAGGGAGGATGTTGACCCACTAACACTTGTGATTGAAGGCATTAGGAAGTTGGCGAATCCGCTGTCCGGCTATGCTGATATTGGTGATTTAATTAAGTACATAGAGGGTAGCTTAACGTACCGACTAAGGAGGCTGAGGAGTTCCTAGTTAAAGTTATCAAGTTCCATAGGGGTAAGTTCGTTTTCGCCCATGGCGGTTCCCGTAGGCTGAAAATTGGTTCCTCATACTATGGCTTAATAAAGGTGATAAGCAATGCAGAGGTTCTTAGTTCCTAATAGGGGTTTAAGTATAAAGCTGCTTGGCCCATCGTGGAGGGCCGCCAGGGAGAAGTTATTGAGTATGATTCGTGAGGATTACCAATTAATCGCGATAATTGGTAGGGCTGGTGCTGGAAAGACGACTCTACTCCTTAGCCTTGAGGGTATGGGTGATGGTACATTCATGTATGCTGACATGACTGAGGTTAGGGATAGGGACTTACCGGCTATTATATCCACGGTATTCGCCGATAACATACACGTGATTAGGGACATTCAGGAGAAACTGAAAAGAACCGGCGTAAAGGGTTTACTCAAGGCATTCGCTAAGGCAGGTCTTGATGAGATTGTCGAGAGCGCCAGATTAAAGCCAATGGAGACTCTAAAGCTACTTAATGACGCCGTGGAGTTACTCGGCATGGCGCCACTGATTATTGGCGTTGATGAAGGCCTACTTAGTCAGGATGACCCCAGGGCCGTGGACTTCATAAACGCAATACATGCCTTTAGGAATAACATGCAAGCAATACCATCGACCAGGATAATAATTACGTTACTCCCAGACGTGGTCAACCTAATATCGAAGGTCGACACACCACTATTTGACATACTAAGGCTAGGTGCAATAACACTACCTGACTACGTAACACCAGAGGACCTAAAGGAGGTGATCCAGGAATATGGACTAAGTGAGACTGAAGTTGAAAAGGTCGAGGCGCTTGGCCCACTAACAATGAGACAACTCGTATGCCTAATGAACACTAAGATGGACGTAATAAAGTGCGGAATAGACACGGCAGGAGAAATATCAATAGAATAATAGCCCTTTATCCATAAAGTAGGGCTAAAAGAACAACCTGCGTGGAGCCCCGGCCGGGATTTGAACCCGGGACCTCCCGCTTACGAGGCTTGCACGGGGCTGATGCCCCAGGGCGCTCCGACCGGGCTGAGCTACCGGGGCAGGAATGTGATCCCCCTGAGAAATTTTAAGCTTTTCGTGATGGTTATTGAACGGCCTTCTTCGTAAGTTCTCTAGTCTTACTTATCAACGTCCTTATATCTCTAGCTGCAGACTCATCATCTGGATATGGACTTAGTATGCCCTGTTTATCCGGCCCATTGTATTGGTACTCATGCAGCCACAGCGCCATGTTTGTGTATACGTCAATGTCACCACCTATTACCTGAGCCACAGGTTTCAGTACCGTTGTTGGCATGACGGCTACAATCCAATAGGCCTTTTCGACCCTTGTCCTGAGCCCCCTCAATTTCTTTGTGCCTGGGAATAACTTCCTTAATTCATTTATTTTATCCACGGCGTATGCCGCCACTAGGGCCTTCCAGGCCTGAAATGCCTTGCCGGCGGCATTTCTTATGAGTCCCTGGTTTAGGAAAGATTCGGCGAGTTCGGCTTCATACACCGCCTCCCTTAACCTGACCTCCCTATATTTATTGAGGTCAAACCAGGGCTTGGGTAATTGCTCCATTATTGTGAATGCTTACCTCACTCCTTAAAATGCTTAGTCATTGAGGTTAAGTATTTTTATGACTTATTTACTACTTTTCTTTGCTGTGCCATAGGCACCCTCGTCCTACTCCATGATGTTGCAATCGCCACGCTATTAGCTAGGGATGCCCTGAACGCCATATGTAGCTGTTTATGAAGGGTGCCATTAGGCTTGGTGTTAGTATGGATGTTCCCACGAATATTTGGAAGGCAACACTCCTCGGTATTGCCATTGAGGAGACCACAATAGCTATTATGAAGCTTAGCAATATACCTATGTTACCAATTGTCCTGTTCGTCCCCGAGGCTATACCATACATGTCCCTCGGCACATCGAACATCACCATCTTACCATTGGCTGCGAAGAACATTCCAGCCCCTATTCCACTTATTGATGCTATTATCGTTATGTAGTAGAACGGTGTTGTTAACGTTAGTAATGTGTCGTATAGTACGTATGCCACGGCCTGAAGCGTAAGTCCAACTGACGCTATTACCCTGGCATCAGACCTGTCAGCCAACCTACCGCCAAAGGTAGCCGCTATTGAACCGAGTAAGTAGCCGGGGACTAGCCATATGGACGCATAGAATGGGTTTAACCCCCTGACCCCCTGTAAATACATTATTAATAGGAATAGTATTGCGTTGTTAGCCATGTACTGGAAGAAGTAGGATAAGCTTGATAGCGTGAACATCTTAATCCTGAAGAGCCTTAGGCTTATTAATGGCGACTTTGCTCTGGTCTCTATGTATATGAATATGACAAATAGAGCTAGTCCCGATAATGTCATTAAGCCTACGGCATTGTTATAACCAACGCCGGCGTAGGTTATCCCAGCCATTGATAGGAGGCCGAGGGATAACCCGAGGGTTACTGCACCGTATATGTCAAAGTCCTGCTTAATCCTGACACCCCTATCCCTCAGGTATGCCAAGCCCATTATGAAGCTAAATATGGCTATTGGCACATTTACATAGAATATCCACCTCCAACCAATGAATGTGGTTATAACACCGCCAGCCAGTATACCGGCCACAGCCCCCAGGTTCCAGCCCATTGATGTCGTTCCAAACACGAACCCCCTCTCCTCCGGCCTAAAGTAATCGCTGGCTATGGCCATGGTGTTGCTGGTCATCAAGGATCCGCCAAGTGCCTGTATCGTCCTAAATCCAATAAGCTCCATGGCGCTTGTCGATAAGCCGCATAACGCGCTGCCTATACCGAAGAGTATCATGCCAAGATTAAACATTCTAGCCCTGCCCTTTAGGTCGCCAAGCTTTCCCAACTGCGTTGAGAATACCGTGACGGCGAGTATATAGATTAGTATTACCCAAACTAGCGTGGACAAGTCGCTATGTAACGCAGTTAGCATTACAGGTAATGCCAGGATTACGATTGTGCTATCCAGCGCCGTCATGAACGAGGCTAAGGTAAGTAGTGCCAAAACCATGAATTGTGTCCTATCCATTAGGTACCCACTATTTTAACCCCCCCCCCCTTAAGCCTTTATTACAGAACCAAGCTTAAAAATGCATATTACCAAGACTATATGGTTACTATCAAGGACATAGAGATATACCCAGTAAGTGACTTGGCAACGGCTAAGGCATCACCATGGGCCTCCGTCTCAATAATTGTTAGGGTTGTTACAGGTGATGGGCAGGTTGGTTATGGAGAGGCCGTACCCACGTTAAGGGTTAACCAGGTTGTTAAGGCCATTGAGGAGGTTAGGAGGTTCATGGTTGGTAAGGACCCGTTCAGGATTGAGTACCTTTTCAGGGAGTGGTATAAGCATGAATTCTATATCAGTCGGTCATTTGAGGCCGCTACGGCATACAGCGCCGTCGACATAGCACTACACGACTTACTGGGTAAGTACCTTGGTGCACCCATATATCAATTCCTTGGTGGCCTTGTTAACGAGAGGATTAAGGTCTATGCAAATGGTTGGTATAGCGATTGCGTAACGCCTGACGACTTCGCGAGGAGGGCTAAGGAGGTTGTGTCCATGGCTTTAAGGCCATGAAGTTCGACCCATTCGGTCCATACTTTGATCAGATGGATGAGGAGGGCCTTGAGGAGGCTGTGGAGAGGGTTAGGGCTGTTAGGGAGGCTGTGGGTAAGTACGTAGACATATTGATAGAGGTTCATGGGCGCTTTAACGTTAATACGGCCATTAAGATGGTTAAGGCCATGGAGCAGTTTGATCCGTTGTTCATTGAGGAGCCAGTACATCCTGACCTGAACTTTGAGGGCTTAGCAAAGATAAAGGCTGCAGTGCCCAGCGTCCGAATCGCGGTCGGTGAGAGGATAATCAGCGTTGAAGAGGCACTACAACTACTGGAGAGGGGTTTGGTGGATGTCCTTCAACCTGACATAACCAATGCCCTGGGCTTCACGGGCATGAGTAGGATCAGGGCTTTAACAGAGGCATATGGAGTCGAGTTAGCACCGCACAACGCCTTCGGCCCTGTGCAGCATGCGGCGACTCTACAGTTTGATGCGAGTACGTATAACCTGCTAATTCAGGAGAGCTTCTACGAATTCTGGCCTCAGTGGAAGAGGGATATAATTAATAATGCCATTAAGCTCGAGGACGGTTATTACAGGGTGCCCAACAGGCCCGGCCTTGGTGTTGACGTTAATGAGAAGGTTCTCGCTGAGATGAGGTTTGAGGGTATGGAGCCATTCCATGAGGAGGAGCCTGTATGGGTCATAAAGGGTACGTGGAAGAGGTATAAGTGATTGATACTTATGAAGTTATTGATTTAAATCAGTTATTAATTCCATTTTCCTAAATGTCGAATGACATAGACGCGATAATAAGCCAACTCACGGATCTCGAAAAGAAAATACTGGCGCATATTTATCACTACGGACCGACACACCGTGGCTGCTCGCTAGGAGCTTCTTGGTGCCGCTGGTTGGAGACCGGTAGTGCCTGAGGATGAGGTTGAAAAGGCCGTTCAACACCTAGTTCAGTTGGGTTTGCTTCAGGAGTTTAAAGGTTCGCTTAAGGGTAGGGTGACATCATCAGTTAAGCCTTGGTTAAAGGTTAAACAACGTAATCCTGAGAGGCGTGGTAGGGGTATTTACTATGACTTAACTAAGATTGGTAAGAAGGTTGCTGGCGAGGTTTGGAAAAACTACGTTAGGCCTAACCTTAAGAAGATGCGTAGTAATCAGTCATAGGTAGGGCTTATACCAGGGATCATTGAGCTTGGTCTTGTGATGCTTGAAGTGCCCTTTACGAATTTTTCTCCATTCTTAATGGTGTTTATTAGTAATTGAATGTCAAGCGGAAGGCTCGGTCCGAAGTGCGCAAGAACGTCATTTGGCGTGTGCACCACCGGCCTATTTATCCAGCTTGTCTCCTGTGGTCTATAATCCTTGGTCTTTCCCTCGTAAATCACTAATTTAGGATTAACTCTATTAATTATGTCTATAACGCCATCCTTATTTGTAATGAGCTCAACGCACTTAAGGTCTCTTACATACTTAATACCAACTTTGTTAAGCGCTGATGCTATGTATGATGCTTCACAGGGTATGACATAATCACCAAGGGATAGAACAACCATGGCATCCTCTACATCTATGGATTGTCTCAATAAGTCCATGTAAATACCATCACCCTTTGCGCATTATCATCCATATCGAGTAATTCGCCTATCATTCAAAGGAACTTACCACGGCATTTAAATTCACGGGCATGGGTATCGCAAGCACGGGGGCAATCCCACTTAGTGGTTCTACCAACTGCCTTTGGACTGGGTATGAGAGTATTATTAAGTCGGGGCTTAATTTCCTGATTGCCTCAATATCGGCTGATGTGAATGACCCGATCTTAATGGTCTTCATTGCCTCCCTAGGCCTATAACTCCAAACGTCAGTCCCAACCACCCTACTACCTGCGCCTATTACGAATAGAAACTCCGTTATTGACGGGTTGAGACTAATAATCCTGCGTGGTGTGCCATCTAATGCCCTTGTTAGTAGCACAGGTATTAGTAGCACAATAAATTTTTAGTTTATTGCTTATCGTTAATTACCGGTGATGAACCAGGACTTATATGAATGGTGATTGGGTCTTCTCGCCACTGATTATCAGCTGGCTCATAACTAATCACCAGGTCATTGACTTAGCCTCATCACTAGGTAATGTTTAAGGGAAAGGTTTATTAGCTCTTTTGGCTTCCCGTGGCTTGATAATGCCATTTGACAAATTAGGTAAATCGATAAAGGAGACCAATCAACTAACTACTCCATATTATGAATATGAAAGTGATAATTATTGGAGAAAAATCATTAGTAAATTATCGAGATTAAGCGCAGGCACTAAGGCCGTTTTCTGTCGGTGGCTTAAGTATGGCTTCATGGAGGGCGTACAGGCGGAGGCCCTACCAACGGGCACTGTAATAATTACTGATTGGTCCTCTGAGGTTGATTCGCTGGTTCATGAACTTATAAGCAGTGGGATTGCGTTCTTAAATGATAATGGCTATGTTGAGATACCACTAATGATGTCATTGGCCGATCAATTGGACTTAAGCCTGGTTTGTGATTATGATGATAGTAATTCACTGATCAATGATGGTGAGATAATATACCCAAGCCCAATGGTCATGAAGGTCCCGCACTCTAAGGAGATCATTGAGGAGTCCTATGATGATCTAACGCGATCCATGGCATCGGTCATTAAGAGATTTGATTATTACCTAAGCGGTAAAATAATTCATGTGGGGGTTAATGTTAAATCCTCGGTATAATGAGCACCATTGTATTTAGGAGCCCAATTGACGTTCTCGTGATAACCAACAACCGATCATCAATAGCGCACAGGATATTGGATCCAAGTAAGACGATACATAGGGGCTTATCTGCATTGGAGAATTATTTAATGGATGGTGTGGATTACGCAGTGCTTATTCATAAGTATACGTATTATGAGATTCATGTTGAGACATTTAATAAGATAATAGGTAGGCAGTACATCAGGGATTCGGGATTCGCCATTGTCCCCAACGAGCTTGATTACATAATATTTCTCAAATGGCCTAGGATGAATTCATTAATGGCTAAATCGCAGAGTATTGCGAATAGGCATTCATTAATTAACGGTGTTGTTAATTTCATGATAAATGCCCGTTAAACATTTATTCTACTAATCACCACGGCTAAATTAATGTCCCTGGTATGGATTTATCACGGTAATGAGTATAAGAGGGCTTCAGACCTAGATCCTAACCAGGTAATGCTAATGATAGGCAATGGGTGTGATGGCGTGAGTCAATTAATTAATTACGTAATTAATAACGTACTTTCAATAGGTAATTACCGGAGTATAACCGCGAGAATTTACAGGGGCAATAATGAGCACTTGGTGCACTTCATAATTAATTTATCGAGTGGTTCTGAGGAGGTCATTATTCTAGTGTCGAGGAACCCAGCTGATACATTATTCAATTACTATACGTCAACTTCTTCGGAGAATATTATTGAGTGTAGTTATGGTAGGTAATGAATAAATTATTTTTATTTCATATCCATAATTGTTAAACATTATATATAAAATCACTAAATCATTAAATAATGGGCATGGAAAGGCAATACTTATTAATAGGTAGTTAATTAAGTAATTCGATGTCAACGGTATCCTATGGAAAGTTCACCATAGAAATACCTGTTAGAGTCAAGCTGTTCATAGATGGTGAAGAGGTGTCCTCAAGCAAGGGTAAAACATTCACTAGGGAGAACCCGGCCCAGTTTGATCAGACGATTGCCATCATTGAGGAGGCTTCGACGGACGACCTAAATAGGGCAGTTGACCTGGCTAGGGAGGTGTTTGATAAGGATAAGTATGGGTGGGTCACGAATTATAGGCAGAGACTTAGGATTCTATATAAGACGGCTGAGATACTCAGGGAGGATGCCGACAGGATCGCGGTCATCGTGGCGCTTGAGAATGGGATGCCCATTAGGCAGGCTAAAGCCCACGTGCTCGCTGCAGCGGAGGTATTCGAGTTCTACGCAGGCCTTGCGGATAAGGTTTACGGCGACTCCATAGTCCTTAGTAATGGTAATGTCTCATTAATATTCAAGGAACCAGTTGGTGTGGTTGCTGCGGTATCACCATGGAACTTCCCAATGACCCAGGCGGCTAGGAAGATAGCGCCAGCTCTGGCCGCGGGTTGTACCGTGGTTTGGAAACCAGCTAGTTACACACCAATGAGTGCCATGGAGATCTACAGGGCATTGGCTAAGGCCGGTCTTCCCAAGGGTGTTGTTAATGTGATTTATGGTCCGGGGGCCACCGTTGGTAATGAGTTGGTTAGGCATCCAAGGATTGATTACGTGAGCTTCACGGGAGAGACCACGACGGGTAAATTAATAATGCAACAGGCCGCTGCCGGTATTAAGAGGATTGGGCTTGAGCTTGGCGGTAAGAACCCAGGCATTGTGTTTGATGATGCCAATATTGAGGAGGCCGTTAGGGCAATAGTGTTTGGTGGTCTCAGAAATACTGGACAGGCATGCGGTGCAATTAGTAGGGTTTTAGTTCATGAGAGTGTTCATGAGAAGTTGGTCAATAGGTTGGCCGAGGTTGCCAAGGGTTTGGTCATTGGCTATCCACTCGATGATAACACGGACATGGGGCCACTCGTATCTAAGGCGCAGGAGGAGAAGGTACTTGGTTACATAGACTTTGGTAAGAAGGCGGGATTTAAGGTGGCCCTTGACGGTGGTAAATTGAGCGGTGGAATTTACGATAAGGGGTACTTCGTGAGCCCCGTGATCTTTGACGATGTAGATCCCAAGAGTAGACTGGCCCAGGAGGAGATATTCGGCCCAGTCATTGCAGTCATACCATTCAAGACAGAGCAGGAGGCAATTGAGATAGCGAATAACGTGATTTACGGCCTCACAGCATCCATATTCACAAAGGACCCCGCAAAAGCCCTTAGGGTAGCCAGGAAGCTCCAGGCAGGTACTGTGTGGATTAATGACGCCTATACACAACCAACGGAAGGCATCTGGGTGGATACAAGCAGTCAGGAATTGGTCGTGAACTAGGTCTATACGGCCTTGAGGAGTTCCTTGAGATTAAGCAGGTATATGTCGATACAACAGGTAGCCTTGATAGGCCACACTGGAGGACTGTGATGAAGATCGATAAGTTATGAGTAAGTCTCTATTAACGAGTTTGAATTAAAACTAATTTTATTTATTTTTACTTAATGATAGATAAGATATTTTTAATATTACTATGGTATCTTATTGAATAATATTTAATAGTGAACAGCATATAATGATTAAGTGAACACTAAGTAATCTTGCTAATTCTGATGTTCCTTAAGGGCATCATCATCGTAATTATGAGTGATATATTATTGAACGTACTTAATTGCTTTATGATTAAAGTTCAGTAATGACCTATATCAATAATTTTCAATTCTGCTCTATTCATTTTTATGAACAAACAGAGTAAAAAAAATAAAAAAATAAAAATCGTGTAGCTATGCTTTAGTGGTGGTTATGAGTTCTAGATTCAGGTTGCTGTTTATAGTCGTCTTAGTAATTGTGAGTATATCCATTGCAGCTATACTTATTGCATATTCACCAAGGTTCTTTACTCCGCGTGAAGCTACGAGTAGGGTGAACAATGCTATGGTTAACGAATTCGCGATGGTTAATGGGTCATCGCTAATAAGTTTAAATATGCCAATCTACGTAGTTGGTACATCAACACTAGTTCAGAAGTTAGTCAATATTGGCATTAATCAGTCGTTTATTAGGTCTGTAGGTCTTAACCAACTCGCTGAGTTACCTAATAATAGTGTTATTATAATTGATTGGCCTTTAATTAAGTCAAGTCTCGTCATTGGTGATCCAACGAATAAAGTAACTATTAATTTAACCAGTTCTATTATTCATGAGTTAGCTGGTGCTATCGCTAAGGGAGATATTGTGGGCATTTATACTAATGGAAGTGATGAGGATGTTGTTGAGTTCGTGTTAGCCTATTCATGGGCAGTGGCCACAAATAATAGGTTATTGCTTAACTTGGGAAAGCCGAGCAATGATTACCTAATGGCGTATCCAATAATACCTGTTAATACTCATCAGCCGGTGGTAATCATAGTTAGACGTGTTGGGATTGGAGGACTAGTAATAGGCCCAGTATACTTAAGCCAACTACCAATGGTCATAACGAATATGATGAAACCAGCAGCAATGGTTACTACTAGCAATGTTATCGATACGGAGGACCCATGTTATGCTGAGTATACTAAATTCGAAGGTGCTGGTTACACAAATCCGGCACCTGGAATATATGTGAATGGTAATGGGACGTTGGTATGGGCAGCACCTATGTTCTCTCAAGGTCCATATAGTGCTTATGGTATAGAGGCTTACATGGATGGTAATGGAACGTATTATTGGGATACTTGCCTTGTAGCGAATAATCTTATTACCGAAACAAATACTGGACTTCCTTATTTTCCTATTAATGTCCTTGGATATGAAGCTTACACTGAGAGTACAACTATGTATGATAATGGTGGTCGTGTTGATTATCAGGTTGGCGCCATTGACTATTACTCTGGTTATCAATTATTTAATGAGGGTATAACTGATGCCCTGGTTGGTGATCAAACCGGTGCTTTTAACACTAATTCGTGGAATCCACCGCCAACAAGTAGCACGAGTAGTTACGAAGTATTCCTTGGCTTGGATCTAGGGGAGGTACCATCTGTCACAGTTGGAATAGACCTTCCTCTTGGTGGTAGTGAGACCATTAGTGCTTCGCAAAATCCTGCATGGTCCACAGTATTATACGATACATCCATACAGGTGTCTAATATTACGTGGACGTTTTACATAGGCTATGGTGCTAATAACGAGGCATTTCCAAACTCTTTTGAAGATCGAACGCCGGCTGCCGTATATATGCCAAATCTGTCATCTCCATATATTTATGCTCAGTTTAACATCGACTTTGAAAATAATGCTATGACTGCGTATTATCCATGTCTTTATGATACTGTTCAAATAATTTGGGTCGATACTACGTGGGATATCGTTGTAGTTCCACAGTCAAGCGGTACAGTGAATCTTTCACAGTCAGGTCTTATACTAAATAATGTGAATGCACCACCTAATACTTATATAACCGGTATTGCATCATATACAACATATATAATATGTAGAGCTTAATGGTGTGGTAATCAATAACCTCATTTCGTCAAAACAATATATTACCTAAATACTCCTTCCTATAACTTAAGTAAATTTGGTTACGGAATAATAACAAGTCATGATTATGAATAGTTTTAAATTAATGAAGCGTAAATTTTATTATTATTTACAAGTATCTATTGAATATATTTTATTAATTTAACCATTAAATGATCAGTAAGATTTTTAAGTTAGACATCCACATGCGGAAATGTGTTGAATGTTAGTGTTGAGTTTGGGGATGATGTTAGGGAATTGATTAGGAATATGAAGGAGAAATATGGCGATATAATTATAATCCTTGGGCATGGCTGTTGCTCGCCCACTGAGCCGCAGATATATAGGGCTAGTGATTTCATTGTTGGTAGTGATTATGTTGAGGTTGGTAGGGTTGATGGTGTGCCGTTCTACATAGAGCGTAACCTGGCGGAGTCTTACAATGGTTGGATTCTCACGCTTAGGGTTGAGCCGCTTAATGGGGCTGTTGATGATTCATTCTCACTTGATGTGCTTGAGGGTGTGAGGTTAAGGCTTGGTTTTAAGGCCATGAAGGTTTCATTATCGAAGAACCTAAGCATGGAGTTTCCTCAATAACGGTAATTAGGTTATTGAGTGGGAAGGGTTATTTAGGATAGTGTAGTTGAGTAATTGTAATGATTGATTTTACATCAGCAAGGAGGAGATTAATCAATATGCTCAAGGACGAAGGAATAATTAAGAGTGACAGGGTCGAGAGGGCAATGCTTAATGTACCCCGTGAGGAATTCCTACCAAATTACCTAAAGCTCTATGCGTATGAGGACACACCACTTGAGATCATGTACGGTCAAACAATTTCGGCGCCCCACATGGTCGCATGATGTGTGAGCTACTAGGCCTTAAACCAGGGCTTAGGGTGCTTGAGGTTGGTACGGGCACTGGCTATCACGCAGCCGTGTGCGCCGAGGCTATGGAGAGGAGAGGTGTGGTGTACACGATTGAGTATTACCCAGGGCTCGCCCTTTATGCCACCCAAAACCTGGCTAGGTTAGGTTACCTAGACATTGTTCATGTATTTACTGGCGATGGTTCAAGGGGTCTACCTAAATACGCACCTTTTGACAGAATCCTGGTCACCGCTGCTGCCCCCAGGGTGCCGCCTCAGTTGTTTAATCAATTATCAAGTGATGGAGTAATGGTCATACCTATCGAAGAGAGGTTTACCCAGGTACTCTACGTAGTTACTAAGGAGGATGATGTGCCTCACATGAGGCCTGTGACCTACGTATCCTTTGTTAAGATGAGGTATAGCGAGGAATAATGCTTTTAATCCGATATTGGAAAATTAATTGATTATGATAAAATTAAGCAGTGGTAGGAAAAGGTTGATATTATTTACGACATCCCTAGCTGCATTCCAAACACCCTATAACTCAACAGTGCTTTCCTTCATAACGCCCGTATTAGGTAAGTACTTCCATACACCATTAGATGTTTTAATCTACGTACCAATAATATACCTAATACCGTTACCAACATTAATGATAACCCTCGGCAGGTTAGGTGATATCTACGGTAGGGTTAGAATGTTCAGGATAGGTTTTATACTATTCCTAATAGCTCAATACTCGGTTCCGCGGCGCCAAACGTTTACGTATTAATAATAGCCTCATTAATAATGGGGTTCGGATCGTCAATCCTTTCTCCAGGTTCCGCGGCCATTGTGAGCCAGGTATTTCCTGAGGGTGAGCGTGGATTCGCCCTTGGCATAAACGCGATGGCGGTATACCTTGGACTGACCTCAGCCCCATTCTTCGGCGGATTAATAACGCAGTTCCTTGGTTGGAGGTTTGTCCTGGTAATAACGACGATATTAACGGCGATTGGTCTGGCAATATCCTGGCTATCAATGGAGGGTATTGAGCTTCCTAAGCGTGCTGTTAAGGTTGATTACCTCGGTGCTCTTACGTTCACAATATCCGTATTATCCATCGTAATGTACCTAATACTATCAGCCATAAGTGGTTGGCTATATTACCTATACCTACTAATTATTGGCACTGTATCCCTAGTCATGTTCATAATGATTGAGAGGAGGGTTATAAGTCCAATGCTCGACCTGAACTTATTCACCAGGAATATCTCGTTTATGGCAGGAAACATAACAGCATTACTCAACTACATAAGTACGTACTCAATACCATTCCTATTCTCACTATATCTACAGGTTATGCTTGGCTATAACCCATTCATTGCAGGTTTGATACTGGTCTCGGAGCCGTATTCATGGCAGCACTATCACCAATTAGTGGCAAGCTTTCGGACAGGTATGGATCCAGGGAAATAGCGGCGTTGGGTATGGGCTTAATCGGTGCGGCCTTCGTGATGCTTCTACTACTAAATATTAGGTATGCCATTTACATAGCCATCTCCCTAATGGTCCTTGGGATAGGCTTCGGCATCTTCTCAGCGCCAAACACGAACTCTGTCATGGGCTCGGTCACGCCCAAACACGGCGGCATCAAGCCCATAAACGACCTCGTTAGCCACCTCAATAGCCTCATCAACCGACCTAACCTTATAATGGGTATTTTGGAGGAAATAAGAAATTCTTAAGGGGGTTGTTTTACGTTTTGGTTTTTAAATGCTTATCTCCTTAGTTGGTTATGTCGTTGAGCGGACATGCATCAGGCGGTGCTTCCCTAACGCGTGCCTTGGGCTTGGTGCTGTCCTCATTGCTTTCCTCCCCTATTGAGTGGGTGATTGCCTTGTGCACGCGAACTGCATCGACGTGGGCTACGGCCCCTCTTTCAATTGCTTACTTAAGCCAATTCAGCACCTCCCCGGCAGTGACTTATTAGCCCCGTTGAGGATTAACCCTATGGATGATTCATGGCTCCCAACGGCTTAAGAATATGCTGGGGTAGGAGGGTCAGGGGTGATAAAAGGCTCGAGTGCGGCGAGGAGGTCAATGACGAAAGAGTCATTGAGGAGGTCATGAGGCTGATCAACGAGTTCATTAACCGAGTAGAAAAGCACGGAGACGTGTTGCTCAGCGAATCGTCAACGCTGTTTGATGATGTAATTAATGCGCTAAGCGATTGGTTAGGGAAGATCGAGACCAGGATTGGAGAGGGCGACGACGAAAGCATTGCCAACCTTAGGAGGGCAATGCTTGACATTGGCAAGGAAATGCTGAGACTACTAAAGCAAGCAAGAGAGAAATGGCTCAAGACCTACAAGCCTGAGCTCGAGGAGCTAATCAATAAACTAGGGAGTGGAGGAGCAAGGGTAATAATAAGCGGTGAGCCGTTTAACAGCAATAAGTCTTTCGTGGCGCATTTATACACGGAGAACCTGGTGGTTGTAATTGCCAGGGTCGCTAAGATGGGGAGCATAACGGTAAATATATCGCTTATTGGTCTCGAGGGCGTTCGCATGGTTGTGCCGAGACTCTTTGGTGATAATAGGCTTAGGGCGATGCAATACGGCTTATTATTGACAGATGGCACGATCGATGAGGAGGGCTACCCAGTGATGGGCACTAACCAGCTCTGGCAAGCCTTTGCTTGGCTGATTGCGTGGCCTGGGAAGAACCACGTATACATAAACGGCTTGAGCCTCAATAATGGTTATGTAAGCGTCATGTGGTATTTAAGGGCTGTTGACCGCAGGGGTGTGTTCGAAAGTAAAGCCGTGGTTGCTGAGGAGGCCGGCAAGCTCGATGTTGAGGATTTCTTGGCGTTCCTGTTATTCGTAGCACTCGGCGATGGTGATGTAAACGTTAAGAGGAAGAGGGCTAGGCTCACCATGGGTAGTTCGAAGGTAGAGCTATGGAGCGACATAATCGAGAGGTTAAGGAGCCTAGGGTTTAGGATTGACCGTGATAATGGGTACGCCGTAGCTTACACAGCTAAGCCATCAAAGGCCGTTGAGTTGGCTAGGAAGATGCTCGGCTATCCCTTAATTAAGGCATTAATCGAGGACTTAAGTCAACTGCCGGACGCAGAGAAGCTTAAGCAGCTGATTGAGCTATCGGGCATGGAGCTAAATCCTTGGGTAGGTCATCA
Organism: Vulcanisaeta sp. JCM 16161; assembly: GCF_001316285.1. Next base: position 52,700 of record NZ_BBDO01000002.1, on the reverse strand, counting down.
ATTGAGGTTGCCGGCGTAAGGATTAATGTTCACGTGAACAACAACGGCACTGTCGAGCTTAGGACTAAACGTAAGGGGCTTGAGGATGCGTGGCAATTTTGGAGGAGCTCAAGAGGGCCGGCTACGAGGCTGGGCCGAGGCCCAGCGGCGATTATTTCGAGATCTACATAGGCATGTACGTAATTGAGAGGGACCAGGAAATGGCGAGGAAGGTCTGCGAGGTCCTAAGGAGGATGCTCGAGGAGGCGCTCGGTAAGGGCAAGATCGAGAGGGCTTGGGCAACGGCCAAGGCGATGATGTACCTAGGCTGCCCCGCCCAGTGCCCACGGGCCCGATAAAAGTCGATATACCTAAGCTATGTCATTAATATCGCCTGACTTCACAATTAATATTTTTGTGTAATTAGAAGACTATACCTGGCAAGCGCCATACTGGTTAGTTACCTGGGTAGATATGCAAGCCTTTACCTGTTCACGGGTGTAATGATGGGTAACATCGCGGTATATCAATCATTCATTATGGGATTAAGAATAGTGCTGATAATATCAGCCGTACTGAGTTTTATCGGAGTTTACACATCATTATTACGTGAGAAGTAAAATATAAAATAATATAAAATTAAAATATAGACAAAGGCTTAGTGCCATGCCATTATATAGTTATTTATGTATATCTTGAGGAGGTCTGTAATTTTTAAGAAGTTACTTACGAGTTAATTTTATGGTAATAACCATGATAGCCTCTTAATCCTGATCGCCAGTAACATTAGTATTAAATATATCAAACCACCTATTAAAGCTCCTGTATACTCAGGTGGTAAGTATTTTGGAAATGCCGTTGGAATTGCGATCGGCAGGTAATTCATTAGAACGCTACCGATTACAAAGGATACTATTGCGGCTATGCCAATGTGCTTAAGGGGTTCTCTCGGTACGTCGTAGAAGTACCTTTTTACATCGTCTAGTGTGCGCACATTTCTCTTAAGCCTTAAGTACCAGTCAAAGATTAGTATGAACGTTAATGGGAATATTGTTAATCCCACGAAGTTTAGAAAGCTCTCAATTAATGAGAGTATCCATATCGAGACTATTATTGACGCAATACCTAGTATTAAGATAGCCGCAGGTTGCGTTAACCTAGCCCTAAACTCACTCCTGAATCTCCTTATCACTGGATCTATGGCAACAAGTAGGTCTATAGCCGATGGATAGAGATTCATTGCATTAGTATGTATTATTGCGAGCGAGGCGCCTAGAGCGGCTATTAGAACCCATATTGGTGTTGATGGTGGGAATGATAGGGCAGCCACGTTCCAATTATTGGCGTAATACTGTCCAGCGAATCCTAAGATACCCATTAGGTATATCGGAATTATGATGCCTATTGGCGTAGCTAAGCCATAGAGAATATTGACCTTATCCGATGGCCTAGCGAATCTGGAGGTTGTTGAGGTCTTGTAAGCCCATGATAATGCACCGAAGGCAAGCATTAGGTCTATTGCGGCACCCCATTGGGCGTTTGTGCTTGGCGTTGTTGACCAAAGAGTTGACCACGATACGTGATATTGAGTGACTAGGTAATATGTTAATACGGCGTAGCTTATTAATAATATTATTGAGGTATACCTATAGAAGTACTCTAGCCATTTAAATCCAAGTAGCACAAGGAATATTTGTATAGCGCCCATTATGACATACCAGTACATGATTGATGTGTGAGTCACAGCTGATAGTATTTCTGAACCTACGGCATTGTTAAGGGCGAACCACCCAATATTAATCACGGTGTATAGTAATGATAAGGCTTGGGCTGTTCCATAGCCAAAGGTCTTTCTGGCAATCACGAGTGCGGTTAATGGTATTTGCCTACCCATCTCGGAGAATAGTAATGTTGGTATTACACCAAGTATGAGGGCAAAGGTTATCGCTATAAGCATGCTTTAAGACCTAGATTAAAGAGTAGGTAACCGGCAAGGGGCGTTGCTGCTGATGCCGACGCCATTGCCAGAATATGAATAGGTTATAAGCTTTATACCTCCTTAATCTTGATGGTATTGGTAACACACCTATTGTCTCCAACTCCTTACCGAACCTACCAAACTCAGGCAATCCCTTAGCCAACTCCTCAAGCTTTATCTCATCAAACTCCTCAAGAACCATGGCAATCACTCCTTAATCCATTTCTTAATTACATTCATCGTTAAGTACCTAAGCCCCATGTTAGTCTTTATCGAATCCCACTCATAGAGTATTCTAACGGCCTCATTAGCCACCCTAATCGCATCGTCAACCCCCGCATCGGGTACAAACTCGTTGGTTTTCCTATTGGCTATTACGGCCATGATACCACCAGCTTGCGCCATGTACATTGGCTATCGTGTATATGGTCGCTGCCTCCATCTCGAAGTTAAGTACGTTCATTGATGATAACGTGTTGATGATATCCCTGGACCAGGGTGGCTGATAATCCTTGAATCCCGGCCTGCCCTGCCCAACGTAGAAGTCGGCCGTGGATGCCGTTAAACCGACGTGATACCTAACGCCAAGCATTTCGGCGGCCGTTATGAGGCCAGCACAACATCATAACTGGCCACGGCTGGGTATTCAGGCATTGCATAGGCATTACTGGCTCCGTCAAATCTGACGGCCCCTGTATTGATTATGACATCGCCAATCCTAATCCACTCATGGAGCGCGCCAGTCGTGCCAACCCTAATGAAGGTATTCGCACCAAGCGTGAGTAATTCCTCAATGGCTATCGCCGCAGCCGGCCCACCAATACCCGTGGATACTGCTGATATTGGGGCGCCCTTGTAAGTCCCTGTGTACGTTACGTACTCCCTATGCGTTGCCACGGCGCGGGCGGAATCCCAGTACTTAGCAATCCTAGGTACCCTATCGGGGTCACCTGGCGTTAAAACGTATGGCGCCACATCACCAGGACCAGCCATTAAGTGATATACCTTTGCACCTACCGTTGGTCTTAACGCGGACATTAATCAATGAACAATAGTAATTTTTAAAGAATTACCTATCCATATAAGTAAAATGAGCCGGGAATTAAGATTTCGATTCGGAACTGATGGAGTACGTGGCGTGATTGATAGGGACTTTAATGAGAGACTTGTGGCAGTACTTGCAGAGTCTACGTTACGTTATTGGTCCAGCAAATACGGACTAAGGAGACTATTAATTGGTTATGATGTTAGGAGGAAATCCAGGGATTACGCAGACATAGTCGCGGGTGTCGCCGCTGAGCATGGGGTTGATGCCGTGGTCACTGAGAAGCCAACACCAACCCCTGTGGTTGCCTGGTTTGGTTCTCGATTTGGTTTCGACCTCACGATACAGATCACCGCCAGCCACAACCCACCAATATACAACGGATTCAAGGTAATAACAAGCAGGGGAGCGCCGGCTCCGGATGAGGATACGAGTGAAATAGAGAGGTTATATGATCAGGAGTGGCAGGATATTGATAGGTCTGTGTCAAGCATTAAGGTTGTGAAGCCTCAATTAATTGATCCAGGTCCTCACTATGTGGATCACGTAATTAGTGATGTTCTCAGGGTGTTTAGGCCGAGGAGTAGGTTGAGGGTTGTGGTTGATCCCCTGTTTGGTACGGCCATTAATTACACGGCTAAGATACTTAGGGAGCTAGGCATGGATGTTGTTGAGGTTCATAATAGTTATGACCCAGGTTTTGAAGGTAGAAATCCTAATCCGGAGCCTGAGAATATCCATGATACGATTCAGGAGGTCATGAGTAAGGGTTATGATGTCGGCATTGCGCATGACTGTGATGCGGATAGGATAGCGGCGGTCGATCCTTTACATGGCTACCTAAGCCCAAATAATGTGATATCGATTGTACTTGAGTATCTGGCCAGGAGGGGGGTCATTAGGAAGAGTGTTGTTAGGGCTATATCCACGACGCACATCGTAGACCTAATAGCCAATAAGTATGGACTTAGGGTTTACGAGGTTCCCGTGGGTTTTAAGCACTCTGTTAAGTACTTAATTAGTGGTGATGCGGAGGTTGCTGGTGAGGAGAGTAGTGGTTTGGCCTATTCATGGCATGTACCTGATAAGGATGGTATTTACACCGCGGTTTTATTAACGGCGATAGCTCTGAGTATGGTGGCTTGGTTAATGTGTTTAATGAGATAATTAGGGAGTATGGCAGGTCCTTCTATAGGAGGGTCGATATACCGTTTAGCAATGGTAAGGAGTTCGTAAGTAGGAATAGGGAGGTAATCATTGAGAGACTTCACGAACTGGGTAATGTTAAGCAGGTGATAACTATTGATGGTGTTAAGGTTGTGTTTAGTGATGGTTCCTGGATCCTAATCAGGGGTAGCGGCACAGAGCCTATCATTAGGATTTACGCTGAGTCATTATTGGAGGAGAGGTTGAACCAGGTAATTAATTACACTATCTCATTAATTAAGTCCCTGGGTTAGTGCCTAATGTTAATAGCAAGGTTAATAATGGCGCTGTGTTAACTTCGTCATGTGAGGGTATTCATTAAGTGGTGTGGATTGCCCTGGTGCATGTTTGCAGGTTCCTGGTTATTTGAGGGCTTGGAGGTTGTTAAGTATGTTAGGGATGCTACGCCGGTAGCACCGCCAGAACCCATAGTTGAGTTGGGTAATGTGAGTGGCGATGTTCTTAGGCAGTTGTTGAGTAGGCTTAGGCAGTTAATATCGTTGGCTAGCGCGGTTGCGTGGGTCAAGAGGGTTGGCCTTAGGGTCTTTATCCATGGTTCAGCAATGCCTGACCCGGTTAATGACTTTATTAAGGCTGCGTTGGCTGGTGGTGCTGATGGTGTATTAATTGATGATTTCATAAGTATCAATAGTGACTTAATTGATGTTATTCGTGTTAATCAGAAGGTTGGTGATAATTCTGTGAATTACATAGTAATGAATCCTGACAATCCCTATCAACAGTCCGTCAGGCTTATGGCGTTATTATTAAGGATGTGGTTATTGATACTGACTGGCTATTGCGCGTTAGGGATAGGCTTAGGTCTATTTATGGTAGTAGGGAATTCCTGGTAATGCTTGATAATTCATCGCTAAGGAGGGAGATTATCGATAGATTACAGGATGTTGTTGATGGTATTGTAATTACGGAGGTGCCAAGTCTTGTGTCGCTGGACTTTGATGACTATAGGGCGTTCAATGTGTTTAGATGCGTTAATTGCTATATTGATTTTGAGACTGAGGGCGAAATGAGGAAGTGCCCCAGGTGTGGTAACAGGTTGAGACCTGTGATCAAGCATTGGGATAAGTTTATGGTGATTGAGCGAGGGTGCTGAGGCTTAAGGCTAATGATGAGATTAGGTATATGCGGTTAGGCACACCCAAAGTTATTAATTACTGAGGTAACTTATGGCATTAGTCAATGATTAGGGGCGATAGGCTCACAGTGGCTAAGTACATGCTTGAGGATGAATTCATTGGTGAATTGGGTAGTGATAGGGCCAGGATGATCCTCTACGTTCATGAGGATAAACCCTTAGAGCCTAATTATGGACCATCAGTCGATTCCCTGGACCTACCGAAGGAGTTGATAGATAGGTTGAGGAGTCTCGGAGTTGATAGGCTTTACGACTTTCAATGGGAATCTTATCAATCGATTATCAATGGCGATAACACAATCATAATGGCTGGTACTGGCGTTGGTAAGACCGAGGCATTCCTATTGCCGTTAATAACGATGATCAGTAAGGAGGGTATTAAGGCAATAATTATGTACCCAACAAAGGCCCTCGCCAGGGATCAATTACTCAGGATGCAGAGGTACTTCATGACCATCAACATGTCTGTAATGCCGTATGATGGCGACACACCCAGCGATATTAGGTCTCGCATATACTCCTCACCGCCTGACATACTCATTACAAACCCCGACATGGTCAGTGAGGCGTTAACCCACGTTAGTAAGTTCAGGGATTTACTCCATAATTACAGGGTAATCGTGTTAGACGACTTCCACGTCTACAACGGCGTCTTTGGGGCCCATGTTCATTACGTTCTTAAGAGGATAAGGAGGTTCATGAGGGATTACCAATTCGTTGTTTCCACGGCCACAGTCGGTAACCCAGTTGATTTTGCCAGGGAGTTACTTGGCGTTGATGATGTTAGGCTAGTCAGGGGTCCGGAGGGTAGGAGGGGCTTGGTTAGGCACGTATTGGTTAGCCCGATAAGTAGGGGTAGGCTTGCTGAGACTGCTGAGTTGGCTAAGGTGTGTGTTAAGAAAGGTATGAAGTGCCTAGTCTTTGCTGATAGCCATAGGTTTGTTGAGTTAATTAAGAGACTTGTCGATAGGGCTGGTTTTGGTGATAGGGTTAGGGTTCATAGGGCTGGTCTCACGATCGAGGAAAGGCATGAGGTTGAGGATGGGTTTAGGGAGGGCAGGTACCTAGTGCTCCTAACCACACCAACGCTCGAGATGGGTATTGACGTTGGTGATGCCGACGTCGCGGTCATGGCAACGATACCACCTAGCTATTCGAAGTACCTGCAGAGGAGTGGTAGGGTTGGTAGGAGAGGCCAAAGGGCCTATGTGATTCAGGTCCTGGGGGATGACCCAATGAGCACCTACTATAGTTCAAATCCCCGTGAGTTCTACATGAGGAGACCTGAGGATTTATACGTTGAGTGGAGGAATGACGAGATAGCCAAGAGACACTGCCTATTGATGGCCTATGAGAAGCCCGTGAAGAGCGGCTCAGTGGATATGTATTGTGAGGAGATTCTTAAGTCCCTGGTTAGTGAGGGCTTGGTTGAGGTTAGGGGTAATTACTACGTCGTGAGTAATAAGGGACGTGAGGTTGTTAAGGCGATACATGGTATTAGGGGTATTGGCGATGTCGTTAAGATCGTCGAAGGTAGAAAGGTCATTGGCTATAGGGAATTGCCTATGGCGCTGAGGGAGCTTCATGAAGGCGCCATTTATCTTCATGGTGGTAGGGTCTACGAGGTTTACAAACTCGACATAAACAGTAGGACCGCCCACGTGAGGAGATTGCCAGATAATTATGATTTCTACACAACGGCGCTATACACCTCTGAACCCAGGATTGAGGAGGTCCTTGAGGAGGGTTTCATAAAGTCAGTGCCTTATCAATACGTTAGGTTAACAATCAAGGAGGTGGTCCATGGCTACGTGGTTAAGAGGTTCAGCAATGGTGAGGTTGTTGAGAGGAGGGAATTCAATGAACCATTTACATATGAGTTCAAGACAAAGGGCATTGTTATTTACGCGCCATTCATAACCTTCAGTCCATTCGAGAATGTCGATGTTGTTGAGAGAGGGAGGGCTTACCATGCAACTGAGCACATCATGATCATGGTTGGCGAGAACGTGATTGGCGCAGGACCAACGGACCTCGGCGGTATTTCATACCCAACTGGGCACATAATAATTTATGACTCATACCCAGGCGGTTCAGGCACCGCCAGGATGCTCCTTAGGAGGATTGATGACGTACTTAGGATATCCCTCGAGGTACTGACGCATTGTACATGCATTGATGGTTGTCCTAAATGCGTTTACTCACCTTATTGCGGTAATGATAATCATTACCTATCAAGGAGGAATGCGATAAAGGTCATTGACGCAATAATTAAGGGCGCATCGTCAAGGGTCACCGAACTACCTACCGGAGGTTCCTATGATTAGTGCTTATCATTGTTAATTTCCTGGATATGCTTAGGAATGCCGGCATGAGTATTATCAATGGTATGATATACGTTATTACCCTAAACCATACATCATACATTAGGTAATAATTACCAAGCCCAAGACTATTCAACACATATAGGTTGGCGAGTTCCCCAATACCCGCTGAACCGGGCAGTACCGATATGTATGTGAGTACTATATACGAGGATGAGATCAGGATGCCCGTTAGCATGCTTATGTGAACGCCGAAGGCGTAGAAAATCAGCATTACATTAAGTCCCGACAATACCCATTGAATTATCGATATTAGGAAGATCACTAGGTAGTCAATTAATGAGAGCTTAAGGCCGTAAACCTCATCCTCATTTATTAATATGAAATTGCTCGCAAAATTTACCCGTGAATTAATAAACCTGAACAGTCGCTCTATGTATTTACCAAGTCTCGCGCTCACTATTGCTATGAATAATACTACATATGCTATGAGTAGTATTAACGCCATTATAAGCGCTATGTAGGGAACCAACACCAGACTAAGTAGGTAAAGAATGAGTATGATTGATGTCAGCGTTATCGTATCAACGGTATAACGAAGAACAATACCCTCGGTAGCCCTGGTAGTCGGCAAGCCCTTAGATGTTAGATAGGCTATCGAAATTGCCTCACCACCTATGTAAAATCCCGGCATGAGTAGTGACGTGAATGTCTGGGCAGCAGCAATCTTAATAAGTTCCGTAGTCCCTACCCTATATCCCATGCCTCTATTAAATATTATACTGAGTCTAAGGCCAATAAGCGATAATTGGGCTAGATATATGAGTTCAGAAATTACTAGGTAGAATGGGTACTTAGGGGTCTCATACCTGGCACTTGCCAACCCTGATCTTACTAATATGATTATTGTTGCCATTATAACGACTATGGAAATTACTATGAATATAGCATCCCTACGCCAATCTTCACCACTAATACTATTGCGTCTACTCAATCTAATCCTTGATTAATTATCTACCGCTTTAAAGACTTTCACACAAAACCCTAGTCCCTAATGCAGTTCTTAGCCGTAGACTCAACACTCTGCCATACCATGTCAAAACATCCAACAAACATTAGCCTAGGTACATCACTGTCCAGCGATTTATTAACGCAGTCAACGAAGTCAGGGAAAACGGCATTCACAGCATCGTGGACGATCTTCATCCTCTCACTAAAGTCAATTTTTCTTAAAGAATTAATCCAGTGGGAATCACTGTAAAGCAGGAGCTTAATTATATCCTCAATCTTGACGTCAAACTCCTTATTCATCTATTTCTCCTTATTTTTACTTCTATTTAAATTTTTCTCAAAATAAAATACGTGAATTAAAGTTATGAATCAAAGTGAATTCTCGATATTGAGTAATAATATTAAAAATTAATTAGGATTTATATCGACTACATATACTTACACGAATTTAATACCATCAACCTTAGTGAGTGTGCCATTATATAGGAATGATATTTGCCTAAGTGCGGCGTAATAATCAAATTCATTTAGTGCGGAGATTCCGTCAATTGGTACGACGACGTTGTACCAATTAAGTGCGGCGCTACCCGCAGTGTGCAGTACGCATATGTTAGCTACGGTACCCACTATCACGAGGTTAGTTGCGTGAACGACATTTCTAAGCACGTAATCGAGGTCTGTGCCGAAGAATGCGTCATACCTACGCTTCCTTATTACTATGTCATCAGGCATGGGTTTAAGTTCGTCAACTATCTCGGCACCCCACGTATCCATTACACAGTGCTCGCCCCAAATCCTAAACTCTGGGTCGTTCTTGAAGTGCCAGTCCTGGGTATATATTATGGGTACATTAGCATCCCTAGCCTTCATAAGTAGCTTCCTTATTGCAGGTATTGTGGCTTGCGCCGTTGGTACGTAAAGCTTCCCATTTGGTTTTACGAAGTCATTCTGCATATCAACGACTATTACGGCAGTGCCTGAGGCCGGTAATGAGAGCTCCTCCTTAATCTCTATTTCAGGTACTTTAACTGTAGCTGTTACCTTCGACATCATTCCAGGGCTGGATAAGTACCTTATATATTTGAAGCGGCAATTTTTTACCAAAATACTGTGTCGATTTTAAATCATCCTTTGAACCCTAAGCATGAACTGCTTAATCTTTGACATCACATTCTCAACGTGCCAGACAGGGTTAACGAAAACCATCAACCAGCCCTTAGAACCCATCTCGAAGAAGGCGATTTTGAAGTTTGAGAAGCGAATTATGAGGTATTGATATGAACCGAGGAGGTCATCATTAATTTTAGCGGTATGATCGACGAACTCTATGAGGGAGAGGAGGTTTTTAAGGGATTTAACGGTGAGGGTGTTTGGGATGTGATAAATGATGGGGATGCCATTTGAATCAATGATTGCGGCGCCAATAATTACTTCGCCGTCTATGAGCTCGCTAAGCATTATCCGCTTAAGCTCGGTTTGAAGCGTCTTCTCAACGACCTTTTTATCAGGAGAAACGTAAATTACCAAACTAATCCCCATAGTATTGCTAGCGCAACTCTTTATAAGCCTTATCGCTTCAATTTATGTACTATAAAGAGTACGTAATCATATATAGACAAAAATATATCTCTGATGTTAAAACTACGAGCTACTCCTTTTGCCAGCCCTACCGAGCATTTCATGAGCCCTCGCCAATTCATCCCTCGCTAAGGCGAGGACCAGGTTAACCTCACCTGCAAGCACTGCGGCAGCCACTATCTCGGCAAACTTCAGCGCATTTGTCCCAGGTGGATTTCCTGGTCCATAGACACCGAGCATTTGAAGCATCTCCCTCTGTGTTGGTAATCCAGTGCCACCACCGACAGTACCAACCTCGAGACTTGGCAATGTGACTGATACGTAGAGGTCGCCATTATCAAGAGGCTCCATCCAGGTAATACCCATGCTAGACTCAACAACCTGGGCCACGTCCTGGCCCGTGGCTATGAATATCGCCGCAATTATATTAGCGAAGTGGGCATTAAAGCCGTATGAATGGGCCAATGCGGAACCAAGCAGGTTCTTCCTATTATTAACCTCGGCCACATCCTCCGCAGTAACGCCCCACTTCTCCAGGATGCTTCTCGGTATTACGGCCTCGCTAATCACGGTCTTACCCCTACCGAGCAGGAAGTTTACGGCATTGGCCTTTTTATCTACGCACATATTGCCACTAAGTGCGACTAAGCGCGCCCTTGGGAAATTGCTAAGTATGTACTTAACGGCCTTATCAGTGGCTATTGTTACCATGTTCATGCCCATTGCATCCCCCGTCGTGAACTTAAACCTAAGCCAAACATTGTTACCAACAATAAACGGTTGAATACTAATCAGCCTAGCATGTCTACTGGTGGATTCAGCCACGCTCTTCACCTCATTAAAATGCTCATTAACCCAGTTAACGAGCTCAACGGCATCGATAACACTTGGTACCGCTATGACGGGGGCCCTGGTCATACCATCATTAATGACCTTACTCCTGGCACCGCCCGCCTCAGTAATTATCTTAGTGCCCCTATTCACGGAGCTACGAGCGCGCCCTCGGTGGTCGCCAATGGTATGTAATAGAGGCCGTTAGCATAATCACCGATTACGCGTAATGGCCCAGCAATCCCTATCGGCACCTGCGCAGCCCCTATCGTGTTTTCTATGTTCCTTCCAACCACAGTATTGAAATCAATGACGGTCTTACCAACATTCTCCAGCTTCACATTGACTCGGCTCTCTATGTACCTCCTCCTCGCCTCAGTCGCCCTGTTCGAGTCATTAAAGAACTTATCTAATTCGTGAAGCTTCAGTTCGCCCCTGTCTATTTTTGCGAATACGTCCTCAAGGCTTATTTCCTCAACCATTATATTGGCTATATCCAGGGAATATTTAAAAACTTCACATTTATGGCAATTGCTGGTGTTTAATACGACAGAAGTATATGTCGTAGCCCACTCCCTAGTGCCAGGTGGTAGGCATTATGAGAAGGGGTTGAAGGAGCTGTTCGCAGAGGCCTTCCTAAAGGTCCTTGACCAGGTGGGTAATGCAAACCTGGGTGCTATATACGTAGCCAACGCCTTCTCTGAGGTGCTTCAGGACCAGAGCGTATTAGGCGCCTACTTGGCGGATTATGTTGGGCTTAGGAGGATACCTGCCATTAGGATTGAGAGTGGTGACGGTCGAGTGGAATCGCGGTACTGGAGGCTTATAACATGGTTAGGGCGGGCATTTACGACTGCGTCGCGGTTGTTGGTGTTGAGAAAATGCATGACGTAGTTAATGTTAAGTTGAATAAGGCATTATCGACAATCACGGACTATGAGTATGAGGGCTTCTTCGGAGTGACACCGGCGGCTCAGGCGGCAATGGCGATGAAGGAGTACATGATTAAGTATGGCTATGATTATGAGGACTTGGCAATATGGCCAATAAAGATGCATGAGAGGGGTAGCAAGAACCCACTCGCGTATATGAAGAAGCAGGCATCACTTAAGGATGTACTTGAGTCGGAGGTCGTTGCTGACCCACTGAGGCTTTATGACGTTGCGCCTGCCGTGGACGGGTCAGCCGCTGTTGTATTATGTAACAAGCCTATTAGGAGTGACGCTGTGATTAGGATTGATGGCATTGGCGTTGGTGCCTATGGAACATACCTCGGCCAAAGGGATTCATTAACCGAGCTCTACTCGGTTAGGGACGCCACTAACATGGCTCTCCGGATGGCCCATGCTTCAGTAAACGAAATAAACCTTGTGGAGGTTCACGACACATACAGCATACTCGGTATGCTGGCGCTGGAGTCCATGGGCCTCGTGAGGCCCGGCGAAACACCGAGGCTTCTATCCACAGCGCCTTAGACGTAGGCAGTAAATTAGTTGTTAATGCTGGTGGTGGACTTAAGGCCATGGGATTTCCGGGTGGTGCGTCGGGTATGTATGAATTGGTATTAATGGTTATGGAGTTAATGAATGTGAAGCCCTTTGAGTCGCTGGGTAAGGCTGAGTTGGGTATTGTTCAGGACATGGCTGGTTTCGACCTGGTATCAACATCAATAGTGCTCAGGAGGGTGAGCTGACATGGTGGACCAGAGACTATCCATACCAAGGTACTGGAGAAGGATGCCTCAGTATTATAGGCTTGAGGGTGTTCAATGCGTTAAGTGTGGCAGGGTTTACTTCCCGCAAGGGCTGTGTGTGAGTGCGGTTCCAGGGAGTTTAAGCCGTACCCATTACCAAGCACTGGGAAGCTCATTAACTTCACGGTACTTTACTCAGTACCTGTTGAGTTTGAGAAGATGAAGCCACTAATTATTGGTGTAGTGGATCTTGGTGGTATTAAGGTTGTTGGACAGATAGTGGATTGCATGGACCCTGAGAAGCTGAGTCCAGGTATTGATGTTGAGGTTGTGTTTAGAATGGTTAAGATGGATGGTACTTACGGCTTGATAAACTACGGTTATAAGTTTAGGCCAATCAATACCTGCTAAATCGTTTTAGGATCAAAATCCTAACATTAAATGCCCTCCTAATCCAATCACATGAATCCTCACCATTATTACTTACGCAGAGTATATATGACCGAGTAATGAACGCCAAGTCAGCTAGGAAGCCCGCAGTTACGTAGTCCTGAGCCTTCAATGCATTGACCATGTTATCAATAATGAGTGAGTAGGTTGTATCAGGTCTTGTAAGGTCTTCATCAATGCCCCTTATGTAATTCCCATTTATGCGTAGTTCACCTTTAGCGAGCTTAACGTATTGGTAGTACGACACTGCGGCCGATATTGTATTGCCTGGATCATTACCATTGATCACGTTTAAGTAGGGCTTGGCGTACTCACCGCATGCCATTAATCTATTCATCACGTTCTCCTTGCTGCCACCGTTTAATAATGCCCATAGAAACTCCTCCATTGCCCTTATTACTTCTTGGCTACAGTTATTCCTCTCCACTTGATTCCTGCTTACTTGCATACTCATCAAACCACTTCTTCAACTCCTCAATGCTGGGCTCTATAAGTGTTAATCCCTTGCCAGGCTCTATCTCGTACCTCATGGCCTTCCTGTAGTGATTCGTTAGCCTAGCCTTCTTGATTATGAGCCACCTCTCAATCTCCTTCTTCTTCTCGGGCTGTTCAATCCACATGTGTATTATTGCGTCGGCGATGTGCTCGGCGCCGAACCCGAAGGTCATGCCTGTGGTTGGGGCGAATTGGTTAGTCATTAGGACGGTAACGTTAGAGCGGTAGAGCCTCTGCCTGAGCCTATACGTAATCAACCTAGCCATTGCGGGGGCATGGGCCCACATTGGGGCCAGGGAGTCAATAATCACTAGCACGTCCTTCGTGACCCTACCCTCCTCCGCAATGCCAAGCACCTCATAAGCCTTCTCTATTGATGCCATCACGACCTCCATACTCAGTGGTGACTTAGCCTTAGACTTACCCTCCTCTTCCTCACTCGCCTTGAGTAGTTCCCTATACTCCCTAGCCAACCCAAAGAGGTCGATGACGACTAGGTTCGTCTTCACGTCCTTAACCTTACCAGCCAGGACGTCTGCCAAACTAACCGCATCAGATAAGTCAATACCGAACTGCCTAGCCTGCCTAACAACGTCGAAGAACCTGGTCTCCGTGGAGACGTAGACCACCGGCATTGCATCCACATTAGCCCCAGCCGCCTGTATCGTGAGTATTGACTTACCAACCCCAGGCTCGCCGGTTACCAGGAGCCAATTGCCCCTCGGCACACCGCCAAGCATTGCGTAATCAAGCCAATCAACCCCAAGGCTAATCCTCCTTATTGTGCTGGACATTAGGGAAAAAGACAATACTAAATTTAAAAATCATTTTAATAATGACCTAGCCATATTACACCCTCATCTGTTTAATGTCTGGGAAGTCGTCCTCGAAGTACTCATGCTCACTCCTAATGCCCTTATTCCTCTTCTCACGTTCAAGGCCCCTAAGTTCAACACGCCTAATCTTACCACTGATGGTCTTAGGTAACTCAGGCACGAACTCAATGACCCTAGGTCTCTTGTATGGCGCTATGTTAAGCTAATGAACTTGAAGATGTCATGGGCGAGGTCCTTACTTGGTGTGTAGCCCGGCTTCAGCACTATGTATGCCTTTGGTATGAAGCCCCTTATTGGGTCTGGGCTTGGGACCACGGCAGCCTCGGCAACAGCCGGGTGCTTCAATAAATCGCTCTCGAGTTCAAACGGACTAATCCTATAGTCACTTGACTTGAAGACGTCATCTGCACGACCAACGAAGTATAGGTAGCCCTCCTCATCCATGAAGCCACGTCGCCAGTGAAGTAAAGGCCGAGCCTAAACACCTCCTTATTCTTATTCTCATCATCATAACCAACCATTAAGCCAATGGGCCTCGGGCTTGTCCTAACGGTTATGTGGCCATCCTTGTTGGTACCCACGGGGTTCCCATCCTCATCGACAAGGACTACGTCATAGCCAGGGGCTGGCTTACCCATTGAGCCAGGCTTAATCTTCATACCTGGGAAGTTTCCAACCATGAGCGTGGTCTCTGTCTGTCCATAACCATCACGTATGTACTTACCCGTGGCTTTATAAACACGTTCAATTACCTCTGGATTTAGGGGCTCGCCGGCGCTTACGAAGCTCTTAATCTTCTCTAGGTTATACTTTGTTAAGTCCTCGAGTATTATCATACGCCAAACAGTTGGCGGTGCGCACAGTGTATCAACGCCATAGTTCTCAAGAACCTTTAGGTGATTTGCCGCACTGAACCTGCCGCTATAGTCATAAACAACTGTAGTCGCGCCCGCGTTGAATGCCGCGAAGAATGTTGACCAAGCCCACTTTGCCCAGCCTGGGCTCGATATGTTCATGTGCCTATAGCCTGGCTTAGCACCGACCCAGTACATGGTTGTTAAGTGGCCAATTGGGTAGCTTGAGTGGGTGTGCATTACCATCTTTGGCTTAGCCGTTGTTCCAGACGTGAAGTATATCAATAGTAATTCATCAGTCCTAGTCCTAACTCCCTGGAAGTTCTCTGACTTACCGCTGGTTAATTCGTAATAATCAATCCAACCAGGTCCCGGCTTACCGAGAGTTATAAAATACTTAACACCAAGCTTCTCAAGCCTATCCCTAATTTTATCGATCCTACTGACGACCTCAGGATCAGCAATTATAGCCTTGAAGTGGGCTCTCGCGGCCCTGTCCTCAATGTCCGCCGGCAATAATAGTGTTGTTGCTGGCGCTATTATGGCGCCCATCTTCATTAATGCAAGGAAGGTCTCAAAGAGTTCAGGTCTATTATTGAGCATTACCATGACCACATCCCCACGTCCAATACCCAACTCAGTAAGTGCGTTAGCTAACCTATTAGACCTAGCCCTAAGCTCAAGGTAGCTAAAGGTCCTAGAATCGCCGGTCCTGAATAACTCGTCATTTATGTATACGAGGGCAGGGTTTGTGGCCGTCTCGGCAAGATACTTATCAAAATAATCCACAGCCCAATTAAACTCACCAGGCGGTGGCCACCGGAAGTTAGCCTTAGCCTCCTCATAGCTACCTGCATTTAGGAGCGTGTTTCTCTGTTTAAGGAACTCATCAAGAACTATGCTAGCCATTATAATTTGGTAGTTTTTGATATTAATAAATTTTATCTTATTTATCCTACTACTTAGTAATTATATTCGTTAAAGCAAATTATAGCATTACCATGTAATGCTATAATTTGTCAAAAATAGGAATCCTGATCAGCTCGTCTCTTCCTAAATCACCTTATCATCCATATCATCGACCCATCATCACCGGAGTAAATTATTGTGCCCAGATTTTAAATCTAAATACCGATTACTGATGCTATTATTATGCCCGTTATTACGGCTATAAATCCAAGCGTTGATTTTAGGTTCAGCTTCTCTTTAAGCTTAACTATTGCCAGGACCTCGGTAATCACAGGCGATAATGCTGTTATTAGCGTTGGTACGGCGATTCCGGCATAATCCACGGACAATACGTAGAGGGGACCCCCAACGCCGTAGCTAATCAATCCGGCAAGGAAGACCTTACTACTAACTTTAAACCTGAAGCCCTCAACCACGATCTTTAATATTAATGCACCTATCATCAGTGTGATGCCCCTAATGAATATTATGCCCCAGGGATTTGTGTACTCATAGGCCCTGTAAAGCGCCAGGAAGGAGAAGGCGTAGAGTATTGCCGAGAGAAGCGCCATGATGTATCCATAAAACGTGCCCTTGCCAGAACCCATTATTAGGTAGAGACCAATCATTATTAGTATGGCTGGCCACGTGTATGTTAAGTACGATGGGCTTATCACGAGTAGTAGTATTGGGAGTAGGACTACGTAGGCGTAGGAGATCACGTTGGCAATACCGACATCGGCATACCTCAGTGAGATCAGGAATACGTAGGTGCCGAAGACGGGCCCAAGCACTGCGAAGATGGTGCCGTAAAGCCAGGCACCGCCATTTAGCGGTGGTTTAAGTAGTATGAATGGTATTGCTAGTATGAAAGCACCTAACGAGTTCGATACTAGGTCATCGAGCGCGCTGTCCGTTGCGCCCACCCTGTAGAGTATTGGCGACACTGCCAGGTGAGTGACGCAGCAACAGCCAATACAATACCAAGTAAGTATGTCAACATATCCTCACTTCATGAAATGCATAATCCAAGGCATTAAAAGGTATACTCCTAATTGATTAATTGAACGTTGACTCTAGATAAAGTATTAAAGTCCTTCGTGAAATCAATAATTAATGAATTGGAGACTCATCTTCCTAATCATTGGAATTGCATTACTGGTAATTGGCGCATCAATGATCGCGTTATCACTAACCCAGCGGCAAATCACTGTTCAAATACCGACAAACACCTCATCACCTGCTTACCTACTGTTAAGTAATTGGAGGAACCTGAGCGTCTACATATCCACGGGATACCCAATACCAAAACCCATATTAAACGGCGAGTCCTCTAGGCCACCATCAATACTTCAGGTGTTTTATGGTCAATACGGACTGCTAAATATTAATGTGACAATTGCAAATCTAGGAAACACTAGCGAGGCCTACCTGGCGCTTAATAATACGGTCATTATCAGGGGAAGTAATGGTGAGGTATCAATATTCATACCTCCGAACTACACAACCATAGCCGTTATTGCTAGGTCCAGAGGCTTACTGACTATTGAGGTATTTATGCCGGGGTCTTATACTTATCAGGTAATTAATGATACATTCGTGATTATTAAATCACCATTACTATTCAGTATATACTCAGGTAGTGGGATTACGGTAAGGAACGTGGATGGATGGACGGTACTAAGCGTAAGTGGTAATTACACATACGTGGTTTTAAACCTCGGTGGTGCGTCAATAATCCCAATTAATGAATTAATGAGTATTAACAATAACGAGGTCAGTAATTGGCTGGGGCTGGCGAGAAAGCCCAGGCTAAGCGGTGCATTGCTAACTGAGTATTACCTGAGCCTCCTCCTCATTATGGATGATCAGAACCCAGTCACTGGGGAATTCATTGCATCGCCAGAGCCCGTATACTTCTACAGCTGGGTCAGGGACTCCTCCTTCGCGGCAATGGCCCTTCAGGCCGCTGGTTATTATGGACCGGCAATGAAGTACTGGCTATGGATGTGCAATTCCCAGAATTCAAGCGGCACCTGGTACACGCGCTATAACTTCTGGTACGGAACTCCAGACAGGACCTTCGGAATTCCGGAGTACGATAGCGTCGGCCTATTCCAAATAGGTGTTTGGCAATTCTATGAGTACACCCACAATAAGTCATTCCTAATGGCGGTGCTACCCTGCATCAATAAGTCCCTTAACTGGGAGTTGAATAGTATTAGTGAGGATAATGGCTTGATACCCAGGGACCTAAGCATTTGGGAGAGCAACTACGCCTATAACTTCTGGACCCAGGCAATTGATGACCAAGGCCTATACGCCTCGGCACAGATATACAGGGCGCTAGGTCTCAATGACACGGAGATCCTCAGGGCCGCCAATGAATTAAACTCCACGATACAGAGGTACTTCTATACCGGCAAGTTCTACTCACAAGCAATCACGAGCACGGTGGTATACACAAGCAGTGGTTCGCAGGTGACCTATGTACCGAATGGAATACCCGACTCATCAGTAATTTTACCCATAGCCATGGGGCTGGTGAACCCGCGTAGCGCTAGGGCGGTAAGCACAGTCGAAACCATAATACACGTATTAACAGTTAATGGAGGTTGGCAAGATTCCCAGGCGATGATTATCACTACGATTCAAGCCTCTACGATAGTACGGCGCCAGACCCGCCCTGGTTGATAACCACGTTGTTCCTGGCAATGTACTACGAGGACATTGGAAACTACGCGGGTGTTAACAACATACTTATGTGGTGCGTTGAGCATTCACAGCATGGCCTCCTCCCCGAGGCTATTGATCCTAGGCTTGGCTACCCACTGCCAACAACATCGCCATTGACCTGGTCGGCGGCGATGTACGTCCTCGCGGCCCTCGGTTATAAACCGCCACAGAAGCCCGTGATCACCACCCTAGTCCTAGTGGCGGTTGTGGTGATCCTATTGGCAATTGTGATGTTCGTGGTTTACGGAAGGACAGAGACTAGACGAGCCTTAGGGTCTCCCCATTATTCATGAAGACCGTCGGTATCTTCAGCTGGAGCTCCAGGGTTAGGGCTAGGTTCATTATCTTACTTGGCTCTCCGTGAACAAGCATTATTTTATGGGGCTTTGGTTCCATATTTCTCACGTAATTAATTAGTTGTCTCCTATCACTATGCCTGAGAAGCCGGGTATGGATTCAACCTTCATCTTAATATCAAGCGTCACCCTGTCTGAGTAGTACCTAACGGTTAATTTCCTCTCGCCCTGTTGGATCCTCCTGCCAATCGTATTCTCTGCCTGGTAAGATACGAAGATGAGCATGTTCTTCTCATCCTCGGAGGCATGCACGAAGTAGTCCATTATAGGCCCTCCATTGAGCATGCCGTGTGGGGCGAGTATGACTGCTGGTGGTCCCTGTAGTATTTCCATGACCTGCTCCTTACGCTTCTCAGGATCCCTAGCCCTCTCGATGGCTTAACGTACTCGCTTAGGAATGGGTTTACGCCGTCATATATCATCTCCCTAAGAGTCCTGTTTAGGTAGTCTGGGAACATTAGGTGTACGTTCAGTGTCTCTAGGACCATACCATCAACGTATATCGGTATCTTGGGCAGTTGCTTATTGTTAATCGCCTCGTTAAGCACCAGGAGTATTTCCTGAGCTCTACCTGTGCTGAACACGGGTATCAAAACCTTACCCTCATGCTCAACGGTGTGCTTAACCAACTCAACAAGCCTCTGCTCGCTCTCCTGCCTCGGTGGTTGAATATCCTCCTTACCGCCATACGTACTCTCCATGATGAGCAACTCAGCCCTCTTGAACTTGTTATGGGCTGGGTTCAGGAGCCTTGTTGGGCCGTACTTCATGTCGCCCGTGTAAATGATGTTGTAAAGGCCATTACCAATGTGTAGGTGAACCACTGCCGACCCGACCTCATGACCGGCGTCAAAGAGCATGAGCTTTGTGTCCGGCGATATGTCGGTTGGGTGGTCAGCATAGTTGAGGGTTATCGTGTGATAGAGGGCTTGGGCGAGGTCCTGTCTGGTGTACGGTGGTACCTGCCCTCGGACTCGGCCTGCTCGATATAATCCGTGAGTAGCACCTCCATTAGGTACTTCGTGGGTTCCGTCATATAGACAGGCCCTTATAACCATACTTGAATAGGTATGGGACGAAGCCTATGTGATCCATATGCGCGTGGGTTATGACGACGGCGTCTAATGAGTCCAGGTCGAGCTCATCAAGTAATGGCGCCTCATCACCGGAGCTCGATGGTTTAACGCCGCAGTCCAGTAGTATTGAGCTTTCCTTGGTCCTAACGAGTATGGCGCTCCTACCAACCTCCATCTGTGCGCCTAAGCCCGTAACGGTTATCCTAGCATCCCTGTAAATGGGCTCCCTATGAATCCTCATGCCAAGCCTCCTTAGGAACTCGAGCCTATCCTTGGCGGTGGCTATCTGTATCTGCTTAACCGCGTCGATGTCCGACCTGGGCAAGTCCTTACCCATCTCAAGCGCTGTGGGTATTATCCATGGCTTCCAACCAGTCTCAGCCAGTATCTCCTTCTCCAATTTACTCCTCTCCCTAACAGGCTTCTTCAGGTAGACGTAGACCTCGCCCGTTGGCTCATCAACCACAATATCATCGATTATATTCGAACCAACACTCTTAGTTACCATGTCCGTTATAACCCTCTTTAACTTATCAACCTCCCTAATCCTAACCTTAGGATCACCCCTAATGATTATGTACTTCTTCAACTCCTTAGCCAGGGTCTTTATGTACTCGCTGTGTTCCATCACGTACCTCGGGTTCATTACGTAGATAATGACGTTAGGCCCCTCAAAATCCACCCTAGAAAACTTGGCTTCGGGCGGTAGAATCTCCATAATCTTCTTCTCCATCTCCTCCTTTAAGGATGCCATACTCAAAACCTCGAGAACTAAGGAACGAATACCGCAGACACTTAAAAAAATTATCTCTAAAGAAGCATGGGAAATAACAGGTAAAACATCCCGCAACCCGATAACGGAAACTTAATAAGACAGCAAGTAAAACCCTTGCATGCCAAGGGAGGAATACATAAGGTACAGGGTGAGCGATGGTAGTGAATTAACGGCTTTTCAGGTAACGCCAGACACGCCACATAAGGCATCAGTAATCGTGATTCACGAAATCTTCGGAATAACGGAATTCATAAGGAATGTAACCAGAAGATTGGCTGGGCTTGGGTATCTGGCAATAGCGCCAAATCTATATTCGAGAAAAGCCGATATATTTACTGAGCAGAACATAGCTGAAGTAATGAGAAGATTTTGGTCAATACCACCAGAGAGGAGAGCTGACCTAAAGGCAATCAGCGAGTTAATGAGCTCATTATCACCAACGGAAAGGGAGATAGTGCAGGAGCTGGTCATTAATAGGGAGACCACTGAGGAGAGGATGGTCAGGGACATAGTGGACACGTACAACTACGTAAAGAGTACGTACAAGGTGGAGAGGATGGGCATAATAGGCTTTTGCATGGGCGGCGGCTTAGCCTTCGAGGCGTCAACGAGGGTGCCCTTTGACGCGTTGGTGATTTACTATGGTAGGAACCCGAAGAATATAAACGACATAGCCAAGATCAAGGGGGCAATACTGGCTATTTACGCCAGTGAGGACCCAGCCATAAACCAGGGAATACCAGACCTAATAAGGGCTGTACTAACCTACAAACCGAGGTTTGAGATGGCCTTCTACCCAGGTACGTACCACGCCTTCGCCACCGAGGGTGGGCCTGTATATAATGAGGCAGCCGCGAAGGATGCCTGGGAGAGGACGGTTAACTTCTTCAGGAAGTACCTGGGTTGATGGGCATGGGTTATGAAAAGGAACAAAGGTGGACTGGGAACACCATCACCGACTGCTTCCTAACATGGGTGGAAATACTGGAGCGAAAGGAAAGGAAGGCAGAACCGAGAACAAGGGTGGTGATGATTAACTGTAAAACTTATTCACCTGCTGAGTTCTCACAAAGTCCTCGGTAGCGGTTTGGGGTAGCGGTTTGGCAGCCGAGCCTAGCCATGGCGTCATCAATACTTCGCGATCCCCCATCATTACCGCTACCCATAGTCTCCTTTAATATCTCGGAAAGTCTCACGTACTACTGCCCTAATCCAGCCATGTCTCATCACCTCGCCCCGCCGTACACGTACGCGCTCAAACAGCGATCAACTTCACATAACCATCGCAAGCCCTCACCACCATCTTCACACCGCCAATAAACACGGAAGACCTACCCTTCGGCCTATAGCCCATGCCGGCCAAATAAATCAACAGCCTAAGCTTAACGCATCAATAAATCGAGCCAAATCCCCAATAACAACCCTAAACACGGGATCGCCCCAACCACTCCCCAGCCAACTTAACAACCCTCGAAGACCTAACCCTAACAACCCACTCCCACCCATACCCACCACCCATGAACAACCTAATCCCCCACATCATACTCATCCTGAATATCACCATCACCAAACACAGCAAACAACAAAACCACGCTCAATATCAACCGCACTTCCACCTTTAAACCTACAATCAATGGATGTTAAAAACCATGTAATGGTTATATCCTTTTATTTATATTAATGTTCTTCACGTACATATTATTCTTACCTAGAAATACCAATGGCCAAATAATACCCTGCCAAAGGTGGGTAGTGCCTATTTCAGGATATCCATCCCTATCAACATTACCATCTATCAACAACCCATATTGCATGGCTCTTAATACATTATTGTCAAACAGCCTTGGTGATATGGCGTGAATACTCCCTGATATTAGTAAGCATTAAGAAAATACGTTATTGCTTAAGGAATAAAGCATTACTTATCCATAAGGCGAACCATCAGTAAAAGCTTAAAAAAACTACATTAAGTTTATGGAGAGCGGGGCCGTAGTCTAGCCTGGCTAGGATGCTCGGCTTGGATGTCCACCACCGGGACATTGTTTGGAACCGGTGGTGGCGGGGTATGCCCGAGTGATCCCGGGTTCAAATCCCGGCGGCCCCACCACGAAGATTGTTAGTGCGTTTTTGTTTCGCTTGGGTTTTGGATTTTGGTGGGATGTTTGGTTCGTCGTACATTGCATACCCTTCTTATTGTCCTTGTTATTTTCTCCCTCTTGGTGCTGTTCTTGTTTATTGCTTTCCCAAGAATTTGCTAAGTGCTTGTATATGTTGCTCCATTACTGGTACTGGTGGGTCATCGAGTTGCCGATGCCCGTTGATAAGCCAATGATCGCATCACCGGCGAGGAGCCAGAGGGCTGTTCCACTTAATGAAGCCGTGATTGCGTTGGATGGTTTGTTTCCGAAACTAATCACCTAGGAGTAGGTCGTGCTGCTGGTTAGGTAATGAGGTGAATCACAAGGCTCATACGTGCTTCGGTTGTTGATGTAGGTTAGGAGCACGGCAGTCATGACCTGGGAAACATGCACCACAGCGAATGACCAATGGCGAATTAAGCACATAATAAGCCTCGTCAATTACCAAGAGCTGCCGTAACTGCTCACCAACGCCCTTGCTCATTACGTGTGAATAGGCGTGATCGGTAATCGGTCTTTGATGTTCATCAGTTAAGGGCGAGTAGGATGATTAATTATATGGCGAGTAATGCCTCGGTCTTCTTTAGTTGCTTTGTTACTGGATCTACCTCTAGTCTTAGGCCTTCTAGTGAGTATACGCCTAGTACTTCTGCGTCGTTTTCCTGGGCGAAGACTACGATTGTTGTTGCCCTCTCGCCCATGCACTCAATGATTGCCTCGCCAAGGTTCCTCTCGATTATCCTGCCCTCGATCGTCCTGAACCTCCACCTTTTCATCGGCTCTATTCCCAACTCCCTGAGTCTCGAGGCCTTAATCCACGTGTAGGTGCTGCCCGTGTCGACGAGTAAATCAAGCTCTAGGCACCTGCCCGAGTCCCTTGGGTTGCAAAGCCTGACCTTAGCCACGGTATTTTCCATTAGCCATTATATTGCCAGGGAATTTAATAAGGTTAACTGGACTGGGCTAGTCCTTGACCATTGCCTTCATTAGTAATGCCTCGGTGGGCTTTAGCCTCTTCTCAATGGGGTCTGGCGCCAGGCCGAGTTGTTCCATGGTCACCGAACCAAGTAAGTAAATACCCTCATCGCCAAAGATAACCGGCGTTGCTGATGCCGTGAACCCCTCAACCTCGATACCCACCTCACCCAACGGTCTCTCAATGACCCTACCGTCAGCCAGCCTAAGCCTAACTGACCTAATGGGCTTGATATCTAAATCCTCGAGTACCCTACTAGGTATCACAGTGTACGTTGATCCTGTATCCACGAGTAGGTCAACCGTGGCAGACCTCGCCGGCTCCTTAACGTTCCAAATGCGCGCCTTAACGCTGAATATACCCATGGCTTATTTAGTCACTTATTATTTCCGTCACTTATTTAATCTTAACTCCTACCTTACCTAGTCTTCAAGTTCTGAACGCCACGCCTATCAATGGCTCGGCTGGGCAGTACTTATTACCGGCCTTGATTATCCAGGCCGAATCAAGTAACTGCCTTAGATACTCACTCATCCTTGAATCGCTGATTTCCATGCCAAGCATCACCTCAAGCCCGTTCTTAATCTCAGTCCATCCTGCGCATTCCCTCGCTACTATCCTCATTATTGCTAGGTACCTATCCCTGGCGATTGTCTTATCGGTTAGGAAGTTATTAAATTCCTGTCTTATCAACGCTGTCGCGTAGCTCACAGTATCAATAATTGCCCTTTCCAAGTCCCTATACTCATAGTACTTAAGGCCAAAGTACGTGAGCCAGCCCGGAATACCGCCAAGCCTCTCGTACACCTTATCAAAGTCACTGAACTCAATGCCCAACTCCTCAAAACCACGCCTTAGGAATTCAGCAACCTGCTCCTTCGTGAACGGCTTTAACTCAACAATACCCATCGCCCTACCGAAGAGTGGGGACTCTGGATCCTTAACCTTAAGGAACCTGTATAAGAGGCCTATTTTAGAGCCACTTATTATGAACCTAACCCTCCTCAGGTTGTCGTATGCGTAGGCCAGTACGGGTAGTATGTTGAAGCCCCTAGCCTTAACAAGCTCCTGCGCCTCATCAAGGATGATGACGACTCCGTTACTCGCCCAATCATTCAATGCATCCAGCAGTGAGGCCAGGGAAACCCTATTACTGCCCTTCCAGGAGAAGAGGACTTGGTTACCCATAATGCTGACACCGCCTATGTTTCTGAGGAAGTCGATTAACCCAGGGAACCTCCTAGTGAGACCGTTAACCTCACGCTGAAGCTCAAGGATGAAATCCCTATAAGAAAGGTATTGCCTCTCCTCAAACTTCCTGAGGTCAATGTATATCGAGGGAAGGCCCAACTCCCTGAGGGCGACGAGTATTAGGGAGGACTTACCAACTACGGAAGCCAAGAACCAGGGTAATGGGTACTCCCAACCTACCAACATACTCAATGACCTTGCTAAGCTCAACATCCCTATCAAAGAGGTCAGACCTACTATCCTTGGGCCTCAGGTCAAAGAGCACTTCTGTCCCCAGAAGTTACTTCCACCCCCAGAAGTTTATAAGTGTATTTCGTAATTGCCTGATTCATGCCAAGGCCTTAAGCTATTGCGATACATTCCCAGTGGTTTGCCTAGTTCCTTATCCCTTAGGTGCATCCTCCTGTGCAGTGCCGTTAGGCGGCCTACGTGGGTCAACTTGTCGTGGGTGATGTCGTTAGATTACACCGCAGTCCTGATTGACCTTGAGGATCTTACACGTAGCCATTCTCCGACAGCTATTCGCAAGCCAAGCCCACATTCCTTGACCCCTCTCAGAAACCACTGCGTAGTAGAAGAAGGCTGTTGATGCCGCGAGTATTAATGCCGTAAATGCATCACCTATTAAACCTAATATGGATAATCTTGGGTAGTAAATAGTCACCAAGGCTAAGGAGTAGGGCGTCATGTATATTGTCAACGTAATAAACAGCACTAAAAATATTAGGTAGATTCTTAGTGAGTGCGTTACTGGTCTCTGCGCCAGCTGGAGTTCCCTCCTCTGCGGTATGCCTATGTAGGCTGCGGCTAACCAACTGAGTGAGGGTGCTGACATTATTATCCTTCTATTCTCTTTAGAGATTATCTGATTGACTACGCAACGCTCTACCAAGCAAGCCACTCAATACTGCGTCCTTCTATTCTCTTTAGAGATTATCCTTAATATCTCTAGGTAATTTACTAAAGTCAATGATCCTTTTAATTCCTTCTATTCTCTTTAGAGATTATCGTGCTGGGTATATAACCGCTGTGTATTGTCCCTGTGGTAAGTCAATAATTGACCTTCTATTCTCTTTAGAGATTATCAGGTGGGGCTTCCATGGTCTCCACACGATAAGCACCCTCTCCTCCTTCTATTCTCTTTAGAGATTATCGGAAGCCGAGCGTTGCTGCGCTAGCCTACAAGGCTCGGAGAGGGACCTTCTATTCTCTTTAGAGATTATCCTGTTTAAGTACTCCATTATGATTGCATTCATGTAACTTGCTCCTTCTATTCTCTTTAGAGATTATCCCTCAACGTAGCGCCGGGCTTCACGGCCGAGGAACTGGAGAGGGGCTTCCTTCTATTCTCTTTAGAGATTATCAGAGACTCATTGCCTTTTAGGACTGGGGCTACGTATTTAAAACCTTCTATTCTCTTTAGAGATTATCCAATATTAATATTATTCGCATCATCAATGAAGTATGCCATTAGGATCCTTCTATTCTCTTTAGAGATTATCCGAGACGTTACTATATAAACTTACTTATAAGCCTTTCCCCATAAATACTCATTAATCATTGGAACAATTATCCCATGACCGCTCACGGTACGTGCTTGTTCCGACGGTATACATTCAATGCCCAATAATTGTTCTCTCCTCAACGTTCAATTACCCAACGCCGTGGGTGTTCCCACGACAATCACTGCCGATTTATCGACAACCTCCTCTCCTCCACAACATCGGCGACAACGTAGCCAAGCCCCAAGGCCCTACTTTTGCCAACACCATAGGCATTAGCGACATCAAGGAGGAGCCTAAACAAGCCGGGCCTGTCCGTGTACGTGACGTACTCAGCAAGGCCCTCAAAGGCAGGCGCCCTCCTACCCCTACCGAGGTTAAGAACCACCCTCCTAAACCTCATGCTAAGAACCTCCGTATTAAAGGCAAGGTCCTTAACAAAGCCCTTAAAATCAACATCACCAACAGCACCCAACAAGGCCTCACCACCCCTACTAATCAACAAATCACTACCCCTCAAAACCCTAGCCAAGGTCAAGCCAGCCGACGAGAAAAACCTGGCAGGGCTAGGCCAAGTAATGTAACTACTTCTGAAAATGAACGAAGTAGGCCAAAACCTAACACGCCAACGAAAAACAGCCTTTTCAGCCCCATCACTACTTACCGAAAACCCTCCATCACTAATACTCATCCTCACAATATTAAGCACCTCACCCGTCGAAAGCGTGAGCGAAGGCTTCGCAAACGCATCAACAACACTACCACAATCAACCTCGCCACAAAACAACGAAACCCTAAACCAATACTGACCACCAGGAACCAATTCACTTACCACCCTACCCTCAGTGTCAAGTATCGGCGTTACCGTGAAAGGCTTCTCCCTAGCATTATGCAGTATCTTGATTCCGGCGCTTTCGAAGACCTCGCTAATCACACGATTAACAAAACGGCCAACCCAGGTACTGAACGTAATTGGGTAATCCACGGAGAAAGAAACCTCGACACTCACGCCATTAATCACGTACTATCCCTCTTTTCCTTGCAGCTTCATCATCACACTCATTAATCATTGCCGTAACGCTCTCGAAGAACCATCCATATTCCTTAACTTTATTAATTTCCTTATAATATCCATCAATATTTTTTTAAGTCAGTCCTCCAGTACTGTTTAAGATATTCATTGACTTTACCACTTTCAAATGCCTCGGCTATGCACTCTATTAATGCCTTACTTTCTTTAGATGCTTGCCCCTTAAATGAATTTAAGGTATCAAGGATGCTATGTATGCACTCCTTAGATATTTCTAAGCCGTCTTCTCTAATTTCCTCCATGCCATAAATCTTCCAACCTTCCTCCTTACCTCTATGTAGATAAAGATGGAAAAGCGAACCACTGATTAAAATATACTCAATAATATATTTCATATAGTCATTATTATATATTGTTGATGTTGAACTACATTTATTACTTATGTATGTAATCGCTTCCTTCATTATTAATGCACCGACAAAGTCATGACCAGGGAATCTTCTTAAGTCGCCCTCCTGATAATATTTAATGGCCTTTCCTAGATCATGAAACAATGCACTGATTAGTATTAGGTCTTTGATCATCTTCTCGATGTTGGAGGCATTCATGATAAGGGAGAATTTTCTTGTGATTATAGGTAATCTAGCATCATTTTTAACACATTTGTAAACATTCAATGCATGTTCCTTAAAATCCTCATTATAAAAGGAGTAGCACCCCATTATTAAATCACCAACCCAATACCACTTCTGTAAATCCGTGAAACATCTAAGCCCCACATAATAATGTCTCTAGGTTTACTATACTTCTTATTAATGAGATCATTAATTTCAAAATACCTATCACATTCATTGCGATTACTATCTTGTATAATCCTAATTATTATCTTTTTATCATTATCATCAATGTTTAAATAATTCACGTTAACATCAGTATCGGTAATATGCAATAAGAATGCCACTATATCAATTTCCTTACCATGTTCTTTAATGACCTTTTCTGCATCCTCCATAGACAGTGGGAGTGAGTGAATGAGTGGATCGTCCCTTTTCGTAATGCCCCTAATTATTACGGAGTCTCTAACAAGGTTGCAGTACCTCCTATACTTCTTCTTCAAATCCTCTTGCTCAATGATTACGAAGGATAGGGATGAGAGGAGGTCTTGATAAGCCGTAACGTCGAGCTTTGGTTCTGGCATATAATTATTGATTAAGGCTGAGTAGCCCTCTTTACCGCAGCACCTATAGGGTAGGCGCCAATTAATGCTCCCTAATTTATCTTTATTATCTAAGTAATACTTAGGTAAATTCTCATTATCTTTTAATAGGTAAACAGTACAGTCCCTATCATTATCAATGTTCCTGCATATTCTCCCTATCCTCTGGATGAATGTATCTACGTTAGGCGGTATGTCCATAATCAGTATCTTAACATTTTTAGGGTTTATACCGACGCCAATCGCGTCAGTCCCCACTATGACCTTTGCGCTATCAATAATCTTAGCATTCGCGTCCCTATCATACTCATCTAGCTTACTATGGAATAGTGCAATATCACCCAACTCTTCACTGACTAATTCATATATATCCACTGCTCTCTTGACCGTATTTGTTAAAATGAGGATCCTATCGCCATATTCCTTAATCACACTGATGATTTCCTTGTAATTATTTAATTCTTTGAATTGGAAAATCTGCTCTGTTGTTTTGGATTCCCAGTCCTTGTCTCGGACGGTTATGAAGATACTATCTTTAGACTCCTTATTTCCAAGCCTGAAGACCCTAACACTATCCTTTACTGAGGAGTAGGTCCCTAATTTAATGCTGCCGCACTCACCTAATGCTAAGCACTTGATCCTATTATCACCAAGCGTTGCCGTCGCAACGACTGTAGGGGTTGCCGAGAGTATTAATTCGTAAAGTCCAAGTAATAATGATGCCAGCGTTATGCTGGAATCCTCGACCATTAAATGGACTTCGTCGAGGAATACATATGATGTGAATATATAGCTTCTATAAGTCATGTAGCGCCATTTGGCCGGTTTATTGAGGGATTCAACAGGCATGCGCATTAGGTTAAACATGAATGAATCTATCGTTGTGATGTTAACGTTACTACTAAGTTTAGGATTCTTCTTCAGCTGTACAGGCCCAGCATTGGGTACTTGAACCTCTAAGTTTATATCCATTGACTGATAACTTATTGAGTAACCCTGTAACTTACTTAGGAAGTCCCTTGCCTGCTGCCTAACCAAGGACCTAGTAGGCGCCACATAAATGAACCCGCGAGCTAATCCCTTTTTATTGAATTCAAGAAATGGGATGTGCGAGTTATAGGTCTTACCATAGCCCGTGGGAGCCTCAATGAGTACTACCCTAACCCTGGGATAATTATTGACTAAGTAGTCAAGAGCCTCATTAATCAACTCCCTCATACATCAGCACCTAATACTACTAATGCCATCCAATAGCTTTAATGCCCCTGAAATATTTGCATCGCTATTAGCCAAGTTTCTAAGAGTATCATG
This sequence comes from Vulcanisaeta sp. JCM 16161, assembly GCF_001316285.1. The sequence goes on along the minus strand of NZ_BBDO01000002.1, from coordinate 21,949 downwards.
CCATTCATTAATGAAAAGTGTGACTACGTACCCTAACTCAGCAATTTCATTACAATCATTATTGCTACTGAACCTAATAATATCCTCGGTGATTGTGTTTAAGACATCAATTAAGTCCTTCCCAAGCTCACGTCCACCCTTTTTAATCTCGGTTAATTCATTATAGCTCTCCAGTAATTTACCCATACCGAGGATTATGCTTCTGGTTCCCGACCTTAAAATTGCGGCGATGTAGTCATTTAATGAAATTGTGTCAAGCGTTGCAATAAAGTTTTGGCTTCTCCTCTCCCTGAATAACGTGAGAAGATCTACATAATAATTACTATGAATAATATCCTCCTTAATACTTATTCCCTTGGGCAGGTATTGCCTAATCTTTGCTGCTATATAAATAAATGCGTAATCGATGATTAAGCCCCTCTTTTCCCTAACCCGATCTAAGACTGTTCTAAATAATCTACGGATGTCGTTAAATTGATTCAGCACATCCACAGCACTTCCACCACCTAATCTAATCCATAAGTCACGTGATAAGCCAAGATATATGTAATGATCTCCCTTTTTATCCCTAATGCTATTAACATACGTTAGAACGGCACCAAGAAAACCTAGTGCTATATCCCCTAGTGGTGGTACAAATAGCCCTGACCTACTAGTTTCGCCAGCATTTAAGAACCCCCTCACGTTTGCTGGCAACTCCGCAACGAGCACCTTAGGCAATGTGTTAAGACCAGGTACACTTGCACTCCATAACTCGTCATTTCCGAGAACCGATGAAATTATATTTAATACAATATTACCAGGTATGAAATCTGCCCTTCTAATTTCGAACCTATTGCTCGTCCTATCTTCAATAAATCTTATTATCCTGCCGAGCGGGCCGCTTCTAAGGTTTCTTCCCTGTAGGTCATTTCTCATTAAGGGCACACTAACATTGTTTATGTCTCTCATCTGCCTTAATGCGTTTACAAAATCCATTAAGTAGCTCTTATCAGTGGATATAGCTACTGCGTTTTTCTTAAACCATCCTAGTGTTGTATATTCCCAAGCGGTCATTAAGACCACCTTAGTAGGGCGTACTTATTGCCGTACCTAATAACTCTATAATTTGAACCAGGATCAGATACCTCAACTCCTTCCTCAGCAAATACGTATTCATTTATTTCCGGTCTCCCGCCACAGTATGTACCATCATAGTATGGGTTAGGGAACATAAAAACATCGTAGCTATGGCTGATTATTTTTGCTGCATTCTTTGGGAGATAGCTATGGATTATCAGTCGTTCGGGTCTCTCTACATTAACTTCAGTAACCTCTAAGACGCTTACAAGCCCTTCCTTCTTTCCAAGCCTGATAATACCCCATGCGCTTCGTTTTAATTCGTTGAAATATTCATCATTCACAGCGTATATGGCAATAAGCTCTGTTATGTAGGATAAACCCACATAACCAACAGTGTATGGGTTTTCTTTAACACTCCTGGTCCAATTAAATAATCTTAATAAAGTATTTGCCATAGCAATCTTACTTAACGGTATTGCAACAGCATCAAGCACCACGTTTTCGCTAATCCATTTATAAATTGGTGAACATTTTTTTGCCATTAATCTCTTCAACTTCCTTATATACACCCTTTTTAGATGTATACGCAAAGTATAAGGCGCCAATTAGTGTTGATGGTGGTGGAAGTAGGTATGAACCACCTGCGGTGCTCAGGGATGGGTATTGAATTGTTATCGGGCCATGTAATTTCAACTTAACGGCAAATGCCCTAGTCATACTTTTTACCCTACTATGCCTTATTTCCCTGCTCCTTTAACCCTAATTTTTCAAGCACTATACTGAGAGCCTTACTAATAGCCTCATTAAGAGTGCTAACAAGCTCAGCTGTTAATCCATTACCTTTGCATTGCTGAGGTTCTTTTGCGTCGGTGCCGGCCAAGTAATATAGATGAACTTCACCACCTAACTCTTCAACGAATTTTGAAGCCCTCTGGCAGGTGTCGTCTATGTAGTCATAACCCTCCGCCGGTGATACCATAAATGGTAAACCAACCGATACGGCTGCCACGAAGGACGCGGGCTTAGTGTACTCAATCATTAAGGCACGGGTCTTATTAGCACCTATGTAACCCCCATTAAGCATAAGCATTAATGCCCTAAATGCAGCTTCTATCCTTTTCTTTCTATCTTCATAATTAATTATTACAAGTTCACCTTTACCATTACGTCCAATCGCATTAACATTAATCGCCACACTAAGCCTATAAACAGCATGTCCACTCTCACGCTCACCGATGAATTGTTCCCCCTTCTTTGCCTCTGGCGTGAATCTAGTGAACATTTGATAATCGAGCAATGCCTTTCCAGTAGTTAAGTCAGGTACAATGTATGAAAACCAGATGGTCGACGTCTTCTTAATGCCGATCTGCGGTGCCAAGTAACCAGTGATATCCTCAACAACGCAATTCTTGATCCAATCATCTTCATTTCCCTGCTTGTCGTTAGTATGCTTAATGAAGTTATATTGTTTGCAATCGCTATCCACAGGTAAACCCACCTCGTTGGCATAATCAACGAGCGCCCTTTCATAAGCATTCAAAACGGCTTGCCCGGAAATTGCCGGAACTTTCACCAGTCTATATTTAACTTTTCCATCTTGAGTTTCATGAGGACTGGTATGTGTATAAATCTATGCTTAGTAATGTTTGATTCAGCTATTGTACCTATCATATTCGCATGCTCAATAGGTACTATGAACCTCATGGACATTGAGAAGAACACGTTTTCCACCTTGCTCTGATTTGCCTGCGATTGCATTTAAATCACCCTGTGCGCTTTGGGTTGGTTGAGTTACTTGCTCTTCACCCTTTATATTTAAATACGGTATTATTGAGACCAAAACTTCCCTAAGCTTAGGCCACTTTAGCCTAGATATATTTTCAATTATATCTTGACTAACCTTTTCTGTTGATTTTAGGAAGTATAGAAAATCCATGAGTTCCTCCTTATAAAGATCAAGATCAACATCATGAAGTCTCATAAGCCTAAAGGCGTAATTTCTAAGCGGATATGCTAAGTCCTTATCTGATGCAATATTTTGTAAGCTTTTAATAACTCTGCCAATATTTTCTTCATTATCTTTTTTTTCTTTTCCTCCTCCATATCAAATTGAGACCACAGGCTCAGTTTTATATACTTTCTGCTGAGGTGTTTCTCCATCTATGGAGAAGTTGAATGTTAGGAAGTGTGTGATGATTAGTGTTGGGCTTTATCCAGGTAATGCTAGGCAGGCCTTAGCTAGGGCTGGGCCCGTGGGTGGTGATGTGGTTTTCCTGGTTAATAGTGAGCCTAGGGAGGTGCCTAGGGAGGCGCTTAGGGGGCGTTGGAAGCAGCCTCCGGTTGAGGCCATGGAGGCGCTTCATAAGTTTGTTAATGAGCTGGATAGTGGGATTGAGGTTGTTGATGTTTGGCTTGACCTAGGGATGGGTTTGCGGGTAGTGTGGCTAGGCTTAGGTCGTTGGTTGAGGATCACGCGCCGTGTAGGGTCATCATTGGTATGGCTGGTGGGTTTAGGTGGCTAAGCGCGGCGTTGATGTTCCTGGCCCTAGCCCTAGCTCCGTGGGCCCCTACGTGGGTGTTGCGGTGGATAGTGTATTTGCGATGCTTGAGGAGGAGAGTCCGTCTGTTAGGGCCTTGTTTAGGAGTGTTGAGGAGAGGGTTGTCCCCTGGCCCGTGGTGCCTAGGCTGGCCAGTTTAACGTATGATGAGTATAGGGTCCTCAAGTTAATAGGCCTCGGCAGGCACAGGGCTAAGGACATATACGGCGAGCTCAATAGGGATTGTAGGAAGCCGGGAGGCTGCATATCCATGGCCACCGTCCAGAGAATACTCGTGAGGCTCATCAAGAAGGGATTGATAGGTTATGAAAAGAGGGGTAAGGCTCATTACTACGAGTTAACGCCCCTAGGCCTAATGCTCGTGGGCAGGGCGAAGACCCAGTGATGCGATGCGGACTTAGTCATTAGTGAGGGCATCGGTGTTATCTATGAATTAGATGTGGAGGCTGGACTGAGGTGATTCATTATTTAACCACGGCGCCACTATCGTGGGAACAGGTATGTTCATGTAAAAATGAATGCAAGCATCAGAACGATGATTAGCTCATTAAGCATATCGTGGGAACAAACCCGTACCGTGAATGATCGTGGGCATACCTGTTCTAATGGCTAGAAAAGACTATGTGGGGAAAGCTTATAAATAAGTTTATATAGTAACGCCTCGGATAATCTCTAAAGAGAATAGAAGGACGAAAGCCGATTGCCTGAGGGATTACGCCTCTAAATACCCTGTCCCGATAATCTCTAAAGAGAATAGAAGGTTCCTTGATTTAGCAATGATGAAAATGCCTATCTTACCGTCCAGATAATCTCTAAAGAGAATAGAAGGCTACTTGCAGGAACAATGTTCATTGGGAACATGATTGATGGATAATCTCTAAAGAGAATAGAAGGAGAAAAAAACACTTACTCCCCCCGGGGGAGTTTTTAACGATCGTTTGCGATAATCTCTAAAGAGAATAGAAGGTGGAAAAACCTACTCACTGAGAAGCCCCTCGTGGGTAGGGGCTGATAATCTCTAAAGAGAATAGAAGGAAACTGTTCAGGCATGGTCCCCTGGCGAGTAGGGTGAAGATCGAGATAATCTCTAAAGAGAATAGAAGGGTAATTATTACACCATGCCTTCAACGTCTCGTATTGGCCTGGGTGATAATCTCTAAAGAGAATAGAAGGGCGAGACTACTTGAGCAGTTGGCGAAATTGTTGTTGTTGTAGGTGGATAATCTCTAAAGAGAATAGAAGGCTTGGCACGCCGTACCACTCCACAGTAGCCGTCTGGGAACCATTGATAATCTCTAAAGAGAATAGAAGGAGTCCTGCTTTATGGCGACTCGGGCAGTGGTAAGTCCTACCTAATGGAGATAATCTCTAAAGAGAATAGAAGGATAGGCCTTTCTTGGCTCGTTTGGTATGTTAAATGCCCTTAAGATGTACGATAATCTTTAAAGAGAATATAAGGCTTAATAGATAACTATTGCTGGATCTCCTCAGGTGTGCCTTTCGAGATGTTCTTTAAAGAATAGTAAGGTTTCTTCTTTGTGTTTGGTGTGGTTGGTCTATGGTGGGTTGGTTTGTGTTTGTTTTGAATCGTGTTTTATGGTGGGCATATGTTTTTGTAGTGGCAGGTTTTGCATTTGGCTTTGTTTGTTGTTTTTGGTGGTAGTTCTTGGTTTTGTATGTGTTTTTTTTCATTTCTTGGATTGTTCTTTTTTATCCATGTTTTTAGGTTTGGTGTGGGTTTTATGGTTATTGTTGTTTGTTTTTCTTGGTTTATGATTATTATTTTGTCTACGGTGGTTTTCATTGTTTCTTCTACGGCTATTGTATACGCCATTACTTGGGCTAGTACGTGGTTGTACTTTGTGTATAGTTTCTTTTTGTTTCCTATGTTTAGTTTTGTTTCTATTATGGTTGCCCTGTTTCCGTTTATTGCTATGGCGTCCACCCTGCCCACTATACCGAGACTTGTGGACTTCACTGGTACTTCTAGTTTTATTTCTCCCTGTATTCCCTGTTCTTTTATGGTTTTAGTTATGTTTTCCGTATTTGTTAATTGTTTTGCGTATTTCATGGATTCCGTGGGTGGTTCCTTCATGGTCATTAGTTTTAAGTATGCCTGCCTTGGGCAGTAGACATATTCCTTCACCATGCTTATTGGTATGTAGTCCATCATATCACCATGGGCCCATTTGGTATTGTTAGGTTTGCGGTTCCCAGTTTTATTGCGTTGTTTAGTGTTTGCCCATCAATTATTAGTATTATCACGGAGTCCTCCCGGCCCATGAGTCTCGTTAATGCCCTTGCCGTATCCTTGGCTAAGGCGCTGCCGCCCCTGGCTATGTATAGGCTTCTTTGTACCCTTATGTAGCCCATTGCCTTTAATTTGTTCATTATTTCGAGCCTCCTCCTATCGCTGCTTATGTCGTACGAGACGACCACGTACATTCAGAACACCCAGGTGAAGCACTCGTAATTCTTGACGTTGCCCTCCCTAATTATTGAGGCTAGGTGCCAGGCCTCGTGCTTCATTATCTCGGTTAATGGTGATCTCCTCCCTGTCCTTGGGTTTACGTAGTCCCTGTTTAGGTTATTTAGTATTATCCTGGCCACGGTCCTCCTTGAGTCGTAGTCCAGGAAGCCGTTTATGGTGCTTAGCTTGGTATTGCTTATCTCCGTTATTAATGGCTTATCCACCGCCACGGGCCTGAACACTTCGACTATGTCGAAGACGAGTGACGGCTTTCCGCTCTTTATTGTATGGAGTATGCCTAGGTATGGGTCTAGTCCGGCCATTATTAGGTACCTCTCCATTGTCGAGTAGAGTATTCCGTAGCCGTAGTTCAGGGCCAGGTTCATGAGGTCTGTGCCCTCTGGGTCCCTGCCGTGAAACCCAAGCCAATTGGGGAGTAGTGATGTTACGGCGTCCCAGTATTTATTGGCTGTCTGGGCCTCGATGCTTTCAATGAGCTCGGGGTTTAACCTGTTGGTTTCTATGGACATTAATTGCGTTGCCATTGATGATACTGAGTAGGCAATGTCGTTTAGTGATGGTTCTCTGCGGCTCTTGGCGAAGTATCTAATTAGTCTTGCCTGGTTCTCGATCTTGCATGCAATTATTTTGCGCGCTAGTTCGAGTCTTGCCTCATTGTTTAAGAATAGTTCGTATTGCTTGACCCTGGTTATTACGGTTTTATTAATCACCGGGGGTGTTATGATGGCCACCGGGTCCCCGAGTGGGCTTAGGATTACTAGGTTTATGCCCTTCATGCTAGTATCCTAATTGCCTTTGTGGTTATTGAGGCTCTCGATGTCGCGATTATCACTTCTTCTGTGTTTGGCGGCAATACTTGCTTATTGCCGTTCCTGCCCATGATTATTATAGAGCCCTTCCTGGCGATAATTCTCGTCCCTGGCTCTGTTATGTATATTTCATTGGCCATGGCAGACACCGTAGAATGGGCATGTCCTTGGACAGGAACTCGCTGGCCCTGGGTCATCGCCATTCTCAATTATTCTTGCCACGGTATCCCTCATGTCCAGGAATGCCCTCCTTAAAGCATCATCTATCTTAACAACCCTCCAGTTAAGTCTTGGCTTACCGTTGATGCTTATATGGAGTACTACGCCAATGTCCACTGGGTGGCCTATCCAAGCTCTATGGCCAGTGCGTATGCCGTAATGGCTATGTCCTTCCTATTAATTAATTCCTCCGTTGGTGACGAAGTTACTAACTCCACCGGTATGAAGCCCACGAGTATGTCCGGCTTAATAATGTCGGAGAGCCCAATTGGGGCTCCTGGTATTGCTGGTTCGACACTGATTGGTATTCCCTCCTCACGGGCGTTGAGGGCCATGGTCACGGCCTTTGTATAGACCTCGTATAACTGAGCCTATATTTAGAGCCTAAATCGCCGTACTCACTGATTATGCCTTCGAATTTAGTATCAAGTTGCGAGAATGGTATTGACTCTCTAAATGGTGCCAGGAAGACCTCGTGAATTAACCTGCCAAGCCTTAGGCTCTCACTGTCCTCCATAGGTATCTTAGCGACGCGTCTTAGGTATGTGTCGCGTTTTGTTGGGCATGGTGATGAGACTTCAGACACCGTTGGCCTAACTGAGTGTCTTGGTGCGACTGCGTCTCTAACCCAGCCTCTTATCTCTGCGTAGTATCCGTTCTCCATCGTGTTTTTAATGTAGTCCCAAACCCACCTGGGCAGTACCATATGCTTGCTCAAACTTATTTACGTATTTTATTCTTAATTGTGAAATACATATTAATTAATTGAGAAATAAATCAATATTAAACAATGTTAATGGTTCTGAAACGACTATTATTGTTTGACGCGTTAACGCGTCTTGAATTAATTAACCTTAGCGGAGTATCAGGGTGAGTGCCATATTATTATGCTGATAATGTTGATGATTGAGATAAGTCTTTATTTAGCCAATGGGTTAAGTCGTAATGGGTTTCTTGTTAGGTAATTATTATTGCTTACTGTTGATGGTTAAATGCGGTGCGATATTTAGTGATGCTATACACGTGGTGGCATATTCATTGCTACATGTATTTATTTTCCATGGCCTTATCAATAGGTTTTTATTTAGTTAAATAGGAGTAGTGTTGGGATATCTTTTCGTGATGAGTTTTTGCGTTTGTTGAGGGAGGATGAGGAGTTTAGGTTGGCGGTGGTTGGGCTTTTGGGTATTTCTGATGTTCAGTCTTCGATTAGGCAATTAATTAATGCGGTTAATGAATTGACTAGGACCGTTCAGAGGCTTGCCGAGGGTCAGGATGCCATGAGAACGGACATAAACAGGCTCTGGGAGGAGAATAGGAGGATTAACGAGAACATTGAGAAGTTTTGGCAAGAGAATAAGAGGATCAATGAGAATATAGAGAGACTGTGGCAGGAGAACAACAAGATTTGGCAGGAGATTAGGAGATTATCCGAGAATCAGGAAAAGCTTTGGCAGGAGTTTAGGGCGTTTAGGGAGGAGCAGGGGAGGTTCAATAGGTGGATGTTGAGTGCCTTGGTTGAGTTTAGGGATTCGCTTGGTGGTGCCTATGAGTATTACACGGCTCATTGGATCGAGAGGTGGCTCGAGGGTAGAGGCATTAACTGTGATGTTAGGGTGAACGTGACGATACCGGTGGATGGCTCCAGGGAGATAGATGCCATTTGTTATGATCCATTGGTTATTGGCGAGGCAACCATTAAGGTTTCCTCCGTTGATGAGGCTGAGAGGGAGGTAGGGAAGCTCCTTGATAATGCCAGGGCCGCGGAGAAATTCTTCAATAGGAGGGTTTACGCCCTAGTACTTGCTGTGGAGACCGCGCCTGAGCAGGTCGCGGAATACCTAAGGCGTAGGGCTAATGAGTTGGGTATAGTATTGGTTCTTGGCAGGGAATACTCATGATCGAGACCCTCAGCAATGCCCATGCTTAAGGCAGTTAAGTATTAGTATGGTCTTATTGTATTAATTCATTGATGAGCCTCCTTATGCCTTCCGGCTCTAATGCTTCATGTAATTGCCTTAGTTCCTGAGCTTTTACTATGATTACTTGGTCCTTGATTTCGTGAAATGCGCCCTGTACTGCCTCGTTTATTAGTCTCATCACGGTCTCCTCGTCCTTGGTGATTACGTAGATTAGCCTGGAGCCGTACCTATCATAGGCATGTTTTAGGAAGGCTAGGTCCTTATACATGTCACCACCAACGTGAACCTCAACAACGGCGAAAGGCACAGCTCTGGGCTCCTTAAATAGGGCTAGGTCAACCCTAAAGTTATCAATATTATACTCCTTCTCAACCCTAAAGCCGAGCCATTCACCGATATCTCTAGCCATCTTGATTAACTCGTCATGGCCGATCTCACCTTGCTTCATTAATTCCGTTGCCTCGGTTTTCTTCCTCAACCTCTCCTTGATAAGCTCGCCTACTTCGCTTAGCAGTGGTTTTCTTGAATAATACAATAATACATTGAGTTAAGTCTAAGTTTTCCTGGATTTTCAATTTTCATACCAAGTATTTTCGATAATTCGTCCTTAATTTCATTAAACTCCACTTTACCACTCACGATCACCTTAACATTAACTACCCAGGGATAGAATATTTTGCCCTCCCTAACTTCATCGGGCCACAATGGCTTGTTAGACCTTCTCCAGTCACTGGTGATCTCTAGGGTTGCTACGAAAGATTCGCAGAGCTCCTTGCAATCTCTCTTTATTATGTAAACTATGAACTTATCGCCAGGCTTAATGAGCTTCCTGAGCCTGCTTGATTGTTCAGGCAAGCCGTAAATGCCGTTCTCAATTGCGTACCTGTAATTCTCCTCATTCATCATCAATAGCCAATACCCAGCCATATATTGGCACACTTAGTATTAATTCCTAATATCAGGATACTAATATATTACTCTACTCTTTATTAAATAATTGTTTTAAATTAGAGGACAATTGATAGTTAAATTGATGGTTCAGGTTAGCGACATTGAGCGAGCCGTTAGGGGTTGTTTGGATATTATTGGTGTTTCTGCTAATGATTGCATGTCTGGTGTTTATGATTGCAGGAGCATTGATGTTAATGGGGCTGGTGCTTACGTCTTCTTTGATGACTCTGGGGTTTATTACGTGGGTGAGACTAATAATATGGCCAATAGGTTGCAGGATCACTGCAATGGTAAAATAGGTGGTTCCGAGGGTGTTGTTAGGTTCCTAATGCATCACCTTGAGGAAATCTGCGCCAACAGTAATGAATGGGCTGGGCTTGATGCCAAGGGTAGGGAGGAGTTCGTTAAGAATAAAGTTCTGAAAGAAAAAAATCAATAATTTAAAGATATACGTGGTCACGTGCGAGAAATTAAGAAATGAGGAGCAAGGCAATAAGAGGAACAAGTTAAGGTACAAGCTTGAGAAGTGTTTAAAGAAGAAGTTAAGGCCCATATTGAACCCGTAATAGCTCTAGACGGTAATCTTTAGCGAGCATGTTTCATTGTATCCTTGTTCAGGGTAGGTCATTGATTGTTGGGCTTTAGATATTAAGCTCTGGGCTCGTTGTATTCTCGTTAATTCTCTATTTTATGATATACTCAATTCTTGGCTCTAGCGTCTCATACTCGTCAAGCAGCCTTTTGTTTCCGTCAAGCTTAGCTTCGTAAACGTGCATTAATTACCTAAATTGTTAGTTAGATGTGTTTTCGTATCTCTAAATTGCTTGATAGTATTCTGTTATTTTCATTGATTACGTTAAACATGAAGTCTTCATTACCCTTATCAGATACAATTCCCATAAAGATTTGTCTAATGGTTAGTGATGTTATTAATGATGTTATTAATGTAGTTTATTGCTTATGGGATTCTCATGTTGGTACTATTAGTATTTGTAACTGGTGTGGTTATTCTTCATCATTGTCTCGGTGATTGTAAATTTTCTGTGTATCGTCTTCGGTTTGTTATAGAATGGTTTATTAATTATTTAGGATTGAAAGTAAGTGATGACTCAGGCAGTCTATGGATAGCTCTCTCAATGGTGTTTCTCACCCTAACTGCGGTCTTCGGTACTCTATGGTTTGTGAGTAACCAGAATTACTCAACGTTAATGGCTGCATACAATGCCTTAAAGCTCAGTATGATGACTTGAAGAGCCAGTACTCGGGTCTGCAGAGCCAGTACAGTAATTTACAAAGCCAATACTCAATGTGCCAAAACCAGTTGATGAATTTACAAAATCAGTACAATAACCTACAGGGACAGTATCAATCATGCCAAGCCCAACTACAACAATGCGCCCCAACAACCCCCACCCTCCAGGTGCAGGCTGTTGGTTTGACTGGTGTTAGTTCGGGTAGTTCTGCTACCTTAACGCTTTTGATTAGTAATCCGTCGAGTAGTGGTGTTGGCGTTAATGGTTTCACGTTGGGTAGTTTATCATGCGTGTTCTCAAGCCCAGTGCAGGTGCCGGCTGGAACTCAGGGAGGTCAATTATCAATAACGCTAACAATAAGTAATGGCGCCTTCACTGGAGTCCAAAGCGTCAGTGGTAATGGTGGAGTAACCGTGCCAAGCGGCATCACGGCAACATGCAGCGGCACTCAAACAGCCGCAGTCGGAATACAATACAGCGGCTACATAACAACCGTCAGCGGCCAAACATACCCATTCACAGTAACAGCAAGCTCATAGTATTTAGTCAGTGTCTTGATATTTTCTATTAAAAATAACGTTTCATTATGTTAATGATATTGTTAATTTCGATATATTTTATTTAATTGAAAGACAATGTTTAAATATTTATTTTAACCATAGTATTAAGTAGTTGGTTCTCATGCTATCTGCTCAGTCATTAGGGATGAGTAAGGCAGATGTTGTGGAATTGGATAATATGTTTCGTAAAGCTATTGGTACGTTATTCCAGCATGCCACGAATTTGATTAACACGATTAGGGATTGCCGGGGTAATGAGTGCGTTGATTTAGTAAATGAGGAGATTAATGATTTAAGGGCTGATGCTCAATACTTAGTGAGTGAGGTTAGGAGGGGTCGATTGACGTTTGTTGTTGATTTCGCGAGGGCAATGTATGAGGTCTTTCAGTACCTGGCTAGGTTTGGCCTGCTTAATACTGAGTATAAGGAGTTTCTTAAGAAGGTCGTGATTGAAGGTGGCGAGATTATTACGGATTTAAATAGAATTCAAATATTATTTATAAACACAGGTAGGGTACTCACGCACGCAGCCTGCATGGCACGCTATAGAGGCGTATCTAGAGTTGGTAATTACATACTTGATAAGGCATTACTCCTACTCGGCATGGCAATGGACGAGGCATTGCTCGGTGATGGCGAAAGGGCCATGTATTTATTAGCTTCCTCGTTTCTCGTATTTTATGGTAAGGAGGGTGAGGCAGAAAATGTGTTGATTAAGGCTGGTTATGGTTATGAGCAATTAGATAGATTTCTAAATTCCTGCGCTTCATTTGCTACATTGTATGAGCTTGGTATCAGGTTTACGGAAAAGTGATTACCCGTAGGGAGGTACGATGTATTTAGTGGATACAAATATCCTTATTGATTATTATCAGTGCTTTCACATGATTAGTTACCGTAATAGCGTTGAAGATAGTATAAAGCAAGCCAAGTATTGTAAATCATTAAGAGACCTATTGGTTAGCGCCGAAAGATTATTAATGAGTGACTTAAGTATGAGTGAGTTTATGCTTAAGCTTATTGACAAGTTTGTGGAATCGTTAACACCACCACCTAAAGAATTGGGTAATAGAAACTTAGTGGAGTTCACTGACGAACTTGTGAAGAGACTAATCAATAATCTAGGTATATCGGTAGTCAATACTAATGGCGAGGTATTAAATGATGCATACGAAGTGTCTCGTATAGTAAATGAAAAATAAGTACAAAATCCCGTAGTAAAGATTCACGTAAGAGAGAATTAAGAAAGCTTGGTAGAGATGTCATTAATATAATTCATGCTTATAAAAATAATGCATCATTATTAACTAAGGATTCTAACTTAGTTAACTTATTAGAGACGCTTGATTTTGCTAACTGTTCAATATCAAAGTTTAAAGGGTTAGATGCAAGGTGGTGCAAAGTACTAATTAAGATAAATGATAAGATTTTGCAATTTGAATTAATTCTTATATTCCAATATTAATCTCATAATATATTTTAATGCCGTAAGTAAGCGAATACGACGATCATTACTTACCGCTGCTTACGTATGTTACTGTGAAGCTTGATCCGTCAGGCGTTAGTGTGCTTGGTTGTGCTAGGATCTTCCCGTTGTACGCAGTCATCACTATTTCTACGGTTGATGGGTAATTTCCGAAGGCAGCAGTGCTACCGCCCACGGTTGCATAACACGTGCCCATTACATCCGTGTAGTCCTGCCCGAAGTACGCAGTTCCGAAGTTTGCCAGTGCCGTTAATTGCCCATTAACGGTGGGCTCTCCAGTATGCACTCGGCCGATGAGAGTAGTGCTCCACTTACGCTGCCCGCCACCGTGTATGCCTCGTTCCTTGTCAGGTCCTTAATGGTTATTTGGAATGAGTTACCCCCTACGTATGTCACGTTTACGTATATCACGTCGCCGGGCTTGACCGTGAATCCGCTTATCTCAACGGAGGGTGATGGGTAAAATTCGTACCACGACCAATACATGGGCTTACCACCGCTGCATTCTACGGCTATCCCTGCCTGCTCCACTGTGCTGTCGTTGTATCCGTCTAGTCCTGCCCAGAGCGCTACGTAGGTTGTTTGTTTGGTGCAGGTCACGGATGGTACGATGAATGAGCCCGCGACACTGGTCACAGTACCCTCCCGTGCGGGTACTACGTAGCCAGCCCAGTTTAGGCTGTAGACTGTTGATGCATAGCCAATGCCATGCCTAATCATTGGGTGCATCGTGGGTGTTGCCGCAAGTACGTGGGCTGTGATTATTGATGTGACAGCTATTAATGTGAGTGTTGTGAGTATGAGTATTAGTTTGTTCCTGGTCATTAGCTGACTGGTCATGGTCATCCCTTAAAAGTATTACCTTGGGCAGGTTTAACTCATTGAATAAGTATTATTGTTACCGCATTATTTTACATACTTTGTCTCAGGAAATCCAGGGCCTTGGCAGGATGTTCCTCCGGCTTGACCCTCCTAATCACCTTGGCCACCTTGCCTCCGGGTTTATTATGAATGTGACTCTCTCAGCAGTCCCTGTGGGCCTTAGCACTCCGTATGCCTGCGATACGCGTTTCTGGCTGTCGCTCAGTAGTTTGAATTTCACGCCGTACTTCTCCGCAAACCTTCTCTGTGTGCTTACGGAGTCTATGCTTATGCCCAGGACCGTCACGCCCAGCTTCTCGAATTCATCCCAGAGCCTAGTGAATTCCTGGGTCTCCCTCGTACAGCCGCTGGTGAAGGCCTTTGGGAAGAAGTAGAGCACTACCCACCTGCCCTGTAGTTTGATAGCCTTATTGTCTCTCCATCGTGGCTTTGTAACTCGAAGTCAGGAGCCTCCTCGCCCTCGTTGACCATCAAGTCAACACCGCGATTAGGCTTTTCTATGTTTAGTTTGAATTAAATTAATATAACTAGTCCCAGGCACTTAATCGCATGAGTTCACTTAGGGGCTACCTGATTGAGGTTGCCCGTGAGTATGAGAGGGTGTTGAGCATGTATAGGGTATTGATGAACCTAGGCGCTGTATGTGATTCGGGCAAGTATGTGGGTGTTATTGAGGCGGCGCTTATTGAGTCCATACTTGCTCATTCCCGTAGTTTGATTCAGTTCTTCAAGATTGTTAGGGGTAGGAGGTATAAGGACGTAACCTACTACCTGCCATACCTCAAACGCGGGAGTGCCAGGGAGTTTAGGCGCAAGGTTAAGGCATGCCCTGGTTATGAGGATGCCCAGAGGGTCATTAGGGATGTTAATAAGTATGTACTTCACCTTACGAGGGAAACGGCTGAGCCGGTGATAGGGCCTCTGTGGGTAGAGACGGCGTTGCAACGGTCATTAGGCTCCTCTGTTGCGTCTTCTCCGTCTTCGTTGATTATGTTGATGCGAGGGTGGTTGGTGCTGATGTTGTTGATGAGCTTAGGAGGCTTAATGGTGATTGCGTTAAGTATTAAAGTCCTTGTTGGTTGTTTGCGTGATGAGCCTTGTGGAGATTGATGGTTCTGTACTTGAGGGTGGTGGGCAGATACTTAGGACTGCCCTGGCGCTATCGGCAATTACGGGTAAGCCCGTTAGGATATACAACATTAGGGCCAAGAGGAGTAATCCGGGGCTTCAACAGCAGCACCTGACCGGCGTTATTGCTGCCGCCAGGATATCCAATGCCCAGGTTACGGGCGCCGTGAAGGGCTCCACGGAGCTTATGTTTAGGCCGGGGAGGATTGGCTGCGGCGAGTTTAGGTTTGATATTGGCACTGCAGGTGCAGTTACGCTGGTCATCCAGACGATATTGCCAATACTCGTGTTTGCTCCATGTAGGAGTGTGGTTACGATAACCGGCGGCACTGACGTGCCCTGGTCACCGCCAATCGACTACGTGAGGTTCATCATGCTCCCAATACTCAGCCTATTCGGTGTCAAGGCTGAGGTGAGGTTAATCAGGCGAGGCCACTACCCAAGGGGTGGTGGTGAGGTTGTGCTTACGGTAGAGCCGAGTAAGCTAAGGCCTGTTGAGGTCATTGAGTTTGGTGATTTGAGAGAGGTCAGGGGGATCTCGCACGCGGTTAGGTTGCCGGCCCACGTGGCTCATAGGCAGGCCAACTCGGCTAGGGAGTACCTGGTTAGGGCTGGTGTTAAGGCCCCAATTGACATTGCCGTGGAGACCTACGAGCAGGGCAGGGACCCACACCTGGGGCCCGGCAGTGGTATTGTGCTGTGGGCCGTGTCAAACCGGGGCTTGGTGAAGGGCGCGGACGCGCTTGGTGAGAGGGGTAAGCCTGCGGAGGTGGTTGGTGAGGAGGCGGCCAGTAAGCTGCTTGAGAACTTGAGGAGTGGTATGGCGCTTGATGAGCACATGGGTGACATGGTGATACCCTACATGGCGCTCGCCGGCGGAGGCATTGTCGGAGTCTCTAAAATAACCCTGCACGCACTAACGAATATATACATAGTCGAGAAATTGCTCGGCGTGAGGTTCGAGGTCAGCGGTAGGGAGGGTGAGCCTGGCATCATTAGGGTTGTCCATGCTTAATCGCTTTGGTTATTTTTTTAATTAGGCGCATCGCTGATTCACCTGGTTAATGAACCCAGGCGCTGGATATAGGGGTGGTGTACCGCTGTCAATACTTATTGGTTTGGGGACGTTTCTCGATGGTTATGATCTACTCAATATTAGCATTGTCCTGCCATTCCTAACACGCTTAATGCACCTGAGTCCGGAGATGCAGGGGTTACTTGGTACATTTACGTATATAGGCGGTGTATTTGGTGCCCTGGTCTTTGGCGTGTTCAGCGACCTTAGGGGCAGGAGGGCTGCGCTGCTGAGTGACATTATCTTCTTTCTAATTAGCTCCCTCATTTCTGCATTTGTCACATCCCCAGGGCAGCTTTTAGTGCTTAGGTTCTTGATTGGTTTTGGCATTGGTGCGATATAGTGTCTGGGCCAGCCCTACTGTCTGAGGAGTCACCAGCGTCGAGGAGGGGCTTCCTACTGGGCATTTCGTTAATAATGATGCCGCTCGGCGGTTTAGTCAGCGCCTTACTGGCCTACCTGCTTTTCACTGCAGGTGTACCACCCAATACCCTCTGGAGGATTATTCTTGGCGCCGGTGCTGTGCCTTCAGCCATAGTAATACTACTCAGGAGTAGGTTGCCGGAGTCATCAAGGTGGCTACTCAGGGGTGCCCCAGGGCGTAGAAGATTATCATTTAAGGAAGTGTGGAGGGGTTATTGGAAGATGCTTATTTACTCATCGGCTGCCTGGGTCGGTGCGGGTACGACGTCGATATTCACGATATTCACGCCAATGCTCGTGGCTCTCAGGGGCGGCGGCTACGGCAATATGCTAAATACGGTACTGACTCTTTGGATC
The DNA here is from genome assembly GCF_001316285.1 of Vulcanisaeta sp. JCM 16161. Next base: position 4,773 of record NZ_BBDO01000002.1, on the reverse strand, counting down.
TTCGCCGCGTTGGGCGCCATGCTTGGTTCACTAATGCTTGATAGGATTGGTAGGAGAATCCTACTAATGGCCTCCCTGGTTGGTTTGGGTCTTATTTTCTGGTATGTGGCGGTTACGTATAAAACCCCAGGGCTTGGGTACTCACTGTCTTTGGCTATGTTCCTGACATTCCTAGTGGTTAGTGGTGCGTACACTGTTCAGACAGAGGTCTTCCCGGTGGAGGTTAAGTCCTTCGCCGATGGCATAGCCTTTTCACTAAATAGGGTTGTGAATTTCGTGTTTGGGGCATTAACGCCAATCTTCCTCTACACTGGTTCAATAATGCTGTACCTGGGCTGGTTGGGGCCTTCGTACTGCTAATGGCCGTAACCGCATTGCTGACTGGAATAGAAACTGCAAGGAAGGATCTTGAGGAGATAGAGAGGATCGCCAGGAAGTAATTTACGATTAATTACCTAAGAATCCTTAATTTTAGGCGCAACATGAACCAGGTAATGATATTCATAGAGACCCTGGTCTACGTTGTTAAGGATGGCAGGGTACTATTGATAAGGAAGAAGCGCGGGCTCGGTGCTGGTTATTACAATGGGATTGGGGGTAAGGTTGAGGATGGTGAGGACGTGGTCTCTGCCGCAGTTAGGGAGTGTAGGGAGGAGGTTGGTATTACGCCGAAGAACCTGGAGTGGGTGGGGCTTCTTGAGTTTTGGAATTATGAGGATGGTCGGGTTGAGTCTGTGCACTTTGTTCATGTCTTCCTGGCCAGGGACTTCGAAGGCACGCCTAGGGAGTCCGATGAGGCTGAGCCCATTTGGTTTAGCGTGGATTGTGTTCCATACGGTAACATGTGGAGTGATGACGTGATGTGGTTGCCAAAGGTCCTGGGCGGTAAAAAGGTCTATGCCAGGTTCGACTTCGACCACTGGAGGCTCATTGGTGGGCAGGTCTTCGAGTTAGTCAGGAGCGTGTGATCAGTCACGCCCTCGTTCCTCACTGCTCGGTTGTGTCACTAATCATCACTAAATACTTAATAGGGACTGGGCTTAATAACCCTGGTGCTGATTCCTTCCAGGACGGATTGGTGACGAGAAAACCGACCACTGAGTATAACAAGTATCCATGGCTTATTCCTCCATTCCTAGGCTACGTACTGCTAAAGCTACGTTTCGCTAAACTCAAGGTTAGCATTGATGCCCTGGTAATAGCCGTTGAAGAAACTTCATAAACGGTATCTAGCGTATATGTACTTGCCTGGGTGTTTACGTTAGAGATCATAGCATTAATCATGTATAGCACTGGCATGAGTATAAGTGATAAGATGGTGAAATTCTTGTTAGCATTATCAGTATTCCCTGATCCACCATCGGTAGCCACCTTCTGTGGTGAAGCGCTTAGCGGTGGTAATACTAGGTATACGGCCGGCACCTTTGGATGTATATCTGAGCCTTTCTCAAAGTAAAAGTTGCCGTCCCTTGGTTCCCAATACCAGGCCTCGATAAACCAAAGGAGGGAGCCTAAGTCATAGTATTTCCTCTCAAGGACCTTAATTCCCTCGGGTATCTTCCTTCTTGGTGATTTACCGTTGAATTGGTAATAAAGGATTATGGTGGATCCTGCATCATTGGAAATGAAGCCGACATTTCTGGTTACTTTCTATTTCAGATTTAAAAAGCTTACTGATAATATCCATCGAAAATACGCATAAATTTGGTTACTTGGCAGGTAATTATCATAATCTTATTACATACCTCACCTAGAAAATGCGAGTGAAGGTTCATGACCCTACCTAGCCCTTTCCCTGTACATAAAGTATATTGTTAAATCATAAATTATCTTTACCGATCCACTAATCACGAAAGGTAGAGAATAGAGTCCTATGGATATTAAATAACCAACTATCGGTGATCCAGGCAGAGAACTGATGCTCCTCGCGGTATTCGTTATTGCGTTAGCAGCGACCCTCTCCTCATCACTAAATATTTGCGCCATAAATGCCTGTCTAAGGGTACATCCATTTGAGAAACACTCTGCCTTAGCAGAAGAAACGCGAGACTTCCAGGGAATGTTCCAGCGAATGGTATTAGGATTAGAAATAAGTTTGATAAAATGTGAGTGTATACCATAATCCTTAAATTACCAATCCTCTCGGCAATCAATGGTGCAACCATCAACGATAATGCAGTAATTACATTAACAACCATGAACACAATACCCAATTCCCTCAAGGACACCCCATAACGAACATAAAACCAATACGACAATAAGGACTGCGTTACTAACCCACCACCAAAGGCATCCATAGAGAACAATACCGATAAATTCCTAATATCAACAACGGCAGACCTATTCAACCCCTTAAGCCAATACCCCTTCTTGACGACTCAATACCACCCAATGCGCTATAGACTATCACCATGACTAAACCGGCAATGGCATAAACCAAATACATAGACCTAATGACGTATAGACTATTGCCTAGGTATGCCGGTAACGAAGATGCAAGGGCGCCAATTGACGAGGCAGAATAACCAATTAAATTATACACACTCAAAATCCTGCCCAACCTATTACCTGTAAATCTTGGTAAAACACCAACCTCAATAGACTGAAAGGGCCAGTCTCAGTCCCCGTAATACTGATATTGCCGATAAATAACGCCAACGCAATCACAGGTATAACGAGGATGAGAATAGCAATACTCCAGACATGAACATAAGAAAGCTGAAAATAATCAACAACCTCTTCCTACCAAGAACATCACCAAACCAGGTCAACAATACGTTGGAAAAATACATTACCAAGAACCACAAAGAACAGGGAAACACCAACATAAATAGGCGAGAAACCCAGCATGGCGAGGTAGATAGGCGTCAAAACGCTAACAATACCAAAAACAAAGGTCCTCAACCCCTTAACAAACAAAATCAAATTAACACTCCTAATCATTCACCAAAACCCAATAAGTAAGCACTAATCAACTTAGCTACAGCAATAAGATTAGCGATCCATTAGGAATTGATACCACATTAATTAGTTTTATCATGCTACAGATATTGCGCTGTCAACCATGACTACAGCCCCATTCATGTATGATGAATCAACTGACGTTAGGAAAGCACGAATTTAGCTATCTCAGTTGGATCAGCAAATATACCTAGGTGATATCCTTTGAATTTACGGTTTCCCTGACAACATTCTCGCAATTGAACGCTCTAGAAACATCGGCATGGCATAGCCACCATTACCTTAACCATTATCTACGGACTCCCTACCACCAGCATCATTCACATCAACGATAAAGAAGGCCCTAGATAAGCATCCTATGCACAGCATTGTAGGTAATTACATGGGGCGACATAATAAGGGATGCCACAAGCAAATTCGTAGAAAACATAAAACAAGCACAACAAAACACAGGATGATGACAAAACACGTGCCAATCCGCGGCTAATGAATGAACACCCGCCACGTTTAGAAATTTCTAACGCAACACTCCCCTAGGCTTAGTCCTTGCCCTGTCTCGGTTAATGCATTAATTCCTGCAGCGTCCTCCTCACAGCCTCCCTATGCAATGGGTGCCCCCTTGATGTGCGCCTTGGGCCTAACGCCATTCGCCGTGGACGTGGTCTGTGGTTCCGTAGACTTGTTGGTTCGATCGCCGACCATTAACGACTCGACCGTGTACCTCATGGTCTCTCTTAGGGCTCTCCCCGTAATGCATGTGAACTACACTGACCTTATCGACCACCTCTCAATTGCTTACTTAAGCCGATTCAGCACTAGTCCGGCAGTGACTTATTAGTTCTGTTGGGAGTCAATCATTGGATGTCTCCATGGCTCTAGGGATTTGCTGGGGCGTTAAGATGAGGGGCTCGGCAAGGCTAAGGTGCGGTGAGGAAGTTGATGACCCGAGGGTCGTTGAAGAAGCCATGAAGTTAATCAATGAGTTCCTAAGCAGGGTCGAGAGGCATAAGAGTGTATTGCTCAGTGAATCAGCCACACCGTTTGATGAGTCAATAAGGGCGCTGAGCAATTGGTTACGGGAAATCAGGGCTAAGGTCGAGGAGGGCAACAATGACGAGAGTATAGCCAACCTGAGGAGGGCGGTGCTCGACATTGGCGAGAGGATGCTCGAACTAGCCAAGAGGGCACGCAAAAAGTGGCTCGAGACCTATAGACCAGAGCTTGAGGAGTTAATCAACGAACTAGGGAGTGGAGGAGCAAGGTTAATCATTAGCGGTGAGCCGTTCAATAAGGACAAGTCTTTCGTGGCGCACTTGTTCATGAAGCACCTGGCGATTGAAATGGCGAGGGTAGCTAAGAGGGGGAACATAACGGTAAACATAACGCTTACCGGCCTCAAGGGTGTTCATGTTGCTATACCCAAGCTATTCGGTGATGGTAAGTTAAGGGCAATGCAGTGCGGGTTAATGCTTACCGATGGCTCAATCGACAATGATGGCTATCCGATGATGAGTACTAACCAGCTCTGGCAAGTCTTTGCCTGGCTAACTGCTTGGCCAGGGAAGAACCACGCGTACACAAATGGCTTAAGCCTCAACGATGGCGATGTGAGCGTCATGTGGCACTTAACGGTTATTGACTACAAGGGCGCGTTCAAGAATAAGGCCGAGGTAGCCGAAGTGGCTAGCGGGCTCGGTGATGAGGGGCTCCCAACGTTTATGCTGTATGCAGTACTCGGCGATGGCTATGTGAACATTAAGGAGAAAGAGGGCTAGGCTCACCATGGGTATGTCGAAGCTCGGGTTGTGGGGC
>NZ_BBDO01000001.1 GCF_001316285.1 Vulcanisaeta sp. JCM 16161 | reverse complement strand
GATCTCGAAATAATCGCCGCTGGGCCTCAGCCCAGCCTCGTAGCCGGCCCTCTTGAGCCTCTCCTGAATCCTCATGGCATCGTTGTAGTCCTTACGTTGCACCTTAAGCTCGACCGATCCGCCATTACTCACACAAACGGTCATTTTAACACCATCAACTACCTCGATTGATGACTTGCCCAAGTGCTTGGCTCCATGCCCGCCAGCTCGATTAGTCGCCTAGGCTTCTCGGCATCCGGCAATTGGGCTAAGTCCTCAACCAAAGTCTTAATCGCCGAGTCGCCAAGCATTTTCCTAGCCAGCTCAATGGCTTTTGAGGATCTAATTGCGTAGCTATAGTATGCCCTTTATCACGGTCCATCCCGAACCCAAGGCTCTTCAGCTTCTCGATTATGCCACTCCATAGCTCTAGCTTTGAATAACCCATGTAGAGCCTAACCCTCTTCCTCTTGGCATTTACATCGCCATCGCTGAGCACTGCGTACAGCGTGAACGTTGGGAATTCCCCATCGCCGAGCTTGCTCGTTTCCTCGGCTACCTCAAGCTTATTCTTAAACACGCCCCTATGGTCAACAGCCTTTAATTGCCACTTAATGTTCACATTATCATTGAGCCTAAGCCATGTATACGCACGCTATTCTTCCCAGGCCAAGCAATTAGCCATGCAATGGCTTGCCAGAGCTGGTGGGTGCCCATCTCTGGGTAGCCCTTCTTGTCAATTGAGCCGTCTGTCAATAGTAGCCCGCACTGCATAGCCCTAAGCCTATTGCCACTGAAGAGCTTGGGCACAACCACATGGATACCCTTAAGGCCGGTGAACGAAATTTGTATTGTTAAGCTTTCCACTTTAGCGACCCTATTTACCACAATTGCCAAGTGTTTCGTGTACAGGTGCGCCATGAAGCTCTTATCCTTATCGAGCGGTTCACCGCTAATGACCACCCTCGCCCCATTACTCCTTAATTTCTCAATCAACTCCTCGAGTCTGATTTGTAAGTCTTGAGCCACTTCTTGTGTGCCCTCTTGGCTAGCCTCAGCATTGCCCTGCCTACGTCGAGTATCGCCCTCCTAAGGTTGGTTGTATTTTCATTATTGCCTTCCTTGACCTTAGTCTCGATCATCCGCAACAAATTGCTTAGTGCATTGATTGGCTCATCAAACGGCGTTGCCGAATCGCTAAGCAGCACATCTCTATGCCTCTCGACCCTGTTAATGAACTCGTTGATTAGCCTCATGGTTTCCTCAACGACCCTCGGGTCATCAACTTCCTCAACACACCTTAGCCTCCTCGAGCCATTAACCTTGACTCCCCAGCAGATCTTTAAGCCGTTGGGAGCCATGGAGACATCATTGATTGGTTCCCAACCAAACTAATAAATCACTGCCGGGGAGGTGCTGAACTGGCTTAGGCACTTGATTGAAAGGTGTCGATAAGGCCGGTGCAGTTCGTGTACATCGTGGAGAGAGCCCTAAGCAAGGCAATGAGGCATATGGTCAAGCTGTCGATGGTCGGCGATCGAGCCAGCAAGGCCGTGGAACCACAGACCACGCACGGCAGACGGCGACAAGGCAATCACGTACTCAATCGAGGAGGGAAGCAATGAGGACGGCACCAAGCCCAAGGCACGCGTTAGGGAAGAACCACCCAACGAATGCCCATTCAAAGACATAACCGCCTGAAGAAACAAGCGCCTTAAAACAAACATGTTAAAACCACGCACCTCCTCAAATCTCGTTCCCCAAACCCCAGGCACCGAAGAACAAAAATCAATACGATGACAAATGGCGATACAATAAGTCGAAGCCTTCAAAGCCTCTCTAGCGCTTCAAGATCGTTAAACGGAACCACCAACGTATACTTAATGTGCTCGGGAGGCAGTCCAAGGCTCTCGGGACCCTCAAACGGTGGATTAACACCTACGTGAAGCCCAACGACATAGTCATCAACAAGAATACCTGGTCACTCTTCGTGGGAACAAACGTAGAGCTACTGCTCAGGAACTCGGGGAGGTACACCGTGGTATTCACGGGCATCGCCACAGACATTGGTGTTGAGACGAGCGCCAGGCATGCCTACGCCCTGGGCTTCATACCAGTAATAATATCCGACGCCGTATCATCATACGACAAGGAAGCCCACGAGAGATCCCTCGCCAACATGAGGAAGTTCTTCCCAGTAATAACAGCCGATGAACTAGCTAAATACTGGTCGTGATACTGCCTTGGCCTATTTAAATGAAATTGAAAATTATTATTTACGTATTATCTCACTTAGCAAGTTTTTCATTTCCTCTATTAGCGTGTTTGCGTGGTCTCTCGTGTGTATCATTGATGGTAGTAGGTGGGGCATGTGCTCCGTCATGTATAGTATGCCCCTGGTCCTCATGTACAGGTGCATTAGGTGGTATAGGTTCTCGTCAACCCTATCTACATAGGCCATCCTAACATTTATTGGCTTATTCCTCGTGAAGTGTATGCCGAGCATGCTACCGATACCCGTAGCCCAGCAGAGTCTGCCGTGCTCTTCGCATGCCTTATTAATTTCTCCGCGCACCCAATTCCATAGGTTGTTGAATTCCTCGTATAATGACCTGTGCTGGCTGAGGTAGTTAATTAGTGTGTAGCCTGCCGTGAGGGTTATCTTATTGCCTGTGAATGTACCGCCGTGAAAGCTCCTGGACCTTGCGCTTGGCCTCTTTACCTGGTCGAGCAGCTCCATGATCTCCGACCTAGAGGCAATTGCGCCGGCGCCTGGGTAGCCACCGCCGACTATCTTGCCCAGGGTCACTATGTCAGCCTTAACATTAAATAATTCCTGACCACCACCAGGAGCGAGCCTGAACCCCGTAATAACCTCATCAAATATGAGTAGGGCGCCATACCTATCCACCAACTCCCTAACACCCTTTAGGTAACCCGGCTGCGGCTCTATGCAACCACCTGAGCCTAGTACTGGCTCCATAATCACCGCGGCAACGTCAAAGCCCTTTAAAGCCCTCTCAAGTGCGTCTAGGTCGTTGAATGGTACCACGAGTGTGTACTTAATGTGCTCGGGAGGCAGTCCAAGGCTCTCGGGACCCTCAAACGGTGGATTAACACCGACATGCAGGCCATCATAGCCACCATGCCATCCACCCTCCATCTTAATCACGTACCTACGCCCAGTGTATGCCCTGGCGAGCCTAACAGCGTACATATTAGCCTCCGTACCACTGTTGGAGAACCTAACCATATCTACATTGGGTATAACCTTAGTCAGTAATTCTGCGTACTCGACCTCCAGGGTGTTTGGATAGCCTGGGTGCGTGCCTCCGTAGGCAGCATCATTAACTGCCTTAACAACGAAGTCAGGTGAATGACCGAGTATGTGCGTTCCATGACCCATCCAGTAATCCACGTACTCATTACCATCAACATCCCAAACCCTGACCCCGCTGGCCCTAGTTATGTAGACTGGGTATGGTGCAAAATACCTGATCTGATACGTGGTCCCTCCAGGCAAAACCCTCCTAGCCCTCTCGAATAACTCCCTTGATTTACCCGTCCTATTCACGTAAATCCTCGTGTACTTATCAATCAACTCCTGAACCCTATTACTAAGACTGCTCATTAATTAATTCGTGTATGACTCGGTTATTAAGTGTTGTTATGGCAACCTTGTTAGGAAGCGTGAACATTAATTAAGTGAAGCAGCGCATCGACGAGCCTCACCGACTTATAACCGCACTTCACGCACACGAAGTACCTCCTCCTATGGAATGAATTCCTTGAGTACGACTCAACCCTAACAACTAGCCACTGCCCATACTCCTTAGTCCTGACTATATGCTCATTAAAGCCGCTGAAGTGCTGTATGAAGCCTAGCTTTACCTGGTCCGTGTGTGGCGTCACGTAGAGCCTAAACTCCTTGCTCGTGAATGGGCACCTAATCACACCACTTAGGAATGTCTTCTTACTACTCCTGGCCACATACACGACTAAATCCGCGTACTTACCCTTAATCTCAGCGCTCCTCCTAAGGCCCAGGATCTCCGCCTGCTCGCTCGTCACGGCTACATACCCATTAAAATGGGGCTTTAAGCATTACTTTATGGGGAAATCACTGAATCGCTCCGTACCTCCTCATCACGCCCAATATTTCATTAACGTATTTAATGACGTGATCCCTAACCCTAGGCATTAGGTTAATGAATGGACTGCCCAGCCTATCAGAATCTCTTGCCTGGGACAGTATTATTAGGGATGATGGGGATCTAATGTCGACCTTAACAACTACGTCCTCACCAACCCTAACCCTGACGATCCCCGTTACCTTACCCTCGGTATAGGTTATGACCTCAATAATACCGCCCTCTATGGGCTCCGCCACCAGGTTTAGTGTTACGTTATTACCACTGTGCGTTACGTAGATTCTATCACCACCTGTAAGGCTGATACTCACCTTACCGAGTCTCACGGAGTCGAGGATCCTCCTCCACCCATCGCCGATGAGTTTGAGGTACTCATCATGATTATTGAGCCTTTTCACCAAGTATTGAACTGGGTCTCCTGTTTCGATATTTCTCTTATTAATATTAATGTTCACCTCACGCCCAATACTAATGATAAGTTCGTCAAGTATATCGAGAAGTTCGCTAAGGTAATCCCTATTGCTATTAATTATTTGCTTAGCTTCATCACTATTAATCTCCAGTAACCTCTCCTCATAACTACCGTCTGGCCCAATACCTATTATGAATACGTACTTATCACTTATTGAAACCTTAGCGTTACTTAATAATCTACCTCCAACATTAACTGAGTTAAGCGGTGCTAGGAACTCCATTTATTATTACATGGTTGATTTAATCCTTATAAGCACTTGGGCAATGCCCATGTTCGTATGGGCGAGTTTAGCAATAAGGTGGTTCTGGTCACGGGTGGTACCCGAGGCATTGGTAGGGCTATTGCTGAGGCATTCCTGAGGGAGGGCGCTAGGGTTGCCGTGACATACGCCAGGAGTGATGATAAGGCCAGGGAACTCGAGAGGATGGGTATATTGGCTATTAAGTGCGATGTGGCTAATAGGGATGAGGTTAGGAGAACTGCGGAAATCGTTAGTAATAGGCTTGGTGACGTTAATGTACTCATAAACAACGCTGGCGTTATGTACCTAATGCCGTTTGAGTCCTATAATGAGGAGTTGTTTGATAGGATGATGGGCGTCAACGTCAAGGGCATCATATACATGACCCTTGAATTCCTGCCGCAGTTAAAGAGGACGAAGGGTGTTATAATAAACATAGCATCAAACGCGGGTATAGGCACGGCCTTCGAGGGTACGACGTACTACGCAATAACGAAGGCTGCCGTGATAATACTCACGAAGCGTATGGCATTTGAGCTTGGGAGGTACGGTATTAGGGTTAACGCGGTTGCGCCTGGCTGGGTTGAGACGGACATGACCACGGCTAATAGGACTCCGGAGGAGGTTGAGAAGACGAAGGCCCTGGTTAGGTCTAGGACGATGCTGAACACGACAGGCGTGCCCGAGGACATAGCCAACGTAGTGCTCTTCCTAGCCAGTGACAGGGCTAGGTACATCACTGGGCAGACAATCGTGGCTGATGGCGGCAGAATTGACTATCTAACCCACGGAATTTGATAAACCCACTGCTTAAATCCTCCCTTAATCATTCCTTAAATTAATGATAGGTCTCTCATTTATGGAGTATTACGTATTAGCAATACTCGTTCTAGCAATAACACTATTATTGATACGCATTGTTAGGTATGATGTTGTCGGTCTCATAGTCATGGTCCTACTAATCATCGGTGGCATCATCAGCTGAGAAGGCCCTAGCATTCATTGGTTCTACCACAGTTGTGGTTCTTGGCAGTGTCATGGTGATTAGTAAGGCCCTGGAGGAGTCAGGGTTTCTCGATAAGCTAGCCGAGGAACTGGATAAGGTGTTTGGGAATGAGTATGCGCTCCTGGTTATAGTTATGTTGATAGTTTCGTTACTATCAGGTTTCATGAGCGATGTGGCGTTGGTCTCGATATTCATACCGTTCATGTACGCTATGTCGAGGAGCCACAACAAGAAGTTGTCCAAGTACTTACTACCCCTCTCCTATGCCGCGATCATTGGTGGTAGGTACACAATATTAGGTACACAATATTTGGTACAAGCACGAATTTAATAATTGACCAGCTTTGGTATGAGAGGTTTGGTAGGTATTTGCCTGTGTTTCAATTTCTAAGTATAGGCTTGGTAATAGTCTTTACGAGCATACCCACACTACTACTCATATACCTATTACTGCCAAATAGGGAGAGTGTGGTCACGAGTGTTGATGATTTAAAGATTGGCGAATACGTAGTGGAGGCCCAGGTTAGTGAGGATTGTGAATTAATTGGTAAGACTAGGCGTGAGGTTGAGAGGGAGTATGGCGTTAAGATAAGGTCAATATTACCGAGAAGGCTCTCCAGGTCAGGTAGAATTCATAGCGGGGCAACATTAATAATGGAGGTACCCGTGGATAAGTTACCAATAATATCATCAATAAAGGGATTAACCCTAGCACCCCAGTCCGCGCAGATTGAGGGTAAGGAGGTTATCGAGGCGTTAATAACGAGCGCATCAACCCTCATTAACTATACGATATCAGATCTAGACGTGCTGAATAAGTACGGCGTTAGGATCGTGGGGATCTCTGCAGGGGATAGGAGAATATACGGTAGAATTTCACATGTGGTGCTCAGACCTGGCGATGCGCTTCTCCTAATAGGTAGTGAGGAGAGTATCGCGAGGTTCATGAGTGATTACGGCTTGGTACCGCTCAGGACTAGGGGTGCTAAGCTCTTTGATGTTAAGAAGGGTGTGGTATCAATTGCCGTATTAGCAGGGGCAACAATAGCGTCATTGATGGGGGTAAACATTGCCCTGGCATTTCTCACGGGGGTAATTGCGCTCATGCTTAGTGGCGCGGTTAATTACAGGAGGATTTACCAATACATTGATTGGTCAGTCCTCATATTCATAGCCTCATTCCTATCCCTGGGCTATGCAATGAGCAGCAGTGGATTGTCAACAGTAATAGCTGGTATACTCCCTAAATCGCTTATTGTCTTATTCCTGATAACTGCGCTTATTGCGAACTTCGTAAATAATGTAAGCGCAGCAACAATAATGACGCCCATAGCCCTCACATACCCAAACCCATTGTTAGCCGTAACTGTGGTCGCCATGGCCTCGACGACCACATTCCTAACACCCTTCAGTCATCCAGCAAACCTCCTCGTTTATAATCCAGGGAACTACAGACCAAGGGATTACCTAACAATGGGCGCACTGCTACTAACCTTAGTATTAGTAATAACGCTATTATTCGCCCATGCACTTTAAACGGAATTCATAATTAGGGTTAGGTAAGGAATAATGAAATTAGAACCTGCGGGTAGGTTTTATAAATTAGATATCTTCTCCGATATCGATTATGAAAATCGTGACTGCGCCAGGCCCGGTCTCATACCCACTAATACTAGCTACTAGGGAATACAGGGACCTCGACTTAGTCTTCGGTAAGGGTGGTGATGAACCTGGCGCATACGCAATTGCTGACTCATTAACGTCGCTAATAAGGAGTGGTTTAAGGATTGATGTGGTGACGGTTAAGCAATTAATGTTTGTGTATCCTGAATTGAGGGGTCCTAGGATCGCCGTTTGGAGACGTGGTAGCGCAGCTGATGTGCTTATTAAGGCATTGTTGGATAGGGTTGGCTTAAGGCTGAACTTATCTATGCCGATGACTGGCCCTCAGTTCTTAACCTCCTAAATACGGGCAGTGCCCAAAGCGCTGTTCTTAATCTTGGGGTTCTTGAGCATGTTGGTGAATTTCTGGAAGACCTCGTTGGTGCACCTGGTGCATGTGGTGCTCAAATTAATGGTAATCCGCAGTACTTCATCGATGTTTATAAGGCTGGAATTGAAATAGCCAGAAGGAACCTTAGCGATGCTATTGATTATGTGGCTAATAAACTACCGATTAGGTTGCCGAGGGATTTCATAAGGAACATACTTACTAGGGTGAGGTATGGTATTTATAGCCAGGTGATTATAGGGAGTTCGTAGAGATCGTTAAAAGGTACGGTGGTGGGAAATGACGAGGGGGCAATACCTGAGTTTAGTACAGGCGATATCAATAATAGTGCCGCTCACTATAGCCATTAGGGCATCAAACAACATGCTAATGACGACGATACCACTGATTGCCAGGTACAACTTCCACTTTAGTAATACGCTGGTTGGCGTCTTATCAGCTAACCTCATTAATGACCTTCCTGAGTAGTGGAATGTTAAATTCAAGGTTGAGGGCATGTCGTAGGAAGACCGTCTTCATAGCGTCGTCAGCTCTTTACGCCATTGTATTTCCACTATTTTGGTTGTCATCACCACTCACAATATGGATACTATCTGCCGTGGCTGGTTTCGTCTTAGGCTTTCTAATGCCCAATGTAATAACATCGGCAAGTCTATTACCGGACAGGAGGGCCAGGGAGAGGTTGCTCAACATATATACGTTGTCCCTAAGCATTAGCTTAATCCTGGGCCCAGCCATTGAGTCATTGATACTGAAGTACTACGGGCTTAGGGAGTCCTTCCTATTCTTCACGGTATTTCCAATACTGGCCCTTACAATAGCCCCATTCGTTAGATTCCCTGAGGAGAGCGCTGAGGATATCGCCGCAGTGAGCACATCTACGGTAATATCAAACCCAGGCTTCATAGCGGCGGTCCTAAATATAGCCACTTACAACGTTGTCTTCTCCTTCTTAATGGCATTCGGCGGCATCTACGCCAGGGACTCCTTTGGCATCAGTTATTCAATGGTTGAGATACTCTTCTCACTATTCTTCGTTACATCTTTCCTGGGCAGATTATACCTATCAATTAGGCCTGCGGAGAGGTTGTGGCCGTACATGGCCAGTGCCGTGACCATGACCGTGGCCGGCATATTACTGATTGTGCTTACGAATAATCCATTGATTTACGCCGTGGCTTTACTAATACTGGGTATACCACACGGTACCACTTACCCTCTCTCCGTGGTATCCATATCGAGGGCCTTTAAGCCGCAGTATAGGAATGCCGCAAATAGCCTATTCTTCTCGTTCATGATGCTCATTGGCATAATAACACCGACAATAACGGGCTACATAGCGACATAATAGGAATTAGGAATACATTCATTGTGCTAATACCACCAGTAATAGTGGCGTTGGTTCTCCTTAGGAGGTACGTTAAATCAGTTGATAAACCCCATGAATAGCGGGAAGCCTTATTTGATGCGTTAAGCTTAAGTATTTCATTCAGTTTTACTTTATCGTGAAATTGAACAATAAAGCCCACGCATTAATGAGCGCATTTTTAATAATACCCTTCTATCTAGTTTGGATTCTAGGATACCTTAATGTCGTATCATTAGGCATTTATCTATTTCTTGAGAAGATATTCTCAATAGCATTTATCATAGGCATAACAATAGCGCTAGGACCAATTATGTACAAAATAATTAGGTTGGCACGCATTGATGCGTATTTTCTATCCGTAATCCTCATAATGACTATATTCATAGCATTGGGTTTGTCATTATCATATATTAAATACCTGACGTATAATGCTACTGCTTGGGATTTGGGTATCTTTGAGCAGGCCTTGTTTAGTGCTGCCTTTTATCATAGGCTCCTTTACTACACCGTTGAGCTCTACGCAAACCCAAGCGGAAGCTTCCTAGGAACACACTTCTCACCAATACTCTTCACACTAACACCAATATACTATTTAAGTCCACACGCAATAACATTACTAGTGTTGCAAGCAGTCCTACTTTACATACCTGTTATTCCACTATACATTATGGTCATGCAATTAACTCGCGATAGAGGTGTTGCATTCGTAACTTCATTAATATATTTACTTAGTCCGGGCATAGCCAGTCCTCTTTACTTTGATTTCCATGTTGAGGTCTTCATACCGTTACTCTATGTCATTACAGTATTGTTAATACTAATGAGGAGGTGGACGCTAGCCATGATATCGATGGCGCTGTTTCTCACGATTATTGAGTATACGCCAATAATAGCCTTAACAATGATTATACCAATAATATGCATGCTCATTAAAAATAGGGAATTGAGTAAGTACGTAGTGCACGTGGCTCTAATGGGCATAATAGTTATTCTATACGCAATAATGGTGCCAAACATAATGGGCGTATTAAATCCGCATAAAGCATCATTGGCTACTTACAATCCATCCACCATAGCGGGTTATTCTGGGAATCCTATTGGCTTTATTCAGTACGCATGAAGTATTGGGTATTTGTTAAGCAGTCGATAATCACAAATATTCAGCAGAAGATTATGTACTACGTAATACTTGGGGCGCCACTATTCTCATCATTACTATCACCACTATGGTTACTGCCTGCCATGCCATACGCAGCATTCTCATTCCTATCAACGTACACCCCCTACTATTCACTGGGTCTTCAATACACGATGTACGTAGTGCCTCAATTATTTGTAGCGCATGTAATGGGTATTAATCGTATTAAGCAATTTAAGAGATATGTTAAGTATGTATTAACTTCATCATTAATCATTAGTATATTATTATTCATATTATATAATCCATTAAGTCCCATTGCCTCACAAAACTTATACGTATTTATATGGCATCTTAATTCGGTGAGGGTTAAGACAATTAATTCAATCATTAAGTTAATACCTAATAATGCATCCGTATTAACAACTAACAGCATTTTCCCTCATATTGCGAATAGAATTGATGCGTATGTATTTCCAATGTCGATACCTAATTATAATGGGTATGTACTTAATATGAACGTAACATATATATTAATGTCAATTAGCAGTAGAGGTTCTATGGCTGGATTATTAAAGGCCGAAGCTCAGGGTTATGGATTGCTAGCTGCCGCTGATGGTTTTTACTTATTTGAAAAGAATTATTATGGGAAACCTATTATGTATGAACCAGTTATTAACTACACAATACCCGCAGGTGAGTTTCAGCTATGGTCTGAAACATTTACTGAGGCTATTAATTATGCTCAGGCACAATATATTATTGGCCAAGGGGTTACTCCGGGACTTTCTGGGTTGGGCCGTTTTACTTAACGTTATTGCCAGGTATTTATAATGTGACTGCCTATTTCATGATTACGAGACCTTGCAATGGCGTGGTAGGTATATTTCAAGCAACCAACATGGTTGGTTCACGTATATACGCATCAACACCAATAGTTTGTTCATACTTTAAAAGACCTAATGAGTGGGTTGGCGTAACATTAACGTTGATTGTGAACGATTCCTCTGAGGACCCAATAATTCTAAGGTGCATAAATATGACGGGGATAACCGGCGTATATTTTAGTGGCGTTGTTATTAATCAGATAGGTCAATATGAGTTAAAAAAATTAATGAGTTAAAAGTTCATCAAAATGCCAATTAAGTGATTAAATGAGTGAATACATAATTAAGAAGCCGGATGCTGAGGGAGTCTTCGTTAGGAGGTTAAATAGATTTGTCGGTATTGGCATTGTTAACGGTAAGGAGGAGTTCATACATATTCATGACCCTGGTAGATTGATGGAGCTATTGAGACCTGGCACGAGGTTCTTTGCGTATTCGAAGTCCACGGGCAAGACCAGGTTTTACCTGGTGGCTGTCGACCTAGGTGATGAATTGGTTCTGGTTAATTCCGCGATACATAACGACATCGCAGCCTGGCTGATTAATAATGGGTACGTATTGAATGGTTATGAGGTTATTAGGAAGGAACCCGGCTTCGGCAATGGTAGGTTTGACCTATTACTTAAATCGCCCAGTGGTGGTTACGCCTTTGTCGAGGTTAAGGGCGTAACCCTTGAGGAAAATGAAATCGCTAAATTCCCAGATGCACCCACGTCACGAGGTGCAAGGCACATGCTTGAATTGGCTAGGGCTGCGGAGCTTGGTTACGAGGCCTACGTATTATTTCTAGTCTTCAGATCCAAGGCGAAGTTATTCATGCCCAATGCATCGCTTGATCCCAAGTTCGCGGAATCCCTTAAGTATGCCCTTAATCATGGAGTTAAGGCGCTGGCCTACAAACTAATGCTTACAAGAGATTGGGCAATAATCCAGTGGGCCGACTTGAAATTAGGATTGAGTAAGGTCAGCGAGGGTGATTTCAATCATTGGTCATCCACCGAAGTATTCATCATGAGGTCACTTCCTGGGCAATTCGGGACCCAGTATGTACGTGCCCACATCACTCCTTGGGTTTAGTTCACCAGCTATTGGCGTTAGCATTAACCTCCTTACCTCATTCATATCCCTGGTCTGCCCTAATACCCAGGAGAGTTTCACGAAGGCGACCTCCGGTATCATGTCCTCCGCGGGTATAACACCAAGCTTAAGTAACTCCACGCCCCTCCTATAGACATTCAGGTTGACCCTACCAAATATTGTCTGGCTCGTGATCACCACAGGTATGCCACTGTCGATAGCCCTCCTTATTGGATCGAGCAGCTCCTCCCTAACGTGGCCGAATCCCGTGCCCTCAATAACAATGCCGTGATAGCCCCTGTCAATTAGGAAGTGCAGTATCTCAGGGTCCATGCCTGGGTAGAACTTGATTAGGGCTGTCTTATCATCAAACTTATTCATTAATATGGTATCCTCCACCTTAGACCTGGAGATGTAGTTGTTTGTGTTTAGTATTATTTCGAGTTTATTAATGTCTACGTAGCCACGGGCCTATCATTAATACTAATGAATGTGTCCCTCCTGGACGTATGCATCTTCCTAACCCTAGTCCCCCTATGGACTGCTATTAACCCGTCATTGGTCGATGCGTGCATCACCACGTAGGACCCAGCAAATGGCGCCCTGGCGCCAACGAGTACCGCAGCCAACATATTTTCGAAGGCGTCACTGGACGGCCTATCACTACTCCTCTGTGAGCCAACAAGGGCTATTGGGCCTGGGGGGTTCCTGATGGCGAAGGATAATGCAGCGGCTGTGTAATGCATGGTGTCCGTGCCGTGAAGCACGACAACCCCTGAAACACCGTCGAGGAATGCCCTGTAAGCAGCCTCAGCAATTTCGGCCCACCTTCCCGGCGTCATGTCCTCACTAAATATGGCCATTAGGTTTAGGAGCTCGATATCCGCTATGCCCCTGACCTCTGGGTACATGGCGTATAGGTCCTCAAGGCTAAAGCTCGGGTACACAGCGCCAGTCCTGTAATCCACCTTAGACATTATTGTGCCGCCAGTGGCCACGAGCCTAACCCTAGGCAAGCCCGTGGACTCAGCCTTAACGAACTGGCCAATAGGTATGGACACCGCGCCCTTCGACTCAACATGGCCCTCAACATCCACCTTCTCAATATTACTAACGTGAATACCCACGTTATAGCCATTATCAAGCTTCAAAATCAATACATTAGGATCACCAACACCAGGCCTAGGCAATACCACGCCATCCAATGTCGTCCCATCCCTAAGGTGAATACGTATTAAGTCAAATTCCTTAATGCCCCACCTATTCATTAATTCACTTAGCACAAGTATCGTGTGTACCTCTGCATTATAAGCGTTAACTAAACAACTAAAGTACAAACCTCTTGGAATTTTTAATTTTTAATCTCTGCAATTACAATTTAATCCTTCATACAGGTAATGACAGACCCAGGGCTAGGTCAACCACGGCAGCAATCGTCAGGTACATTAACCACCAACCACCTATAAACTGCCACAGAGAAACTAACCTGCTTAATGTTGGTGAATTAAGGAACCTCGCTGGTGCCTCAGTGGCATAAACAAGGATTAATATTATAAATAATACCATTACGGGATAATCATGTACGTAACCAAACACAAAAGCGCCAAGTATGCTTAGTACGAGAAATCCCAGCGCCATGAAGGCATCAGGGAGATTACTCGAACCAATATACCTTTTCCAACCAAGGGCAAACCAGTGAACTCCGTATGCCGTAAATGCGACACCAGCCATATAAAATACTGACGGTAGTTCCCTATACACAGAAATAGAAATAGTAATTAATATGTAAATACCAGTCAAGAACTGCATGAAACCCGGCATCCAAAGGCCCCATATTGCTAGGGTCTTATTAGTTGGTTCATCAGTGCTTTTGGGATAGAACAAGCCCATACCACCATATATTAAGTAACCAATACCTAAGCCAAAGAACCCCACAGCAACTGGCGGTAGTATACTTGCCACGGTGTTTACGATTTTAACAGCATTTATATACTTTTCTGAGCAAATACAAACTAATGAATGCAAATATAGTCATTTTAAATATCCTACGAATGAAATGCCTGACCAGCATGTCTAGGTCTGTGATTACGATATGTCCATACTGCGGTGTTGGATGTGGCATTGAGGTGACTATTGATGATGCCGGAAAAATAATTGGATTTGAGGGTTTTAAAGGTCACCCTGTTTCCCACGGGCATTTATGTGGTAAGGGTGCTTCATCGATAAAGCTACTTGACACAACTGATAGATTGTTATACCCAATGAAGAGGGTTAATGGCGAGTTTATCAGGATATCGTGGAACGAGGCAATTAGTGAAATAGTTCATAAGATGAAGGAGATTAGAGAAAAGTACGGTCCAGAAGCCCTGGCGTTTTACGGTGGCTGTAGAAACACACTTGAGGAGGTTTACCTATTTCAGAAGTTGGCTAGGGCGCTTGGTACGAATAACGTAGACTCATGCGCAAGGCTTTGTCATGACCCATCAGCTAAGGCGCTCAAAGACATGCTTGGTTATGGCGGTAGTGCGAATTCCGTTAATGAAATACCCAAGGCCAGGGTGGTTGTCATAACTGGCGAATCAATAACGGATAGCCACCCAGTACTTTCGCAGTACTTAATCGAGGCTAAGAGGAATGGCACGAAGATAATCGTCATAGATCCGAGGACAACGGCAACAGCTAAGATGGCAGATCTTCACTTAAGGCCAATACCATCCACCGAGGTTTACCTATTCAATGCTGTAGCTAATTACTTAATCAATAATGAGCTTATTGACAGGGATTTCATAATTAATAGGACTGAGAACTTCGAGGAGTATGCAAGGGTGGTCAGCAAATACACCATTGAGGACGCTGAGAAGATTACTGGCGTGCCTAAGGGCTTAATACTCAGGTTTGCTCAATCAATAGCCACTAAGCCAGTATTATTCACGTGGGGTCTCGGTATGTCAGAGTCATCGGGAGTTGATGGGATAAAGTCCTACATAGCCTTGCCTTATTAACGGGTAACATGGGTATTGAGGGTGGCGGTGTAATAGTGTACAGGGGCCAAACGAATGTACAGGCTCCGGCGACTTCCTAAAGCCTGACGTATTCCCTGGCGGCTTACCTATTAATGAAGAGAGTGCCAGAAAGCTTGCTGAGGTGTGGGGATTCATGCCTCCAATTAAGCCAGGTATTTCATTAATAGATGCTGTTTATAATGAGGACAGCGGCATTAGGGGGATGTACCTAATGGGCTTTAACATAGTGGCTTCACTACCCAATAGGCGCAGGGTTGAGGAATTCCTAAGTAATTTAGACCTTCTCGTGGTTCAGGACATAGCCATGAGTGAGACTGCGGAGTTTGCGCACTACGTACTTCCGGCAGCGCTTTGGATTGAGAGGGAGGGCTCTGTACTAAGCTTGGATAGGCTGGTTAAGTGGAGACATAAGGTTAGGGATCCGCCTGGTGAGGCTAAGCCGGACTTGGAAATAATATTCGAGCTAGCCAATGCCTTTGGGCTTAAGGGATTCAGTAATGACCCGAAGGTAATATTTAATGAAATGCGTCAGGTGGTGCCTATAATGAGGAGTGTGACGCTTGAGGATGTTATGGATCCAACGAAGGATTCGAGGGTACCGGAAAATACGCCACACCTATACTCTGAGAAATTCCTAACACCGAGTGGTAAGGCGAGATTCTTTGGCGTTGAGTATAGGCCAGTAAATACCGGCGGTAAAAGGTTCATACTGGTTACAGGTAGGAGCGTGCTTAGGTACAACACTGATAATGAGATTAGGAGAATCAGTGGTAAATTCGAGACGAGCGTAGTCATAAATCCTGAGGACGCAATGACATTAGGTATAAGCAATGGCCAATTAGTGAGGTTAGTATCCAATTGCGGCGAGGGCGTTTTCAAGGCATTAATAAGTAATGACGTGCCCAGGGGTGTGATCTTTGCTTATATGCATGACTCAAGGATAAATTACGTGGTTTGCACAGAGTTTGATCCATACGTAAAGACACCAAGGTATAAAGTAACTCCAGTAGATATATTACCAATTTAAATAAAAATAAAAATTGGAAGTATGATATCAGGTATTTCTTGATGATATGGTATTGCCCTACGTAAAATTTCTTGGCATTAGTTTAAATGAGTATGAAACCGCCAAGAAGTACATAGGTGCGTTGAAGCCATCCGATGCAATTCATGTTGCGGTGATGCTAAATAATGGGATTAACGTAATCGTAAGTGAGGATAAGGACTTTGACAGAGTAGGTACGGTGAAGAGGGTATGGCTCGGTAATAAGTAAGTTTATTGAGTTATGTTTAATAGTATCTTGAAGAGTTTGGTATCTGCTTCTGAAGGTTGGCGTGTTATTATTACGTATTTAAGCCTTGACAATGCGTATTCACTTAGTAGGCCGAATCCATCCATGGATATGCATAGGACCTTGTTACCGGCGGCGAGTAGGTAGTCCACCTCGGTTTTATCCCTAATGCTCCTCAGTAATACCGTGGCAACGCCATCCACGTACCTTAACGATTCATCAAACTGCTTAGTAAGTAATAATGCGCACTCGCCCGGCCCTAAATCAATGAGTACCTTATTGAGATCTGCATAATTATTGATCCTAACTATCCTGACCATATCATTAATAACCCATGAACCCAGCATTTAACACCCAATTACTCAAAATAACTAAGCCTAATAACCCACTACACATTACGGCCCGAAATACCTTTAAATCCTTAACATGCTTTTCCAACATGGATTATAGGGCAAGACTACGTGAGGCAAGTAAGGAGATAATTGAAAGGAGAATTACATCCGATGATGAGCTTAAGAAAATAGCCGATAAGTATGGCCTACCCCTATCAACAGTTAAGACGTTATCAACATTCTACTTTCATGATTACTCAGAGGTCCAGGTATGCATGGGCCTTCCATGCCTATTGAAGGGCGCCAGGGAGGTCGCTAAAGAGTTGGAGAGGCGTGGCATTAAATACTCCATTACTTACTGCCTTGGTTATTGCGATAAGGGTCCAGTGGTTAGGATGGGTGATAAGTATTACACGTTCATTAATGGAGAGTTCAGGGAAATCGAGGAATCAAGGATTGATTACGTTCAATCTCAATATGAACCCCTCGATAAGTACATAGCGAGGGGTGGCTATAAGTACTTTGAGAAATTCCTTAATGAAGATAATAAGCTCTTCATACTTGAATTACTCGTTAAGGTTGGTCTACTTGGCGGTGGTGCCCTAAGTAGGTTTAAGGCTTTGGCAAGTAGTGCCAATAGGCCTAAGTACCTGGTTGTTAATGGTCATGAGGGTGAGCCTGGCGGTTTTAAGGATAGCTGATAATGGAGGGGAATACTCATCAATTGCTCGAGGGTGCATTACTGCTTTCGCTCGCCCTTAATGTTGATGAGGTAATCATAGCAGTTAATGAGAGATTTAGGAATGCTAAGATGATGCTTGATAAGGCGCTCAATGAGTTAAAGCCATTCCTAGAGAGTAGTGGCTTACTTAATAGGTTACCTCCCATTACAGTCTCGCTTGTTGGTTCTCCCTACATAGTTGGCGAGGAAACGGCATTGATAAACTCACTCGAGGGAAATAGGGGCGAACCCAGATTAAGGCCTCCTGACCCAACGGAGGCCGGCCTATTCGGTAAGCCCACTGCAGTAATTAATGTAGAGGTTGTTGCGGCAGTGCCCGTGCTCCTGAGCAATTACTATGAGGGTAAGGAGATAACTATTGAGAAGTACTTCTGCGTCACAGGCGATGTGGATAAGCCAGGCCTTTACAGGGAGAGATTGACAGTAAGTCTCAACGAGTTATTGGCGAAGGCAGGGGCTAAGGAGGAGAATGTTAAGGCCGCCTTTGTTGGTGGAGTTTCCTCAGGCCTTGTCCACTCATCAAAGATTAGGGTAAGGCTTACGCCTGAGGAGACGAGGAAGCTCGGGGTTTTCCTCGGTCCTGGAGTAATTATTGCCTTATCCAACAATAGGTGTATTGTTGACATAATGCTTGAGGTTGAGAGGTTCTTCTCCCATGAGTCATGCGGTAGGTGTGAGCCATGTAGGTTGGGTACTAAGGAGTTGGTTGAGGTCCTTGAGAGGATTAGTGCAGGTAAGGCGAGTGAGGAAGACCTTAAGTGGCTGAGTCGGTGGCGAGGACTATGATGGAGACATCACTATGTGGCCTCGGCATGTCTGCCGGCAAGGTGTTTCTTGATGCACTTACTCAGTTTAGGGATGAGTTTGAGGAGCACGTAAAGGGTGTCTGTAGGGCCGGCGTTCACTTCAGGTGATGGGTATGGTCAAGGTGGTCCTAAACGGTAAGGAGGTTGAGGCCCTCGAGGGAGAGACAATACTAAACCTGGCCAGGAGGTATGGCATTGAAATACCGACACTGTGCTACTACGAGGGCTTCGCAAATGGTTCCTGCAGGATATGCGTTGTTGAGGTTAATGGTAGGTTAATGCCGTCATGCATAACCAAGGTATCGGAGGGTATGAAGATCGAGACCGAGAGTGCGAGAGTTACTGAAGCCAGGAAGACCTTACTAAGGCTCTTACTGAAGAATCATACCCACAGGAGTAAGGAGGAGCAAATGAGGTGTAGGGTGTGCGAGTACGCGGTTAAGTACGGCCTTGAACCAGCGCCTGTGATACCTGATGTTAAGGTTGATGATACGCACCCAGCAATAGTATTTAATCCATCCGCCTGTGTAATGTGTAGGAAATGCGTGATTGCCTGTGATATTGATCAGAATAACGATGTCATCGCGGTAATAGGTAGGGGCTCAGGCACCAGGGTCGGCTTCGACCTCGATACTTCAATGGGCATGTCAAGCTGTGTTAGTTGCGGCGCGTGTGTTGATGCATGCCCAACCGGTGCCTTGATGGAGAAGGGTTGGGTACCAGCTGATAAGGTTGTTGAGACCACATGTCCATACTGCGGCACTGGTTGCCAGGTCGAGTATGGGGTTAAGGATGGCAGGGTTATCTGGGCTAGGGGCGCTTACGGGCCTGCAAATGAAGGTAAGCTCTGTGTTAAGGGTAAGTTCGGGTATCACTACGTTAATAGCCCTGAGAGACTTACCAAACCATTAATCAGGAGACCCAATGTTCCTAAGGGTCCACTCAACGGTAGGCCTATTCATGAGGTATTTAGGGAGGCCACGTGGATGAGGCCCTAGACTCATAGCCAGTAAGATTAGGGAGGTCCTCAACAAGTATGGACCAGCCGCGATTGGCGGTATAATGAGTGACAGGAGTACCAACGAGAGCATTTATGCATTCCAGAAGTTTATGAGGTGCGCCATTGGTACTGACAGTATTGATCAATCAGCAACACTATGCCATGAACCCTCGGCATGGTCACTAGCCACACAACTTGGTTTTGGCGCCGCGACCAACCCAATTAAGGACGTGCTGAACTCAAGAACAATAATCGTGGTTGGCTCCAACATGAATGAAACGCACCCAGTCATCGCGGCCTACGTCAAGAGGGCTGCTAAGCAGGGTGCCCACTTAATAATCGTTAACCCAATACATACCGAGTTAGCAAGGTACGCCGAGTATGAGCTCCTCATTAGCCTGGTACGGATGTCGTACTATTCTCCGCAATGGCCAAGTACATAATTGACATGGGTTGGTATGATAAGGACTTCATTGATAAGTATACTGAGGGCTTCGAGGATTGGGTAAGGAGTCTTGGCGCATTTACCCTCGAATTTGCTGAGAATGTGACCGGAATACCTAAGGACGTTATTAAGGAGGTTGCTAAGCTTTATGCGCTTGAGAAGCCGTCAATGATTATGTGGACCCTCGGCATTACTGAGCATGAGAATGGTACGGAAAACGTATCAGCACTGATAAACCTGGCATTGCTAACGGGCAACGTTGGTAAGCCAGGCGCAGGCCTTATGCCGCTTAGGGGCCAGAATAACGTTCAGGGCGGTGCCGATGTTGGGTGCGCACCAGGTAGGTTGCCTGGATATCAACCATTGATGGATCCGGAGGTTAGGAGGCGCTTTGAGGAGGTTTGGAGATGTAGATTGCCGTCCTTTGTTGGTTTTAGGAGTACGGAAATGATCGATATGGCTAAGAGGGGCTTGATTAAGATGCTCTACATAGTTGGTGAGAATAGTGTTAGGTCGCACCCAGACAGTAAGGCCGTCGCTGAGGCATTGAGCAAGCTGGAGTTCTTGGTTGTCCAGGACATATTCATGACGGAGACCGCGGAATATGCCGATGTGGTGATACCGGCTGCCTCTGCAGCCCTTGAGGATTACGGAACGTTCACAAATACGGAAAGGAGATTGCAGTTAACAAGGAAGGTCGTCGATTCGCCGGGTGACGCAAGGCCTGATTGGTGGGTTTTTACTGAGTTGGCTAGGAGGCTTGGTTATGACATGGGCTTTAGTAATAGTTCTGAAATAATTAGGGAGATGGCAAGGGTGGCGCCGATATTTGGTGGCTTAAGTCATGAGAGGCTTGAGCGCGAGGGTGGGCTTCAATGGCCAGTGCCGAGTGAGTCTAGTCCAGGTACTCCGATATTATACGCCGATGGATTCCCGAGGGGTAGGGCTAGGTTTAGGGTGGTTGGTTGGAGAGGCTTTGATGTGGTCATGGAAAGGCTTTACCCGTATTCGTTAATCATTGGTAGGGAGAGGGCCCAGTACCATACCGCGACTATGACGTCTAGGTCGCCAGTACTTAAGGTCATTTGGAGGGGGCCTATTGTTGAGATGAATCCTGAGGATATGGGTGTTGAGGGCGTTAAGGATGGTGAGGTCGTTAAGCTAGTTTCGCCTGTTGGTGAGGTGTTGGTTAGGGTTAGAGCGTCAAATAGAGTTCCAAGGGGCGTGTTATTCACGACATTCCATTACCCAGAGCTTTTAGCGAATACGCTGGTTCCAGCCGTGCTTAATCCAATTACGAAAACGCCGGCATATAAGGATACGAGGGTTCGTATTGAGAAGGTTAATGCTTAAAATAAAAATCCTTAGATAATAAAGAATGGCTAATGGTAATGAAGATATTAGCAGGTCTAGGCGTAGGTTTCTAGAGGCTATAGTCGCTAGTGCCGTAGCCGTCGACGCCGGTGTACTTGGTTACGAGCTTGGTAGGGAGCTCATTAAATGTCCGCAATGCCCGTCATACCCACAATCGACAACTGCCACTCAATGCTAATGCCCCACCTGCCACTCCCCATCTATTCCTCAGGGTTATGACTACATAATCTTCACAAGCAATGGCAATTACTACGTTATGAACTCAAGTGGTTACACCGTCTATCAATCAAATAGCCCAGGCAATGCCATTAATTATGTAATTAGTCAATTAAGTGGTAAGGGCGGTAGGGTGCTCATAATGCGTGGTGTTTATGCGTGCACCACCTACCCCTGCGTCACAATCAATAACGCATCGAGTAGTGGAACGCCCGGTTTAATCATTATTGAGGGTGAGGACCCAACCGGCACAGTATTCACGGTGGGTAATGGGGTGGTTAATTCCTCGGGCCTGGGCTTGTTCGTGGTTAGTGGTTCATTCGTGTGGCTTAGGAGGATTGGGCTTAATGGTAATGCGGGTAATAACACGTACAGTGTTGGTAATCAATTCAACATCGCCGTGAGTAGCGCCAAGTTCGTGTGGCTTGACTCAATATACAGCACGAATGGACCAGGCGCAGTTGGTGTGCTTAACTCAAGTGGCGTGGTCGTGAGTAACGTGGTTAGTGAGGGCGACTCGATAGGGGCTTACGTGGGTGGCTCGGACACCGTGCTCATCGGCTACTCATCACTCAGGAGGAGCGTTAATTACGGTGTTGAGGTCTCGTTATCAACGAATACCGTCATTCACGGGACATCAATAATAGATGCGGGCAGCGGTGTGCTCATCAATGATGGTGATGTATTGATTGATGGAAGCACAATAACGTTTATTAATGTCAGTGGTGAATACGGTGTCAACGCCACCATAAGCACGGCTGGTCGTGAAATCATTATATCAAACACCGCAATCACGGGTAGTGTGGCTAATGCCATTAATGCGGTGATAAACATCCAGGGTAGGCTCGCGATACAGAACTCCTCAGTAATGGCTGGGTCAAAAAGCACACTGAGCGTGTCATCAACGCCGGGCTCCGGGGCCGGGTTAGTTATAATCGGCGCCAACTTCAGGGACCAGTTGACCACGGCTGGCTCAAGCCCATACACCATAAGTGGGGTTGACAGTGTCGAAATAATAAACAGCGCATTCCAATTCGGCGGACAAACAAGTAGTGCAAACAGACCAAGCATAAGCAACACCAAATACCTAATACTCAGGGGCAACACCATCACCGGCTACTCAACTGGTATAGGTGTCAGTAGCTGTGGTTCTGTGTATCTATACGATAATTACTTCAATAATGTTTTAGCGCCTGTCAATTACAATAATGTTTCGTTGATGTACGCCATTAGGAACATTGGCTGGGCACCCTCAATAACCACACCATTAGTACCCAGCTCAGGCACGCCAGTCACCAACACGTACCCAGTACCGGTGACCGTGTGCATATACGGTGGCTCGGTGAGTCAAGTGGTAATTACTAAGGGTGGGCGACTAATTACGGCATTTCAATCCTCCACTCCACAATCAATAAATGGTGAATGCCTTGTGTTGGATCCTGGTGATTCAATAACGATGACATACTTACAACCGCCTAATTGGGCGTGGATGCCGACTGCTTAAGTGAGAATTTGTTATTAGGGGGTTCGGCTTGAGTAATGCTGTGAGATTAGGAATTAGGTGGATATGCCCTGTATTGGTAGCGTTGTTACTGGTTATTATAGGCGTTGTTTCATATTCGCAGCAAGGCACGGTTTTAATTGCCTATAGGGATGTTTCGTACCTAGGCGCTAATGGCGTTAATGTGACTAGGGACGTGTATCTGCTTAATGAGGCAATAGCGTTAATGGAGAGGGGTAATTACACAGGTGCCCAGCTGCTGGCTGAGGAGGTTATTAGGGATTCGGAGGCGTTGAGGTCGTCATTATACCTGGGCATACTATACATGGCGCTTCCTGGCATTGTATCGGCCGTGGTTATCGCGGCCTTGGTAATTACGTATCTTAGGAGGGAGAGGATAATTGGTAAGTTAATGATTAAGTTTAGGAGCCATTATAGGGTTGTAAGGGGGAGTGGTAAGTCGAAGACGATGCTCTTCAACGAGGAGGTGCTAGCCATAATCGCCGCAATAGTCGTGGTATTCCTAGTATTCTTCTCCCTTTACCCAGCAATAAGTAGGTATGCAATTGAGCCATACGCGGTGATAGCGTATCTAGGGCCTAACGGTACGATAATGGGCTACCCAAGCACTGTTTATCCGGGTGAGCCCATTAATGTGAGTGTTTATGTCTACAATGGCATGGGTAAACCAATATGGTTTATCGTTAATATTTACATCGCGAACGCAAACCTCACGGAACCGCCGTTAAATACGACACCAGTATTGACCATGCAGAGAATTCTCCTGAATAATGAGACCTGGGTTCAGGGAATAACCCTGAGCATAAACGGCACCGGAGATTACAGGGTATTCGCCACACTGTGGATGTACGACCCAAACAACCTGGAACTCAAATACCTGGACACCTATACATACCTCACACTTAATGTCACTGGTTAATGCGGCAATGAATATACCACGTGTTTTTGATGGAGGGTGTAAATGAGGAACTCTCATTAATATTACGGTATTCATTACCCAGTATATGAGTAATTTATTAGGTCTTTGAGCGTTATTAAACCTGACCTTGCATTCAGGACTCTCGGGATTAAGTTAACGATTACCGCGGCCGTGGCCGGGTCACCAGGTGTTCCGGTGCTTCTCCAGGTGATTGATGGTTCACCTTCAAGCCTAACCTCCTCAAAGTCCTCACAACCAACACAGGCCCTTAACTCAACCCTGACAACCTCCTTACCGTTAATAAAGCCGCTCCCATGACCAACGACACCCTTTACCTGCCCAGCTCAATCTTGAAGTACTGCGTTTCGTAATTCCTCTCCGCAATTAACGCCTCCTGACCCTCCTCAACCCTGTCCAGCCTAAGCCCAATGATATTGGCTAATAGCAGTACGGACTCGGCGAAGCCCACATGAGCCGTTATCTCGCCCCTACCAAGCGCATCCGTGAATTGGCTCGGGTCATGCCAAGCCCAATCTTCTTCTGGAAGGAGTATCTCCTCTTCGAAGCATCCAGGGACCTTATCACGGTGATTTTATCGAGTTTCGTTAATACCACAGATAGTACCGCGGGTAATGCATCAAATACGAAGCCTGGATTAACACCGGCACCAAGCACTGTCACATCGTGATTCCTTGCGTAGTTATCAATAAGCTCGGCGAGGTCTGGATACCTATACCAGGCCACGCCAATGTTTCGCACGTTGATATAACATCTGCATCAACTCTAATTGCCTTCATTATCTGTGGGTAAACCCTATCGAAGAAACTACCCGTTGAGTGAAGGACGATATCAGGTTTTGCATCCCTAAGTACCTTATCGGCATCGCTCTCAACCCTAATGCCCAGGGTTTTGCCAAGCCCAATAATCTCGCCGAGGTCCTTACCAACCTTCTGCGGGTCGATATCGATCGCACCAACAACATCAAACCCCCTATCAAATGCGACCCTGGCTATTAATTGACCAATTGGGCCCACGCCGTAAACCACAACCCTAATAGTCATTAACTAATGAGACGGAGCCACAATTTATAATGATTATCCTTTTTACAGTAATGCCTCATCCCTAGTCAGCGCTTGGATCCCATCATCCCCCATCAGCTAAGTCGCATAACGTAATCCCACCTTAAAATCCTTCCTTAAAGTATTTCGCTATACTCTTACGGTAATGCCTATACGCATTAACTCCATATTAATTACCGTGGGAAATACAATTATTAATATGCAACTATAGCATGTTTTTTTGCGTATCGCCCTTGTAATTACCTGTGTAGAAAGAGCATTATAAATATTGATTTATGAATTGTTCATGGTTATGATTATTTATTAAGGATAGAATAATTACTGTAATGCAATGGCAGAACTATCAAGTTACATGGAGAAGGAGTATGAGGTTGAGTGTGATGGTCAGGTGGTGAAGTTAAAGCCGGTTAAGGTATGGATGCTTGCACCAAAGGGTAGGAGGGGCGTGATAATAGGGCTCTTTAAATGCCCTGGCGGTAAGGTTGTTAGAAAGGCTATTGGTAAGGCTGAGTGACCGAGCACCTGATGAGAATACCTTTTAAAATCACTTATTTTTCAAACCTAAAATGCGTAATTACGATGCTATTGAGGCGCTAACTGAGGAGTATAAATCACGTTTCATTAGGGTTATTCAACAAATTTGTAGGTGTAAGGGTGAGTATGAGAGGAATAGGGAGTTGATGAAGGTACTGAGCGTTAGCGATAATGTTATTGAGTGCGTTCGGCAGAAGAAACCCTGTGACTTGGGGTTCGTTAAGGTTAAGATTGTTAAAAGGTTTCTTAATACGCAGGTAATTATTATGCTTAACAATGAGGAGATGACTATTGAATCTTTCAATAGGTTAATCGCATCTGCCAAGTTCTTTAAGGAGTGGTATGATAATGACTGTTCAATAGACTCGTACATGCAGCCATTAATAGGTGCTGATCATTACGATGCAATTAAGGAATTCCTTACGAAAAACCTTGAGAAGCTGCAGTACGCATGTGACGATAAAGTGCCAAGCCTTGACCTCGGTGATTTACCGATATATGTGTCTAATGGCATTACCAGGGCAATAAACGAGCTGGTTAAGAAAACTTAAGAATTCACTAGTCAATGGCTTAGTGAATGATGCGGGAGCCCTTCACGCTTAAGTTAAGTGGGCATTTATTTGACAGTGAGGATTTACTGCCTAAGTACGTGGACTTAATTCGTGAGTTTTGGGGCAATGGTTATAAAATGGCTGTGGTGACCGGTGGTGGGTCCCTGGCGCGTAAGTACATAGAGATTGGTAGGAAGATGGGTATAAACGAATCGTTACTAGACATGCTCGGAATATTGGCTAGCAGGTTAAATGCCCAGTTATTGGCTGCTGCGCTCAGTGATATTGCCTACCTGCCAATACCCACTAATATTGATGAGGTTTTTAGGGCTTGGTCCACAGGTAGCTGGTGATTACGGGTGGTTTTCAACCCGGTCAATCAACAGCCACGGTGGCGCTACTCGTGAGTGAGTCCCTTGGCATTAAGAGATTGATTGATTGTGCAAACATAGATGCCGTCTACACAAGCGATCCGAGGGTAGATCCAACGCCAAGAGGCTCGATAGGGTTAGTATTGGTGAGTTGATGAGCATGCTTAGGTCAAGGACGATAGCCGGTACTTATGATCTGCTCGATCCATGGGCATTAAGCATAGCCCAGAGGAGTGGTATCACGATTTACGTGGTTGGTTGCGGTAAGTTAGGCTCACTGAGGAGGCTCATTACCGAGGGTGTTAGTGATGGCACGGTTATCACACCATGAAAGGACGGGTTTGACGACGTTATTAATGACCTGCCCAACAACACCTGTGAATTCACCCAGCATTTTTTTTCCACCAATTCCTTATAATTAATAATTAATTCCCTCGTGTCATAACCAGCCCTTGCGTAAACGCACGCCCTAATTAATGTTGCTAATTTATCCGAGAGATTCACGATTTTACCCTCGGTGCTTAATCCATACCTATACTCACGGAAGTAATTGCGCAATTCCTCGGGGAATTGAAGTTCATCGAATAACCTAACCTCTATATCCTTCCAATCGCTAATCAATGAACGAACACTATTACCCACATTGCCTATTAGGGCCTCGTGAGCGTCATGAATGAGCGCCATTGACACGCACTTATCGGCATCAATACTACCATCGATCCTTTGTACATTATTGCAAAGAATCATCGCGATATAGCTAGTGAGTAATACATGATCTCCAACACTCTCGCAATAGCCTGGGGAACTCCACGCTGTAGCCAACCAATTCTCGGTGTGTTAAGTATTGTATTTACGACATTAATTATATTTATTAATGACGACACATCGAATCTCACAAGGACCCACTTAAAAGGTTTTTAGTGTTGCTCCATAGAGGGCTATGGGTAATGCTACCTGACATTGACGTGGTAACTAGGGATGACCTAATGAGGCTAATTACTAGGTATAGGTTAAAGCCAGTGAAGAGGTTGAGTCAACACTTCGTTGTTGATCCAGCGGTAATAAGGGACATAGTTGAGCATGTACCAAGTGGTTCAAGGGTTCTTGAGGTGGGTACCGGTATTGGCATACTAACGTATTACCTAGCTAGGGTTGCCTCCCAGGTAATTACTATAGAGATTGATGGAAGGCTCGTGAGGATTGCTGAGCACGTATTAGGTGGTTTAAGTAATGTATCGGTGATTCAAGGCGACGCTCTGAGGGTTCCGTGGCCTAATACCGATGTCGTGGTCTCTAATGTGCCGTATTCAATAACGTCACCATTAATAATGAGGATAATTAAGGAGGGTGTTCCGAGGGCTTTATTAACGATACAGCGCGAGTTGCCAATAGACTTGCCAGTGAGCCTGGTGGTGATGATTATGGCAGGTTAAGCATAATTACCCAATGTAATTACTCGGTGGGTATCCTAAGCACGTACGCGCCCGACTCCTTCTACCCAAGTCCTGAGGTTTACTCATCATTGGTGATTATGACTAAGAAGGAGCCCTGCTACCGTGACATGAGGATTCTGGAGTCCGTGACTAACCTACTCTTTAGGCATAGGAATAGGGTTTTAAGGTGGGTCCTCAGTAAGTATCTTGGGCCTAATGCTGTTAATGCAGTAATTAATGCAGGCATTGATGTTAATGCCCGTGTTAGGCAGTTGGGAATTAATGAGTTAGTTAGGATAGCCGATTCCCTAAGGCCCTTCATTAATCATTACGGCAATCATTAACTAGCTCATTCTCGCTCCACCACTATGAAGTAATTACTAGACTCATTAAGTCCCTTGCGGCTATAACATTCATGAAGATCTCCGAAGCCTCAGTAGCCAGGAGCTCTGGATCAGAGTACCTATTACTAATGTGAGTTAATACCAGTCTCTCAACGCCGGCTTCCCTAGCTACCCTAGCCGCATCCACGGACCTTGAGTGTCCCTGATTCCAAACAAGGTTTCCATCCTCGATTGCCGAGAACGTGGAATCATGAATAAGCACCTGCGCGCCCCGTGATATGTCTATGACAGAGTCTGTCGGTGCGTATCCCCCGTATAAACGATCCTCATAAAACCACTACCCCTAACCTCAACCACATCCTCAGGTTTTATGACCCTACCATCGTCGAGTACGACGGTCTCGCCCATATGGAGTCTCTTCCAAAGCGTTACAGGCACGCCCAACTCCTTAGCTCGTTCTGGGTTAAACCTGCCTACGTACGTCCTCCAATTAAGGGAGTATGCACAGTCGGGTACTGTGTGCTTCGCCAATACGCATTGTAGGCTAAAGTTCTCCTCATTGATTACGTCCTTAATGTTAATGGAGGGCTCGACCTCGTAAATCCGTACATGAAAGGGCGGATCACCAACGATTTCCATGCTATTCTTCACGAAGTTCACAATACCAGTAGGACCGCTTATGACCAGGTCCTCCCTCCTACCAAGCATGGCCATTGTTGCCAGTAATCCAGGCAGTCCAAAGACGTGATCCCCATGCAGGTGTGTGATGAATATGTGGGTTATTTTTAACGGGCTTACGCCAATCTCGAAAAGCCTATATTGAACGCCCTCACCAGCATCAAGCAGTATTTTTCGTAATCCATCCTCAATAAGTATTGCCGGTAAATATCGATCCTTACCTGGCGTCCCAGCGCCAGTCCCTAAAAACGTAATCCTTATCAGCATCTCATCCCTGATTAACTTAGGTTTATTTAAATAAGAATCCTCCTGAATCAGTAAGTTGAGATGAACAACCGAGACATCAATGTTGAAGAATTAACCAAGAACTTTAGGGTAAGCTTCGATAAGGCCGGCTTGACGATATACGTAATACCAAAGGAAAATGCAGTACCACTAACCAGTGGTTTATCTTACCCCTTTAATAATGAGGATGTTCAATTATACGGCACAAAGGTCATACTTCACCTACCATGCAGTGGTGCCGTGTATGGTAGGTATCTAATACAGAACGGCGATTACGTTGAGGGACTATACCTGGTAATTATTGATACTGAGTGCGATATAGGTGTTTCGTGGCACGAGGAGGGCTTAAGCACGAAAATTCATGTAAAGCCTAGTGAGTCGTTGATCGTGATCGTAAGGCTGATGAGACTGAGGCCCGTAAAACTAAGCCCAATAGTTATGCCGCTAGGATTATGAGGATATTGAACCTTTCAGGTAAGTTTCTATATTCCAGCGCCAATCATGAGATTCAGGTATTCGGCATAGGTAAGGCGTTAACTCTGCAATCTCTATCCCTAAGTACTTGTGTAAATGATTTTTCCATTAAGCAATGGAGACTGACCTTTAATAAGTGCGGTTTTGTGACCGAGGTCGTTAATGATCGTGATACCATTACATTGCTCATAATTGGCGTTAATTCCATCGTAATTAGTCGTTATTTTCCATCGCTCAATAAGTGGTATGAGCTAGGTAAGGTCTCGGGTTTCAATAATTACCTCGTTATATTAAAGAGCGAGGTTTGAATGTTTCATGAAGATAGAGTTTAGGCGTGGGCTGTCAAGCATTATTATATTATTTACCATGTTTATCCTGAACTCCTTAAGTATTAACTGCGTATAGAGGTACATTAATGCCCTGCTCGCCTCATCATAATCAATACTTATGTGGAATTGTTTCCCAACCCTCTTAATCCAGTCAAGGCATGCGTCATGGGATGGGCATGAATTTCTGCAGTCATGGTTTGAGAACGTTGGTGTTAATACAATGAACTTATGGCCCCTAATGTCTATGAATGCGCCGTAGTTTGTGGGTATTATTATCTTCATACCGTGTTCGTTTGCCTCAAGCTTAAACCCTAGGTAAACCATGGCTGTTGGTACGTAGTAAATCCTATTTGCCTCCCTACTCAACCCCATGATTTTAGCCTCATCATTGCTCAACTGCCTAATCCAACCAAAGTCCTCAAGTGCCTTTACATGCCTATGAATAACACCCTTAAGCATGCCTAATTCCTGGGCTAATGACGTAACAGTCATGGGGCCTTTACTGAGCATATCCATTATACTTATTCTGACGTTATTACTCAGTAATGCTTCAAAGGACTCAATGGGCAAAACAGCTACTGACTTTACGTTAATCCTAAACATGTCCAATCCCATGTTCACTGCATTTATTCTAATCATTTTATGTGCACAAGAATGTAACCTCTGAGTTTAAAACCCTATTTTGGTAAATCATAGGGGTTAGCAAGCACTGATTACGTTGAGGTGATATGTGGAGGGGGAGTATTAATGAGATTGAGAGGATTAGGAAAATAATTAGAATAGGGAGGGACACGCCGCAAATCGGTGCACTAGCCTTCGGCGTGGTTGATAGGGGTACGAACATAATCGAGGTCAGGCCAACAACGCTATGCCCATTATCCTGCATATACTGCTCCGTTAATGCTGGTCCAAGGTCAACGAATAGGTGGGCGGAGTTCATCGACGATCCAGAGGCATTGCTCATGGCATTGGAGGAAGTCGTTAGGTTTAAGGGTATGAAGGATATTGAGGTTCATATTGACGGCATGGGCGAGCCTGGCGTTTATCCCTACCTAGTTAACCTTATTCGCGGTATTAAGGCGATTGACGGTGTTTCAACAGTATCAATGCAGACCCGGCTATACATGTTTACTAAGGAGGAGCTTAAGGAACTAGCCCAGGCCGGTTTGGATAGGATAAACCTGAGCATTGATACATTAAACCCTGAATTGGCTAGGAAGATAAGTGGTGCGCCGTGGTACGATGTAGACCATGTTAAGGAATTAGTAGTACAGGCACTTGAACTTGGGATTAACGTGATAGCATCCCCCGTCTGGTTACCTGGTATTAATGATAATGATATGGTCGAGATCGTTAAGTGGGCTAAGGAGGTTGGGCTGGGCAGGGGTGAATTACCACCGGTTCTTATTCAGAAGTATATACCGCATAAGAGGGGTAGGAAGGTCAGGGTTAGGGTTATGACCTGGCAGGAATTTTGGGATAGAATTAAGAAGCTTGAGGGCGAGTTGGGAGTTAAATTAACGGCGACTAATGAGGAATTAAATATACATAGGGCTCCTAAATTGCCGAAGCCCTACAATACCAATGAGGAGGTTAGGGTTAAGATAATTGGCAGGGGGATAATTAGGGGTGAGTTCTTGGGCGTTATATTGCCCCTGAGAAATACGGCTATATATGATAGGGTCATCACGGTAATTGCGGATCCCCGTATGGAGAGTATACTCGTTGGGAATCAGGTTAGGGTTAAAATAATTGAGAATGACGATAACATATATATTGGTAGGCTCATTTAAGAATTATTTATTACTATATTTAATTATATATTTATAAATTGAGACAATTTGAGTAATACTTAATTCACCTTATACTTTGTCTTGTTTGGTATGGGTAGGGTTGCTGTTGTTAGTGGTTCTGGTCGTGGTATTGGTAGGCTATTGCCGTTAGGTTGGCTAGGGATGGTTTTCGTGTTGTTGTTAATTATAAGAGGCATGATGAGGAGGGTGAGGAGACCATGAGGTTGATTAAGGGTGTTGGTGGTGAGGCTATTATGGTTAAGGCTGATGTGGCGACTGCGGAGGGCGCTAAGGCAATCGTTGATGAGGCTGTTAGGCAGTGGGGCTCTGTTGATGTTGTCGTTAATAATGCCGGCCTCGGCATAATGAGGCCCTTTGTGGATATTGATGAGGGTTTGTGGGACAAGATAATAAACACGAACCTTAAGTCGGCCTACCTATTGACTAAATTCGCCGTGCCATACATGATTAGGAATAATTGGGGTAGGGTCATAAACATGAGCTCCATCGAGGGCATAATGGGCGCAGCCTACAATGTGCCCTATGCAACGGCGAAGGCCGCCTTGATAGGATTCACGAAGGCCCTGGCCGCGGAGCTGGCGCCTTATGGAATAACCGTCAACGCAATAGCCCCTGGCCTTGTTAGGACTAAGATGGGTATGAGCCTACTCCAAGTACTTAATGTTAGGGAGGAGGATTGGGTAAAGACGGGGACGCTCACGGGGAGGATTATCGAGCCTGAGGAGGTTGCGGAACTAGTGGCGTTCCTAGTGAGTGACTCGGCAAAGAACATAACTGGGCAAGTCTTCATAATAGACGCAGGAACAACAATACTACCAGCGGCGAGGCACCTATCAAATATGCCCAGGGAGTGAACTTATTAAAAACTAATCATAATACCCATTGCTCCTGCCTATATGCCATGTCCCAGAATAGGTACTCGTAAACGCTGGCCTGTCTAAATATGCTCAACAACCTATCGAAGTCCCTCATTAGGTAATCACTGGCTTCATCAATGATAGCCCTAAGCCCATCAACAATACCCGCGTATTCAGGGTTAGGTAAACCAAGGCCCAATCCCTGTAAACCTTAACGGGGTTACTATTCAACTTATTGGCATGATATCTCGCAATCTCTAGGTACGTCCAGTAACACGGCAGTATCGCCACTAGGCCCTCGTATGGATTACCTAGGGCACACGTGTTAGTAGGAAGTTCATGTACGCAGTGTTTGTGGGGCTGGGCCTCACCTTAATGACGTCACTAATGCTTAGTCCAAGGGCATTAAGCAATTTATTGTAATTCTCAAGCTCAGTGGTCACATCGGCCAGTGCCAGCTCAAGTACCCTCCTCATGACTGTGGGATTCTCAAACTTAGATGCTATTAATGCTTGGCACCTCGTTAGTGTTATTAGGTAATTATAGTCCTGAGTAATGTAGAACCTAAATTTCTCAAGCGGTAATGAACCACTAAATAGTTCGGTAACGAATGGGTGATTTATTATTTTACGCCAAACATCGTCTGATTGATTCCTGAGAAGTTCGGTAATGCTACCCATTATTTCACATATTACAGTACCTAGATTAAAGCGTTATGAGGCCTTACCGCCCGCGCCCCTCCTAGTCCTGTTTAATGAGTTCCTCAACGCCTTTATAAGTTCCATAGCAACCTCACTCTGCCTATTCACGAACTTCTCATAAATCTTCCTAGCCTCACTCTTGAATGTGAATAATACATCACCAGGCTTTAATGAACCACTCGTTATCTCCATTAAGGCCTTCTCCATGCGTGATCTAAACCATGGATCGATGAGCTCATTGCCGGTCTTACTGAGTACGCTTATCACAGCTCTACCCAATGGTGTTGGTATGCACTGTCTATTCCTGATCCTGAAGTATCCGCGAATAACGTTGGTATGTATGTGGTCCTGCATTGTTGCGTCAGTACCAATGCCGTACTTCTTCATTAACCTAAGTAGCTCTGACTCGGAGAGGTAGGGTGGCGGCTCGGTTTCCCTTTCCTCAATCCAGGCCTTAATAATGTTTAATTCATCACCGGTCCTTACCCTTGGTAATACCTTCTCGCTTGGGCTTTCAAATGGATATATTGCTAGGTAGCCCTTATCAAGTATTTTCAAGCCATCTGCACTGAACCTATGTCCTGATATGTCAACAACTATTTTCTGTCTCTCAACACGTGCGGGCAGACTCAACGTTGCCAGGAAGTGCCTGACTACTAAGTCGTAGATCTTCCAATACTTCTCGTTCTTAAAATACCTGAGTATCTCCTGCCTTATGGCGCCTCTTGTTGGGTATATTGGTGGGTGTGCGCCGTCATTACTGTCGCCACGTGTTGGTTTAATGTTCATGCCCAGCAAGGCCTTTGCGTAATCGCCATGTTCTCCATGCGTTAGCTCAAGGAGTACCTGCCTAAGGCTTAGTGTTGGTGGGTAAATCGTGGTCTCGGTTCTCGGGTATGAGATGTACCCGTGCCTATAGAGCTCCTCGGCAATGTCAAGGGTCGCCTTAGGCCTGATATTAAGGAACCTACTGGCTCTCCTCTCAAGTTCTATCGTATCTAATGGAATTGGCGGTTCCATGAAATCCTCCCTATAATTAGCAATAATTACCCTAGCCTTGACCCCACTCCTCACTAGGCCTAGCACCTTCTCCGCCTCCTGCCTATCCTTAAAGGTGCCCTCATGATTGAGTGTTACCTTTGTTCCATCAACATCAACCATTATGCGAAGCATATAGTACTTTTCAGGTTTGAAATTCTCCCTCTCAATTGCTCTCTGCACAACTAGGTTAAGTACGGGTGTTTGACATGGACCATAACTAAGGAAGCTACCTCTAGCCAGTGCATTCCTATCAGCCCTCTCGACACTCAGCGTCAACGCCCTCGTGAATACAGCACCCAACGTTAAGTCCAGCATCATCCTAGTGAAGACCCTCTTAGCCAATCCTGGGTTTAGGCTCATTGGTGAGTTAAAGGCCTCGATAATGTCGCTCCTAGTTACTGCTGAAAACAAAACCCTTCTGAATATTGCCCTTGGGTTTACATTCCTTATCACAAACATGGCCTCATAGGCTATGGCCTCACCCTCAGAATCGGCATCAAGGCTAAATAAACAATGTTTGCACCTGCCCCTAAACGCAATAACGCCCTCGCATAGTTTATGGTATCCTCCCTAATC
The DNA here is from genome assembly GCF_001316285.1 of Vulcanisaeta sp. JCM 16161. Next base: position 369,317 of record NZ_BBDO01000001.1, on the reverse strand, counting down.
ACGAGCATTGGCTCTACATCGAATAACTTCGACGGCTCAACCGAGTGCCAATTATTTAATTCCTCGGGAAAGTCCACATCCATTATGTGGCCCTTAAGACCAATACTAGCCCACTGCTCATCACCTCTCGTGAACCAGTACGTCTTAATACCATAAACCTTCCTAATACTTATGCTACCCTGAGCTAAGTACTTAGCGATTGCCCTAGCCACCGAGTCCTTCTCAGCAACCACCAGTGAATCAATAGTCATTAACCCTACACCAACTCTTTTTCGAAACATTTATTAACTTATTAATTAATAAGCATAGCAACAAATGGTGTTGTGAATGAGCGAGAAGAAACCGGAAGAGAAACAAGCCAGGAGACCACCCTACCAGCAATACCCAACATACCCACCTCCACCGCCACCACCACAAATGCCGCCCCCACCTCCACCCCAATACAGGCCTCCTCCACCACTGCCATACTCACAGCCATACCAACCCCCACCACAGCCACCCCCAAGGCAGGTGCCGGTTACTAGGCCTGCAGTTCAGCAACCAAGGATTGAGGAGTTAACGCCAAGCTTGAGTAGACTCGTGCTTTACCTAGGCATACCATTGGCATTAATAGCCATAGTTTTCGTAATAACGGCTATTGCCCTATTCCCAACCACAAGTGACGCTTATGTCCCATACTCCTCAATAGCATTCATGGCATCCTTAATAACTGTAGCCGCCGCATTAATCATAAGCTTCATAGCCATGTACCAAATAGCCATGGGCCTCGATAGAAGGTTCGAATACCTGGTAAGGATGATGAGGCAGCAATCATCTACGACCCAGGCAGTAGCGACAGCCACACCAACAACTCCGCAATACTTACCTCAGCCGCAGCAGGGCCCTGAAAGGATACTGGCGCCTGCACCGAGACCACCGCAGGTAAAGCCGCAGCAGGTCCAGCAACCTCAACAACAGACCGCGCAGGAGGAGGGCATCGGTGAGGAACAGCAACAGCAGGAGGGCACTGAGGAGGGCCTTAGTGAGGAATGAGGTTAAAGTTTGAAATCTCATTAATTAATTCATTCTCGTCAACAACTTGGTACTTACCAAAGTAATCCTCAAAGATCTTCGCCAACCTAGCCTCCCTAAATCTACGATCCATGAGTATTACCAAGGCCTTATCGCTCTCCGACCTAAAGGCCCTACCAACCGCCTGCTTAATCCTAACAATGGCGGGCCATTGATATGTCAACTCCCAGGCCAGTCTCCTGTCGTTTAACCTAGCCGCCAGTATTTCCATGACATCATCGAGATAATCATTCGGTTCTGGGTATGGAACGCCAACAATTATTATGAGACCGAGTAGGTTCTCAGACCCGAGCCTATACTCAACACCCTCAACAAGTTTCCCGCCTGCCACAGCCATTATGAGCTTTTTACGGTCATTCCTTAAATCCTTAATTAAATCGTCAATTGATGTACTGCCAAGTTCCATTATGTACTTAACGCCTGGATTTAGGTACTTCCTAACGGACTTAAGTACGGTGTATGACGGGAATATCGATAGTATTGCCTTATCAAGCGCATATGCTTGATAAATCCTGCTCAGTATATCGGCGATTTTAGCGTACTCCTCCTCATCCCTCTCCACGTACCTCGTGGTTACCCCATCATAAACTAATACGCCGTAGTTCTCAGGCCTCACATAATCCCTAAAGCTAATCCTGTACTCCACAATACCCCTACTTATGCCGAGCATGCTTGTTACGTAATCCCTCGGCGGTAATGTACCACTCATGAGAACCACACCATTTGCCTCATTAATCACGGAACTACTCACCACTGACGGATCAACGCACTTATAAACTAGGGATACGCCCTGCTCATCCCTAGCTAGGAATACGCTGAATCCGCTCACCTTATTCAATATTGCTCTATGAAAATCCAGTAATCGGGAGAGCGGTGTGTATGGTATTGGTAAACCGGCGCTCCTCTTTTTCCTGATTATTTCGTAGTAGGAATCCGTTATTGCTTGAAAGTCCTCGAAGAATTGAAGCACGTCTCCCAACTCCAGGGATACCATCGTCTCCTCCTCGAGGACCTTACCCAGCTTAACCATGTATGTTTGAAGGCCCCTCAATATCTTGATCGCCCTATTCCTCAGCTCCTCCTCATCAATCAACTTCTTAACTTCACTAATTGATGCAATAACCGAGGTTAGGGGTAGGTCAATACTATTTAAACCACTTATCGCATCCGGCAGGTTGTGCGCCTCATCTATTATTAGTACGGAATTCCTAATATCAAGATTTATAGTTTCAGGCCTATTAATACTGAATATGTAGTAATAAGTCATTATGCCTACCCTAGCCCTCTCCAGGTACATTCTAGAAATCTCGTAGGGACAGACATTGAGTGCGCATAGGGTTGATACATACTCATTCACATTACCTGCCTCATCAATTACGTGAAGCATTAAGTCATTAAGATTAACCCTCCTAATGTTGGAGTAATATGGGCACTCACCACTAGACCTCAGGAATTTGCACTCCTCAAGAAATTCCTCATACGGCAACTTACGCGTGCTGGTCATGCAACACATATCTGGTCTATTCCTAATTACTGCGAAATTAACATCAACACCCCTATCCCTCAACCTACGTAACTCCCTAATCGGTGCCTGGGCCTCGTTCTTCGTTCTAATTAGGAACAAAACCTTAACATTACTCTCCTCAGCATAAGCCAACGATGCCGCCAGCGCGCTTGCAGTCTTGCCTACGCCTGTTGGTGCCTCGATAAGCGCTACCTTACCGCTCGATAATGCATCGTATATGCTCTTGGCTATCTCCCATTGATACCTCCTAAACGTGTCATACGGGAAGTACCTCCTAATTAATGCCTCAATTCCCGACACTAGTGTATCAATAATTTAAGGCGCCTCTTGATTTAAAAACCTATGATGTGACCACCCACTGAATTACTCACTAAAGCGTTTTAAAGACCCATAAAGGATCATAACTCTGAATAATGAATAGCGCCAACGCATTACTAAATAGGTTAAAACCAACTAGGACGATATCCGGGGTAGTCCCAATCGCGATAATGGTTGAACCTGTGGCATGCCCATTCAACTGCACATACTGTCCCGGTGGGAAAAGCACGAATACTCCGAAGAGCTACCTCCCTGACTCGCCTGTGGTTCTCCGTGCCGCGCCACTTGCGTATGATCCGTATAGGCAGGTAGTGGCTAGGATAAGGCAGTACGAAGCCCTTCATCACCCGGTATCTAAGGTTGAGTTAATAGTAATGGGTGGTACAGTGACGTCATTACCAGAGTCATACTTAACGTGGTTTATCGGTAATGCATTCAAAGCCATTAATGATTACCCATTCATTAATTCGGGATCCATAGATAATCCAGACGTTGAGTATGAGCATAGGCGTAATGAGAAGGCTAAGATTAGGGTTGTAGCCCTTGAACTGGAGACGAGACCTGACTTTGCAAGGCCGAGACACATAGACCTAATGCTTAAGCTTGGCTTTACTAGGGTTGAGGTCGGTGTTCAATCTATATACGACGATGTTTTAAGGAGGGTCAGGAGAGGCCACGGTGTTAAGGAGGTGATTGAGGCGACGCAGTACCTGAAGGACGCGGCATATAAGGTTTGTTACCACATAATGCCTGGGCTCCCTGCTCGACGCCGGATAGGGATCTCGAGATGGTAAAGACGATATTTAGCGACTCAAGCTTCATGCCTGACTGTGTTAAGGTTTACCCAACCTTTGTTGTTAAGGGCACGGAATTATACGAGGAGTGGTTGAAGGGCCTATATAGGAGCTATGATGAGGAGACCTGGCATTGGCTTTTGGCTAATATCATGGCGTCAATACCCAGGTGGGTCAGGGTCATGAGGTTTGGTAGGGACATACCGCTTCACTGGGTTGTTGATGGGCCAAGGATAGGTAACATGAGGGAGGTGGTGCTTAGGGACATGGAGGGGCTAGGCCTTAAGTGTGTGGAGATTAGGTGTCGTGAGGTTGGCCATAAGTACATAAAGAGGGGTTTAGTACCAACACCCAGGAAGTTAATGATTAATAGGATTGATTACGATGCATCCGGCGGTCATGAGGTTTTCCTGGAGGTGATTGATGAGGATGATACACTCTATGGGATACTAAGGCTTAGGATACCAAGTGATAATGCCCATAGGCCCGAGATTAGGATTGGGAGGGCTGCATTAATTAGGGAGTTGCATGTTTATGGACCTGAACTACCGATTGGTAGTAGAGCGACAGACCTATTTTGGTGGCAGCATCGCGGTATTGGTAGGGCATTAATGGCTAGGGCTGAGCACATAGCGCTTGAGGAGTTCAATGCCTATAGGATGTTCGTTATATCAGGTGTCGGTGTTAGGGAGTACTATAGGATGCTTGGTTATAGGAAGTACCCAGGTAGCTTCTACATGTTTAAGGACCTTAGGAAATCAGTACTAACCGAGAATGACATAAACGAGGCATTCTTGAGCGATGAAAAACTGATAACGGGTTAATATGGACAAAATTAGGCTATCACTGGCCCAAACCAGGAGGTTTAGCAATTATAGTGATGGTATTACGTGGTTGAGGACTCAGGTCAGAGGCCTTGACACAGACTTAATAGTGTTACCTGAAAATTGGGTTGGGACGAGAGTACTCAGTAATGAGGAGTTTAATGAGTTTGTAGAAATGCTTAGGGTCATCGCTGAGGGCGTTAATGCCTGGTGATTGGTGGTGCTGTCTATGTGAATATTAATGGCAAAAACGTTAGTGTATGTCCGATGGTCAGTGAGAAGGGCTTAATCAATTACTCAGAGAAGATATACCCGTCAAGAGCAACTGGTGAGAGAATGGGGATAAGCAGTGGTAATAGACTTGGGATTGTTGATGTTAATGGCTGGCGCGTTGGCTGCATCATATGCGTTGATGCGATGTACCCAGAATTACCCAGGTTGTTGGCGAGGCACGGTGTGGACATAATAATTAACCCCAGCAGTATAAGCGTTGATAGGGTGCCCCTATGGAGAAGCCTAGGCCTAATCAGGGCCTTTGAGAACTCGGCATACTTTGCATCAGCCATGGGCACGGGGTATAAGTACCCAGACGGTCGTGACGTGCTCGGCGGCAGCTTCGTAGCCTCACCCAACGGTGAGTTCATTTTAACGGTCGACCTCGGCAATGAGGGATTATTCACGGCGATTATTGATTATAACGAAATAGAGTATGCACGTTCCAGAAGGGGGTACGTTGATGATCTCAGAAATAATTCCTTAAGTAATATTTTAGTGAGCATTACTAATGCCTAAGTCACCGCCTTAGCAACATCCTGACTTACAACACCCTTCTTAGCCAGCGTCCTTATCAACTGCCTAAAGGCCACAAGCCTCTGAATGTTATTGGCACCCTCATAGATCTCCGTTATCTTAACATCCCTAAGGAACCTCTCAATACCGGTCTCATGGATGACGCCGATGCCTCCATGAACATCAATAGCCCTGGAAATTATCCTCTCGGCGGTTTCCGTCGCATAGAACTTCGCCAGACTAGCCACGTACTTAAACTCCTCCCTACCCTGGTCAGCCAAGTAGGCTGCTAGGTACGTTAGGTACCTGGCGGTCATTAACTCAGCCATCATCTCGGCAAGGCTAAATTGAATGGCCTCAAAGCTGGCTAGGTACTGGCCAAAGGCGGTGCGCTGAAGCGAGTATTGAAAGGCCTTCTCAAAGGCTGCCTGGGCCATTCCAAGTGCCTGGGCCGCAACCCCAACCCTGGTCCTATCATAGGTCTCCATGGCTATTATGAAGCCCATTCCGACCTCACCAACCCTATTCTCATCAGGAACCTCCACATCATCTAGTATGACCTCCATCGCATGGCTACCCCTCAAACCCCTCTTCTCAAACTTGGCGCCGATCTTGAGACCTGGTGTACCCTTCTCAACTATGAAGGCTGTTATCCCAAACCAACGCCTATTTGGTTGCGGCTCACTGGTTCTTGCGAAGACCATTATGTAATCAGCAATGTCGGCATTACTAATGAAGATCTTCCTACCATTAATAACCCACCTATCGCCCCTCTTAACGGCCCTCGTTTGAATCCCCGCAACGTCACTACCACAGCATGGCTCCGTCATAGCATGAGCACCAAAGGCCTCACCCCTGGCTATCGGTGGTATGTACTTCCTCCTCAATTCATCACTGCCAAATAAGAGGAGCGGTATTGTGAATAGGTCATTGGTGCCACGAATGACTGCGAGGGTGGTGCTACCCTGCTCAACTCCTCCATTAGTATTACAGCCGATATTGTGTCACCACCCTGCCCACCAAGGCTCTCATCAATGCCGATACCCCATAAACCCTGCTCCCCAAGTTTCCTTAGGACGTCCCTGGGAACCTCATCCTTATCATCAAACTCAAGTGCGTATGGGGCGACCTCCCTCTCGAGAAACTCCCTGATGCTTTTCCTCAGCATTTCATGCTCGGGCTTGAATATTAATTGGTAATCCTGGAGACTATCGAGTGGGAACACCATACGAATAATAGCCCTGGCCTTACTTTATAAGTTATCCTAGAATATAGATTTAATAAGTCAGGCTACATATGTAAGTTATGATGGAACTCAAGCTTAGTAAGGATGAAATCATTGAGAATTATAGAGATGAGTTAACGGATGCGGAGATCTACGCAGCGCTCGCTAAAGTAGAGAGCGATGATAAGCTTAGGAAGGAGTTACTGAAGTTGTCACAGTACGAAGTTAGTCATGCCGAATTCTGGAGGTTTATTGCTAACCAAGCAGGCATTGATGTCAGTGGGGTGAGGCCGTCGAGGTTCTCGGTATCGTTCTCAGTACTAATTAGGAGACTACTTGGCCTTGGCTTTCTCGTCAAGCTAAGGGAGAGTGCCGAGGTTGAGGCTATCAAGAGGTATGGTGAGATGGTTAGGAAGAAGGCGCTCAGTCCATATACCGATAGACTTAGGGAGATACTACTTGACGAGGTTTCCCATGAGGAGGTATTTAAGGAGGAGGAGTCGAAGTTCGAGGCATTTATTGATAACATCAGGGATGCCATGTACGGAATGAGTGACGGACTAGTGGAGGTATTGGCTGCAGTGGCTGGCTTGGCCCCCGTAGTCACTAACCCCATGCTCATAACATTGGCCGGCCTAATAGTTGGTACGGCGGGCACCCTATCAATGGCCGTGGGCGCTACATGTCGACGAAGGCCCAGAGGGATATTAGGGAAACAATGCTTTCGAAGATAGACATAGAGCTTGAGAGCCTGGGTATGGAGGATAGGACGAGGAGGGTTAAGGACGCCCTAAGTAAGATGGGTATTGACGAGAAGACAGCCAGTGAAATAGCCCCCACCCTATCGACTGACGTAAGCATTAGTAAGAAGATAACCGAGGTGAGCGAGGTGGGTCTGTCGGAGGAGGCCCTTGAAAGCCCTGGAAGGTCAGCCCTATACACGGGCATCTTCTACCTAGTAGGCGCGCTCCTCGTCATTGCGCCATTCCCACTGCTTGGCTACGTAATTGGTAACGTAGGCTCACTATACATATCGATAGTGCTTGTGGCCCTAGCACAGGCCATAAGCGGCCTATTAACGGCAATATCGGGAAGTGGCCGTATAGCCCATACGATGGCCATGAACATAGCACTATCCCTAGGCGCAGCCGCAGCCACATACACGATAGGCACAATAGCCCACCAACTACTGCACATAGCAATAACCTAATCAGGCGTGCATGAGGTCCTAAAGACCCTTCCTAACTCATCCCTAAAGTACCAAATGCCGTTACTCGCGTCAATAATCACTATGCCTAACTCCGTTAAAGCCTTATCACTAAGGATTACGTAATCCACAGACTCAGAAGCAATGGGTATTAACCTAACGATGGGCGTATCTCTATCGTTAACCAACACCCTAACACTGACACTCTCCCTAAAACGATATATTGGGGCAACTCCTGAGGCCGTACGTATGGCATAAACCTCAGTACCACCCAATAGGTTAAGCCCAAGCCTCTGGGCAACGTTGATAGGCATTAGTATGTCAGGTCCTAAACCTTCAAACCCAGTATTGGCTAGGGCGCAGGTGATGACTTCGTTATTCTCCCTTCTCATTACGATCCTTAACCAGGTGGTCATTCCTCCTCAAGCCCTTGACATACTCATCATAAGTCCCTAAATAAGCAATGTACCTAATATAACCAACGAAGCCCTTAACCTCAAGCTTGGGAAGCTCCCTCTTACCGCTCATCTACCTGCACCAAGGTACTACTGGATGAGGATATTTAAAACTGATCCATTTAGGTCAGGGATTTAAGCACCTCTGTGTATAATACACAAGGGTGGGTATTCCACGTTATTCGATATAGAGCCAAAAACGAGGAGGGAGGACCTCTTCGGAAGAGATAACGAGGTAAATAGTATCCTAAATTTCATAAGGGGTAGGTCAAGGTTCCTCGCAATATACGGAATTAGGCGTGTCGGCAAGACATCGGTACTTAGGGTCGCCCTAAATGAAGCAAACATACCGTATTGCTACATTGACGCTAGGGCTCTTGAGAATGACTTCACGAAAAGGAGATTCTACCAATTAATATCGAATTGCCTAACTGAGTTATCCATTAGGTGGCGTCTTGAAAATGCCATTAGGAATATCGCGAAGATTATTCGAGGCATAAACGTATTCGGTAGTGGCATTGAACTTAATATTGAGGTTGATTGGAGGAGCGTTTACTTGACAGACTTACTAAATGCCTTATCCAAAAACCTGGACCAAGTAGTAATAGCGATAGACGAGGCCCAAGTACTTAGGATGTTAAAGGGATTTGGCAAGGTTGACCTCACGCAAATACTTGCCTACACATATGATAACCTAGGCAATATTAAGGTGATATTAACAGGCTCCGAAGTTGGACTACTGCACGACTTCCTAGGGCTCGAAAACCCCAAGTCACCACTTACGGGAGATTCATCGAGGAACTAACAATAGCCCCATTCAATAAAGACGCATCAATCAATTCCTAATAACAGGCTTTAGGCAATACGGAATCGAAATAACAATGGGCGAAGTACTCGATGCTGTTGATAAGCTCGATGGTATCGTGGGGTGGTTAACATACTACGCAATGCCAGGGTACGCGGGATAACCAACATCAACGAAATATATAGGAGGGCCATGGAACTCGTTAATGATGAACTAAGGTCATTATTGGGTAGGTCCACGTACTATGGATTAGTACTTGAGGCAATAGCCAGGGGTAAGAGGCGATTTAACGAAATTAGGGAATACATAGCATTAAGGCTCAATAAGTATGTGGCACCAGGCGAAGTCGAGAGAGTACTAAACAACCTCATGAAAATGAGCATAATAAGTAGGGTCTCTCACGGCGAATACGAGATAGCTGACCCAATAGTAAGGATGAAATTCAGCCAGGTTTAACCGCTAAATGCCTCGCCATGGAGCCGTAATTACGTATTAAATGGTGTTTTATAATTTTGCTTCCTCGCCTCATACTCCTCAAGGTCCTTCTTAACCCTCTCATATGTGAACTTGCTAATCCTACCCTCCCTATATGCCTCCTCAATCACGCGCTTACTCTTCTCCTCAAGCTTATCAATGATTGGTATCCTAACACCCTTCTCCCTAGCAACCATTAGGGACTTCGGGTAGCCTGCGTGGGCATGCCTAACAATGCCAGAGCCAGGATCGACAGTGAAGACCCTGAGAGCCTTCTCCTCAGCAAGCTCGGTACCATCAACAACCATGCCAAAACCAGCATGGATGGCGTAGCCAATACCGACACCACCGCCGTGATGGAAGCAGGTCCAGGTGGCGCCGGCTGCCGTGTTAAGTGCGTAGTTAAGTACTGGCCAATCACCAATAGCATCAGAACCATCTAGCATACCCTCAGTTTCCCTAAATGGTGAGGCCACGGAGCCGCTATCCAGGTGATCCCTGCCAAACCATATTGGCCCGCTCAGCTCGCCCTTCCTAACCATCTCGCTAACGATCTTGCCGAACAATGCCCTCTCTCCATAGCCCAGGTAAACGACTCTGGCCGGTAGTCCCTGGAACTTCACGTACTGGTGGGCATTCTTAATCCACCTTACCAGCCTTGGATTCTTCTTCTCGAAGAGCGTTATTAATACGTCGTCCAGTTTATATATGTCGTTTGGATCACCGACCAGGCTCGTCCACCTGAATGGCCCACGACCCTCCTCAAACAACGGTCTCATGTACTCCATCTGCCCTGGTATCTTGAATGCATCCTCAACGCCTGCATCGTATGCCTGCTTCCTGAGGTTGTTGCCGTACTCGAAGGTTACGGCGCCCCTAGCCTGTAACTGGAGCATTAACTGCACGTGCTTCTTCATAGTCTCCTTAGCCAATAGTATGTACTTCTCAGGATCACTCTTCCTTAATTGTTCTGCCTGTTCCACGGTAAATCCCTGGGGTACATAGGACAATGGATCGTGAGCGGGCGTCTGGTCTGTGAGTATGTCGGGGACTATGTTCTCCTTAACCAACTTCTCGAGGAGATCCACGGCATTAGCGAGAACACCAATACTTGTTGCCTGCCTCCTCTCCTTGGCGTCGAGTGCCATGTCTATGGCCTTGTCCAGGTTGTCCGTCCACGTGTCGAGGTAGCCGGTGTCTATCATCTTCTGTATCATCCTCCTATCAACATCCGCTATCAAAGCCACACCACCGAGCATCTTAATGGCCAGTGGCTGTGCACCACCCATGTTGCCAAGCCCGGCACTAACCACTAACCTACCCTCGAGTGAGCCGCCGAAGTGCCTATCTGCGGCTGCTCCAATTGTTTCGTAGGTACCCTGGAGAATACCCTGGGTACCAATGTACGCCCAGCAGCCAGCCGTCATCTGGTGAAAGCTTATCAACCCCTTAGCCTCAAGCTCCCAGAATATCTTCCAATCAGCCCACTTGGGGACGAGCATCGCATTGCTCATTAGGACCTCGGTGCGTGCTTACCAAGTCTCCAAATGGCCACGGGCTGCCCACTCTGTATCACCAGCGTGTCCTCACTATCCATCGTGAGTAGGGAATCCACAATAGCCTCGAAGTCATCCCATGAGCGGGCAGCCTTACCCGTACCACCATAAACAATTAGGTTCTTCGGGTCCTTAGCAACCGCGGGATCAAGCACGTGAAAGAGCATCCGCAGCGGACCCTCAAGCTGCCAGTCACGACTATGCACGTGAAGTTCCGTGCCGGTGATTACGCGGACTGTCCTAGTCTCAGGGTCATAGTAACCAGCCGAGATTAACTCCTCAATAGGCCTACCCCTGTACTTCTGAGGAACGGACATACTAAAATTAGTAGGAACGTGTTGTTGTATTTTTGTTTTTCCTATAATGGAAATGGATCAGTAATACGCACCCAGCAACCACTCATTACCTATATAAACCTCTTTAATACCCGCCTTCTTAACGATTTTTATTGCCTCATCCATGTGCCGTGGACTCGTTGGTGGCAAGTCCCTCATTAGGTGATCTGGGTGAAATGCTAATAATATATGGGTATATTAACATCATACTTACTGGAGAGTGACGAAACATGATTAGCTATACCCCTCACCTCCTCAGCATCTACATACCCTGGACCAGTAATATACTTATAACGAGCAGTGGTGGGTCAGGTCTTTCACGGGCCATCTTCGCCACTAAATCGGTATTTTTCATAAGTCTCTTAGTCGCCCTTTCACCATTAACTCCTGTTAACGCTTCATAGAAGCTTGGATTCCACGCCTTCCAATCAATCTTAACAATACCGCCAGAGACAAGGCTTAGTCTAGCCATCTCCCTCATGACGAGTGGATTCACGAGACCGTTCGTCTCCCAACAGATCCTCTTCGGCCATAGTCCTTGTTTTATGGCTTCGTCGAGTATTCTCCTTGAAGCTAATACCAGCAATGGTGATTGTGGTGTCAGGTCACCTCCAAAATAACATACACAGGTAACCCTTGGGTTTAGGCTTCCTTAACTAACTCGTTAATGTTAACTGGCCTTAATAAGCCCTTTACTTTCCCATGTGATATCCAAATCTTATGTTCATAATTCTAACAGAATACGCAGTCAAGTTCACAGCCCCCATAAATACCGCTAGATTGAAATAGCCATATTCACCGTCTTTCGACAACGAGTACTTAGGGTAACCCCTACCTATGGCCGGACAGACAGGTGTTGCGACGCAGTTAGTGGGTAATGGGTCTAGGTATGTCATTAAGACAAGCCTTCCCATACCACCCAACGGCCTTAGCGCATCATTATTAATCCATATACCACAGAAGCCCCTCGAACCCTTAGGTATGCGGCACTCATTAACGCATAGGCGGCAACTAATTAAGCCATTCCCTGGAGGCTCAGGCTCTAAACCTAGCCTTATTCTCCATAATTGCCTATTACTCCTAACCATACTAAGGGCCTCATCACGCCTACTTCTGATGCAATCAACGCAAACACCCAATGCCTCCGAAACGAGCCAATCCCTACCGCAGACCCTGCATTTACCCATTAAACTCCTTTAATATTACTTTATAATGTAAATAAGTTTTTATAAACTCGAATTAAATAACTACCTGTGGGTAGGATTGGTAGGCTGTATAGGATTGATGGGAGTGTGGAGGTTAGGGGTAGGATTGGTAGGCTTTACCCCGCCTATAAGCATCCATGGGTGATCGAACTTGGCAGTGAGGATTCGAGTAAGGCTAAGAACAAGGGAGGGGAGGGAGGAGGTTACGATAGCCCTGGTTAATAGTGGTTTTGAAAGTGATACACCGCAGATATTATTGCCAATGAATTTAGCCAGGCGCCTTGAGTTGTGGGATAAGGTCCTAGTTGAGGGTAGAATTCAATTATTCGGTACTGTGGCCGGCCCAACGAGGCTGTATATACTGCCTTCATCGATTTACGTATCAATACTTGAGGATGACTATGAAACGCCACCCGTACTCTCTGATGCTGTTATTTCCGACGTTGAGCGTGAGGTTTTAATAAGCGATTACCTTACCGGTTCCCTGGGCATCATAGTTGAGGATTTTAGAAATGGTATTTGGAGGATTAGTGGTGATCCCAACGGTAAGGCCAGGAGGAGTTATAAACCGCAGTATTGGTAATGCGTTAAATACCGTATAGCCTATAACACGTAATGCACTGACTAGGTGGCATAAAGTTAATGCTATACTCCTCGTTATATCCTTGAGACCTCCTTTTTATGAATTTAAGCCTAAATTCCTTATAATCCTCGTTACTCCATATACTCATGATATCACTACTTCCTATATTTCCAAAGACCGTTTTCCTCACCTTGAAGCATCTACATGAAGCATCGCGGTATATCACTGCCCCTAACTGGTAGGTTTAGGAATACGCATGGAGAGACGTCGCCATTTACGTTTATGAATACGCTCTCAGTGGGTCTCTCTGGGCATTCGGTAAGTTCCCAGCAACTTAATGAGTAGGCGAATGCCTTAACGCCTAATTCCTTGGCTTTCCCTAGTGCGATATTTATTATGCGTTTAAAGACCTTAGGTTCTTGTTCCATGGGATCCGTAAAGGCTTTCCAAATGAGCATACCCCTGCTCAATATGTACGATAAGTTATCAATAACCACCTCCTCAATTCCCAGTTTATGGCATAACTCGACGAAGTCAGGCAATTCATGAATATTCATTGATAATGCGATGTAACTCGTAATTACCCTGGTATTACTCCTTAATCTCTCCTTAACCTTAATGAGCTCCCTTACATTCTTAATTAAAGTATTGAAGTCGCAGCCAATCCTTATGGCATTGTGCGTTGATGGGTTAGCCCCCGCGAAGGTTATCGCTATAACATTAATCCCTGAAGAAACTAGCCTATTCACATAGTGCTCGTTCAATAATAATCCATTCGTTGTGAGGCCGAAATCTACCCTGCCCTGAACCTCGTTGATAATATCCATAAGGTTTGGGTGTAAGAGTGGTTCACCCCACCCCTGCAGATGCACATAACCTACTGACTTTATACCTAGCAACTCCCTTATTATCTGACGATATAGCCTCAAATCCATAAATTTGGAAATCCACTCACTCCTTAATATCGTCCTTGGACAGTAAATGCATGATGCATTACATGATGTGGATATCTCGACTTGCGCTATTCGTGGAGTAGAATTGAAATTATCATTAATTTTAATTTTAAGGTTTGTTATTACTCATCACCTCATCCAGGTGGTGGTAAGCCTGTGAAGAATGCTATTGATAAACCCAGGGCTATCAGTATTATGATTATTAATGAAACTACGTACGCGGCAACCATGCGTCCAGCCCTTATCTCGGCAAGGGTCTTAAACCTGGTCGTTAACCCTATCGACATGAAGGTTAGGGCGAAGAAGAAGTACCTAAATAATTCGGTCTGTGGCGTTATGCCGCCTATCATGAACTTCGACGCCACGGCTGCGCCTACGGCAAAACCTACGCCCCACAGTATTAACCATGTGGCTAAGTAGCCAAGTACAAACTTTGGGAACCTAACCAAATCTGTATTACGGGAATCCTCTCTCCAAGCCTTCTCTCGACCCTGGTCACCCATATTACGGCTAGTATGAATGCCCATAGCCCGATCCATATGTCAATGAATACTTTGTTCATAACCGCCATCGTCAATACCCAAGTCTTATAAACGGCGAGACCTGGTTGGGCACTGATTAGGGCGTCAGTCAAGGCGCCGCTTGCCGCGGCCGCGCCATTGGTCTTAACGGATAAGCCCATCCAGCGCCGGCGGCATACGGCGCCCACTTAAGGAATGTCGCGGCTATGAAGGGTAGTATTACCAGCTCTACGGCCGCGAACAGCACTATTATTGATGCTACGGTGGCCGGTACTATAGATGGAGCTCCTATTGCGGCGGCTGTGGCTATGGCCGCAGACACGCCGCATATGCTGACGCCTGACGCAAGTGTTGCTGACCATTTGATGTCGAGTTTAAATACCCTGTAAGATATTAGATAGGAGATTGGCCAGTAGATTAGGTAGGCGGCTACTATTGCTATTAATGACCTCTCAACGAGGCCTACGGCTAGTGATATGTACTTAAGGGATGAGGCGCGACTAGGGCTCCGAGGAGGACTATGGCAGTTTTTATGTACCACTCAGTCCTGGCCCCGGTCTCTAGGACCGCCGGTAACTTCCTGTAAAATACTACGTTAGATATGAATAGGCCCACGAGTAGTAGGTATATTAATATGCCGTCTGCTCCAACGGGTATTGACCAGGTAATGTGTAGCTTGGCGTATTGATCAGGTGTGGCGTTGAAGTATGCGTAGCCAAAGAGCCACCAGAAGCCGAAGGTCAATATAAACATTATCGTGAAGCCGGCCATAAACCTCCTAACACTGTGGCCCATTAACCGTGCCGCTAATGTTAAAATCGCCAATAGGAATAAATAGAGAAAGAGAACGCTAAGTAATGGGTTTAGGCCCAGGTATGCCTTGGTCATTGTTAATGCTTGCCCAACAATTATGATGCTCTTTGATGGGTTTAACCACGGTGCTGAGACCCTGGGTACCCAACCGAGGAGGTAGATACCATAATAACCGGGTAGTGATAGGAAGAATATAAGGAGACCTATCCAAAGCGCCCACCAATCCTCCCTCTTCCATAGTGATGACCAGTCAATTTTTGCTGTTGTTTGGGTCGCCATATTTATCGAGATATCTTCGTGAATGTCAAAAATAAGACTTGCTGCATTTGCCTGGGTGTTTCGATGTGAAGTAATATTTAAAAATTTTTAATTAGAGTATTAAAAAGTATCGCTATAAATTCTCAATATTATAATAATAAGTATAGATTAATTCTAAATAAATTAAGTATATTCAGAAATATTCTTTAGGGTTATTTTAACCTAGTAGAAATATTTTTATAGAAGTAATATTTTAGTTTATTGTGAAAATCCTGGTTAAGGTTACTAGGAATTACCAGGTTACGATACCGGCGAGCGTTAGGGAGAGGCTCGGGATCAGGGTTGGGGATTTGCTGAGTGTTGAGGTTGATGGCGATCGCATTGTCCTTAGGAAGGTTGTTCAGGAATTGCCAATGATTAAGTTAGGTAGGGAGTTAACAGTTGATGATATTGATAGGCTTATTGAGGAGGGTTTGATGAGGAATGCCAGAGGCGGTGATTGATACTAATGCGTTAATATTTTATATTGTTGAGGATTCCAGGGAACACGCTAGGGCTGTTAGGGCTTTGAATGATTTAGATAGGTGGTTTTTGCCTCATGTTGTTATTTATGAGCTAGCTTGGTTCTTTAGGTCTATTAATTTGCCGAGGGATCGTGCCGTAGATATCCTAAGTGACTTAATAAATTATAGGAAGGTGATTCTGGTGTGTGATGATGACGTTATTAAATGGGTGCTACGTATAATGCGGAATGCTGGTTGGGGCCTTGGTAGTTTTAATGACCTAGTGATATTAGGAACCGCGTATGAGTTGGGCAAGCCACTGCTCACGTTTGATGAGGAACTCAGGAAAAGGGCTAGGAGGTTGGTGTTAGGGTTCTCGAGGTTTAATTCCTGATGTAGTGCTTTTTAATTGCGTCGTGATCACCGCCTTTGTATGCGGTTTGTTAGGGAGTCCATGTATAAGTTCATTAAGGATCCTGGTGATATCAGGATTGGCGAGGTTGTTAGGAGAGGTTGGGTCGGTGGTGATGTTGGTATTCTCGGTGTTCCCTGGGATGGGGCTGTTGGTACAAGGCCCGGCTCTAGGCTTGCCCCCTCCAGGATTAGGTCCTGGCTATACTCCTCACCATACGTCTTCAGTAATGTTTCTATTGTTGATCTTGGTGATGTTGATGTGGTTGTTGGTGATCATAATGAGACCTGGCGTAGGGTTGAGGAGACGGTTAGCGAGGCCCTAGGCCTCGTTAGGGAGTTAATCGTGATTGGTGGTGATAGTACGACGTCCTACGCGGCCTTTAGGGGCTTGAGGAAGGCTGTTAGCGGTGGCTTAGCCTATGTCCTGCTTGATGCTCACCCCGATGTTAGGTTGTTACTGAGGGCTTGACGAGCGGACAGGTTATTAGGTGGATTAGGGGTGTTGACCCTGACGCTTACATAGCCATAATAGGTGTTAGGCCCCACTCAAACGCGCCCTACCTGTTTAATGAGGCTAAGAAATTGGGTGTTAATGTGTATACCATTGACCAGGTTGATTCCATGGGCATTGATGCCGTGGTTAACGAGGTCATGAATAACGTTGTTAATAGGATGGTTCACCTAAGCATCAATCTCGACGTTGTTGACCCAGCCTTCGCACCAGGCGTTAATAGCCCATCACCTGGAGGCTTCACATCAAGAGAAGCAATAAGCTCATCCGTGAGCTAAGCACTAGATTAACGCCTAGGATTTTCGACGTCGTCGAGGTCACGCCACCATTTGACATCAATGATGTAACGAGCATGCTCGCATCAGCAATAATAATTAATGCAGTGTGGGTTCATAAGGCATGATTTTATGGTAATTAGGGAAATAGATGATAAAATAAGGTTCATTTTGATGATCCTTACTCTTCTGTTGTGTATTACTTCATGTACTTCCTAAGTCTATTTTCGGCCTCCTCCCAATTCAGCACATTCCAAATGGCATCTATGTAGCCATTCCTGTTATTCTTATATTGGAGGTAGTAGGCATGTTCGAATTCATCGACTATTAGGAGGACTGGTAACTCGGCGATGTGTTGGTTGTAGTGGTTTTCGAAGGTTGTGAATTCTAGGTTTCCGGTTTCTGGGTCGTAATATAGCACGGTCCATCCACAGCCCGGCAGTGACCTCATGACCTCTGTGAAGAGCGCCTTGAACTTTTCGAAGCTTCCGAATTGCTTATTTATTAGGTCGCCAAGGTAACCGCCTGGTGTTCCTCCTCCCTTGCCTGGTGGTGCCATTGAGTACCAGTATAGTGTGTGGAGTTTGTGGCCGTTGACGTTGAAGAATAGGTTCCTTAGTAGTCCCTGTATGTCATAGCTCGTTACCTCACCTTTGATTATCTTCTCGAGTCTCTCTATGGTCGCGTTGGCCCCATTTACGTAGCCTTATGATGCCCATTATAGTGTACATCAATTACCTGGCCGCTTATGTGCGGCTCAAGGGCATTTATTGAATATGGTAGTGGCGGTAGTTCATACCTTTTGAAGAGTGTTGCTGGGAGACTCATCAAGCCCTTACGCGGGTTGGACTTATTAAATATTGACCTTTTAGTATTTTGACTGGGGTTGATAAAGTGCCAATGATTATTCTAAGTATGATTATTGGATTCTTCCTAGTGCTTATTGGTGGTTGGTTCTTTACCAATGTAATGGAATACATAAGTTATAAATACAGGATTGGCGCCTCATTCGTTGGCGCCGTATTATCGCCAATCCTCACATCACTTCCTGAGTTGGTGGTGTTCCTGGTGGCCCTCCTAATTTACGGCGGTGCGCCTGGTGAGGATGTTGCCGTGGGCACTGTGATTGGCGAACCCTTTGTGGTATCCACAATCATATACCCGATAATCTTTATCGTTGCTGCTCTTGGGTTCTACTTACGGTACAGGAGTGACGTGGTTCTTGAGGTTGACAAGGTATTGATGATACCGTTTATTGTGGTTACGGCATTATTCCCCACGGTTCTTCTACCCGCCCTCATTAATTCATTCCCGATTAGGGCCTTAATAGCCGCCCTCCTACTAATTACCTATTTATTATATATTTATGTGATGAGGGTTAGGCAGGGGTTGGCGATTGAGGATTATGAGGGGCTTTACGCACTTAAGGTCGTTAAGGCGTCGGGGTTTGGGGAATGGTTATTACTTACGGTTCAGCTGGTCCTTTCCGTAGCCCTGCTATTCTTGGGTTCTAGGGCTATGGTTGAGGGGATAATTGACTTATCAGGAAGTCTCATGCTTAATGTAATGGGTTTATCAATAGTGATTGTGCCTACGGCCACGGTGCTACCCGAGTCAATAACCGCGATTATATGGACCTTGAGGGAACGTGACACGATGGCCGTCGCCTCACTAATTGGTGAAAAGGTGCTTTATTCAACGGTGTATCCAGCCATAGCCTTAATCGTCACCAGGTGGTCCTTAAGTATTGAGGCATTGGTCAGTGTTATGGTGGTTGAGGCAGTATCCTCCGTAATGCTCTATCACGTGGTTAAGGGGAGGCTTACCTGGGATGTTGCGGTGATAGGGCTTATGGGCTATGTGGTCTACATCCTCACATTAATACACTGCGTTTAATGCCCGTGAATTATCACGGGCCCCATCAGTAATACGTCTAGGCCAGCAAGTATTAATAACTCAAGCGGTATTAGGTTTAGGATAAGCATCAGCGGTATCAACGACATGTATTGATTAAGTAATTCCTCAAGTTCCTCATTACTTATTGAATTCATCTTACTAATTATTCTTTCCGAAATACTCCTCAACCTCTCATACGCCCTTTGAGCCTCCTCAAGCCCTGTCGGGGTCAGGTCAAACGCCTCCTTCTTAAATATTAAGCCCCTCTTAACCCTAGTTACCAACTTATCGTGTTCTAGGTACTGAAGCTCCTCAGCGATCTCCTTAACATCCCTCCTTAAGTAATAGGCTATTTCCTCCGCAGTTAATGGGCCCTTCTCCCTAATCAAAATGAGTATTTGATCACCCAGCGATATATCCATTGCATTAACCTTAAATATAGCGTAATAAGCCTTGCTCACAAAGGGGTTGTTCATGCCGAGGGCTAGGCTTGGCCGTGTTTGGGTTGGGGATGGCGAGCCCGTTAGGTTGGTTGGCGTCATTAATGTTAGCCCTGAGTCCTTCTTTAAGGGCTCGGTTAGGAGGACCACTGATGAGGTTATTAAGGCTGCCGAGTTAATGGTTTCTAATGGTGTTGATATTATTGATATTGGCGGTATGTCCACAGCGCCTTACAACAAGACCGTGATAAGTACCGATGAGGAGATAAGAAGGGTTGTGCCAGCGATTAAAGCATTAAAGGGTGTTTTCCCCGACCTGGTGGTATCGATAGACACCATCAGGCCTAGGGTTGCTGAGGAGGCATTGCGTGCCGGCGCTGATGTCGTTAATGACGTAACTGGGTTAAAGGGTGACGCTGGCATGGCTCGCGTGGTGCTGATTATGGGGCATCCGTAATCGTTATGGCTAGGGAGAGGACACCTAGCCAGGGCGGTGACCCAGTTAGTAAAACTATAAGAGCCTTAAGGGAGAGTATTGAAATTGCGTTGAATAGTGGTGTTGATGAGGGTAATATCGTTGTTGATCCAGGCATTGGCGCGTGGCCTCCATTAAGCATGGACAATACTCACGGGTGGTGAGCCATTGAGGGGTGATTACATACGTGGCGATAGTGCTTATCCGTGGTATTCCTGGGACTCAATAATCATAATGAGTATTGGAAGGATAAGGAGTGAATTAAATAGGCCGGTTCTCGTTGGTATTTCTAGGAAGTCATTCCTTGAGAGGTTAATGCGTAGGAAGGCGCCGCCTGAGGATAGGCTGTTTGCCTCAGTGTCTGCTGAGGCAATAGCCGTGGTCATGGGCGCGGATGCGGTTAGGACGCATAATGTTGGTGAGAGTAGGGATGCTGTTAGGGTCGCCGAAGTCCTTAGGCTATGCCTTAATAAGGACCCGATTAAGTGCAACGAGGAGTTGGTTAGGCTTGTCAATACGGGTAATCGTTAAATTTATCGGTTAATTAAGGATGACGTGAGTAGCATAGACATTGCGAGGGAGTCCGTGGCTAGGGAGGCCCTTAGGTACGTTAGGGATGGTTATGTTGTTGGTGTTGGTACTGGGTCTACGGCAATGGTCTTTCTAAGGGAACTTCATAGATCGATTATTAACGGCGCCATAAGTAATGTACTCTTAGTGCCGACATCCACGGAAACGGAGATCGAGATCGTGAGACTGGGTCTTGCCGATCTATTGCGTTATCCCTGGCAAGTTGATCACATCGATATCGCCATCGACGGCGCTGACGAGGTTGACAGGAAAAAGAACCTCATTAAGGGTGGTGGCGCTGCCTTGACCAGGGAGAAGGTAATTGATTATTGGGCTAGGGAGTTCGTGGTAATCGTTGATGAGTCTAAGGTGTTTGACTCAATACCGAGCAAGCACCCAATACCGATTGAGGTTATTCCCTTTGCCTGGTCCATAATCAAGGCAAGACTTAAGGAGCTTGGTGGCACGGCCGAGCTCAGGTTTGGTGGTGGTAAGAGGGGCCCTATAGTTACTGACAATGGTAATTACATAATTGATTACATGCCAGGGACTGTAACGAATATCGAGGATTTAGAGAGGGTGATTAAGGAGATGCCGGGTGTCGTTGAGGTTGGGGTGTTTAGTGGTAGGAGGGTTTCCAGGGTGATAATTGGTAGGGCTGATGGGTCCGTAATTACCATGGATTAATCCTTAAGTCAGCAAGGCTTGAAAGCTCATCAATTGCATCCACCAACCTCGTTATTGCCTCATTGTGTGATTGCGCATCCGCCACATACTTACTAACAACGTAATATACGCGGGTAGTCACTTTACCGCAGTTCTTGCATGCATTATTGGAGTTAGCCACTACGTAGGCGTCGTAGGCGAGTATAGCTATTAACTGCGCAATTAATGAATTTACCTCGTGAAGCTTTATCGCAGAGTTTGCGCTCATTGAGTTAACATCCTCCTGAAAACCACTGGTTGGTATGTTCTGCACCGTGGATGGCGTCGCCAACTCCCTAAGCCTCGCGGATAATGCGGCGGCCGTGTATTGAGTCAGCATTAAACCAACGCGCCAAGGACCACCGGCTAGGTAGTTACTAACGTTATTTATTTCCTTCCTGAGCAATTGAGCGATTTGCCTCTCAATTAAGTTACCAAGTACCGCCAATGACGTGTTGAGAAGGTCTGTCGAAAGGGCTATGTATTGTCCGTGGAAGTGGCAGGTCGAGTAAACGCCATTATTAATTATTACTGGGTTATCACTCACGGAATTGGCCTCGTTTAATACATTACGTAATGCCCAATTAAGCGCGTCAAGTACTGAGCCGAGTACCTGGGGTATGCACCTTATTGAGTATGGGTCCTGGGTTCTACCGCTGGTGTTCACGTTCCTACTATCAACTATTAATTCACTAATTACCCTTGCAACCTCAAGCTCACCCTTATGCAACTTAATGGAATTTGCCTCAGTACTCAATGGTGCCGTACCTGCCCGTGAAGCCTCAATCATAAGCGCCATGACCGCCACAGCAGCCCTCAATAACCGATAGGAATCCCAAATGCCCAGTGAGGCTATGGCTGTGCTATAACTGGTTCCGTTAATCAGTGATAATGCCTCCTTATAACTAAGCCTTAATTCATCGAGACCGGCCAACCTAAGGGCCTCAGCGCTCGGCATTACCCTGCCTGGTACTTAACAAATCCCTTACCCAATAGGGTTAATGCCATGTGAGCCAGCGGCGCCAGGTCCCCTGACGCACCCACTGAACCGTACCTCGGGATTAATGGTATTATTCTCATATTTAGGAAATCGATCAGTCTCTCCACGATGATACCCCTAATACCACTGTATCCCTGTGATAATTGATGCGCCCTAATGAGCATTGTTGCCCGAACCCAATCATCGGGTGCGTAATCGCCAACGCCGGTTGAGTGATCGATAAGCATTTCAAGTGAGTACTTAGCCACATCCTCGGGGTTAACGGTCACGTTGTATAAATCGCCAAGCCCGGTGTTGACACCGTATATCCTCACATTGCCATGAATAAGCTCCTCAAGGACTTTACGAGACCGCTCCATTGCATTTAAGGCATCATCGCTCAACTTAGTCTCCTCATAATTCCTTGAAACGTTAACGATATCTTCCAGGGTCAGGTGTGCGCTTACGCCGATTTTCACAACCATACGGTCCTAAGAATGCTATGTAAATTATTAATTTATTTTCCTCAATATAGTCATTTAGACGCCCCTAGAGCCTTAATATATAATCGGCCATTATCTTAATGCCAGTCTCGATATCCTTCTCATTCTCTCTCGCGAAGGTCATCCTAACATGCAGTTACCTGCCTCACCAAAGGCCGACCCAGGCACTACCGCAACATGTGTCTCCTTAACGAGTCTCATGGCAAATGCGTAATCATCAATGCTAAGTTTGTCTAGGTATGGTTTTAGGTTTGGGAACATGAATAGGCCGGCCCTTGGCTTTATGACCGTGGCCTCTGGTAGGTACTCCTTAATGGCTTTGTACATGGCCTCCATCCTCGACTTATAAATCGGCAAGGTCTCACCTATGTACTTCTCCTTATACTTCCTCAGGTATAGTAATCCAGCGTACTGGGCGGGTGTTGGTGGGTTTAGGTTCGTATACTGCTTAACCCTATTAAACACCTTCATGAAGTCGTCGTGGGCGATCACATAGCCAAGTCTCCACCCAGGCATTGCCGGATCCTTGGAGAATGTGTTCAGGGCGATGACGTTCTCAAGACCATACCTAACGGCGTATGTGTGGGAGCCTCGTAGTAAAGGTGTCTATAGGCCTCGTCATAGATTAGGAATGCGTCATAGTCATGGGCTAGATCAACCAATAACTTAATCATCGATTCACCGAGAACCCTGCCGGTTGGATTGTCTGGGTTAACGGCTATTATCGCCTTAACTCTTCTACTCATCACGGCCTTAACATCCTCCTCACCTGGCTCCCAACCAAGCTCCTCCCTAGCCCTAACCTTAATGACCCTACCGCCCAGGTAATTAATGACCGGTTCATACATTAGGTAGGTTGGGTCGAAGAGGATTACGTAATCGCCCTCGTCGATTATGGCCATGAAAGCCGCCAAAATTGCCTCAGCAGAGCCTGCGGTTACAGAAACATTATCAGCACCCACCTTAACCCCCGAGTATTTCGTGTAGTCTTCGGCTATCGCTTCTCTCAATTCCTCAATACCACTGCTTGGCGTGTACATGCTGTACTCAAAGGGTCTCTCGAGAAGCTCCTTCGTAAACTCAAGAAGCAACTCCCTACTAGGCGGAAGACCAGGCTGGCCTATGTGGAAGCCATAAACCTTAACGCCAGATTTCTCAAGCCTAACAACCTCCTCATTAACACCCCTAATGGCCGACCCAGGAAATGCGTTGCTCCTTGTCGAGACCCTCACGATACGTAGGGAATAGTACGTGTTTATAAAGGTTTCTCTTGCTAAATATATTTCATTATATTTTACTCATTATATCTATATACTTTAAGCCACTGCCCGTTAGAACTATCACGGTCTCCTCATCCTTATCAATATGATTATTGCTAAGCAATTTCATGTAACCAGAGAGAGCTATTGCACTGCTTGGTTCAATAATGAACCCCCTCCTTAGCAGTGACTTCCATGATTGCAGGAGCTCGTCGTCCGTTATTACCAGGGCATCGCCATTGCTTTCCCTAATTGCATTAACCATCTGCTCAATCCTAGGTGGATTATATACCCTGAGCGCATCCGCGAGCTTTGTTGGCTCCCTTATATAATTGCCGTGCATCCTTTCGTAGAGGCTGGCAAATCCCTGCGCCTGAACTGCGTAAAGCCGCGGTACCCTATTAATGAGGCCCAGGTTCAATAATTCATTGAAACCAATCCATAGACCAAGGAGTAACGTACCTGCCGATACTGGGAGAACCACGGCATCAGGAACATGCCCTAACTGATCAAGTAATTCATAGGCCAGAGTCTTTGTGCCCTGTAAAAACCAGGGATTCCATGCATGGCCAATGTAGGCCTCGCCAGGTCCCACGGATTCTATCGCCATCCTACTCGCCTCATCCCTGGACTGAACCTCAATCAACTCAGCCCCCAACGACCTTATGAGGTTCTTCTTACCCTCAGGCGCGTCCTTAGGTACGTAGATCCTAGCCTTAACCCCAGCAGCAGCTGCGTAGGCTGCTACGGATATTCCCGCATTACCGCTCGAGTCCTCAACCACGGCCTTGACGCCAAGCTCTAGAGCCCTCGACACGGCGACGGCCGAGCCCCTATCCTTAAATGAGCCCGTCGGATTCAAGTACTCAAGCTTTAGATAAACGTTCCTGCCGAGAAAGTCAGCATTAACTAATGGCGTGAAGCCTCGCCTAAGCTAATCAGGGGTTTTGCGGGTATTACACTGGAGAACCTCCATAGACCTCTACGTTCACTTAACGTAAGTTTTAAACCATCAATAACTAAATCAAGTGGATTACCGCACCTTGGGCATCGCCAAAGCCATGAAGATGCCTCTACTGTATAGCCACACCTCGAACACCTATACCATACCCTCATACACCTGGCTTAGTATTTTCACGAAACGAATTAAATTTATTTTGCGCAAATTTATCGTGTCGTCTCAATCATGAACGTAGATAAACTTATCGTGCCCAACCTTCTTTACAAAGCCATACCTCATGAACTGTATGATCTCGCCATTACTTACCTGCTCCACGGCTGGTTCCGCAAGCCCCGTATCCTCAATAAGCTTTAGGTCGTCAGGCCTTATAACCCTTATTGGTAATCCATCAGGCGGTACCCACTGGATTATTGGCGCATTAACCTTCCTGGCACTCTCAAGGTCCTTACTATGTATTCGTGCAACCAGTGCGCCTTCACCCTTACTCATCACCTCTATGTTAACGAGCTCCATCAGGCGAATTACGGAACCTGGGCCCGCCTTGTCATGGTCAGGTTTGCTTATGAATACCGTTACCTTATCATCGACTGGCTTTAGGGTTATTGTTCTAAATCCACGTTCTGGGAATGATGGGTGCATTGGTAACCTGGCCGTCAACTCCTCCGTAACGCCCTCAATTACTACCTTAACGGGGTCTATCACGGCCATGTACCTATTAGCCCTTGGCTCAATTATCTTCCTATTCTCAGCGAATAGGTTCGCTGAGGATATCGTGGCATCCGTGGGCTTAACACCTACCTGGAGCATTATGTTCCAAATGGCCTCTGGCTGAATACCCCTGTTTCTAAGGCCTGCTAGTGTCGGTAATCTAATGTCGTCCCACTTAATCCCCAATGCCTTTAGTTTCGTCTTGCTCAGTGTCATGCCAACTATCTTAAGCCTACCGAAATGTATAGCCTCAGGTTGTTCCCAACCCATGTATGCGTAAATAAAGGATTGTTTAACGGTATTTACGGAATGTTCCTGAGCCCTGAGTATGTGTGTTATGCCATTAGGTGGTCGTCAATTGATACGGAGAAGTTATACGTGGGCCAAACAATGTACTTAGAACCAACCCTAGGGTGCGGGTGCTTGGTCGTGTCTATGATCCTCATGGCGACCCAATCCCTAACGCTCGGGTCCGGGTGCTGTAGGTCAGTCTTTATCACCATGATCGCCTCACCCTCCCATAGCGGCCCTCAAGCATCCTATCAAAAAGCTCAAGATTAATACTTGGGTCAGCATCCCTATTCCTACATGGCTTACCGGTTACCTTAGACTTCTTCCAATCATCTGGCGTGCACTCGGTGTCCTTCGCAGCGACGTAGGCGCCACCCTTCTCAATGATTTTCCTGGCAATGTCGTAGTAAATCTCCAACCTATCCGACTGTATGTACTCCTCATCCCACTTAATACCAAGCCACTTTAAGTCCTCCCTTATCGCATCATAGGCCTCGGGAAGTGGTCTCTTTGTTCTTGGGTCGGTATCCTCAAACCTAAGTATGAACTTAGCCCTCCTACCTAGACCCTCGTACTTCAGCTTGTATGCGTAATTAATAATGGCAGGCCTAGCACTGCCTAGGTGGAGTACGAAGTCCGGGTTTGGCGCGAACCTGAGTGTTATTACCTCGTACTTACTATCATTGGGTAATGGCGGTAAGTCCTCAATACCCTTCCTATAGGACTCAACCCTCCTCTCCCCAAGGGCCTCAGGCCACCTACTCATTAGCAGGTTTCTTTGTTCATCAATGTTCAGGGAATTCACGTAATCAATAACCTCCTTGACTATTTGAGCGACCTCCTTGGCCACGGACCTAAGTGATGGGTCTTCGGCGAATACCTTGGAAATGACCGCGTTCATATTTGCCTTTCCATTAAACTTTACGGCATTGATTAATGCATGCTTTAGGGCAATATCCCTAACCCTATCCTTATCCACGGACACGTTAGTTAGTTAAAATGGAATCTTTTTAAACATACGCTAAACAATCACATTATGAGCAGGGTCTCCCTACTCATTGGTCCAATTAAGCAGTTAGTTACTGCTAAGTCAATGCCCTGGAGGTATGGAGACCCAGTATTAATTATTGAAGATGCAGGTATAGCGGTTAATGACGATAAGATAGTAGACGTTGGTTCATGGAGCTCTATAAGTAGGAAGTATGAGGGTAAGTGCAGAATCCCCGCCGAGGAATCCCTGGTAACGGCTGGACTCGTGGACCCACACACGCACCTACTCTTTGCCGGTTCTAGGGAGGATGAACTTGAGCTTAAGCTCGAGGGTGTTCCATATGAGGAGATACTCAGGAGGGGTGGCGGTATTTACAGGACTGTTAACGCCACAGTTAGCGCAACGGATAACGAGCTAGGGAGACACTCCTTAAGAGATTATTTGAGGTTGTGAGGTATGGCACGACAACGATAGAGGTCAAGAGTGGTTATGGGATTGACCCAGGCCAGGAAATTAGACTTCTAAGGATAATTAATGAGGTATCGACCAAAGCGCCCATTGATGTTGTGCGACGTACTTAGTTCACGTACCACCAAGGAACATGGATAGGGGGGATTACGTTAATGCCGTGATAAACACGCTTGATAAGGTGAGAGACTTAGCAAGGTTTGTTGATGTGTTCTGTGATGAAGGTGCATTTACGGTTGAGGAGACCAGGTCCATACTTAGGGAGGCTTCGGGGAGGGGCCTTGGACTTAGGCTTCATGCCGATGAGATAGCTACATTGGGTGTAGCGGCTTAGTTAAGGAGTTTAACGTTACATCACTCGATCACCTGCTTAATTTGCCCGAGCACAACATTGGGTTAATCGCTGAGAGGGGTTCAGTGGCGACTTTGTTACCTGTGACAATACTTTCATTAATGACTAATAAGAGACCACCCGTTAGAGCATTGAGGAGTGCGGGTATACCCATCGCGCTTGGTACAGACTTCAGCCCAAATTCCTGGTCCCTAAACATGCAGTATGCGATGGAGTTAGCCACATACCTGCTCGGTATGACCCCTATCGAGGTCCTAATGGCATCCACAGTAAATGCAGCGTACAGTTTAGGCTTTAGGGATAGGGGCATCATACAGCCTGGTTACTTGGCTGATATCGTCATTTGGGATGTGCCTAACTATAGGTGGTTAAGTTATGAGTTGGGTAGGAATAAGGTCTTAGCTGTTGTAAAGAGGGGTGCAGTTCTTGAGTCAACGCCGATGGGTAGCGCCATTAGTAAAGAATGTGCTTGAAAACTTTATTTAGTAATTCCAGGGCTTATTAATGACCATCAATGGAGATTAGACTCGATCCCGAGGAGGAATACGTAGTAATGCCATTAAGCATCCTCGAGAGGATTTTGAGGTATGCGATGGTAGTTTGCCAGGAACATTGCCCAGCTGGTAGGGACCCAGCCACATGTCCATACATAGTCAACCTAACGAGACAGGTTGGGCTAAGCCCACCACCATGTATTAATGATTATGGTGAGTATAGGCCCGAGACGTTTAAGGTCATGATTAAGGATTTAGAGCGTAAATATGGAATGGGCATTGAGGATTTCGTGAACATGATTAAAAGGAGAAAGCCAAGGAGCTTGAGGAGCAGACTGATTTCATGGAGGCAACGTTCTATTTAGGTGTGCTTAGGGAATTGAGTAATATGAAGAGTGTCTATATTACGAGTGGTTCGAATATAAGTATTAAGGAGGCTATTGTGGTTAAGTAATAAATGCCAGCAGTGAGAGTGAGGCGAGGCTAGTTATTAGGAATAGTAGTAATATATCGTGAACAACCTCCCTCTCGGTTTTCGACCTTCTCATCACCATTAGCTTAACTAAGGTAGTTGGTGATCCAGGGACTTTATTTGCATGGATTACTCCATCATTCACAATCACAGGTCTCTTCAAGGTCTCCCTAGGCTTGAAGCCCCTAGCGGTTATGACTATTAGGAAGCCATTTATTATGTATGGCAGTGCCGATATCACACCCTGTGTCCCTGCATTGTACAAAACCATGAATGCGCCCATCATTGCACCAAGTGCGTAACTACCAACGTTACCATTAAAGACCTTGGCAGGGTACCAGTTAAATACGGCAAGTGGTAATACCGTGAGTACGAGTATTAATGTCGCTGGCAAGGCATAGCTAAAGCCAGCCATGTAGGAAATGACTCCACTAACGGTCAAGATCATCAATGTCGATACTGGGACTATCCCATTCATCACGTCAAGCATATTAACGGCATTAGCCATAACGGTTACTGCAAGCATCGAGAGAAAGGCTACCACGAAGAAGTTATGTACGTGACCAATCAGGAGTATGTATATGTAGCCATGGACAACCACGGGTATTATTAATGACGGTACTAGTGGTAGGAATACCCTGACACTGACGGGTAGTCCCCAGAGGTCATCAGCAAGTCCTATTAGGCCCACGGTTAAAGTAACGAGACCAAGCGCGAGAAGCCTCGCATCATTGATTAAGTAAGCCATTAACGTGACAACGCCCATGGCGATTAATACAGAGACGCCGCCTATCTTAGGTACAAGTACCTTATACGGCTTATGAACATCCGGCGCCAATAATCTTGGATTCCTCAACCTGGATATTGCGTATACCGCGATTAATGAGATTACGAAAGACGTAATGGCGATTAGCGCATAATTCATGGCGATGCTCATAGATTTCGCCTAAACCAGTCAATCGTAGCCCTCAAACCGCTTACTAGGTCGTATCTAGGTTTAAAGCCGAGGATCCTCATGGCCTTACTGACGTCTGGGTAACTCCTAAATGGCTCGGAGGTCCTCGGTTGAACATTAATCTTAGAACTTGAACCAACTAACTTAACCACTATCTTAGCCAGGTCCAGTATTGATGTTTCAACACCAAGCCCAATATTGAAGGCTTGACCAACCGCCTCCTCCCTCTTAAGTGCTAGCTCTGTGGCGTCGCATAAATCCTCAACGTAGAGGAAGTCCGTGGTGTCGACACCACCGTTATTGACCACCAAGTCTCATTCTTTAATGCCCTAGTTATGAATATACCAACAACACCATTGTCGTAAGGGCCATAGGGCTTCCACAGCCTGAATATTATTACTGGGACATTATGAACAACATGGTAAGACATTGCAGCGGCCTCAGCGGCGACCTTACTCCAGCCATAACCCTCAAAGGGCCTTAATGGATCATCCTCCGCAACGGGTAATTTAGTGGGTTTACCATAAACATTTGATGTTGAGTAAAGCAGGAACTTAGCATTTAGAATCCTTGCAAGTTCCAGCATATTTATCGTTCCAACAACATTAACATCAAGGCCCTTAAGCGCCCGCGTTCGTGAATGACCTTGGGTTTGGGAATGCCGCAAGGTGAATAATAGCGTCAAAGCCCTCCCTAGAGAGACTAGTCACATCATCCCTCCTTGTTATATCGACTATGTAATCCGTGGTCTCCGCCTTAACAATATCGAGGCCCCTCGCATCGTGGCCTTTAGCTCATGCAATTAACTATGTTTCTTCCTAGGAATCCTGAGGAACCAGTCACTAATATTTTCATCAATTTCATCGATTATAGGATTACCTTAATAATAATTACCCACTAAGGTCTATTTACCGCTGTCCGCAAGTCTCTTTATCTCATTAATGATGAGCTCTGTTGGGTCCTCCATCCTATTCAGTACTGAGCTCGTATCGACATGGGCAATGTCTGATTTCAGGATTGAGTCAAGTACTGTGAGGCAATCCTCATCTACACATCTATAGAGTGGTAACCCCTTATTCATTAAATAATCATCTATGTAGTAATGCTGTGGAAAGTAACTAATGGCTGGCGTACCTAGCAACGCCGCTTCGTGAGCCATTGTTGAGCCGCCGGTGATCACGGCTCTGGCATGCACGATAGGTCAAGACCATCCAACCTCATGTTCCTTGGTATTATTAACTTACCAAGCTTAAGGAAGAGGTTGAGTTCGGATTTTATCAATTCCTCCTGGTATGGGTATCTCGGGAATATAACCACGTAATAACCATTCTCAAGCGCCCTCCTTGCCATCCTAATTAATAGCTGCGATCTATCGCCATAGCCGTAATACGAAGCCCTGGACTCCTCAAACCTAATGACGATAAACTCCCTACTCTTGAGCCCTAACCTATTAATGGAGTTGCCGGTTGGTTTAAACCTGTTAATCCACATGAGTTCGAAAACTCCGTCAAATGTCCTAACCTTATCAATCTCCGCACTGGGTATGTAACGGCCCCACTCACTCATTGGTATTGCTGACGGCGCAATCACCGTATTCGCCAACGGCAGCGTTAATTTATTAACAAAGTATGAGTGGGCTGTATCGGTCAGCGCTATTATTGGCTTACCAAGACCAAAGGCGACCCTTATTGCGTCCGGCGATGTTAACGATATATGAACGTCGAAGTCCCTAACCACGTCTAGCAATGCAAGTTGCCTTTCAATACCTCTTAGCAGTTTCTCCCTAGGCTCTCACCATGATAACCAACACACTCATAGTGCAGATTAAACATGTCCAGAACCTCCTCAACATAATCATACTTCCTACACGTTATTATGAAATCTATATTATTCCTCCTACCCTCCATACTTAATACCGCGGCAATCCTAGCTGCTTAGCCGTTAATGCGTCGAACCATGCCTTAACAGTCATGACCTAAAGATGCAGTTAATAGGTTTATTTTAATTTTAGTGCAGATTACTTTGATAACTTATCCTTTAACACGCATGGTAATTGGTGTCTTACTCAATGGACTTAGGCAGACAGGGCATTTATAACCCATTGCCTAAGTACCTCATCAACACTCTTGAGCTGTTGATCACTATAAAATACAAAGCCGCATGAATAGCACTTAATTATTATCGGCATCATAAGTCCCCATAGTGATTATTTTATAAGAATTACCATCATTATACGCATTGTATTACCAATATTCTACGAGTATTACATAGGTAATATGTATAGAATATTCCATCATTAAGTCTAATTGAGCAATTATTCATGAGCGCCCATCGTAAGGCCGGTATATGCATAAACAAGCCCATCAAGTTCGTCCAATGTCAAATATGGATACCTGGACCTAAATACATTCTTCTTTCCATAGGCTGTATCCTCATTAATTACCCTAACCTTAATATTTGCGTCATTTATTGATTCCATGAAATCCCTAACGAGATCTGAAACGCCAGGGCTTGTACCAATTACTAAGTTAATAATTGCCCGTTTAGCTAATCTCCTTATCATCCTAATGAGTTTTACGAAACTGAGTGTTACGTGAATTAATGGCGTATCATTAGCGAGTATGATAGCACCGCACCTGGAGTTTCCGATGTCAATTCCAACATTCAATTCATTAAGGCCTAACCCATCAACTATGGTCTCGATTATACCATCAATACTCGGATCACTTAATATCAATACCCTGGAGCAATTAACTAAATCTGCCATGTACCTCTCAACAATTATGAAGTTAAGCCCTAGGCAGTCGTCCTCATTACTCACGTACCTTAAGGCCACATGCTCAGGAAAGACCAGTTTTCTAAGTAGGTTCCAGGTGGATGACCTACCAGCAAAGCCGAGTTTAATGCCATCCACTAAGTTAATGTGAAACTAAAGACATTATAAATCTTACATGTGGTAATAGGTGTATGGAAGTGATACCAATTGCCGAGGAGAGCCTTGGCGTCAGGTCAATGGCCATGTTCGTGAAGACGAAGGACTTATCAATACTCCTAGACCCAGGAATTAGCCTGTCGCCGAATAGGTACGGTTTACCACCTCACCCTCGTGAAATAGAGAGGGTTAGAGTATTGAGGAATGTCCTTGAAAGATATGCCGAGGAGGCTAATTACGTATTCATTAGCCATTACCATAGAGACCACTTCACAGTGCCATATGCAAGTATTTACATGGGGACTACCAACGAGAGTTACCGGAGGATATACAGTGGTAAAGTACTGCTTATGAAGTCACCTAATGATGAGAACTGGAGCCAGAGAAGGCGTTATTACGGGTTGAGGAAGGCCATTGAGGGTATTACTAAGGATTTGGTGTTTGCTGATGGTAAGGAATTCACGATAGGTTCTACGAGACTTATAGTATCGCAGTCATTACCACATGGTGAGGATAATGCGAAGACCGGCAGGGTGATAGCGATTACGATAGTAGATGGTGATGGGTCATTAACGTTCATGCCCGATGTTGAGGGGCCAGTCTCACAGTTGGCTGTTAATTACATAATGGGTGTAAAACCACGTACGTTAATAGTCGGTGGACCACCTATATACCTATCGAGGAGGGGGTTTAGCGCGGAGTATTTCGATAATGCCCTAAGGAACCTTATGGCAATAATAAGGGCTGGTTTTCTCAATAAATTAGTAATAGCCCATCATACATTAAGGGACTTGAATTGGAGGAATGCACTAAAGGAGTTATTCGAGGAAGCGAGTAAGTACGGGGTTTCAATCATGACATACGCGGGATTGCTTAATCGTGAGGATGAATTACTTGAGGCAATGAGGAGGGATCTATATGCGAAGGAACCGCCACCCCGGGATTATCTTGAGCAATTTAGGAGGATCAGGGATGAGGGTGAGGATTAGCGAATCCTGACCTTATTAACCTTTTTATTCTGCCATGAGTAACGCCTAATCCTCTTTGACCTGCCCCAACCACAGGCTGCACAGTAACCCTTTACTGGATTATAGGCATGTCTACCGCACCTCGGGCATCTAATGTGCGTCCAACCCCTATTCATTTTACCGAAGCTTGGCGTGCCCTTTACCATATCGGGTCATGCTAATTTCAGTGATTTTTAACTTTTGTTGCCTTCGAATAGCACGTTAGTGATCAATACGAATTTGCAGTATTTACTAAGTAAGGGGAGGATTTAATTGAACGTAGGAGGTTGGGAGCGGGTTCCATGGTAGTAAGATGGTAAGGAATGAGGTAAGTACGCGCATTACTATGCGCTAAACCCGCATTTAAATACTAATAAAGAAGTTAATTGGTAATTTCCTCGGTATGGGTAAACTTCCGCTTGAGGGTATTAAGGTAATTGACCTAACGCACTCTGCGGCGGGTCCCTTCGCAACATCAATACTCGGTGATTTAGGTGCTAAGGTAATCAAAGTCGAGTCTCCTGAGGGTGATATGACTAGGACGTGGGGTCACGTGATTAGGGATAATGTTAGTACGTATTATCTTGCAATGAATAGGAATAAGCATGTTATTAGGCTTGACCTGAAGAATGAGGTTGATAGAGATAAACTCTATGATATGATTAAGGACGCTGACGTACTCATTGAGAATTACAGGCCTGGTGTTGCTGAGAGACTAGGTGTTGATTACGGCTCGGTAAGTAGGATAAACCCGAGGATTATTTACGTATCTATTAAGGGCTTCATGCCAGGTAGTGAGTATGAGGATTACCCGGCCTTTGATGTTGTAATACAGGGTATGAGTGGTTTAATGAGTGTCACGGGTTGTGAGGATGGGACCTTTGTTAAGGTCGGTGTTCCGATAACCGACATGGTGACAGGCTTCTTCTCGGTAATAGCAATACTATCTGCGCTCAGGGTTAGGGATAGGGAGGGTAGGGGCGTTAGGATTACCGTACCAATGCTGGACTCCGCCCTATACATAATGGGTATACACATACTTTACCACCTCTTCACTGGTAATGTACCAAGGCCACTGGGCACTAAGTACATGAGTGTTGTGGCTCCTTACCAACTTCAGGGCTAGGATGGTAAGATGTTCATACTTGCGGTTGGTAATGACAGGATTTGGAGGAGGTTCTGTGAGGTCATTGGTAGGCCTGAGTTGGTTAATGACCCTAGGTTTAGGACTAACCCTGATAGGGTTAGGAACCAGGACGAACTTGAGAAGATACTTCAGGAAATATTCCTGACAAGGGACAGAGACTACTGGGTAAATCTATTCCTAAGTAATGGAATACCGGCTGGCCCCGTCTACGACATGGCGGATATAGCGAGAGACCCCTACGTGAATAAGTACGTACTGACTGAGGTAAAGCACCACGAGTTGGGTGCGGTAAGGCTCGTTAGGAACCCCATTAGATTCAACGATGAATCCCTCGATGTTAGGCTCCTTGAGTATTAACCGTGTTGAGAGTCCTCTTCCAAGCATTAACGAGTTCCTCAGGGCATGGGACAGCCCTCAACTCACTACCCTCATTACTAACGCAGGTAAACACCAAGTAGCCCTCAGCGGCGTTTTTACCCGTGGTCTCATTAATTATCCTAAACCTATACCTAATTGCCCTGGTCCTCGCCTCATCAAGCCACAACTCAACAATAGCGACGTCGCCTCTCCTCAACGGTGCCGTGTACGTTATGAAGAGTTCCCTACGTGGTGCAATTGAGTGATAATGAAGTATCCCATTCTCCCTATAGAAGTCCTCCTCTGCACGTTCAATGAGCCTTAGAAATGATGTGAAGTGCGCAATTCCAGCAGCGTCAGTGTCAACCCAATAAACATAGTACCTAGCCCTAAATGGCATCTCCCTTATTAATTGCCATACTTATTAAGCATTAGCTCATGAGCGCCAATGCGGATTGTATACCCAAGGACGTAATTAATGAAGTAATTAATAGGTTTAGAGGTGCACATGCAATATACGTGTATGGTGGGTCGCTCGACTGTAGCGGTGGTGACATTGATATTGCAGTATTCATGGAAGAAATCCCCAAGGAGATACCCAAGATCGGGGATAACGTGGATTTACAAGTCTTTAAGAATCCTCGTAATACCCTATTTTTCGTTTATGTGATTAAGACTGGTCGATTAATCTATGGTAATCCCCTGGACATTGATGTAAACTTAGCCATTAGGAATGAGTTGGGGATGATCGATGAGAGGGAGTTCCTCTTCCTTAATAGTGATGATGAGGTTGTCGTGTGTAAATCCCTCAAGGAGTTACTATTTCTCCTTGCTGCAATTAAGTGCGGGATTCATGAATCAAGTAATTGGTATAGGATGGTTAGGTGCCTAAGCGGTCTTGGCGTAAATGTACCTATTGAGTTTAAGCATTGCCTGAATCCACCGGGTATTGACATACTTAGGAGCGTCGGTGAGCCAGTGCTTGATAGGGTGGTCCAGGAACTTAGGATTATTAGGCAAGGTTATGGATTATGACTGTTCAATCTTTATTATTTATTATAACTATACCATCGGATTAGTAATACCTTTAAGTCGGAATTTTAGTATTATCTCATGGTTTGGTTATTAGTGAGTATTTCAAGAGACAGGCCTGGCTTGCTTAATGACGTTACTAATGTAATTAGGTCTCGGAATTTAAACATAAGAAATATCGTGGGCAATAACTACGCGATACTCATTGAAATTGAGGGTGAAGTAGGTAATGAATTGATAAATAATATTGGTAATATTGATGGGGTGAATACGGTTAATGCGATAAATTTATCATTCGCAATACTTGGCTTTGTTCAGGAGAACTTCATGAGGGCGCTTGTTTTCTATGTTATGGAGAGGGAGCCTGAGCTGATTGAGCGCCTTGGTTATGAATATGGTAAGGAATTAATGAGGTATGTGTTAAATTCTATGAGGGACTTTAGGGATGCTCTCTATTTCTCATTAAGGATGCTCACGGCACTTGGGGTTATAGCCCTAGTCAATGTGCAGTTCATGCCCAATAGAACCGTGATTTCCATTGCGAAATCCTTTGATGAGGATGTCGGAATGCCAATGACGAAGGAATAATCAGGGGATTATTTGAGGCCCTAGGCAATGTTAAGCATTACGTAAAGATCGAGAAGAGGGATTTTTATCGCGACATAGTAATCACGTGATTAAGGTCCTCATGTAACTGATGTAAACTCATCCTTGAATCTATCCCTAAGTATCTTCTTGTCTATCTTGCCCGTGCTTGTCTTCGGTAATTCAGCCTCAACTATTATTACCTTGTCTGGTATCCACCACTTCG
This sequence comes from Vulcanisaeta sp. JCM 16161, assembly GCF_001316285.1. The sequence continues at coordinate 332,098 of NZ_BBDO01000001.1, read as the reverse complement.
GTATCTCACCCCTTTCAACGAACTGCATCAGGTAGTTCCTTATCTCGTCCTCAGTAACCCTCTGTCCGAGTTTGGGCACGACTATGGCTATTGGTCTCTCGCCCCATTTTGGATGAGGAGCCCCGATTACGGCAACCTCACCAACCGCCGGGTGAGTACTAATGAGACTTTCTAATTTGACGCTTGATATCCACTCACCACCGCTCTTAATAACGTCCTTAAGCCTATCGACTATTACTACATAACCATCAGGTAACCAAACCGCTACATCTCCCGTGTGGAACCAGCCGTTGCGCCAAGCATTCCTCGTCTTCTCAGGATCACCAATGTACTCCTTAGCTACCCATGGAGACCAAACCACCAACTCACCCATAGTCCTGCCATCCCTAGGCACATCCCTGTCATACTCATCAACAACGCGCAACTGAACGAGGGGTATTGGTAAGCCGGTCCTAAGCACGATCTGCTTCCTCTCATTCTCGGGGAGATCAAGGTGTTCCGGTCTTAAATATGCCATTGTTAATACGGGCGCGGTCTCCGTCATTCCATAACCAGAGGCCACCACAACGCCCCTAGCCTTCGCTGCGTTATAGAGACCCTCAGGCATTGCCGAACCACCATTACCAAACCTTAACTTACTAAGATCGTACTTAGGCGAGTCAGGGTGGGTAAGGAGTAAGTATAGTATTGTTGGGACACCACCCGTGTACGTGACCCCCTCCTCATGTATTAGCTTAAGGATGTGACCCCAGTCATACCTGCCTGGTAATACGTACTTCCTAGTGCCTGAAAGCATCACTACGTATGGTGTGCCCCAACCATGTACGTGGAATAATGGTATTAAGGGCATGGCAACATCCTTAATACCGACATTATATGGTGGGTAACTCAATGCTATTGTTAAGGACATTGCATGAAGCACTAACTGCCTATGCGTGAAGTAAACACCCTTTGGTGGTCCTGTTGTGCCTGATGTGAATAGCATTGTCGCTGGTGTCCTCTCATCAATTTCTGGAATTCCTTAGTGGTTCGTGCCTGAGGAGCTCCTCGTACGGTATCATCTTAACCCCATAATTCTGACTAGGCTGCTTATTCTTATCACTCATGTAGATTACAAGCTTTATTGTCTTAATATTGTCGAGAATTGGTTTTATGAATAATTCGAAGTCGTCAATATTTATCATTAAAACATCCGGCTTTGCAATGTTCATTATGTACATTATTTCGTGCGGTGCCAACCTAATGTTTACCGTAAATAACGTAGCGCCTATTGACGGTATTGCATAGAATAAATCAACATACCTAAGAGTATCCCATTCCATGACCGCAACCTTAGAGCCGAATTCCCACGGCTTACCTGATTGTAGACCTAGGTCCATTAGCGCTGCAGCTATCCTACGAACCCTATCGGCAAATTGCGCGAAGGTTACGGATGTCCTGGAACCGCCAGGGGGCCAATAAACAACCTCATTATTGGGAAAGGCGTATGAGGCCCAGGTAAGTATTTTATCAACTGTTAATGGGTAATCTCTAAATCCACCGAGGAATTCTTTCTGTTCCGTCATAATTTTATCTTTGTAAATTTTACTTTAAAGTTTTAGCACTAAATAAAATATATATTTAGTAAGACTACCTCTTGGGTAAGTACACATTACTTCCCGTGGATAATTCCACGGCATCTATAAAGAGCTCTGTGAAGACAGGGTGCGAGAATACCCATTCCTTCACCTCATTGAGTGTTAGCCCCTTCCTAATGGCTATTGCTGCCATATTAACGATCTCCGAGCCCACGGGCCAATCATGTGAAAGCCAACGATTCTCTTACTAACCTTATCAGCCACGATCTTCGTCCAGCCATAAGGCTTATTATACGCTATTGCCCTGTAATTTATGGCATTCGGCATCTTGGTAACCACGTACCTTGGGTCATCCTTACCTGCCACAACCCCTACAGAAGCCACCTCTGGGTCTGAAAACACGACCATGGGTACCAAGTCATAGTCAATCCTCGAATTTAAACCTGCCGCGTTCTCTGCAGCTACGATACCCTGAACCTTAGCCACGCTGGCTAGCATGTACCTGCCCGTTACATCGCCTGCTGCGTAGATGTTCGGTATGTTTGTTCTTGAATGTTCATCAACCACAATGGCGCCGTTCCTAACCTCAACACCAACACCCTCGAGATTAAGACCCTCAGTATTCGGCACCCTACCAACCGCAACCAAGACCTTATCAACCTTAATTGACTCGCCATTGGATAAACGTACAACCTTATTGCTTGGATCCACCTCCGTTACAGACGTGTTAACTTTAACATCGATTCCGTAGATTTCCCTCATTACCCTATTGGCTAAGTAATTACCTAATTCAGGGTCCGTAAATGTTGGTAGTAATCTATCCATGATCTCGGCAATTATGACCTTAGACCCAAGCTTATGAAGTAGTGTCCCTAGTTCAACGCCTATTGCTCCACCGCCAATAATTAGTATACTTTCGGGAATTGCGTCAAGAGAAAAGAAGTCATCGCTAGTTATGGCAAAGCCACTCCTTAATCCCTCTTCGATTCCTCTTATCGGTGGTATTTTGGGTCTGGAGCCCGTCGCTATCAATATACTCCTAGCCTCTATTATTGAATCGCCAACCCTAACGGAGTCGGGGACCTCAACCTAGCCTCACCAATCAATACCCTAATACCCCAACTCGGAAATACCCTGAATACGTACCACGCAATTATCTGGTTAATTAATTGATCCTTAGCCTTAAACATGGCCTTCACGTCAAGCTTGGCGTTGGCGACTAAACCCTCACTGCAGGTACTTAATTAATTCATGATAGTGATCGGCTATGTACAACAACTTCTTCGTTGGTACGCAACCAACATTTACACAGGTCCCGCCCAACCTATCCCTATTCTTCTCTATGAGCAGTACCTTAAGCCCTAATTGCGCGGCACGCACGGCGGCGTCGGCGCCGGCTGTTCCAGAGCCTATGACTACGAGGTCCCACCTCACGCCTTCAGCCTCTTTGCCGGTGATCTCAACGCTCATTTAGAATCACCCAGTAATGACCTCAGGGTTATCTCAACGGACTTCCTAACAATGACGGTGCACTTTTTCCTCTGCTCAGGTGATACTAAGTCAAACTTAGGATTTAGATCCTTACAATTCGGCGACCCAAACATATTTATGAATTGCCTATAGACATCCGCGACCTTGTTGTGAAGCTCGAGATGATATGCTATGAAGGGCTCGCTCGCTTGCTTATTACCCTTCTCCATATCTATCTTCTTTTTCATGTAAATGCTAACGGCAGCTACTGAAGCCCATAGGGCACCACAGAGGTGTCCAGAACCGCTTAAGCCACCGGCAAAGCCTATCGATACCGCCAGTAACTCTGGCGATGCCTTAATGTTTAAGGCCTCAAGTAGGGCCACGAATGGTGAGTACGCGCAGTTCTCGGTCTCAATGAGTAATTGCGTGGCCCTCTCCTTAGCATTTTTAATTACTTGCTCAACCTCCTCGCTCCTCACCAGCACCACCCCTTTCCTTCCTCACCCTCTCATCGACCTCCTTAAGGAACCTGTCATATAAATGCCCAATAACTGGTATGGCGCTAAAGTCAACCCTATAAAATATGCTCGGCATTGGTGGGTAAACAATGAAGTTTGTCTTGTTCTGTTCCTTAAGAGCATCAATAAGATCGCCCAGCAGACTTGCTGGAGTAACAAAGAGCATTTCATAGTCCTCCACATGCCCAACAATCCTATCACCATAACCAGGTAATGCGAGTCTCGGTTTGCCAGTAAGTAAAACCTCAGCAACCGCCGTGTCAGACCCAGCCTTACCACTGGCGCTCAGCGTAACCTTCTCACCACTAATATATACGTACGCAGTGACTAACTTCACCATTTGACCTGGCGTTCCATATATCATCACGACCTGTGGTTCGTAAAAAAACATTATCCAGAGGCATTGTCAACAATGCCTTATACCTACACTGGCAGCCTTGGTAAACTATTATCAAGCGCCTTACCGGCCTCCTTCGTCCTCGTGTAAAGACCATGGCTAAGGCTACCATCAAGGAAGTAATCAGGTGGTTCGGCAAATCCAAATATTATTATTTCACCGGGGCACGCCATATCCTCCAACGTAGCCGCCATACCCATGCCATAATACCTAGCCGCAGCTGTCATTTGGCAAAACGTTAGCTTTCTACGGAAATGCCTAAGAGGGCGAAATGCACTAATACCGGCCTCGTCAGGATCCCTATCCAATAATGCAACACCAACAGGCTTTGTTCTAAGCCTAAGTATCTCCATTAAATCATTTGAATAACGTCTATATCTCTCAAGAACTTCCTGAGAACCTACGGCCATTAATAATTAATTACTTAATAATTTATAAGTAGCGTATGTACATAATCTATATATTATTATGATTAGTGAAGTAATCCATGAAATGCTTATAAAGCCTCACACTACCCGTGCTTGATGCCTAGGGTATTCGACATTGGTAGGGTATGCGTGAAGGTTGCCGGTAGGGAGGCTGGTAGGAAATGCGTTATTGTGGATATTAAGGATGAGAATTTCGTAATAATAACGGGGCCAAAATCCTTAACAGGCGTTAAGAGGAGGGCCGTCAATGTGAAGCACATCGAACCAACGGAGTATAAGATAAACATTAAGAAGGGGGCCAGTGATGAGGAGGTCCTCAAGGCGCTTGAGGAGGCTAACCTAGTTGACTACATGAAGCAGGTTGTTAAGCCTAAATTAAGCATGATACCAACACAGCAGTAATAATCAGTTGGTTCGTTTTCTTCATCAATTTCACGCTTGGGGCTCACTCATCACCTAGGCTAAGGCGCAGTATTCCTCATTTAATTTTTAATTTCTTAAAGGAACTCCTTAACCTCGTTGGATCCTTCGCATGCTCTACGGCAACTCTCTCGTTCAGCTCAACCCCAAGGCCTGGTCTCTTCTGCGGTGTTATGTAGCCATCCTTTATTATCATGCCCTCCTTAACCATGTCAGGCCACCAGGCAGGTCAATGGCATGCCACTCAATGGCTATGAAATCCCCTATTGTGGCTGCCACGTGGGCGTTGGCCATGGTTCCTATTGGGCTTGAGATATTATGTATTGCGACTGGCACGTAGTACTCCTCGGCTAAGTAGGCTATCTTCTTCATCTCGAGTAGTCCGCCGAGCCTCTGCACATCAGGGTGTATGATGTCTGTGGCTCCTTTCTCAATCAATTCCCTAAACTGCGAAAGCCTATACAGCTTCTCGCCAGTGGCTATGGGCACCGGCGACTTAAGCCTAACCTTCCTCATGGCATCGATGTTCTCAGGCGGTACCGGATCCTCAAACCAAAACACGTCGTACTTAGCCAACTCCCTGGCTATGGCTATGGCTGTGGGCACACTAAATGCCCAATGCCCATCAATCATTATATCAACATCGTACTTAACGGCATCCCTAACCCCACCTATGAATGAAGTCACGAACTTAACAATCCTCATGCTAAAGGTCCTATCAAACTCGGTCTCCATCATGCCCTCCGGCACATCAACATCGAACTTAATGTACCTAAACCCCATGCTCATTGCCTCCCTGGCCCTCTTTATGTAATTCTCAACGTTGTAGGCAACCTCAGTACTGGCCAACTCGACCCACCTCTTACCACCTGTCTCAATGATACCCGCGCCAGCGTGTAGGTCCGCGTAAACCGCGACCCTATCCCTAACCTTACCACCAAGTAGTTCATAGACAGGAAGACCCGTTAACTTACCCTTTAAGTCCCAGAGGCTGTTTCTAAGCCACTAATTGCATTATTAACAACACCCCACTCGGAGTTTGGTATGTGCTTCCTAATGAGTCTCAACAGATACTCAACATTGACCTCCCTACCCTTAATCAACTCCTCAGCTCTCTTCAAGACCTCCTTAATACCGGGCCCCTGTGGCACTCCCCATAACCAACAAGGCCATTACTAAGCTCAACCTTCACAATGGGCCACTCGAAATTCCCCATAACGGTTAAAACCCTAATTGATTTAATGGTTGGTTCACTCATACTTAGCTACCGATGTACTAATCATTAATAAGTATTTCAGGTGGATAAAGCATTAATAGTTTAATGCGTTCTTAGGTGGGTATGGAGGTAAACATCATCGGTTTAATAGATAATACGTACCTTAGGCCGTACGGTTCAACGAGGGAGATTGAGGCTTTGATTGAGGATACGGCTAGGTACGGCGCGTATTCAATAACGATAAACCCAGTATTTCTTCGGTACGCCAGGGAGTACATGGCTCGTAAGGGTTATAATTTCAAGGTTGTTGCCGTGGTCGACTTCCCATTTGGCGCCGGCACCACTGAGCTAGGGTAGACGCCATTAAACGTTACTCGCAGTATGCTGATGAGCTTGATATCGTGGCTCCAATGGGCCTTGTTAAGTCTGGGCTTTGGGGTGAGGTTGAGCATGATATAAATACCGTGGTTGAGGCGGCGCATGGGGAGGGTAGGGTCATAAAGGTTATTGTGGAGGATGCCTACACGACTAGGGAGGAGAAGCTTGAGTTGTATAGGATCGTGATGCAGTCTGGGGCTGACTTCATAAAGACGAGCACCGGGTTTGAGGAGAAGGAGTACGCGGAAAGAATCGGCAATAAAACCGGAGCCCAAATCGAGAATGTCAAGTTAATGGCCGAACTCTCCAGGAAGTACAACCCAAAGATCGGGATTAAGGTTGCTGGCGGTATAAGGACTTATCAGCAGGTTCTTGACCTGCTACGCGTTTCTGAGAGGGAACCTGACCCCATGAGGTTTAGGGTTGGCACTAGCCACATGATGAGCATTATCGAGAGCATGAGAGGCAGTCATTAGTCAATAGCGAGAAAATTTATAAAATGAGTTAAAATGCCAACCACCGAATGTCAGAGAGAAACACGGAAAAGGCTACTGAGGAGGTTCAGGGAGAGGCACAGCCAGCCCAGCCAGTACCGCCACAACCAACGCAGCTACCCGAGATAAAACCAACGCAGGTTAGCGGGGCTAGGAAGCTTAGGTGGGGCGTCGCGTACGTTTACTCCAGCTATAATAATACAATAATAATAATCACGGACTTAACAGGCGCCGAGACCGTGGCCAGGGTCAGCGGCGGACAGGTGGTTAAGGCCGATAGGGATAAACCCAGCCCATACGCCGCAATGATGGCTGCCTACAAGGCCGCCCAAATAGCCATGAGTAGGGGCATTAATGCAGTGCACATAAAGGTTAAGGCGCCAGGTGGTTACGGCCCAAAGACCCCGGGCCCCGGTGCAGCTGCCGCCATTAGGGCCTTGGCCAGGGCTGGCTTAATAATTGGCCGTATAGAGGATGTGACACCAATACCGACGGATACCATTAGACCACCTGGAGGTAGGCGTGGTAGGAGGGTATAAGTCAATTTATTACTACCTATATCTATTCCCTTTAACTTAACCTAGTTAAGTACCACTAGCCTGGGTGTTTTTCGTGAATTGTGATGGGCCAATCACCGTCCTCATAGGTGGTAGGGAGTTGATGGGCCATGCAGAGCCTATATTGAGGGATTTCTTTGGCTCGGCCTATAGGTACGCAAGGGCAGTCGTTGATTATGGAGTCGGCTCTGTGGCATTGGCCGTTATTAATAGTTCGAGTGTTGGCGCCGCCGTTTATTACGGTATTAACGTCGGCTCTGTTAAGTTATGCGTTATTTACTACATAGCTGTTATTGAGGAATGCAGGGGCTTGGGTATTGGTAAGATTTTAATGAGTAGTATTGAGGAGGTTTGCGCCGATTCTGATGCTTATGTTGCAACCACGTGGTTCGGTAATGAACCTGCCGATAGGCTTTATAAGTCGTTGGGCTACGTTGGTTATACCTGGGATGAGTTAAGGAGGTTAATTGGTAAGAGGGCTGTTGATAGGTTACTTAAGGCCACCTGTGGTTATGATGATGACATAGCCTATGTAAAGCCCGTAATGGTGAGTAATGATGTACTGAGCATTCTTAGGCGTATTGTCGAGGGCGAGGGTAATGACGTTGATAGGCTTTGGCGCGAGACATGCCTGGGTGTTTGGCTTAGGATTAGGGCTGGCCTTCGATGAACTCCCTGCATCATCACTGCTTAGTTTTTTTAAGTAATAACCATTTATTTTTAGTGGAGAATATGCCAAAGGGGAGGAGAAAGGTGCAGGAACAGGAAGTTGAGGAAGAGAAGGAGGAGGAACCGGTCGAGGAGGTTGAGGACACGGGCGAGGAGAGCGGTGAGAAGAGTACCGTCGTTACTGCAACGGTTAGTGGCGGTTATCCCATGATTGACGTTGAGGAAATTGAGGGTGTTGGTAGGGTCACGGCTCAGAAGCTTAGGGAGGCCGGCTACAACACAGCTAGGGACGTGGCCTTTGCAAGCGTTAAGGAGTTAGCGAGATACTTGGTAGTGAGGATAGGGCTAAGCAGATCATCGCCGCTGCCCAGAAGCTCATTGGCTTGACGCCATTCATAACAGCCTACGAGCTTTACGAGAAGAGGAGGGGCATTAGGAGGATTAGCACTGGCGTTAAGTCACTTGATGAGTTACTTGGTGGTGGCATTGAGACCAAGGCCATTACGGAGCTTGTCGGTGAGTTCGGCAGCGGCAAGACTCAGCTTTGCCATCAATTGAGCGTAATGGTTCAATTGCCCGAGGATAAGGGTGGGCTTAAGGCTAAGGCCCTGTATGTCGATACGGAGAACACCTTCAGGCCTGAGAGGATAATGCAGATGGCTAAGTACAGGGGTTTAGATCCACAGGAGGCTCTCAAGAATATTCTCTATGCCAGGGCTTACAACAGTGATCACCAAATGATGATTATTGAGGAGAGTAAGAAGATCATTGAGAAGGAGAACATCGGCTTAATAGTCATTGACTCATTAGTGGCCCACTTCAGGAGTGAGTACCCAGGTAGGGAGAACCTGGCTGAGAGGCAGCAGAAGCTTAATCACCACATTGCCCAGTTACTTAGGATTGCGGATATTTATAACGTGGCGGTGGTAGTCACAAACCAAGTGGTTGCACAGCCAGACGTATTCTTTGGAAACCCGCTCAAGCCTGCTGGCGGTAATGTGATTGCTCATGGAGCCACGTATAGGGTTTGGTTGAGGAAGGGTAAGGAGAATGTCAGGATTGCCAAGATCTTCGACTCGCCATACCACCCCGAGAGGGAGGTTACGTTTAGGATTACTGAGGAGGGCGTTGTTGATTAAAACAATCACCATCAAACACCAATTTAGGCGTGTATGTTATACTTCATGATTAAAACTATTTAATTAAGGTAATTTATGAATGCTTTAATGGGTTTTGTTAAGGTTAGGGCTGGCATATTCAATCCATCAGCGCCAGAGAGGACTGTGGAGGTTGATGGTATTGTAGATACTGGTGCTATTTATACCGTTATACGTAGGGACATACTTGAGGAGCTTGGAATAAAACCAAGTAGGAGAAGGAGGTTTAAGGCATTTGGTGGTTATGTGGAGCGTGATGTTGGGGAAGCAGGCTTAATACTCATGGGTGAAAGGAGGGTTGTACCTGTAATATTTGGTGAGACTGAGGATACGGTGGTAATTGGCGTAACCGCACTCGAGATTTTTGGGCTTGAGGTGGATCCGGTCAGGGGAACGCTTAAGGAGGCTGAATTACTCCTGCTTTAACTCCCTAGTCCACGACCAAACCTAATTTATACGTTGTTGAGCCTTTCGATTAACGAATCCTCATCACCCAAATACCTAATGTCAATCCTCTTCTCAAAACTAATCAACTCAAAATTAAGGCCCAAATCCCTTGCATACCTATAAACCTCCATCAACTCCTCCCTACTCGGTCTCCTAGCCAACTCCCTAAACTCCGGGTTAAACCTTGGTGAATTCGGGTCCGTCTCATTCTCCGGCCTGTACTGATCCATAATGTTAACTAGAACCCCGGGCATGTTATCAGCAATCCACCTAAGCACGGGCTTAGTATCATCCTCGATGTGGCCCGGCATTACCAAGTGCCTAATTATCATGTCCTCACCCCAGTCATAAATGAGCTTGTGATTCCTCGAGACAACCTCGAAGTACTTCGGCACCCTGGAAATCCTAAAGGCGCACTTATCATTGCCATACTTAAAATCGGGAAACTATTATAGATTGTGGCTAGCTCTGAACGTGAAGTACGTGCGTGACGTATTTATAAGCTTTAGTGAGAGTTAATGTTTAGTGATGGGTGCACGTGCATTTACGGAGCGTGATGATGTAGAAAAAAATAGTATTAATAATAAAGGATAGGCTAAAAATGGCTACAAGCCTTACTCAGTTTAATGATGTAGAATTCAATGAAAGTAAATATTTTCTTAAACGAGAACTTCTTAGCAGGGTATATGAAATTAATTTGGATAACTTTGAAAATTTGCGATATGCGATGTTAATTCATCATCATAACCTAGTTACATAAATAACTTAGCGCATTTACTATTAAATGCGTTGGAGGTGGGGCAGTATAATATTGAAATGCTGGATAGTGGCATTAAAATAATACCTCGAGCGAGCGATAATGACCTTAAGGACGCATATATTCTTGTTACCTCAGTTAAACCAGTATTAATAATCACTAAAAATATTTACACAGACGTAAAGATAATCGGTAATTCAGGGTTATCGACGTTTAAGGTTATTCAGGCGGTGGCTGGCTTATTACTTGATGGTTCAATAGTCAGGGGAAAGCTTGTATATACATCTAATAGTCCAGAACTTATTGCTTCAGCCATGCCAATATTTTCAGATTTCATAAATATATTTAATGGTAAGCCGACGCACCTGAATTTCCAAGTGCGTGGTGCTACGCTGACCGTAGATGGTAAATTGCATCCAAGTTATGCCTTAATGTCGCCGCCAATTAATGGCTTGAATTCTTACACAAAAGAAACCTTTATGAAAATGATAGCTACGAATACAGGTTTACTCTTTGCATACGCCACGGATGGTCTAGGAAACTATGATAGTGGCATTCATGTCGGTTACGCAGTCTCAGATGCATATAAGATAAATAATATACCAGCCCCTAAATGGCTTGCAAAAAGAATCGAAGTAATAACTAGTTTACCTGTTAAATATATTTATGATGATCAAATACGCTTTGACGAAGAAAATGCGCGTGTTTTCGCTTGGTTAATTCTACGTGAACTTTCAGAAATTAATAATACAGCAATTAGGTTACCGCTTACATTGTTTTACAGAATTCATGATTTAATTAATCATGTCGCACTGTCATATAAAGGCAAGGCGTTAGCATCTATTGACATAAAAATACCTCTGAGTAATGGTGCAAAGAGCGTTAAATTGCATACTGAATATCGTAGCACGTATAGGTTCAATATCGGTGTATCATTTGCTGAAGAGACAAAGCAATTCGTGGAACACATAAATGCGATTCTTAAAGAATTTAATGTTGGTTCAAATTTAAATTATTACCTTTACAGTAGAGGCGCCATGATCACCGTACCCAAAGGCGTACTTCCTGCATTTTTAGGCATTGCGAACTTTTCAATTACGCCTCAATCTAATAAGCTCATAAGCACGATTAATACAGTAAATAATATTAGCTATAAGGCGTATGAGGTTTTTCAACGCTTTGCAATAAGAAATGAATTATTGGAATACTTAAATTACATTAAAGAATATGGAAACCCATACCATTTCTATTCAGAGAGCTTGGGAATTAGTATATAGTTGCCGTGCTTCGTTTGTACTAATTCTCGTTCATGTAATAAATTTATGAGTAGAATTAAAGAAAAGTTAAAAGCTCATGAGCTGAATTTAGGAATTATTGATTAGGTTGTCGTGGTTTGGCAATGTGTTTAGTCTCCCTTATTGCCTCGAATTGCTTGAGCCTGAAGACACTTTTAGAGCCCTCGCCTATATTACTGTGCCCTAATTAATCTATAGAAGATATTTTTAAACCCAGCCAACACTAATGTATTGGTGGTCTAGGTGAGCTGGGCGCGCCAACGTGGTTAAGGGCCCTCGTAGTAATAGGCATAGTGGCAATAGTCCTCTTGGTTGTGGTGGTTGCGAGCCCGCATGTGAAGCCCCTACAGCCGGTAGCTAAGTCCCTTGGGTTGGTCTAGGTAAGGACGCAGGTGGAGGCGATTTACGTGAACCACACCGTGTACGTGAACAAGACAATAGTTAAGTACGTGAACAAGACAGTGCCGGTATACATAAACAGGACCGTCTACGTTTACGTGCCTAGCAATGCGAGTGGCTCTGTGGATCCGATGAATGATAGTGCACTGTGCTTTGGGAAGATGGTAGTGCTGAATAATGGTACGGCGTGGCTCGCAGGTGCAATAATGATACCGCAATACGTAGCGCAAGTCTTGGCTCCGTATGAGGGCTTTGGGAATAACGCAACGGCCGTGCTCTGCCCGCCAGGTACCCCGGCTGTTGTTGCCAACGGTACTACTTGGTGCTATCCAGGCATAGACATATCCGTGGGATGGCCTCCATCTCAGAACAATGATATGGATTACGCGGCTGAAGTCATAAACGGCACGTACATGTTTACGGCCGCATTACCGCTTAGGGAGGTTAACGGCTACTACATGACAGCTTCCTATACATATTGGGCGGGACATACAACAGTAAGAATGGAATGGAGGTATTTCAGAATGGGGTTTGGACATACGTGAATTCATTGCTTATTGCCTACTTTACCTATACACCGAATGGCACAATAACCATGACCGGGCCATGCAGTATCGGAGTACTTGGGCCATTCACGCCTAGTGAGGCTGAGCAGCAGTTACTGCCATTGCCACTATGGCAGTGGTATAGGATGATCGCAGGCGTGAACAGCACTAACTATACCTTTGTACACGAAGTCGATTTACTGTGGCAGCTCCTATCTAGCTCTAGCTCATAATACAAAAAGAGGGTAAAAACGATATTTTAAAAAAAATTAAAAACTAAACATTATTTTGAACTGCATCACAGAGGCATGACATAGTGAGGAGGTCTGTATGTGCTACTCGTCCCACCACTATTGAGCGATCCAGTACCTCCACTGTTTGGCTGGCCGTTATAGGTTATTATGGTGTATGGCAAGCCATCTACGTTTGTATGAGTAGCGGTGAAGCCGCCATATGCTTGGAGATTTCCTGGTGACCTAGCTGGAAGCTGAGTTCCATCTAAATAGCGCCCAGTCATTCCGGTGGGTCCTAAGTCATTGTTACTGGTTGTGGTTTGTTGGGTCATTGATGTCGTTGTTTGTTGGACTCCTCCACCTCCGCCTCCTCTGCCGCCTCCGCCATCGCCGTTGTTATTTCCGTTGTTGCATGTTACTTGGAATACCACTGATTGCCCTGGGCTTGCCATTGTTTGGCTTGGCGTTATGCTGCACTGCTGAAAGCCCGGCGGGACTTCGGTTATGTATGCGTTTATCGTTGTTGGCCCTGCTACGTAGATATTGAATGTGGTTGTTGAGTAGCCGTTTGCTGTGCCATTCGGCCAAGTGATCAGCCACGCGGCGCCTAGTGGGTCGTTTACGGTTATCGTTACTGGCCCTGCATAATCGCCATTGAGTACCCGCTGACCTTCACTGGCTCGCAAATGCTTGGGTTTTTCAACATAGCATACCACCACCATCGAGGGCTTTGCTGGGTATATTGCGTTCCACCACTGGTTGTGGAAGAGGGTTGGGGATTTAACGCTTATTACCTGGCCGTTGGCCAGGAGCACCTGCTTAACGAAGAACTGCTCAGTGCCGGTATTCACGACTGTGAAGGGTTATTTAGCTTCACATTAACATATATGATTTTAGCCATAATATCCCATCTATGCTCGACCTACCCATCATGGTGATTAAACGGCTGAAGACAATGCACCTAGGGCGTAAAACCACTCTACGCGAGGATTACCAAGCTAGTGGACGTATTCTTCAATTGCATTAATAGGCACAGCACCAACTCAACAAGCACGATTAGAATAACTAAACGAACGATAATTGCCGATTCAAGCAAGGATGTACAACGTGAATAATATTCTTCTAACTCCAGGCGCAGTGTATTAATTTCCAACTTACTCGGGATTATTTGTAAAATTTAACATAAATTAAACTCCATGAAAAAGAAATAGTGTTCTTACCATAGGCGATGCGGTAATACGGGAGCACGTGAATATAATTTTTCGGCGCATAAGGCATAGGCGTTATTGTTCAGTGCGTAAGTCTTAATGTAGTCTAAATGTCCATCAAGACCCTAAGCAGTTTCGTGGTTTCTACGGTCATGTAGAAGTTGCTATTCCATAGCATGGGCACGTTAAGCTCATTGCCGTAGAACGCCCAATCCCTGGAGAAGTTGTAGGGTATGAAGTCCGCCTTAACCGAGAGCACGGCATCGTACTCCTCCTCACTCAATTCATCAAGACTTTAATGCCATCCCTGGCAATAAGCCTTATCGCCTCAGCGATATTGTGTAGGTGCGGCGTTGGTTCGCCACCGACCAATTGATGTTGTGGACGCCCTCAAGCCTGAGTATTATGGCTGACGAGGCTATCTGCCTTGGGTTCATGGTAATGCCGTTGAACCTATCCCTACTTATGTCAGCATTTTGGCAGAAGGCACAGCGGAAGTTACAGGATGTGAAGAATATAGTCCCAGAACCCATCACGCCACGAAGTGGTAATTCCTCACCAAGGTGGTGGAAGTACGTGGATACCCTACTTGTGGAGTCAAGCATGCAGACACCAAGCCTCTTACCACCCGTCCTATCAACCCTACAACGCCACTCACAAAATTCGCAATGCCTAATCATCCTTCTAGTGATTTCGGCGATCAGGTCTAGCAGTGATGGTGATGCCTTAGGCATGCTCCTAATATCCACCTCATTATTTCTGACCCTTCGCCATAACTCGAGGAAGTCCTTTAGGGCCCTATCAAACTCCCTCCACAACTCACCCTCACTTAACTCGGTTACTTTCTCGTTAACAGGTATTCGCGCGGCTATTAAGTACTTGGCTGGCTTCCTGTTAATGGCTACTTCATAGTACCAGGGCAGTTTATCCCTAATGTACTTCCAAATCCATAACCTTGAGAAATTAAGCACTGAGGTTATGCATTATTAAGACTTTAAAACGCTTACAACGTGGCAAAGTTTAATAACTACATAGGTATGTAGTTACTACATAGGTATGGCGTTTCTTGATAGACCTGCTGAGGACCCAAGCGAGCTATATGATAGGGAGGCCGAGATCAAGCAATTAAGATTTTCAGCATTGAATAGGGCGGTCACATTGGTGGTTGGCTTTAGGCGTGTTGGTAAAACATCACTTGTTAAAGCCGCCACAAAGGATATAGTTAGGGTATATATTGATGCAAGGAGGTTTGAGGGCATGGCCTACATGACTGTCAGAGACTTCCTAAATGAATTCGCAAAATCCTTAAGTCAATTATTGCCATTTAGCCGAAGGCTAATCGATTTTCTAAGTAGGGTTAGGGGTTTATCAATAATGGGCCTTACTATCGAGTTTAGTGGGTCAGCCAGGGATATATCAATACCATCATTATTTGATGCTCTTAATGATTGGGCACTATCGGAGGGTAAGCACCTTGTCGTGATAATTGATGAGGTTCAGGAATTGAGCAGAATGAGAGGTTTCAATTTACTTCCAGTATTTGCCTATGTATATGATAATTTGAGGAATATATCCTTCATCTTTGCTGGGTCTAAGGTTGGCATGCTCTATAATTACCTGAGACTTAATAATCCAGATTCACCGTTGTATGGTAGATACATGGAGGTAATAGAGTTAAGGCCCTTTACACGTGAGCAGTCGCTGGACTTTCTAAGGCGTGGGTTCGATAAGGCGGGTATCGCCGTTAGTGAGAATATAATTGATAGGGCTGTGGATGAATTAGATGGCGTTGTTGGTTGGTTATCACTATTTGGTCTCACATACATCAGTAATCCAGGGCCTGAGGCTCTTAATAGAACTATAAGCATAGCCTCGGGTATTGTTGAGGAGGAGTTTTGTAATTTCGTTAGGGCCATGGGCTCTAGGAGGTACGTGCTCGTAATTAACGCTCTTAAGCAAGGTGCCACATGGTCTGAGGTTAAGAGGTATCTTGAGTTGAGGGAGGGTAGGCCAATAAGTGATAGCGAGGTTACGAAGCTCCTAAGGAGACTTGTGGATAATGGA
Source organism: Vulcanisaeta sp. JCM 16161 (assembly GCF_001316285.1). The sequence continues at coordinate 315,866 of NZ_BBDO01000001.1, read as the reverse complement.
TTTATAATGAAGGTTGATAATCAGTACGTGATCGCTGATCCAATACTTAGGAGGATTAGTGATAGGGTTAGGTGTCGGGATAAGCTTTAATTTGGACCTGCCCTATCCCCGGTTGTATGGCGGATAGGGTTAGGCTTGCGATTGTGGTTGCGGAGTTTAACTACGACATTACATACCTAATGCTTCAGAAGGCCCTTGAGCATGCGAGGTTTTTAGGTGCTGAGGTTACCTACGTGGCTAAGGTGCCGGGTACATACGACATGCCCATAGTGGTTGACGAATTGCTTAGGAGGGATGATGTGGATGCCGTGGCGGCGATAGGCGCTGTTATTCAAGGCGAGACAAAGCATGACGAGGTCGTGGCTCACCAAGCAGCTAGGAAATTAATGGACTTGTCCGTGGAGCATAAGAAGCCTGTTGGCATGGGGATAATCGGTCCTGGGGCCAATAGGATGCAGGCGCTGGAGAGGGCTGAGGAATATGCGAGGAGGGCTGTGGAGGCCGCGGTTAAGCTTGCAAGGAGACTTGAGTTACTGAGGGGTAGTAAGTACACGGGTACCACGGTATTCATAGAGTAAGCCATGGTTGCGTTAAATTTATTGAATTAATTCATTATGAAGTTTCGATTCAGCATTGGAGTCACTCCTCACTCATCGGTAGGCGACTAAGCATCATCACATGTTAGAACCCTTATAACCCCTAGATTTATCTTTACTTGCCGTGATACTCGTAGCCCTTGGTTCAAGGAACCCAAATAAGGTTAGGGGTACGGAATTGGCGTTTAGACTTGCGGGCTTTAGGGTTAGCGTGGTTCCTATTGAACCACCTGGCGACTTATCTCCCGAGCCATTGGTTTTGACGAAACCATTCACGGGGCTATTAGGAGGGCGAAATACGCGATTAATGCGGTACGAAATGCCGAGTTCGGCGTTGGTATTGAGGCTGGGATAATCAAGGTTGAGGGTTTTGATGAGGGTATTGATATTACGATTGCCGTGGTAATGGATAAGGATGGCAGGGTAACCCTTGGCATAAGCCTGGGTTCATGGTGCCTAGGAAATTCATGAAGGAAGTGCTACGGGGAGTTGAGTTGAATGAGGTCGTTAGTAAGTATTACGGAGAGCCCAATATAGGTAGGAAATATGGATTAATTGGAGCATTAACAAGGAGGTTCATAGACAGGGTTGTACTTAATACAGAGGCCGTATACATGGCATTAATACCCAGGATGCCGTGGAACACGGAATTATTTGAGACTGAACGTCGTGGCCAGGCAGAGTGGAGGTAAGAATAGTCTTACCTCCACTCTCCCAGTCCAGGCTTTGACAGACAATGTTATTATTTAATCATGTGCTTAATCTCGAGGTACGTCATCACAGCTACCCATAGGTCTATCACCGCTATTCCGTAGGCCTCCTCGGTAGCTGCTGATGGCCATGGAATTATCAACGCTATTGATGGCGCTATGATTCCGAGAAGTAACGAGAATAGCCCAAGCCTTTTATCCTTGGCCATTAATGAGCCGATGCCCCACGTGATTAATGCCAGATCCATTTGGGTGAAGAACCAGGTTGATACGAAAACATGAGGCCTGGTTCCCTCATGGTAAATACCTATTAATGCCAGGAATAGCCCTGCAATGAGCACGAAGGCTGAGGCAAAGTCCTCGACCTTATTCCTCGATATTAACAATAGGTTTATTGAGTATAGGTCTACGAACATTGACGTTATTATTAATCCATAATTGTAAATCCAGGGGTCGGTAGCGTATGGCCCACCTAAATCGCTGAAGGCGTTTTTGGTGAATACGAACCAGGGATTAACAATTATGCTAATGGCTATGAATAGCCAGGCAAGCACTGCAGCGATTATCCCTGTATATGTTAAGAGTTGCTTAACGTTCACGAAAAATGTAATTAATAATACTGACTTACTTATATGCTTAATTGGGTTAAATCTCGACCACTAATGACTCGGTATCCCTTGGGTAATACGTTATCACCTCAATGTAATCCTCATGAATAACTACCGTATCCGAATGCCTAAACCCGCCAAGGCCATTTATGTATATGCCTGGCTCAACCGTAATTACCATGCCCGGCTTAAGTACGGTTTCATCACCAATATCGAGGAATGGCGCCTCATGACCCTCCAACCCCAGGCCGTGTCCACTATGGTGCAGTAGGTGTTCGGCCACTCCGAGCTCCTTGGCGGTCTTTATAACTGCCCTATCAACATCGGAAGCCTTAACCCCAGGTTTCAGCGCATTTAACGCTGCGTCCTGAAGCTTGAGCACCATTTCGTGGTACTTAATCACGTCACTGCCAGGCTTACCAACGAAGAGATTCCTCTCAAGTTCAGCCATGTAACCGCCAACATCTGCGGTCGCGCCAGTCACCAGAACATCACCAATTTTAATAGGTCTCTCCACACTTATTGAGTGTGGGTAAGCGCCATGCTCACCAACCTGGCCCCTAAAACCCGCGTAGCAGGGTACTCAGACCTCAAGCTTATACCCAGGTCCCAAGGCCTTCTTCATCATTATGGAAGCATCAAGGGAGGCCCTTAGTGAGATCTCGTAGTCATACATGCCAGGCGCCGTGTAATCCTGAAGCAGTGAGTGGGCGAGATTCGCCCACTTGGCGCTCTCCCTGAGTAGATCGATCTCCACATCGCTCTTTATTAACCTCATGGAGTAAATATCGTCTGATATACTCACGAATTTAGCGCTTGGAAGTAGTTCCGCTAAGTTTGGCCCCTTATAGCCCCAGTAACTTGTGTAACCTGGTGTTGAGTCATAACCAATGGCTGAACTATCCAGGTGCAGTTCCCTGAGCCAATCGGCAAATAATCGCATTGGATGTACCTCACCTGGGTAGTCCCTATATGTGTATACCTTACTCACGAGCTTTGTCTGGCTCAATACATGGTCCCTCTCAAGGAGCGGTCCGAAGAAGTAAATATCGCCATTCCTACGTATGACGACGGCGGCAGGTCTCTCCGTCTGAAGGTAATAAAATCCTGTGAAGTAGGCAATGTTTATTGGATTAATTATGTACGCAGCATCCAGTCTCTTCTCATCCATAACCCTATATAGCAGGTCTAACCTCCTCTCGAATTCCCTAGTTGGTACCGTATACATTTATCTTATTGATGACCCAGATTATTTTAATGGATTACCCATGCCTAACCGAATAGGTTGACCTCAGGCACGTTCTCTGCAGTGGCCTTCTCACTAAGCACGTCATTACTAATTTCAATCACGTACTTAAGCCTCGCAGTATAAACAACATTGTTACCCTCCTCACCTGTTGGCGTTAACGGTATCTCACCAGTAACCCTGGCATAACCCTTCTCCTCATTACCCCTCATTAACTTCCAAACCATGTTAATGCTATACTTACCACCGACATCCTTAACATCCCAGGTCCTCTCACCCGGCGTTAGGCCATAGTCGGTAGAGAAGGACTTAACAAGCTGCATGAAGCTCGTACCTGAATCGTCAAGAGGCACGGATAGGCCAGCCTCCCTAGGCCACCTCTCAAGTCTCTTTCTCCTCGCGTCCTCGTTTGCTGACTTACTTATTTTTATTGGTACTTCCAGGTCCCTCTCATACACGGGTGTGAAGCTCATTAAAAACTACGTAGTGAAGCCAGAATAAAAACACTTTCTTAGACGGTAATCAGCTAACACCTTACTCGTCATTGGTCTGGACAGCCATCGCGTCATCATTAATAATTAATGATAAAAGTCGTTATTTAAACCTACTCCACCTCAATAACCTCATTTATGTCTAGGACCTGGACTACGCCCTCAGCATTCCTACCAAGGTTTGCCAGGCATATTGGGCATACCGTCATTACGGTTTTCGAAAGCTTGGCCAGGTTCTCAATCCTAATCTTGGCAATCTTCCTCGAGAGTTCAGGACTAAGAGACTCAAGTGGTCCTCCGCAGCATGTCGATGTATCCTTACCAGTTATTAACGGGTCTTCAACGTGCTTAATACCTGCATTATCAAGTATTGACCTATAAACGTCATACTTACCCAGGTATCTTGCGTATAGGCATGAGTCATGAATAACCACATCACCACTTATTTTAGGCCTTACCTTAATGCCCTTGATTAGGTCTAGGTAATTCACAACCTCGAAGTCAAGCTTAAAGTAGTTCGGTGCCACATTTGTTAATACATTATGGGTATGTGGGTCGATGGTTATGACCCTCCTAACCCCATACTTCCTAAAGGTTTTAAGGACTGTATTTTCAAAGTACTCCAGGAAGATATCCTCGGCCCCAATTTCATGAAGTAATGCGCCACTGTAGGCTCGTCATCGTAAAGAAAACCGAAGTTTACACCAGCCTTTATCAAGCCTTGGCTATGTTCCTAATTATTCCATTAGCCCTATCAATATCTGCCCTATTAGGCTTTATTACAAAACCAGCAAACCTAGATAGGACACCGGCCAAGCCGCTCAGTGGTGTCCCCCTTATCTTTTCAATCCAGGGCACTAGTTGGTTTATCATTGGGGCCATTTGATACAGGCATGATGTGTAGATTATCGTGTCGCCACCCCTGGGTATGTTCAAGTCCTTCGCCCACTCACTACAGTAGGACTTGTCCATTGGTATTGGCAAACCATTAGAATCAAGGCTTCTTCTCATTATGTCAATTAAGGACCTAACCCAACTCTCCAAAGGAGCCCACCAGCCCTATGTCCCTGCCACGTCTATTTAAGTATTAATTACAATCTGTTTTGTTTTATAATGATTAAAAAATGTCAATGGTGAGCTTACTTACCCTTGAGGTAGAAGGTAACCCTGGACTTATTTATTACTGCATCAAGACTGCAATCACACTTAAGGAGAACCTTCAACAGCCCCAGTAGGTAACCCCTCGTAAATGGTAGACCGGCATCAAGGTCAAAGGGCTCCAGTAATGATACGTTAACGATATGCACCCTTATCCATACTAATGCTTATATTCTCGACGCTCCTCGTTAGGTTCATAACCACGAGCATGTTAATGGCAGTCTCGAGAACCTTACTCATTGCCGCATTTGATGGGATCTCATACTTAGTCCTAAGCATTGTACTTGCCATGGAGAGGCCCATTTCATAACCAAGCTTCGTTAGGAACGCATGAACCTCACCACCACTTTGAACCATATGCATTAATATGCTCCTAAGAATCTCCTTATCGAAGCCCACCAACTCCATCGGCGCCTCATGGCTCGCCCAAATGTCATGAACGCCATTAATACTCCTCAATTTATCAAGGGCGCTTATTGGCAGTGAGTCGCTGAGTCTCATGGCGATGACTCTCTCGGTCTCCGAGGGTATGGATACGAAGACCCACTCAATACTTGCATAATCCTTAATGACGCCGGTTATTTCGTGAAGCATCCCGCGCCTATTGGCGGTCTTAATTACGAGTAAGGTCATTAATGATTTATTAAAACGCAGAGACTTTAAACCAGACTGACCGTGGTTTCAATAAATTATTAACAATGATTACGGGAGGTAAGAATTTATTAAGTAATTAGTTTTTCCAGCGTTGATATGTCGAGTGATGTTAATTATGATGAGCTTTACATGAAGTTATTGGATAAGGCCTACACATTGATAACGCCTAAGATCCAGAGGAGGCAGGAAATACCTAGGTTAAGCATTCAAGTCCAGCCTAAGAAGACAATTATTCAAAACTTCAGGGATGTAGCCCAAAGGCTCAATAGGGATCCAACGCACATAGCTAGGTTCTTCCTTAAGGAGCTGGCACTTCCGGGTAGTATTGAGGGTAATGCCCTTGTTCTATATGCCGAGAGGAGCCCGAGGACCCTTGAGGCTGTTTATGAGAGGTACATTAAGTTCTACGTTGAGTGCCCCGTTTGCCACTCAATAGATACCTACCTTGAGAGGGAGGGTAGGATATACGTGCTTGTGTGCACCGCCTGCGGTGCAAGGACTCCTAGGAAGGGCATTAGCTAACTTTCAATTTCTTGGTTAAAGTTTGCGAAGCCAGTAATTTATATTAATGAAGAAGGGTTTTTATTTACTACAGGTATATAATGGGTCTGTGTCATTCGGCGGTTATCCAATCGTTTTAACGGGCGAGATCGCAACAATGAGCGATACGCACGGGTCATCCGTTGTTGGATTCGCGAGCGCAATACCGGAGAACTACTTTAGGGATTGGGTTGCCCGTAGATTCTTCAGTATTAGGAGTGATAAGAGCGGTAGGGTTTTAAGGGCTCCCTATGGCTTGGCTAAGGTTGAGGCTGCATTACTTGCCCATGGTTATACGAGGAACGACGTGATAATCGCCGATCCTTATAAGCTCGATAAAGTAATTGGACCAAATACACGAATAGTCGGTATATACGTAATGGACCCATTGGGGCTAAGCTATGGCTCGGGAATACTCTACTGGATATTAAAGTTGGCGGACCTGCCATATAGGGGCTTACCGTACATAGCTAAGTCATTCCTCCAGGTCATTAATCATCCAGCAATTAAGAGGCATAGGAATCACATAAAGATTGTAATTGGCGGTCCCGCTGGTTGGCAGATTATCGATACGGGTAGGCAGGGTGAACTCGGCATTGACGTTGTTTATGAGGGTGAGTTTGAGGAGGATGGGCCGCATTTGTTCGATAAAATCATGAAGGGTGAGCCAGTGCCGGGTAGGGTTGTCGCCCATAGGCCTGTGCCTATTGACGTGGTACCGACGATTGTGACCCCATCAATTGGCGGTATGGTTGAGGTTACGAGAGGCTGCGGTAGGGGTTGTCAATTCTGCACACCGACTTTGAGTGGTATGATTAGGTCATTCCCATTTGAGGGACATATTGATAAGGAGATTAAGCTGAACATCGAGGTTGGTGGTTTTAAGGAAATAACGCTGCATAGCGAGGAGTTCTTCAGGTACGGCGCGAGGGGTATTGAGCCTAACCCGGACAAGGTCCTGGACCTAACCGTCAAGGCGTATAAACTGGTTAAGTCCTATGGGGATGATTACGAAATAACGACCGACTTCACAACGGCCGCTGTTGTTAAGTACGCCCCTAAGATGGTTAAGGAGGTTTCAGAGTACATGAATGAGGGCGGTACCTGGCACTTCATCGAGATGGGTATTGAGACTGGCTCCCCCAGGTTATTGAGGCTGCTAATGCAGGTAAGGCACTGCCATACAAGCCTGAGCAGTACCCGGACGTTGTTGAGGAAGCCATTGGAATACTCAATGATAATCACTGGGTGGTTGTTGGCACGATGATTCTCAACTTACCCGGTGAGACTGATGACGACGTCATTAAGAGCCTCGAACTTCTCGATAGGCTTAAGAAGCTCAGGGTTCTCACGTTCCCACTACCCTTCATACCAATGGGCGCACTTAGGAAGAGGGACTTCACAGTGCTTGATAAAATGCTTGATGACCCACTGAGGCGGGAATTCATACTCAAGGCTTTGATTAAGTCCTTTGAGGAGGCCATAGCATTTAGTGACTTAATAGTTAGGAAGGTTGAGAACTTCATTGTTAAGAGACTCATTAAGTACATAGCCATTGGCAGTTTCAACCTGGTGCTTAAGAGGTATAAGGAGAAATTAGGTTCATTGGTTGAGCAGTATGGGGAGTTCAGGGAGAAGCTTAAGGAGGAGGTGAGTAGGGCCGTAATAACCGTGAGGATTGACAAGGACTCTGACGAGCAGGTAAGTGATAACTCGACATGAACCTACCCACCCTCTTTATCTTAACTGTCAATAGTTAGAAACCTTGATAAGGGGCTTTAATGCAGGTTTCATGTGGGGATTAATAATAGGCCTATTGAGGAATTGGACGCTTTAGTCGTTAGGAAAGCCTACTACGTGCTTGGCATTAGCATAGCAGGCCTATCATTAATAATGATTAATTGGCTGGGCGTATCAACCATAATGTTCGACGTAATGACAATAAGGAAGGTCATGCTCAGCGCTATTTATTACGTAATACCCATGGCAACCGCGATGATGGGCTTCGCGGCAACGCAGTTACCGGCAACATTCCTATTCAGTAGGCTTGGTAATAGGGTCTCCATGTTCCTAGGCCTGATACTCAATGGCTTATCCCTCATCTTCTCAACGACCAGTAGTTATCACATGGCATTACTACTTAGGTTCCTTGCCGGTATGGGGCTTGGGCTATACCTAATGCCATCACTTCTGTTGATACTTGGTTGGTGGAGTATTAGGGGATTAACCAGGTGGGTTCAGGTTACCTACCTATCATCAATAGCCATATTAATGCTCACCTCATCGCTCGTGGTAATAGGCATCACGCAGGATACCGCGCTATACCTTGGCGTAGCTTCATTGGCGCTTGCAGTGCTTGTGCTACTTACGATGAAGGATGCCGTGATAATAAAGAGTGTATCGCTAATGGCAGTCATGAATAACCCAGACGTGTTGATGATATCCATAGCCTTCTCAATACCCTGGGGAGCATACCTAAGCCTACTCCCACTGGTTATGAGCATGGGTAATTACCTAGGTGTTGCAGAACTAACGGCACCACTAGCCCTGACGCCACTACTGTATAGGTTTAGGCACTCGTTAAAGGTGGAGAGGCGTAAGGTACTATTCTACCTAACCATGGCCCTTGGCGCTGTGATAATGCCGATGGGGTTGGCCAGGGCTCAGCTATTCATCCCCGTGGCAATAGGCTTTGCATTCACACTAATTCTACTCCTAACGCTATACCTAGTGCATGAGCTCGTGAGCCCAATACTAATTGCTCAATCCACCAGTTACCTATTCACGGTATCATCAATAATAGGTTCAATAATGGGCGTCGTTATGGGCTACGTAGTGCAGTACTTCGGAGTGCTTGGTTGGGTAGTAACTGGGGTTTTAATTATTATATCATCACTCATCTATAGGATACTGAAGATCACTCTCTAACCTTTGGGTACCTCTCAAGTCTCGAAATCTCCCTAACCGCGTCTAGGTCACCGAGTAGGTCCCTAATGGATATTACGCCCACGACCCTATCCTCCTCATCAACAACGATCACATGCCTAACCCTGTAATTAACCATTAAGGAGGCGACGGTGCCCACGGTATCATCAACCCTGGCCCTAACAACCCTGGGACCCATAGTCCCAACCTTACCAACCGGCGTATCAAGCGGAAGCCTATTGGCCAAGGCCCTAATCACATCACGCTCAGTAATTATACCACGCAACTTCATACTATTTAAATCCTCAACAACAACCACAGAGCCAGTATTCTCCTTAGCCATCAAATCCACAGCCTCAATAAACGGCCTATCCTCAGTAATAACCAGGGGCCTCCTTTTAACGAGGTCTATCGCCTTCATACAACCACCAAGAGTAACTAAATTAACTAATTAATAAGCATTATTACATAATCCATGTATATTACCCATTATATATGTAAAATTACATATATAATTCTATATGGGATTAATAAATACTTATATGAATAATTATGTAGTTAATGTAGAGGCCCAAGGCTTATAAGGGGGCTTCAGTGATATTGCCATGGGTGATGAGTAGGGACCTCGCCTGCCAGAGGAGTGACGAGTTTGCCGAGTGCTGAGTCGTAGGTTTCATTCAACCTGTTAATTCCGATCTACTCCTCGTTTTCTATTTCTAAAGGATTTTCTTTACAAATTGAAATAATGAAATAGAAATAAAGAACAAAGTACACCGAAAGTATTACAGGAGTAATCTTTAAAAATATTAAATACTGGCATTACCTATGACGAGGAAAGCCTAGCACTAGTACTACCCGCGCTACTACTCGTAGTAGCACTAATGGCAGGAACAACAATGGCAATGCAGGTAACAAAGATAAAGCCAGACACACCAGGCGTAACAATAATCAAGGAAGTAACAACACTAAAACTAAAGACACTACCATTAAAACATAAAGCTGACCCATTTACACTACCACCTAATTCTGGTGTATTACTTGGACCAGTAACATTAAGTTCAGGTCAAGAATTAGCAGTGTATGTGCAATGGACTCCGTCATCAGCATCATTACTTGTAGGTGTAGTAAATTCGAATACATGGTCAGGATATGGCTATATAGTAAGCGGAGGTTCTGCATTTGTAGTATTTAATCCCGGCCCTGGAACTTGGTATGTTCTCATTTATAACGTAAATTCATATACCGTTACTGTAACAACAGTGTATATATTTATTTTGAATAGTTAAAAGTATCAATCGAAATATTATAATTAGTTAAATTATTTATATATTTAATATTGAAACTGCTGGGCATGCTTATATTTATGTTGTTACATAAAATAAAGAATGCAGTATTATTAACTGATTTAATATAGTGACAGTCTGTTAAGGCAATATTTGTATTGGGATTATTTTTACCATTATTATGCACTATAAAATAATATATTAAATTAAAAGTTATAATTAAAAATATTGCTAAGATAATTAGTGACATTTTCATTTTTCTATTTCTAATGTATTTATAATTATATTTTACGTCATTTTCTTTTATTTTTTTTCTAGTATTTTTTTTCGTCTTTTATTAGTATTTTGTTTAGGTTTACTTTGTCTATTGTTCCTATGTAGTGCCAGGTGTTTCCGTGCTTTATGTATACGTAATTTCCTGCCTTTATTACTACGGTTCCTGGTTTTCCGCATCTTGGGCACATGCCCATGCCTATTGCTCTGCTGGGCATTTGGTTTGTGTTCAATCCCTTCTTTAAATCTCTTTCTGTTCTTTATCTTACGTGAAACCTTTATTTACCACTGTGCATGTTGGTGCTTTTTCAATTTGGTTTCACGTGTTTTCCACGGAGTATTACTTAAGTGTGGTAGTGTTGAGGAACTGATCGGTGGTAGACGTGGTTGTTAGGGTGACTGTACGTAGGAGGTTGGAGAGGTTCAACGTGACCACACTACCCTTCACTGTTAGGGTATACATAAACAACCAAGTCCTGCTACCGGCCAGCCTGGTTAGGGCGTTGGGCATTACTCACCTGAGGTTCGCGGATGTCGAGCTTGAGTATAAGGGCTTCATAATTGAGCTAAAGGGTGTTAGGTTGTTGAGGACTAGGCACACCGACTCTAGGCAGTTCACGATACCGAGAGGCGTTAGGGAGTTGTACGGTATTGGACCCGGCGATATTGTCAAGATACTATCAATAAGGCCTCCAGTTCTGACCATGAGTAATTCAAAAATTATTATGGTAATGAATTAAAAATCATTTGGTTTTAGTCGAAGATTTTTCCTGGGTTGAATATTCCGTAAGGTCGAAGATTTTCTTAATGCTCCTCATTAACCCAATGACCGTATCACTATTACCATCATTCTTACTACCAATTGCCTCCCTCAACAACCCCTTCTTCTGAGTCCCGATACCGTGCTCGGCACTAACCGTGCCATTAAGCCTTACGGCAAGTTTACCAACATCATCGAAGAACCTCATGACCCTATCCATCTCATCTCTGTCCGAGCGCCTAGCCCAAACTGCTGGGTGTAGGTTTCCATCACCAATGTGCCCGCCCAGATTCATCCTAACGTTGTACTTCCTACCCAATGCCTGGACCTCCCTAACGGCCTCCGGTAGTTTGCTCATTGGTACTGCGATATCCTCGAATGCCACGAAGACGTCGGTGCCATAGTCATTGAATGCGGCCTTGAGCGTGGCTGAGTAGAGCATCCTCCTTGGTTCTAGTATCTTTGAGAATTCCTGCCAGGTGGATGCCCTATTAACTATTTCACCACCGCTTAGGGAAATATCATTGCCGAGCTTAGTCAGTACTTGCTGCTCACTGCCCGTGTATGTGTCGACACCAATCCACAGGTAGTAACTGGCTCAAGGTTTAGTATCTGGCTGTTATGTCGTCGATGAATTCCGTGACCATGGGCCACAGCCTATCCCTCCTAACCCTAATCACCGCATTGACCAGGGACTCCGCATCCCTGAACCTAGCCATAACGCCCACGAAGGACTCCGGTAATGGCGCTAACCTGAGCGTTGCCTCGGTTACTATGCCCAGGGTCCCCTCGGAACCAATGAACACCTGGACCAGGTTGTAGCCCTCCCTGCACTTAACAGTCCTACAACCAACCCTAATAATATCGCCGGTCCCAATCACGGCCTCAAGACCGAGAACCCAGTGGGAGGCAGGTCCATACTTAGCACCACGCATTCCACCACCACCATTACTAATAACGCCGCCCACGGTAGCCGTCTTAGATGATGCAGGGTCAACAGGCCATTGAAGGCCATAACCCATTAACTCTAGGTTTAACTCGTCAACCTTAATCCCGGGCTGAACCTCGCGTACCAGTCAATGTCTGAGACCTCGATTATCGAGTTCATCCTCTCCAGGGAGACTATCACCGTATTCTCAAGCTTTGGCGTCGCGTTACCAGATAGGCTTGTTGATGAGCCAACTGGTACTATTTTGAAGCCGTAATCAATGGCGAGCTTCACGACCTTAACAACCTCATCAACACTCACAGGCTGAACAACAGCCATCGGCTTAACACCAACCTCCGAGGACGCATCATGGCTGTATAGGCTAGTACATGGGGCTCGGTGAATAGCCTATCCTTAAACACGGCCTCAAGCTCCCTAATCACGTCACCCCTACCCTGGGACATGCCCTTCATTTCGAATCACCACTACTTAAGTATTGTCTCCAGGATAATTGCCTTGAAACTATGTATTACATCAGCAATCCTAATACCCGCTGGGCACTGGGTATCGCAGGCCGCGCAGTGTAGGCAAGTCATTATTGGGTTAACAACGTCACTATTAAGCCCCACGTCCTTGCCCTGCCCAAAACCACCCTCAATTAAGGCCTTGATTAGGTTAACCCTGCCCCTAGGCCCATAAGCCTACTACGTAGGGCGTTGAATGTTGGGCATGGAAACTCACAAAAGCCGCAATACATACATTTTTTTAACTTCCTCGTAGATCTCCTTAATACTCATCATCACCCAATCACCTCGATGACCTCGGCAATATCGTAGAGATTAACCTCAACACCACTGAGCTTAACGCCTCTTCTCAGGTTCACGTAGCAGATCGGGCATTGGACAACCACGTTCTTAGAGAGCCTAGCCAACTCCCTAACCCTATTACTAGCCACCTTACCCGCAACCTCGGGATACGTCGATTCAATAGGCCCACCACAGCAGTGCGAGGTGTCCTTACCAGTTATTACCGGGTCCTCCCTAACATCGGCCTTACCCCTAAACAGGCCCCTAATCAAGTCGTACTTATTTAGGTACCTTGCGTATAGGCATGAGTCATGGATCGTGAACTCACCGAGCTTTACCCTAACCCTACCTGGGTCCAGGTAGTCCAGGTAGCTTCTAACCTTAATATTGAATTCAGGCACATACCTTGGGTAGAGTCTCTCAAGCGTGTACTGGGTGTGCGGGTCAATTGTTATTACCTCCTTAACATTATTATCCCTAAAGACCTTGTAAACGCTTTTCGCATAATCCGCGAATTCATTCACAAAGCCAAGCTCGTAAAGTAGCGCACCGCTGTAGGGTTCATTATCGAGTACCCTGAACCTGATCCCCAATGCCCTGAGCATGCCGTAAATACCCCTAACCACCCTATTAGCCCTATCAAGCTCCTCATCACTGGGCCTAAGCAATGCTTTACCGAGGATCTTCGCGCCAATGGCCGTAAACCTAGCCAAGGCACCACCCTTAGTAACGCCAAACCTCTCAAGCTCAGCCACAGCCCTCTCAATGACAGAAGCCAGTTGGTAAAGGCATGAGGTATAGAGTATGGTATTACTATCACTATCGAAGGATAAGCCCTCCCTCCACCTCGTGCAGATAGACCTATCAACAGGAAACGGAAGCCACGAATCCCTAAGGCTAGAGACAACCACATCCCTCAAAGCCCTAAACCAATCAAGAGACACGGTATTAAGACCCCACTGAATTATTTAAATAATGACCCCATCATATTTTAATTCAATATGACTACTCAAAGAATCAGAGGTAAACTTCCTGTAAAATCGTTATGGTCAATGCCGGGTAATACGCCACTTTTTGCGAAATTGCCGCAATATTTCCCTGATGCTGAGGTTCTCCAGGTGTTCTTTGAGGCTGATCCAGATGGTGCTTCTGAAGTTATTCCTGAGGATCTAGAACTTCCAGTACCTACTGAGGCCATTATCACGTTCTTTAAATTCCCATTTAGTACTCTGGGGCCTTATAATGAGTTTGCGGTTGACATTAAGGTACTTCTTGACGGCCAGGAGAAGTACTATACGGCTTATAACTATGTTAATAGTGACGTTGGTTTAGCCGCAGGCAGGGAGATATGGGGCGTACCTAAAAAAATTTGCGGTCCTCGATATTAAGAGGAGTTTTGACTTGGTCTATGGATTCCTGGAGAGACCTGAGGGATTGAGACTTGTCACTGCTGTTATTAGGCCCGAGGAGCCTGCTAAGATTGAGCCACTGCCAATCACTAGGCTTGCCCTTAAGGTTATTCCACCGGCTGGTGATGGTGCTGAGCCGCTAATCCAATTGGTTGATAGGTATAGGCATAGGTTGACTCCGAAGAGTGTTTGGACTGGTCCCTGCACCTTGGTGTTTAATAATAGGAGTGATATTGACCCTCTCTATAGGTTGGGGCCGAGGAGAATCATTAAGTGCGTATATGGGACTTTTGATTATATACTTGATTTTGGCAGGGTTGTTAAGGACTACGGTAAGCAGTGATGTCTAATGTTTTAGTAATTGAAAATAAATGTTAAAAACAATGTTTTATTTTACATGCTTACGACTTAAGTTTACGGTATAGATTTAGTAATTCATCGTCGAACGTAATTAACGGCAGGTTTAACCTTAATGCCGTACTCAGTATTAATAAGTCGTTGAAGTCATCGTAATGCCTAATGTAATCCCTATAATTAATGGCGAAGTATATGTCCTGCGCGTTATTTTCAACGACCTTAATCTTAGGATCTCGTAAAACCTCGCCTATAATACTTAGGTTGATTTTATGCCTAATAAAGAAGTAACCTAATTCTATGAGTGAGATTGTTGGTACGTAGGCTTCACTTAGGGAATTCCAAGTATTTACCGCTTTATCGTGGTTTACATCATCCTCTAAAATTACGGCAATAATTACGTTCGTATCAACTACGAAACTCATACTACCTCTTCTCGATTACTTCCCTTATGGTCTCCTCAACATACCTCCAATCTATCCTTCTTCCCAGTCTAATCTTTATCTCTGTGATGCTCCCCCTCTTTGGTTCGAGAATTATTCGATCACCCTCGAGCCTAACTATGAGTGTGTCACCAACTTTTAATCCAAGTTTCCTCCTAATGGATGCTGGTATCGTTATTTGATAATTCCTAGTAATCTTTGTTTCCTCAATCATAGTAGGGCTAGTAACTAGATTTATTATGGATTTTTAAATTTTAATTTTATTATTAATAAGCAGTTAGGTCTTGTAGCGGTATGAACGTGTTAGGCCTTTTAATCATATTCGACTCATAATTGTTCATAGAAATAACTTATATTAATTAGTTATTATTACTTTATCATAGTGCCTAGTAGGGCTTTGACTAGGCTTGTGGAGGATTTGCGTGACTCAGGGTTTAGGGGTGTGGTTAGGGCTTATTATGTCAGGGGTAGCCTTAGTTCGTTGAGTATTGAGTTCATTATCTATAGGAGACCGAGTGCTGTTAGGAGGTTTTGGGTTAGGTTAAAGAGGGTTGCTGAGGCTTTACCGTCAATGATCGTTGCCTTGGTCATTGGCTTTATCCTGACACTAATAATGAGGTGGTTCGTTTAATGCGGTAGTGCCTTCCTTAGGAAACTTATTATTGTACCTAATTTAACTTCATGCAGGCATTTACTCTCTATTATTTCATAATCATCACTCAATAGGATTAATCGCACGCAGTCATCAACTCCCCTAATCATTAATCTATATGTATGCTCATTATCCACTATTACCATGTCTAATTCCTTCACGGTAATTCCCATCAACATCCTCCTTAGTTCATACTTATTGCTCTGCACATAACTATGCTCATTAACGGCTTTAATTACTGCATGAGTTATTTTAATCAAACACGTTAAGCAGTATTACTGCTCAAGGAATCCGAGGGATTTCATGGTATTAATCTCATAATTAACCCTAGACTTAACTATCTCCAGCACGTATTTACAATGGCTTACGCAGTTCATGGTTAACTCCCTGGCATAACCAATGTATTTACCTGGGCTTAACGCACGTAGGGCCTCATCATTAACACCTAATTCACCCAGTGCCCTTCCATAATCCTCCGCACCCATTCTGGACCCCCTGAATATTGTTAATGCCTTTTCATAGGCGTCAGCCATTCCCAATGCCCTGAGCCTAACCTGGACAGCCTCGCTGAGCACCTCCCAATGATTGTTCAAGTCCCTATTTATGGCATCCTCATCAACGTTGATACTTCTCAATACGGCACTTAACCTCCTCACACCGAGTATTACGTGACCAATGCCAAGCCCAACATTCCTCTTAATCGTTGAATCACTTAAATCCCTCTGAAGCCTACTTACCTGGATATGCCTACTTATCTCCATGAGTATTGAGGAACCAAGCTTTAGATTACCCTCGGCATTCTCCAGATCCACTGGGTTTACCTTATGGGGCATTGTGGACGAGCCTATTGGTTTACCGCCGATGCGTACGTAACCAAGCATGTTGTACATCCACAGGTCCTGGGCTAGGTTAATGAGTGCCTGGGACATTAGTCCAATGGATGTTAATAAGTGAGTCAGTGAGTCAGGCGGTAATATTTGGGTCGTGACTATCGCAGGTTCGAAACCAAGATCCCTAACAAACCTACTCAACTCTTCAATCCAATCAATGTCCCTACTAATCATTGAGAAACTCGCCATTGAGCCAGTGGCCCCTGAAACCTTACCCTGCAACTTAATGTCTGTGATCACGCTGAGCCAGTGGGTTAACCTGCAGGCGTGGTACGCAATTTCCTTACCGAGGGTTGTTGGTGTTGCTGGCTGTCCATGGGTTCTCCCAAGCATTGGTAAGCCGGCGTACCTATCCATTAGGGTTACCATGACACTTAACAACTCGGTTAGTTCAGGCATTAGGTAATTATATACGGCTATCCTGACGAGGATTCCAAGGGCCAGGTTATTTACGTCTTCGGAGGTCAGGCCAAGGTGTGTTAAATGGGCTATCCTACCAAGGCCAGCATTGCCCAGTTTCTCCCTGAGTAGGTACTCAATCGCCTTAACATCATGGCCGAGCTTACCTTCAATCTCCTTAAACCTCCCATAATCATCATCGTTAAATCTTAGCGAAAGTAATCTCTCCCTCTCACCATCGGTCAATGGCTTCGCCAGGCCAGTTCTGCTTAACAGATTAATCAAGAAGTTGAGGTATAGAACCTCAATCCTTAGCCTATACTTCGTGAATGCCCTCTCGGATACAGCCGCTGCGTAATCTCTCAATTCCTCGTAATACCTATCATCAAGTGGTGATATGGAATCCACAGTTCTTATCCACGTCGTTATTTAAAAACTTAATTAATAATGATGACTCATGTATTATGCGCATTTGCTGAAGCAATGTTTAAATAAGTGTTAATGCCATTAATTAAAAAGTGCCGTTAATTGTTGTTGTCGGTGGTTGGTTTGGCGATGAGGGTAAGGGCAAGGTAGTGTCCTACCTAGGACTTGTGGATAAACCAAGCATATGCGTCAGGACCGGCTCCATAAATGCTGGGCACACGGTTAATTATAATGGGAGGACTTGGAAGCTTAGGATATTACCATCATGCTTTGTTAATGAAACCACGAGGCTCATGATAGCGCCTGGCGCATTGCTCAAGGTTGACGTATTATTCAGGGAGATCGAGGAGACAGGTAGTAGGGGTAGGGTTTGGGTTGACGCTAATACTGGCGTTATTGAGGATAGGCATGTGGAGAGTGAGAGGAGCAATGAGTACTTAATGAAGGTTATTGGTTCGACAGGCCAGGGCGTGGGTGCCGCGATGGTTGATAGGGTATTGAGGGTCTTGAAGACTGCTAAGGAATTCCCCGAGCTCAGGGAATTAATAACTGACGTTAGTAAGGAGGTCAATGAGGAGTTAGATAGGGGTGGCGAGGTAATTATTGAGGGCACACAGGGCACATTCCTAAGTCTTTACCACGGCACATACCCGTTCGTAACCTCCAGGGACACCACGGCCGCTGGCGTAATTAGTGAGGTTGGGGTTAGCCCGAGGCTCGTTAGTGACGTTATCCTCGTGTTCAAGGCTTACGTAACTAGGGTTGGGGCTGGTGAATTACCTGGTGAGTTGAGTATGGAGGAGGTCATTGCGAGGGGTTGGGCCGAGAGGGGCACGGTCACGGGCAGGCCCAGGCGCGCCGCACCATTTAACATGGACCTCGCTAGGAGGGCTGTCATGCTTAATAGGCCGACTCAAATAGCCATTACCAAGTTCGATGCTTTATTCCCGGACGCACATGGTAAGAAGAGGTGGGATGACCTACCTGTTGAGGCGAGGAGGTGGCTTGAGAATATTAGTGAGGCGTTGAGGGTCCCAATCACGTTGATAGGGACTGGGGAGGATTCCATGGACATGATCGACATGCGCCGTGAGGTGATGGGCCCATGATCTATGACGTGGCAATAATAGGTGGTGGCCCGGCAGGACTGTTTGCCGCGTATGAAATCGTTGAGAATACGAGGGATGTAAGCATCGTATTGATCGATAAAGGCTACATGCTAGGCAGAGGCATTGCCCGTTGGCTAAGATTGGTAAGTGCGTGTGCGTGCCATGCCACATAACGCATGGCATCGGCGGTGCCGGGCTATTCAGTAGTGGCATCATTAATTTAAGGCCTGACATTGGTGGTGATCTTCAGGAAATCCTCAATAGTTGGGACGCCGCTAACCTACTCATTGATTATATCGATAGTGTCTTCCTGAAGTTCGGGGCGCCTCGGGACAGGGTCTTTGAGCCAAGGGACCAGCCTTTGAGGAGTATCAGAGGGCGTTGGCTCGGGTTGGCGCTCAACTAGTGCCCATTAGGCAGAGGCACATTGGTACTGACGGCTCTACGAGGGTCATTGAGAACTTCGTCTCATACCTCACGGAGGCAGGTGTTAAGTTTGCCATTGGCACTGCGGTTGAGCGTATTGAGAGGGGCGATGGCCACTTCTCGTTGAAGACCAGGAGGGGCGTTATTGAGGCGAGGACGGTACTAATAGCGCCGGGTAGGGCCGGGGCTGAGTGGTTTAGGGATGAGGCGAGGAGGTTGGGCGTTGAGTTAATGCCTAATCCACTCGATGTTGGCGTTAGGGTTGAGGTTCCTAAGTACGTCATGGATCCCGTGACCAACCTATACATGGACCCGAAGATCATCATGTACACGAAGTCCCACGACGACAAGGTCAGGACATTCTGTGTTAATCCAGGGGGTTTCGTAGTCATGGAGAGGTATGATGACGGCACGGTAGGCGTTAATGGGGAGACGTACGTGGATAGGAGGAGTGGAAATACGAACTTTGCATTATTAACCTCGATAAGGCTCACGGACCGATGGAGGATACAATAGAGTATGGTAAATCAATCGCGAGATTAGCCACAAAGCTTGGCGGTGGTAGACCGATAATTCAGAGACTTGGTGATCTTGAGGACGGTAGGAGATCGACTTGGGATAGGATTAGGAGGAATGTGATTGAGCCAACCCTGAAATTCGTGACGCCGGGTGACATTGGGATGGCGCTACCGCATAGGGTCCTCGATAATTTAATGGAGTTTCTCCATAAGGTGGACAACGTAATACCTGGACTAGCCTCAAAATACACCCTACTCTACGCGCCGGAGATTAAGTACTACAGCATGAGAGCCGTAGTTAATAAGTTCATGGAGACCACGGTGGACGGTATCTTCGCAGCAGGAGACGGCGCCGGGCTTTCCAGGGGCATTAACGTGGCTGCGGCCACGGGAGTGCTGGCTGCATGGGGAATACTAACGAAGCTCGGTAAGGAAATAAGAAATGAATTAATTAACAAAATCAAGTAATAAATTACTGATGGTGAAACCCCTGCCTGATAAGTGATGAATTCAGCCTTGGCTGAAACAGGCATTTATTGACAAACCACCACGTAAAAGGGTACTTTCTACCCAGGCACTGAAAGTAATTTATTAAGCAGACGGTTAATTAAACATATGAATGCTCAATGGCTTCTAAGGTCCCTGGCAATATAGGGATTTACTATGGCAATTGCAGGCCAGGCAGGAAGTGCGTGGCAAGGGAGTCCGTGACAGATAGGGCAACTAGGGATGAAGTAATTGAATTACTTGAGGAGACCATAGACAAGATTGAGAAGTGGGGGCTCTATGAGGATCAATGGATTAGTAATTACGTAAATGAGGCTAAGGAGGTAATCGATGGGCTTGGGAGCTACGAAGAACTGAACGAATATCATAAGCTAATAATCAACTCAATTAAAGAAATACTCAAATCACTATTAAACAGGGTAGACAACGACCTAAGAAACTACTGGGTAAGCAAGCTGGGAAATGAGGTTGCTGAATTAATCCAAGACATAATAAGCGGGAAGGCCCAAGTAATAATAAACAGGACGAGCAAGACCCTGGCGGTCCACGTCTATAGAAACCACATAACGCTGGACATAAACAAAATACGAAATAACAGTGGAATAACCACACAATTAAGGATCAAAGGGCTAAGGGGAATCAATATCGAAATACCCAACATATTCGAGGAAATACTGGATAAAGAAGAGTACGAAAAACTCGAAAAAGAAACACTCACACCACTAAAACTAGGCTTCGCAATAACCGACGAAACAACAAGAAACGGCAAACCAGTAATGATAACAGCACACCTATGGCAAGCCATACTATGGATGCTACTATACCCAGGAAAAATCTACATAAGCATCAACGCCATCGACATAAACAAAAACGACGTAAAAATCAAATGGTACTTAGTGGCTAATGATTATGTCTCGCTAAAAGACAAGGCTATTGATATACTTAGAGGATTTAATTATGAGAATTTACTGAGGTTTATGAGTACGGTAATACTTGGCGATGGTAATGTAACCTTACTAAAACATAGTAATAGTAAAGCCAGGCTAAAGCCCGTGATTAAAATATCCATTGGCCAGGTTAAGTTTAATGAATGGGAACCGATTCTTAGCATGTTAAAAAAATCATGACATTGACTATGAGATATTCAACAGCGCGAAAGGTGAGGTTCCAATATTTATTAGAGGTAACAATGCCATTAACTTGGCAAGGAAAATATTTGACACTATACCACCAGTAATAAGGGTGTTATTTGATGTTCTTAATATTGATAAGTGGAATAAATTGAAACGAATGATTAATTTAATGCCAATAAGGGGCACCTCTCAAATTAAGATAGCTGGTATAAGGTTCTCTATAGATGTTCTTAAGAGGGGCGTCGAACTAAGAGTTGTGAGGTGCAACGAGGTTGACGTGCATAAAATTATTAAGCAATTAAAACAAATATACGGTGAGAATTTTGATGTTAGGAAGAGGAGGGCTGGGAAGTGCGTAAAGGTTGTAATTCCCTGGGATGAGGTTAAGGCACGTGAAGATATTAAAATGTCGGTCATTCCTAAGCTTTATGAAATGTTAAATAGGACAAAGAATGAGAAAAAGAAAGAACAAATAATCAGGGCATTGACGGAACTTGATCCGAATTATAAAGGATAAAAAATATTCAAACCAAACCTACCGAAAGGCTTAAATCTCCCGTACAAGAACATAAAAATGCCCCGGTGGCCGAGAGGCTAAGGCGTTGGGCTGCAGCGTTCAGTTTCTAATGCAGACACCCATCTTCCCGGGTTCGAATCCGGCCGGGGCTCCATGCAGGTTGATTATGTTTGCGTTTTGTTTGTTTTGGGTCCGTGGGCTTGTTGGTGGCTTGGTCCTTGGTTGTCTTGTTGGTTCTTTTGGTTTTGGTTCTTTGTGTTCGTGTGCATTAATTACTGGGTTTATGATAGCTTTGTTTATGGGTGGTGATTGGTCTTGGGTTGTTGAGTTAGATCCTTGGTTGGGTTGTGCCTTAATTTATTGGCCATGGGTTAGGTCCTCTATTTTCTCTAGGATTTCATTGGTCTCATTCTCCCTGCCCAGCTTGGCTATTCTGCTGTAATCACTCTTAAGGAGCTCGATGGCTAGGTTGAGCTCGACTATTGCCTTCTCAAGTCTGAGAATCACATAGCCCTGTAGGTCCTTGACCTGAGGTACTAGCCCTCGCCCACCTTATGCAAATTGATTAATGAACGCCTTAATAAAGGGCTCTTGGTCATTCTTGACCTAATTACTTATATTATGGCGCCTTACTTAAATTATTGCCATGGATATTGCCGAGGTCCTTAAGGACATTGATTGGGCTGGTCTTGGGATTAACCTAGTCATTATTCATGGGTCCGCCTTATGGAGTAGGAAGCCTAATGATGTGGATTTGGTGGTGTTCGTGAGTAGTAATGCGGGTATTGACGATGCCGTACTGAGGATAATGGAAATCGTCGAGAGGAGGGTTGGTTTGGAGGCTGATGTTTACCCGGTAAGTGATCCCTCAAGTGCCAATTGCTTCCTTGTGTGGGAGGCCCTTAGGCATGGTAGGATTATTTACCAAGACGAAGTTGGCAGGGAATTACTTGTTAGGACCATAAATGTTTGCTATGATTTTATGCTATCGCGTATTAAGTTGAACTATACGGAGACTCTCGTGAATAGGGTGGTTGGTGGTGCTTCACAATAGGCTTCTGGAAGTAATCGCATTACATGTGGAGCTACTCGATAGGATGAGAAACCAGGGTATTAACTATGACGATATAATCAACCTCTATGCCGTATTACATGCATTACAGGTACATGCCCAGGCAATAATCGATTACCTTCTATATACCTGCGCATTAATGGGTATATCCTCGGAGACCCCAATACACTGTATAGACGAATTAAGCAGGACTGGTTTGATAAGCAACGACAATGCAGATCTATTGAGGAGAATCGTAAGGTTTAGAAATATTGTGGTTCATGAGTATGGCGCGATAGACATCGAACGTGTGAGGGGTATTGTTGAATCGCGGTTTATGGCATTGCCTTAATATTATTAGGGATCTTCACGGTAAGTTGCGGGGTATGGGCATTATTGATCCATGATTTTTGTATAGTTTTATTTTTATATCTATTCTTTACTAGTCATTTTGTTTGATTTTATAAGATTATTTTTCAGGTGCATAAATTGCATCCGATTTTATTATTTTTATTCATTTGAATACCTCATGTTCCGTATGAGCTCAGGTAGGATAAGATAAGTATGATCGTGTTCTCAGGGACTGAGGACAGGTTAATACCGGTTGGTGTGATATCGCAGGCAGCCGCGGCACTTGGTTATGAGGTGAATATCTTCTTCACTGGATGGGCAATGTTTAAGTTGTTAAAGAACCCAACACCGCCTGTTTGGCCTAAGGAGTTTGAGCAATTCGTCCCCAGGCTTCAGGAGGGTATGGCAAAAATAAAGGCGCCGACATGGCTAGACATGCTCAGGGAGGCTAAGAAAATGGGTGCCAAGGTCTATGTATGCTCGATGATGGCGTCAGCAGCCGGCCTTAAGAAGGAGGACTTTGACCCTTCGCTGGTTGATGATGTCGTTGGCGTAACGACATTCCTGGAAATGGCCAAGGGAGGGCAGGTACTCTTCATATGAGGTGATGGCCATGAGCCAGGGCAATAGGATTCTCGTGAATGCCAGGGGCATTGCCTGCCCAGGGCCTATTACAGAGGTTGTTAAGGCATATAAGAATGCAAGGAATGGTGACTTAATCGAGGTCTGGGCCACAGACCCAGGCTTTGAGCCTGACATAAAGGCTTGGATACAGAGGACCGGAAACCAACTCCTGGAACTCAGGAAGGAGCCTGATAAAATAGTCGCTGTGATTAAGGTGACCGCCAAGAAGTGATTAAGGCGGTTTGCCATGTCCACGGTTAAAAAGAGGGTAATTATTATTGGAGGTGGCACGAGCGGCGCGATGCTCGCCAATAGGCTTCCAAGGGATGAGTTTGAGGTTACGGTTATAGATAAACAACCCTATAATTACTTCTGGCCCTGGCTACTCTACATAGCCTTCAGGGGCTCCAGGAGGCCCATTAAGCGTGAGATACGCTCAGTGCTTAAGCCCTGGGTAAACTTCATACAGTCCGGTGTAAGGGTTGTTAATCTTCAGGATAGGTATGTGGAACTTGAGGACGGTAAGAGACTTGGGTATGACTACGTGGTGATAGCCACAGGAGCCACCGTTGATTACTCGAGGGTTCCAGGGCTCGATAAGGTGACCGAGATGTTTGGTAATTACCATAGCAATGAGGAGAATGCCTGGAGGGTTTGGCAAACGCTAAATAGCATGAGGGAGGGTACATTAGCGATAATACTTGTCCAGGGGCATACAGATGCCCGCCAAGCCCGCTAGAGGGTACGTTCCTTGCTGAGGAATTCTTCAGGAGGAGGGGTTTGAGGGATAAGGTGAGGATTATCTTCGCGACCTTCTACCCAAGGCCATACCCTGCGGAGCCCATGAACGAGTTAATAGAGCCGTTGCTTAAGGAGAGGGGTATTGAGTACGTAACCTTCTATACACTTGACCATATAGACCCTGAGAAGAGGGTTGGCTACTCCATGGAGGGTGAGGGGCTTAAGTTTGATGCTGCAATAGTCATACCGCCGCACGTTGGTGTTGATATTAAGTACGTGCCGGAGGACGTTCTTGATAGTGATAGGTTTGTTCAGGCGGATAAGTTTACGAATAGGGTTAAGGGGTTTGACGACGCATTTGTGATTGGCGACGCCTCAGCACTTCCCGTTGCCAAGACTGGCGTCACGGCTCACCTATAGGCCGGCGTTGTCGCAGGATTCTTCAGGGTGAGGATGCCCGCAACACGGGCCGTACCAACTGCCCATTTGATGTTGGTTATGGCCTTGGCACATTCGTAATAAGCGACTACAATAACCCAACAATTAAATACCCAATAAACAGGATTAACCACTTGTTTAAGGTTGCCTTTGCGGCAACCTACTGGGACATGATACTATACCCAGAGCTTTGGGATCCAATATTCGAGGCTTACTTCGAGGCTACGGAACCCGCAAAACTACGTTACCTATATAGGTGAGTGACGTGGTTGGGAACCAGCTAGAGTTTGAGAGTAAGCTCCTTGAGGTATTAACGCCCGAATACCTAGAGCCGCTTATTAAATTCCTTAAGGTTATAAAGAGATTAGATGAGCTTGGGATACTCGATTCACTAAATGACTTACTAAACAATGAAGTCGTTGAGGATCTAGTGAAAAAAACCTACTAACTACAAACGCCATTAAATTACTTAATGAATATGACAAATTACTATCAATAATGGTAAAGCTCACAGAACCCAATGTGAGGGATGGTGTTGAAAAGACCCTTGACCTCATAGGTGCAATGGGTAATGTCGGTCTTCTGGATACGTTAAAGGACATGCTCGGAGACCCTGAAGTATTAAGTGAGTTAATGCATACCCTCATCAATGAGAATAGTACGTATTTAATGACGAACTTAGGTACATTATTAGAGTTTATGGCGCGCATTAGGTGCTGTGCTATGTAGCTTCCCTAAACGCTGCTAGGGATGCCACTGCCGATGGTAGGTCTGTCGTTGAAACAATAAATGAGTTATTGAGGGATAATGATGCCAGGAGAGGGTTAAGGTTCCTATTGTTGGCGGCTAAGTACCTTGGTAGGCAATTGGCTGAGAGTGAGATTAGGTGATTATGCCTTTGAATAAATAATGTAGGCTCTCATCCCATTAAAATCACCGTCCTGGTTATACTCCCTAAGCACTATTCCATCATTGCTCATAATCAGGACATATGCCTTAATATAATCCTTTAATTGAAGCCTTTCCCTGGTTGTTATTATTCGAATAATAGTGCTCCCCCTCTTATACGATACTCTATCCTCCCTACCCATTAGCAATAATTCAAGGGCGACCTGGATTGGTGAGACACCAACAACCCTGTATATATCATTACGTGATTATGATCTGCGGATCCATACACAGCGTCTATATACGGCTTTACAACCTGGGAATCAAGCAGTGCATCCATAACTAACGCCACAGAACCCCCATTACTCGTTACTGTATGTACTATTTCCTCAAAGCCCTGTGGTTCATAATTGATTAGCCTCTGCATTGCGCAGGTACATTTAGTGAATTCGAGATAACTCGTTGGAACATTGTCTGTGTAAAACGCCACTGTCGTAGCCCTTAATACTTTGTAAATTCTAAATGTCATGCTTGGTATTGTGCCAAGCCCAACATCTATTACGTAGAGCCCAGGCGTTACGTCAACCCTATCCTGAACTAAATTCCTGAAGTTAAGCCTATACATGTACCTCCTTCTCTCCTTCACGTCTAGGTAGGTCTCAACTAAGCCCCTCTTGCGTAATAGATTAATGGCGTTCCTGGCGGTCCTTGTCCCAAGCCCAGTGCCATCTATTATCTCCTTAAATGTGACGTAAGTCTTATTGTTTATCAAATGCTCAAACTCCAGGTAATTAAGGACTAACCTAGCCGAGAGGGGTAATTCCTCGAGCGCACCTACAGTCTCCTCCTCTTCCTCACTACGTTTACTAGCCATTTCGAAATATAATTCCATGAAATCAAATAAATAAGCTTTCTTTATTTAAATTAACGTCTGTTAAAGCCGTACTTCTTTATTATGTAGTTATAGGCTGAGTACGCGGCAAGCGCGCCCTGCCCAGCAGCCACCACTATCTGTCTGAAGTCCCTCGGCGTTAAGTCAACGCAGTCGCCAGCTGCGTAAATACCTGGTATACTCGTCTCCATTAGGTGATTAACCTTTATGTAGCCATCCTGTGATAACTCAAGGCCGATCCTCTTGAATAGGTCAACGGGGGGTTCGGCACCTATCTCTACGAATAAGCCATCAAGGGGTAATTCAAAGACCTCCTTCGTGTCAACCCTCTGTAGTATTGCCTTCCTAAGCAATTTATCGCCCTGTAATTCTTTAACCACGGTGTTCCAGATGATCTCTATCTTCGGATTCTTAAGCAGTAAGTCTTGGTAATACTTCTGAGCCCTTAATTGATTCCTTCTATGTATTATGTAAACCTTACTGGCGTACTCTGTAAGTAGTAATGCGGCTGATGCCGCTGAGTCGCCGCCGCCGACCACTGCTACGACCTTACCCTTAAATAATGGCGCATCGCAGGGTGCGCAGTAGCTCACTCCCCTACCATTGAATGTGTCCTCACCAGGCACATTAAGTTTCCTCTTTTTTCTCGCCAACCGTGAGTATTATGGTTCTGGCTGTGTATTCATCGCCATTTATGGTGTAAACCTTGAATAGGTCGCCATCCCTCTCCACATTCTCGACGGAATCGATTATTATTGGCACGTTATAATACTTAACGTGTTCCTCAAACTTAGTCACTAGGTCAGGACCCATTATCCTTGTGTAGCCCAGGTAATTCTCAACCCAACCAGCCTTAGCCACCTGCCCACCTATTTCCTCAGTAATTATTATTGTGCTCATGCCATACCTAGCCGCGTATATGGCTGCCGACATACCCGCAGGTCCTCCACCAATTATTATTGCATCGTAGACCTTACCCGTCAATTCCTCACTAACTCCAAAATCCATCTTAGTAACTGATATCTTGAATGCACTGCTCATTGAACCGTAGAAGATGGAATTCAATAAAAACCTAACGCAGCTAATTACTAACCATTATGAATACAATTCCTCATCACCGAATCCCTAATCCTTTGCGCATTTTCCTCGGGTACCGAGTCATACGTGAAATTACCACCACCAGTCTCCATACCAGCCGCGTACTTAACCTTATCCTCCTCCCTCAATATGCCATAGACCTCAATGTGCAGGTGATAATATGGGTAACTACCCCTTAATGGCGCCTGGTGCATCACCAATATGTATGGCATTGGTTTACTAAACACATGCTTTAATCCGCATAGGGATACCCTAAGGATCTCGGCCAAGCCCCTAACCTCCTCCTTAGTAAGCTCCGTAATTAACTGTACATGCCTCCTTGGGTATATGTGAACCTCAAAGGGCCAATGCGAGTAGAAGGGCATGAATGAGACCCAATAATCATTACCGTGGATTAACCTTACGCCATCCCTGAGCTCAGCACTCAATATGTCGCAAAACAAGCACCTGCCATAGTCGTTGAAGTACTCCCTGGCGCTATTGAGTTCCCTTTCTACTCTACTTGGCGTGAATGGTAACACATATATTTGACTGTGGGGGTGCGTTAACGATACCCCTATTTCCCTACCCTTATTCCTAAACCAAAGGAAGTAATGCGCATAATCCTTACTCAACTCCTCCCTCACCTTATTAATTATCATGCTCAGCACATACTCAATTTGATCAATGGGTAGGTCACTAATATCGTCAATACTATGCTCGGGGGTTTCAATAACAACGTAGCACTTACCCACCGATTTGCCCGTCCTATAAAACCAGTGATTAGTGGGTTCGGGTGGGTTCTCCATGAGCATTGGGTACCTATTCTCAAGTATTAGGGCTCCACCCATAGCCGGTCTCTGGGTTTCCGGGGCAGAATGGGCAGTAATTACTTGGTTGCCATGGCCTAAAACGCCTAACGTTTGACACTAAAACCCACTCCCTAAGTGTTGGGTCCCACCTGAGCTCCATGACGGGTCTGTTAACCATGTACCATCACCCCTCTATCTATACTAACGACCCAACCCCTTGGGGCCAAACCCCTGCTTAAGACCTTACTCAATATTTCCTTGGCCGTAGTCTCATCCCTAACGAGCGCGATGACCGAACCACCTAAACCTGCCCCGGACAATTTAGCTCCATAAGCACCCTCACTTATCAGAAAATTAACCAACTCATCTATTATGGGCAAACTAACATCATAATACTCACTGAGCAACTTATGTTGATGGTCATGACCCTACCAATTAAGGCCTCTTTCCAGTCATAACGGGAAATTAAGCTATCCACCTCAGCACGACTTAGGTTAAGTATTCTCGTTAAATCCCTAATATCAATGCTCTTTCCCTTAATAATCCTCAACGCCAGTTTCGTGCTTTCATTAGCCCTTAACGTATATAATATCCTCCTTCTAGACGTATCATCTAATCCCTCAATAAATCGCCCTATTTCGTCCTCCCTTATCTCATCCCAATGAACCTCCCAATAATGAATGCCAAGCTTACTCCTTAGGCTCTCTGGTATGTTCATATTAAGTAATTTACTAAGCCCCTCATCAATCTCCTGCTGTCGCTTAGGATGTATATCCGCAGTACTATGCCTAATGCCCGTATCCACGACTAGGAATACCCCATTAAGTCGTGGCAGAACCTCAACATTATAAGGAGGCTTGGTCTCTATGACGACTATGTCGCCGAAGGCAGCCGCATATTGATCAAGCCTACCACAGGGTATACCCATGATGTCATGCTCAGCCTCATAGGCAAGCTCCGCTATGGTCTTCCTATCGAGGTTAAGCCCATTAATAACGCTAATCGCCGACGCCATTGCTACCAATAGCGTCCCACTGCTCCCAAGCCCCGAGGCTATTGGCACATTACTACGTATCCATGCCTTAAAGGGACTTACTGCATAGCCGTGTCTCATGAACGCCATTACAAGAGCCCTAATGTAATCACCAAACCACTTACCACCAACCAGCCTTAACCCACTTAATGGGAACTTATCGACATACTTCGCATTATCATCTCTTAAATTACCCGAGGCTACCACGAATTCATTCTCAGACCTGGAAATGGCGACATAGGTCCTTAGGTTTATACCCACGGCAACCACCGGCAGCCCTTTATAGTCCTGGTGCGTATTCAGGAAGTCTAACCTACCTGGTGCTGAGGTTACCAGGGTCGGTTCTTCATTAAAGAATTCCCTAAACTCCCTAGTGACTATATCTACGGCCATGATTATTAAGGCGCCTTATACAATCCTTTATATTAAAGGATTAATAAGGCAAATAATTGATTAAGTACTGTGGTTAAGGTACGTAGAGAGACCATTATGGGTTTGACCGTGGATGTTCTGGAGTTTGACCGTGGAGTTGAGACCGTGGAGGCGGCGTCTAGGGAGAGTGGTGAACCCATGGGTAGGATTGTGAAGACGTTATTACTTAAGGCCAATGACGAGTACTTGGTTGCGATTGTTAGGGGCGATAAGGTCATTAACTTTGACAGGTTGTCTAAGGCGTTGGGTAAGCCCGTCATGATGGCTAAGGTTAGGGAGGTTAGGCAGGTATTGGGTGTTGATGTTGGTGCTGTGACTCCGCTTAACAGTAAGGTCTTGTCGCTTAGGGTTATTATGGACCATCAATACTGGAGAATGACTACGTACTATGCGGTGGTGGGTCTAGGAACACACTAATAAGGGTCAACACTAAGGACCTTGTAAACCTATTAAGGCCTGTATTCATTGACGCCTTTGATCGGGCTTCCTAAGTTTGGCTATGAAGAAACCTGGCGTGTCATGTATATGAGGGTAAAATCTAACGACCGAATCCCTGTACTTACTAATCAATCCACCAGAGGCATTGGGAACACTTATATTAACAACCTCGAAGCCGAGGCTCTCAGCGTAGGCTATGTTATCCTCATTCTCAAGCGGCGGTATTGTACATGTTGAGTAAACTAAGACACCGCCGGGCTTTAATAGTTTCCACGCGACCTTAATGAACTGTCTCTGGTAATTCGACATAGAAATTACGAGATCCATAGTCTTTACATCAAAAAGCCTAGGCCTAACACCCATATCCGTACAGGGTGGGTCTATGAGAACTTTATCAACGGAATTAACGAGGTCGGGCCTATCAACATCTAGGTACCTCGTATCCCTAACCTCAACCCTATAGAGACCATCCATGCCAAGCCTACTCAATACCTCAATTAACTCCCTAACCTTACCCTCACTCCTATCAAATGCGTGAACGACCGCCTTACCCTCACTTAACTGTATAATGTGGCTTGTCTTACCGCCGGGTGCCGCATTCATGTCAACAATAACCTCATTAGGCCTCGGGTCAATCACGCGGCCAACCCACTGGGCTGGCAGGCTCTGGTCGTAGAAGAGGCCTTGTTCGTACTCCCTCATTTCCCTGACCTTGGGCATCTCATACACACTGACTAGGGTTTTAACGGCAATGCCGCGCCTAGTACTTCTGATTTCATCACTATCAACCTCGGATATACCAAATGCCATAACCTCGCCGTTTGGAGCTATGACATTAACCTCATCACCCTTCCTAACCTCCTCATCCATCCTTACCACACCAGGTATGTATAGGTTGGCGCCCACGTAAACGCTCTCGGCAGCCTCTTATCAGCAAGTACGTACTTACGTGCTGATGGTACCCTATTAGGTCCTTTAACGGGGAACCATAACGCCTCAGGTAAGTACTCATCTGGGTAGACATCTATGGACCTCTCACGTAACGACCTCATTAATTCCTCAGGGCTTACCCTTAGTGTGTTGACCCTTACGTAATACCTACTCGGTGGTTTCCTAATGCTTTCAAAGAATCTTTCCAACTCACCTTCTGAGAAGTATTGTAGGAGGTACTTGTATAATTGATAATCAAGCCTATGCCCCTTAACGATTTCTACCTCCTTCCTCACGGTCGTGCTGCTCGCCATTCAAGCCTAAGCCTGGGTCTCACCGTAATTACTTAAATCCCTTAACCTCTTCAGCAAGATGTTAACGCGTCATTGGGATTCTCCTTAGCCATCTTCCATAATTCCATGCTCTCAGTAATTATGTACCTAAGAACCCTGGACCTTGTCTTAACCGGTTTCGTGCTCTCAACCCTAACGTAACCATTGCTCGCCAATTTACCAAGGACCTTGGCCGTCTTTAGGATGTCCGAGTGCTTATCATTAAGTCCTGCAAACTTCAGTAATGACCTTGCCTTAATCGTAACCCTCTTACCCCTGCTCTTACTTACTAAATCGACAAGTGCCCTTATGATGCGTAAATCATACTCCTCCATACAATGCGCATTTTAAATATAAAGCTTTATAACAGTTATTCACTGAGGATTAAACGCGAATCCCTTTTTAAGTAGAATCATTGATGCTTCCTGTGGAGCTTGATGATAAGAGGAAGGCATTGTTGATGGAACTTCAGTATAATTTTCCAATAACCAGAAGGCCGTTTCTGGATATAGGCAGGAGACTCGGTGAGGATGAGGATTGGGTGCTGAGAGAGACGAGGAACCTGGTGGGTAATGGCGTGATTAAGAGAATCGGCGCCTCGTGAACTATAGATCGAGGGGGTTAGTCTCGGCATTGATTGGTGTTAATACACCGAGTGAGTTGATTAATGACGTTGCTAAGGCAATAACTCCGACCCACAGGTCTCGCATAATTTTCTCAGGGAGCATTCTCGGTATAATATATGGTTTGTCACTAAGGACAGGAGTAAGGAGGAGTTAGTAATGAAGGTCTCCAGTACACTGTCTAGGTTTGGCATTAACGACTTCGTAATCTTAACGGCATTGAGGACCTACAAGATAGATGTTAAGTTCGACCTAATTAATGGGATATCCCGAACGAAATCAATGATATTACCACTTAGTGTTCCATCCATAGAATCAACGGGACTTCCAATGGAGTTTTTCAGGAAATTGAGATCAATAAGTATTGAGAAGGAGCCCTTTAATGAAATAGCTAATTTGGCAGGTGTTGGCGTTGATGAGTTGGGAAACCTAATTAGTAACTTGATGAGGGCCGGCATAATTAGGGACTTTTACGCAACGCTGGACTCGGAGAAGGTGGGGTTTAGGGAGAATGCCATGGTAGTCTTTAAGGCAACACCTGAAATTTGCGAGAGGGCTGCTTTAATTGAGGAAACAACGCATGTGGTGCTTAGGGAGGTCACCCTGGCTCATGGCCGTATAACTGCTACTTCATGATACACGGTATTAATAAGGACGTGCTTGAGAATGCCATAAGCGGCATAATGAGGAGACTAGGCATTAATGGGTACGAGATACTATATAGTACTAGAAATTTATTGCCTGAAATGTCGAGGAGGCTGGAACTAACCAACATGTGACGCTACCTTCGCCTTACTGACCAACCAATACGCCAATGCGAGGACCAATATACTTGCAACCAGTAATATTCCATAGTTGAAGGAAGCCCCTGGCGAGGCAATATAGAGTAGTAATTCCCTTGAGATTGCCGTAAGTACTACGGCAAGCACCAAGTCGACAACCACCGTACCTGTCCTTATGTACTCGAGAAACATATCCACGAACTCCAGGGCTATAACCACCAGGAATACCGCGGATAAGGCGCTCAGTATTTTTACGTCGGATATCGATGTTAAGGGCATTAATGACGCGATATCCCTGACCGCGAGGTATAACGCCACACCACCCAGGACTACGGTTATGATTATGATCACTACATATAGCACAATGCTCACCAGCCTAAAGGCCTTCACAACATCCTTAGTGTCCATCGAGCCGAATTCCAGTGAGTATTTTTTTAAGGTATTTATCATTATTTATCATTATGGCGAATCGCCTATCGAGCCGTGGTGCCTATCGGTCATGATGCAATAATATTTTTAAGTCTACATCATAATACCCTTATCGTGTCCCTAGAACGACTTTATGAGATTCTTAGGAAGGTTGATAGTAAGGTTGATGAGGTGTATAAGTTGAGAGATAGTAGTGATGCTGAGATTGCTAGGTTGATAAATGAGGTTAGGGTTAAGGTGCAGAGTGAGGTTGAGGAGTACATAAAGAGGATTATTAATGAGTATAGGGAGAACAGGTCTAGGGAGGTTGAGAATGAGGTGAGTAAGTACTCGGAGCAGTTACGTAAGGAGGTTGAGGAGTTTAGGAGGAGGGTTAATAACGCTATTGATAAAACCGTTGACGAAGTCATTAGGGCATTAATTGGTGAGTAAGGGGAATGTCGAGTAATTACGTAATTAAATTAACCGCGCTTGGCCCTAGGGTTAGGGGATTGAGGGCTCGATACCTAAGTAAGGATAAGTTAAACGCCTTAATACTGGCCCAGACCATTGATGATGCCGTTAACGTACTGAAGGGTACTGAGTATGGAGAGGTCCTTGAGAGGTTGGGCAAGATTATTGATG
This sequence comes from Vulcanisaeta sp. JCM 16161, assembly GCF_001316285.1. The sequence goes on along the minus strand of NZ_BBDO01000001.1, from coordinate 281,608 downwards.
AGGCTCAAGTAACTAATGAGGTTAGGTCCCACGTTATTAGGTCTATAAGTTCGTTGGCGTCGTCAGTTCCATCACCGGCATCCACTGTCCTTAAGTCATACCTAATGAGGTTCGAGCTCGAGAATGTTAAGGTAATCGCCAAGTCACTAGTGAGGGGGTTGGAGGGTGGCGGATCAATAGAGGGTTTGGTTAATGTGACAATTGAGGAGGAGCTTGGTAGGAGGCATGTTTTGGCCGCAATGATGAGTGTTAGGGATGTTGAGGATTTACGTAATAAGTTGATGGAGATCCAACACCCAGCCGGTTCAGCACTTGATAGCTTCCTAAAGATTAGTAAGCAATATCCTCAATACAACGTGATGCTCATCGACACACTCATTGATAAGGCATTTATAGAATATCTAATGCGTTTGGCTAGGATTGATTATTCGGTTAATAAGTTCATTAAGGAGCTTGTTGACTTTTACAACCTTAACGTTATATTAAGAGGCAGGTTGTGGGGTGTGTCGCAGGAATTAATTAATGAATTGGCAATACGTTCAGGTGCTGTATTCAGCACTGCTGTGAAGATATATGGTGAGTCACCCACGAGAATTCTTGAGGAGGTAGCTCCGTATTCCCATCGGTAGATCAATTAATTAAGGTCGCGGGTTCATCGGACCTTAGGTTATTGGTTCAATACCTCGGTCCATTCAGTTACAGGTTTGCTAAGGATCTTGAGGAATCAATGATATCGCTATTTACAGAGTTTTCACCAGGTGCTGCCTTGGCTGCGGTACACTTTAAGTTTGTTGAGAGTGACTTAGTCATTGCGTTACTGAATGCTTTCCTGGAGGGTATACCGAGGGATTTTGTGGTTAAGCTATATGGCCCAGTTATTTAAGGTTCTTTATCTCCTCAACCTTCTTCAGCAACTCCTCCCTAGCCTTATTTATTCTCTCATTTACCTGCTCAAGGTACTTATTCACAATCTTCTTTGCCTCCTCCTGGACGATCTCGTTAATTCCCGGCATCAACCTTGCCTATTAGTAAAATTATAAATGCTTTATGCCCCATGAATTTACCGCCTAATTCCAGGGACTATTGAAATTGCGATTATAACCAGAGAGATTAGCAGAAGCATCAATGCATAGGTCCTGTAGGGGGTATTAATGGTATTACTGACGCTGACACGTGCTGTTGATGTTATGAATGCGTTACTACGTTCAATGCATGTACCATTTAATACCACGTTAACTATCGTGTTTATGCAGGGGCATGATAATGGGACTGCGGGCTTTATCAGTAGGTCAATACTGTCATTGGCATATGTAGATGTGAACAGTGAGTACGTATATGGTGTATAAGCAATTACCCTTCCGTCACTCACCACCGTAATTGACACATACCCACTACCGAGTATCGTTGCATTTACCGTGAGAATGCATGAACCGGGTAACGTAATGTTAACCCACTTACTCGTTGGGTTATAGATATTGAACATGACCTGCGTTTGATTAAAAACCTTAACGTAATTTATTACCGGTATAAACATGACTTCATGAGCAATTATCGAACCGTTAATTAACCTCTCAGGTTGTCCATAATTTACCGACACTAGGGCATCACCAACCACGTAATTGTTAATCCTAACTGCCTGGGGAAATACGCAGGTCGTGTTACCCCTTAACTCACCGTTCATGCATGTGTAGGTGATGAATTCTCCCTGACCTGGCGGTATCACCAGCAGTATTAAACCTACGGTTAGTAGTAACAATGATACTACTCCTAAGTATCTAGTAATTTTTAGGTTTCTCATTATCAAGCCCTACGGAAGTGATTACTTATTGCATCCCAATCCTCCTTACTTAACCTCCAACCCATCGCGCCAGCATTCTCCTCAACATGCTCAATCCTACCGGCCTTTGGTATTGGCACGAGGTTATCAATGCCTATGTACCAATTAAGCACAACCTGTATTGCAGTCTTACCGTACTTCCTACCAATACTCCTTAAGAACTCATTACTGGCGAACTCGCCCTTCTCAAGCGGTGTATACGCCAGGTAGAGCATGCCATTCCTCTGCGCGTATGGTATCACAGACGCCTCATCAATCCTATGAAGAAGGCTATACCTATTCTCCACCGCGGCAATGTCATACTTACTAAAGCACTGCCTAGCCCTCTCAATACCATCAACATCAAAATTACTCAAGCCGACGAACCTGACCACGCCATCATCAATTAACCTCTCAAAGGCCCTCATGGTCTCGCAAATCGGCACATCAGTGGCAGGCCAGTGAAGCAGGTATAAATCTATGTACGTGCCTAGCCTCTCCCTACTCGCCCTGGCAGACTTGAGAACATCATCATAACGGGCATGGTTCGGCCAAACCTTAGTGATTATGAAGAGCTCCTCCCTTGGAAAGCCCCTTATTGCTCTACCAACGAGTTCCTCCGAATGCCCACCACCATACATCTCGGCCGTATCAATAAGCGTCATGCCCAACTCAATACCCCTTCTTAATGCCCTGACCCAACCCTCGTCATTTGAGTAATCAGGTGACCAGAAACCTCCACCGATGCCCCACGTGCCCATTCCAATTACGGAAACCCTGCCGTTTATTGATTTTACGTACTTAGTATCCCGATTTAATGGCATGAGTATCATGAAAGCATATCCATGAAGCTTATAAGGGTTATGCCGAAGACCTAATGAATTAGTCCTTATACTGAATTACCGCATTAATTTAATATTATTCACCATTAAACATATATATTGAATTAAATTAATCTAAATATAAAAATCCTTATTAACAAGTTGTATAATAAGTAAAATGATGTCTACAGAGTTGGGCGATAGGGAGAGAACGGTCTTGAGGATTATCGGTGATGCCTGTGATAGGAAGGGTCAGGATAGTGTTAAGCTCGAGGAGGTTTCTGAACGCTTTAAGATCGCTGGTTTTAATATTAATGATGTCATGGATGTACTATATAGACTTGAGGACCTGGGCTTAATTAGGCTTGAGATAGTTGGTTACTCAACAATAATACGTATTACGGATAAGGGTAGGGATGTTTACAGATCCCTATAGCTCCTGCCTGGTTAGGGCGTTAAGATTAAATTATTTCATTAAATGAATTATATGGGTTTAATTATCATGTTTAAGAAGGGCCTTGATTTCATTAGGGAGCCTATAGGGCCGTTGTTCAGAACCTACTTAATTCATTAATTAGGTTATACGGTGATAACTTAGTCTCACTTGTGGTTTATGGTAGTGTTGCAAGGGGTAATCCACGTATGGATAGTGATATTGATATGCTGGTGGTTTTCGAGGAATTACCGAAGCCCATGTATGACAGGATTAAAATGTTTGAGAGGGCTGAGGACGAGATTCAGCCATTGCTTGACGAGTTAATGGATAGAGCTATGCCATTACCCTATCCCCATTAATAAAGACTAGGGAGGAGGCTGGGAGGTTCTCGCCGCTTTACCTGGACATGACTGAGGATGCAGTAATTGTCTATGATAAGGATGGATTCTTTGAGGGGGTTCTTACAAGAATAATTAATAGGCTAAGGGAATTGGGCGCAACAAGGGTCTGGGTTAGTGATAAGGCCTGGTACTGGGTTTTAAAGAAGGACTATAAATTCGGTGAGGTGATTGAAATTGAATAACCTCGAAATGGCGAAGTCCCATATTAACCAGGCGATTGAGAGAATAAAGCATGCAAGGGAGGCCATAAATGGTGGTAATTACCATACGTGGTTAGGCAGTGTCAGGAGGCTGTCGAGTTATTACTTAAGGCGGCGTTGAGGATCGTCGGCGTGGAACCACCGAGGTGGCATGATGTTGGTCCGGTGCTTAGGAGGGAACGTAATAAATTCCCCGTGTGGTTTCAGGAGTATATTGATGAGTTGGCGTCAATATCAAGAAGCCTAAGGAAGGAGAGGGAGTTCTCAATGTATGGTGATGAGGAGAGCGGGATACCTCCCGAGGAATTGTATACTAGGATAGATGCCGAGAAAGCCCTTAATGATGCTGAGAGGGTTTTATCGTTAGTTAGCAAGCTGTTTAGTGAAGTGAGTAGGTTGTGAAATTGAAATTTTTAAGTAAGGCGAGGTAGATTTTATTTTTCATACGCATCCTGTTGGTTTTGGTGCTCCTGCTACTTTGCATGCTCCGTGAGCTGGTCCGTCTGGGAATAGTTCGTATATTCCTCTAGTGTTTCTCCTGTTTCCTTTAGGAGCATCTTTATTGGTGGGCACACGCCGTAGGTTTCCCAGTACTGCCTAAGATACCTAACAACCCTCCAATGCCTCTCAGTCATCTGCTGAACACCCTCAAGATTCCTAGCCATTCACTCGGCAACCCTCTCATCCCAAACCTCAGGATTCTGCAAAAAAACAATCCTCATCAAGTACTATCTTCTTTCCATTTACCTCATACTCGCCTGGGCAGGTTACTGGCATGTTATCACCAAGACCATAAACGTGACATGTTGTAAAAGGGTTATTTCACGTGATATGTGTAATTGCATGACGATAAACTCTTTACACTCTTATCCTAAACATATTCCTCGGCATCACTAACTTCCTAAAAATGCCCCTAGCATCGTCAATGCTCAATCTATATGCTAACCTCGCTAACGAATTATCAATTAATATAGCCCTATCACCGAGCACCCTCCTATCAACCTTTCCAAAAACCCTCGCCTTTAACAATGCATATACTAATGCCCGGGACGCAAGTAAATACTCCTCGTTTTTATCCATGGGCACCTCATAAACGTAATTATTAGTTAGCTTAACTCCTGGGTGAACCCAGGACCTTATTCCCAACCTCTTACTCACCACGTCACTAAGCTTTATGATACTTGGCTTACACATTAATTTACTGCCTAGGTAATACGCAAGAACCTCACTATAATGATCCGCGTGCACCAGCACATCACGATGCCCACCCAAACTACGCAATAGCTTCACTATTTCCCTAGTCCTTAATTCAGAGCTAAACTTAATCCTCTCGGCATCGAGCCTTGCATACCTCAAAACATACCTTACCGCATCCTCAAAGCTACCCCTAAGTAATGCTGAATTATAGCCTCTATAGCTTCGGCTATCTTCAATTCTATGAAGGCTATATACCTCTCCTCATTACTTAATAATTCGTAATTTAAATCATTAAGTATGCCCTAACCCTAATCCTCATACTAATTGAGCCGTATGGATCAATAGGCACTACATCAACGCCATTATTAATAAGCCCCCTTAACATCCCATAGAACTCCCTGGTGTAATTAGCATCAAAATACTCAATTTCATAAAGTAATTGATCAAGATCAATCTCACCATTTAGATACCGTCTAACACCATCGACATTGGGAATCTCGGCAATAAAAGTATCATAGTGATGCGCAATCTCCCTTAGGTATTTAATATATTCAATTCCTGATGGAGTTAAAACTATGCTTATCATCTTAAACACCTAAACTCATTAAATGTTAAATGCTTAAAGATAAAACAGTTTAATCATTTTTAACAAATTTTAATAAGACATCTATTAATTACATGTATGTTATGAACTGCCTAACACCAAAGTTCCAGGAAGCCTCCTCACACCTATTATGCCTAGTCCTCGGAACACCCAGTCTGTTCATGAACTCATCAATGCCGATCCTATCAATAAAGTCACCAAGTCTCTCACCCGGTTTAGCGTCTTAGCGCCACACGTCTATTATCTTTCTCACGGCCGCCACAATTTCCCTGTACTCAGGCGGGTTGACCGGTAGCCATGGAACGACCTTATAGGGCAGTCTTGGCCCTGTACCTGTGTTACTCGTCTTACCACCTACAAATATCGCAACACCTATCTTGGCTGGGTCCCAATCAAAGTAGTCACATACATTCTTACACCTACTGCATGCTATGCACTTCCTCTCATCAACCTCGATAACCACCGAACCGTCTGGTTGCCGAAGACCTTAATTGCACCAACGGGGCAAACAGCGGCTACGTCAGGTACCGCCTTCTTAAGAGCCTCCGCACTGGCTGGTAAGCAGAACTTTATCCTCTCTGGGTCGGGCTTGGGTGCTTGGCCATAATGACCAACAATCACGATGTCACCGGCAAGCGTGCCGCCGCATATGTTTGGGCAACCTGCCACAAAAATCATTAATTTGGCCGGTAACTTCTCCTCACTAGTGAAGAAGGGCTTTAGGTGGTTGTAGAGGACTTGGGTTATTGATGGTGCGTCTACTACGCTGTCGTGCATGTTAGATAGGCTGTGCATGACGTTATGTGCCACAATGACGCTCCCCACCCTCCTACTGGGAAGCCTAGCTTCTCGACCTCCTCCTTAATCTTCAAGGCCTTATCAAGGCTGTCAGTTACGAATTCGAGGTTCATGCCCCTGGTAGCCCTAACAACACCAAGCCGTATTTATCGGCAATGTCTATGAACTTCTCAAGAGTATCAATACTAACCCTACTATTTGGTGGTAAACCGACCTTTACCGTGAATACCCTATCGCCCGTTTCTGATATGTGCTCAATAATTCCATTACCATGGAACTTCCTATCAACACTTACCATAGTTACTCCTAATCACCTCAGGTAATTGGGCAGAGAAGGGCACCGGCAGTCATAATAGGGTCGTTAATGGCATATCACATAATCAGCTCCGGCTATAATTGGATACTTTACCTAATATTTAGCGGCGTCATGTACATGGCCATGGCTCTCGTAGCCAAGCCTAGACGGCACGTAATGACGGCATTACCAATAAGTGTAAGGGATTCCTACGTAATCACCGGCTCCTATCTTGACCAGGCGTTGAAGGTATACGTTAATTATGGAGTAAGAAGAGATAACTTAGTGAGGGCACGGGGAATAATGCTCTTCGGTGGATTAATATCGGGCCTTCTTGGAATTGGTGGCGGACCAATAAATATGCTTGCCCTTTACTGGGCTGCGGAATTACCCATTAAAGTAGCCTCGGCAACCAGCAACCTAATAGTTGGCGTAACTGCGGCGACAAGCGGGACACTTTATTGGTTCTTTGGTTATATACAGCCATTCATGGCAATGGCGTCAGTAATAGGTATTGTGATTGGCGCTAACGTATCAACACGCATACTACCAAGGGCCAGGGGATCGACAATAAAAATACTCCTGCTCTCGATATTCTCGTACTTAGCGTATAGGATGTTACTATCAGGGTTAAGGAGGGTGGTATTTTCGTACTGCCAATGAATATTGAGTACATAACGTCATTCATGGTATTATTAATAACACTAGGAATATTATTCGCACTACGTAAGTACATCAGCGAGGAGTAAAGACTGAGGAGTTCATAGTTGATTTAATAGCCGAGGAACTTAATCCTCCACACAGTACTGAGTATACCTAAAGCTTCACGAAGATTACCTCAAGGCTGCTGAGGAGCTTTATAACAAGGGTGATCTTGTTCAGGCCGGTGAAAAATACTGGGGGGCCGTGGCGGCTTTGCTTAATATCGTCGGTGAGAGGTTGAACAAGTATCATTACGGCCATAGAGACCTCAAGGAGATAGCGTCTTAACTAACGGAAATAACTAATGACCCCGAATATACCAGGTTATTCTCAAGCGTTGAGGCGTTCATGCTAATTTCTACCATAATTTCCTGGGCAGAACCTCCTTTAACGCCCATAGGGAGGATGCCATTAAGTTAATCATGAAGTTAAGGACGTGCTTAAAAATAAATGTTTAAATTCATGGGTTATTACTTATACATCGTATATAAACATGAGCGAGGCTTTAAATGAGGCTGTTAAGGCCCTTGAGGCGGCCCTTGTTGAATTGAATGAGTACGTAAAATCTAGGGATCCCATGTTATTAAGGGATGCCGCGGAGAAGTTGGTTAGCCGTTAGTAAGGCCATTGATGCGTTACTAAGGCTAAGGGTATTGAAGCCAGGACTTATAGGGAGAGGAGGGATGCATTAAGTAGGCTCGGCCTTGACCACTTGAGGGATAGATATGCGGCTAGGGAGAAGTTCCTACACATTGATTGCTTCTATGATGGCTTATGCGATGAAGACTTTGTGAGGAGGGAGCTTGATAAGGTCAGGGAAATGATAGATGAGGTGAGAGAGCTCATTCTGAGCCCGTAAAATCATGTAGAAAGGGATTAAATAAACATAGCGATTTTATCCCTGCGGCATTAGTGTTATCGCCAATGATTGCGGAACTGCTTAAGGAGTTAGCTGGTGGTAGGGGTATTGAGGATTTCATGGTTGATTTAGTGGCCGAGGGGCTTGATCCTTCACGTAGGGTTGAGGTCTATATGAGGCTCAGTGAGGATTATTTGAGGAGTGCTGAGGAGCTTTATGCTAGGGGCGACCTTGCTCAGGCTGGTGAGAAGTACTGGGGCGCGGTTACGGCACTGCTCAACGCAATAGCCGAGTCAAGGGGCTGGGAGCACCACAGCCGCAGGGACTACGACGAAGTAGTCGAGAGATTATATAAAGAAATTAATGATAAGTCAATACTAGTTGATTTTAGCATGGCAGAGAGACTGCACGCAAATTTCTACCACAACTTCATGAGCAGGGAAAACTTCGAAGCACATAGGGAGGCTGTGTTGGAGTTAATAGGAAAATTGAGAGAATTTTGAAGAACCTAAATAAAATCTAACCCCTGTAGTAATGTAATATCCTGATTCTTTATCATGATGGGCAGGGTTTCGTCATTAATCAGCGACCAGAAACCTCAATCATCCATTATCTCATATGTAATGCAGGGTAATTAAAATTAATTCGGTTACGAGGAGCCCGTTATGGCATGTAAATGAAGTAATGAGAATAAAGCAAAAACTAGCGGCCCCGGTGGGATTTGAACCCACGACCTACGGCTTAGAAGGCCGCCGCTCTATCCATGCTGAGCTACGGGGCCGAGTATGGTGTATATTTATTGATTTTTTTAGTTTTTCTCGTTTAAATCCTCAGGGCACTCATCGTGAAGCCATACCTCCTCTCCTCACCTGGCCTTATTATGGTTAGTCCCATGCCATTATGATATGCATCCGGTGCACCGCTCATTGGTTCTATGGCAATGGCATTGGGTACTCCCGTGAATATTTGGACGTAAGGCATGTTATGCCTTATTATTTTTATAGATGAGTATTGGGATTCTAGCATTATGTCACTATTTATTAAGAAGCAGTCGTCAAACTCCCTCCTTATTGTATTATTCAGGTTAAACGGTATTAATTTACCGGTTGGTATTTTATCGATAGTCTCGCACATTAGCGCATCCCCCTGAACATGAATCCTCCAATCATTTCTGACTATGAAGTATGGGTGGGCACCAACGACCAGTGGTGCGTTTCTAAACCCCGTATTCCGTATGACGATCTCAACACTGAGACTATTATCATCTAACGTGTACTTAATCGTTGACGTCAACTCGGTTGGGTAACCAGGGTGGTTAAGGACGTACTTAAATGTTGCATTAGCACTACCGAGGGACGTAATATCCCAATCCTCGCTCAGCACAAGCCCGTGGATTGCATGACCCTCCTCATTCCTAGGCAGGTAATATCTTACACCCTCAAATTCATACTCACCACCCCTCACCCTATTCGCAAATGGTATCATTATGGCCATACCACTCCACGTTGGTCTACTAAGATCACCTGGCAATACCACGTCCTTACCAGAGACCGACCACTTAAGCAAATACGCACCTCTTCTACATATTACGGCGTGGGAAGCATCACTTATTAATTCAACGCATTCCACGGCCAATGTTTAGCCGGTATGTTAATTTATTTTTCGTATCCTTGCCTGTGAAAAATACTTTTAAATCGACTATCTAATCAAGCCGTAATGAGTAGGGCGAAGACCATTAGTAAGGCTAGGGTGGAGACCATAACCCAGGCAGTAATTACAATTCCTCCTGATATTAAGATCACGCAGTGGATTGCGATGCTCTCGGCCATAGTCTCATTCACATTACTCGCCTATTACCTTAGGTTATACCCCGTGCTACTCTATGGCTGGTACATAAATGAGTTTGACCCATACATAAGGCTCTTCATGACCGAGCAAATGCTTAAGTACGGAACGATCAAGGGACTCCTCTGGTGGCTTCATAAGGGTTATGGCGCAATATTCACGCACTTCTGGTATCCATGGGGCGCCAACTGGACCATAATATTATCACCAGGTGTTTCCTGGCTTGGGGTACTCGCATATAAGGTGCTATCGCATTTAGGCTTTGACCTACTGCAGTCGGTCATACTACTACCCGCAATAGCGAACGCGGCCGTTGTACCGGCAATGTTCTACCTTGGTTATAGACTTGGCGGTAAGTACGTTGGCTTACTAGCGGCTTTGTGGTCCGTGTTCACCACAATGTTTCTGCAGAGGGGTACGGCTGGTTGGTTTGCCGCTGAGCCGATATTTCAATTCATAGCCACCTTAGGCATTGCCTTTTACATCGAGTCATTGATCAGAAAAGACAATTACTGGATACTCTTTGCCGTACTCTCGGCAATAATTAACGGAATAACGACTTGGGTGTGGGGTTCCTACGTATTCCTATGGAACTTCTACGGCCTATTCACAATAATAGTACTACTCTACCTACTCATTAGGATTGCCAGGAGACAAAGCCTACCATTCACTATCGATAAGTTAGTCATAACCTACATACTCACTGACCTAGGTTCTCAGCCTTTGTGGCGATAACCCCGAGGTACGGCTTCCACACGTTGGTTTCAGGAATGGGTGGGGTGGCTAATGCCGCGTTAATATTCTCGATAATAGCTTATGCCTTAATCAAGTTGTATCCAAGGTATCCGAGGATCGTGGTTCCCGTGGTCAGGTACTTCCTTGTGGCCGTAGTCGTGCTTGTGGTCGCCGTTATTGGATTAAGCTTCACCTCAGTGGGTGGTAAGTTCCTAGGCGCATTATTACCGCTTGCTAGGAGTGCAATTGTGCAAAGTGTTGCAGAGCACTCCCCATCAACACTTCAACAGAGCATGTATAATGTCTCAATAACAATACCATTTGTAGTATACACAATGCTTTTCTCCGTAATGTCATTATCACTCCCAGCAATACTGATCAGCCTTGGATCACTGGCCGCGGCCTACTTCGCATCCTCAGAGGTCTGGCTCTTCATGTTACTTGGCCTATTTTGGGTTCCCGCCACTGCGTATGGCTTCGTGAAGCTTGTGGAACTTGCATTGGATAGGCGCATCCTTGTTGGCTTATCCATAGCCGCATTACTTGGTATTGTACTGGCCATTGCGTTTGTCGTAAACATACAGCCCGCTCTCTCAATGTCCATAATGCCTCAGCAAATAGTTAGTACTGTGACGCCACCAATACCAACACCTGATTGGTTAGACGCGCTCCAGTGGTTGTCCTACAACACACCACCAAACGCCACTGTGCTTTCCTGGTGGGATTACGGCTATTGGATTGCGGTCATAGGGAATAGGACTAGCCTAGCGGATAACTCAACCGTGAATAGCACACAAATAGCGTTGATAGGTAGCTTCTTCATGTCTAATCCGTATAATTATACGGGCGTTCTAGAAAAACTGAATGAATTACATGACCCGCAGTACATATTGATCTTTGAACCATACACGGTATTTCCAGTGAATCTAACGAATTACGGCCTTGGATCCATATGCGTGCTCATACCCGAGTACCCAGCAGGTGGTGATTTCGCCAAGAGTTATTGGATGGCTAGGATAGCGGGTTACACAAATAACTACATACTGAACACATTCATATCGCCTGCCCAGGTCGGTTCGTCAACGATTTACGTCCCATACGCCAACAATACATTCTATGCGGCCTATAACGTAACACTCTATAGCCTAATGTTTAACTCAGAGGTTATTGATGCCTCGTATGTCGTGTGGTCAACGTGCACCATAAATGGCATGCCAACTTACTGGGTATTTGAGGGCGTACCAACGATAATGCCTGGCGTAAACGCCACATCGCTTAAGTTGACTTACGTGGGCATACCCGGTTATAATGGGCCAATAACGCCTTGGTACTACCTACTGCAACCACCACCCTGGGCCCAGTTGGTCTATGTGTCTAGGCCGTATGGTTGGGTGATAATTTATAAGATCAATTACAGTGTCCTAGAGGCATTAGCGCGTAATCAGACATTAACCCGAGCTCACTGAGACTTGGTTTGGGGGGACCCTGAAATAATCATATTCATTACTTCCGGGCTAAGCCTTATCTTCCCGCTCATTATCTTCATGATCAACCTATACCTACCGTACTTATCATCGGGTGAGTACTTAGGTGGGTGCGGTACCTCAAGTTCACCACCGCAGTATGGGCATCTATCCTTCCTTAGGGTGTACCTACCGCAGTTCTTGCACCTCCTCAGTATTGATCCATAATCACCACCTACCTCACTCGCCTATCCTCGTGAAGCTGGCCTCGCCACCCCTCTTCTTAATCTCTGTGGTGACTAGGTTAACCACGTCCTTAAGTACCTGCTCCAGTTTCTTTGGATCCTTACCCACGATGTCTATCCTATACCTGGGAGGACCGATTGTGTATATTTTAACGCTCTCAGCACCCTCCTTCTTAGCCAATTCCATGGCCTTAAGCAGTACGTCCCTAACATGTCTAACGCCATCGGGCTTAATACTAATCATCCTAATTATGCCCGAAATCTCCACGGGCTCTACCTCAACCCTCTCCTTAGCTATTTCCATAATGGCGTTAATAACGTCGTCGTTAAGGCCCAACTTCCTGAGGTCATCCGGCCCGTACTTAGCCACGTTCTCAAATATTGATAGGAAGTCTCCATAGTAATCCTCGAGTTTCCACCCAAAGTCTTGCAACGCCTTATCAAGTGACATATTTAGTTTCTTAGCAACAAGCTCAAGAAGCTTCACGCCTCTAAGCGTCCTCTTCCACTTCGTTAACTTCTCCCTCTTCTCCTCCTCTTTAACCTTCCTAAGCGAGACATCAATCAATTTTCTACGCGCATCAACCCTAATAACCCTAAACACGGTCTTCTGGCCAGGCCTCAGGTAATCCTTAATATCATGGAACCAGGACTGAACAACCTCGTTAATTGGCGCATAGGCCTCAATACCTCCATACTCATCGAGAAGGACATACGCACCGTGCTCCAATATCCTATATACGGTCCCAATAACTAGCTCGCCAATGTCGGGTAGCTCCTTCCTGGCAATCCTCACTGATAGCACATTCCTCTTAATTTCATCTATCTTCTCCTCCTTCTTACTCATCGATTATGAGGGGGTGTTATGTAATTTATACTTTTTCACTCATTGTCTCACTCATAGACGGCAACCACCGTTGCTCCAACAATCCTACCCTTACCACCCGTTGGCTCTATGAGCACGTTACCACAGACCAAGCATCTAATGACCATGGCTGGCCTATCGAAGACCACCTGCTCATTACCACAATTATTACACCTAACCCTTAGAAACCTTGACCTTGGCCTTGGAACAAGTACTGAACGCCAATTAGCGGGCATGACCACCACCTCACTTGGCCTCCGCTAACTCAAGCTTCTTTAACCTACCGACAGTCCTCATTAGCACATAACCACACTGCCTACATTGAAGCTTAACAACTATCTTCTTCGTAGTCTTTGCAAACCTCTTCTGCTTAGGCTTCCTACTCGAACCATAACCCTTAAGCTTCCTCAAATACCTCCTCTGCCCCTCGGCCAGGTTCCTCCTCTTTCCATGGCTGTAAATAGTCACTGTATGCTCCGTATACGCATTACACCTTGGGCAATAAACCCTCACAACCTTGGGAAACTTCACGAAGTAACCACAGGATGAAACCCCTTTTATATTTTTACCTCCGTTGAGTCAGCGAATAATTTCAATAACCCCTCTACGAAGAAGTTCCTCGGCATCACTCCTTGGTATTACCGCGATATCGAATTGAGAGAATGGACCTATGGTTACTAGACGAACACTATAAAGTACGGGGAACCCCTTCTTAAACGACACAATCGCCAATCCCTGAGCCTCACTCCTTAGCGCTTCAGTAACCTTAAGCTCTAGCAATGGCATGAGGAACCTCCTCTCCTCAGGGAGTAATGCATCCTGAGGTACTTCCTTACCGGCTTGGTAATACCTCATTATCTTCTCAATCCTCTTCCTAACGAGTATCGCTATTGTTTCTCTAACCATGCCCATCGTGGATTCGACCAACTCCTTATCAAGTACATTACCACTCATTGATAATTTACTATTCAACTCCTGCACTAATTGGGCGTATGATTCAAATGGCGGTCTTTGAATCTCCTCGGTACTTACCTCAAGCTTTGTGAAATCCATCAATCTCCTAAGTACATCACTAATCAACTGGCTCACCCCAACCACTCATTACTAGGTATATGCCAGGTAAGTAGGTACTTTAACAATACTACCCTCATCACCACTAACATCCTCACCCAAGACCCTCCTCACGGGCAATTTCTTAATCAGTCTCAACGTTAACGACCCCTTCCTAAACTGTACTGCCTTATCAATTACAAACTCAACACCCCTCTCCAAATCACTTGGGCTAATCCTAACAACCCTGAGCCCAGTCTTACCATGAAGTGAGTTGGGCATCCTAATTAGTCTATGCACGTCCATGGTCACCACCTCATCGACATGCGTAGACAGGCGTTCACTAACTATGGGGTTTAAGGACTTAAGTTTTCGAATTACATACTTGCTCAATCTCCTCCTATCATTACTAAGGGTGCTGAGTAGGTCAGGGTCTAACTCATGGATTAGTGACGCCAGCCTGCCACCAATACCCCTTAACCCAGCATCTATGAGGACGGTATTACCCCTAATTAAACGCTCAATATCAAAACCCCGCAGAAGCAGGTAATCAACTATCTCCCTCCTCTCCTCATCTGTTAGGCCTCGTACATCGGGTAGCTCAATATGTACGTGATAACCCCTATGCCCGCTGAAAAATATCTTAATTGATGAGTCGGAAAAACCAAAATCCTCAATTAGGAAATCAATGAGCTTATTTACCTCCTCAGTGGCGTCATTGAGGCACTCAAGCGTCATTAATTCAACGCCCTGGCAGTTCTGCGTCGGTAGGTGATCACCATCAATATCGAAAATTAGGTCAGCGCCCAACCAACCCTTGGCATCCATGTCCTGGTTAGCAGGGTCGTTATAAAGGGCTGATGAGTAGTATACGTGGGATGGAACATTACTTATCAGGTAATGTCTCAATTCATCGCCATTCCTAAAGGCAATGTGCCTAATCATCCCCTCCTTATCGAAGAATTGAAAACCAAACTCCCTCCTCTCCAAATCACTAATTTCAGACAGGTCAACCCCTCTATAATAATTCCTAAACAGCACCTTTACCAAATTAATGAAGCCTGACATGCCAAACACTGATATCACTAATTCCTGCATTAAAATCATTTTTACAGTGTAAAAGCATAATATTTAATTATGGTATGGAATTACTCAATCATTGGGGCTATGTAGTACGTTAACTTACCACCCATTGGTATCTCGAACGTAAGCGCAATGGGCTTTTGCGTGGCGAACTCAATCGTAACTATATCACTAATCCTATACGCCTTTGATACTGTGTCCACCAAGTAATCAAGGCTATACTTAGCCGTTGCCGGCTCCTTAAGGTCATACTCAAACATCACCTCACCCTCCTTCTCAAACTTAACCTCGACATCACCCTTATCACTACTTGCAGATACGTATAAGCCGTCATCCTTGGCATCGAACTTAACCGCATCGGCGATTACATCGGCATCCTTAAGCGCCTCATTTAGCGCGTCACTGGATACCTTAGCAAGTACTGTATACACAACCTTTGGTGTTGGTAATTCCTCAGCGCCAATGTCGATCAGCGGCAGCGTCATTATCCTTGAGGCCTTACCAACAAGCTTAACCCTGAGCTTACCCTCACTAACCTCCATGCCCAACTTATCGCCCTTCTTAATCCTCCTAAGCAGCTTCTTGAAGTCGTCAAAGTTCACGCCAATTCTAACCTCCTCACTAAGGTTCTCAGGGAACTCCTCAAAGGCCTCCCTGGGTATTAATAGGTCAATCATTGCGGTCCTCGAAGGATCCAACGCCCTTAGCTTAAGTCCATCACCAGCCAATGTGAAGTTCGCCTCCTCAATCAACGCAGATACCGCGTCTATTATTTGCGAAAACTCCTTCGCATCTGGGTATGTTATCTTTACCTCAGACATCAAATTACCTAACCGCCACTTAAATATAAACTCTACATCCTCAGCAGAAACAGTATTACTTAGTAATTACGGTTTTACTCATACTCACGCCAAACATACCCACACCTAACGCATTTATAGAACCTGGTTGGCGGCTCATCAGCAGCCCTGGTCTGCTGAACCCAGAAGTAAGCCTCCTCATAACCGCACCTCGGGCATGTCTTCCTAACCTTGGGCAGAGCCTCCTCACCGGACTTAGTAAGTACTATTGGCTTATCATCTCCTAGCCAGGGTCGTCCTTTCAACAAGCTTTGCATTACTGGTGTTGGCCTCCTCCTCATAACCGCACTTCGGGCATCTCCAAACAGTTCTCCCGTCCTTCTTTGTTAAAACCATTATGCTTTTACATCTCGGGCAGAATTTAATGGCCATTGCACAAACCCACAGAACAACCTATTTATTAATCCTTCTAATCGTTAACCAATAAGCCCTACGCCTAGCCTCATTAATTAAGTAGCGATAAACCGAACCCCAGATCTTATCATCATCCCTAACCTTATTCTCAAAATTCTCAAAACCAGCCCACGCCCTAAAGGCCTCCTCAGTGGCCTTATCCCAATTACCATGGACATCACCGTTATAGAACCCAAGCACCTTCAATACCTTTTGAACCGTTAATGCAACGTCAGACTTCAGAACCACGTCATTAGGATCCTCCCTACTCAACAGCGTTAACTCCCAAATACTGAATAACCTACGTAATTCGGAAACGGGGTCTGGATGATCATCAACCCTAAGATCAACATACGTATCGGTTAGGCCCAGGTAACCACCACCCGGCCTAAGCACTATAATAGCCGCTGACTGACTGCCCCTTCTATCCCCGCCAGCTGCATCACCGGCGGATAGAGCCTCGAGCAATTTATCCACTAACTCGCCTCGCTTAGTCTCAAAGGCCTTAGCCATATTCTCAAGAACCTCAGGACCCACGAGTATGTTACCTTGGACAGTGTAACCACTACCCACTATATGCCCCGCGTACTCAGCATTTAGAACCCGTGTATGCAGCCGCATCACCTTTTATAGATACGACACCAAGCTGCCTCTCATCCCTGCCCTGGTCCTCACCGAGCGCCCTAGTTAATGCATCACTGGCATTGATCCCTGATTCAAGCAGCCTTAGTATCAACGAACCAAGCCTCGGGTTTGCATAGCACTGAGTCGCCACGGCACCAATACCGGCCTTAGCCTGAGGTACTATTGCACCCACCGCAATGAATTTAGATGCGACTGCGACGCCTACGTCGACACCGTCGGTCGCCACTATGGAGAAGGTCATGAATTTTTAATCACGGGAACCCATATTAAATTCTTTACCTAGGATTAATAATCATTCAGTAATAAATGGCCGCATAAAGTAAATGCTTATTAACCCTAACTACCCCGTATTCCTGATCGGCCTTGGTAAGCGTTAAGGACGTGCCCGCGGACCTATTGATTAAGGAATTAGCTAAGTACTTAAAGGAGAATGTGCCTCAGGTAAAGCCGCCGGACTGGGCTATTTTTGTTAAGACAGGGCCGAATAAGGACCGACCCCCGATGCAGGAGGATTGGTGGTACGTAAGGGCTGCGGCTATCCTAAGGAAGATTTACTTAAATGGCCCCGTGGGCCTTGGAAGCCTGAGGATGGCGTTCAGTTATAGGGCTAAGGTCGGTAGTGCTGTTAGGAGTGAGAGGACTAGGAAGGCTGGTGGTGCAATAATTAGGAATATACTTCATCAACTCGAGGCCGCGGGTCTCGTGATGAAGACTAAGGAGGGCAGGGTAATAACGCCTCAGGGCAGGTCGCTACTCGATAAGGTCGCCCTAAACATATTTAAGGAATTAGTTAAGCAAAGGCCTGAGCTAGTTAAGTACTTAACGCCAAAGACAACCACTGAGTAGGATTAAATCCGTTAGTTCACGAGGGTTTAAGGTTAATAAATAGGTTCATTACCTTTGTTATGACATGTCTATCGATGAGAATTACGGAGATGAGACGGGTGGTGATCAGGAAATGGGCGAGGATGAGCTTGAAGCCATTAGGCAGAGGAAGCTCCAGGAGCTTCAGAAGCAGATTGAGGAGGAGAGGAAGAAGCAGGAATTAGCTGCCCAGAGGAGGGCTGTGCTTAGGGTAATACTAACGCCCGAGGCCAGGGAGAGGCTTGACAACCTCAGGGTTGTTAAGCCGGAGCTCGTTGAGGCCCTTGAGCAGCAATTAATCGCGTTGGCCCAGTCTGGCAGGATTAAGGTGCCCATCACAGATGAAGACCTCAAGAAGATACTAGAAACAATTTATAAACAGACCCATAGGGAGTTCAGGATAAGGTATAGGTGAGGGAAATGGCCAGGAATAAGCCGTTGGGTAGGAAGTTAAGGCTTGCGGCGGCGGGTAAGTCAAATAGGGCGCCACCGATTTGGGTAACTGCCAAGACTGATAGGAGGGTGTTAACGAATCCGGCAAGGAGGTTCTGGAGAAGGACAAAGCTAAAGGTGTAAAGGTTAAAAGTGCGTGTTTTGTAATGCTTCGTGAAATCCTTAGAAATAGATTTGTAATTGCCGCCTATATTATTGGCGCAGTTACTGTTATTCTCGCTGTGTACATAATATTAAATCCATTTAGTATTAATTATTATTATAAAGGGCCTCCAATCAACGGCTCATTTGCTGTAAATCCGTCGGGAATCACCTTTATCATTTTAGAAACAAATAATAGCAATCTCAATGTTAACTTAACAGTAATTAAGTGGATACCTGAAACCAACATAACATTAACACTCTATTACACGACTAGTTTAGGCCCCTATCAATTGAAGGAATTAAACTTTACAACAATAACTAGGCTTAACCTAACGTCAGTTGGTGATGGGGAGGTTACGATAATCAGTATTTATAGGCCTGAGATGATTAATGCATTAACAATTATCCTCACAATATTATTTATAATAGTAATAGCATTATTAATAATTGGATTTACAGAATCAATAATTAATATACATGGAAAAATTTAAAAGCTTAATTCAGGATTGCTTGATATGCCTAAACAAGGGAGGACGAATAACAAAATACCTGCACTAACGGTGGCTGCCCTAATAACGGCACTCCTGATAGTGGGCCTTGTTGTTAATGCACAACAAACAATGCCATCGACGGTAAATCTATATGAGGTCACGCCGACAGAGGCTGTTCAATACTTCACATCGGGTAGGATAGATATTTACCTGAACCCATTCGCGTTGCCGCCCAATGTATTGTCGCAGTTAAGCACAACGCCTGGCATACAGATGGTTAGTCCAGCAATAACGTCGGGTTACGACCTACTCTTCAACCCATACCCAAGCAACACCACGTTTAACCCGTTCGCCTACTGGCAGTTCAGGTTCCTAATGAACTACCTAGTTGATAGGCATGCAATAATAACCCAGGTCTTCTCAGGCTACGCAACACCCGTATATGATTGGCCAGGGCCCTTCGCAATAGATAGCCAACTCCTGATTCAGCCAATGATTGTCCAGGCTAACATTCACTATGACCCAACATACGTTAACCAATCAATCTTCGCACTATTCCAGGCAATAAACACGACACCAAACTTCGACGGCATGTACAACCCATGGGTCGGTAGAATACTATACATTAATCATCAGTGGTACTACATACCGCCAAACAGTACAACACCGCAGCCGGTCACGATAATATTCTTCATTAGGAAGGATGACCCATTCAGGTACGCCATTGGTCAAATGTTTATGTCAGAGCTCGAGAGCCTAGCTTCACTGTCAAGCCAATATACGGCGACTTATCGGAGGCTTTAACAATTGTTTATGGCTCGAACCCAGCACAGATGGAGTGGCAGATATACACTGAGGCCTGGACGATATACCCAGAGCCTGGGACACGTATGCCGGTGCCTACTTCTGTGCTTCATGGACTGGCGACATGCCTGGTTGGGGTGTAACTGGCTATTGGCAGTACAGTAACTCAACGATTGACACATTAACACGTGGGTTGCCACGGGTAACTTCACATCACTTCAACAATTCGAGAGCTACTCAAAGACTGCCCTCTATGATTGCTTCCAGCAGGCCGTGAGGGTTTGGCTAGTAGCAGCCACATTCCCATACCCAATACAGAACCTAACCAACTGGATGCCCAGCATATTCGGTCTCGAGTGGCCTCTAGGCATTAAGTTCGCGTACTCAACAACTCACCCCAATGTGCTCAATGTCGGTATGTTCCACGTCAGTGAATTCCCATGGAACAACTTCGGGTGGTTCATCTCAATAGACACCTACTCATATGATGTCATTCAGGAATTCACGAGTGACCCATTCGCCTTCTACAACCCATTCACCGGCGAACCAATGCCGATCAGGGGTGCCTGGAACGCAATAATTAGCCCGAATGGCTCAGCAATATTCCCAGTACCGCCCAATGCCGTTATTTGGAATGCAACCGCCGAGAAGTGGCAGGATGTTGGCCCTGGACACTACGCCAAGTCCATAGTCTACCTATACTTCAACGGCACCTGGCTCGGCCAGTACTGGCAGGATGGCCAGCCAATAAGCATGGCCGACATAATATTCTACTACTACACATGGTTTGACCTGGCGGCAACAACGACGACAGGGGCGCCAGACCTAGGACCTAACCAGGCGACTGCTAGCGACGTTGGTAGTACAATAGCGCCAACCGTGAGTACTATTGTTGGCATGCAGTTCTTCCCGAACGGTACAGTGGTTATTTACGGTAACTACTGGTTCCCAGACCCCAACTTCGTGCTGCGTACTACGCACCTGGCTTCCCAACATTTGCCAATCCATGGGTTGTACTTGCCCTAGAGTTCTATGCCTATCAGCAGGGTAAGTACGCATTCACGAGTGGTGAGGCTCAATCATTAAGTATACCGCAGGCCGACTTCAGGTCACCAAAGTTCAACCAGTACCTGGCTAGCGTGCTTCAGAACTGGATTAATACGGGCTACATATGGGATAATGGATCATGGGCTATAATCAACGGCTATAACTTCTTAGGTCCAAACGCAACCGCAACGGCCATCCAGGACTATGAGGATGCCCTCAACTTCTACAACACCTATGGCAACTTCTGGATCAGTAATGGGCCATACATACTCAAGAGCATAACCACGGTGACACCGCAGTCCGCAATACTCGTTAGATGGAGTGGCTATCCATATAACTACACTTACTGGTTCAACCAAGTCTTTGTTAGGTTAGGCGTAACCTCAGTACCCACTAACCTAATACCGAGTATAACCTCGGTATCTCCAACAACTATAACCGTGAACACCACCGCATCATTAACGGTCAGTGTGAGCGCTGTTGGCAATCCCGAGGCTTATGTATACCTAATTAACCCAGCCACTGGGCAGATTATCTATGAGACCTTCGCATCATCAACAACACCAGGAACATTAACAATAACAATACCGAGCAATGTAACTGCAACGCTAACGCCAGGGACCTACGAATTACTACTCTACGCGTTCACCAACGTCGTTAAGATACCTGTTCAGTACGTAACATCACTAACCGTATCACCACCACCTCCACCTCCACCACCTCCACCGCCACCGCCCAAGGTACCAAAGCCACCAACAGTAAGTACGACATTATTAATAGCCATAATAGTAATTATAGTTGTAATAATAATTGCAATAGGCGCATGGCTAGCTATTAGAAGGAGAAGATAAATTAACCAGGTAAAATTAATTTTCCTTAAAATTTATTTTCTTATATTTATTCTAGATTGACCTACATAACGTTAGTAAGGCTTAAATAACGCGAGGATTCTCTTCAAGTTCGATGGGTCTTGCGAGGACGCTGGCTGTTAGGGCTGCAACACTCGTTGTCCTGCTATTCATAGTGCTCTTCGTAATATCCTTTGCCCTGGCAGGACCTGCGTCGAAGATTCTCAAGGATGAGATAATGATGGAGACAAAGTCAATAATAATGAATCTAATGCTTCACGGTCATTACAACTCAACGCAGATACAGCAGTTACAGACCCAGATAATGACTGAGTTAGAGAATGCCTATGGGCTTAATAAGCCACCTGTAATTAGGACACTTTACATCATGTATAACATGATTGTCTTTAACTGGGGCTACTCATACTTTCCAAGTGAGTATGGTAATATTGGTGGTGGTAAGGTCGTCGATATAATATTATCGGCACTACCTGGGACGATACTCCTCGACACCTTCGGAATATTACTGAGTGCCTTCATAGGTATTGAGATAGGGCTTAGGTCAGCCCTTAAGTATGGTTCTAAGACCGATAGGGCCGTAATGTACTACGCAGCATTGGCTAATGGCATACCTCAGTGGTGGCTAGGCATTGTCATGCTACTAATATTCTCATTCTACCTAGCGCAGATTCACTCACCTATTTACTTCCCAACAGGCGGTATTATAAGCCCCAAGTACTATGAACTGTGGCTAACGGACCCAGCTAAGGTATTCACAATACCACAGGCAGTCCTCGACTTACTGTGGCACTTCACACTACCCCTCATTACCGTGCTAATAATCAACATCGGTGGTTGGGCATACTTCGCAAGAACCGTCGTGCTAAACGTTTCCCAGGAAGATTTCGTGACCTTCGCAAAGATTAAGGGACTACCCGAGAGCCACGTGGTAAATAGATACATACTCAGACCTGCAGCGCCATCAATACTAACGAGCATTTTCATAACAATACCATTCATAATATTCGGCGGTTTCTTAGTCACAGAGATGGTGTTCCATTGGTGGGGGTTGGGCTACGTGTATAATATAGCAATTGTTGGTTCTCCAACGCCTGATCTACCCGTCGTGGTTGCGCTGACTTACGCATCAACACTGCTATACATCGTGATAATATTCATAATGGAAATTGTTTATATAATGCTTGACCCAAGGCTAAGGGAATAAGGTGGTGAGTATGGCTAAGAAACAGCGTGAGTTTAGGATCCTTGGAATGACGCCCAGCGAGATCGCTAAGGCGTTCTTTTCATCAAGCACTGGTAAAGTGGCTGCTGCATTATTCCTAATCCTAATCGTAGTATCAATATACGCACTCATAGTACTGCCACCAAACTTCGCAAACATATGGAATAATCCGAAGTATTGGCAGTTAAACCCGCAGTACGCGCCACCTGCCTGGATTGACTCAATAATAGGCCCAGTATATTCACCGCAGGTTTACGTAAATGATTACACATTCACAGTTCAGCAACAGAATGGGGTTACCTATATTACGGTCACGTTCAGTGTTAATTATAAGTATGATAAGCCGTGGAATGAATTATTCATCGTAATTAACAACCCAGCCATATATAGCATGTCTCAGCCCCCAGTATTGTCAATAACTATTTATAGACTGATGGAAGCAAAATAACACTTGGCCCATTACCCATTAACACAAGAGTAACAGCACTCGGCGTGACTCCAGAGATTGTGAGCCAGGTAAACCTATTCTATAACGAGGAATACCACATAAGTAGCGTCGTGCCCACAGGGTCATCAGCAACGCCGTACCTATTCTATACCGTTGATGATGGTAAGCTTGTGCCGTTGAAGGGGCCGTATAAGTTCGTTATGGTGTTTTACGTATTTTCACAAAACTCCACAGTAATTAATAGGAAGGACCTTGAGATAGTGCTTCAGGGACAGATCTATGGCCTAATGGGTACCGATAATGAAGGCCATGACCTATGGCTCGGCTTACTTGCCGGCTTCCCAATAGACCTCGCTGTTGGCCTTCTTTCCGCATTAATAATAGTGGTTATAGCGGTGGTAATAGGCATCGTGGCTGGGTTCTATGGCGGGCTTGTTGATGAGGCATTAATGAGGCTTACGGACTTCGTGATACTTCTACCCGCATTCCCGCTGTTAATAGTCTTCTCAGTCCTGTTTGGTTGGAGTATTTGGGATGCCGTGATGTTCCTGGCGATTGTGTCCTGGGGCGCATCGGCTAGGATTATTAGGGCGATGATCATGCAAATAAGGAGCGCCCAATACATAGAATCGGCAATGATTGCAGGGGCAAGCAGGATGTGGATATTGAGGAATCACATACTGCCCCAGATAATTCCGTACATACTGTATCTACTCGTCACGAATGTGCCCGGCGCAATACTGACACTAGCATCAATAAACTTCCTAGGTCTTGCCGGTTCCGAATATCCAACATGGGGCATGCTCCTGTACTACGCCGATGAGTTTGGCGCATTGACGTCTGGTTATTGGTGGTGGGTCGTACCACCAGGCCTTCTCGTGGCATTCGTGGCAGTAGTGTTTATATTAACCGCAATGGCCTCGGAGCCCGTGGTCAATCCAAGGCTTAGGTATGGGTGATAAACATGGCACTACTTGAAGTTAGGCATGCAAGGCTTTATTACACAACCACGAAGGGCATCGTTAAGGCTGTGGATGATGTATCCTTCGAGTTAAGCGAGGGGGAGACCCTAGCCGTTGTTGGTGAGTCTGGTAGTGGAAAATCAACACTGGCTAAGTTACTTATTAGGGTTTGGGAGAGGAATGTGTCGCTTGTTGATGGTGAGGTTTACCTTGATGGTAAGGAGATCCTACACATACCTGAGGAGGAGTTTAGAAGGGAGATTAGGTGGAGGAAGATTGCATGGTGCCCCAAGCATCAATGAATGCCCTAAACCCGGTAATAAGGATTGGTGACCAAATGATTGAACCACTACTATTGCAGGGAACTAATAAGGATGAGGCCTTGAAAATGGCGATGGACGCTCTGGAGTCCGTTGGATTGCCCAGGGACACCGTGAGTAGATACCCACACCAACTTAGCGGTGGTATGAAGCAGAGGGTCATAATAGCCATGGCGATAATGGCTCACCCTAAGCTAGTTATTCTTGATGAACCAACATCAGCCCTTGACGTAATAACCCAAGCAAACATAATGAACCTACTTAAGAAGCTTAAGTGGGAGTATAAACTTTCATACATATTCATAACCCACGACCTAGCACTGGCAAGCGAACTTGCTGACTCCGTTGCCATAATGTATGCTGGGAAAATGGTGGAGATAGGCGGCGCTGAGGATATTTACGGAAACCCAAGCCATCCATATACCCAGGGCTTAATATCTAGTGTGCCAACGCTAAGGGTTGATAAGACTTTATCATTCATACCTGGCGAGGTACCAAGTTTAATCAACCCACCGCCTGGCTGTAGATTCCACCCAAGATGCCCATTCTATAGGGATAGGGATTATTTGAAGGGTCTTTGCGATGCTAAGGAACCGCCAATGGTGGAACTTGAGGGTAAGGCTAGTAGGAAGCATCTCGTGGCCTGTTGGTTATATAAGTAATTTATATGCAAATAAATTATAAATGCAAATATAGGTTAGATTTTTAAACAATCCCTTGAAAGGCGTAATTGCTATATGCCTGAGGTCTTTGAGGATACGCCATGGGTTAGGAAGGACAGTCTTATTGTTGCCCATAGATTAAGGACATACTATACAATAAAGCCTGGCTTATTCGCAAGGCCCAGGTATGTCAAGGCCGTTGATGATATTAGCCTAAGCATTGATAGGGGCATTACATTGGCCATCGTTGGTGAGTCTGGTAGTGGTAAGACTACGCTAGGTAGGACACTCATTAGACTCCTTGAGCCGATATCTGGCGAGATATACTTTGATGGTAATGATATAACGCACATGAAAGAGGATGACCTAAAGAAAATTGGATTTAGAAGGAGAGTCAGTATGGTATTTCAGGACCCATATTCAAGCCTAAACCCATTCCATAGTATTCACTTCATACTTGAGGAGCCACTCATGGTCCAGGGAGTACCCAGGGAGGAAAGGGAGGAGAGGATTTACAGGCTCTTGAGGAGGTTAAGTTAACACCGCCGGAGGACTTCATCAATAAATACCCACACATGCTTAGCGGTGGTCAAAGACAGAGGATTGCAATTGCCAGGGCCATAATAACGAACCCAGACTTCATAGTCGCTGACGAGCCCGTCTCGATGCTTGATGCGTCAATAAGGTTGAAATACTGACAATACTTAAGGATATCCAACAGAAGCATAAGATGGCCTTCATGTACATAACCCATGACATCTCAACCGCGAAGTATTTCAGCGATTACATACTGATAATGTACGCAGGCCAGTTCGCGGAGTACGGCCCCTTCAGGGACGTGGTTAAGAACCCGCTTCATCCTTACGCTCAATCACTCATTGAGGCAATACCAGATCCAGACCCAAGCAATAGGTTGAGGGAGAGGAAGGTTGCCCCTGGTGAACCGCCCAACCTGGCCAATCCACCACCTGGCTGTAGATTCCACCCAAGATGCCCATTCGCAATGGATATCTGTAAGAGGCAGGAACCACCCGTAGTCGAGGCAAGGCCCGGCGTCTTTGTTAAGTGCTGGCTATACGTTAAAAGGTAATGATTAGGAACACAAAGCATTTTAACACCAACGTATTTAATGCCGTAATGTCCATATCCGGCGAATTACTTAAGGCAATAATGAGAAATTACCCAACCGGCGTAACAATAGTCACCACGGTCTATAATAATGAGTACTATGGACTCACCGTTAATTCCTTCACGTCCTTATCACTCGACCCGCCGCTGGTGCTTATAGCCATTGACAAGAGGCTGGCTAGTCATGAGGCCATTGATAGGTCAAACGTGTATGCAGTTAATATACTGCCTGATGACATGAAGGACCTAGCCATTAAATTCGCCACAGCACCAAGGGAGGAGAGGTTTAAGGGATTAAGAGTTAGGACTGCTAAGACGGGCTCACCAATAATTGAGGGTACAATAGCCTATCTAGATTGTAGAGTAACTGCAAAATATCCAGGTGGTGACCACACAATATTCATAGGCGAGGTCGTAGATGCCAGATAATGAGTAATAAACTACCGTTAATATACTATAACAGGGGTTATTATAGTATTAAGCAGGCAACACCATTACCGTGAATAGGAGACAAAGCCATTTAAGCCTGTGAATTGCGCATATCGTGCGTGATGATGGGTATCAAAACTGAGCCGTGAGGACCTCACGACGAGCTGATCATCCCTGCTCAGAAAACTCATTGAATAGGTAGGGCACAGAGGACGCTATTGCCAAGGCCTTTCTAACGGTGCCCGTAACCTTAACGGTAACGACTGCGGCATTGCCTCCTCTACCAGTCATTACAACGGCGGATCTTAAGTACTTAAGTAAATTGTTAGGTACTTGAAGGACCAACTACCCCTGCCCTCATACTTCGCAATAATTCTCGGTTCAACACCGATGGCATCCTTGCCGGCGAAGGACCTAAACCAATTATTTAACTCAGGGATTACCCTGTCCATGGACTCTCTCGGGTAAATATCAATTATCACATACCTCATAAACAAACACCCCTCCTATACAGGCATCTACAACTACCTCATACGGATTATCGCTGATCAAGGGCTTGGCGTTGACATCAGCCAGCACCTCTATTAACTTCGCAACATCCCTAGGATTTCTAACATCTGACACCTTACCTATGCCCTGCGACACCACTATCCTAAGGCCATCAATTGCTGAGTACTCATTAATAATACTCCTTAAAAATGCCAGCCCACCCTCACCATTACTCACTATAGGGTTTATGACTATCTCCAATGCCTTACCCTCCCTAGCCATAACCCTGGCCTGATCCTTCGATGGCAGGATATTCCTATTAACCTCGTTAATCGTTATTACATCAACCCTATCATCACTTATTAACTTATTAAGCACGAACCTACTCCACGGAATCACAGACACCAGGTCAAAGCTTTTATACATCCTTATCTTCCAGGCGCTTCCCTGCGTAATCACGAGCTTCCTGAAGGTGGGCATCTCCTCAATGTCATTACCACCGCCGATCACCAACGCCACCAAGCCATAGCCAAGCGCCTTGAGTAGCCTAATTAACCTCCTATCCGTAGAACTAAGGTGTAACTCCACAAACATTACCTACGCTCACTTACAAACCTCATTAATAAACTGTATGACGTTAATGCCCGTAACCCTGATCCTAACCCTGACTACGTCATCCCCATCATTAAGCACGATACGGCCTTTCACAAACTCCTGCTTATCAAGCCTGAGGAAGACACTCCCAGAACCATCAACCCTACTCTCAATAGTCCTTAATAGGTAGTCCCTATTCACGAGTGATGAGCATATCGACTTAACAATACTCATTGCCAATTCCCTATCCCTAATGGATGATTGAACCCTATATATTGGGTTGCCATAATGCCCATAAACCACCTCAATAACCATCGGCGCCTTATCCGTTAATAACTTAACCAGGTAATTAATGATCCTGTCCAAGTCCTCGGTTGCATGTATATTAACCTCAAGATCTAATTGATTAATGGACATAAAAGTAGGCTTATGACTGCTGAGATTGAGACTGCTGGATCTGCTCAGCCCTCTTCCTTAACCTCTCAAGCAACTTCTTCTGCCTCTCCCTCAACCTTCTCCTCCTACGTCCCTCCTTATCCTCCTTACCAACAAGCCAGGCAAAGTCTGGGTCACTCCTAATGGCTGGGTGATTCGGGTCCACTAAGATGACTTCATACCATACATAGGTCCCATCCTCACCAACCCAGTACGAACCGAGAACCTCCATGTTTGGGTGCTTCCTGGCGGCCCTCTCCTCAGCAATTAACTGAAGGCTCTTGCTTGTGGTTATTCCGTAGACGCCCATTCTCTTTGGTCTCCTACCACTGTTCGGTCTCCTCCTATTGAATGGACCCCTCCTAAGCCTAACCCTAACAACTATTATTCCCTGCTTAGCCTTATATCCATACTGCCTAGCCTTGTTAATCCTAGTCGGCTTATCAACTAACAATGGATGGCTCCCTACGCCACTCTATCAACCTCTGCTTCATTACCACGTCCCAAACCCAGTTATTCCTAGCCCCAGCCCACGCCTCGGCTAAATAGTGGTAAAGCCCCTTCGCCATCAAGACCAGGTTGTGGGTGGGTATTAAAAACATTATGCTAACCAAGCACATTCTCGCAAGGTCTCCTTAAGTCAAAGGCTAGGTCTCTCAGCACATTACCCTCAACCCCACCCTCCCTTAGCGATGCTCCCTAAGCGCTATTGAGAGTAGAACGGCAGTATCCATGTCCTGGTAGGCATTAACGAGCCTGGCTAACTCATTAAACAAATCCCTCAACCTAACTATTAAGTAGTCACCAAACAATACATACTCATTCCCTAAACCATACAACTCACCGATTAACCTCCTACCCCTATCCGTAACCCTAACAACTGCCCTACCACCCACAGTACCTAACTCAATTAAGTCCTCATTAACCAACTCATCCAAGTCCTTAAGGACGGACCTACTAATAATTGGTGGGTTCTCAAACACGTACCTAACAACATGCGACGCAAGGTAAGTCATTAACAATAATCTGTAAAGATTCGTCGATGAACCCCTTGAGTACCAAACCATGAATAATAATGCGTACCTACTAGGTAATGCCTTAAACCTACCACGCCCAATATTAACCTCAGGAAGCATCACTGATTAATTAACCACGTTGTATATATAACACTAATGGCATAGGCCAACGCAATCGTAGTCCTCATTGGATGACCTGTCATGGGGCCAAGCCTGACCTCATACATAGCCCTACTCCTCAGGGCTAGACTAACATCCTCGTACTCATTACCAAGTATCAGGCCAATCCTCAACCCCCTGCTAAATGCCTCCCTACTCACCTCAATTAACTTCCTCTCATTATAATTAGCATGCATTGACAACACGATGGGTATGTCAACACCACTCAATGCCTCCTCAACGTTCACAACCCTAACCCTAGGCAGGGAATTAAGCTTCAAAGCCCTCAACGCCCTATCAACGAGTAACTGACTTGTTATTAACCTAACCTCAACACCAAGTGCGTGACTAAGCTGTATCAAGTCCATGGTCTCATAAACCTCCTTAGGACCCTCAACAATACCAATCACTTTATCTACCCAATCCATCGGTATTGCCTCCCTCCTCTTACGGAATAAGTCTCTCGTTGAGTGGGCTACGATGAAGGAGTCCTCCCTAACCTCAATATATATTACGTAATCGGGATTCTCCAGGTCAGCCTTAGCGAATTGGGCTAAGTACTCACCAAGCTTCTTCGCAAGTTCAATACTCGTCATTGGGTATTTCTTATCCATTCTCTTAACAATGACTTTAAACGTACCATCCCTATTACTAATAAGGTTTAGGAGCACCTCCTTGGCTACCGTAAATAACGTGCTTAAGTCCCTGTTAATTACTTGGTCAATTATTGATACATGCGCCACATAATTAATATCCCTAAGGAGTGTCAGGGCATTTGAACCGCAATTGCTTAGGTCAATTACGCACTTATTACGACCCCACTCAACGACTTGACCACAACTTATCCTAGATAGTAGGTCATATGGCTTATACTCCTTGCGTATGGCTCAAATGTTACTAAAACCCTCATTCTTACCTATGATCCATATGAGAGCTTATGAATTTAAGGCATAAGTTGCTATGGCTCCGTGAGTAATGATGCGACTACGGTCTTTACATCGCTAATTACGTCACTGAGGAGTACGTGCTCATCAGGTGCGTGGGCCGTTTCCTTAGACGTCATCCAAACAGCCACGGGTATGCCCCTAGCCCTCAGGTAGCGGGCGTATGTGCCACCACCAATACCTAGTAACTTAGGCTCTAGGCCCTTCACAATCCTTATTGCCTTAGCCAATCTCCTAACGATTTCACTATCCGCACTTGTTGGTTGTACTGGGTCCTCCCTACTAACGACTTCAATATCAACCCTACAACCGTGGGTGTTGCAGTAATTATTCGCCGTGTCCTTAATTACCCTGAGAACCTCATCAATGCCGTACTTAGGTAGTATTCTACAGTCTATGTAGAATACGTGCTTGCCAGGTATTGTATTCACATTACCAACGTTTGGCTCTACCTTCGTTGGTTCGAAGGTTGACCTGGGCGGTATGAACAGCGGGTCCTCATAGCTAAACACCTCATGCAGCCTTCTATCTATCTCAAGGGTTAACTCACTACCAAGCCTGTAGGCATTAAGGCCTAGTTCGGGTAATGATGCGTGCGCCTGCTTCCCGTAAACCGTCACCTTAACCCAGAGTATCCCCTTCTCGGCAATCTCTATCATCGAGCCTTCAGCATTACCTGCGTCGGGGACCAGCACGAGGTCCTTACTGCCTATTAAGTTTGGCTCTTTATTAATTACGTATTGAATACCGTACTTACTACCGACTTCCTCATCACTAGCCAGTATTACGCCGTAATTAACCGGTGGGGTTATGCCAAGCTCCCTCAACACCTTACCCACCGTTATTCCCATGACGATGCCCTGCCCATTATCCTCAACACCCCTACCATAGATGACGTCACCGATTACCGTGGCATTAAAAGGCTCATAACTCCACAACGACCTATCACCCTCGGGTACGGTGTCCATATGGGCGATGACCCAATAGGTCCTTGATTTGTCAAGTCCCTTTATCAGGCTACTATGTTCGGCCTTGAACCCCTACTAACCCTATTATCAGGGGCCTCTATCACCCTAACCTCATCAAAGTACCTCCTAACCACGCCCAATAGGTAATTAGCCCTATCCCACTCTCCGTCGCCGCCGTTCTCGGGAGCCAGAGCCTTTATTGGTATGAAGCCCCTATACAATTCAATTACAAAATCCCTTTGTCCATCAACGTACTTAAGCACATCATCTAGGCTTACCTTTGACCCCACGAGTAGTACATCGGGAATAATTAGTTATTTAGCTTTATGCTGCCCACAGTATAGTTATTTTACATTAGCACCTGAAACAATGCTTAAAATAAGCCTACATTCGATACTTAATGATTATTGAATGAGCAGGATTAAGTCGTTAGTAATGACTTACCGGGATTACGACCTAAATACATTGTCTAAGGCCTATTTCACGAATGATGAATTAACGAAGTTATATAAATTATACGACTCGCTAATTGCATTGGAGACCTGTAATAGGGTTGAGTTTTACCTAGATGGTGATGAGAATGAGGATGAGTTAATTGAGTTAATCAACGTGAAGGCTGGGGTAAGGCCTAGGGTACTTTATGACTTAGATGCCGTCAAGCACCTACTACTGGTTGTAGCTGGGCTTGACTCAATGTTTCTGGGAGAAAGGGAGATTTTGTCCCAGGTCAAGAGGGCATATAGTGCGGGTAAGCCATCACCAAGGTTGAGGGTATTGTTTGAGTCCGCAATTAGGTTTGGGGAGGACTTTAGGCGTAGGCATAACCTCTACGACATCTCATTCGTGAAGTTCCTGGCGGATTATGTAATGAGGGATGTTGATAAGGATAGTAATGTACTCGTTATTGGCGGCGGCGAGGTTGCAAGGGGTGTGGTTAGGGAGCTTCTCCGGAATGGTTATAGGAATATAACGGTAATAAATAGGACAACAGATAAGCTTAAGTACGAATTTGGTAATTCAATAAGGCTGTTGGGTCTTGAATCATTAATGAGCGAATTAACGAGTGGTAAGTATGATGCCTTAATCGTAGCGATATCGGTGCAGTCGCCCCTAATTAACCTTGATGGTTCCATAAACGATTCATTACCAAGGCTAATAATTGATGTTTCAACACCAAGTGCAGTTAGTGTTCAGGGTAATGGGCATATCAAGGTTACTAGGCTTGAGGATTTAAGGGAGCCATACACGAATTACGTGAATGGTAAGAGTAAGGTGATGAACGAATTATCGGAGATTGATTATGAGGCCGAGAGAATAATGAGACTTATCATGCGTAGTGATGCCGATGAGGCTATTAAGGATGTAATGAGGTTTATCGAGGAGATTAGGGAGGAGGAGGTTAAGGAGGCTTTGAATGCGTTGAGGAATGGTGAGGATGCGGAGGCCGTGATTGATGCCATGAGCAGGTCATTGATTAAGAAGATTATGCATAATTACCTGGAGAACATGAGGAGACTTGCGGAGGTAGGTAATGGGGATGCCGTAAGGATGTTGAGGGCTTATTTAATGGAGGTGCTCAGGAGAAATGAGAACTAAATCTGCCTTAGGACCTTGGCGGAGTCCTCAACCTGCCTAAGGGTCTCCTCAATAATATCATTGGTGTGGCTTGAGCTTGTGAACACCGCCTCAAATTGACTAGGGGCTATGAAGACTCCGCGCCTTAGCAACTCCTCATGGAGCCTTAAGTATAGTTTAGTGTCTGATTTACTGGCTGTTTCGTGATCAATGACCTCACCCTTTGTGAAGAATACCTGGAGCATCGTTGGCGCCCAATTAACGACGTGGTCAATGCCTAACCTGCCGAGTACGTCGCTAAGACCCTCCGCTAACCTACGTGATGCGCTTATGGCTATGTCATACGCATTCGTGGTTTCGAGAACCTCTATAGTGGCTAACCCAGCGATCATGGATATTGGATGCCCGTTAAACGTGCCGGCATTAAATACGGGACCCCTTGGCGACAGTAGGTCCATTATTTCATCACGGGCACCCACGGCACCTACTGGGAATCCACCACCAATTATCTTCCCCAGCGTGGTTATGTCCGCACTAACGCCATAATACCTCTGGGCACCGCCAAGACCAAGCCTATATCCCGTAACCACTTCATCAAGAATGAGCAAGGCACCATACCTATCCGCAATCTCCCTAAGCCCCTTCAGGAAGCCCTCCTTAGGCGGTATTACTCCGTAATTAGCCATTACTGGTTCAACTATTATCGCCGCAACATCATCACCCTCACTCCTCATAATTCTCTCCACACTATCAAGGTCATTATACCTAGCCACAAGCGTTAGTTTAGCCACATCCTCAGGGACGCCAGCAGATGATGCGCGCCGAAGTGCGCAGCCGCACTACCCGCCTTGACTAATACGTAGTCAACAGCGCCGTGGTAGCACCCCTCAAACTTCAATATCTTCCTGCGCTTAGTGTAGCCGCGGGCGAGCCTAATCGCGGTGGCCACAGCCTCACCGCCACTATTAACAAACCTAACCTTCTTAATACTTGGGAAGTGACTCACGATCTTCTTGGCCAGGGCAACCTCAATTTCTGTTGGTGCTCCATAAAGCCAACCCCTACCTACGTAATCCACGATTCGTTTAACGACGGGCTCAGGCGCATGGCCGAGGATTAACGGCCCATAGCCAAGTACGTAATCTATTAATCGCTGACCATCCACCGTGAATATGTACGGACCCTTACCCTCCCTTACGAAGAATGGGTATGGCTTAATCGCTGCCCTAACAGGGCTGTTAACACCACCAACGAGTACGCCCTGCGCCTCCTCATACAATTTACTGGACTCACTCATTAAGGCCTAAAAAGGTGCTATATCATTAAGCTTTACCTCCATAGTCATAAAACTTTAAAGGGAATTAGCATTACGAACCACAGCATGATTGAGAGAACCTTAGTGATAATTAAGCCGACGCCGTTAAAAGGGGGTTGATTGGAGAGATCATAAGCAGGTTCGAGAGGGCGGGCTTAAGGATTGTCGCAATGAAGATGATTAGGCTTAGTAAGGAGGAGGCCGCAAAGTTCTACCCAAGCGATGAGAATTGGCTTAGGTCAGTGGGTAGTAAATCCCTAAAGTCCTACTCGGAGATTGGGAAGGACCCAAAGATTGACCTGGGTACCGACGACCCTGTGGAGATTGGGAAGATAATTAGGGGTTGGCTAGCTGATTACCTGTCAATGGGGCCAATAGTCGTAATGGTCCTCGAGGGTAATAGGGCTGTTGAGGTTGTTAGGAAGATCGTTGGCTCAACGACCCCATACTCATCACCACCAGGCACAATAAGGTGATTACTCCGTGGACAGCCCAGACCTGGCAAACCTAGAGAAGAGGGCATTATTCAACCTGGTGCATGCCAGCGACAGCCCTAAGGAAGCCGAGAGGGAGATCAAATTCTTCTTCCGTGAGGATGATTCGTAGATTACTCATAAACTCCTTATTTGAATTACGGATTTTATATCATCATGACCCCAGTTATATGCGTACTCATACTCGTCAAGCGTTACCTCCTTTGTTATTAACTTTCTGACCCAGCCACCAAACTCGAACTTAGCCTTAACGAGGTCTGAGACACCCATTTCAAAGGCTTTAATGCTAGCGTTTGTTGCGCCAATTATTAGCTTGTTCCTTCTCCAATCATCTAGTAATGGACCAATGTTGACGTTCTTACTATCTAGGTATATTCCCAGCAATACCGCCACGCCGTCAGCCCCTAGGTGCCTTAGTGCCTCGTATGCAGCGCTTGTTGATCCTGTCGCCTCAATCACTATGTCGAAATCACCACTTATTTGATCGACATTCGTATTAACGTATGTCGCGCCTATCTCCCTAACGAGCTTTGCCTTAAGGCTATCGTAGGGTCTCGTGGCTGTTACGGTTATGTCGGTGAAGCCCCTAAGCCTCATGACCATCAACGCCAGCATGCCTATGGGCCCAGCGCCCATTATTAGAACTCTCCTTGGGCTCCAGGACTCAAACCTAGCCCTACCAAGTCTCAATGCCAGGTCTATGCCCTTCTCAACAATGCTTAATGGCTCCGTGAGCACGGCAACGTCTATGGCCTCCTTGGGGACCTTAACGAGATATTGAGAGTCCGTTACTGCGAACTCCGCGGCGAATCCATGCAGATACCATATGCCGTGCTCCGCATAGGTACCCCTTGGGCAGTAGTCCAGTTCTGTTATTGGTAGGGTGCATGTTGTTGGTCTCCTCACTGTTGGTACGACTACGTCACCAACACCCACATTATCCACACCATCACCAAGCTCAACAACCTCGGCAACCGCCTCATGACCAAGGATAAGATATTCCTCGCCGGGTGGTGGTGCGCCGTATTTACCCTCAATAATGTCCTTATCAGTGCCACAAACACCCACCTCAATTGGGCTTAGTAGGACCTGACCCCGCTTTGGTAATGGCTTGGGCATATCCCTTAACGCCAATGAGTCCTTTACCAATGGTATTACCGTAACCGCCTTCATCAAGAGCCATGAGTGTGCCCCCTTAATAAATCAGATATGTGTAGTGTTTTCAATTCATTAATATTCATTAGATCGCGCTTAAATGTTCTAAGGGGTTTAACCACTATATAGGTTATGTAGTCATTAAGGGAAATGCATATTAATTATACCCACGTAAATAGGCACTGTATGTCACAGACATTGAAGGAATTAATTAATCAACTAATGAATAAAAGACTCGTAATAATAGACCTAACCCATGAACTATACAATGGAATGCCCACATACCCTGGCGACCCACCCTTCATGCATGAGTATGTCAAGGTTGGGAGGAGCTACGGCGAATCAACACTATCAAAAATATCCGCAGGACTGCACAGTGGCACGCACATAGACCTACCGAGCACTTTGTACCGAGTGGCTTAACAGCAGAGTCATTACCATTAACGGACTTCATGGCCTACGGAGTAATACTAGACCTGAGTTATAAGAGGCATGGTGAGGCAATTACTGCAGAAGACCTGAGAAGATTTGATAATAGGATACAGCGTAACTACGCGGTTATGCTTTACACGGGCTTCTCAAAGACCTGGGGCACGGAGGAATTCCTCTATAATTGGCCGTACTTGGATAGGTCAGGCGCTGATTACCTAGTGGGTAAGGGTATTAGGGTTGTTGGTATTGAGGCCCTTAGCATAGCTGGTTGGCAGGTAAGGAGGGCTATCCATACCCACCCAGGGTCTCCAGGGATGATGTCACTTACGTTCACTATAAATT
The DNA here is from genome assembly GCF_001316285.1 of Vulcanisaeta sp. JCM 16161. The sequence continues at coordinate 244,534 of NZ_BBDO01000001.1, read as the reverse complement.
ACTGTCGAGCGGCATATACATAATAGAAGGCGTTACCAACCTAGACATTGCGTTAAATACGTGCAGGGATGGCGAGGGATTATTCATATTCATGCCACTCAAGATTAGGGGTGCCGAGGGTTCGCCACTACGATTAGTAATGCTATGCGAACCAAAGCCGGGCTAATCAGTATCCCTCGGGTCCTTCGGTAGGTCTATGCCGAAGGCCTCCCTTAATAATCTACGCAATATCCTATACGTCATGCCCCATATCGTTACATCCCCCATAATTATTGCAGGCCTCGTTTTACCCTTTACATTAATGTTCAACTTAACATACTTCACAACATCACCAACACCTAGCCAAAACACCTTTGATAATTCAGCCTTATTCACTGTTAATTGAGGATTACAATCCCTTAACGAAAATATTACCGGAATCACATTAATGTTAGGCGCATTACTTGGTGAAAATGGATCTAAAACACCAAGTAATTCCGCATCCTTCGTGAGGTCGAGACCAACCTCTTCCCTAGCCTCCCTAATTGCTGTCTCCACCAAATCCCTATCCTTAGCGGGTTTAAACCTACCGCCAGGAAATGCGGCATCCCCACTCCAGGGGTCTTCAGGGTTTTCCGTCCTTTTACCTATGAGGAACGCGTTTAGGCATGGGTTATAAATGACTGCAACGGCGGCCCATAGGTGTTCATTATCTGGTATTGGCCTATTATTCTTTACAATCCTCCTTAATTTTGCCACATTATACGACTCCATAATACATTATACCTCTAATTATTTATACCCAATTAATAAATGCTATTCGCCATAGATCATATTAAGGCCTGTAGCGGCCTAATTGAAAGGACCTCAGGATTAGCCAGATACAACGGTCTCTTACCCATTAATATGTTTATTAAGTTCCTAACGGCGACCTCCGCCATCCTCTCCCTAGTCTCGTATGTAGCAGAGCCTATATGTGGAGTTAGTACGACGTTGTCGAACTTCGTTAATTCATGAGTGCTGGGCAATGGCTCCTCCTCATACACGTCCAACGCCGCGCCCGCTATCCAGCCCTCCTTAAGTGCCTTTACCAACGCATTGGTATCCACAATATCACCCCTAGCCACGTTTATTAGGTACGCGGTCTTTTTTCATAAGCCTCAACCGCTCCTCATTAATTAGATGCCTAGTCTCAGGGGTTGCGGCTACCGTTATTACGACAAAGTCAGACTCAGTGAGTACAGACTCCAGTGGCCTATACTCAATTCCAAGGGCAAACTCTATGTGGGGCTTCCTAGTCCTTGACCAATAAATCACCTTCATATCAAAGGCCTTAGCCCTCCTTGCCAACGCTGTACCTATGTTACCCAGGCCTATTATTCCCAGGGTGGCGCCATGAACCTCACTACCGAGAAGCCAACCCCACTTATCGTATATACCACCCATCCTGATGAGCTTATCGCCAAGCACTATCTTACGGGCAATGGCTATTAATAAGCCCATGGCTAAGTCAGCCACAGCCTCAACAAGAACCTCAGGCGTGTGGGTTACGTAGATACCCTTCTCGGTGGCTGCCTTAACGTCTATGTGATCAACACCAACACTATACGTACTAATTATGAATAACCTATCAGCCTCGTTTATGAGCGACTTATCAATAATGTCGCCTAGAGTTACGATAGCCCCCGTGCAGTTCTTAAATACGTCAATCCAAACCTCCCTCGGCGGTGATGCCTGTCTACCCCACATGGGCCCCGTCTCCTTCCACATCCTGATCTCCACGGGCAACTTATTGAGTTCTGAGTATATTATGGAGGGCAGGTTGCTCCTGCTCACGAATATGCACGGTCCAACCATCGCAATGCAGATAGGTAACTTATTAATTAATTTTTTTAGTAGGTTAGTAGTACCATCATAGTGTCAGTATTAAATAATTGGCTGTGATGAGATTGTGAGATTAATGGTGACTATTAGGGACATACTGAATAAGCTTAAGTGGACGAATCAAATCAATGATTATGTCCTCGTGTTCGTATCAAGGGGATCACCAAATAATGAGGAGGTTATTGACTTGTCAAGGGTTGTCTCGATAAGTAGGGATGGGTTTACGTACATCAGTAGTAACGGTAGGGAGACGTACATACCATACCATAGGGTTGTGGAGATTAGGCATAAGGATGGTACAGTGATATTTCGGAGGAATGTACCGCATTAACCATATCCATTTAGGAAGACTTCCTAATGATTTTATTAATAAATGCTACATGTCTACGCACCAATTCCTCGCTGGCGCCTAGGACGTTAACTAGGTAATCCTCCTCCACAGGATTTAACTGGCCTGGTATGACTATCGTATGCGGTGTATCGCCCATGTCAGGCACATCGTCTATAGTTGATACCCTAATGCTTTGATTACCCCAACCAATCCTGGCGGTGTATATGACCATTAACTCACTGCTTATGATGCCTAGCCTACCAACGCTCTCCATCCTCTTAAGGAGCTCCACAGCCTCATTCACATTCATGAAGTCGCCATTATCCCTAATATCAAGGAGTAGTATTGTATGTAGTCCACGACTAAGATTATCGCTTAGTACCTCATAGGCCTCATGCTTAGTATGCCCATTCTTGGGTATGTTATGGTTGCCACGGGACCTAGCTTATATGGAGATAGGCCAAGTTGACTAAGTACTGCGCAGACTATACTCACGGAGTTAATAATCCTAACATTAAAGCCCCGTCTCCTGGCAATAACGGCTATGGCTGCATGTGTCGTGGCTATCATCGGATCCCCAATAACGAGAAGGGCGACGTTACGTCCACCCTCTAACTTCCTCATTATCACCTCGCCATTTCTATCCTCCAAATCATTCCTTGAAACCTGAATAAGGTCTCCTCTAACGCTCTTTAGGTAATCCATGAACTCTGTAGGTCCCTTCGACGTATACGTCTCCAGAAACACCGCATCTACTGAACGTATGACCCTCAGCGCCTCTGCCGTAATATTGCTAGGGCTTAGTCCAAGACCGACTATATATAACGTAGGTGTCTCCTGACCCACATTATTTTTCCGATTATTGAAAAATTTAAAAACGTAGTAATTACGTAGATATAGATGTCCTCGAGGGTGAAAATACCGGAGGATGGCGAACCAATAATTGTTCAGGGTGGTGTATGGAATGTACCCAATAAACCGATAATACTCTACATTGAGGGTGATGGTATAGGTCCTGAGATAACGAATGTGGCCATTAAGGTAATTAATAAGGCCGTTGAGAAGGCCTACGGAAGTTCAAGGGAGATCAAGTGGGTCAAGGTTTACGCAGGTGAGGAGGCTGAGAAGGTTTATGGTAATAGATTCCCTGAGGAGACGATAAACCTAATCAGTAAGTATAGGGTTGTCCTGAAGGGCCCGTTGGAGACGCCCGTCGGCGGTGGTTGGAGGTCGATAAACGTAGCCATTAGGATGCTCCTGGACGCCTATGCCAATGTTAGACCCGTTAAGTACATGCCAGGTCTTGAATCACCACTTAAGCACCCGAGAGGGTTGACATGGTGATCATTAGGGAGAATACGGACGACCTGTACAGAGGCATTGAGTGGAGCTGGGACAGCCCAGAGGCAGCCAAGTTGAGGAAGTTCCTTAAGGAGGAGTTGAAAGTGGACCTTGAGGACGATACCGGGATAGGCATTAAACCAATTAGTAAGTATAAGACACAGAGGGTCGCAAGATTCGCCTTCAAGTTTGCGATTGAGAATAAGAGGAGGTCAGTAACGATTATGCACAAGGGCAACATAATGAAGTATACAGAGGGCGCCTTCAGGGAGTGGGCCTATGAGGTTGCACTTAAGGAGTTCAGGGAGTACATAGTCACGGAGGAGGAGGTGAATAAGCTATATGGCGGTAAGGTACCGCCAGGCAAGATACTCGTTAATGATAGGATCGCCGACAACATGTTCCAGCAGATAATTACAAGGCCCGAGAACTACGATGTAATACTCGCGCCTAACCTAAATGGCGATTACATAAGTGATGCCGCTGGAGCCTAATAGGCGATATTGGAGTGCTCGGCGGCGCAAATGTTGGTGATACCGGTGGCATGTTTGAGGCTGTGCATGGCACAGCGCCTAAGTACGCAGGTAAGAATGTGGCTAACCCAACGGGCATAATTAGGGCTGGTGAGTTAATGCTTAGGTTCATGGGTTGGAGGGAGGCTGCTGACCTAATTGATAGGGCGATAACCGAGGCCATCAACCAAAAGAAGGTTACGCAGGACCTGGCTAGGTATATGGGTGTTCAGCCACTTGGCACTAAGGAGTTTGGTGATGCGTTAGTAGAGATAATTGATCAACTGAAATAAATTAATTAACGGAACAAATCAGTTCAAATTCAATTTAACATTAGTTCAACACAGAATCATTGATTATCTGTGATCGCCAATTGCTGGATTTCCTTCTCCTTAAGCTTGATGATTGGTGGCTTTGGATTTAGGTATTCATTAAGTGCCTTCACCACGAGATCGACATCACTCGGGTCAAGGTCCTTAAGTATTGGTCTATGGCTTCTATAGTTAACGATATCGCTCGGATCTATCTCAACAGTCTTCACATCCTCCTCATAGTACTTAGCCTTAACAAGTACGTTACCCAAAGGATTAACTACATGACTACCTCCAAAGAACCCAAGCCCATCGTATTGCCCCACGGTATTTACATAGACGGTATACGCCACATTCTCAAGGGCCCTTGCTACCATGAAGGTCTCGAAATGAAGCCTTGACATGTCGGGTGCGGCGCTTATGTATACATGCACCTCGGCGCCCTTCAGCATCATAGTCCTCGAAACCTCTGGGTAAAAGGCGTCATAGCATATCGCAATGCCCACCTTATGACCATTAATGTTGATTACTGGTATATCGCCCTTACCAATACCGAAGTACCTATACTCATCGAACACGCCATAAGAGGGTAAATGCCTTTTTCTATAAACAGCCAATACGCCATCAGGTCCCACGGCAACCGCCGTGTTGTAAAGTACGTGGGTATCCTCATTCCTTTCCGCAAATCCGACAATCACGTGGCAATTCCTCCTCCTGGCCTCCATGGCTAGTTTACTAATGGTCTTACCATTTATTGGCTCTGCGATTTGGAAAAACATGTCCCTTGACATGTAACCCGGTAGGTAAAGCTCCGGGGTTACCACTAGGTCGGCTCCATCACCCACACAAAGGTTTTCCATGGCCTTAATCAACCTATTTAGGTTGAACTCCACATCGCCCAGCTTGCTGCTGTACTGTAGTAGGTGTATCCTAAGCATTAATTATTGGTGTATGTAGGGGAATTAAAATACAGACCCCATTTTGCAAATGAGTAAGCAATAAAAGTCGTTAATTACTAATCACATGTGCCTAAGATAACCCTTGAGAACTTAATACGCATTGACTATGAATATATAACCCAGAGAATCACAGATTTCATTAGGTCATACGTCAAAGACGCGGGGGCAACCGGCGCAGTTATTGGACTTAGTGGTGGTGTTGACTCCAGCGTTACGGCATACCTACTCGTTAAGGCATTGGGTAGGGATAACGTTATTGGGTTAATATTGCCGTATAAAACCACGCCCCCTGAGGACATTAGGGATGCCAAGTACGTCGCAGAGACCCTTGGGATTAAGTATTACTACATAGACATTGGCGGGATTAGGAATGCCTTTGCTGAGTCGATACCTGTGTTTGACGAGAGTGATAAGATCGCGACTGGTAACCTCCTCCCTAGAATCAGGATGACACTGCTTTACTACTTCGCCAATAGGTTCAACAAGGTGGTGGCGGGTACTGGGGATAAGAGTGAGTTATTGATTGGGTATTTCACGAAGTATGGCGATGGTGGTGTCGACATACTACCAATAGGTGACCTATATAAGACGCAGGTTAGGTATTTGGGTAAGTACCTGGCTTGCCCGATAACATAGCCTTTAAGCCCTCGAGCCCGAGGCTTTGGGAGGGGCAAACAGCGAGGTGAACTTGGCGTTAAGTACGAGGATGTTGACGTGATCCTACACGCACTTGTGGATTATAGGATGAGTGTCGAGCAGGCGGCTGAGGCGACGGGTAAACCCATTGAGCTTGTGCAGACCGTGTGGCGTAGGGTGTTGAATACCGAGCATAAGAGGAAACCACCAATAGTGCCTAGGGTGTCCATGAGGACCCTGGGTATTGATTGGAGAATGCCCGTGAACAAGACTGGCGTGAGTGAGTTCATGGAATAACCCTTAAATCCTCTGGTGATCTAAATACTCAAAACAATGAGTAGACCTCTCTGGCACGTTGTTGAGGACCCGGTATACATAATTAACATATATGCAGGTATTATCATAACGCTTATGCTCATAGGCGCCGTGGTCATTTATGTAATAACACAGTCGATAATCGATGCCGTGCTCACGTCATTACCGCCAATTTTCATAGCACTAATAATGATTATGGTCAAGAGGGTTATTAAGAAAAACGAGGTCATAATGTATAGCGACAGGTTTGTGGCGTTAAGGGGTTCCGAGAGAATTGAATTACCAATATATGAAATAACCCGGGTTAGGATAAGGCCTGTGATTAATACCGTTAGGGTAATCAACATGAGACTAATTCCAATACCCTCAATACCGAGACTTAGTACTTGGTCTGTCACCTTCATCTCCGGTGATAAGGAAATCGTTAAGGTGTGGATTAATGAGAATGAACTCGATAGATTAAGGGCAGTAATTAGGAAGTTATGCAATGAGAGGTTAATATGTATAAGCATTGAAAACGCGGTACCTATCTAATGATAAGAACGATAAAGGCAGGACCCGTTGATCAAGTACACCTTGAAGCCTCCTTCACGGCGATATGCCCGGTAGACCATAGTATTGATAATTACATAGTTGAGATAGACTATAAACCAACATGCGGTAATGATGGTTGTATCTATATAGAATTGAACAGCCTCAGGGAGTACCTAGACGGGTTTAGGGATAGGATTATTTACCATGAAGACCTAATCAATGAGTTAATAAGCAGGTTTATGGAAGCTCTAAACCCGGTTGAGATAACAGTAACGCTCATAAGTAATTACAGGGGTATTAAATACGTGATAAAGCGTGGCATTAATAAATGAGACTGCCAACACGCACCCTAATCCTTATCCTACTTAAATCACCCGATGCGCCCTCTACGAAGTTGGGCTTCCTTAATGAATTTGCGTATATCATAGCCTTCATCAGGCCCTCCCTATCCCTAGCCCTTATGTATGGCCATAGGTCAACCACAGGTTCCTTATATAGGCAGGTCTTTAACCTACCATCACTTGTTAACCTCATCGTGGTGCACCCCGCGCAGAATGTTGGGTTGTTATAATTCTTCACTATCTCCACCTTGACTCCATCGACTTCGTAAATAGGCCTATTGTGGAGGTCCTTTCTAGTCCCCAATAGCTTGCCATGCTTATTTAACCAACTTATTATATCGCTTAAATCATCGTAGTACCTGGCAAACACTGGGAAGCCGTCGCCCATCGGCATTAACTCTATTAATTGAAGCACAAAGCCATACTTAGCGGCGAACCTAATCATCATTGGTATCTCATCAGTATTTAACCCCCTTAGGACAACCACATTAAGCTTAATCTGCTTAAAGCCCAATCTGCTCACGTAATCGATATTCTCAAGGACCTTATCCAGGGCGTCAACCCCCGTTATGAATCTGTACTTCCTACGATCTAGCGAGTGAAGTGATATGTTTAATCTACGTAATCCATGCATAAGCAAATCCTCGGCATATAAATCAAGTAGGTAACCATTGGTTGTTAGCGATAGGTCCTTGGGACCAACCCTATTAACCTCATCGACCACCTTAACTATGTCCTTACGCAATAAGGGTTCACCACCTGTTATCTTGAAGTCATCAACCGAGTTCCTTAGCTACGGAAGCCACGAAACCTATATCCTCGGCACTTAATTCCCTACTCAGGAACTTTCCCTGACCCTCGAAATGACAGAAAATGCATCTATAGTTACATACACTATTCACCACAATCCTAAGCTTTAGCCAGGGCCTTCCGTAATTATCAATTAGCATTATAGTGACGTAGTCTAATTGCGCATTTAAAATGATTATTCCTGGATTAAACAGGCTTAATCAATGAATTTATTACCATGGATCTTATCAATTAGGTAATCATGGAGGAACTTTAGGCCGTGGGTCGATAAGGCCTCGATTTCGACTTTCTTCTTAGCCCTTAGGAATAGCTCAATTTCCTTCTTCCAATGATCGCTCTGGAACCAGGGATACCTAAGTAATTCCTGGGCCCTCTTTAGATCTCTATCCGTAGCCTTTATCACGTACTCATCACTAATCTTGTAGGCGCGTATATCCGTTGCCGTCACACCCACGAACTTAGCCTCTGGGGTTGCTAACCTATCGCTCTCGTAACTCAGCTTTATCGACCCACTCTTATACACACTGTATATGTACCACCCGTATGGATCGCCATCGGTTAGTACATAGACAGGTAATCCATACTCCTCATTAAGCCTTCTAACGAACCTCCTCGTGGCTCTATCGGGCATTCCCTTAGCGTGATTAATAAACAACTCTCCTTATTCCAAAAGCCCTCCCTATTGAGTCTCTGGAATATTGCATCCTTCTCAATAACGAGTACGTAATTAGCCTCAACCTTGACGATATCAAGGTCGTCAGGATTTGGCGGAAGACTTAACGCAGTATCGCCGAGTTTCGTCGCATCTATCTCAAAGCCCTTAGACCTAACGATTATTGGGCCCACCACCTTACCCTTAACATCGGCTGAAAGCCCCATCTCCTCCCTAAGTATTCCCGTGGCCACCTCGATGTCCTCAATAACCGCGTTAGATTCAGATTGCTCATCCCACGTATTCTCCCTAATGACCTTATTGACTATGTCTACCTTGAACTCCATGGTGTGCTTACCATTGTAGTAAAGATCCCTTATTGTTGGGTAAACACCCTCCCTAATTGCCTGAACTATCAACCTAAGCATTAGCATTGTCTGCATAAACCTCTTGGACTCCTTAAGGTCAAGAAACCTCCTCCTCAACTTCTCAGGTCCGAGGATAAGCATCTTTTTCTTCGGATCCCAAATAGTGTTGCTTAGGGTCCTTGATGGTATTTCCAGGACTGGCTCCTCATTATTAATTATCATATTCGTTACAGAATTTCCCCAATCCTCAAGAACCTTAAGCACTTCATTCCTATTCCTAGCCACGGCTCATGAAAGTGCGCTCACTATAAAAACTTAACGCCGTGAGGTCATGCTTTAATACTCTAATCCTATGGTTAATTACGTGACTAACGTAAAGGCACTCAGGGTAGGGACTTCATAACGCTCATGGACTACACAACGGATGAAATAAAGTACCTACTGAGCCTATCCAGGGACCTTAAATCCCGGTACTACCAGGGTGAGCGGTACAGCGATATATTGAGGGGTAAGACCTTGCTCATGATATTTGAGAAGCCCAGTACGAGGACTAGGGTAAGCCTTGACGTGGCGGCTACACAATTAGGAATGCATGTGATTTACTCAAACCCGCAGGAGCTTCAGTTAGGCCGTGGCGAGACCATTGCTGACACGGCTAGGGTTGTGGATAGGTTCGTGGATGCCATCGCGGCTAGGGTGTATAGGCATGAGTCATTGATTGAAATGGCTAAGTACGCAGTAGTACCTGTAATAAATGCCCTGAGTGATAAGGAGCACCCACTGCAGGTATTGGCTGATGCATTAACTTTATGGGAGGTGAGAGGCAGACTCGATGGTATTAAGTTGGCGTTTGTCGGTGATGGTGATAACAACATGGCACACTCACTAATGATAATAGGGGCTAAGCTCGGTTGGGAGGTCAGGATAATATCGCCGAAGAAGTACTGGCCAAGCAAGTTCGCTGAATCACTTACTGAGGATGCGAGGAGGACAGGCGCTAACATAGTAATTAGTGACAATATTGAGGATGTGAGGGGTGTGGATGCCGTGTATACCGATGTATGGGTTAGCATGGGCATGGAGGCCGAGGCCGAGGAGAGGAAGAAAATATTCAGGCCTTACCAAGTCAATGCCGAGGTTATGAGGAGGGCGGGTCCCCAGGCCGTGTTCATGCACTGCCTACCTGCTCATAGGGGTGAGGAGGTTACGGATGACGTCATTGATGGACCACAAAGTATTGTTTGGGACCAGGCAGAAAATAGGTTACATACCGCTAAGGCGGTGTTAATATCGTTATTGGCGTGACGCGGCAATAGTCCCTCATTTAAATTAAACCCTGTGGAGTGTGTAAGCTTTATTAATTAAGGAGTCGCCGTCACCTTGTATGGCGAGACACAATAAGTTACTAATCACAGCAGTATTAATTGCATTGGTCCTAGCACTGGGTGTATTTACATTTGCATTAGCGGATGAGTGGCAACAAGTAATAATATATACTAGGTCAATAACAATACATGCGCTGGCCGTCTCATCAAATAATAGTGGTGCGGTAATTAACATAACAATAACGGCGATGAGGCCAGGCTCAGGCTACGTATACGTTGCATCAAGCCCACTACCAACCGCTGAAAGTGGTACGTTTCTCTCATCATCTCAGATAGCCGCATTGGTCGCTACGTACCTAGCCAATCAACCATTCAATGAGTATAATTTCCTAATAAACGTTGAACCAACAACCCTTGAGATAGGTGGACCATCGGCGAGTGGTTATATGACTGTTGCGATGTGGGCATTGATAACAAATCACACGTTAAACCCCGATGTTGCAATGACAGGTATGATATTACCGGACGGCTCGATAGGACCTGTCGGCGGTTTACCTGCTAAGATTAAGGCAGCCGCTGAGGAGGGCTATGAAGTCGTGTTAATACCATATGGCCAACAAATATATCAGACCAGTAGTGGTCAGGTAATCAACTTAATAAGTTATGGGAGGAGCTCGGTGTTGATGTAATACCCGTAATGGATGTTAGGCAGGCCATTTACTACTTCACCGGTGTGAACCTATCAATACCGACAATATCAGCGCAGGCGCTTAAGAACCAGGCCTATATTAATGTCACAAGGTTCCTATGGATGAGGATATATAATAGGTTAGTAAGCACCGGCGCAATAAATTCCACAGACCCCAACGTATCTAAATACGTTGATGAGGCAATAAACTACGCTAACCAGGGTATGTATTACACAGCCGCAAGCCTTGGATTCCAGGGACTAATTAATTATTACCAGGACGAGTTGCAGAATTACACGGTACCACAATTAGAGGACCTACTCAATCAACTAAATAGTGAGTTGCAGCGCTATGAGAATGCGCTGCAGCATTATAACGTAACAACCGCCAACATAGATATAATAATCGGTATTTACGATAGAGTCTTTGATGCTCAACAATCATTAAGTGCGGCGTCGCAGGACCTCGAGAGTAACGACATTAGCGACGCAATTAGTAATCTAGCCTATGCAAAGGCTAGGATAGAGACCCTTGGCGATTGGTTGGCCGTGTTAAATGCCATAAAGGGTGGCGCGCCAATATCTAAGGAATACCTCGAGGAATTAACGAGTATGTACCTAGTATATGCGCAGTCAATAACTGAGTATACACTCTCCCTATCAAATGCGGTGGGTGTATCAAGCATGCTCCAAGGCATGAGCTCAGTAACGCAGGAGGTTCAGGAGGCCCAGAATAACTACCAGAACGGGCTTTATCCGCTGGCGCTCGCGCAGAGTCTCGATGTAATATCAAGTAATGATGCAATGCTACACCTATTATTTACGCCAATAATAAATGGCCAAGTAAGCACTCAATACCTAGTTAACATCACGAATTACGTGAGAAGGTTAGCCGTGTTTAATACGTACGAGGCGGAGAACAGGTGTAACCTATTCCCAATGCTTGCAATCTCGTACATAGACTTCGGCAACTACTACCTGGCTAGATATAAATCAACGGGTAACATAAATGACCTAGCAGCCGCACTTCAACTCTACGAATTAGCAGCTTCATACTCGCAGGCCCTTTATGAACTGGCCTCGTCAACAAACTCGTGCAGTGCGGCATTTACGATATCAAGTATAGTACCGATAAATGTAAATAATACTGCCAATGCATCACTAAACATGGCATTTAATCAACCAATGAGTTATAACGCGGTGCCCCTGGCCGTGGGTATTGCATTGATCGCGCTTGCCGCTGGTATTGCCGTATTCTCAATAAAAAGCCTAAAAACAACCTCGCCTAAACCCTGATTAAATGAATATAATAGCAATATTGGTGATGGATTTCTTCATAAGCTTCATAGGCAATGCATTGCCATTCTTCGGCGAAGCCTACACTGTGTATGCATCATTAACATTGCTAGGTGTCAAATCATCAACGCCATACGTAGTCCTGGCGATTATCGTAACGGCAATTGGCGCCTCAATATCTAAGAACGTATCCTACGCCCTAGGTTATGTATTGAGAAGACCCCTCAAGAAGACCAGCGCCGTGAAACTAATAATGCTATTATCCGATAAGGCACCACTATGGCGCTGGTAATAATTCTAGCGGCACTGCCTGGGTTGCCCCTTGACGATTACCTATACATAGGTACGGGGGCAGCGTCAATAAATCCCCTAAAGCTAAATGCCTACATACTTGTTGGTAAGTTGATAAAGGCTCCATCGAAATACCCATCGAACTCCTCCTATTCTCATCATTATATGGAATCCTCAAACCAAGCATGGACATAACGATGTTCCAAGTATTCATGGCCGTGATATTCACCGTACTCGCCTTCATTATATTCAGGATTAATTGGATAAGAATCTATGTAAGGCTTCAGGAGAGGATTGATTTATTGCCAAAAATAAATGATGAATTTTAATAATTAATTTTAAAAGGAAATATATTATGTCTGAACAATTCTCTTAGCGAGCGCGTAGATTAGTGGTATTACTATTATGCCGAAGGCTATTGCCAAGCCCCACGACATGGCATATATTATCTGCGTTATATTGGCGAAGGGTTGCACGATTATCGCTACCGTGACTAATATAAATATTGCGTAGAGTATTAATCTTGCATATCCAAGTACTGCCTTCATCTCTGGGTGCTCCTTACTGATGTCGTTAATTGCCTTATTAACAATGCTGAAGCTGAACAGTAGTATTATCGATGCTATTATTATGTCGTAGAATAAGTATGGACTTATGTTAGGTATCCAGTAGAAAATAGCTAGGTTTGCCGCTATCGTTATTATCACCGCGTAAAGACCAAACCTGAGCACATTAATTATCGTTGCGAGCAATTCATCAGTGACACCAATCTTTTTCTGCATGTAGTCAACCAATAAGTCAACGAGTAATAAGCCTAGAGTCAGTAGTATAATGGCGCCGGCTAATGATGGTAGGTACTTGGCGATCATTGCAACCCAGACCGTGGCGGGTCCAAGGCTAAGTACGGAGAAGGCTATGGCAAGTGCTATAAGAATTATGAAGGCTTCAACGGCACCAGCAATAATACCGACAATCTCGGGCTTAAACCAGCCTGCTTAACCAACGCAGGTAGGAGCCTCTTGATGACCCTAGCAACAATAACGGCTATTGCATAGCCTATCAACGCTATTATTATGAAGAGTATTATGGATGGTATAGCAAGTATTAACTCACTCAACATACTTGACAAAGCGCTGGATATTGAAGTAGTTGCCTGAAGCATAAGACCTGACATCGCACATCATTCTTTGAGAACTTTTTTTTAAGCATTACATTATAAATCGAAGTTGAAATATTATTAAAAACCATATTCCTTAGGTAAAAATCAAAAGAAAAATAACAGCCACAATCGATGTAATAATACACTGTAATAACAATGATGATATTAATTCAATTCCTGGTGCGGGGGGTGGGATTCGAACCCACGCAGGCCTTCGCCAACGGGATTCTCACGTGCGAAAAGCACATCTGAGCCCGTCCCCTTTGACCTGGCTCGGGCACCCCCGCAGGAGTAGTGTATCTTGTTGATTTTTAAGCTTTTATTCGTTAATGATTCATCTATTTTACATGGCCTGGTTTATTAGTGCTTTCTACCCTGGCTTTGAAAGTAATTTATTAGTTAAATAGATAAAATAAGTATTGAGAACACATGGCTAGAGTTTCAGAGGAAATTGAGATATATTGGGGTAAGTGTAGGCGAGGTAAGAGGTGTTTGTTAAGAGAACGTGTAACTGATGAGAACATTAGGCATGAAGTTATTGAAATATTGAATGAAGTACTTAGACGATTGATTTACCAAAGAATTTGGGATATCTGGTGGATCGATAATACTTACATAAAAACTATAGAGACTACCAATGAGGAATTAAAACAACTCGAAGGTAAATATCCTAAAGAATTGATTGAGATAGTTAGGAGAATTCTCAACGTACTATTAAATCATATAAGTAAGGGATTAAAGGTATATTGGGCCACCGTCGGTAAAGAAGTTAGGGAATTAATTGAGGATTTAGAAAACGGCAAGGTGAAGTAATAATAAGTAATGGAAAGAACACATTATCGACATATATCTATAAAGAGCATATAGAGTTGAAGGCCAATAAAATTGGTGAGAAAAATAAAATTATAGTACAGTTAGTACTTAAAGGATTAAGAGGCTTCAGGGAAGTTATACCTGACGTATTTAGAGAATTTATAAATGAAGAAGAATATAAGGTGCTTAGAGAAGATGTCTTAGAACCATTAAGGCTGGGGTTTTCAATAACTGATGAGGGTATTCACAATGGTAAACCGAGCATGAGCACGTCACGTATTTGGCAGTTAGTGCTTTGGTGTTTATTATATCCTGGTGAACATTATTTACGTATTGATGCCATTAATATTAATAAGGGTAACGTGACAATTATGTGGCACTTAATAGCCCTTGAATACTCTTCAAATAAAAACGTGATTTTTGATATGGTTAAGAAATTGAGTAAAACACAATTTCTGAGGTTCATACTTACCGTGCTTCTCGGTGATGGTGATGTTACGTTTGAAAGACGTAATGTTTATGTCAGGCCTATAGTTAGGTTGTCGGTTGGTATTAATGAGTTTAAGGAGTGGAGTGACGTGCTCAATAGACTGAAGAACCTCGAAATAAACTGGAAACAGACTAATGCGAAAGGAGAAATACAAATACAAATAAGAGGCAAAAATGCCATTAAATTGGCGAGAATCATTATTAATGCTATACCATCTTTAATGATTGTATTATTTGACGTTCTTGAAGTATTAGGCTTCGATAAATGGAATAGGTTAAAGAGCGTTGCCGGGATGAGGTAAGGTAGCGGGTTATGATGAATTTACTTTTTTTTGTTATTTTTCCGGCATTCTATTCGTGCGAGGAATGCCTCGGTTTTATAGATTCTTCTTCTGTGGTGTTTATATGTTAGTGGTATTGTTATTGTTACCTTGTCTAGCACGTTCATTACGCATCCCCAGGAGTTAACCTTGTTGCTTACGTAGTCTAGGGTGCTCAGTTTGTGTATTGTATACACTACGTTGCTATGGCTTATTGCTGTGGCTAGGAACTTAATGTCGAGACCCCTCTCTGACTGTATTCCGAAGGGTGGGTTTTGAAAGGTGACGTTGAACCTGCCCGTGACACTTATATTCCTGGCATCACTCACGATAAAATCAACATTATCTAATTTGTACATAGCCGCCGATTCCACGGCTATGCTTATGGCCTCAGGATCTATATCGACGCATATTACCTGCTTAGCGCCCATTAGCGCCGCGGCTATTGCAAACCTGCCGGTGCCACAGCCAAGATCGAGCACCCTGGCATTCATTAGGTAATTCCTCATGTACGCATCCCACACGGCCACGGCAACTATGTTTGCATCAGTTATGTACTGCTCAAGGTATATTTTCGGCGATTTATAACCCGGTATGCCCTGAATGAGTAGCTCTAGGTCTCGAAGCCTACGTATGTCAGCACCTCTGACCATCCTCATTAATCAGCTACCGACGTGCTCATCATGAAACCCTATAAAACTTCACTCCTCACTATTTAATTCCTCACCCGTGATGACCCTGGCGGGCTTCGCAATACTCCTAACATGTCTACTAAAGGCTGCCTCAGCAATGTCTGCCGCCAGCGCAACTATTAACTGCCCTTCATGTATCGAAGCCGTTAATAACCCACTCAGCCCCGTACACCCCATGTTGGCTAGTTCTAGCATGTTATTTAGCATGCGCTCCCTATCAAGTAATACCTTCAATGCATTATTAATGTTGTTGTCTAAGTATGAGTACACGGCCCTCATTATGTAGGTCCAAACATCCTTAAGCTTCTCGCTAATCTCACGCCTGCACTGAGTTGCTTGTACCCTCATGAAGGCGTTGGATAGCCTATCCAGGGCATCCGCCGCGTGTTCCAGGTTCTTAACAACTATTGTATCGTCAATAGCCCTCTTCGGGTCCCTGAAGGACAATTTCTTAATGGTCCTTAATGCGAGGAAGTATAGCTTGTCCATCTGATCGTCAAGATCGAGAACCTCCCTTAACAAATCCTCCTTATTTGATTCCAGGTAATCAATGAATTTACTAAACATGGAGTTCAGGATATTAGCCATACTATTAATCACCTCATTAAGGTCAACGTTTGTCTCACTAGTCGCTACCTTAATTAATACGCTACCATCACCCTCAAGCATGAGCGAACCAGGCAGTTTCTTTTCAACGCTTAAGAAGGCCTTCCTAATAACGTCCTTCTGCCCAATAACCTCCACATTGTCATAACCCTCAATGTAGCTGGCAATGATTACCCTAGTCGTCTCATCAATTGAACCACCAAGCGATATACTGACCTCATTCGTCTCACCACCCACCTGCGTTATTGGCTTAACAACTATTACCTTACCCACGAGGCTTATCTCAACAACATCGCCAACACCGACGCTAAGTACATCAAGCCACCGCTTGGGTAGTGTAATCCCAATGCTCTTCTCGCCAATCCTAATAACCCTCCTGTAGATTGACGACACGTATATAGGGTATAACTGGGTATAAAAACCTAAGTCTCAAGTATTATTTTTCTACCCCATATATATCAATGCCCACTAAATATATAGCCGATAACTAACCAAGCAATAAGACCTAAAATCGGGGAGGTATAAGTTCAAGATTTATTAAGTGCTAATGCACTCATTACTTGAAACATGCAGGGACTTAAATTCAGGAAGGTTGCTGTTGGTGGAACGTTCGATACGCTTCATACTGGGCATACAGCATTATTATTTACGGCGCTTAATTATGGACGTAAGGTGCTCGTTGGCGTAACAAGTGATGAGTTCGCCCAGGCATATAAGGCGTATAAGGTAAAGCGTTAAAGATCAGGTTCCTTAACCTAAAGAGCTTGATTAAGGAGCTTGGTGGTAATGACCGTGACGTAATAATCGACGTTATTAATGACCCCTATGGCCCAACAATCGTCGACCCAACAATCGACGCCATAGTGGTTAGCCTGGAGACTCTGCCGAGGGCAATCGAAATCAACAATCTTAGGAGGGAGAGGGGGTTACGTCCACTGTACATTATTGCCGTGCCGATAATTAAGGATGGGTTTGGCAATAAGATATCTAGTACGTTAATAAGGGATAGGACGGGCACTAGGGAGTTAAACGGCTAGGTTTATGCTCATGTCCTCAGCCAATGACTCTATCACCTGAGATATGTATTGGCTTAACTGCCTCACATTCCTTATGGTGCTTGTGTCCATTATGACCTTTCCAGTACCCATTTCCTCAACCCTGAGCGGTACCTGGCTTAGGTCATTTATGTTTATGAACCTCCTCACGTAGGATAATATCGAGTTTGTGTATATCGTCTTCACGGAACCATCACGCCTATACTCAACCAGGTACTTAGACAGCAAGTACTTAACCAGCCTATATGTCTCCCAATCCTCCCTGAGCTCTATGCCGAGGCCCACACTTATTATATCCCTGTTCAACACTGATATGTATGGGGATGGAGTTAAATCATTAGTTAATAAGTAGTTAAGCAGTTGGCTTGCTACCCTGAGGGCGGAGTCAATGTCCTGCTGATTAGTCTTATCCTCAATATCCTTATCTGTGTGGTACACATCCCAGTAATTATCAAGGCTTGATAGCGTCATTGATGGTATACCATTCATTTCAAAATTGAGGGAATCAAAGTAGGGCTTAGGTAATTCCCACTGGGTACTCACTATTTGGCTTAGTTGCAATGATAGGTCCTCACTCGTATGTATTACGTACTGCCTACCAACAACGTCTAGGTTAAGCACGGCGTAAATGCTATTAAGTAGGTTCCTCCTTTCGAGGTACTCCACGTACCTGGTTGATCCATAAGCCAGTAAAGACTTGCAAATCCAGGATTACCAGCCTCCTTGGCGGTAAACGAGATGAAGGACAAGCCCCTCTTCATTGATGACCTCTCCCTAACCGCATCAAGCAGGATCGAGGCCCCTAAACCAACGCCTAAGCAATTATCTGCATATCCAGTTAACCAGTGATCATGGTGAACGGCCAGAATCACCGATTCCTCCTTATTACCCTCAAGATTAACGATGAGATTATAGCCCGTCCCTAACCTAGTCTCTACGTCACTCACGAACTCCACCTCCTCACCAACATGCCGGCTCAATTCATCACCGACCTCCTTAGACACAGTGAGCGCGGGCATCACGGGCGGCGGTGCTCTATCCCAGGAGTAGTCAGGCGTTGCCGTCACCACGATCCTCCTAACAACGCCCGGGTACCTATCCCTAAAAATGACGGCAAGGGCGCCCTTCTCCATCGCCCTAATGTATACGTACTTGGCATCGTCCATGTCCTCGGGAAAGTCCGTAAGCAATACCTTACCCTCTGAATCATTAATATCCATGGTGAGCCTACCCCTATCAGAACCTCCTAAGGTTAATGGCATGCTTAATGCCCTAAACTCGTTATTGCCATACACAATCCTCGAAAACCTATCCCTCCAGACAAGGACGCTGACAGGTTGTAATTCATATGAAAACAGTGGATTATCTATTTGGTTTAATAGCCACTCTATGAAATCGTACTCAGCGACGGAACCACCCATTAAGTCTACGTATGAAGAGCACCTCTTAGCGATGTCAAGCGCCGCTGTTAATTCAGGCACGGGTAATTAAATGTGGAGATAAATATAAGTATAGCGTAGCAGAGTAAAGATGCGTATGAACTACCTAGGAAAAATCATGGCAATTTACAAACGTGCAGTATCAACAATACTCTTGCTCATACTAATTACCATAATAATCATTAAGGGCCGTAACTTCAGGATAGGCGAGATCCACAGGAAATCCGCGAAATTTATTGAGACCGCCGTGAGAGATAGGAAATTACTTCATTGAGGAGCTCGATACGTATTCATAGTCCCTCCTACGCCTGGCCTTGGCGAACCTCTGCTTCAGGTTGGGGTATTCCCTAAGGACCTCCCTGGCTATTATCCTCAGTAGCGTCATCCCCTCACTATTTAATACACCATCTGAGTAATAGATTGAGTATGGATTCATCAACTCCTCAATATACCTAATTACAGCCTTACTCACCATTTTTAACCCTAGGTAATTGCAGGCCTTATTATGGCTTCCACGTGATGGCAAGTATTGAGCCTATGAGGAGTAGTATGAAGCCTATGAAGAAGCCATTTGCTACGAATAAACCTATTATCGCCAGTATAAGGAGTACGATGCCCGTGCTATGCACGGCATTAACATCACTTAACCTGCCCAACCTCACGGAGAAATATAGAGCTAATACACTCACTATAAGCCTATTACGCCCACAATCAAAAGGAGGATTGGGGCTAATGGCATCACCGCCATCATCGGGTAATAACCAAATCTACGAAACGCAAAAAAGGTGTGGAAACGTCATGAGTATTCCAGCACCAACTAGGACTATTATTGAGCTTATTAGCATTAATATACTACCTATTAGCGATAGTATGTATGCGGTGTGCGGAGTCGTACTCTGCATTCCTGGTTGTTGGCCCATACTGACAAAAAGCCACGTGTTATTCTTTAAAAATTATTCTCACACCTATTTAGACTACTCTACCTCCCTTCCTATTAGGTTTCTTGCCACTATTAGTCTCATTATGTTTTGCGTTCCCTCGGCACCAACGTAATAACTCAATGCTCCCAGGAATGCCCTGGCTATTGGGGTCTCCTTGAAGTAGCTAACGCCGCCAAACCACTTCATGACCTCCAAACCGGCGTCTATTGCCAACTCCACGGCGAGCATCTTAGCCATGGCCCCCGCATTCGCAACATCGAGTATGGAAACCGATGAATCACCCTATAGAACTTGTCCGCCAGCCAGGCAGCCCTGTATACCATGAGCCTGGCAGCCTCAAGTCTCGTGCTTAATTCGGCGTACTTGAAGCTTATTGATTGGTAGGAGGATATTGGCTTGCCAAAGACAACCCTACTCCTTATCCACTCCCTGCCCTGCTCAAGCATCCAACGGGTAGTCCCTAGAGCCGCTGCACCAATGAGGGTTCTCGCAACGTCGAACCCCTCCATGCTATCTTAAACCCATTATTTACCTCACCAAGCACGAAGTCCGGATCCACGGGGGCGCCATTAAGCCTTAGGTAACCAGTTGGTATTCCTCTCCTACCCCATTCCTCGTAATCCCTAGTCTCAAAGCCGGTGTTGATTACCCCATTCCTCTTAACCATGAGGAGCATCGTCGTTATAGCCCTATGCTTAGCCTCAATTGAGCCCGTCCTCGTTATTGTTACGAAACCACCACCGTAGGGTAACCTGAGGGCTATCGAGACGCCGGTCACCATGTTCTTCTCACCCGTTAGTAGCCACTTACCATTGACAAGCTTCGCCTCAGTCCTCTCGCCCGCCACATCACTACCGCCCTGGGGCTCCGTCGACGCTATGCCAATCCAGGCCTCACCCTTGGTTAACCTAGGCAGAACCTCCTCCTTAACACTATCCTTCGCATAACGCTGAACTATGAAGGCCAGGCAGTCTCCAGTAGGAAGTAAACGGGTACGGCGAGGCTTGGGTCTGCGTATGCCAATTCCTCGGCGGCTATTGCCGCCATTAGGAACGTGCCCTCCGAACCCCCGTACTTAGAACTTAAGGTTAAGCCGATTAAGCCGTGCTCAGCAAGCCGAGGTATTAAGTCAAGGAGTGAGTACTTACCCTCATCAAGGTCTACCCAGTGGGGTTTTATGTAACGCTCACCAAACTCCCTAACTGAATCCCTAAACAGGGCCTCCTCCCTACTAAGGTCGAAATCCATCGATTAATTAGAATATGAGGCGCATAAAAGTATAACCTTATGGTCATTATATTAATGAAGGTCTATAATGAGGATGCACTGAGAACGAAAGAACTATATATTAGTCATTAAGGATATTATGACGTGAGTGTTTCAGGATTTGCGGATTTACCGCTTCACACGGGCCATGTACCGCCATGGCTCTACAGTAGGATGGTTAAGCTTAGCGGTCTTATTATTGAGTTACTAGTTGATGAGCATGGTATTAAGGGCACCATTAGGTTATTCTCAAATCCATTGTTTTTCCAAGCGTTCAATAACATAATTGGCATGGATTGGGACTCCTCAGGGAGCACCACGATAACCACGGCAGCGCTTAAGGAGGCCTTATCAAAGAAGGACGTTGGTATTAAGGTTGTTGGTGGTAAGGGTGTTTATGCAATTAATACACCCGTGGAAATCGAGGAGTTGGGTAGGGTTTGGGATATCGATGTTGAGAAGCTTAAGCTTATGTCAAGGCTTTCGGCGAAGATTGATAATACGGCTCTGCAGGATGGTTATAGGCTTTATCACCATGCAATGATGGTTGGTTCTGATGGCACCTGGGCGATAATTCAACAGGGCATGAATGAGAGGATTAGGTATGCGAGGAGGTACCACATTTGGATGGAGAATGACCTACTGAATGAGCCCCACACAGGCATTGTGGGTGTTAAGGGTGATTACGCACTCAACATGGTTAGTAGGTTAAGTGGTGATGCTAGGAATACAATACTAGACCTTGTACATCAAGACGCTAATAAGGTGATTAGGGATTGGGCATTGGTTAAGGCTATGATGAGGGTGATTCCACAATACTTACGTACCTGGGTAAGGAAGCACCTAAGTACTACAATCCATACATAAGCGGTGCCTTCAGACCATACACAGCATCAATAAATGAGGACGCGATTAAGAGGGCGAGGGATGCCAATGATTTCAGGGACCTACTACTGGTTAGGGGCTTTGGGCCTAGTACGATGCTAGCCCTCGCATTAATAGCCGAGCTAATCTACAGGAGCCCGGTTGATTGGGAGGACCCGGCAAACATTGACCCGAGGAGGTATGCCTTTGCGCTTGGCGGTAAGGATGGGTCACCATACCCAGTCAATAGGGAGGTTTACGACACCGTTATTGACATAGTGCAGGCAATAGTAGATGCTGCAAAGAGGGATAGGGGATTGACCGTGTACCTAAGGCATCTAGCTAAGGTGGTTAGGCAATTGAACTTACCCACGGACCTGGTGAGGCCGACGCCGCCATGAATCAAGAACGGGCCATCAACACTTGGGTTAATTCATCCGTAGTCACCTCATTAACTGTAATACCCATATTAATGAGACTATTTATGACTGCATTCACGTCCGTATCTGGATGCATAATAATTGATAGTCTCGACAGTGCTTGATCATATAGTACATTAACAACGCCGTCAATAGACCTACCCATAACCGACTCAAGTTCCTCAGGATTTATCCTGCCCCTAATGCTTACATTCATGATAACCTTCCTAAGTATTAGGCCAACACCAAGTGAGAGGATTGACTGTGCTATGTCACTGAAATTGACATTATTAGTGTCGTAGGTTATCACGAGCTCATCATCGAAGAACTTCATGAGAAGTATCCCACTGAGCACCGACAATGCCTTTATCACTAAATCAAGGCATTCCCGACAGTTAGATTGAACCCTAACAACCCTGGTAACCTCCACGGTGCAGCTATGCGGCCAGTAGAAATAATGTTATTCCCTAAATGCTAATTAAATAATTCATATGCCTAGTCTCGATTAACGCCTCGTTGATTAGGTGATGCTTCATGAACCTAATAGACCTATACTTATTACCGCACACTGGGCACCTCCTTGACCTCGGAATCCTATTACATTCACTACTCAAGTGCATGTACAGCTCGGTTAATGTGTCGAAGGACCTACCACAGAGTTTACATGTTGGCATTGACGATCAAGGTTACCGGGGAATTAAAAAGCTTTAACCTCATCCCCTAACGAGGTCTGGGTAATACTCACGGAGAACCCTCTTAATGTCGACCCTAGGTGCAAAACTGAATATTGCGCTTAGGCTTATCAGGTAAAAGCGCTCCTTATCTGAGTTATATAGTCATATACCTGGGAGAACTTCGCCTTAAACTCCGTATATTCCCTCTCGTCTATTTCCTTACCCCTTGGATCATTTACAAAGTCTATTAACTCCCTAATATCACTGCCAAACAACCAACCGTTCACGCCATCAGTTATTAACTCGACGGCAGCGCCATCCCTCGACGCTATGCTTGGTACACCATTTATTGCTGCCTTCATGAAGCTGGTACCGCTGGCTTCCCAGCCAGGGAATGGTGTAAATAATAAGACGTCAATTCCCTTGAGTATTGTCTTTGCCTTATTAACGTCGTAGTCATGTACGTAAACAACATTCCTATACTTCCTGTGCAACTCCCTGAATTTCTTCATGTATATCAAGCCATCCTTATCCATGGGGTGCGACTTACCACCTAGTATGAAAATCACATCGTTAAATTCACCCTCCTCTATCAACCTGGCCACAAAATGAGGCCTCTTGTATAGTGTCATTCTCCTGACCCAAGCTGCGACGAAGGACCCATCGTTTAACTCGA
The DNA here is from genome assembly GCF_001316285.1 of Vulcanisaeta sp. JCM 16161. The sequence continues at coordinate 220,548 of NZ_BBDO01000001.1, read as the reverse complement.
CAGGTTTATACGACCTAATCAGGCCCTGCAATTCCTTCTTTAATCGAGACTTGATAAGGGTGAGGCTCTCCCTCGTTAGTGAACCCTTCTCGTAGAGCATCCTTATTTCCGGGTCCATCCATCTATTTAGGTCGACGCCATTTGTTATGAACCTAGCCTTACTAATGAATTGTGGTATTACCCTCCTCATTATGTCGTAGTGCTTTGATGAAACCATTATCACCTCCCAGCCATTGCAGCCCCAATGCTCGTTAGGACCACGGGATCCTCAATAAACCTATAGCCAGTCTCCTCCTCAAACAGTTTATTCGGGAATGATGGGTGGCCCCAGGGACCCGGCGTGTGTATGATAAGCCTATACCTGCCAGGTATCCTGAGTGTTATTGGTACCATGGCCGCGTAAGCCTCCTGAAGGTCTATATACCTAACATTCTCAAGCCCCACATTCCTCCTAATGAATTCTACGGCACCCCTCGCAAGGAAAATGTACTTCAGGAACTTCTCCTCAACACTACCCTCTATGTATATTCTATCCGTCAGCTTCAGAGCCCACTCGGGGCTCCTGGGCTCTAGGAATATTGCATGCGCTAAACCTAGGCGATACTCCCATGCATTAACCTCCACATTCTCATTCCTTAATTTAATCATGAAGGTGTCTGCGAGCCTAAGTGATTCAAGGAAGGACTTAGGCTGCGGCTGTGGCTTTGGTATTGGGTTGTCGTCCTCATCAAAGTCGTAATCAACATAGCCATTCCTATATAGTAGGGTTATTACGTAGTAGTTAAGCCCGAGCGCCGCCGCACCATAGAACTTATCACCCTCAAGAACCCCAAGCCCACCAGCGTACGTGTACCCCATGTCTAATGCCAGATCCGGCGTTATACTTATTATAACGTCTAAGTCACTGCTCATACAAATGATGCGATTAAGGTGGTGTATTAAAGCAATACTAAGTGCTAAATAGAAATAGATAATGATAGTAATACCAGGGTTATAACCCTCGAAACCTCAAGTATGAAACCATAAAGATCACCGACTGCACCCCCAAGGCTTCTCTGTAATGCCATGAATAATAACATGCTGAGTGCCATGGATGTTAAAGCGATGAATACACCGATCAATCCCAGCAATAAGTAGGTAATTACCAGACCAATAATTAATGCGGCAAGGATTAAGCGCACCTTCTCCTTGCTATACATTGTTAATTGCCAACCTAATCCTCTATGGCCAGGTTCCTTACCAACCACGCCGCAAAGACAGCACGAGGACTTGGACACAATCTCAGCCATTAATAATGACTGCCATAGCACCCTCATTAAGTTAGGTAATGATGAAACTGCCAGAATCACCAATAGCGTAACCATGGCTATCGATGCCGAGCCTCTATGCGGATCCTTAAGCACCCTAACCCTATCCTCAATCGACCCTCTAACCATTAATGCATCAATAACGTCTGCAAAGCCATCAATGTGATTAAGCCCCGTTAAAATAAGTAGGAGTAGGTACGTGATTGAGGAAGTCAATAAGTCGTTATGTACGAAGAGACTTAGGTAATAACCAAAAAGGCCGGGTAATAACCCAGTTATTACTGGCACTATTATTATTGCAAGCCAGGCGTTTTTCAATGCCCTTGAAACATCGTGAGGACCGCCAATGGGTATTACCGTGAAGAACGTTATCACAGACCTTAAATCATCGATGAAGTCCCTAACCCGCATTTTAAAGTCACCGATATATCGTGAAATTAATCTCCTTAGGTATGTTCAGTAAGGCCTGCGTTATTATCATTAAATCAAACCTCTCGAGCCTCATCATCAATGAATCATTATTTATCCTCCTAATTAAGTTTATTTGTTCAATTTCCTTTACTTTAATTAACACCAAGAACAAAGATTTTTATTTATATACCACTGTAGAAGGACGACTAAATAAACTATGATCCCCATAAAATTCGTGGAAGATAGCATAATATTAGCAGTTACGTATGGTTTAATAGCCCTGAGAGGCGTTGGTAGGGTCAATGTACAGCCCTGGGTTGCAATGCTATTTGGCGCAGCGCTCACGATAGTGCTTGGCATACTCACACCTAGTCAGGCGTTATCCTCGATAAATCTCAATGTTATTCTATTCCTAATTTCATTATTCACAATCTCATCGGCACTCGAGGTTAGTGGATTCTTCAGCTACTTGGCATACAGATTATTAGTTAGTAGTCGCAGCATGGGTAAGCTAATCCTCAGGATATTTGGATTATCAGCTATTATCACTCGCGCTCTCAAATGATGGTATTGCTGGCTCATTCACGCCAGTAATAGTGTCCATGAGGAGGCAGGCCAGGATCAACATTAAACCATTACTTTACGCCCTAGCCTTTGGCGTAACCATAGGCAGTGTGGCACTTCCAGTTGGTAACCCACAGAATCTACTCATCGCACTTGAGTCAGGCATGCCAAAGCCATTCATAGTATTTGCACTTTACCTATTACCGCCAACAATAATTAACGTGCTTGTGACATACCCATTACTATTGCTATTATTCCACAATAACAGTGATGATGTAGTGATTGAGGAGGCTAGAAGACCTGAGGAACTACTCATTAATAGGAGGTTAGCCTACACGGCAATAACGATACTATTAATATTAATACCACTTTACTTCATAACCGACATATTTAACGTAAGCCCATACCTAACCCCAGTGACACTAACGTTTATGGGTGCCTCGATAATCTACCTACTCAGTGGTAGCGATAGGAGGAATGTTGCGCATAATGTTGACTGGACGACAATACTATTCTTCATAGGGCTATTCATAGTTAGTGAGGGGGCTCTCGAGTCAGGTGTGCTTAGTGCATTGGCGCATTACCTACCACAGCCAACAACATTACTTGGCGTCTTCATATCAGGCCTACTCCTTAGCCAAGTCATTAGTAATGTGCCGATGGTAGCCCTATACATACCGCTAATGAGAGAGTTAGGCATTTCGCCAAGTAATTTCATCATTTGGGTTGGACTTGCGGCGTCGAGTACGATAGCGGGAACCTCACGTTAATTGGCGCAGCAAGTAATGTGATAATTAGTGAGGCCAGCGAGAAGAGGGGTGGCGAGGGATTTGGCTTTTTGGAGTTTATGAAGTATGGAGTCCCAGTTACCGTTATTAATACCGTGATTTACTATGTATGGTTAAGCTACATTCGCATATCACTCTGACTCTGTTTTTTTCAATAATTAGCGAACAAAATGTTTTTAAAGCATTGTACTGCCATTGGCATGGGGATTGAAATGCGCATTTATGGCATTGCCATATTTGAGGTTAATAAGGACCTCGACGTGGCCATCCTCGACCTTGAGAATGCCGGTCTACATAGGCTTGAGTACATGGAGATTGACCCAGACCTCGCCACCTACCTTGACATGGCTGAGGAGGAATTTGGCGATACACTTGGTAAGTATAGGACGATTAAGGACTACGTCTTTGAGTATGAGAATGAGAGGCTCGTACTCATTAGGTTCTTCATGCAGGGTAAGCGCGTCGGTAAGGTACTGCTTGTGAGTCTTAGGGCTGGTACGCTCAAGAGCATTGTTAAGAGACTTGAGAATATTGGTTGGAATAGGTTATTCATGTTCGAGATCAAGAGGTTAATGAGGAGCATTAAGTACACAGATCATTAAGTCAGGCACTCGTCCATTTCCCTACTAAGGCCTACTAGGAAGTCCGTATCGAGCACATCGAGCCAATCAACCACACCAACAACATTATTACCACTTAATACGTGGTTAATTATGTACTTAATAATATCCTTGATGCCCTTACCCGTCGTATCAACCTCGATTATTTTATCCTTACCGAACAGGTCAATGGCCATACTCAATGAGGAACCAACGACCTCGGCAAGTACATTCTCAACAACCTTACACCTAGGCCAGTTTCTCATTAACAGCCTACGCATTAGCTCCATGGGGTTAAGCCTAAGTACGATACACCAATCAATTAGTGACCCATCAATTAGGTTTATGGCCACGGTATCAATAATGTAGGAACCCAAACCACTTAATTTCCTCTTAATTAATTCACGTGCCTTCTCCTCATCCGTTACGTAATTCGTGAGTAACCCTGGATCCACCTGAGGAGGGGCCTTATGATGTCATTTATGTCTATTAATACTGCATTAAGTGCTTTCGAAAGCTCCATTGCTACCGTGGTTTTCCCAACACCGGGAGAACCAGTTATTAGTAATCGAACCATTTTGAACCATCACTTCAGGCTATGGTTTAACGCGCCTTATATCCCTTGGGAATGGTATTGCGTCCCTAATGTGATCAAGCCCACAAACCCACATCACCAGCCTATCTATACCGAGGCCAAAACCTGCATGGGGTACTGAGCCATACCTCCTGAGGTCTAGGTACCAGTCATAGTCCTCGGGCTTAAGACCAAACTTCTTAATCTTACCGAGTAGCTCCTCATAGTCGTAAATACGCTCACCACCGCCAACAATCTCCCCATAACCCTCCGGCGCAAGTACATCAACACTAAGGGTTGTCTCGGGCCTGCTTGGGTCATTCCTGTGATAGAATGCCTTAACCTGCTCAGGGAAGTGGTGTAGGAGGATTGGCTTATCGAACTGCATCGTTAGCACCCTCTCCTCATCAGCCCCAATATCGTCACCCCACTTAATCTTCAACCCCTTGGACTGAAGGATCTCAATCGCCTCATCATAACTGACCTTGTAAAACGGCGGCTTTACATTCTCCAGAATCTTCGTATCCCTATTCAATAGCTTCAACTCATCCTGCCTCTCCTCAAGGACCTTATTAACGATGTACGTGATTAAATCCTCAAGCAGGTTGAGCAGTCCGTCGAATTGAAGCCAAGCCTCCTCAGCCTCGGCATGCCAAACTCCGTCAAATGCCTCCTAGTCCTTGAAGGCTCAGCCTGAAGCTGGGCGCCACCGTGTAAACCTTCTCAAGGGCGTATATCAAAACCTCGAGATAGAACTGGGATGACTGCGTTAGGTATACGTCCTCCCTATCAAAGTACTTAACAGGGAATAACGTGGCACCACCCTCGACGGCTGCCGATACAAACATAGGCCCCTGAACCTCGTAATAACCCCTGGACCTGAAGAATTCATGAATTGCGCCAAACACCGTATGCCTAACCCTAAGCACAGCCCACATCCTCCTGCTCCTAACCCATAGATGCCTAACATCAAGTAAATACTCACTGTCTGCCTTGGCAGCATCCTCATTTATTGGGAATGAATCACCAACGTAATACCAATCAATGCTTTTGACATGGATCTCAGCACCACCTGGCGCCCTTGGCTCCTTCTTGATGGTACCCGTCAACACGAGTGATGATTCTATGTTCAGTTTAGACGCTATGCCCGCCACATTGGGGTCGGACTTACTAACAACAGTCTGGATTATGCCACTACCGTCCCTAATAACCAGGAATATCTTATCCTTCAACTCCCTCTTCCTATATACCCAACCCCTTATTGTAACCTCGGCACCCTCGTTTAGGCTAAAAACATCTTTTATGCTCATCGCCTTATTCCATATTAAAATGGGTCACGAATCTTGTAAACAAACCAACCAGTTATAAAGCTTATCTTCATAATGACTGCTCAGCAGGTCTTGAGGAGTATATTGCGTGGACTACGAGCCTCTCGCCATCATTGGGGCATGTCTCATCAACCACCTTACCAACATAATCCCCAAGCCTATACGGTATCGTCTTAGAATAGCCACAACGAGGGCATGTCAAAACCTCAACATCACCACCGATTGCCGATGGACCCTTTAACTCGGCCTCCCTAACCTGTGTAAGCGACTCCTTAATAACCCTATAATACCTATTATTCATCATTATTCCAATTAGCAATGCCACTACAAAAATTACGAGACTCACCACCGTTATGTAGTAGTACTCGAAACTCACCGCGTATATAAGAACTGAGCATTTAAATAAATTACTAACTACTGAGCAACACCGCCCGTATTACCAACACCAATAAGTATAACCTCCTCATTCTCCCTAACGTTCTCCCTAATAACCCTCTTAACCCTCTCCACAGCCTCATTAACCGCACTCTCAACATCCTTAGTCATGGCCGATAAGGCTCGGGTAAGCCCATCTTGATTAGTATGGCGTAGAGCGGTATTCCATATTTACTGGCGGTCCTCTCTATATTGAACCTCTCAACGCCAATACCGCCCATGGCAACGCCAATGCCCTCGGCTATTGAACCCGTCTTCTCCCCCTCAAATTTTAGCGCGGCATCCACGGTGATTATCATCCTTGGCTTAACACCAACCCTCTCTATCAAATATATTATGCCATCATCGAGATTACCAACAGTGCCCCCAGGACCCCTAGCCTTAACAACATAGACCCTCCTACCCTCAAAGTCGCAAAGTCCTATGTACGTGTCCTTAACATTATGCGTAAGTTCAGTTAATCCCGAACAACTCCTCATGAACCTGTACGCCGTTAATGGACCTGCTGCATCACCAACAGGCTGACCCTTTAGGAAAGTTGATATTGCACCGTTCAATGCGTTGACGTACTCCCTAATAATCGGTAATAACATGTATACCTGCATCATTAAATATGGATTCTTATACTTATTACTCAACCTATAGTAATGCATAATTACCTTGTATATGTAATTCAATTCCCTTAAACCATCAACAGCATCAACACATTCTGGACAAGGGGCCTATCGACATTTGGCAATAAGGTCTTTATTGAATCCTCAAGCTTCTCATTATATGATGTTACAAGAAGTTTAAGTGTTCTCATTAACCAGTAGGTTCAGCGCTAACGGCTCTATGACCACGAATTCCATGAGGTCCTGTATAGTCTTTTCAATTAGGTTCTTACCAGTTGATTGGGATGAACCATTTGACTTTAGTAGTTGGTTGATATGATTAATAACTAGGTTAACGTTATTCGTTATTAACCTACCTAGGCTATTGAGGAAGTTCCCCACGCTGTATGAGTACCACATTATTGCCATGTAATTTTGGAAGTATGGTGTGAAGAGTAGTACGAATATTACGAGCCAAATTATTGTAGATATAAAGCTCCAGAAGCTACTCTGATTACTTAATCCAGCCTGCAGTAGTACCTGAAGCGAAATCGTGAATATGTCCATCAATTAACAAAATAGGTACTAGTTTTAAAAGCATTCTGAGTATGAGCGACCAAGATTGATAAGGGTGTTAAGGATGCTGTGGCTCTTATTTACAACAGGCGCGTGTAACTTGAAGTGCTCATACTGCGGAGGATCCTTTGAACCACGCGTTGTGCCCTGGAGAGTGACTTATAATGCTGATAAGTTGAAACGATTAATTGAGGGGGATGCTGACGCTACCGTGATTTTTTTACGGCGGTGAACCACTACTTAATCCACGCTTCATAATGTGGGTCATGGATAACATCAGGGCGAGGAGGTTCGGAATCCAGACTAATGGTACTCTCGTTAATTTACTGCCCAGGGATTATTGGAAGAGGATGGACGTAGTTTTACTATCCATTGATGGTAGGGAAAGCGTTACCGATGCCAATAGGGGTGTGGGTGTTTATAGGGCTGTTGTTAATGCATTCAACTACCTAAGGAGCATAGGCGTTAGGAGGATCATCGCTAGGATGACCGTTACCGAGCTAACGGATATTTATGATGATGTCACGCACTTACTGAACCTGGGCTTCGACTATGTTCATTGGCAGTTGAATGTTATATGGACCAGCAAATGGGATGTAAGGGCATGGGCTGATAGTAATTACCTGCCAGGTATTAAGAGATTAGTGAATTTATTCCTTAGGAACGCGGAGGAGGGCAGGGTATTAGGTATAGTGCCAATACTCGGCGTGCTGAACGCCTACCTATTCAAGCCATATGAGGGCCCGCCATGCGGCGCAGGGTATAGGGCGGTCGCCGTATCAACGGACGGCAGGATACTTGCATGCCCAATAGCAGTTAGGGAGGATTGGTCGGTGCTCGGCCATGTTGATACTGGCTTTAAACTAATGAATATTCAATTACCAGAAATGTGCATGAAATGTGAGTATAGGCCCTACTGTGGCGGTAGGTGCCTATACGCAATGATGGAGGGCGAGAAATACTGGGGTAAGGATGGAGTTCTGGCTGTGGACTACGTAACAAGGGGAACCATAAAGACCATACTCTCCATAGCGCCAAGAATTAAGGAACTAATTAATAATGGCGTTATTAAAACTGAAGACATTACTTATGACCCAATATTAGACTCAACAGAGGTTATTCCATAAAATGAAAGAGGGTTTATAAGGAATACTCATAAGACAATGCCTGCCATGGCGAGTATTGCATCCATAAATAGGTCAAAATTAGAATCAATACTAAAGGCGGCATTAATAGCCCTGGGCATCTATGACATAATAGCATTCTTTCAAATGAACCTCCTAAACTACATATACTACGCAGTAATACCCACGGCGGCAATACTGATAATCACATATGCAATATATAGGTCATTTCACATGGGTATTGCCCACCGCAGTCATTACTTTGAAACATATATAGTAGGTGGCGACGAAGTTACGGCTATAAATAGGCTTAAGGATAGGATCAGTGAATTGGAAAATAGTGGCCAAGAAAACGAGGAGTTATTACGCCTAAAATTAATCCTGGCAAACCTACTCCTACGAAGGGGCGAGTATCCAGAAGTAAAGAAAATATTAACCGAAGTAGAGACATTAATGAGAATAATAAAGCCGCTGAGCAAAGACATAATCATAATGTATAATGCATTAAAAAGTAAAATCATTGAAAGCTAATTCCATAATCATTTAAACCTGAAAAATACCACAAAAGCTTAAAATTACGAACAAGACATAATCCTGGCCCCGTAGCTCAGTCAGGAAGAGCGGCGGCCTTCGGAGCCGTAGGTCGTGGGTTCAAATCCCACCGGGGCCGCCAAATTGTGCATTACCTGATTTGGTTCATTCAGGGGTTACAATTAAGTTAAGGACATTAAAAAGACCCTAAAGCAGCTGTAATAAGCAGTTAACTCACGGGGGTATTACAATAATGCGTATCACGTCTAAGCTATAGCCTCTTACAGTACGGTAATTAGTTTTAGTAAGGAGGTACGTCAGCATTTAATCGGTATTGCCAATGCTTAACACTGGAGATTAAGATTTATGTTCTCTTAGTACTTTTTCAGCTTTGTCTCTTAAGTCTATCATCCATTCAATTTTCAATTCCCTTAGGTATTCACGCTTGGAAGCCAGTTTCAACGTCCCAACCCTAATCCTATAGAATTCCCTAACACCCTCAATTATTTCTTCACGTCTAAATCTTGGGCCATTTACGTCATCTATCATCTTCCTTGGTACTTCAGCCCATGGATCAATATAACCATTCAGAACATGCCAGATCCTGGCTATGGTATCAATCCTAATACTAACCTTAACCAGGTCATTCTTGGTAACACTCCTCCCAGTAGCAAGCCTATACAGCGCCTCAATGTCATCCAGGGTGTATGGATTAAAAACGCAAAGCCCCATTGAATCCATCACGGCCTTATGATCCCTATCCTCAACCATTGACGCAACCGTATCCTTAAGCGGCGTCTCCGCGTCATGAAGCCTTGGCCAACCCCTGAGGTGGCTACCTCCAACGTCAGCCGTTAAGTACGAAATAACTAACCCCCTCAATACCGTGTTTGGATACCAAGCAGGTAATCCAAGGCCCTTAAAATGAACCGCATACTCACCTCCCTTACCTAGTATTTTGGATGCATCAGCAACACCCTGCGCGAGTACCTTACCAAAACCCCTTTGATAAGCAATATCATTAATTAACTTAATTAATGCCTCACCATTACCAAACCTCAAATCAATATTTCCAATCTCCTCCCTTGTAATGAGACCTCTTTCATAAAGCTCCATGGCCCAGGCAATAACATTACCCGTACTTATGGCGTCTAAACCAAGGTCGTTAACCAATCTATTAGCCTCAAGCACGTACTTCTCATCAAAGACCCCAGTCGCGGCGCCCAATAGAGCTAGAGACTCATATTCTGGCTTAACGTAATCCTCCTCACCAGGTATTCTTATCCACCTTGAGCACTTAATTGGGCATAAGGCACCAATTATCTTAATGGGCTTATCAGGAAATCCCTTCTCAAGACCTAACTCCCTGAACCGCGACCCAGACAGTTTATAGGCAAGCTCATCCTCGAGTTTTGGCCTGCCGTAATTAAATGCCGGTGATGTACCTATTGAGCCGCTATATAGAAGCCCATTCGTCGTGCCAAAATCCCTATGCTCGGCTGTATCAACTGATGATCGAAACTTCCTATATAACTCAAGGGCTTTTTTTCATGAAACCATTCTTATCGGCAATGGGTATATTGGGGATCCCGTATGCCGCGACCGCCTTAAGTCTCTTACTACCAAAGACTGCGCCTAATCCGCCTCTACCACCAGCCCTCTCGCCATCAACCATAATATTCGCTATTTTCACAAGATTCTCGCCAGCAGGTCCAATGACCATTACAGAAGCCGCCTTGCTCGTCTCTTCCCTGATCAACTTAACGGAATCCCTAGTTGTTAATCCCCAAATCCTCCCAGCATCTCTAATCTCGACCCTACCCTTACTAACCCATAGATACCCAGGTTCGCTTAGGGCGCCTTCAATCACGAGTGCGTCAAAACCCGCACCCCTGAGCATGTATGAAAACCACTCACCAACACTGGTATCATGTATTAAGCCGGAGATTGGACTAATGGCGCCAATAATTGTCTTAGATGATGCAGGTGCCAAACCAGCTAAGGCGCCGGCCGCAATGACTATCTTATTACTACCTGATAATAGGTCTATACCTGGCCTTAACTCCCTTGACAGTATTCCATAGACAAAGCCCTTACCTCCATAAAACAACTCCACCAACCAATTAGGTGTTTCCTCAATCAATACTTTACCACTGGATAAATTAATCCTGGCAATCTTACCTGCATAACCAAACATAGTGGGTTTACAGTAATACACCGTGGATATAAACATTACGTAATACATATTTTAACTAATAATAACTAATTAAAGCGCTCAGTGGTACCTACTTAACGCCTCCTGAACGAGTGAATAACCATACTCAATGGCCCTTTTCCAGGTACCCTCCCTAATAAACACTAGGTAACCAGCTAAAAATAGCGCCATGAAAAACACAGCACTTGTGAAACCGACGAAGGGTCCATACTTAATAAAGAGGTAACCAATTATTATAGAGTTGAAAGCACCCATCAAATTAAGAATACCATTGTAAATCCCATACACGGTAGCAGTGGTCCCAGGTGGTGCTATATCAAAGCCATTGACGGCATAGGAACCTACGGTTAGGTTCATTAATCCCGCTGCCGTCGCAAGTAATAATGCTGTTGGCAATAATTCATGGGCGGTTCCCGTAAAGTATGATAAGGCAACTGCTACTATCATCAATGACATGAGTACTATCGAGACGAGCTCCTACCCATTACTTTACCATAACGAGAAACCAACCAGTCATTAAATGGACTAGACGCTATAAAGCCAATAAAGAGTGCCGTATCTATTGCTGCCGAGTAATAACCTGATGTAGTCACTGAATGGGTAAATTCACCATACATCAATGGAGGTAACCAATACAGAAATGTATAGAGTATATATCCAAACGATATAAATGTTAATAGGACGCCAATACCTGCCTGCGTCGTAAATACTATACGGAGTGCTATTTTCCATGTATCGCCGGATTTAAGCGTTGGTTCCGTAGCCATGGCCTTACCCTCCCTAATGTAATCAAGCTCCGCCTTATTGACCCAAGGATGCTCCTCAGGCTTATCCCTAGAAAGTGCATACCAAGCAATTGCTAATAATATACTTAGTATACCGAAGAATATAAACACGCCTCTCCAACCCCATAATGCATATAACGCTGTACCACCCGCTAAGCCGATTATAGGCCCTAATGCCTGCCCTGACCCAGCCCATGTAAAGGCCTTTGATGGGTCTCTTATACTGGCCCAGTTTTTACTAACCTTGGAATTTATTGGCCATACAGGCCCCTCCGACGCACCCATTAAGCCTCTTACCACCGCCATTGAAATGAAGTTGAAGGTTGATGCTGTGAGGGCGGTAAATGCTGACCATAGGCCGAAGAAAGTCGCCATGGCCTTCCTTATGCCTAACTTATCTGTAATCCAACCACCAGGGAAATTGAAGATTGCGTATGCCAAGGACCATATAAATAGTACCAGGCTTATATTCATCAATGCATAATGAGATAACGGAGCGCCCGACTTTGACCAACCGAAGGATACCGAGAAGGCGGGCTCGGTTAAAACCCTATCTCTCTATCGGCATAATTAAACGTTATTGCAATAAACATCAAAGCCACGAGGAGCCATCTAACATTGCTTCTCTTAATCGCTTGCTTCTGTTCCTTAGATTCTGTCATAAGAATACGTCTTTAATTTCTTTATTTTTAACTTTTATCATCATTTTCATATTCAATTTTAATTAATATATCACACATAAACTTTGGTCTATGTTTATTGCAGTGATTATGGGATTCATAGACCTTATAATACTCATAATCCTGTTCATAGTATACTCATTAAGAACACCGCAATCCTTTAGATAAATATGTACCCTTAGTGTATCATTAATCTGAGATACCTTAATCTTATTAACCGCAGCTATACAACATGGTATTCTTGTCTCCTCATCAATAATTATTACATTATCATTCTCTACGATACCTGGATTTGAACTTAATACTAGTGGGTGCTCGCTTGAGCAGTTGCATGGTCTCGAACAATCCCTGACAAGGATTAACCAGCAATTCATTAGATTTTTAGAGGAAATAAGAGGGAAACAAAAATTTGATTTTTAGAGAGTTATTTTTGATACCTGTTGAACGCTTAGGTTATTATGTTTCCTTGTTCGTCTACTTTGGCTATTACCTTCCTGACTGTTTTTCCGTCTGGTGTCTTGAACAGGGCCATCACAAAGCCCTTCCTACCCTTAGGCTGAACCTTCCAAACCTTCGTAGGCTTCAACCTCCTACCCTCAACATCATACTCCCTCTTAGCCAGATCCTCTAGTGTGACCATACCGGTCAATAAGTTCATTGATTCGGGAGTATTTAAAAACATCGCTTGGAAATGCAACGGACGAATATATCGGTCTCAATACGCTAAATCTCACATAATTTCTTTACTAATATCAAATTTTATGATAATTATGACAATTTGGGATTAAACAATATCAAGGCAGTGAGTATTTTAATAATACGTGGGTTAATACGGTTATTCACTTATATAGATTATTATTTAAATATATTTATTTAAATAATTCCCTGCCTCTTAGCCTCACTAATTATTTCGCTACCGCTTATAAGTGCTGTGCCTAATTCATTAGCTATTTTACCAACTATATCTTTACTTAATGCCCCACCGTCATCACTGAGCATCTCAACAATGACAAGAGCTGGCGGTACCCCAGCCATCCTTGAAAGCATTAGGGATAGCTCAGTATGCCCGAATCTACGCCCAATCCTACCCAGGAGTATTGGTACATGACCTGGTGCATAGAACTCCTCGTAGAAGACCTTACGCGCTTCCATCACCCTGCCCTCACCAATCATCTTAACCACATCGGCGAGTCTCGTGATCGTCAACGCCCTATCCCTATCCCTAATACCCGTTGCTGTCTTCACGTGATTAACGTATATCGAGAATGCCGGGTCATCACCATAACCAGGCCTCTTCACCAGCCCATTAAAGCCGACCTTACGCAATACATCGCTCATAAAATCAAGGCCCAGTTGCCTACCTATTGAGTCCTCGGTCACGAAGCATATTAAGCCGCCCGCATTCTTCCTCATCCAGGTAATCACTGATGGCGTTACGTAATCAGCCTAATCACCGCATCAACCTCGTTCTCCCTTTCGTCTGAGTCGTGTATGAAGATTATTTTACCCCGCCTAAGCAGTTCCAGTGCTTTCTCGATCATATGTTCCATAAACCTAGAGTTTAAGTTAATAAATTTAACTTTAAATCTGGGTTTATGAACCTTAATGCATTAATAGGGTTAATTTAATTCTCAATTAATGGTTAGGGCGTTGATCCTGGCTGGAGGCTTTGGAAAGAGGCTTCAACCACTAACATTGGATAGGCCAAAGCCACTTATCGAGATTGGTGGTAAGCCAATACTCCAGTGGCAGATTGAGTGGCTTAGTAAGCAGGGTGTTAAGGATATAGTCCTAGCCGTTGGTTACCTAAGGACTAAGGTCTTCGAGGTCATGGGTGATGGGTCCAAGTTCGGTGTTAGGTTATTCTATAGTGTTGAGGAGGAACCCCTGGGCACCGGTGGCGCCATTAAGAATGCCATGAAGTTCCTTGAGGATGAGGTATTCATAGTGCTCAATGGTGATATAATAACGAACCTATCAATCAAGCCATTAATAGAGGAATTGCATGGCAACGTCATCTCAACAATAGCGCTAGTCCCCATGAGAAGCCCCTACGGAATCGTCCATGTCGACCATGAGGCTTCATAACGGAGTTCAGGGAGAAGCCACTACTCGACTACCTAATTAATGCAGGTGTTTATGCCTTCACCAAGGACATTTTCAAGTACCTGCCTGATAAGGGCGACATTGAGGTCACGGCATTCCCAAAACTGGCTGGTGAGAGGAGGATTAGGGGCGTTATTTATAGGGATGTTTATTGGAAGTCCGTTGACACTGTTAAGGATGTTGAGGAGGTTGAGAAGGTAATAACCGAGGTCTACGCCTAAACGGCGGGCGTTTTAAGCGCCTTCAATACCCTGACCTCCTTAATAACGGTGTATGGGTATTGACCCCTCTCATCCTTCTCATACTTCTTTACCATATCCCAAACAGTCAATAGGCCAACACCAACGGCGAATACGGCTCCATCGCAGAGCCCGTATTTGATACATTACGCGTGTCCACAGAAACCTCAACACCGTCCTCAACGACCTTGACATCGGCATTAACGTAGGTAATGTAATTAAGGTGGACCAGCGGTAACACCTCCCAGGTCTTCTTAGTTGCCATTATAGATGCCGCCTTGGCCACTGTGACCACATCGCCCTTCTCCACCTTACCCTGCCTAATCAACTCAATGGTGTTCTCCCTAAGCCTTATGAAACCCTTGGCCGATGCCTCACCGTAGTACGTGGGTTCTGTGGTAACGTCAAACATCGTAACCACGGGAGCACCGCCGGCATTCTCCTCGAAGTCACCCAGCGATAGGCTTACCCCATCCTCGGACTTAACCTTACTAACGACCCTAATATCAAACATCCCATCAACACGGCTTGAGCCGCAGGTCTGTACCTGCTTACCCATGAAGTTTGTGACCCACTCAGGCGTGCACGTCCTACTGCACCCCTTAATCGTATTCCACGCAGCCAGTAGGCCCGTGAATAGGCCGAACAGTGCGTCCATCTCAACGCCGGTCTGAGCCTTCGTCCTAGCCAACACCGCCATTCTAATTCCATCCTTTTCATAGCGCGTCCTGGCCTCGATATACGTAATCGGCACCGGGTGAAGAAGCGGTATGTATTTCCAAGCCGTCTTTGTCGCGTTTATCGCCGTTACCTTAGCTACGGCTGCCGCATTACCAAGGCCGCTAACGCCAGTCTTCATTAACTCGCTCATTGTGTCCTCATCAACCCTCAGGAAGCCCGTGGCAATGGCCTCCCTATAGACAGGTTCCTTACTGGTGATGTCTATCATCCTAACAGACATATCAAGGTATTACCGCATTACGCCTATTTAAGCTACCCTCCTCAATGCATTAATTATTAAGCCGTAAACATCATCAACAACAACACCCAGGTCCCTATTGGCATTGACCACTGGGTAGTTATTCATCAATGCCCGCCTCAGCAGGATATCCCTAACCTTAATGAGGAATTCCCTATTGATTTCGAAAACCTCGAGCTCACGCCTGCTACGTAGTCTATTAATCACGGTATCGATGGGCGCATCAAGAATTATTGTTAGGTCTGGCTTAGGCACAAACCTATGAAGCTCCATCAACCACTCCTGCTGCAGCCCCATTGCGCCTTGATATGCCAATGTCGACTCCATATAACGCTCAGTAATGACTAGGTAACCTTCATCGAGCATGGGCTTAACCTCACCATAGTAATGCTGAACCCTATCAGCCGTGAAGAGTAGGGCGAATATTGATGGGTGGGCCACGTTCGAGCCCGGCTTAAGGAGCCAATCCCTTATTAACCTGCCAATGGGTGATTGACTGGGCTCGGCCGTGGTGTATACCCTATAACCATCCTCCTCCAGTTTCTTCCTCAGCATGGATATTACCGTTGACTTACCAACACCGTCTATACCCTCAATCGCCACGAACATGCCTAATCCTAATTCATCAGAGTGAGAATTACTTATTAAATAATTCATTCTGATAGCGAAATAATGAGGAAGGGATTATTAATAACGGGCGGTGCATTAATAGTGCTTGGGATTGTCATATTCCTCATAGGTATTTACCTAAGCTCAGGAATAACAAGCGGCGTTGAAACCCTAGTTACCGGGGCACGTAATGAGACCCTGGTCCCACCCAACTCGTCAATAACAATAGCCGTTCCAGAAAACGGTGCTACAATAATGATTATCTACAATGACACACTAGGAAAGCCATTACAAGTGATTGCATCAGGGCCGGGCCAGTTAGAGACTGAGGGTGTTGAGGGCCAGTACGTGGTTGTGTATGTACCCGAAACAAGCAGGGCACGTTGTCTATTGTAAATAATTATAGTGAGAATGTGATGGTTTATTATACCTACGGCACAATTAGCGTTAATACGCTCATGCCCTTCGTACTATCCTCTATCGTAAGCATGGGCCTCGTGATAGCCGGTGTAGTACTCCTGATACTGGGTGCGGTGTTGAGGGGTAAGTAAATTGATCGGGAGAAACCTTTATTAATAGCTGTTAATATTACGTGAATGATGAAGTCAAGCATCAACGTGGCGATAGCCGGCGTTGGTAATACAGCCTCAGCCTTCATCCAGGGGCTCAAGTACTGCGAGGTCGAGCCTGAGCCTGTCGGACTCGCGTTTCAACGCATTGGACCGTATGAGCCAAGGGACATTAGGATCGTTGCTGCCTTCGACGTTGACTCACGCAAGGTCGGTAAGGACCTCGGCGAGGCAATATTCACGGAACCAAACAATGCGCCTAAAATAATTGATGTTGGTAAGTTGGGCGTTATTGTTAGGGCGGGTCCATTACTCGATGGTGTTGCTGATCAATTGAGGAATTCCTTCATACCGATTACGGAGGCTCTCTCGAGGATGTTATAAGGGAGTTGGAAAGCACGAACGCGCACATACTCATTAACTACCTACCGACAGGGGCCCAGAGGGCGAGTGAGGCGTATGCTGAGGCCGCCTTAAGGAGTGGGACTGCCTTTGTGAATGCCATGCCATCGGTAATAGCCACATCTAGAGGGTGGCAGGAAAAGTTTGAGAAGGCGAAGTTACCCCTCGCTGGTGATGACGTACAGAACCAATTGGGCGCCACAGTCCTCCACAAGACCATAATTAGGCTATTGGCGTTAAGGGGTGTTAAGATTGAGGGCACATACCAACTAAACGTTGGCGGTACACCGGACTTCCTAAACCTAATGTATAGGAAGGGTCAGAAGGAGAGGACTAAGACGGAGGCCGTGAAGAGGATGGCGGAGGGTGAGGACTTCGACGCATACATATCGCCCGTAGCCTACATAAAGTTCCTCGGTAGTAGGAAGATCGCGCATATGCTCATTGAGGCCCGCGGATTCGCAAACATACCAATCAGGATAAGGGTTGACCTGGAGGTTTACGACCCATTCAACAACGCCGGCGTTATGATCGACATAGTCAGGGTAGTGAAACTGGCAATGGATAGGGAGGTTGGCGGACCACTCATTAGCCTATCTGCATGGGCCTTCAAGAACCCACCAGTCCATGCACCGCCTGACGTTGCTTACCAATGGCTTGTGGAATTCATTGAAGGTAAACGTAATAGGTAATTCTTAATTCAATTCTTAAATCATTAATGCGTAGAACGGTATGTGGACATCCTTAAGTGGTCCCTTAACGACTACGCCAACCTTTGGTTGTATTTCGACCTCGAGTATTGTTGGTTGTACGGCTTGCCACCTCATCTTCCTGATGAATAGGTACCTCTTGAAGTCTCCCTCGGTTGTTTGGGCTAGCCCCATTACGAATACGCCGGCTGCCAGGAACTCCTCAACTCCGTACCTAGATATTACTCTGGCCCCTGTTGGTATTTCCGTGGTTATTATCGTCGTCACGCCAACCTCCCTCTCAATACCCATGACCAGGGCCCTAATGTACTCCCTAAGTACCTGTACGTCCTTCTCCAGTGTGACCAGGGGCGCTATTGGGTCTATGACCAGTCTCTGGGCTTCCAGGGACTTTGCGTAATCGGCTATTGTGTAGACCAGGGACCTGGCTATTGTTATTGGGTCCTTCTCCCTAATCTTCTCGATAATGTCCATCTCGGGTATAAGGACCTCTAGGTAACCCTGCTCCCTAAGCGCCTCGAGATCCCAACCAAACCTCCTAACACCATTCATTAGTTGGTCGTAGGTCTCATCAACGGATACGTAAATGCCCGGCTCACCGTATTTATAAATACCGTTTATTAAGAACGATAGCGACAGTAAGGTCTTGCCCGTGCCAGTCTCGCCACTAATTAGGTATGTCCTACCCCTAATTAACCCACCGCCTAATGCCTCGTCAAGCCCAGGAATTCCTGTCGGTACTAAATCGTAGTATAACGACATTGCGCCAATAACATAGTTGGTTAAATATAAAGATTGCGGACACCATTTTAAAGAGGACGAAGTAAGGGCTGCCTCACTTAAGCTCAATAACGTACTTCCTGAAGATTTCCTTGAACTTCTCCGTGGTTATAACAGGCCTTCCATTAACCTCGATGGGTTCCCTAGCCGGCGGCACCTTTAGGTAATTCGGCAACCTCTGGGCGTATCTCTCCTCGAACGTAGGTACGTTTGGATTCACCAGGAATATGCCAATTGGTATCCTACCATCACTCTCGTAGGACTTAGCCAGTGCCTGGGAGGCCTTCTGCGGAAGCTCCTCGGGGCTCTTAACCACTGGGTCCCAACCCTCCTCCTGAAGGTCGTAAACCCTCTTATTGTAATAATCATACGTGTGTATGTTGTCGTAGGTCACACAGGGCTGTAGAACATCAATAAATGCAGCACCCTTATGCAGTATTGCCTTCTTAATTAACTCCTTTAGATGCTGAACCCGGGCTGCGTAACCCCTGGCTATGAATGTATACCCAGCGGCTATTGCAAGCCCTATTGGGTTGACCGCGTCCTGGATGTTGGGCTTGGGAAGCGCCTTGGGCTGTAAATTCCTAGCGAGTGTTGGGCTTGCCTGACCCTTTGTTAAGCCGTAGACCGTGTTATCATGCATTATGACGACCAGGTCCACATTCCTCCTACCCAGCGCCACGAAGTGTGCGGCCCCAATACCCAGCAGGTCACCATCACCAACATTAACCACCACCGTTAGGTCTGGGTTGGCTAACTTAATGCCCTCAGCATATGGTAATGCCCTACCATGCAGCGTATGCACCCCCGTCACATTTATGAAGTGCGGCGTTTTACCCGAACAACCTATCCCGGAGACGACGACGGTCTTCTCAGGCTCAAGCTGTAAATCAGCAAAGGCCTGGTACATGGCCGAGAGTATTCCGTAATTACCACATCCAGGGCACCAATCAACCCAGACATTTGTCTTATAGTCATTTATCGTTAACTTTATCTTACGCTCCATAGCTCACCACCTCCCTCGTACTACCCCTCAATACGTTTTTCACGGCATTCACGAGCTCATGAACGTACATGGGCCTCCCCGTATACTTAACTATCGACTTATTGATCATGACGCCGGTATTCATAGCCACAAGCTTTGATGCCTGGGCCATGTAATTATGCTCTACGGCAATGAGGTTGTTAGCCCCAACCTCGTTGGCAAACTTCGTGAGTGAGTTTCTTGGGAATGGTATGAACATCCTAATGTGGTAGTAGCCAGCCCTTATCCCCTCCTCAGTCAACTCCTCAACAGCCTTAACAGCAACACCCTTCACAAACCCCCAACCGACCAGCAATATGTCTGGTCTCTCGGGGCCGAAGTATGAGTACCTCCTCTCCTCGGGTATCTCCCTATCTATTATGTCGAGCTTACTCATCCTCTTATTCATCATCCTAACCCTATTGATTGGGTCCTCATTGATATGTCCATACTCATCATGCTCATCGCCCGTGTACCACATCACGTAATCGCCTAGGAATGCCCTCGGCGATATGGGACTTGACAAGTCAAACCTCTTATACTCCTTGAGACCCCTCGGCGCTAGTACACCCCTGGTTATCCTCACGTTGTCCAGGTTTGGCATCGGTATTGTGGCTATCGTGTTTGCCAGGAACTTATCAACAAGGTGTATGACAGGTACTTGGTAAGTCTCTGCGTAGTTAAATGCATCTATTGCATCGTAGAATGCCTCCTCATGATCACCACTGGCAAGCACTATCCTCGGGTACTCACCATGTGATGCGAATACTGACGATAATAGGTCACTCTGACCGCCCCTGGTTGGTTGCCCGGTACTCGGTCCACCCCTCTGGTAATACGTAACTACCACTGGTACTTCATTATGGCCGGCCCAACCGAGCCCCTCAACCATTAGGTCGAAACCTGGGCCGCTGGTTGCCACTGAACTCCTCACGCCCGTTAATGCGGCGCCTATTGCCGCATTAATTGCGGCTAGCTCATCCTCAGTCTGGAAAATAATTATTGAACCCTCACCACCCAATGTCTCGTATTCCTCGAGTGTGAAGCTCTCATCAGCAGCGGGTGTAATTGGGTAATATGCCTGGAACCTAACCCCAGCCACGACCTTCGCCATCGCTATTGCATCATTACCACTAGCCACGAGGATGCTCCTAACGCCTATTTTCGGAGGGTCAAGCTTGAGTTCTGAACCAAACTGGCCCTTGACGAGGTCAATCACGATATTCGCCATGGCCCTATTATGCCTATAGACATCCTCCCTCGTGAACCTCCTCCTAAGGCTGTAATCAAGGCTTTCCTGGCTAATATCGGTTATCGCCGCAACGGCACCAACGAGTATCGTACTTATGTACCTAGAGGCTTGTGAGGGAACTATACCCTCACGCTTTTGAATCTCCATGAGCAACTCCTTAAAGCTAAGGGCAACGACACGCACCTTCCTATTACCCTGTAGGTACTTAACCACGGACTTCACCGTACCATCAAGACCAAGCCCCTTAAACTGCTCACTTAACCTATCCCTCAACTCCCTCTCCATACTCGGTATACTTGCGTAATTAACGGGATCATCATCGCTGTTATAGATGAGGTATCCACCATCCTAAGATCATTGAAGTGCGTGAAGACCGTCTCGGCATCCATGGCCGCCACAATATCGACAGGGTATGTAAGGTGCTTAGGTAGTTCCGTAGCCGATACCGTGGCATGGACATAACTATGCCTACCCTTGATATTCGAGAAATACTCCCTATCGGAGATAATGCCATAACCAGACCTCGCAAAAGCCCATGAGAGTATCTCGGACGTAGTCTCCAAACCACCACCCTGAGGACCACCGATTATGTACCTCAACTCATTCATCTCACATCACCCACTGCACTCACCATATTTATCAAGGAGCACAGCAAGATCCGATATAAAAAGAGTCCTTTAGTTACCAGTTAGAATACAGTTGTTAATTATTAATTATTTTAAATTGACATAGATAATTTAAAAAATTATTAGCAAGAATATCCATCATTCAATAGATACTATTCCCTAAATCAGGAATTAATATCAAATAATTAATGAAAATTCCATAAAATATTGAAAAATTTCTTAATAAAAGTTTAAACACTTCCTCACTTTGTAAGTAATTAATGAGCGAGAGTGAGGAGGAGTTCGTACCCCATGCCATCCACATGTGGTTTGGTTATTATAAGGACCGCATAGTCCCGAAGGAGGAGGGTGCCAGGTATAGTCATTTCTCGAAGGATGCCGAGAATCGGTTAAGGGAGGCATTATCAACGTATGGTTGGGTTTACTGCATAGACTGTAAGCACCCAATCTTTGACCTTGAGGAGGCTCTTGAGCACTTAAGGAAAGGTCACGTATTGACTAACAGGTTCATGCCTGACGAGGTCGCGCCCGAGGAAGTGCCGATGGTCAGCTAAGGATGGCTCACGCATTTCATTGAAAATAAAAATTATCCCTGAAAAGACCTGCATACATTATCTAGTTCCTGCTTTAGTGATTCATCGCCAAGAACCTTAGCCACATTATTCAATAGGCTACATATGTCCTTTGCTGCGGCATCCCTTGATGGGTATATACTCATGACACCTTCAGGATCGGCGCCATTATATTGGTATTGATGAAGCGCCAACGCTATCAGGGACTCCCTCTCGAGACCGAGTAGTTTACCCATGTCGCGAATCATGGAGGTGGGCATGTAGGCTATTACCTTATCAATATTCTTAACACTACCGCGAAGCTCCTCCCTCCTCTCACCAGCTAATGCTGCGAGCAACGATTTAAACGCCTGAAACGCCTTACCAGCGGCGTTCCTAGTATAACCCTCAACCAACAACCTCAATGCCAACCTGGCCTCGGCTAAAGCCTCAGCCTCCTGGCCTCGATATACGCCCGTAAATCCTTCCAAGGCTTACTAAGTTGTTCGGGCAACATGAACCTACATCTAGGGTAATGCCATCCCTCAATAAAAGCCTTATCATTAATTCTAATCGTTAAATGACCCGTACTTTCAACGAGGTGCTTATTGAATGTATGTATTTAAATAGAATTAAATATAAATCTAAACATTGATGAGCATTAAATACCATCAAACTATTTAGGTTATTACGATATTAATTAACTAAGTCGTAAACAGTTATTGATCGATATGGCTAAGCACAATTCGGTATGGCCTCGGGTTGTGCTTGTGGTTACGATACTCGTTTACGTGGCCTACGGCGTTATGGCATGGTACACATTTACGCACTTACCACCAATACCTGCAGCCGTGGTTACTGAAAATGGTACTGTATTATTTACGTACAGCGACGTGGTCATGGGAAAGTATTACTTCCAGAAGTACGGACTCATGGATTACGGCTCAATACTTGGTATGGGTAGTTATTTCGGTATTGACTTCACGTCATACACGCTGAGGATCTATGAGGATACAGCGGCGCATTACCTGGGCTTTGATGCTGTGCCCCAGGATAATGCGAGTGCTATGGCAATAATAAAGCAGGAGCTAATGCCAGTCAAGGTGGATCCAACTCCCAAGGGGGATGTCGTTGTGGTTAGCAACGACTTCGCCCAGGGATTCTACAATGCTGTGAAGTTTTATTCTTGGATGCTTGGACCGGCATCTGAGCAATTTAGGTTAAAGCCCGACCTAATAACTAACGAGACCGTGATTAAGGACTTGGTTGCCTACTTCACGTGGAGCTTTATGATTGCATTGCAGGGCTATACCAATGGCTTCCCATATATACCAGGCTTAATTGAACCTACAGCTAACGTGACCTATGCCTCCTGGATCACGTTATTCACAATAATGCTCATTGTAATGCCCATGGCAGGCTACGTAGTACTTAAGCTCATGGATTACTGGAATGAACCAAGGCTAAACATACAATTACCACCGCCCAACGACGCGCAAAGACTTACTTTACTTGCTTTCTTACTTGCCGGAATAGCCCTTGGTATTCAGGGACTTCTTGGTGCCTATACAATGCATTTATACGTAGATACATCATTATATGGCATAAACCTAGTACCAATACTACCCTTCAATGTTAGTAGGGCTCTTCACTATACATTAGCTGTACTTTGGATAGCTGTGACATGGATAGCCTTCTCGTTCTTTGTATTTCCTTACTTCGGACTAAACATAACTAGAAGGCAGGTACTTACGGTATTAGTTATCGGCGTATTAGTCTCCGTCGGCACCTTACTTGGCATATGGACTAGCTATCTTCAGTTGATACCATCACCGTGGTGGTTCATAATAGGCGCTCAGTAGGGACGTAACGACACAAGGTACATTATGGCTTATATTAATAACGGCAATGCTGGGTTACGTATCATATCTATGGAATAAGGCTTCTAAAACCGCGCCCGACGTATTGAAACCATTTGCCAAGATATTATCAATAGCCATTGCAGGCACTGCGGCAGGTGCCTTCATAGGTGCCTTACCGATAATTCAACCATGGCCCGACTTTCAGGTTGATGAATACTTTAGGTGGATGACAATACATGCCTTTGTTGAGGCTTTTGGCCTCCTATCGTGGTTACCGTTATTGTGGTGCTCCTGGTGGTGGCAGGTTTGATACCACCTAAATTGGGTGTTGTGGTTAGCGGTATGGATGCAACTCTAGAGATAATAACCGGCATGATTGGGACTGCCCATCATTATTACTTTAATGGATTGCCCACATTTTGGATGTATGTTGGTGCCGTAATGAGTACACTTGAAGCAATACCCCTGGGCTTTGTCATAATATATGTAATATTGCTTTGGCGTAGAGGAGAGGTTAGGACTGAGTTTCAGAAGACCCTATTAACGTACGCCCTCGTGGCGGGGATAGGCGGTGGGATCGGGGTTGTTGCCTTCGGTGCTGGCCTCATAAACCTACCATTACTTAATTACTATTTACATGATGCCCAAACTACTATGGCGCATGCTCACCTGGCCTTTCCATTGGCTTATGGCCTGCCTAGCATATTGATGTGGGTGGTTGCCTTCACACTATCTGGTGGCTTTGATGATAAGGATCTTAGGTACATGAGGTGGGCAGCCATTATCATAGGCATTGGCTTCTATCTCCAGGCATTATTATCATTAGTACCCCTTGGCGTGCTTCAACTCATTTATGAACTTAAATATGGCTATTGGTTTATAAAGACTATAATAACGCCAAGCGGTCACCCCGGCTTCTGGGAATTACCACTGGTTGATGAGTTCGTCTGGCTTAGGATGATTGGCGACCTAGTAGCGGCATTTGGCTTTGCCATAGTCATATTTGGAATGCTCTTTAGATTTAGGAGAGCCCTTGGTAAACCAGTACTTAAGGCCTTGGGTATAGCCAACGTTTAAAGGTATAGGCCTTAGTAATGAATTTAAAATTAATGGTAATTTTGCCACGATTATTGTAAAAGTATTTCGATTAAATAAATAATAATTCCTCTATGAACAATGCAATAATTGATGATTAAAGTTAGGGTTAAACGCGTCTATGACCAACCAGATCCTGGTGATGGCATTAGGGTGCTGGTTGATAGGCTTTGGCCCAGGGGCTTAAGTCGTGAAAAGGCTAAGATAGATGTATGGCTAAGGGACTTGGCGCCAAGCGATGAGTTAAGGCGTTGGTTTAATCATGACCCTGCTAAATGGAATGAATTCAGGCTTAGGTATTGGAGCGAGCTTGATAAAAACATCAGTGGCTTAAACGCGTTATTAAGTATTATACGCGGTAACGGTAACGTAACCATACTTTATGCCGCTAGGGATAGGTTGCACAATAATGCCGTGGCCCTCGCTGAGTACTTAAGGGCTAGGTATGGATTTGATTACGAAATTATTTAGCTTACCCTCATCAATGGTAATGCCAATCTCCTCAAAGTAATGCGTCACAACCTTCTTAAGAGTTTTCCTAAGCAATTCGCTGACTGTCGATATTGACAAGCCAAGCTGCCTAGCCAATTCCTTAAGGTTAACCTCCCTATCGAAATACCCCATCTTATACGCAAGAAGTAGGACCTCTAACTGCCTTTCCGTGGGGCTCGGCATGGGTAACTGCTCCATATCAAGAACCCTAACCTTAACACCACTGGATCTCAACTGCCTAATGCTCACCCTTAACCGTTTAATGCCTGGAGAAAGCACCGCATAAATAATAGAATCTTCATTACCCGGCTTACCACTCTCCACGAGAAGTCCAGCCTTGCTCAATGCCTTACAGGCGCTGCAACTTGGTGCCGAGATCCACAATGTCTCTTCATCAATTATGTTAACCTTAAGCCCATTCCTTCTTAAATAATTAAGTAAGTTTCGATCCACGGGCTTACTTAACTTAACCAGGTGTGTTGATACCTCATCACCCACGTTAACCCTAACTATGCTAAAGTCCAGGCTAAGCGCTTGAGTGCGTTCTGAACCTTGCAATCACTTCTATGAGCCTCAAGGAATACCCTCAAAACCACAATACTCCGATGCTCCAGGATTAATAAAGCAGTAGTGTCCGTTCCCTTAATTTGCCAGTTATTGGATCAACCTCAAGCTCGAGAACATCAAGTGTTGTTACACCTATCAAAACTTTATCGATTATATCAGACACAAGCACGGGAACAACCTCACCCCTACCCTCAATTTCCACCCAGGCCCTGGACCTATCAACCTCAATAACACCAGCCCCAGTCTCAACCCTCGACTTCCCTGTAATGCTTAAGCCAAGTTCATTAGCCAATAACCTAGGTATTACCGTTAAAGTAGCCCCAGTATTGACCAAAGCCTTAACCTCAACCACCCTACTGAGATCAACATTACCGATCCTCACGTTAATCCACACATGACCCATCAGTAGAAATTCTGTGCCCCCATTAATAACCTTAAGGTATTAATAGCAGGGGCCCAACCACGGAACCTTATTACCATACCCCTTCTCGCATAGTTCTTCATCCACTCATCTCAAACTCCTTCGGAATCTTCGGCCTCTTAACAATATCGTAATAGTCATATGGCTTAATATCGATTACTGGGGTCCCAGTCCACGCATCAAGGCCCTTGAGCCATAGGCGCGGTGGTTCTATTTTTACGAGCTCAAGCACCGATATACCTATCGGGTTGGGTCGAATTGGATACCTCGTGGCGAAAATACCGACCTCCTTATCCGTACCTTTCAATTTAACCCTTAGCCTTACCTCCCTCTGCTCATGGAATACGTAGATCAGTATTACGTGCGAATACTCATCCAAACCGCGAAGCCCATCGACGTACTCATCATAAACACGAACAACACCAATAAAGTCATACCTATCTCATACCTACCTCTATCCGGCTCATCAGCCTTGGAAAACCCACCTCCACATAACCAATGGGTTTAAATACGAACTCAACCATTGAATTAACTAAGCGTAAACGGAGATAAACCTTTGTGAAGAATGACCTCGGTTAATTATTAAGGCATATATTTCCCTAAACACTTAATATGGCGTGGAATCTATAGCACATCCCTGGAAGGACCTAAATAAGTACATAGAGGCTAGAATTAAGGAGGCGCTTTACGAATTCGAACTAGCGAGAAGTTCCTGGAAAACGGTCTTTATAGAAATGCGGCCGGTAAGGCTTTCAGGGTTGGAAGGCAACCCTGGCAGTCTTGGCCGCGAATTCCCGTAATGAGTTGGCAAGCGAGTTTAAGGGTGTTGTTAAGCTCCGGGAGAGGATTAGGGTTGAGGCTGTTGATTTTATCATAGCCGTAATGCCTATGACACGTATGAAGAAGGTTGCCGCATTGTTAAGGTCTAAGTATGGCAATGACGTGGTACTGCTGACAGAGTTGGCGCTTGATATTCATGAGTTTCAGTACAATGGATTGGATAGGGAGGCGTTCTCAGCCGTTATTTGGATCTAGACATGGTTAGGCAGGACATTACCGCGATAATTGAGGGAGGTAGGAAGGTAATATCCTCGGTAATTGGGCGCTCAACGCCCTGAAGCATCATTGAAATTGACCTTACCCGCGCCATCACCCCTCCTAATACTCCTAATAAGCAGCTCCCCGCGTCTTGAGAGCCTGTAATAGACGTGATGCTTACGAACCTCATTACTAAGCTTAAAACGGGCAACACTCCTCTTCAGGGTCTTACCTCCCCTGACCCTCTCGATTAGGCCCATTGCCTCAAGCTTATCCAGTATCTGCAGCACCTCCTCAAGTGGTATCCCGGTATTAATGGCTATTGACTTTCCATAATCCACATTGGCCCTCTTCAGATGCATAAGTACGGCAATGTCCTTGCCCGTAAGCTCATCCATAGGGCGCAATAGCATTGCTTATGGACATGGTTATTAAATTACCTCAGTCAAAAATTGGAAAGGCACGTATGAAGCAGTTGGTATTTAAAGCGCTTACATATTAATACCCGTGGGTATACCCAAGGAAATCCTCGATGCTGCAGAGAGATTGGGTATTGATATTACGGATATAATTCTAAATCAATTATACCTAAAAGACCCATCAGAAAGCATTAGGTTAAGGCTTGAATTAGCCAGGAAGTACCTAGCCGAGGCCAGTGAGTACCTTAATAAGGGTGATGCTGTTCAGGCCTCGGGGAAGGCTTACAAGGCCGCTGAGGAGGCTGTCAAGCACTTGCCGAAAGGTTTAATGTGCCGGAAAACCAGCAGGCCATTAAGGAAGGTAGTTGGTACACGCACCTACTGCTTAAGGCTTGCTCGAGGTTATCCAAGACCCTCGGCGATTGGGTATTGGATGGTTGGAACGCGGGCTATTCATTACACGTATGGGGTTTTCATGAGGCCAAGTTGACTATTGAGGATGTGGAGCCATTAATCGAGAGGGTTCATAGAATGGTTGAAGAAACCGCCAAGGTGTTGGGCCAGGTTAATCAATGACCTACGTTTGAGCCCTAACCACTCATTGAAAACGGCGCTCATAACATCCCACATATCTAGTTTTTAAACTTGGTCATAAATCATTAACTATGTCACTTGACTTAAATGAGATCTCGAAGGCCAGGGCTAAGGAGGTCGTCGTTGAGGTGGAATTGGCTGAGGAATTCCTAAAGAGGGGTCTCTACAGGAATGCCGCGGG
Organism: Vulcanisaeta sp. JCM 16161; assembly: GCF_001316285.1. The sequence goes on along the minus strand of NZ_BBDO01000001.1, from coordinate 191,522 downwards.
TAAGGCGTTTCAGGCTTGGAAGGCGTACTTATCATACCTGGCGTCAGGTAGTAGGGACTTGTTAATTAATGTGTTTAAGGGTAGGAAGAGGTTGAGGAGCGGTAAGGTGGTGGATTATGTCGACCTGGTCATAGCCGTAATGCCCATGGTCCTCATGAAGGCTGTTGCCCAATCATTGGCTATACGGCATGGGGAGAATATACCCTATTACACGGAGCTGGCGATAGACCTGCATGAGTATCAATATAATGGGCCTGACTCATTGGGTATGTTAAGTAGGTACGTTAATGATGAAATGGCGCGGGTGGATATTGAGAAATTGATAAAATACCTCAGGGAAAGGGCTAAGACCTAATAATTAAGGCTCAATATCCCATAAATACTATACATTAAGTAGTTCGTAATAAGATATACGGGCATTATTAATGATGCCATGAATAGGCTTAGTAGATAACGCCACCATATGTTGACTGCATCAGTACTAGAATAATGACCAGCATCTTACTTGGTGCCAAGGCCAGGGCGCCTGGGCAAAACCCAGCATCTACCTTAGGTATGTTAAGTCCCGTATCGATACCCCTTTATCGCTAAAAGCATTAGGACTAGGGATGTGGCTATGGATAGGGCTAAAGGCGCGTATTCAATATCCCCCAACGTAGAATAATCGGTGTAGGATTAACACCATGGGAATAGCCAGAGCTAGGAAACCCACGGCATGGTCACGCCAAAGTAAAGGTCAGCCCTCTCACTTTCACTAAGTGAATATTGAGATCAAGTGATTAGAGTCAACACCATGAATAATGCCTAATAATGATGTGATTACCAAGGGCATATACCTTAAGGCGAGGTAAGGTATTGATTACGTTAATCACGGTCGCCATTTAAATTTTTGTGAATGTTTAATAATTTATATTTAATTATGTTAGATAAAACTGGGGTATTAACTATGAGGTCGATGAAGTCAATATTATTATTTATGATTAACACCGCATTAGAATAATTGTGACTAAATAACAAAAGGATGGATATGAACAACCTGTAACTTGATGTATTTTTAGTATTAATAATGTACTTTGGGTTATTCAACCCTGTACTTCTTCCTCAATTCATTAATCTTTGTAATCCACTCCTCATGATTGGTCTCGCGCTCAATATCCTCGACAGTTCTCGAACTATCTAGAGTATCCAGCGCCAATGAGCCTGGGAATAATACATCATTCTCCTTCTTAATATGCTGCGTGAGATGATCAGCGAGAAGCCTTAGGTGATCAATTAATGCCTGTCTTGCACCCTCGTCCTTATTATCAACCACATCCTAAGAAGTTCCTCACTCATCCTAATTAGGTACCTGGCTATGCCATGCTCGGTAACCATTACGTAAACAGGGCTACCCTCAAACGGAAATAATCTTAAGTTTAGGGTTGGAAATAATATGTATTCCTCCTTAGCATGATGGCACTTATCAATGAATGAATCAAAGAATTGTATTAGTAGCTCGAGATCCCTGGCATCGGGATTATCACTATTTATCACCCTATAAAGCACCTTAAGTGACCCAAGAATAACATCATGATCCTTAATTAAATTATCAACCACATATGCAGTATTAACCTTAACAATCATATCCAACCATTAATTCAAATTATAAAAAAAGTAGTTAAATAATGTTTAATTTTGAAACCCCGCACGCATGCATCTACGAAATAGGTCACGAGATAACCAAAATTCGTAATGCATATTTATGAATTAATTTATATGTAATTAAGTTCATATTAATATACACAGTTTTCACCAAAAAAAATTTCGGTTTTCCCTATTTATGGAAAAAAAATAAAAAAGGCCTTGATACACATATGGGCATGCCCAAGCGTGAGGAGTTAATTAAGAAGTATAGTATTCGTGGGAACCCAACGTTAGGCCTTGTAGCAGGTACTATAGCGTTCTTTGCAGGTTTTGCTGCGGTTGCGTTGTTTGGGATAACGGTTCATACAGTAGCACCATTACTGCATCTGAACATTATTGAGATTGGCTGGTTAGTGGCCATACCACTGGTTACCGGCGCACTGCTTAGGATTCCCTTTGGTGCACTTGTTGATAACGTCGGTGGTAGAAAGATATTACTGACGCAATTAATCATCGCCATAGTGGGCATGATCGGGTTAATCCTAACCCTACACGCCATATTAACGCATTCCATAACGTCTAACACCCTAGGCTATACATTGCTCATGCTGTTTGGCGCTATTGCAGGTACGGGAATCTCCACGTTTGCCTCAGGCATAGCCTACGTATCATACTGGTTCCCGCAAAAACGTCAGGGCTATGCGTTAGGGACCTATGCAGGGTTTGGGAATGCGGCGCCCGGCATATTCACGGCGATACTGCCATACGCCCTAGCAAGCCTTGGATTAATCGGTGCGTACATAGCATGGGCTTTGTTTTTGGTTGTGATGACTGCGATATTCGCCGTAATAGGCCATGACGCATATTACTTCCAGCTAATGAAGCGAGTTAGTCGTAGCGAGGCTGAGGGTATTGCTAAGGAGCTAGGCGAAGAATTAATACCCAGTGGCTCTGCATCTAAAAGCCTAAAGATGTCTGCCAAGATTTGGCGTACATGGCTGCTAGTCATTATGTATTTCATATCCTTTGGCGGATTCGAGGCATTAACCGAGTGGCTGCCGACCTACTGGACTAACTACTTATCATTAAGTGTTGCAATGGCGGGCTTAATGACTGGCGTGGTGTACTCGCTAATTACGGCATTGATGAGAGTACCTGGTGGGTGGTTTAGCGATAGGTGGGGTGGTGAGAAAATCGCCATAGTCTCCTATATAATCCTAGTCATTGGTAGCATTATAATGCTGCTAAGCCACACCTTCACCATTAGTGCTCTTGGAACAATAATAATGGCTATCGGCATGGGCATCGCCAATGCCGCGGTGTTTAAGCTGGTACCTAAGTACGTCCCTGAGGCAGTGGGTGGAGCCACTGGTTGGGTTGGCGGTTTAGGCTCGGCTGGTGGGTTATTGATACCACCTGCTATGGCCTTGTTCGTCGCAATCTACGGCCATGCAGGTTACGCATTAGGCTTCATAATATATACGGCGTTTGGCATTCTTTCAGTAATTTTCGGAACAATACTGTATCTGTATGAATATAGGCATAGACATTAAACGGTGAGTATTATGGTGGCGCCATTGGATGAGGTTCTTTGGGTTTCCCTGCCTTATATAGTCATCGTTGTATTTATTGGAGGCCATGTATATCGATATGCGGTTGATCAGTATGCATGGACATCGAAGTCCAGTGAGTTACTTGAGAAGCGATGGTTGAATATGGGCTCTCAGCTCTTTCATTGGGGCATACTCATCGTGATACTTGGGCACATAATAGGTCTGTTAGTACCGCCAGGCGTTACACAGGCCATGGGCGTAACCACCGAGGAATACCATAAAATGGCCATAGTACTAGGTGGTGCCTCAGGACTTGTTGCATACCTTGGCGCCTGGATACTCTTCTTAAGAAGACTCCTCATACCCAGAGTTAGGAAGACGAGTGACGCCACAGACTTCCTAGTACTAGTATTAATATTAATAACCATGACCCTCGGTCTTTACAACACGTTGATATATGACATCTTTGTGCACCCATTTCCCTATAGGTCAACAATTGGTGCCTGGTTAAGGTCTGTCCTAGTGCTGCAACCTAACCCTAACTATATGGTTAATGTTCCAATAACATTTCAGCTACATATAATCTTCGCATACATACTATTCCTTATATGGCCATTTACCAGGCTTGTCCATGTCTGGAGCTATCCAATATTTTACCTTAGAAGGGCTTGGATAATATACAGGAGGCAAGGAGGCCGGAGGTGGTTGTTCATGCTCAGGGCTAACTTCATTAAGGAAATATTCAGGCACCTATTGCCCAGGGAGAAATTCAATAATAATTGGAGCGAGATAGATAATGCGGATAGGGCTTGGGAGGACCTTTATAGGAACCGCTGGCAATACGATAAGGTCGTTAGATCAACCCATGGCGTTAATTGCACAGGTTCCTGTAGCTGGAGGATCTACGTTAAGGATGGAATAGTTGTTTGGGAGCACCAGGCAGTTGACTATCCAACCAATGGACCTAACATGCCGGAGTATGAACCAAGGGGCTGCCCAAGAGGCGCCTCATTCTCATGGTACATATATAGTCCATTGCGTATTAAGCATCCATATGTCAGGGGCGAGCTCATGAGGCTATGGAGGGAAGCCCTATCTAAAACAGGCGACCCTGTTAGAGCTTGGGAATACATAGTTACAAACCCGGAATTGGCTAATAGGTACAAGTCTGCCAGGGGTAAGGGTGGCTTTGTTAGGGCCTCCTGGGATGAGGTGCTTGAGTTAATATCAGCCGCGCTCATATACACGATAAAGACCTATGGGCCGGATAGGATATTTGGCTTCACCCCAATACCAGCGATGTCCATGGTAAGCTTCTCATCAGGCTCAAGGTTCCTTGAGTTAATCGGCGGAGTAATGCTGAGCTTCTATGACTGGTATGCGGACCTACCAATAGCCTCACCACAGGTGTGGGGCGAGCAGACGGATGTTCATGAAAGCGCAGATTGGTTCAACTCAATGTACATAATCGTCTGGGGCACTAACATAGCCATGACGAGGACCCCAGACGCCCACTTCCTAGCCGAGGCTAGGTATAGGGGTACGAAGGTAGTCGTAGTCACAACGGATTATACTGACGTTACGAAATTCGCGGATCTATGGATAGCGCCCAAGCCGGGCACTGATGCAGCCTTGGCGATGTCCATGGTTCACGTAATATTGAGGGAGTTTTACGTGGATAGGCAGGTAGAGTACTTCATAAACTACGTTAAGAAATATACGGACCTACCCTTCCTCGTAATACTTGAAAAGAGTGGGGACGTGTACATACCGAGTAGATTCCTCAGGGCCTCGGACCTGGGCTTAAATGTTCCGAATGCGGAGTGGAAGACCGTAGTCCTTGACCTAGATACAAAGCGGTTGGTTATCCCCAATGGCAGTATAGGCTTTAGGTGGAGTAATGAGGGTAAGTGGAACCTTAAGCTTGAGGACTCAATCACGGGTAAGCCCATAGACCCGGCATTAACGCTGTTGGGGCTTCATGATGATGTGGTCTTGGTTAGGACATACGTATTTGATGAGAGGGGGCCAATACCAATCGTTAGGGGTGTCCCTGTTAAGAAGTTGAATGTTGGGAATAAGGACTTTATCGTTACGACAGTTTACGACCTACTACTCGCACATGTGGGCGTTAATAGGGGACTACCTGGCGATTACCCATCAAGCTATGATGATCCTAAGCCTTCACACCGGCCTGGCAGGAATCAATAACGGGCGTTGATCGTAAAATTGCCATTATAGTTGCTAGGGAGTTCGCCAAGAATGCGGAGTTAACCAGGGGTAGGTCTATGGTGATTATAGGCTCTGGTGTTAATCATTGGTATCATTCAGACCTTATCTATAGGGCTATAATAACGATGCTCATGCTACTCGGGACAATAGGCGTTAATGGAGGTGGCTGGGCTCATTATGTCGGTCAGGAAAAGATAAGACCACTTGATTCCTGGTCCCACATAGCCTTTGCCCAGGATTGGATCAGACCACCTAGGCTTCAGAATACAACATCATGGTCTTACATACACAGTGACCAATATAGGTATGAGGACTTAAGCATGGTTAAGGTTGCGGTTAACCCTGAGTATGAGCATCCAGTGGACTACAATGTAGTCGCCGTTAAGAATGGGTGGTTGCCATTCTACCCGCAGTTTAATGTCAATCCATTAAGGCTTTATGAGGATGCGGTTAAGGCTGGGGCCAAGAGTGATGAGGAGGTCATTAAGTACGTTAGGGAACAACTCGCAAAGGGTAATATTAGGTTAGCCGTTGAAGACCCTGACGCACCCGAGAATTTCCCGAGGGTATTATTCATGTGGAGAGCTAATTTCCTTGCCTCAAGCGGTAAAGGCCATGAGTATGTGCTCAAGCATTTACTGGGTACGGACAATTCGGTAATGGCTAAGGAGGGGTTGATACGGCCTAAACTCATTAATTGGCGTGAACCAGCGCCCATGGGCAAGCTCGACCTAGTGGTTACGCTCGACTTTAGGATGAGTACATCAGCGCTATACTCAGACATAGTGTTGCCTGCGGCTACTTGGTATGAGAAGAATGACCTAAGCACCACAGATCTGCACCCATTTATACACCCATTTAACCAGGCAATACCGCCACCCTGGGAGGCTAAGGCTGATTGGGACATATTCGTGGCATTAGCCAGGAGGTTCAGTGAAATGGCATGTAAATACCTAGGTAGGGTTAAGGATATAATTATCGTACCATTACTACACGATACACCCGGCGAACTCGGCAATAGGTCTGGCCCGAACATCGTTATTGTCGAGCGCGATTATTGTGATGTATATCACAGGATGATTACGCTGGGTCCTTTAGTTAAGGACTCAATAGGGGCTAAGGGTATTACGTGGAGCGCCAAGGAGGAGTATGAGGAGGTTGGTAAACTTAATGGAACTGATGAACATGGACACCCATTATTAATTAAGGATCATCAAGTTGCTGAGGCGATATTACACCTGTCTAGTACAACTAACGGTGAGGCATCGTATAAGGCATACAAGGCACTTAGTGAGAGAGTTGGTATTGATTTAACGCATATCGCAGAGGATCAAAGGGAAGTGGTGATACACTTTAACGATTTGTCTTATCAACCAAGAAGGGTACTGAGGACGCCTATTTGGAGCGGTAAAGAGTCTGAGGAAAGACCTTACACGCCATATGCATTGAATGTGGAGGACTTAGTACCCTGGAGAACTTTAACTGGTAGGCAACACGTGTATTTAGATCATGAGTGGATTATAGAGTTCGGTGAGCAGCTACCGACGTATAAGCTCCTGTCGTTCAAACACCCTTCAATAACGGTGAAGGACCGAGCATCGACGGTAAATACTTAGTTGCACGCTACTTAACGCCACATGGTAAGTGGCAAATACACTCAACCTACATGGATAATCAAATAATGCTGACGTTATTTAGAGGAGGACCTGTTATCTGGATTAATAGTGATGATGCTAAGGAGGTTGGTATTAAGGATAATGATTGGGTTGAGGTAATTAATAGGAACGGCGTTATAGTAGCCAGGGCAGTCACATCAATAAGGATTCCAAGGGGCACCGTGATCATGTACCACGCGCAGGAGAGAACGGTGAACGTCGGTAAGTCAAGGCTAACAAATAAACCCGGTGGTACCCATAACAGCGCCACTAGGGTTAGGGTTAAGCCAACGCACATGATTGGCGGCTATGCCCAACTTAGTTGGGCAATCAATTATTATGGTCCCGTTGGTACCCAGAGAGACGAGGTTGTGATAGTTAGGAGGTTAGGGTGAGAGCATGAGGGTGCTTGCCCACGTTTCCATGGTAATGAACCTCGATAAATGCATCGGCTGCCATACGTGCAGTATAACGTGCAAGAATACCTGGACAAATAGGCCAGGTGCTGAGTACATGTGGTGGAACAACGTAGAGACCAGGCCCGGCGTTGGATACCCAAGGCGTTGGGAGGATCAGGAGAGGTATAGGGGTGGTTGGGTATTGAGTAATGGAAAGCTTAAACTAAGAATTGGCGGTAAGATATCGAGACTACTGAGGATCTTCTACAATCCATACCTACCACCATAGATGATTATTATGAGCCTTGGACCTATGATTATGAAAAACTCATAGAGACAGGGCAGGGTGAACAACCCGTTGCGAGACCCAGGTCATTAATTACCGGCGATAATATTGAGATTAGGTGGGGACCTAATTGGGATGATGATTTAGCTGGTTCGCCAGAAATAGCGTCCCAAGACCCGAACTTAGCCAGTCTCGAGGAGGAAATTAGGCTTGAGTTTGAGAGGACATTCATGTTTTACCTGCCTAGGATATGCAATCACTGTCTTAACCCACCCTGCGTAGCGGCATGCCCAAGTGGCGCCATTTATAAGAGGGAGGAGGATGGCATCGTACTTGTCGATCAGGGTAGATGCCGCGGCTGGAGGTTCTGCATATCGGCATGCCCGTATAAGAAGGTGTACTTCAATTGGCAGACTCATAAGGCCGAGAAGTGCACATTCTGCTACCCAAGGATTGAGAATGGATTGCCCACCGTATGCTCAGAGACTTGTGTCGGCAGGATCAGGTATATCGGTATATTATTATATGATGCTGATTCCGTATTAAAGGCAGCCTCTGAACCAGATCCTAAGAAGCTTATTGACGCCCAATTATCGATAATACTTGATCCAAGTGACCCAGAGGTTGTAAAGCTCGCTAAGGATAACGGTATTTGGGATGACTGGGTAGATGCGGCTCAAAGATCACCAACCTATAAATTGGTCAAGAGATGGCGTATAGCCTTTCCGCTACACCCAGAGTATAGGACGCTGCCTATGGTGTTTTATGTACCACCATTAAGCCCAGTACTTAGGCTATTTAACGGTGAGGAATTGGGCGAGGTCGCGCCTGAGGATGTGTTTCCAAAGATCGATAAGCTGAGAATACCCATTAAGTACCTGGCAAGTATGTTTACAGCAGGTAATGAGGAACTAATCCGCAACGCCCTCAAGAGACTGTTAGCCATGAGGATTTACATGAGGAGCCTTGAACTTGGTAGTCCAAATAAGGATGCGCTTAAGGAGGTTGAGTTAACCGAACAGGATGCGCTTGAGATGTATAGACTATTGGCTATTGCTAAGTATGAGGATAGTTCGTAATTCCTAAGTCACATAAGGAGTCCATGCTTAATGCCTATTCAGAGCAGGGTATGTGTGGTTACGAACAATTTAAAGAGGCCGTACCTGAGCTAAGGAGTGCCATAGTTAATAATGGTAAGATTAGGATAAGGATAAGTAAGGCTGATTTCCAATGAGCCACAGGAGCTTCTTAATATAATAGCCCAGGCACTGGAGTATCCAAGTGAGGAATTACGTGAAAAGTTATTTTTAATAATAAAATCCGGAAATTACGACCATTACGATAAACTAAACAGATTTATGGATATACTCCTAAATACTGACATATATAATATTCAGGAAATCTACGTAATGACCTTCGATCTATCCGCAGAGACAAACATGTACTTATCGTACCACATCTATGGCGATAGAAGAGATAGAGGGCATTTTTTTAGCTCAATTAATCGATATTTATAGGAAGTACGGTTTTAAGTACGATAATCGTGAATTACCCGACTATATACCAACAGTACTAAGATTCTTAGCACTTAGGTATAACGAGCATTCTCCCGATATTAATAAGCTAATGGGCATGACATTAAAGGTAATTAGGAAACTGAAAAATAAATTATCCAAAGATAATCCCTACACCTACCTCTTCGATTTGTTAAGTGATGTTCTATCTCAAATACAAAATAATAATTATGACCTCTGAGAGTCACGATAATCATAACCATGAATACATAGCCCAATTTCATAAATACTCAGTATAATTTATTGATACTACACGAACATCACAACGATCATGTAGTATCAATAGTTAAGTATATACATAACTTCATACTAACCAATAATTGACCAGCAATGGCTCAGAGAAAACCTGCGGAGGAACTTAGAAAGTACATAAGAGTTATTGACGATCAAGATATATGTATTGGTTGTGGTGCATGTGTCTCAGTTTGCCCGTATCAGGCATGGGAGTTAGACGAGAATGGTAAGGCTAGGCTAATATGGGACCTGTGTTATGATGATTTCAGTTGCATACCAGTATGCCCAGTGAACTGCATATGGAAGACCCCTGAGTCACCTGAGACCGCTAGGAAGAAGGATGGATGGTATAGGTTCAGCCATGAACTAACGCCTGAGGAGCAGAAGGTGTTTGAGGAGTGGGCTCAGAAGTACGGAATAACGGGCAAACCAGCCAAAACATCATGATAAGTTGGAGAGTGATTCCCGTTAAAAATCGATCTTGTTTTCCTTCACTTTCATAGCTTTGCACCGAGGAACTTAGGCTAACTTAGCATTATATTTAGCCTTTCAGAAGACAATTTTTCCTACTCATTCGGTATCTCTTCAGGAATTTACCAAGACTTAACAGTATTAAACCGTATTATTGGCTGTGGTTTTTATATGGGATGATTAATACTTAAAACATTAAATATACCATAGTCCATACTCATGATAATGAAGTCAATAAGGAAAAAAAGATGAGGATGTAATACGATTATTGGAGAAGGCATCTAAAGAATTAAGGAAGATTCGTGAGATTTATGGTGAGGATTTCGTTGTCAGGAGTATACGGGAGGACCGTGACTCTAGGTGACGGACCATTCAATCATAAATGCCGGTCTTGGGTATTACGTGGTTAAAGGAATGCCATTATTATTGCCACCACTATTATCAATGCACCAAGGAACTTAACAACGCTGAATTTCTCCCTACCCATCGCACTCGACATAAGCTGGGCTATTAATGGCATTGTGCCCGTCAGTATCACGGTAAGCCCAAGACCTATTAAATCCATTGAGAAGGCGAATAGGGCAACACCAAGGCCCAGGTCGAGTACGGCAATAATGGGCAGGTAACTACGTACCGTCCCTCTAATGGCCCCTGCAATGTTGTTTCCCATGAAATAATTAATTACAAGCAGTACAATACCTGCTGCCGCAACTCTCGTAAATGCTATGGAGATTGGGTTAAGCCCCGCGATATCGGCCACCTTAATCATTGACTGACCAGCAGCCCACGCGAGGGCTGCACCAAGGCCAAGAAATAGACCCTTAATCTCCCTCCTCGAGTTACCGCTACGGGATAGTAGGTAGACGCCGGGTATCAGTAGTATACTCGCAAGTAATTTCGTGATGGTCAGTGGCTCTCCCAGGAACACTGCGAATAACACCGTCAGTGGTATGTAGGTATAGGACACGGGAGCTGCGATTGAGACCCCTGAGTAATTGATTGAGAACAGGTATAGTGAGTCACCAATGACCAGGGATAACAACCCGCTCAAAGAACTGTACACGGCTCCTCCGTAATTAAGCCCTAAAATTATTGCTGGGATCAGGAGTATTAGTGAGGCGTAGAACATCCTGAGGAAGTTTACGATCAACGGGTGCATTCTCTTCATGAAGTCTCCATACATTATCGATGCCCAGGCCCAGATAATGGCTGTTGATAGTGCGGGCAGGTCCTCAATAATCATAATGCCGGTGTAACTAGGTAATTGCGCTTTAAAGATTATTCCCTCTCAAGTCAGTCGGGCCCAAAGACTATGTTTATGTCCTTATCCGGCGGCCTAAACGAGGCACAAGCCTGGTTAACTCACTCCTTATAGCATCAACACCAACCTTAACCACGAAGTCCCTAACCCCACGAACACCAGACCTCCTATACATGTCAAGAAGTACTTGTACCGCGAGCTCCGCATCACCTGGATCGACGGTGCCGATGACAAAGCCCAACGCGGTCGGTGAGCCACCCATCGTTATTAATACCCTCGTCTTTGAACCGAATGGTTCGAGGCCTATATCCGCGATCCACGACATACCGCAATCGTGGGTACAACCGCTAATTCCAACCCTAATTGGCTCATTCAACTTACTTAGGTGAACATGTATTTTGCGGCCGAGCCCGGTGGTGTCTATTAGGCCCGGTGGGCATAATTCATTACCTAGCATGCAACCGTTATCGGTCCCTCAGGGTACATGGGCCCTGGATCCCTGACCTCATAATTGCTCAATTCCTCAATCCTATCAACCTCCTCGCGGATTGGTATGTATACGCTTTGATTATTGAACAGCAGTACATAGCCAAACCCATACCTATCAGCCACATTGGCCAGCTTAACCAATTCATCGGCGGTAACCCAGCCGGTTGGGTATGGAATCTTTACAATCCTTGATTTAATGAACCTGGGCGTTAAATCAGGCGGCTTGGGCAATTTGGGCTTTACCTCCCTGGCTATCGCCAATACCTCCTCCCTAACCTTATCAAGGCCACGCAACCTAACAACCCACTTAAACCCCCTCCTCTCGCCAGACCTCCTAAGGACCTCAGCAACGCCCACGCAGATTGGAAGTAAATCCTCAGCATCTACGTCAGTGAAGGCAAGTCTCGCACTAAATGCGTGCTCACCAATGCCGCCACCCAGGTATATGTCGAATTTACCATTAGGTTTAGCCACAATACCGATGTCCTGGGCCACGGGCACGGCACACGCCCTCTCGCAGGCTGATATTGAGATCTTGATCCTGTGCGGAAGTGATGGCTGCTCATACTCACTCCTATACCTAAAGTAATCACCTATGAATGTTGATAGAGCCTCAGCATTAATATGTGCGTACGGGCAGAATTGCGATGCGCATGGTATTGGGTTCCTAACCGAATTACCGCAGGAGTCCCTTGGATCGAGACCAACCTCCCTGAGCTTAACCACAACCTCATCAAAAAGCCTAAAATCAACCTTGAAGATTTCTATATCACCCCTAGTACCGAGCATTGCCCTACCATCACTATACGTCCTGCTGATCTCGGCAATAACCCTCAATTGGTTCGAGAACCACTTACTCGGGTCACGACCAACACCCTGCCTAATCCTTATTGAGACCCAGGGATTATCACCACGATTCTTATAAATACCCTCATGCCTCCTCGGATAAACCACCTTATAAACATCGGAATACCTGAACGAAGACACAGTAAAGCAACATCCATGCATTATTTAAGCCTTTATTATGTAGATAGGGGACAATACTTAAGCGGGTGGTGGTTTCGAGAAAGAGAAATATGCCTAAATGCCCTTTTCGCGTAATAACCTATCAATAACACTTAGTACCTGCGTGATGTCGGCCCTAGCCGACTCATCGTCCCAGTACTGACTGAGTATTCCCCTGTTTATCCGGCCCATTGTATTGGTACTGATGAAGTAGTATTGCCAGGTTTGTGTATACGTTAATGTCGCGCCTATTACCTGCGACATGCGCTTCAAAGAATTGCTTGGCATTAGGGCAATGACCCAATCAACCCTCTCAATAACCTTATTACCCCTCAACCTAACCACACCCTTAAATAAACCCCTAAGCTTATCCCTATTCTCCGCAGCGAACGCCGCCACAAGAGCCTTCCAGGCCTGGTAAGCCTTATCAGCCGCGTTCCTGGTCAACCCCTCATCAAGAAATCTCCTAGCCAGCTCGGTCTCGTACCTAGTCTCAAGGAGTCTCGTCCTCCTATAACCATCAATGTCAAACCAAGGCTTAGGTAACTCCTGCATGTTTATGCTATAATATGAATTAATTTACTTTACCCTAAACAATAATCACGGCATCAATCATATACCTCTTACCTATTACTAAAATTGCCCTTAACCCTAGTATTAAGTGAGGACTCCATTAATGCCCTTACAACAGACTCAACACCAGCAACTATTAAACCTGGCATAACCTGGTAAGCCCAACGCTAATGTTCATAATCAACTCAATTAACGACTTCCCATAATAAGCACTACCGAATCGCGTCAAGGATATTTACAATGCAAATACCCAACTAATTAATATCACCGCATATGCTATCTGCACAATGATGCCTCATGACACCCCTAATAACGACTTCACGCCTAAGCAACTCCCTGAGCATCGCCTCGATTCTACGGGCATCACCCCTATCAAGCCTAATGACGATTCTATTATCCCTCAATTGCTCAACACGCCCTGAATAACCCAGGTACTTAATGAACTCATTAACATCCCCAGCATCAACACTGGGCAGCCTGCTTAAGTCGCCACAAGGACCCCACTTACAGGCGTAGCACCCTAACCCAGCGGCTTCTATGTTCGCAGCACACGCTGATTCATAGACCTTAAAACCCATTTCCCTAGCTAATGAGGCGATCTTATCCTTTAGATCCCTAGCCCTAATGGGAACCTGCTCCCTACCTAACTTACCACTCGGTAATCTCAGACTTAGGTCAATACCGATCGACCTGAGTCTTTCATAAATGCCCGCTGTAACCCTAAGTGTGCCGAGCACTACGGACTTAACGCCAAACTCCCTAGCCATTAATAGTATTTCACGGGCATCCCTATCGGTTATGCCAGGTATTATTGGCTGATGAATAGGGAAACGTTTATTCCAGCCCTAACTAATCTTCCAACAAACCTAAGCCTATCCATTGGGTCTGGGGCTAATGGTTCAATTTTCCTACAATTCCTGAGGCATATCACAGTCTCTAGAAAGCTTATGTTTGGTGCGTACCCCTTAATCCTGGTTATATACTCGTCATCGAGTACGGACTTGCTACTAACTTGCAGTGGATTACCGAGTGAACCAAGAACCTTAATATACTCGAGAGCCCTATCCCTAGTCTCAGGTAGGAAGGTTCTGTTACGGAACCCATGGCAAGCATTGTACCGCCAGGCCCAAGCACTACATATGTTCAACGTCAATGCATAGAGCAACTCCTTACCACTTAATGGGTATGGTTGTACTTTATGCGGAAATCCCATGTCATAGATGTAGCAGTAGGTGCATGAGTATGTACATCCAATTCCCGTGTGTATCGTCATACCGCACGGTCTCGGATACCTCCTCGCATGTGGATCCTTCCTAGCCCTCTCGATTGATTCAGGCTTAATTCATTCTCTAATTCATTCCTCAGTTTTTCCTTAAATTCCAGGTACTTAATTAAGTCCATTTACGGCGGATATTAATCATAATCTCTGTATTAAATCCTTACAGGTGCTCGGCAGCGATTCTGTACACTGGGTCGGAAATCCTGTAGTAATCATCCACCTTCTCAATAATGCCCAGGTTCACTAGGTTACTTAGTAATTCGGAGATCGTTGCGGCATTTATCTCTTTACCCTCATAATCCTCAAGCCTACGCTTGACCAATCTCCATGGCATCGGCTCCCTAGCCAGTGCTCTTAATATTACCGAATACCTATTACTCCTGAGTGAGGTTACCAAGTTCCGTAACTCACTTAACGCCAGTTGAACGGCGTCCTTCATTATCTCATCAAAGTCCGCAGAACCCCTCATTGCGTATGTATAGCCGAAATACGTTAACCAGCCAATAATCCCATCAAATGTTTCCACAGCCTTCTCTAGGACATCCTTAGGGCAATTAATGCCTAATTGGTTGAAGCCACGTTCGAGGAAGTCCATTGACTCGTCCGGGCTTAACTTCCTCGTCTTAACCTCCATGTACGCCCTACCAAAGAGTGGTGCCTTAGGGTCGTGAAGCCCAAGAAAGCCGTAGAGGAGGCCGACCTGCGAACCTGAGAGGACGAGCCTTATGTTCGTTAGGTTATCAAAGACGTAGGCGAACAGCCTATCAAACCTAAGCCAATTAACCTTCCTCAACTCCTGCGCCTCATCGATCGCGATTATCACAGGCTCGCCAATGTCATTCAACCTAATAAGCAGGTCAGTAATAGTGACCCGCGGCCTACCTCTAAATTTAATGGCTATTTCAGGTGGATTAAGGGATATCTTTAAATCCTCAATGCCCTTGAGAGCATTAATTACTTTATCCGTAATTGAGGACTCCCTACGTAGAAGATCGTTAAGGGCCTTCACGAATAGGTCGAGCACGTCACGATAACTCGTATACACACTAAACCTAACATCAAGGTATATATAGTCAATACCAACCTCATTAAGTGCAACTCTCATCAACGAGGTCTTACCGGTCCTCCTAAGGCCCGTGACCAGCGTTAATCTTGAACCTCTCAGGAATTTTACGAGCATCTCCAATTCATGATTAAAATCATAGAGATCCTCCCTTCTACTTTTAGGCTCAATGCTAAACAACATTTAGGGAACCCCAAATAATTTAGAGTACTACTAATAAATTTATTTTCAGAGATTCCGGGGAGATAAAATTAGTGAATGAGTAATGATGACGCTGTATCAAGATAATATTGAGTGGCCATAAATTGCGAGCAGGAGGATCCCTATATCGTCTTATTAGGCAGGTTTTCTTTTAACTTGAACCTATTGCTTTGTTGCCCTGAGGAATACCTCTACCTATGTTCCCTCTGTTCTCTGATTGAGGATATTAATAGCCATAGGAAGAATAGGGCGGTTATTAGGAAGAGCGCCATACCAGCCACGTCCCTATGGAGTGATAGGTTTATTGGCCTAATGAACCTTATGAATGCCATGAACCCTATCGTCACTATTAAACCAACTATTGCGGTTACCGCATCACTATTTAGCTTAATGCCCAACCTACGTAACCCTAACCTATACGTATCTAGCGTTTTCACGACCACGAGCAAATGACCATCACGGACAGCTTTAATTCCTTCCTCACAGCCCAAGAACGCTTAACAACCAATGCATGCCGGTCCTACTATAATACGCCACCCCTCTTCCCAGCAATGCCCCACTTCTGTTAATGTACTTATAATGTACTTAACAACGTACTCATCATCAACTCATTCCCTGACTGACACGGCCATTAAATTAGCGCTTATTAACCTCCATGGCGAGAAGCAATTATCCACAATTTAGGTATGGTCCGTATTCGCCATCCCTTAATGAATTAATGATTTTTCCTAATTCAATTCATTAGTTAACAATAGTACCAAAATCTTTCAGCTTACAATTAAATAGTAACGAAGTTGAGGTTAATGGAGCAACAGTAAGATGTGGCCGCTCCGGAGGAGCGATTTTTCATCGGGCCGTGGGCTCCACGGCTCTCGAATCCTCCCTTCTCATCTTTAATAATTCATGCATTAATTAACCTTACTCAACCACGTATTCTAATTTAACCATGATGTGATGTCACACGCTTTATCAGAATTCCTTATAAATTCATTAACCTGGGCTATTCTTGATGATTGTGCTAATTACTGGCGTTAGTTCATCGCCAGGTTATAAGACCGCTATTAGCCTAGCCAATAAGTATGAGGTTGTTGGTACTTACAATGAGCATTCAATTAATATACCTGGTGTTACTACGGTTAAGGCGGACCTAACGAGGGATTCTGTGAGGGTAATTAATGATTATAAACCTGACGTAGTTATACACATGGCCGCGATAGGCAATGTTGATCAGTGCGAGGAACAATTGGAGCTTTGTTATAGGGTTAACGTGGTGGTAAGTAGGGAATTGCTCACGGCCGCTTATAGGATTGGCTCTGCCATTTATTACCTATCCACGGACTACGTTTTTGATGGCGAGAAGGGGTTATACACTGAGGATGATATACCGAGACCCGTTAATTATTATGGATTAACTAAACTCCTGGCTGAGGAAATTACAAAGGCATTGAACGGCTCTATTGTTAGGGTTGCCTGGATCTACGGCACTGGGCCTGGAAGGCCGAACTTCGGCAAGACCGTGGTTGAGAAGTTAATGAGGGGTGAGGTGGTCACGGCAATAACTGATCAATGGTCATCACCCACACTTAATACGATAATTGGAGAGGCCTTCGCAAGGTTGCTTGATATTAAATTCAACGGTGTGATACACGTGGTGGGGCCAAGACTGAGCAGGTACGAATTCGCAAGAGCCATAGCTAGGTACTTCGGGTTCAGTGAGGAACTGATAAAGCCAATAAGACTCATTGACGTAAATTACAGGGCTAAAAGACCCAGAGATAGTAGCTTAAGTAACAAGAAGGCAATTGAGTTGCTAGGAATACCACTTAACGACATAAACTACGCATTATCAATATTCAAGAAGGAACTGGAGACTGAAAGAGCCGCAGTAAAGCCGTAACCCATGAAGAAAAGCTTTAAATCGCAGTTAATGGCCTATTGACCCGCCGGGGTGGCCGAGCCAGGTCCAAGGCGCAGGTCCGCGGATCCCGCGGTGCGAAACTTGAGATCCTGTCCCCGCAAGGGGGCCCGGGTTCAAATCCCGGCCCCGGCACCATCACGGCATGTTCCTTATTGTCAGAAGAAGCTTGGTATAATGTCAGGGAGGTAAGTTAAGCAATGTTAGTATATTACGTAGTATTTTTATGTTCAATGTTATTTAATTTTCATGAACTTATTTAGAGTACTACTCCTCAATTACTGTGTTTCTTAGGGTGCCTATTTTTTTCGATCTCCGCCTCGACAATGTCGCCGTTCTTTAAGAACTTACCCTTTGGGAAGCCCACGCCCGACGGCGTTCCCGTGCTTATGTAGTCTCCAGGCTTAAGCGTCACTCCCTGGGATGCCCAGTGGATTAGTTCGGGTATCTTGAATATTAGGTTCTTAGTGCTATCATCCTGCTCCACATTACCGTTAACCCTAAGCGTAAGCCTAAGGTTGTGTGGGTCTGGTATTTCGTCTTTTGTAACTATGTATGGGCCTACTGGTGTTGATGAGTCCATGCTCTTGCCGTATATCCAGTCCATTCCGTAGGCTCCTTACTTGGGAATTGCCAGTCGCGCATTGACACGTCATTGAGTATTAAGTAGCCGAAGACGTAATCAAGCGCCTTATTAACATCTATGTACTTACCCCTCCTACCAATGATTAGGGCTAACTCCACCTCCCAATCAACCTGTTTGGAGACCCTGGGCTTGAGTATTGGTTGGTTATGGCCGATGAGTGCATTGGGGAATTTTGGGAAGAAGTACGGCCTATCAAGTGGTTTGGCCTGGCTCTCCTCGCCATGGGCCTATAGTTAACGGCCACGCATAGGATCTTCTCGGGGTTTGGAATTGGTGGTAGCCAGGTTATTGCATTTGGGTCTCTGAACAATGCCGTGTCGCCATTCCTCAATGCCCTATTCACCAAATCCCTAATTAATGCTAGGGCAGGCTCACCACTACCTATGAGGGATTTCATGTCGTAGAGGAAGCCCGGAGCCTCGGTCGTGTCGTAAATGCCCATGTACGCACTTGGAAGGTCCAGGACACCCCTTTCCGTGTATACGCCAACCCTAACCGTGTTATTCCATAGGAAGGAGAGGAGCCTCACGGCTATTAAGCACCCAATGACAATTTAAACATCACTACTAACTAGTTTACTGCTCCCTCCACCCACCCTTTAGTAGGTACTCTTCAATGGCAATTGCTGCATCAATGCCGTTCTTTAATGCCTTACCTATTAGGCTTGGTCCCGTGGCCACATCACCGGCTGCGAATACGCCCTTCCTCGTTGTCCTGTGCTTCTGGTCGATATCTATCGTGCCGTGTGGCGTCAACCTAATTCCGCAACAGCCATCCCTGAATGGCGGCGTTGGTACTTCACCAACCGCGGCTATCACGGTGTCCATATCCATCGTGTACTCACTACCTGGTATTGGCTCCGGCGCAGGTCTACCGCTCCTGTCAGGCTTGCCGAGTTTCATCTTGATTAATTTAACGGCTTCTACGTGGTCCTTACCGAGTATCTCCGTTATGCCTACGAGCTCCACAAACTTTATGCCCCTCTTTATCAAACCCTGTATCTCCATCTTACCCGCAGGCGCCTCGTTTATGGTCCTCCTATAGAGTACGTAAACCTCCTTAGCACCCTGCCTCTGCGCCTCTATTGCCGCGTCAACAGCCGTTAACCCCGCACCAATCACGGCCACCTTCTCACCCGTTGGATAAACAACCGATTTGGGTAGGTAACCTAACTCGCTAGTGTATATCCTGTATAGGTAATCGAGGGCTAGATAGACGCCCCTAAGGTTCTCGCCAGGTACTCCAAGCGTCCTTGACTTCCAGGTTCCCGTGGCTATTAATACGGCGTTATAATTGTTAATCAAGTTCTCAAGGTGAACCTTATTCTCTATGAAGTCGTCACCATCAACGTGCTCCTCCTCGTCAGCGATTACCTTAGTCTTCAGTATGAAGTTGACGCCCAACTCAATCAATTCCTTAACGCCAGCCCTAACATTCTTCTTGGGAACCCTGTACTCGGGTATTCCAAATATCATTAGTCCACCAGGCTCCGGCAACTTATCATAAACATCGACCTGGAAGCCCTTACATATTAAGTAACCGGCAGCACCAAGCCCGCTGGCCCAGCACCAATAATGGCAACCCTCTCACTACGTCTCTCAATCTTCTGGCCCGGAGAACACTTAAGTGCAAACTTCACGTAAGGTTCGAAGGAAGTCCTTTATATAAGCCTTTCCTAATGCTTAATTCAACCGTAATTTTACGACATATCAATTTTAAATAATTAACAATTATAAAATTATAATGTTAAGAATAATGAAGAATTTTATAAAGATAATTCTTATAAAAGAATAATCTATAAATAAATAAGATTCAATAAGATATCTATAGTTATATATTAATCGCTCACAACCTATCTATCATTCCTTAAATAAACAACTGGACTATTCTTAGGAACACGTAATAACCTAATCATCGGCCCGCATTTAGCCCTAAATAAAAATAAAACCCTCAGTTTTAACTCACTTTCTAGGTACGCCTCAAAATTGCCAACACCCTTAGAAATTATTAAATCATGATTACCCAGGTCATGCCACAAACCCCTATTGTAAAATGCCGGATACCTACTGCCTGTGGATACGACCCTTACCTTATCACCCAACACCCTACTCACGTAATCGGCCGTTACATCAACCTCGTAGGGCAAGCCCCTGGCATATACCGTAACCCCCAGGCCCATGTCAATTAACTTCCTGATTAACAACGTATCTACCTGAAACTCCCCAGAATTATCAACGATGTAACCAACATCCCTAACATTACTTAACAACCTTGTTAATTCCTCCCTCGACGTATTAAGCCAAACAGCCTCCTCAAGTAGCCTATTTACAAAGTCATTAATGTCGAATTGGTAATCCCTCATTGGCACATCGACGGAGTTTGCGGCGGCGGCAATCTCGATATACCTAACTACGTCATCACCTGCATCACTGATTATCCTACTCATGACTAGGGAGGCCGTATCCTCTAGCTCCCTCTTCTCATTGGCGTGCGGATCCTCATTACCTAAAATCTTCGTTATCAATTCGAAGGACTCTATGAAGAGTGGTGTTCTACCCCTCGGTATTAGGTTTGATATGTGCATTGTTATTCGCGTGTATGCATGAACGTCATTTACCCCAAACTTCCTCATTTCCTGCATCCTGGACTCCAGGGCACAGAGTATGCATTCTGGGGTCTCTATATATAGCATTGAGGCTCAGTAATTAGTGGATTATTAAGTAATTTGTTTAGTAATTATTCTATATCTTCGTTTAGGTAAATGCCTAACAGACATAGCCTTTTTAATCTCATTCTCACTATTATTGGCGGAACATGAGTATTGATGAAATACTGAGGGAGTTAAGGGAGGATAGGGTCCATGGCGCCTCCTGGTACTTCCTGAGAGGCATCGAGGTTATTAAGATCGCGGTTGAAAAGGGGCTTAATCCCAGCGATATTAGGGCATTGCTTAATGAGTTGAGGGGTGTTAGGCCTGGTATGGCGTCGATAACCAACTTAGTTGATTTAATTGAACGCTCACTGAGTGCTGGCTTAGATCTTAATAATGTCATTAGCAGATTAAGGGATTGGTACGACTTAGCATCTAAGCGATTAGTTACCCAATTGGATAAATTCCCCATAATGTGTGGGTCAAAGGCTATAACCATTAGTTATAGCTCGGCGGTTAAGACAGCCCTTTCGAGATGGGGCAAATGCTCGATGTCCTGTACGTCATGGAGTCAAAACCAGGTAATGAGATTTATCAGGCGATAAAGGATTACTCAAACTACGTGGGTAATGTAATCCCAATACCTGACTCATCAATTGCGCATTTCATGAGGGATGCGAATTACGTGCTCTCTGGCGCTGATGGGCTATATAGTGATGGTTACTTCATTAATAAGGTCGGTACGGAGACCCTATTCATCGTTGCGCATAGATTTGATGTGAGTACAATAGTTATTGCCGAGTCCTATAAGGCATCGAGTGGTGGCGCAAATGAGGTTTACATGATTGATTTCAATGTCGACGATGTGAGCGTGCAGGTCCCACTATTTGATGAGGTACCCCTTGATCTAGTTGATTACTTAATAACGGATCTAGGCATCATTAAGAAACCAAAGCCTGAAGACGTGGAAAACTTGAGGGAACTCCTTATTAATAATGTCCTTAACCCAAGTGGGTAGGATGAGGTTATTCCAGTGCCTACGATGCGATGAATGCTGCTACTTTGATAATGAGGAAAGGCCCCATATTATTTGAGGATGAGCTTGCTAGGATAAGGGCCTTGGCCAGGACTAGGGGCCTTGATATTAGGTACCGCGAGTTAAGCATAAATGGCGTTAGGTGTATAGGTGGTTAATTAAGGGTTATTGTCCATTCTATGATAGGGAGAATAGGGCATGCACAATACACCCAATGAAGCCACTCGCCTGTAAGATGTACCCATTACTGTATAATCCAAATACTGGCGAGGTATTAATATCGAGGGAGTGCAGGTGGGTTAATGATGCCCTGAATTCAGGCGAGAGCCTTGGGCTTGAGAATTTCCCTGAGGAGGTTAAGGCGCTTGAGGAGGCGTTGTCACGGTTATACAGGGTTAAGGTTAGGATCCATAGGTAGTAAATACTTATAATTGGTCTGGGTCTATGGATTATCGAATGAGTGAGTTACCTGCAATTGAAGGTGGGAAACCAACTAGAGCCGTGCCTCTTCGTTTTAAGCCCTGGATAACCGATGATGATATTAACCTCGTAATTGACGTGCTTAAGTCAGGTCAATTATCAGCATTGGTGGTAAATGGAATGCCCTACTTGAGCAGGAATTGAGTAAGTACCTCGGTACTAAGTATGCCATAACAGTATCTAATGGCACGACTGCACTTCACGTGGCGCTTAAGGCTATTGGTGTTGGGCCTGGTGATGAGGTTATTACAACGCCGTTCACATTCGCTGCGTCGGCAACCACAATACTCCACTCAAATGCAATACCGATATTCGCCGATATTGATAGGGAGACGCTAAACATAGACCCAGCGTCCATAGATAATGCCGTAACAGACAGGACTAAGGCAATAATCGTTGTTCACCTGGCTGGCTATCCCGCTGAGATGGATGAAATAATGAGGATTGCAAACGAGAGGGGGTTATATGTAATTGAGGATACGGCCCAGGCCCTGGGAGCCATTTATAGGGGTAGGATGGCGGGTTCGATAGGGCATGTTGGTACATTGAGCTTTTACCCCACGAAAACAATAACCACTGGCGAGGGTGGTGCGGTGGTTACGAGCGATGCCGAGATAGCTAACAGGGCTAGGTTATTGAGGAGTCACGGCGAAACTGGGAAGTATTATTATGAGCTGTTGGGCTATAATTATAGGATGACGGAGTTCCAGGCCGCGCTTGGTTATTCGCAATTGAGGAGGATTGAGGAGATAATTAAGCGTAAGGAGGCATTTGCGAAGGTCCTTATGGAGGAGTTACAGGATGTTGAGAATGATCTTATTCAATTTCCACGCCCAAAACCGTACATCAGGCATGCATGGCATTTATTCCAGCTACTCCTAAACCTGGAAAGACTTAGGGTCGTTAGGGATAGGATTGTCGACGCGCTGAGGGCCGAGGGTATCGAGGCAGCCACCGTGGCATACCCAATACCTCTCCATAAGGAGCCGATAATAACTAACATGGCAGGTCATGGTAAGGGTTGTCCATGGACCTGCCCCTACTATGGGAGGAAGATTACGTATAAACCGCTACCTAACGCTGAGTGGGCTGCCGAAAGGGTAGTGACGATACTAATTGGACCCTTATACACCAGTGAGGATGCTATTGATACTGCGAAGGCAATTAAGAAAGTTCTTAATTACTATAGAAGATGATAATAAGATATATGGAATTTTAATTTTAAGTTTGAATTTTTATCGCATTGCTATTTATTAGGTTATTATGTTTCCTTGTTCGTCTACTTTGGCTATTACTTTCCTGACTGTTTTTCCGTCTGGTGTCTTGAACAACGCCATTACAAAGCCCTTCCTACCCTTAGGCTGAACCTTCCAAACCTTCGTAGGCTTCAACCTCCTACCCTCAACATCATACTCCCTCTTAGCCAAGTCCTCAAGCGAGACCATATTGGTCATTGCTTTTTCTATAACGCAGATTTATAAATATATCGCTTTAGAAAAAGCCGTGAGAATAAAATGAGAAAGAAATGAAAAACAAAAACAAGGATTTATACTTAAGTTTGATGTAATGCTGATTTTTGTAACGTATACGTTTATCATTAATTATTAAGTGATTTTACTGAGTTAAGGTTTCTGTATTATCTATCTGAATACGCGTGTTTTATCCAATAATACATATTTATATTGATGCTTGGTCGTCTTAACGATGGTATTTAAATTCTTTAGTTCGGTGAAGTCGACAGAGAAGAGGTTTAGGGGATATGTTGGTAAGCCTGTGGTTACTAATGATGGGAAGGTGATCGGTACCGTAGTGAGCATAAAGTTGAGTAGGAGTGATTGGAAGCCGATTTCCATAACGGTTAGGTTAAGTGACGGGAGTACTAGGGAGTTTAATATTAATGATGTTAATGCTGTATTTGCTACGGATAAGGTTGTGTTTCAGAGGTTTAATGATGAGTATTCGGGCCTTGTTAGTATGTATAGGAATGAGGTGGATAGTATTAAGGAGAGGCTTAGGGATATCATGGACAAACTGAACAAACTCAGTGATCTACTTCTCCAGGGTGGTATTAAGGAGGACCTGTATAGGGATATTAGGGATAGGCTTGAGAAGGAGAGGGTTAAGTGGATTAGGCAGTGTAATGAGAAGATTAGTGCCATAAATGACACACTTTCCGAGATAGATAAGAAGATTGGCAACGCTGAGAGGAGGAAGAGTGAATTAATGATTAAGCAGGTCGTTGGTGACCTAGGGGATGATGAGAAGAATGAACTAACGGGGCTTGATGAACTACTTAATCAATTGAGGAAGGTTAGGTCCGAATTACTCTCGCTAAGAATGGAGCTGGAAAAGGAGTGCTATTAAGGGCCTTAATAATCATAACGACTTATACCTAAATGATAATGCCCTCTCGAATGGCACAAACTCGTTAGTATCATCATCGTAATAACCAAGCACCGTATGCTCGGTATTCCTCCTACACTTCTCACAATAAAGGTATAGTTTACTGCCGAGGTTCGTTAGATCATACCCTGCGTTAAATATGGTCTCAGTACCGCACCTATCGCACTTAATTAACCACCTCGTCATAACCCTAAGCAACCTAGGTCTGGGAAATAAACCTTACGGTATTATGCCTTTAACCTCCTCATCATAGAGAGAACGAGGGCCTTAGCGGGATTCCTACCGGTGACTGCTGTTAACTCGGCCCAATCGGGTGAACCATTGACCTCAAAGATCACGTAGCCATCCTTACCCTCGCCAATATCAACACCACCATAGATAAGGTCAAGGGCCTCCACGGACTTCACGGCTAGTTCCATAACCGTCTTATCAATGTTGGTGCAGGGCTTACCAACAGCTCCCTGGGCAACATTAGTCTTCCACTGACCCGCTGGGGCAACCCTAACCATGCATCCGAAAACCTCGCCGTCAATCACCATGACCCTGATATCACGGTTAGGTTTTTCTATGTACTTCTGCAGGTATATTGGCTTCTTAAACGTGAGTAGAGTCCTCATTATTTGAAACGCTATGTCAGCATCACTTACCTTCACAGCTCCATAACCCCTAGAGCCCTGTAGCGGCTTAATCACCACATCCTTCATGCTCTTAGCCACCTCATACGCATACAGTATGTCCTCAGTGCCTATTGTGTCGGGCACGGGCAAACCCTTACTCTTTAATATTACCGTCGTCTCAAGCTTATTCCTAGTCCTTAATAAACCATCCAATGGATTAATAACCACAGTGCCGCTCTCCTCAATTAACCTCATGGTTATCGTCCTCCTAAAGAAGGTCTCAACATCAATAAGAACACCAAGCTCCTGAGAAAGACACCATCAACCTTAAATGGCCTATCCCTAATTACCGCGAGTGGGCCATCCTTATCAACCCTAACCGATATCCGTGAAATGGGCACATACATGGCGTTCAAGCTGCGTCTCTTGCATAAATGATTAAGTCCCTGCTCGGCCTATCCGGTATTGGCGAATCGCCTATTATAACGACCGAATTAGGCATACACCGTGCCCAATTTAAATTAATTTATAAATCTTTTAACGTAAAAACATGAACCTAGCATTTTACCAATTTTTATCTAATTATGCCTGAGGCGGTGGGGGTGGAGGAGGTTGGCGTCTCCTTATTCTGCGTGGTGTGTACCTTCTCCTTAGTTCATTAGTCATCATTAAAGACAGGAATGTGAGTACGAACGTGATTATCAGTAATATTATTGATAACATCAGTGAAAATGTACCAGGCAGTAATGGACCCATCATGCCGGGAAAACCAACGTAGTATTGATAAATGACGTATATACCAATTGCTGATATTAACGCAACTGAAATTAGGATTAGGCTAGTTGTGATTATCGAAGGCAGTCCCAGGAACTCCCTCCTATTTAGGCTTGACCTTGCCATGTATATCATGAAGCCCCCAATCACGGCCATCACCGATGATGCCGCTATGAGCCCCGTAACAGCGTTCAACCCAGGAAAGGTGAGTACTTGAAAATACTTAACCGCTATTGATGGAGGTAATTCATTTGATAGGAAGTCAGCAGCTATGACTATCATGATCACCGATATTAATGAGGCAATGACCGATATGAACATAAACATTGACGACCTGTCAATCAACCTCTGTATCTCGTCTGAGTACATGAAACGAACACCCTAATCACTGCAGATATATGTACTGCCTTATCCTAACCTTACAGTGGGGCATGTCAGTGATCTCTCGATTAATTTAACCCTATGCCTACTATCCTCCCTGACCCACTCGCCATCAACCACCATAACAGATCCACAACTTGGGCATTTATTTACGTAGGGATTTAGGCTATAATACGGTACTGATGACAATAAGCCCCTAACATCCCTTTGCGGTATCATCCAGGTCACCATATCAATAAGTGAACTAATTAATAAATGTTTAAGAGCCAATAAACCAATACGGTAAACAAAGCACTAAAATACTTCCTGAAGCCCTTAATTAATCAATGAGTAATGAATTAAAAATACCCGAGATACCGGCTGAGCTAAGGCCTGTTTTAGAAATTGTATATGAAGGTAATGCACCCCACATAAAGTGTAAATACAGGGGTAAGGATGGTAAGGAGTGCGGAGCATTATTCTTTAATCTCAGTGACGCGATTAGGCATTTGGCTACACATGATAGTAAGTATAGGAGGTTCTTATCCCTCATTAATACGTAATGCATTTAAATCCCAATACCTCACTTCGTAAAAATATGGCGAGACAAGTATCATTGAATGAATTACTGAGTATTATTAACAATACTGAGAACTTTGAGGTCGTTGATTATCAGGGTGATTCAATAGTTATTGATGAGGTTAAGGGTATTGTTAAGATAAAGGATGAGGAGGCGAAGAAGGAGCTTAGCGAGTTACGTAAGAGGAGTCCGAGGGGTAAACCAACGCCTAGGCAGATATCAACAACGGCAGAGGCCGTTAAGAGACTTGTTGAGAATAAGACGAAGTTTAAGGTGATCTTTGGTCCGAAGGAGGTCATTATTAGGTTTGACCTTGACCATTACATTAGGCTTAGTGATAAGGATGTTAGGGTGATAGGGTTCTCAAGTAAGGATGAGGGTGCGCTGGGCTTAATAGCCGATGTTCTTGAGAGATACGGGCCACTCATCTTCCTCAGGAGGGTTAAGTAATTCCTTTTGGTAATACCGCTAAAATTGAGTTTTAGGCTATTAAATATCGTAGTGACTAATGATTGTGCTGCCTAAGTTCCTAATCATGAGGAGACACCCAATTCTACCACTTAGGCTAGATGATGGACTTCTATGCATTGTACACAGGAATAACTATATCGATTTTATCACATCATGTAATGAGACTGGTAATTACGTGATGATAATTCCATACCAGGGTTCATACATAGAGAGCAGGTCGATTAAACCTGTTACTTGGGATGATACATCAAGCATCGAGGTTTACGCCTTATTAGGGGGTGAATTGGCTCTTTATGAGCTAGGTATTAGGGGTGGTAAGGCATCATACATTAGGTATCGCGTTAATGAGGAGTTCCTTAGGGGCGTTAGTTTTCATGGCAATGCCGTAAATGAATTGTTAAGCGTTGTTGATGCGGTATTGAGGAACTACATAAAGTCTAGCTTCATGATATACACCGCTTACCTGAGACTTATGGTGAGTGGTGGTATTAAGTTCCCTGGATATAGGGAGTATGCTAGGGGTAGGGTTAGGATTTATGGTAATGATGGATTGATAATAGTGAAGGAAAGTAGTGGCGATGAGGTTAGAGTATCCCTGGTATCGACTATTGAGGGTATTAATAACTTCACAAGTGTAATAATGTCGTTGATAAGATCCTCAAGGGTCATTAACGATTTCAGGCTTGGTAGGATTGGGCACTCCATTAAGTTACTACTCGATGTCTTTATCCCTAATAACTTATTAACCACTGTTAATAAAGGTGCTTAATGCTCGGAATAATCGGCCATGCCGCCATTGACATAATAAGGAGAGGCCCTATAATTAGGAAATCACCTGGCGGCGCACCGACCTACTGCTCATTTTACTTAAGGCAATTAGGTATTGACCCATTACCAATTACATTGGTTGGTAACGACTTCAATGAGTACTTAACCAATTATAGAAATAGGGGCATAGTCACGGATAGGATTAAAGTGATGAGTGATTGCAATAGTACGTCATACGAAATAACGTATTACGGCACAACAAGGAAATTAAGGCTATTGGCTCGGTGCAGGGACTTCTCGATAAATGACCTCTATGAATTACCTGACACGGTTGCCGTAAATCCAATAGCCGGGGAAGTTGGTCTGGATGTCTTACGACATATTAGGAGGGGTGTTAGATTCATGGGCGTTGATTTACAGGGATTTACTAGGGTGTTTGATGAGAATAATTATGTGAGTACTAAGGTTAATATTGATGATGTTGTGAAAATAATCGAGTATGCTGATGTAATTAAGGCTAGTGTTGATGATGTATCAATAGATGAATTTAACGCCATAGCCAGTAAATACTCAGGTAAGGTCATTGTACTGACCATGGGCGCCAACGGATCAATACTACTGTATAATGGTCGTAAACTCCGCGTTTCCACAGATAACATAGTTAATGTGAGAGACCCAACCGGCGCTGGCGATGTATTGACCTGCTCATTAACATACATGCTTAGTAGGGGTGAGGACCTTGAGTGGTCATTCATTTTCTCAAACGCCGTTGCTGTGGCCAAGACCACGGGTGAGGGGCCCTATGGCATTATCAACGATAAGATTGTACGTGAGATAACTGATGAGCTGTTCTCACGACTTATCAAGGCCTAACCTACTGATTATATCGCTTACGTAGTCTATGTCCGTAATCTGGACATAACTAAACCTGCCAACCCTCCTAACCGTTATTAGCCCCTTATCATGCAATCTCCTAATTATTCGGGAAACAGTGCTCTTGGGCAATCCCAACTCCCTCGCTATTTCTGCCTGGTATGCATCACCACCCCTATTTAGTAGGTAGGATAGGACCCTGACCTCATCCTCATTTATATTCGTGATTAACTCACTAACGTCTGCCGTATCTACCCTACTCCTGCTTACAGTGTCAAACTCCAGTTGATTAACGATGGATGACGATTTATTAACCCTGGTATTTTCCACATCCTTATCTATTGGCTTCCTTGATTCCTTAAATATTTGATAAATGAATGATGATAATACTGCAAATTGAATAAGAGCTATGGAAATCACCAGGTAATAATTGTACGTACTCATTAAAACCATACGAGACATAGTAAATGACATACTTATTTATAAATTACACCGGCTCTTAATGGATTATATAAGATTGTTAAAAAGAAATAGAACGTGGAACTGCAACCACTTAGGAACATGCCTTCTCTACTTCGTTAATTATGTCATCAATCTTCGAGGCTATCAATGTTAATATCCCAAGGCTGGGGAACTCAGCCGTTAAGTGCGCTATGCCGAGGTCCTCATAAACTATTTGAGCGCTGAATCCCTTATTTACGAGGGAATCAACCACGCATTTCAATGCCGTTATAGCCCTCACCAATACATCCACCTTAGCCTTACCCAACTCCAGTTGGCGGTGCTCAAGTTCTACGGATACCCTGATCACACCAACCTTAGTATCATAAACCTTAAACATACTCGCCAAGGTATCACTTAAGTCAAGTATCCAATTCCTTGATGCAAGCTCATAATTAATTTCAGTCCTTAGTAATGGATTACTTGAGTAACTCAGTAATTCGATTATTAGTGTTATTAATGAGTCGACATACGTACTGACTGATTGCAGGTCATCGTATAATTCAGCTCCAGGCTTGGGTATATCATTGCCACCTTATTATCTTGGACATAGTCTATCGCGAATTTAAAATGGGGGGTTAATATTGTGAGTAGGGATATTTCTATTTCATTTACAGGTTTTATCGATATAAATCTCAACTTATACTTGTTAATTGCCTTATCATGCACTACCCTAGCCTCGATTGTCTTACCAAGCACTGAGTACCTATACACATATGTAGTCATTAAGGCATCCTCAGACTCCACGCTCCAGTTAATCATTAATATTGAATAGAGAGAAGCAATTTAAAAAATGTATTAACTTTTAAACGTGCCGTGAATATAATTAGGGATCGTACAAAGAAAATATCAAGTCTCTTTGACGAATTAAGCCTAGACTTAGTAGTTATAGTTGATGAGACAAACCTTGAGTATTTCACGGGTGTCGATAGCGGATTGATGCTTATCGTTAATAGGTCAATGGATACCACATTAATAGTCCCTAGGCTCGACTTCCAAAGGGTTCAGGAAATCGTCAATGGCGATGTAAGACTCATTGGCTATTCCACCATTGAGATACCACGGAGAATGCCGGAGGAGAGGTTATTTGTATCTAAGAGCCTTGGTGATTACCTACTTAGGGAGGTTGGGCTTAAGCCTAATAATATTGTCGGCATTGATAATCCAGACTCGCCGGTGGCTAAGGAGCTTAATTCCGTAGGCGTTAAAATAGTGAATATTAATGATTCAATACTGAGGTTGAGGGAGATTAAGGATGAATATGAGGTGAGTATGATCGAGGAGGCGACAAGAATAACCGAGGAATCCCTCGATAGCGTGCTGAAGAGTGGGCTTGAGGGTAGGAGGGAAAGGGATGTTGCAGCAATGCTGTATCAAGGGATGATTAGTAGAGGCGCTGAGGATGTCGCATTTAAGCCTATCGTTGCCTCGGGACCAAACGGCGCATACCCACACCACGTATTTACAGATAGGGCGATAAGGAGGGGTGAATTGGTAACAATCGATGTTGGTGCCCGATACCACCTCTATTGTACTGACATGACGAGGACCGTCGCCGTGGGTTCAGTAAACGGTAAGTTAAGGGATGCCGCGTTGGCTGTGCTTGAGGCGTTTAGAAAGGCATCTAACTCCATTAAACCTGGCATTAAGGCTAAGGATGTTGATTCAATAGCGAGGAGCGTGCTTGCTGAGTATGGTTTTGACTCATATTACATACATAGTACGGGGCATGGCGTTGGAATCGAGGTTCATGAGAGACCATCAATAGGTCCTTCAAGTGATGAGGAGTTAAGGCCCAATGAGGTAATAACGGTGGAGCCTGGCGTTTACATTAAGGGTGTTGGTGGTGTTAGGATTGAAGATACGATACTAGTTACTGAAACAGGTTCAAGGGCCATAAGTAGGTATCCCGTGGATTTATTCTGACATACGTAAAAATCGAAAGTTTCAGTCTGCACTGAAGTATTGTTTTAATCATTAGCTTAATAAGTGAGCTATCATAGTCTGTATCGATGAATCCGCGGGAAATTCCAGACCCATTGATTTTTAAGCTAATGGTTGTTAAGGAACTTAATAAATTGGGGAACGTGAGCATTAATGAATTTCCAGATCTCCTCTCAAAAATAACGCAGCACCTAAATAGTATGGGATACTCAATTAACCCTAGCGATGTGATACATCTGCTTGATGTGATAAGGATTAGCAATGGTAAGGTGGCATTAAGTAATGAGGGCCTTCATTATCTACGAACTATTGAAATACTTACTAATAATATTGCCAAAACTCCTTAATGCATTATACATCGCCTTCACAACTAAACTCCTGAGGTTATCTAGGGCAACATTAATGTCGGTGTCTCGACATGCATTACCTAGTTCCTCAATATCCACGAATGTAAAGACATGTGGAGATCTCTTCCACGCATCTGATACGGATATTGCCAGTGGTGATAATTCATTAATATTGACCAGGGAATCTCCATGGATTATATTAAGCCTGGTCTCTGGCTCGAATGTCCTAAATCCAATTATTACTGATGACTCGAGTGATTGATTATTGGCTAGACTACGTAAACAGGCAACCGATGCCTCGCTGAGCTCCTTCCTTAATTCATCATAAAATGCTCGTAAGACCTCATCCTTAGATTCACCCTTACTTAATAGGTATGGAAATACATCATTTATCAGTGTTAATTCAATGCCTTCCTTATTAATGATATTTATAAACTCAAAATCCCTCTTCCATAATGCCTTAAATGTCGTACTCCTCGTTATTAAGGGATCCAGGAACTTAGAGACACTACGTATTCTATCTACGAGGTATTGCCTATTTCTTAGTAATATGGATAATAGGTAATCATCTATTATGTACATGACCTCGTAAC
Organism: Vulcanisaeta sp. JCM 16161; assembly: GCF_001316285.1. The sequence continues at coordinate 158,667 of NZ_BBDO01000001.1, read as the reverse complement.
CCCTTAAATGACCTGTTGAGAAGTGATATAATTGGCATAGGTAATCCTTAAGGTCATCATTAAGCTCATCGAAGTGCTTCAATAATTCACTTAGTAGGTTTCTGGCTAATGTGTTGAATAATACAACCTTATGATGAAGGTAAACGAGCTTATATATATTGAAGCGCGCGATTATGAAGCCCTCCAGGTTAGCCCTGGCCTTCTCATCAAATGCCAATACGTAATCCCTACCACTCCTAATGATCTTCATGTTATCAAGTATTCTCTCAATATCACCAATGCTTATTACCGAGCCAATGCTAGCCCCCGTTAAGTAAGAGTCCCTAAGTACGTACTCTACCCTGTCAGCGTCAAGATCACCCGATATTAAATTCCTCAAAATATTGAGAGGTCTCAATTCATCGCCAAGCGACTTAAGAAATGCTATATCCTCATAGCCAATTACGTCCATGTACTGCGGTAGTAATTTCGAAATCTTAATCACAATGTCGCCGTGCAATAATGCCTTTATTATACGTAAGTCAATACCCGGTATTGACTCCTTAAGTACATTCTTAAACTCATCATTATTTGTAAGTATGAAATACGTTATTAACTCATGCTCTTTAAAGGGCCCCTTGAAGACCTTACCCAATGCCTCCTCATTAATTCCCACACTGCAACTCCTAACTAGTGGGTCAATGCCCTGACCAAACACTCCCTCAAATACGTGAGAGAAGGGTAAGTGGCCTAGGTCATGTAATAATGCGGCTATTCTCATGTGCATTATTAATTCGTCCTCTGTATCAAGGCCCATGGCCTTACCAAGGTCGAGTAGTGATTCTCTGACATCACTTGACCTAAGCATTCGTTCAAGCATTAACGTCACTATTTGAAGAGTGCCAAGTGAATGCTCAAACCTACTATGGTGGCTGATGGGTAGACCATGAATGTTAAGCCAAGCTGATGTATGTATCGTAATCTCTGCATGTACCTGCAGGTATCGATGAACCTAGCCTCCTCATTAGTTAATCTAATCCAGCCAAGGGCTGGATCAGCAATAACCTTAGTGTAGTTTAGCACCATTTAAGGATAGGGACTAAAACATATATTAAATTGTTAATTCCTCTCAAGGCAAATTAAAATGGGCGTAAGCGATGTTGTAGTCATAGGTGCTGGACCTAGCGGACTTTACCTAGCCCGCGAATTGAGTAGGGTCATGAATGTGGTGATATTTGAGGAGGATAAAATGCTCGGAATACCACCTCATTGCACAGGGCTTGTTAATCTCGACTCCCTAAAGCCACTTGGTATATCACCACCAATTATAAATACGTATCGGTATGTAAGAATAACGGACCTGAATGGTAATAGCATTACCTTTGACTTTAGGAGGAGGGCCATAGCAATGCTTGATAGGCCGGGTCTTGAGCATTACCTAGCTGATGAATTAGGCAGTGCAACGTTAGTATTGGGTGAGAGGGTTACTGAGATTAGTGGTGGATTTATTAAGACCCGATCACGACAAGAGACATATAACCTAGCCATAATAGCCGAGGGCGCCAATATGGCGCTGACTAGGAATATCATTCCATGGAGACCGACCCACGTTTATGGCGTGCAAATCGATACTAAGTCATTCACTATAAGCGAACTAATGCCTAGGAGTGACGATGAAATTGTGGTAATTTTCGATAGGAAGCTTAGTGAACATTACTTTGCTTGGGTAGTTCCAAGGGACTTCCACGAATTCAGGGTTGGATTAGCCGATGATGCGAATGTATGGGTTAAGTTCACGGAGTTACTAAAAATAATAAAGGCCGAAAAGACCGAGCAGTTAAGGCCATTTGGGGGTAAGATAGTAATTGGTGGATCGCCAAACCACGTGGTTGCGGGTAACATAGCGGTTATTGGTGATGCTGGAGGTTTTGTTAAGCCAATGACTGGGGGTGGTATTATAATGGGTATGCTAAGTGCGAAGTTACTCGCTGATAGTATGAGCAATGCCATGAGGGAGGGTCTCTCGATAAGCGATGCGTTGTTTATTTACGATACATTATTCAGGAAGTACATTAGAGGCAAGGTAAGGGCATTGGGCTCTGCGTCTTATATCCTGCACATGTTAATAAACAGGAGCTTGGGCGATGTAATGCAATCAATGGGTGGGGTTAGTGTTGACGTTGATGATTATGATAATCACGTTGATGCCATATTAAGGGCGGCATCAAGAAGGCCTTGGTCATTCATTAGGGCGGTCTTTTCAGTAATCAATGAGTTGTCGCTGATTGACCCAAGCACGATTAGTAAATTAATTAGGGAATTGATAGAGTAGTACTACCTCGTTATCTTCATTATATTACTCATTTCCTCAATTAACTTAGCGCCCTGCCCCTCCTGGAACCACTTAATTATTGGCTCAAGGTACTTAACAACCTCATCAGCAACGGCATTCTTAAGGTCCAGCGGGTGTATCTTGCCCTCGGTATAAGCCTTTGTTAGCTCATCGAATGTCCAAAACTCTAACCTACCGCCACCATATTGCTGTGGTCTCTCAATAACGAATGGTTTATCCCTACGTTCCCTAAATGAGAATAGATGCGCAAGCTCAATCACGGGGTTCATCTTGATCTCCCTGGGTGGGCAATATGCCTTGAGTATTTTCTGGCGAATAGTCTCTGCGCTGTCGTGTAGGAATATTGCTGTGTCGGGTAATGACTTGCTCATCTTCATCTCACTCAATTCCTCCTTAGACTCCTTACCAGTAATGTTGAGGGCGGGTATTAGGCTGTGGAATAGGGCTATTGGCTTCACCTTTTCATTATTGAGCATCAACGGGTAAAACCTGACCTTTAAAGCAACCTCCCTTGCAAGTACGTAGGCCTTCCTCTGGTCAATACCACCATGCGCAATGTGGGAGCCTATCACGAAGACATCAGCCACCTGAAGTAGTGGATAGACAAGCCACGACATTGGTATTGACTCACCCATCTTCCTGCCAAGTATTGTTAGGCTATGCCTAATATCGGCGAGGTTCGTCATCCTGGCCAGGTCAAGTATTAAGTACCAGTACTCATCATTGTTATGGTACAGGTCACTTGCCATGTAGAACCTTACATTATCAGGGTCACCACCGAGAACCTCAATCACCTTCTTAAAGGTCTCGACATAGTACTTATTCGCAACCTTCCTAATCAATTCGAGGTCGCCACCGAGCTTATTATTAAGCCATGAGTGTATGTCTGCAAGTAATATTGAAACCTCAATACCTGCCCTTTGCAGGTCAACAACCTTTGATAGGCTCACGATGCCGGTACCAATGTGTATATAACCACTTATCTCAAAGCCTATGTAATGCTTCAGCCTGGCTCCCGTCTCCAGGTACTGCCTCAACTCATCAACCGTGAGCACCTCCTCCGTTGGGTACCTGGTTATTAGTGATAATCTCTCCTCAACATCCATTATTATTACCGTTAAAATTAAGATAATTAAGCTTTATTGATATAAGAATTCACGTGGTCAGGGTAGTAATTGATAGGGTAATGGCCTGGGGCCACGTAAATGTTAGGGCTAGGCATAGGACTACGATTGAGATTACGAAGGATGATTACCTAACACCTAGGGGCGACTGCATCATCGGTATTAGGGCGGATAAGGGTTTGTCCGATATAAAGCCGGAGCTTAAGGAGATTATTAGGAAGGATGGATCCCTGGTAATAGTAATACTCGTTGTTGATGATTACTTCGATTACGTGATTGGAATGGGATCATCAAGGCTTACCCTGGGCAATAATAATAAATTGATCATTAGACGGAGCAACTATGTTGATGACTCAACACTGATGATTAGGGCGAATAAGGCGGCTATTGACCTCGATAGGAGACTCATAGATAGGTTAAAGAGAGGGAGTCCATTAACAGTTTATATTGTAGGTGTTGACCTTGAGCAGGATAGAGCAACTAAAGGCGATGGCACTTAGGAAGTTAATTCATGTCGTGCTTTCCGTATTCCTAATTATACCATTCATAATTAATCTGAATGCGTATGGCATATCAACAACGTTGTACTTCACGTTAATTGCCCTGGGTGTCTCCGTAATATATGTAATTCAGGTTAAGAGACCCATAATTACTATAGTCCTGCTTGACGCACTAACGAGCGCCAGGAGATCGATATTACAACAAATCACTAAGTCACCAATAGGCTCGGCAATACCAATAGATACCCTGGACGATGGATTAATGAGACTTGAGAAGACGGTTAAGGAATTACTTGAGAGCGTTGAGAGGGATTATGAGAGGAGGGGTGGTTACCTGGGCATTCTGATGGGTGCCATTGGAGTGCTGATTAGCCAGTTATTGACCGGTAACTATGTGATTTACGGAATAATTTCAGTGATCGTCTACGACACGATGAGCGCGATTGGTGGTGTACTTCTTGGTAGGGTTAGGTTACCCTTCAGTAACGCCACCATGGAGGGGGCGCTGGTTGGTATGGCATCATTGGCAATAGTACTATCCCTACTCACGAACCAGGTAATTGGTTCCCTGGCAATAACGGTGGTGGCAGCCTTAGCCGAGGCGTATGGAATGGAGGATAACCTGGCAATACCCGTAACCACGTCTTTAATGGCCATGGCCCTTAGGCTACCCATAATTACTTAATGGCACTGGCATTACCTACGCTACCCAAGGCCCTGTATAGCCTATCCTCATCCTGCCAAACCCTACTCCTCATGACCTCATCCCAAAGCCTATTGAAGACAGGGTAACCAAGCATTCTCTCGAGGGCCCACTCCCTGGCGAACGTGCCATCCCTAATCTGCCTAACCGCCTCCCTCATTAACCTCTTAACCTCATCGGTCACGTACTTGGGACCCCAGGTTAAGTGACCATACTGACTAGTCGTAGAGTGACCCCTAAGCTGTGCGAATAATCCCCTCTCAACGATGGCCTTGGCGATTGCTACCAACTCACCTGAGGCCCATAGCTCAAGCATCGCCGCCTCAGGGGACACCCCATTCTCAATAAGTACGTTATAACCTTCAGCGAGCAGGAAGAGGAGGGCTCCACCCCACGTGTGCTCGCTGAATAAGTCCGTTATGGTCTCCTCCTCAAAACTCGACTCAACAGCCACACCACCTGGTCTTCCAATGGCACCTATCGCCTTTGAATACGCCAATGCGTAATCCCACGCCTTACCACTATAATTATTTGCAACACCAATTAGTACTGGAAAGCCCCTACCACTCACGAAGTTGTCCCTAACCCCTTCGCCAATCATTCGTGGGGCAACCATCACCACGTCAACATCCCTAGGTGGTTTTATGAAGCCATAATACACATTATAACCACTTAGGAAGACCACGATCTTGCCCGGCGATAAATTAGGCGCAATATCCCTCGCCCAAACCTCTGGCTGTACTTCATCAGGTATTGCCATAACTATGATATCGCCACGCTTAACAGCTTCGGGGATTGGGTATACCGTGAAGCCCTGATCCCTAGCCCTACCTGCGTACTCATCCTCTATATTACCCACTACAACGTTGAAACCACCATCCCTAAGATTCAACGCCTGCGCGCTTCCCTGATTGCCAAAGCCTATCATTGATACTACCTTACCCCTTATTAACTCAGCATTCCCATCAAAGTAAAGCCTCGCCATAATGAGGTAAGTAACTAGCAGTGATATAAGTATTCATAGTTATGTGTTAGAATGAGTTTTATCCTCATTCCACCGCTTCAGTAATTCACGTGCAGCATTTATTCCAAGTTCTTCAGGGTTTGATTGCGAACCACTCAACTTAACGAGGACTTTCCTCCCCCCATCTAAATCTGCCATGCCTGCAATGAACTCCATATGGTCTTCTCCATAGATTGCTATGCCACCGACTGGCACGTGGCAGCCACCGCCAATAGTCCTTAAGAAAGCCCTCTCCGCTAACGCCTCAGCCCTAGCCCTAGGATCACTAGCCCTGTTAAGGAGGTCTATTAAGTCCGTGTCCTTCTCACGGACAACGGCGGCTATTATACCTTGCCCAGGCGCTGGCGGTAATAAGTCAAGGGGTATGCGGGTATACTTAATGTGAAGTGATTTCAAATCACTCATTAACCTCACAAGGCCCGCCTCCGCAATCACGATTGCGTCATAATCGCCCCTAATTAATTTATTAATTCGTGTATCGACATTACCCCTAATTACGCTTATCGAAATATCCCTCCTAACACTAAGAAGGAATGCCCTACGCCTAACACTTGATGTACCCACCCTAGCACCATTGGGTAACGCCGTTAGGTCACCTGGATAATCATCCCTAACAACCAATACGTCGAATGGCGGATCTCTAGGTGAAAAACCAGCCACCACGAGACCCGGGCTAATCTCACTGGGTAAGTCCTTGAGGCTGTGCACGGCTATGTCAGCCTCATTCTTCAGCAGCGCCAGGTTAACCTCCTTCTCAAAAATCCCCTTAACGCCGATAGCGTATAATGCTTATCCTGGACTATATCGCCTGTAGTTTTCACAATAATTACGTCAAACTGCACGTTTGGCTCAACCCTCCTAATCATGTTCATTATAATCTCCGTCTGTATCAACGATAATCTACTACCCCTTGTCGCAATCCTAATCCTCATTACTTAATAATCCCAGTAATTACAATTATTTAAACACTAAATGATTGGGCAAAGTCCTGGTACTTCCTAAACGTGTCTTCACATATTATGCTCGTACTATCCCTAGAGGATAGGTATAGCCTTATCTTCTCAATAGCTTCAATGGCTGGGCACGACTTGATTATGCCCTTAATCACATCTCGGTCCCTATCGCTGACCTTAAGCTTATTTTCAATAACCTCATCAATGTACTCGTCATGAGCGGGTAATACCGGTATCACGGCATCGATATTCTTCTTTACGAACTCAGGGTCTATGGACCATGGATTACTACTCTCAAATACAACGACTAGGTGCTTAGCCCTGGCTATACTCAGTAGTTTAAGTACGTAGTTTAAATCCTCATTAATGGCTGTCTCGAGGTTTGGTACATGGATTATTGCATTATCAATTATGGAAATGCTTGGATCCTTATAATCAATGATGGTCACGCCTAAGTGCTTAGCCACGTGGTTTATTAACGCGGTCTTCCCTGATTTGGGCGGCCCTATTATCATTATTGACGCCATGTACCTAAGCCCTAGGTTTCTCATCATATCCCTCAACCTAATTGATGAGTCAATATAATCAATCAACTTTGACTTTGTATTCATGCTTATTAAATCGATGGGGTCTATCGCAACCATAACATTAACATTAGCACTCTTACTCCTTGCCTTGGGTCTCTCCTTCACCACCTCATCTTTTGCCCTCTCTTTACGCGCAGGAACTTTAGGAGTCTCTAAGGCCTTCTCCTCCTTTGTGACGCCCTTCTCTAATGGCAAATTAGTGGTCACCTCATTATCCTTCTTCACGATTACCTCATTTTCATTAACAGCCTTGGTAGGGGCTGTCGCGGTTTCTACACCTATGGGCGCATTGACGCTTGCTTGGTGAATTACCTCCTCATTAATTAGGGCTGGGTTATTAGGGGCGTTACTAATGGCATTATCAGCCGCACCGACCTGCTTTGATGGCACCTCCTCAACATACTTAGTCTGTCTCTGTTCCTTCTCTGTGCCCTCCACAGCGCCGTAGTTTATAACCTCAATTCCGTACTTCCTTAATTTGTCTACAATACCATCATCGCTGTTTATTATCAAGGCATATAACTTAGTGCGTCTATTGTAGTCAATTAATTTGAAGAACATGTCCTTATTTATTTCATTTGAGATTAATACGAGTAGTGCCTTCTCGTGAGCTTTAATGAACCATTCAACGTCGTTTGTTAATTCATCAATATTGCCCTTAATTATGAACCCCTTAGTCCTGGTTAATCCAAATAGTGCCTTGGCAATTATCTCAATCTTATCCTGGGGCAATGAGGCGTATAGCGCGGCTATACCAGTCTTGGATAGGGTATTTACTACCGTGTTCACAAGATCTGCGTCGTCCTTAGGTAATTTCTTAACCCAATAACTATACTCAGTAATCATTAATGGATCAATTATTGGTATTACGATCGGCGACTTCTTCCTCGCACTCATTATTGACTGAACCCCCACTTTAAGCTTGGACTGCGTGATGTCGAGTGCGTAGGTACCAAGTCCAATAATAAATGAGCCAATAATGAGTAATGGAGTTACGTAGTAATTCCATGTATTACCGCTAATTAAGGGCGCATAAAGTATAGATGCGGTTACTAATTGCGGTGTTAGGTTCATAATTATTTGCGAAATATCCGTGCTTACTGACCATGTCATGATAAGCCTCGGCAGGTACCTACCTACTAAGGGTGGTATTGTCATGACCACGATAAGGACGAAGTAAAGCATTACATTGCTTAACTCATTAGATAAGGTGAGTAAACTACCTGAACTATCGAATATTAGGGACTCCATCCCACGTACTAAGTCTAGGTTCACCACGTGAATGGCTGTTATTGGTAACCACGTAATGCCCTGATACGCGGCACCAACTGCGTATAAGAAAGTGAGTAGGGCAAAGATGATCGCTGATCTTACGCTATATCCCTTTATGGATGGCGCTATTGAAAGTGGTATTGACAACCAATATAATGGCGTGAATAAGAGGGTCCATGATGCTACGGCAATGTCATTAACAATGCCAGCCTCAGTTATTAAGTAGGTAGTTAGGAGTAGTGGCATTATTAGTAATGATGCGTGTCCTAGGGCTGTTATGAACGCTAGAATCACATATGTAATTAAAACCGCCGCCGCTAGGCCATGTCTCTTAAGAGCCGTTGATGCCATGATTAAAGTTAGTAGCGTTATGAAGACGTACAGTGGTATTATCGGGAAGACCGCATAAAGTAGTATAGCTGTAAGCGTATCCGCCAATGTATAAAGTGTGTTTGTTATTACGTTCTGTTTCACATAATGAAAACCATGAAATAATTTATAAACCGTTTCTTTCTTAATAATTGAAAGAGAGAAACTACGTGAAACTCAGGAGAAACTGATAGAAACTAGGCATTGGCATGTATTGACTTAATAACGTCAATCCATGGATTATCTCGTATAAACTCGGGTAACGAGTCATTACTGGGCTGTTCATAATTAGTTATGCTGCTCTGTCCCTTTATAGAAGTGGGTATACAACTATCCTTACTTCTTTTCTCAAGCTCTTCAACCTTCTCAATGAGCTTACCAATTAATTCCTTAAGGGATTTCAACTCCTTTACTAATTCGCCCTGGTAGGCACTCTCATATAGGTAGTTATTGTTTGGCTGGGACTCTGATATCCCTATAATGATGGATAGGCTTACATTAAATACATTACCATAATTACTCAATAAGTATGGATTATTACCCACCTGGGTATCTACCTTATTTAACTGTTTATCATCATTCAATTGATTTGATAGTTGATCCGTATTCTTAGTGAAGGCCCTATACTTAGATATTGCCTTGTATACCGTGTTTACGGATATACCGAGCTTCTGAGCTATCTCCTTAGGCTTCAATCCCTCATTAAAGTAAAGCTTGGCAGCTAACTCCTCAGTCTTCGTTAATTTACTCGACATACACTATTGATTATGCCCTCGGTTAAAAATCAGTTTATGTCCTCAAATTAATAAATTACTTAAGTAATACTCATTAATATACGTGATTAATGATAAATATTATAAATGCTAATTATTCCTAGATTCGGTGAACGTGAAAGCCACAATAGCCGTACACGGTGGTGCAGGTAGCTTGGGATACTTCATTGATGAGGGGCACAGGCGAAAATACTTGAGCGGATTAGTGAATGCCGTAAATGCAGGTCTTGAGGCGGCTAAAAGGGGTAATGCCCTGGACATGGTTGTTGAGGCTGTCACGGTCATGGAATTTGACGGCTCCTATGATGCTGGTAAGGGATCGGTACTGAATTTATATGGTGAGGTTGAGCAGGATGCGGGCGTCATGTGGGGTAAGGACTTAAGCGTTGGGGCTGTGGCTTCCGTTAAGCACGTGGTAAATACAATAAGGCTCGCCAGGCTTGTTATGGAGAAGACTGATCACGTGTTAATAACTGGGGATGGCGCTGAGGAATTGGCTAAGCAATTCGGTCTTTGGGTGCCATCTACGGAATTAATCAATGAAAATAAAATTAATAGGTATAAGTCCCTTATTAGGAATTTGCGTTCACGGTATGAGAAAAACACGTACCTCGCAAGGAAGTTAGGCTTATTAGGCACGGTGGGTGCAGTGGCGCTTGATAGGGATGGCAACTTAGCCGCTGCAACATCGACAGGTGGAACGATACTTAAATGGCCTGGTAGAGTTGGTGATTCACCAATACCTGGCGCTGGTTACTGGGCTGAGAATGATGTGTGTGCGGTATCCGCCACGGGCATTGGGGAGTTCATAATTAGGGCGATGGCGTCATTCAGGGTAGCCACATTAGTTAGGGGTGGCGTTAGAATTAATGATGCCGTTAAGCAAGTCGTTGATTATGTCACGAAATTATTTGGCCCTGGCAATATTGGGTTAATCGCGATTGATAGCTCCGGTAATGTGGCGTCGGCATTTAATACCGAGGCATGGGTAGGGCATGGAGCAGGGAGGATATGGGTAGGGTCATTGTTGCCCACTTGCCAGGTGACCCATTCCCATGAAACAACCAAGTGCTTATAGGAACTTCCTAATAAAGTCATTAAGTCTCTCCCCAATATTCCTGGCTCGCTCCCTTAATACCGGGTAATCCCTGGATCTGTCATAGATTACTTTGCCATCCACAATTACCATATCTACGTCTGAGCCATCTGCGGAATAGACTATGTTTGAGAGGATATTATCATCCCGGGCAGGTTGTAGCCTCGGACTACTAAGGTCAAGTAATACTAAGTCTGCCACACAACCATTGTTTATACATCCACCATTGAGACCCAATAACTTGTAACCATTGATTGTGGCCGCCTTAAATGCATGAATGGCCTTAATACCCACATCCCAGTACGAATGCCTTTGAAGAAGCACTGCCATCTTCATTTCCCTAAACATATCGAGCGAATTATTACTAGCGGGGCCATCAGTGCCTAAAGTCACTGTGACGCCCATATCTATTAACTCCCTCATTGGGAAGTGACCCGCTGTGGCGAGCTTCATGTTTGATGTTGGCGCATGCGTCACACGGGCATTAGCCTTAGCTATAATGCTTAGCTCCCAATTAGTGACCCAGCCGAGGTGAACGAGCTGGGTTTTACTTAATATTAGACCAAGCGAGTTTAGGTACTCCACAGGAAACATACCAAACCTCCTCTTCGACTCGTAAACCTCATCCCTAGTCTCTGACGCATGTATCTGTATCGGCAGGTTAAGCTCATTGCTTAGGTCTTTAATCCTCAATAATGTGTCCCTACTAACAGCATAAATGCTATGAACATTTATTATAGGCCTTATCAACGATGAATCACCGTACATGCTTAAGAAATTCCTTAACTCATTCTCAACGAGTGCAGGACTTCTTAGGGTGTCTATGAACGTGGGGCCCAGGGCAGCCCTCAACCCATACCTCAACGCCACACTTGCCGTTACGTCTGGGTAATGGTACATGTCTATAAAGGCCGTTGTGCCGCTCATCACCATCTCAATAATGGATAACTCGCTACCCAGGGATATCACGTCCCTAGTCAATTCCCGCTCCACACTCCACATCTTATTGAGCCACGTAATTAACTCGGCGTCATCGTAGAAACCCCTTAGCAGGGACATTGGTGTGTGGGTATGTGCATTTACGAGCCCTGGAATTACGGCATGGCCTGAACAATCAATCTCCTCATACGTACCCCTAGCTATATTGCCAACATTCACTATTAATCCATTATCAATCGCTATATCCACATTCCTGAGTATCCTTAGTTCGTTGTTGATCCACGTTATTACGAAATCGCAATTCCTAAGTAAATAACCCATGTATGGCCATTAATTATTACTACTCAACTAAAATCTTTGGTTCTAGGTGCATGGACTTAATCACGTAAATCCATGAGTATTGATCTAACCTACGAACCTCACCATCATCAATAACAATTCTATTCCTAAACAATGGCGCATCAACGACAAACGTCTCCCCCTCGCCACCCTCTAGCGCCGGGTTAAACCCATACTTCAACGCAGCGCTTATTAACTCCTCAATGTCATCAGGCGTTAACACCTTACCTAATAACCTAGGGTTTATACCAAGGTGCTTATTGACGTTAGTACAAACCTAAAACCATGACGATATAAATCCCTTAGGTAAATAACCTGGTTTTTCCTCCATAATGGTGAGTAAACCCTCAAACCCACCTCATGAGCCGTGATATTAATCATCATCCTCTGATAGTCGGATAGTAAGGCCCCAGTCACTATACCATTAACATGAAACTCCCTCTTAACATCATTAAAAGCCCTCCTTAAGTCCTCAAGCTCAAGATCCTTAACACCGCTTGTTTCATAAACAACCTGGGGAATACCCAAGGCCTCGGCTTGATACCTCGTCCACTCAATGTTTGGGTAATGAAACATCCATGAGTCGGTACGGTGGGGCTTCAACGTGAGTAGCAAGCGAGGTCAAAGCCCTTAAGTACGGCCCAGTGTAAGGCGTAGGTTGAGTCCTTGCCACCCGAGAACAAGGAACAAACCCTCATTATCAATGCTTTTTAAATACATGGATTTAAAACACTGATTGTGTTTCTTGGAATTGAATTATAAAAATAATTAATGCTCTAAGGATCACTAGAAAGTAAAGATCCGCAACCCGTAAATAGAAATGTTTTTAACTCACTAAGTAGGTCCAAACCCTCGATGAGCAACGAAGGAGAAGAGTGGCAGTTCCCTGAGGATTGGGAATATTCAGGCGGTGTGCCTGAGAGAGTGTTAAAGATTAGGGCTAAGTGCCCGTACTGCGGCCATGTCTTCGAAGTTGAGATGGGCGAGTCCTGGTACAACATGGGCATATCAATAACATGTCCTAAGTGCGGTAAGCAATTCTCAATAAGTATGTATGGAGAGATCATTGGAGAGGTTAAAAAGACTGCGAAGAAGTGACATTAAAAATCGGTAATTTAATGATAGTTAATAATGAACGAATTAAAGTGCGTAGAAAATTTACTGAACGCTCTCATGACCTTTTACTCAGTAGCCGTTATTGAGCATTACATGATATTATTACTACTAACTAGGTCTAAGAATACCGAGTCAGTGCGTGATCAATTATTAAATGTTGTAAGGGATCACCTAGATAAAGAAAATAGAATATTAAGCAATACGTCGGAACTAATGGAGTGTATTGATGAGCATACAATGTCCTTAATCAACCGATTCGCCAAAGATGTTCAGGATGGTGTTGCATTAGTTAATGACCCAGAATTCATAAGTAATTACATTAATGACTTCACAATAGCAGTTAAAGACCTCACTAGGTATATCCTAAATCACACAGAATTATTATCAAGTATTATTAATTTATTATGGGAAAACGTCAGGAAATATATGGGCGATTTTACATAATTTTTAACCGCTATTAACCGTCTCTTCATGATAGGAATTGCGGAGGCACCTGAGCTAGGTTCTTCCTAATGGCCTCGACACTTGCTAAGAACTTCTTTCTCTGCTCCTCATTTAGGTTAAGTTCTATGATTTTCTCAACACCATTCTTACCAAGTACAACAGGCACCTCTGCAAATATATCCCTCACCCCATACTCACCATCTAGGTATACGGACGCCTCGAATATCCTCTTCCTATCCTTCTTTATTGAGTCCACCATCATGGCGAGCCCGGCAGCAGGGCCCCAATTGCTGCTGAAGCCCTTAAGTTCGTTATATCGGCACCTGCTGGATTGTTTTCTTAACAATCTCATCATATTGCTCCTTAGTTATGAACTCAGTGAGTGGTTTACCGTAAACGAAGGACGCCTCTGGAACTGGGTACATGTTCTCACCGTGCTGGCCAAGGACAACAGGTATTATCGACTCGGGCGCTATACCGATGAGTAGGGATGCGTAGTAAGCCATTCTGTTTGAGTCTAAGACGCCGCTGAATCCAATGACCCTATTCCTTGGGAAGCCAAGCTTCTTATAAAGTACGTAAACCATGGCATCAAGCGGATTCGTGGTGATTATCACGATCGAATTCGGCGCGTACCTCTTGATCTGCTCGGCTATTGATGCAACGATCTCCGCGTTCTTACCAGCTAATTCCTCCCTGGTCATTCCAGGTTTTCGTGCTAGACCCGCGGTAACTATTACTATGTCACTACCCTCCATATCCTTATAGTCATTACTACCCCTGTACCTAACGGACTTACCCAGTATTGCGGCTGCGTGGTTTAGATCGAGGGCCTCGCCCTGTGGTAGGTTCTTTATTATATCTATGAGGACTATTTCATTATCCACTTCGAAGAACATTAGGAAGGCTGCCGTGGTTGCACCAACACGCCCACTACCTATTATCGTTATCATCTAATTCACCCATTACTGGCATTAATGACGCGTTTTTAACTTTAATCCATCCACAATGTATCATCAATAATAGGCATTACTTAAATCACAATTTCAATTTATGAAAAACATTACTGAATAAGCTATTACTTACATTTTACATTTAATTATAGAAAAGCCTGATGCCTTCCTCAACCTATTCATTACGGCCAATCCAATGCCCCTCTCCTCAATACCCTCAGCTATGCCTAGGTCAACGTTTAACTTATCGAGATTTCTTAATGAGTCAAATAGCGCCGCGGCTATTGTGTATGGATTACTCCTATAGCCTAATATTATTATTGGTAACTCATTAATTTCAGGATATTTCATTAATTCATTGGCTGTTTCCTTAGTGATTAGTAGTGCTACTTTCAATTTCTTATTTAAATAATCCACGGCCACATCACGTAATAACTTAACTAATGAATCATAATCCCCACATTCAACAACCACCAATTGTGTACGTGGCGCATAATGCCTATATTTCATGCCAGGCGCCAGGGCAGCATCGGCCTCGCCCAAACCCCTCGCAAATTCAGGGATCACTATTTCAGTATTAAATAATGACCTTAATTCCTCAATGGTAAAGGGACCAGGCCTTAACAATACGGGTGGATTTCTAGTCACGTCTACTATCGTAGATTCAACTCCGAAAAACGTAGGCCCAGCATCAAGCAGAATCATTTCAACATCATCATTAGCATAATCCTCAATTATATGCTCAGCCAATGTGGGGCTTGGTCGACCAGACTTATTAGCGCTCGGTGCGGCTATGGGAGTTCCAGATGCTCTAATTAATGCGAGCGCAACTGGATGCGCAGGCGATCTCACGGCTACCGTATTACGACCGCCAGTGACCTCCCTAGGCACATCAGGTGATTTGGGCAGTATTAGCGTTAAGGGGCCTGGCCATGCCTCCTAATCACGGATATAGCGATTTCCGGTATATCAACGGCAACCTTATAAAGTTCGTCCACATCGGCTATATGCACAATGAGTGGATTATCCGGCGGCCTACCCTTAGCCTTAAACACCCTTAAACATGCCTCACCATTGAATGTGTCCGCACCAAGCCCATAGACCGTTTCTGTAGGGAATGCTACTAAGTATCCACGCTTAATGTAATCGCTCGCCTCCCTAATCGCGGAATCATCAGGATTTATAGGATCTACCTTACGCACCTTAAGCATCGCGTTTACTTATGCTCAATACTTATAAATCCATCTATTAATACTTAATTGCTTTACGATTAATAACCATCAATAAGCTAGATAGGTTTATAAATAAGTCTCCGTGACACTGTTGGTGATTATTAATGGCAGTGTCTAATGAAGAGACACTGGGCACTACGAACAGTGAGGGGGCGGAGGAACCAATATTTAAAACGAACCTACCTAATGATAAGGTTAAGGAGTTGATAGAAATCCTTCGTAATGTGTATGACCCCGAAATACCAATAAATGTGTATGACCTAGGGCTTATCTATGAAATAACAATGGACAATGATAAGGTCGTTCACGTAAAGATGACACTAACAGCAGTGGGTTGCCCATTATCTGAAAACCTCGGTTACCAGGTTGGCGCTGCAATTCAACAAGCAATACCGGATGCGAAGGATATAGAGATTGACGTCGTATTTGATCCGCCATGGACTCCCCTAAAAATGACGAAGCTAGGGCGTGAGATGTTTAAGGCAATATATGGATATGATATTGTTGAACAATGGCTAAAGACTCAGGGTGAACAAAACACCCAGGCAAGTGGGCAGGGGGTTAATGAGGGTCAGGACCAACAAAGTCAATGATTTTACTTTCTCATAGTCTATTTCTAAATAACTGCACTTCTGTATTATGAATAAAAGATTTAAAAGGTATATTTAGAATAGAAAATGTGCTATCATCAACAAGCAGTATCCCATCAAGAAGAACATTAACTGAGCGGATACAGCAGAAACTGAACGAAATCCTGGAATCAAGCGACTTAATAAAATTTGTAGCCTTGGTCACAATGGATGGATTTACAATAGCCTCTGAAATGAAGAGCAACATCGACATTAACCCGAAGTGTTAGGCGCATTAATAGTATCCTCAATAAAAAAACCTCGAACTTAACCTGAAGAGGGCATTGAGCGAGGCAAATTTATCCGAGTTAGTTATATCCCTTGGACAAGACCTATTGATTGTGAAGTCGATGGGTAAGCTGGCATTAATAATGATTGTCGATAAATCATTAGATATGAACTTCGTGATGTATGAAATCGAGGAGGGATTACATGATTTATCAATGGACCTGGGATTAGGAGGAAAAACCTAATTTTTACCTCAATACCCTAGTTATTACTTTGGGCTTCCTCAGTGGCCATGCTATTTAATGACTCGATTAATGCGGCTGATGTTAAGTTCTCGATTAACTGCTTCGACTTCTCATAATAGGCATTAATCAACTGTAATAGTTTCTGCTTTACGTAATCTATCGGCTTCGTGTAATAAACATATGTGTAGCTCCATTCTTAGCGAGCACGGGTCTCCTGGCTATTAACCCAAGTTGGACAAGCTTCACTAGGGACCTCTCTATCGTGCTCCTTGACTTATTCATCTCCTTGGCTATCTCGGCAACGGTTAATGGTTCCTTAGCCTTATTTTGCAATAGGTAGTAAATCTCAACCTCAGTCGGTGAGAGCCTAAGTATGCACCTAAGGATGTACTTAATATCGACGTCCTCAAGGATCTCTTCGGTACTCTTCTCCTTAATTGTTATGAGAGACACCACGTTAATCACCAACATCAGTGTCACAGAGTCTCTTTATAAACCTTTTCTCCAACATTTTCCACTATGAATGCATGGACTTATCAAAATATTTATATATAATTAAGGCATTATAGCTCTACAGTTACACCCATATTCCTACTTTTTACTAAGCCATATATGTATAAGGCAGCCGCAAGATCCTCTGCGGCTATGCCTACGGACTTAAATAACGTGATATCCCTATCCCCTAATCTACCCTGTCTTGCGCCACTTATTATCTCGCCTATCTCAATTAAACTATTTTCAAGGATTAAACCATTCTTCATTGGAATTATTATATCACCAGTCTCATTCATAACTGCGGCACGCGAATCAACAGCGATTACTGATGCTCTACGGATAACATCATCATCTAATTCCCTGGCATTAACCTCAGGTGCGCCGATTGATGCCACGTGCATCCCCTCGTGAAGCCATGAACCACGAATAACGGGTTCCCTACTCGTCGTTGCCGTTACTACAACATCAGCCTGCTTAACAGCGTCATAACCCGAATCGGTGACTACGGCATCAATACCCCTACCCCGGGCTAAACCTGCTAATTCAAGGCTCTCTCCCTCGTCCTTGAGTATATAAATAATTTCTTGATGGAGAAGGCCCTAGATAGTACGAGTAAGTGATACCTAGCCTGTAATCCAGCGCCTATCATTGCTAGGCTATCAGTACTTCGCGCCATATACTTAATGGACACGGCGGTCGCAGCCGCCGTTCTCCACGCCGTTAATGCCGTCCCATTAATAACCGCTAGCGGCTGCCCCGTAGCATCATCCATAAGCATGACAATGCCCTGGGTTGTTGGTAAACCACGTGCCTTATTACCTTCGATAACATTAACTACCTTAACCGAGAAGCCAACATTGCGTGCGCCGCAGGGCATTACACCCCACCAATCATTGTCGAGGTAAATAACCGTTCTTTGCGGCATCTTAACTTTACCAGAGCTGTAATCCCTAAAGGCTGCGGCTACGGCATTTATTAATCCCGTAACACCGTCAGCACTATCAAGCACCTCATCAACCTCCCTCCCACTTATTATTGTTAACTTCATATTACATTTGAATTATGATGAAAAATTTAAGCATTATTATCTATAGGCATGAATAGTGAAATACCGCTTGCGCATTTTGCGACAGATTTATTAATTCTAGTTATAAGTAAAATAATGGGGTGGAATTATGGAGATTAAATGCATTAACTGCAAGTACTTTAGACTTCATGAACTACGCGACAATATTGGTATTTGCACAAATAAGGATAGCCCATATTACATGAAACTTGTCATGACTGAGTGGCAGTGCCCATTCTTTGTAGAATTTGATGAGGAGAGGGATGAAGATGAATTTTATTGGTGCTCGGATTGTAAGACCATGGTCCATAGGTCATTATTACCACTTCATAAGGGGCATAAATTAGTAAAGATACCATATATTGACGAGGAATCTCACTTGGAAACCTACGTAGCTGATTAATCCCTATTATTGAACCATTTCATGCATTCAAACAGTATTTTCTTACAAAATCTTCAATGGCCTTCGCTATCACCCTAATATCCTTACCCCTGGGTGTGTGCGGCATACCCTCAACCCTTACGAACTCAATAACATTACCAAGGGATTTAGCCCTCTCGTAGTAATCCTCCACCTGCTTTATACTTACTAACTCATCATTAGTACCATGTATTAGGAGCATTGGTGGTAAGTTGGGCCTTAAGTAATTGATTGGTGAGGTCTTCATGAGAAATTCCTCAGTGACTTGCCTATTATCGATTTTCATTAATTCCTCATAAGTCCTCCTCCTAATACTACCGGGCTCGCCCGAGAGTAGCCACCTAATCTGCGCTAATCTATCGGTTGGTCCTGACACGGAAATAGCGCAGGCAATTCGATCCATGGTTGATGCCGTAAGTAGCGCTATTGTACCGCCCATTGAGTGACCAGCAATGATGTATTTTTCATTAGTTCCTCCCAGTAATTCCCTGACCTTATTAAGGCCGTCTTCGAAGTCCCTATAGGTAGGTGCTATTACCTCAAGGTTTAGTGATTTTAAGGGGCCAATAAGCCAGTTTATTTTCTCAGGGCTTGAACCAAAGCCATGCAGTGCCAACGCCCTCATTGTTAGGGCATGCGCATTGAATTAGTTATAAAGCTTTGGGCGGTAGGAGAGTTAACCTAATAAATTTATTATGGGACCCTTTCATTAATCATGGCGAAATCAAGGAAGTCGAGAAGGTCTCAAAGGCGTAGGGGAAAACTATTCTATTTGGCATTAACGTTGGTAATACTTGGGGAGGCAGCGTTCATAATAGTCCTCTTCCTACCTGGTATAGTATCTAAACTAACAATGCCTCAGCAGACCCAGTCCCAGCTTAATGCGACAATTATTACTGAGTACATGTTGTCAACATTGATAAACCCATACAATAATTCGCTCATTAATGCCACCGCACTGGGGTTAATAAACAATACGAAACCCATACTAATGTATTTAACGGTCAATGACCCATACCTACTAGATGAAACATGTAATGTATGGCCGGTGCTTTATAACGCCACGTATTATCACGGCTATAACGTGGTGATCGTAGTATTTCCTAATCCACCAACACAGGCTCCCGCAACCTTATCGGCGATTCAACAATTTGATAATTACGTATATGAACTTTGTAACTTCAACTTAGAGTACGCGGATTTCGTAATTACAACGGCCCTATGGGGTAATTTCACGTCAGGCTCTCAAGTGCTTATCGTTGGCTACGGGACATTACTGCCACAACTACTTACTAGGTTAGGTATTAATGCAAGTAATGTTTACTTCCCATTGTTAATAGTAATTAAGCCCCACAATACGGTAGAAGCCTCAGGAATAATCTATGGCCAACGGCTCACAAATAGCACGTACCTAGACGAAGTATTATTCAAGCTAGGAAATAATTAGTAGGGTAAAAACCTCGTACATTTAATAGGCTCCTCACCATTGAGAATCCTGCCTATTGACTCCAAGTCCCAAATCGCACATAAGTAAGTCCTCGTATACTTAGCCAATTCCATTGCTGACTGAACCTTCCTCATGAGACCCCCTGTCACGTCTATATGACGGGCTTCCCTCTCGTTTACCACGGACGACCTCGTCAACTCCCTAATGATATTACCATTAACATCGAGTATTCCAGGTACGTCTGTTAGGAATATTGATGCTGATGGCCTTAGCTTTGAGCCCAGGTCGAGCATTATGTCATCACCACTGATTATTGAGAAGCCCTCATCACTGGCAACCACATCACCGTAAAGCATTGGTATTACACCCCTTTCAATTAACTCGATTATGTGCATAGGCTCTATTAACAGGTGGGGTTTGCCGTTCTTAATGACGTATATCGAACCCGTCCTTAATGGGTAAATGGGTAACCCAATCGATGCTAATGTGAGCGTTATTTTCATACTTAAATGATTAAGTATAGCTGATGTGAAGGAAATACCAATTAATTGTTCATAATCCCTGTATTTATTTAATCCATAGGCTAGGGCCATGGGATGCGCGAAGCTACCGCCTCCATGAACTAGTACGAACTTATTACCCGTTTTAACCTCCCTAACGAGCAGGGCGCCCAATTCCCTTACCCAATCCTCCCTATAACTAAGCGGTCTTGACTTATCACTTATTGCGCTACCCCCTAACTTCATAATGAAAAGTCTCATTAAGTTCTCAAGTGATTAGTACCGTAGGTCCAGGCTTATAAGTGTGAAGTTACTCATGACTCGATATTTAAAATTCTCTAGTTACCGTGAACCTTAGGATCTCCCTAAGATCCTCAACAAACTCATTGCTCTTCAACTCATTTAATGCCTTCTCAGACTTCTCCGCAAATTCCATGGCTATTTTTAATGCATTCTCCCTGGCATTCGTCCCTGATATTATTTCAACGGCCCTCTTAACATCGTCATTAGTTACCTCAGTCTTACCGAGAATACTCAATAACTCCCTCTTTTCCGTATCATTCAGTTCCTTCAACGCCATGACAATTACGGCATTACCCAACTTATGCTCCTTAATATCCTTACCGATTTCCTTACCAAACTTCTTAACATCACCGAAAATATCCAGTACATCATCTAATACCTGGAACGCGAGCCCCAGGTATGTGCCATAATCGGATAATGGCTTGATACAATGCGGCGCATTGGCGGACATCGCGCCGAAGACCGCGGCTGTCCTTATCAGTGCGGCGGTCTTAAGGCTTATCATCTTCACATACGTATTATATAGAGCCTCCCAATTATTTAATAATCTAGGCCCCAACCTATTCTCGACAAAGTACGGGTCCTTACGCCCCGCATACTCAAGTAATATATCGAGCCTTTCACCCTCATCTATAGCGCGTATCGTGCTCGCGGTCTCCTTCGCAAAGGCCATCGGATCTCTAGTCTCGAGTATTGCATCCTCAATGGCCTCCCTATACCATATACCAATTAGTATGGCTGCGTTATCACCGTACTTAGCCCTAACGGTCGGCTTATTCCTCCTTAGCAGCGCCTCGTCAATAATGTCGTCATATATCAGGGAGTAATTGTGTATTAACTCCACGATTGCGGCGGCGGGCAATGCGATTTTATAATCGCTGCCGCAGGCCCTCGTAGCCGTTAACGTTATTAACGGCCTTAACCTCTTACCGCCAGTGGACACTTGGTAAATCACGGCATCCCTAAACTCCTCATTCACCTCCCTGCTTAGGTATTTAATTAATTGTTCGTCGATTTCACGTCCATAGAGACTATGAAGCTTCTCTAAAATGTCCATCGAACTTACGATTAGCGCCAGTAATTAAGTTATATCCTTACGGCGCACCACGGCATTTTTAACTGTTGAATATAAATTAGTTAATGTCTAAAGTCATTGTTAATCATTAATTATGGACAAAGCTTAATATTGCTTAATCAATTGCTAAAGACGTATGAGCCAGGACATAGTCATTACGGGCTTTGTAAGGACACCTATCGGTAAATTTGGCGGTGCGTTTAAAAACGTGAAGACGCCCTACCTGGCAGCCGAGGCGATAAAGGCGTTGATCAGGAGGACGGGTATTGATGGGAAATTAATCGATGAAGTTGTCTTTGGATCAACGCTCCAGGGTGGTATGGGGCAGAACCTCAGTAGGTTTGCTGCATTACTTGCTGGGTTGCCAATTGAGGTTAGCGCATTTACAGTTAATAGGGTTTGCTCCTCAGGAATGCAGGCAATTATTGAGGCCGTTAGGGCTCTTAAGGTCGGTGATGTTAGTGTGGTAATTGCCGGCGGGGCGGAGTCCATGAGCACGCAACCACTTGCATTACCGCATGAGGCCAGGTGGGGAATTAAGCACTTAATCGGTAGAGATTTGAAATTCATAGATTTAATGATTTATGATGGATTAACGGATCCCACAAACATGATGCTCATGGGTCAGGAGGCTGATAAGGTGGCCATGGAACATGAAATCACCAGGGAGGAACTTGATAAGGTGGCTTATGAGAGCCACATGAGGGCTTTAAGGGCTACGGAGAATAAGTACTACCTTGAGCTAGAGCCTGTGGATACCGTGATAAACGGCGAGAGGGTTTACCTGGATAGGGATGAGGGAATTAGGCCGGACACAAGCCTAGAGAAGCTGGCTAAGTTAAGGCCTGCCTTCGGCCCCAATGGATTGCATACTGCCGGGAACTCATCACAGCTATCCGATGGCGCTGCAGCGTTATTACTGACCACAATGGATAAGGCGAGGGAGCTCGGGTTAAAGCCTATTGCGAGGATTGTTGGTTATGCATGGCACATGTTAGAGCCCTGGAGATTCCCGGAGGCGCCGATATACGTGATTAGGAAATTACTGAATAAGGTTGGCTGGGGCATTAATGACGTTGATGTTTTTGAGGTTAATGAAGCCTTTGCTGTGGTTAACGTCCTTGTGAATAAAGAGTTGGGCATACCCTATGATAAGATGAACATATTCGGTGGCGCAATAGCACTTGGGCACCCACTTGGTGCGAGTGGTGCTAGGATAGTCACTACATTAATATCGGCGTTAATGCACGTCGGCGGGAAAAGGGGCGTGGCAGCCTGTGCCATGGGACTGGCGGCGCGACTGCGGTGGCTATAGAGATGCTTTAACAAAAGGCAAAAGGCTTTTAAATGCGATAGTCCCCTACCATTCCTAGTATGTTGATGCCTTGGAATAAAGGATTTCTCGGAGTTGAAAATAATGATTAACCTACTTAAGAAGTACAGGGGTTATGCAACAACGCTCATAAGCCTATATATTAATGGTAATAGGCCGATACCTGACGTAGTATCAATGCTCAGGCAGGAGTGGGCATTGGCAAGTAACATCAAGGATAAGACCACCAGGACCCATGTTCAGGATGCCCTAGAGAGAATTATAAATTCTATAAAGGGTATCTCAAAGGCCCCCGAGAATGGACTTGCAATATTCGCAGGCTTTCACATGATCAACCCAGGTAATTATGAGTGGGTCTTCTACGCCATAATACCTCCAATACCAGTATCAACGTTTAAGTACATATGCGATACGTCATTCCACACGGAAATCCTGGAGGGCATGGTTAAGAGCAGTGATACCTACGGCATAATAGTGATTGAGAGAGGCGAGGCCGTAATTGCGTTGTTGAGGGGTAATTACTGGGAGATTGTTGATAAGGTGGAGTTCTTCGTACCAAATAAGCACGCTGCTGGCGGTCAATCAGCCTTAGGTATAAGAGACAGACAGAGCACCTAGCCGAGACCTTCTACAAACTAGTGGCTGAGAGAGCCAATAAGGTGTTTACTGAGATCCCGAGCCTAAAGGGCATTGTTGTTGCCGGGCCTGGACCAACTAAGGAGGAGTTCCTTGAGGAGGGTGAGCTTGACCATAGGATTAGAGATAAGGTCATCGCCATTGTATCGGCATGCTGCGCAGACATTGGTGGCGTCCTTGAGGCGATTAGGAATGCTGAGGATAAGCTTAAGGAGACTGAGTATGTTAAGGCTAAGAAATTGATGGAGGAGATAATGTACCTAGCCGTTAAGAAGCCCGAGTATTTAATCTATGGTAAGGAATCAGTGATGGATGCCGTTAAGAAGGGTATTGCTAAAGTGGTTGTTGTTAGTGAGGACGTTGGTGAGGACGAGGTAATGAACATAACACTAATGCTCAAGGGTAGGAAGGACGTTGAACTATTCGTAATGCCTAAATCAGTCGAGGAGAACCTAACGCTGACCCAGACATTCGGAGGTTACGTGGCAATACTTTCAACGCCATCCTGGATCCTTGAGAACTATAGTGAGAATCAGGATAAAAATAATTCATAATCCACATCTTCCCCTTAACCACCACCAGCAGGTGGGAGGAACACCACCTCATCTCCATTGGATAGTTTAGTGCTTAATCCATTTAGGAAGTCTATTGACCTACCATTAACCAGTATAACGTATTGATCCTTAAGCCTACCATTATCATCCAATATGACCTTTGAGAAGTTGGGGCTTACTGAATTATCAATGACCTGTATTAAATCCTTAATTGTCGCATTATCGGGTATGTTAAGCTCTGTCTTAAGTACCTTGGTTATGTCATATAGGGACGCCAAGAACTTAACCTGAACCTTCATCAATCTTTGGTAGCAATACTTAGTTTAAAAAGCTTAATATGAAGACACTGAATTATGCAACACCGCAGTGTGGTAGGAATGTTACCTCATCGCCATCTGATAACTTCGTATTAATACCGTTTAAGAAGTCCGGAGACCTACCATTAATTAATACTAGGAACTTATCCTTAATCTTATTGTTGCAGTCGAGAATTATCTTGGAAAAGCCTGGGTATATAACGTCATCGATCTTCCTTATTAGGTCTAGCAATGTAGCACCGTCTGGTAGCTCAATCTCGGCCCTTAATGTTTTAGTCATTTCATATAGTAAAGTCAAGAATTTGACTTGTATCTTCATCGTTATTGCTGTAGTGTCAATATTATAAAAATCTTTTTAGTAAGTCTTATTTAATGATTCAGCATTAGGATGTTACTATCCCTGCTGTTGCGCCGAGCACTTACCTAATGCCTTCAAAAGCGCCATTGCAACACCAAGACCCCTCTGTACGTCCTTATCCCCCAACGCCCTCCAAAGCCCCATCAAGCCGCCCACGGGTTTAGCATTTGCTAGATCCACGTTCTTCCCTAGGCACCCACCCAGGTCCTGAACCAAGCCCTTCAACTTAAGTACATCCTGGGTATCCAGTTTATTCATTGCCTGCAGGCTACCATCAACCAGGATAGACAACAGCCTAAATATTGCTGGGTCCTGGAAAAGATACTGTATAACCTCATCAAACCTATTGACGATTAGCATTAATGCATCAATAACACCACTACGTTTAAGCTCAATTAATTGATCAAGCAATCCCCTAATCTCATCAATGTTCTGAACGAGTATGTTCAGTGCCTCCGCAAGCTTCTCATCCGGGCTCTTCTCCGTCTGAACCTGCTGTGCCTGTGCCAT
Organism: Vulcanisaeta sp. JCM 16161; assembly: GCF_001316285.1. The sequence continues at coordinate 132,794 of NZ_BBDO01000001.1, read as the reverse complement.
GGCCATCACCTCACATGGTTGTTGCTAGCCAAGTTTTATAAAATAGATCCTTAATCAATCTACCAAGTGGTGACGTTAATATACTATAACAACTACCTATCCACGCAGCCTTATTGCCCGTCAAGTCGAGCTTGACGTCACAGTTGAACATCATACCAAGGTCCCCATAATCCATGGCGCAGGTCATTGCATTAATTTGGGCAGGTTCAATAGCTCGCCAAGTAATTCGCCGGCTATCACCGTGGCGCTAGCCAATGCCGTGAAGTGAACGGGTACCCCAGCCGTTGGTAGGCCTATGTATGGCATTGAATGCTCGCCGGGTAGATAAACATCATCGTACTTAAGGCTCCTACCCGTGTAAACATCTATTGCCGTCCACTTACCGGTTGGTGTATCGGCAATTAACGGCGTTCCCTCAAAGGGCTTTGGAAGCCTAGCTGGGGGTACCACTATAAGCAGGTCATACTTATACTTCTCACCATTCGCTAGTTCAACGACTTTCTCCTTATCATTAACGGTCCCTGGCTTCGCATTACCAACATACTTAATGCCCTTTTTTGCGTAGACCTCCTCAGTTATCTTAACAGCCTCGGGTCCCAAGGGCTGTATTGGCTTCTCGAATGGGTGAATCAGCGTTATATCAACCCTATCCCTAATACCCCTCTTCCTAAATACCGTGTCAAGCTGAGCCACAATTTCAAAGGGATACACACCACACCTGTATATTGGCTCTGGAGTGAAGATTATTAACTTACCACCATTAAAGGACCTAAGGGCGTCCCTAAGCTTGAGCGCGCCATCCAGGGTAAAATTGTGGTAACCAACGCCTAGGTTGTATGATTGGAAGTCAAAGTCAACTCCTAAACTCGCTAGGAGATAATCATAATTAAACTTGCCTTGGTCAGTCTCCACAACCCTGTTATCGGGATCCACCCTGGTGACTTTAGCCTTAACAAACTTAACGCCCCTCCTCTCCAGCATTGATAGCGGTAACTGCGCCTTACTTGGTTCAATATCACCAAGCGCTATATTAACGAGTAATGGCGGTAGTAAGTAGTAGTCGGTGTCGTTTATTATTGTTATTTCAGCATCAACCCTGCCCCTTATTCTCTCAGCAATTCTCTTAGCAGCAACGACACCACCAACACCGCCACCTAGGATGAGTATTTTCTTCGGCACGGTAACCTTACATATATGCCACTATTTAAGCATTATTATTAATTAAGTTACAAGTTTGTGAAAGTATAAAGAATAATTGATTTATTAACTAATGCATTTAAATGAATTAGCACTTGGTACCGTAATATTCAGTAACGTGGTAATAAAGATTATTAATAATTGACGTACCGGTAATTAATTGGGTGATGATGGATCAACAGTCTGATACTCAAATGAGGATGGAGGTGAAGGCTGATCATCCCTTGTTAGAAGCGTTTTTAAGGGCCATGTAATACACTAAACCGTCTCATGAGTTTAAGGACTCTATTCACAATGTCGATTAGGAACCTTAGTGGTAGGAGAACGAGGCTATACTGACGATGTTGGCCATAATCTATAGTGTGGCGTTAATGATAACACTTGAGACGATGACCTACGGATTTAAGATAGCGATCACCAGTGAGGTTGAGAACATATTACCCACAGACCTCATGGTTTACTCGCAAAGTGTCTCAATACCTGAGGCGGTGGCTCAGGTAATCGCTAAGCTCCCCCATGTCTCTTACGTGGTTCCCGCGATAATAATAAGTACGGCGCAGGTTAATGGACATGCCGTTACATTAATTGGAATACCGAGTCAGTACTTCTCATACTTTGAAGTCCACATGGAGAGCGGTTCATTACCAATGAGTAATGGCGAAGCAATAATACAGGATACCCTGGCCCAAAGGGATAACATAAGCATTGGCGACACAATCTATGTCCAGGTATTAACGGGTATTCAAGGTGGTTCTGAAGTAATACCTCTCAAGGTTACTGGAACGTTTAGTAGCATACTTGGTGGTTTTCTTGGCTTTCAATTAAATATGATCGTAACACCAATAGGTACGTTACAAAATGACTTAAGTGATGAGGGCTTTATCAACGCCATATTCATAAAGCTCTCCCAGGATAACCCCACATACCTCAATCAACTAGCCACGGCGTTAAGCGAGTATTTCCCCAACGCTGATGTTTATGAGCAAAAGTCTGTCCTTAGTTCCATCTCAAACGCCCTATCGATGGTTAACCTATTCTTCGTAGTAATAATAGCATTGAGCCTATTAGTCACGGGGCTCAGTGTCGCCAATACTGCGATAATGAATGTTAGGGAGAGAACTAGGGAGATCGGCATTCTCAAGGCACTGGGTGCATCTAACAGCCAGGTAATACTGATATTCCTCCTTGAGATACTACTCATAAGTATAATAGGCTCGGTAATAGGCATAGTACTTGGCATAGCAGGTGCCTACCTGGCCAGGTACATAATGATTAGGTTAAACCTACCAATAATAATACCCGTAATATTACTACCAACACTATACGTATACTCATTGATAATAGCCATAGCCACCTCAGTAATTGCATCAATACCATCATTAGTGTCGATAACGAAGATCAGACCAATGGAAGTCCTAAGAATTGAGTAATAACGCTAGGAGACCAGGTCAAGGCCCTCGGTAATCCTGAAATCAACCCTATACTTAACACTCAAGCTCTCCGATTCAAGTAATTGACCAAAGAGCCTCTGTGGTGTTGCGTCCGTGACCTTCACCTTTACGAATGCGCCAATGTCGGCCCTTCTCACGGCTATTGGCTTATAATTATATGAACGGACAACGTAATTCTCACCCTTAAAGTCAACCTCACTCACGATGCCCCACATCTCCCTGCCAATGAACATTCTATTCCTCTCAAGTGCGACCCTATTGAATACGTCCGTCGCAATCTTACTTCTCTCCTTCTTAACCTGCTCAGGCACTTGCTCCATGTACGCCGCCTCGGTGAAGGGTCTACGGCTATACCTAGCCAGGTTAACCTTGTCAATGCCCAACTCCTCGATTAACTTCACACTCAGCAAGAAGTCCTCATCAGTCTCCCCAGGAAAGCCCACGATGATGTCGGTGGCAATTGTCGCATCTGGAAAGACCTTCCTAATCCTCATGACAATATCCCTAAATAAATCAACCGAGTACTTCCTTCTCATTAGCATCAACACCCTATCACTACCGCTCTGTACTGGTATGTGGAAGAACCTGTATACACGCCAGTCAGACCTCACAATATCGAGTAACCTATCAATTATTCGACTAAGCTCCAGCGGCTCCATCATCCCAAGCCTAACCATGAACCTACCATTAACCCTACTCAGTATTTTCTCAAGTAGGTCGGCAAGGTCGTAACCCCTATCACGCCCATAGGCACTTATTTCCTGCCCAGTCAGGTAAATCTCCCTGGCACCTCTATTAACGGCATTGGCAATGGCATTCACTATATCATCCATGTCGTAACTCTTTACTCTGCCAAAGCCCATCCTACCAATCTTTGTAACGCAGAAGCTACAATTACCTAGGCAACCAACCTGTATTGGCACAACGTACCTATGCCCATGAAACTCCGGGTAGTAACCAGTAGGTACTTTGCCGGTCTATCATCATACATATTAATGTCGGTACCGCTATTCAAGGCTTCGTCTATAAGCTCGGCTCCATGAGACGAAACAAGCACAGCATTGGGAGCCACATCCTTTATGGTTGCGGGCCTAACCCTAGTGAGACAACCAGCAACAATCAGTCTTTTGTTGGGATACTCCTCACTTAGCCTTTTCAGGAGCTTAAGCTCATTTCTTTCGGCCTCCTCCCTAACGGCGCATGTATTCACGATTATAGTATCGGCAGACCCTGCATCCTCCGTGTACTCCCAACCCAATGACTTGAGCTTTGTAATCATTATGTCACTATCCGCCTTATTCAACCAACAACCGAAGGTTATCACGGTAAACCTACCACCCATATCTTCAGAGGCAATTGCCCTAAGCCCTTAAAAACCTAGATGCGCCTGATAATGAGGCTTCACATTTATCGTCGCGAGTAAGCAGTATTTTTAAATGAGTAATCAATTGCTATCGTAGATGGTGATAACAGCGTTAATAATGCACATGATACTGGCAATGCTTGGCGTGGATCCACCCACCCCCTTCACCGTTACAGGAATTACCTGGTACTACGGATCTTACCCCGAACCCTTAGGTAATTATACTCACGTATACACAGGCGCCGGCTTGAACAGCACTATTGTGGTTAACATTAGTGACAATGCACCAGTACCGATTAACGTGTCCTACACCTTAAGCATTAGTAACTATGTTGCCCAGGCTCATGGACACTACAGCCTGGGGAAAACTCATTTAACATAACCGTGCCGGCTCTAACTGAGGGTAGTTATAACGCGTCATTATCATTATCCACCATTGGTTATGCAGTGAATTACTATTTCACGGTATCCTCAGTAATTCCTGGAGTAACAATAAACACCACAACGACGAAACTTTATAGTGGCGTGCCTCAGATGATTACGCTCGATATAACGAATAGCACACCAATACCAATAAGCTCGGCGTTAATAGCGATGATTGGAACGGGCGTCGTAATTAGTAATGGCGTGATTACCGTGAAGCCACCAATAAATGAGAGCATAACGGTAACGCCAGGGCCGTACTCACTGGGTACGGCGACGATAACCTTCAGAATAAGTTACACGGATGCAGGGGGTTACACATGGAATGAGAATGAAACCCTCACATTTGCAATAGTGCCAACGCCTGTATACTTAGCCCTAAGTATGCAAAGTACCGTTAATTACGGTAATTACATGCCAATAACCATAAACGCAACAACACCAGTAGGCCCCCTGCAGAACCAGGAGTTGAGCATCTATGTTGATAATAATTACGTAACGACAGTAGCCACTAATAGCCACGGAATTGCGCAATACTCATTATTAGTTAATTACGGCGTTGGTTATCACGTATTAACAGTAGTTTTTACAAATACCACGTATTTCCAGGAGGCCACTATTAATTATACATTCATTGTATTACCCGGTACTGTATACATAATTGCCTATGTAAATAATACAAACGTAACATATGGCAGTGCGGTTAATATATACGTGAGGTTATCACCACCAATCTCAGGTGGTACATTAACAATAGGTTATGAACTCAATGGATTAGCCTCAACAATAGGTAGTTATACGCCAATAAACGGTACCGTCCAGATAACCTGGATACCGCCCCAGGCAGGCACGTACTTAATAACCATTTACTACACAAACCCACCGAATTACCTGCCAAGCTCCACAAACCTTACAATAACCGTTAGTAAGGCCCCCTGCTCACTATCAATAACTATCAACGGAACACCCGAGGTGCTGCACGAACTCGTCATACAGAGCCAAATGAGCCCCATAATCGTAAATGCCCAATTGAACGTATTAATAACGAGCAATACCTCATCAATTGGTGGGACGATGTATATTAATGCAAGCGGTATCGGCACATACACATTTATTCCAAAAATGCCGGGTAACTACTCAATAATTGTGTCCTGGCCTGGAAACATTAATTATAAGGGGTGCCGCGCAATCTACACGTTAAATGTGATGAAGGCGCCATTAACGCTCTACGTAAATGGCAGCAGCAACTTAATCGCTGCGGGTGGTTATGAAACATTCAGGATAGGTATTGTAACCAACATACCTATTAATTACGTTAATGGAAACTTAACGATAATTATTAAGAACGGAAATAAGACGGTAAGCATGTATAATATACCAATTACTGGATCCCATATGAAGGCCTCAATACCCTTCCCGGAACCTGGCTTCTACGAGGTGTCAATACAGTACCCCGGCAATGAGTACGTAGACTCAAGTACATACGGGCCTTATTACATAACGGTAATACCAGGGGTCCTGGGAATACCCTGGTACATGCTCCTCGCTTACCTAGCACCGATAATCCTTGGAGTATTGATAGGCATGGTTATTAATCGGAGGCTTCATCAAGCATGATAATAAGCCTTGGCAGCTCGGCTACACTCCTAATCACTAACTTTGTGGGAAAGTCCCTGGCCCATGTTGCCACCCCTATGTTTATTATGCCTAACCCATTAACTAGGAGTATATCCCTTGGATGATCAGTAACGTAAGCAACAACATTAGGCGGTAACTTGAGAATCTCGAGCGCCCTTTTAACTAGGTCTAGCTTATCATGACCTGGGCCTAAGTCACCAAGTGATACACACCCATCTATAAACTCTGTGAATCGGTAATACCTCAGTTCATCCATTATGCGCGTGCATTCCAACTCCCTCCCGGTGGCTATGACTAATTTCTTACCCATATTACGCAGAGTCTTCATGGTATCCAGGACACCTGGAAATACCTCACCATAATCCCTCCTCAGGGAGTACAGCGTCCAGCATTCATGCCAGAACCAGAAGTTCTTCGATAAATCACCGAGTACCTCACCCAGCGAGGGATCCCTATAGTAAATGTTGAGTAATTGATCAATACTGCCATCTATGTTCCTACCATACTTCGCAGCACACTCCCTGAGTATGTTTAGGAATTTAGGTAATGTATTTACTAGTGTCATGTCGAGGTCTAGTATAATGGCTCTAATGACCATAGTATGGGGAATATGCTTTCTTATTAACTCACTAATAAACCATTCTATTATATTAAAATGAGAAGCAAAATACTTAATTAAGAAATCCACAATTTATTACATAGTGGGTAAGCCTAAGTTTAAGATTGAAGTGCTCCTTGAGCAGGATGGTAAGGTGTTAATGGATGACTTAACGGCAAGGCTTCTTGAGATCCTTGAGAAGAAGGGATCCCTACTATCCGTGGTTAAGGATCTCGGATTACCATACTCAAGGGCCTGGGAATTAATTAACAGGTTGGAGGGTGGATTAAACATCAAGGTCGTTAACTCAAAGAGGGGGTATAGGGGAGGCATGGCATTAACTACGGAGGGCAAGGAACTACTAAACACGTATAAGTCGATAATGAGTAGATACGTATGGAGCTCTGACGGTACGGTATGCGACACCGTATATGCAGGGAGCGATGATTGTATAGTTAGGGACATAATTAATGAAATGAGGAGCGAGGGTTACTGTATCGATGCATATTGGGTTGGCTCAATGAGCGGGTTAAACATGGTTATCAACGGCTTAGCGATATAGCCGGTATTCACCTAATTGACCCAATGAGTGGTGAGTATAACATACCCTACATGAACTCATTGGGCGCCTGGGATAATGCCGTCTTAATAAGGGGCTACATGAGATTACTAGGCATTGTGCATAGACCGTACCTAAGCATTAGTGATTTAACGGATATACTAGGGCTTAGGATGGTTAATAGGAATCCAGGTTCAGGCACGAGACTGGCAACGGAACTCCTACTAAATGGAATAGCTAGGCATATTGGGTATAGCGTGGATGAGTTGAGGAGGATTGTGAGGGGTTACGATGATGTTGTTAAGACGCACGTGGAGGTTACGGAGAAGGTTGCCAGGGGGCTTGCTGACTATGGCATAGCCATTGCCGGGCAGGCACTTACAATGGGGCTTGCTATTAAGCCCATAGCCCTCGAGGAATTCGATATAGTGGTCTCTAAGGCGAGTATTAATAAGCCGGCGGTTAGGGAGTTCATGCGCAGGATAAGCAGGGCCGGGCCTAGGCCCGGTTATATAATGCTTAGGAACACCGGTGAGGTTTACTCAAGGTAATCATAATCGCTGCCGCCAACGTATACATTATGCAACACCCTGTAAAGGGCATCAAGACCCTCACCAGTCTTTGCGCTTATTGGTATTGGCTTAGGAATGGTGCCAATGGCCGTCAATATATCCGACAACCTAACACTCAGATCAGCCTCCAACTTATTGGCCTGACCGGACATTAATGCCTCCCTGAGCAGGTCAGTCTCCTCACCCCACTCAAGTATTTCATCAACCACAGACCTATCGAGCAAGTCAATCTTATTTAATACGTTTACCTGGGGCATGTTAAACCTAAACTGTGTTGATAATGCCAGAAGCATTGATGACACATAACCACTAGGGGTCTGTGCCTGCGTTGCATCTATTACGAAGACTACGGCTGACCTATCCATGCTTAATCTATTGATTAATACCGAGCCAACGCTCCTAAAGGCGAATAGCTCCATCTGGCCCGGCGTGTCTATGAGGACGTAGTTCGCGCCAATATCCATTATTTGGCTCTTAATCTCCTGAGCCTAACAGCCAGCATGTCTATTGCGGCTATTATCGACATTGGGGCCAAGCTTATACTTCCTCATTAACTCCCTGGCCGAAACCACGTCCCTAATGTCTATATCCGGTATGTAGGGGACATACTCCACGGCCGGGTCTAAATTAACAATGGCCACATCATACTGATTATTCTCAAGCCACTCAGCAAATGTATTAACAAGCGTTGTTTTTCCTGATCCAGCAGTACCCACTATAAATACTGTGAACATCCAACTACGTAAGTAAAAACCTCAATAAAAAAACTTCCGAACCGCATTAAACACTCATGTATAACGTAGCCGTTAAAGCCCTAGCCGCGGCATCGCCAAGTAGCATGTACCTAACGCTATCCTTTAAACCCACGTAACTGGTCATCACCATAACCAACGCGCCACCCATTAATGACCCAATCAACGTACCAACGCCATAAAACAGGTTATATAGACTAACCGCCGTCCTTCTATCCTCGGAATTATCATATACAAAGGATATATAGGCAATGTTTGATGCGGAGTTCGTGAATCCAGCCACGGTATTGGCTATGTAAATAACGTATACATTGTTGGCTAGGGCATACGATAGTGGGAATGTAACCAACAAGAGCCTTCCTAGGAACATGACCAGTCTCCTATTCCTATCAAACCACTTACCCACAAACCTCTGCAGGACTAGTGTGGAGACGCCACTTATTACATTGACTATCGCCAACTGCTCAACATTCATATTTAGTAAGTATACCTGGGCCAGTGGGAATAGGGGCCATGCAAAACTCCATACAATGGCAAATACGGTGTTTATGAAAAGGAACTTAGCCAACCTTCTATTACCCCTAAGTATGGATAATGGCTCACTAATTACTCGATCATCAGGATCTATTGATTTAATACTCCAAACGTTAATCGCATTCACGAGTATTAGTGATGCGCTAGCCATGAACACGTAGCGCATAACGACATAATTACTGCCAACTATGGCCCCCGTAACCAATGTAGCTAATAAACTACCTATTGACCCGTAAAACGCAAAATTAGCTAAAACCCAACCCCTACTACCCCTGCTAAGTCTCTCCATTATTAATGCCCATGCAAAGGAATTCGCACCACCAACACCCGCGATTAGGACATACGTCACCAAATACGCCGTTGGATTCCCGTAGGCTATGAATGCCATTACGAACCATAAGATGGCAAGGACCAATGTTGATAACTTAAGTAATTGCTCAACACGCCTTACCCTCCTCAATGGTAATTGAACAACACCACTAAAGAATGAGGAGGCTGAGGAGACGAGGCTTATACCTACGCTGGGCACGCCTATTACCGCGGCTAGGAAGCTCATGAATGGCGAGACAAGTCCACCAGCGAGGTTCTGGATAAGTATGTAGTTTTTCAATTTCTTATGATCCATATATTAATTAATCATAGAATTAAACAACTTAAAAACCATACCCAGAAATATTCAGCCCGGGTTCTTTCAATCACCAAGTCATCCTGGTCTAGTACTCATCACCGGAGGTACTTCATAATACTAATGAAATTAAGGCTTACTAACTAAGGACCCTTAATTATTAAGTATGCTAGATCACCAATAAATAGTACTAATACGAAAAACGCTATTACGAATATAATGACCGAACTTACAGAAACATAGAGCGAGTACAGGCAATCGCCAGCAGAGGTAATGAGTAAAATAATGCACTCATACGCCCAACATCGAATAACTTCCTACTCGCCCTAACATACATAATTACTGACTCAAGGAATAACGTCGCGGTAGATACTAAATTAACTATGAGAATATCGATTATTGAATTAAGCGGTATCAATGATACAGCGGCGGAAACTATTGGTAGGTCAAGGTCAAGGTCGTAAACATCGAGAGCCCTTATGAAACCCCTCCTCACCTTATTAAGGAACACCTTACCACCGACAGTTAGGCCTAACACGGTGACGTAGGATATATAGATCTTGTACCAAGCTCAATCCATGAAACCAATGTTAAAGCCACAGCAGCGGCGCCGATTAAGTATAGGGGCGTTAGGTAATTCAGCCTCTCCTTAATGTACGACAGCTATAATCAACACTGAGCTTAAAGGCGGAGGCATACTCAAGAATAACCCAGGAAACACCCAATAAACCAAAACCGATACCTAATAACCACAGAAACATTAAACATAAAGCAACAAACAAAACAAAAAAACTAACTCCATGGCGGTCAATAGTGTGGTGGACCGGCCGGGATTTGAACCCGGGATCTCCCGCGCGCCAAGCGGGCATCCTTCCAGGCTAGACTACCGGCCCGGTAGTTGTCATTTCATGGGCAATTTTAAGCTTTTAGTCTCGTGGGTTCATTATTGACTCTATGCATTGTGGTGGTACATAATTCGTGAGTCTTATTTTATCCGTCGCTATCAGTATTTGCTGACCATTCCTCCTTAAGCAATTTGCGTCTATCCTTAGTATTACTACATCACTACCATGCCTAATGGCAACCTCATACGCATCCTCCGGGTCCAGCACTAGGTGCACGTACTTCCTATTCATGGGCCTTAACCCCTCACGCATTATTCGTACCAGCGCCTCTCTCGTGGTTCCATGGTATAAGACCCTCGTCTCATTGTCAATCTCGTACTTTATACTGACATTAAGTGATTTATTATGCCCATACCTAGCCCTAATCATTCCATTCCTAACCTCAAACCTACCCTTCGGGTCTAACAATGCCACCACAATCACATGCTCTTTAGTTAGCCACGAGTATGCCCTGGAGCTCCACCTAGTCCTTATTGCATTCACTAATTCATCAATACTCACCCAACCTTCGTGATCCATCGTTAGATCAACAGCCTTTGGGTTATGCCTAAGTAGGTACGTCATTAAGTGACTCAATTTACTTCTTAATCCACCTTCCAGAACTAATTCGGTGCGTGATCCGCAATGCATCGTATCTTCAGTATATGCGCCACATATGGTGCATTTATAGATACTCCTCATTCGTCAATCTAATTAAGAGTGGTCTGTTTTTATCTCTTTATCTTGTGTGATTTATTGAAATAATTAAGCGCTTTCAATTTATACGTGAGCGCAGGGGCTAATTTACTTAGGATGATCGAGGATATGCAGAGGCTATTTACAAAGCTCTATGACCTAGCCATGGCAATACAGGGTGGTGTATTCGTAATACACATAGCGATGCCCAACGAACCAGGCACTTTAGGTAGGGTTTTAACCACGATAGAGGCAGCCACAGGGCTCAACCTACTACTGGCCTACGCTTATGGATGGCCTGGCGAGGCCATTGGCTATGCACTGCTTGTTTACCCAGCGGGGAGTGGTGATGATGTTGGTAAGAAGCTTGTTGAGGCTTCGAAATCAGCCGGAGCAATAATACTGGGCGCATATAAAATAGAGAGTAAAATGCTATGACTCATGATTTTTACGAATACCTAACACCGCCTGGATCCAGCTTATTTAAGAATTGCAGCTCATCCTGCGTTGCGGCTTCAAGAATGCTCAATGTCTCCCTAACCCTTGGTTTAAAGGCCATATTATTAATTACCTCATCTACAGTAACGCCAGGGAATACGCCTGTCAACACCAATTCGCCAAGTTCATGATCAAACTCAAACATAGCCTTTGGAGTACATATTGTTAATCGCGGGCCCTGCCTCGTGGGCCCTGGGGCGGTTATGAAGTCAACCCTCTCAACAAGCGTCCTCCTTGAGTGTTCCTTAAGCCACATCACGATCCTACGGGCCCTCCTGTATAAGTAAGCCGCAGCTGCACCACCTGGTAGTCGAACCCTTGGTCTCTCATAACTACCACCAATGACTGATAAATTCATGTTACCGCGTCGATCAACCTGAGCCGCCGAAAAGAACATGACATCGAGCTGCCCACGCCTAGCCAGGTCAAAGGCGTCTAGGCTCGTTACAAAACCCTCACCATCAATGAATAGGTATGGATCTCCCGATGATGGAGTTATCAATATATCCCTAGGTTCGTATATCTCGGCTACGTTTATGAACCAAATATTCAATCCCCAATGCTTAGCCAATGCCACCGCCAGTACCGCAGGCACTGAGGCTAGTCCCGTATATACGGTGTCTCCATCCCTTAGTTGCTTTGCCATGCATTTAATTACATTATCCATGTCAGCCATGAACAAACACCTCAAGCACCTTATCAATACTAAGCCCAGCCTTAACACTATCGAAATACCTCTTGATAATTTCGTAATCAGCCTTATAATAACCATACATTGACGTTGGCCATGCACCCCTCGGCGAATGCACAACCGCCGTTATCATGAAGCCAGGTATTGTCAACCTCTCTGGGTGTTCCCTAAAGTAATCCTCACTAACTATTTCCTCAGCCGTAACTATAACCCTCTTGGCAGCCTGAATCTTAAGTAAATCCTCGTACTTAGGACCGTAAATCTCAACATCACCCCTCTCATCAGCCCTGTGAACATGCACCAAGGCCACGTCAGGCCTTATAGCCTTAACCGCGATTAACTCCTGGTCATTAAATGGATCCCTAATCACCTTCCAAATACCCCTCTTGACGTTTAACGGGACTAAGTCGCTATCCAACGCTATTGCTGATGGCATGAAGGGAAGTCCATAAGCCCCTGCACGGAGTCCAGCCATCACGCCCTCACAAACGTCCTCTATGAATTCCACCTCACCGCTCTCCACCATCCTCCTGAACCCGGGGGCAATGCCAAAGTGCTCGAAGGTGACCATGCAGCTCTAATCCTCTTTACCCTACCTGAAATCGTTAATAGATCAAAGGCAAGCCCAGGCTCCCTATCCACCAGCGCCAGGTCCCTCTTATTTGACCTCGCTATGGCTATTGCCATTGACATGGGATTACGATGAAAGGACATACCACCAATCGCTATTTCATCACCATCATTAATTAGGTCCAGGGCTTCATCAATGCTCACCAGCTTATTCCTAGCCATTCACAATCACAAATATTAGATGCCTAAGTAGAGGTATTAAGTTTTACGATATAAATGCCTTAGGCGCGATTAGCACCTCATCACCATCACTGAGATTAGTAAACAAGCCCTTTAGCCAGTATATATCCCTACCATTCACAATCACTACATAATTCTCATTAAGCTCATCACCCTTAAGCAGTATCTTTGGGATCTCTGGATTCACCTCGCCAAGTCTCATTATTAGGTCCTTAACCGTGCACCCATCTGGCACTTGCAACGTAATACTCACGGCATTAGCAAGCTCGTGTAAATTCGCTGACAATATTACCTTTACCTTCATGGTCATTAGGAACAGACGGAGTCAACAAATGCCTTCGCCAACTCCCTGGCACGGTCTATCGAGTTCGTCTCCTCTATGCATGCGTTTTCCTCATCCTTCATGTAGACTATGTACTTACCACCAATGTCGTAAATCATGCCCCTACCAAAGCAATTCTCCTCAAGTAATGTCTGGTAAGCCTCAATGGGTTCCTTATCCGATAGGCTCTCAACTACGCTCCTTACCTTATCATTATTGCACTCCATTAGTTATGCGAGAACTATCACACTTTTAAATATTAGCGTTAATGCTTAATTAACCTAAGACATGGCTGCGCATTAAAATGAGTAGGGAGTACCCAAGATACCCATTGGTTGGTGTTGGCGCCATAGTCATTAAGGATAATAAAATCCTGCTAATAAGGAGGGGTGCCGAACCCAATAAGGGTAAGTGGTCAATACCCGGTGGCATGGTCGAACCAGGCGAAGACCCAGACCGCGCAGCACTGAGGGAGTTACAGGAGGAGACGGGCATCATTGGTAAGGCATTGGGGCTCTTTGGCATTTATCAATACGTGGAGCGGGATAAGGAGGGCAGGGTTAGGTATCACTTCCTACTCCTTGATTATTTAGTGGAGCCTATCGGCGGCGAGCCTAGAGCTCGAGTGATGCCCTGGAGTTGAGGTTCGTAGACCTAAGGGAGGCATCGAGCCTTGACTTAACGGATACCGCTAAGCAATTGATAATGGACCTCCTGGATTCGGGGCCTACGCCGTGTGGCGGCGGCTTAATTAAGTATGTTAATAAAGTATCTCAAAATCGCTGAACTCGTTCTTAGGCTCTTCATACTCCACATCAACATCCTCAACCACAGCTCCTGGTGGCCCCCTCTTGGCAATACTTATCAACTGCTCAATCGCGTCGTCTGGACTCCGCCACTATTTCCACTGTGAAGCCATCGGGTAGGTTCCTAACGAAGCCCTTAATGCCCAATCTCTTGGCATTCCTCCTCACAAATGCCCTGAAACCAACTCCCTGGACTAGTCCCTTAACGAGTATGTGAACCCTCTTCATTCATTATCTAAATAACGTTTTAAATGGGACTTTAAAGAGTAACTAACGTGCTGATCACCGACGCAATAAGGTACTTAAGGCATTACCGGGGATTGTGCTTTTCATAAGTTTACTATTTATAACTGGTATTAATGCCGTGCGGGCGTTTATCGTGGTTTCATTGTTTGTGCTATTCTATGAATTATTTAGGAAGTATCCGTTGAGAAATAACTGGTTCCTAATACCGCTGGTTTCGGAGATAATCCTTGCATTATCGATAATATTCATAATTAACAGTGCCTATGTCTATGATGTATTAGCCGTATTTCTAGGGGTTGTGGTGTTGGTTTTATCGTTGAGGGTCGTTGATTTAAGGGCCATGATAGTATTAACAGTGTTGTACGTCCTATACCTATTTTACAGGGGTTATGTAAACCCGGCACCACCCGCACTTTACTTACTAATCAATTCACTTCTCATATTTGCATCGTCCTTTATAATAACGATTAGGAACTCAATACTAATGTATAGGATTGACTTCCCTGAGGATACGATTGACAGAATAATAACATACCTAGGCGTATCCCTAATAATACCTGCCGCCGTACTCCTCCTGGTGCTGAATCAACCTTATGCGTATATTGCATTGGTACCATCCATAGTATCCGCAACACCGATGATGCGTAGATTCCCTGGCTATGTCTCGGTGGTGGTGTTAATAGTGACGTTGGTTTACGGCATTTACCCGGTGATTAGGCTTATTGGCTGGGCATCACCGCCCTAATACTCGTCTTCATAATAATGTACTTAAGACCAACAAGGTTGAGGTTTGTTAGGGGGTTGAAACCACCAATAGCGTGGTTGGGCGCATGGTTAGGCGGTAAGTACCTAATCGATAATGTGGTCGCTACGGGCGGCTTCAGTTACGTGCTTAGGGGCAGGGATGAGTGGGGTAGGGTTTACGCCATTAAGGTTCTTAAGGATAGGGACTCAAGGGGTAATCCCTTGGCTAATGACCCGAGGGTGCTATCGTCATTTAAAAAGGAGATGAGCGAGTACCTATCATTGAGAGCCCACACATTGTTAAGGTATTTGAGGTTCACATACCACCTGATGAGAAGCTCCCATATAAGTCGCTCGAGGATTACTTAAGTGAGCCACCATACGTGGTTATGGAGTTCATGGAAGGAGGATCATTGAGGGATTTAATGAGGGAGAAGGGGCCTCTTGAGCTTAATGAGTTCCTGAGGTTGGCGTACTCCATAACACTTGCACTATCTGAGCTTCATAAGGCTAATATAGTGCACCTAGACCTTAAACCTGAGAATATATTATTCAAGGATAGGGAAAGGAGGATTGTGAAGATTGGCGACTTAGGTGCAGCTAAGATAATGGTTGGCGGTAAGTCCTACGTATCGCAATTCTCAATAGCCTATGCAGCGCCTGAGGTTAGTAAGGGAATTGCCGATGTTAGGTCCGATATTTACTCCCTCTCATGCATATTCTATGAAATGCTGACGGGAATTAATCCGCACATCCACAGATTAAGCAGTGGGCAGGCAGTCGTACCCCTAATAACCAGTTATAGGCCTGATGTACCGCCCGAGATTGCATCATTAATAATGAGAGGTCTTGAGTTAAACCCGTCACTTAGACCATCAAGCACTAATGAAATATTAGCCGCGCTTAGTAAGTTCATGAACTCATGATGCGCTTGGTACTATGGGTTTTCCTCCGTCACCAGTGATAGCTTAATGACCGTGTAATAACCAAGCCTAATAACCACATCACCACTGAACCTATACTCACTTATTCTCTTGAATGTTCCGCCGTCAAGCACGTACGTGCCATTCGTACTATTCAAATCCTTAATTAATAATTCATTGCCGACCATCGTTATCACCGCATGCTTCCTAGATACTGTTGGGTCAGGTATTATGACCATGTTCTCAGGCTCCTACCAAGTGTTATCTCCCTTATTATTGATAGGTCAAACACGACCTTAAAATCCTTCATGAAGTCCCTGGGGCTCTCAATAAATACAAGCTCAAGCTTACTTGGACTTCTCCTCACCGTCTCGGTATTGGGTAACTCCATCCTCCTGGTTTCCTCGCTATGCTCCATTATGCATTAACATAAGCCTGAAATGACTTATAAGAGTTACTACCATCGTTATTTAAACTCAGGGCTTTGTTGGCGTTCCCTGGGTATTTTGCGAAGTTGAGGGCGCCGGCGCTGCGTTTGGGTGGGCTTCGCCGCAGGTAGCGCCGTTACTGCTCCCTACGTACTGGCGCCTTCGTTAGTGAAACTTTCTTCTTCCTCTCATCCTCAGCCCTAACCTTTAGTATGCCTAGGTAGATTGCGCAGTTTATGCAGTAGGTCTTTGTGACGTAGTACCTAGGGACGATGGCGCCCTGCTTCTCAAGCTCCCTAGCAAGGTCGGCCGGCACTGGTGAGTATGGTACCGTAACCCTAACAGCCTTAGACCTAGGCACTAGCTTACCGCAATTGTCGCAGTAGACCATCGGTTCCTTGCCCTTATCACCCTTATGGCGTCCCCTATTCTTCCTCTTCTTCGGCATATCTTGGCTCCATACAACAAACTACTTAAAAAAACATACCCCCTCCGTGACTACGTACTAATTAGTAGAGACTTACTTGCCTCATAAGGTTTTTAATCATGGGTTAATGATTACATATGAGCTTAATGAGGGAAGCGGTACTGTATAAGGCGTTGCCTGACGGTAGGGTTGAGTGCACAGCATGCGCAAGGAGGTGCAAGCTCTCTGATGGTCAGTATGGATTTTGCGGCGTTAGATGGAACTTGGGCGGTAGGCTTTACTTAATGGTTTATGGAAAGATCTCAGCAATAGCCGTAGACCCAATAGAGAAGAAACCACTTTACCACTTCAACCCAGGTTCCATGGTACTCTCCTTCTCCACATACGGCTGTAGTTGGGCATGCCAGTACTGCCAGAACTTCGACATAAGCCAGAGAAGGGTTCTCGAGGGTTTCGAGGTGACCCCAGAGAAAATTGTCGAGTTAGCCGAGACCTACGGGACTCAGGGAATCACATATACGTATAATGAACCATCGATATTCGCAGAGTTTGCGTACGATGTTGGGGTCCTAGCCAAGAAGAGGGGGTTGTTTAATACATTCGTTACCAATGGCTATATGACCGATGAAGCCGTTGATTACATATCCAAGTTCCTCGATGCGGCAACCGTAGACTTTAAGGGTAATGCCGAGCCCAAGTTCCTGAGGAAATTCTCACTGGTCCCGGATCCCGAGCCCATATTCCAGACACTCCTTGAGATGAAGAGGAAGGGAATATTCATCGAGGTTACGGACCTGGTGGTTCCGGAAATAGGCGATAACCTGGAGTATGCACGTAAACTGGCCAGGTGGGTTGTGGATAACCTGGGGCCAGAGACACCAATGCATTTCCTAAGGTTCCACCCTGACTATAAGGTTGACTACCTACACCAACACCCATAGAGACGCTGGAGAAGCACGCCCAGGTGGCTAAGGAGGAGGGGCTTAAGTACGTCTACATTGGTAATGTTCCAGGGCATAAACTCGAAAATACCTACTGCCCGAACTGCGGTAGGGTTGTTATTAGGAGGAGGGGCTTCGACATACTGGAGGTTAACCTGACGGAAGATGGTAGGTGCAAGTTCTGCGGCGCCAAGATTAACATCGGCGGTAAGGTGTGGCCAACCTGGAGGTTAAGTGATAGGTTCGCCTACGTACCCATCGAATTACTATCTAGGTATGTCAGGATAACCAGGGAGCAAATCGAGGAGCTTAGGAGAAAAATTCATGTTAAAACACAGGGATAAGTTAGGCCACAGCCCTAATCTCAATATTGGATATGCAAAACACCCTGCCTGACAAATTAACAGTGCTTCCATTAACTAACATTGTTATTCCCGTGACCTCCTCGGCCAGGTTAAGCTGATTAATTGGAAGTACCATACTTATAACCCCAACACCAACATAAATCTTAATCACGTACTCCCTATCACGGTCATCAATGAGCGTTAATACGAATAGTGATGAATAATCATTAATTTTATGCTCCTTCCAACCCAATAACCAGTAATCATCACCATACTTGCTATTAATACTCCTTAGCAATGAGGTAAACTCAAAATCATCAAAACACTTACCTACGACTATGCCTAGTTCCCTTAAAAACCTCCTTAAATTCCTAGTAGACCCCTTAGCAAGCTCTACGACCATTTTACCTCGTTAATGGGCATAATTTAAAAGCATGTCCCTAAAAATAATATCTGCACTCTGTGAATAAAATTATTATTAACTTATTAATTACCGTGAATAATGCAAAAATGACTTTATTAATCAATAATAAATTGGCAAAAATATACGTTATTTACCCACGACCCTAACCCTAACCTTAACGCCGTTAAGTAATGGCGTACCTGCGTATTTACCCTTAACACGCCCCGTAATACTATTAATGGGCTTGCCATCAAGATCAATAAGGCTGCTTTTATAAATTAACGCCACACCAGGAGGTACATTGCCATCCCTAATAGCCCTAACCCTGATGCTACCAAACTCATTCTCTAGGATAACAATACCCTCATAATCATGGGTATAAACCACGGGCTCCAAATTGCCATAAACCTCGCGGAACTGCGTATTAGTGTAAAGCGGGTGTGATGTAAAGACTAGGCGAACCTCATTACTACCTAATTCACTGGGTTCCACTGGATTTGGCAATGGGTATGCATCAGGCTCGTTGGTGGGTAGGTACCTTGGCTTGACCTTAACGACCTTCCTCTCCCTGAGCTCCTCCAACGTAACGCCAGCCGGCCTTATGGCCCTATCCACAGCCTCCCAGGGATCCTCAATAAGCAGTGGATGGGAAATCCCAAGCTCCTTAGCTAATCGGTGCATTAAGTCGACCTCCGTTATGCCCCTAAGAGACCTAACTGGCTCGTTATAGATTAAGTAGTCATGCCAATAACTATAAACCACGTCATACTTCTCAAGAAATGTCGGTGCAGGAATAACCACATTAGCAAGCTTAGCCGTTTCAGACCAGTACGGGTCATGAACAATTAAGGTAACCCTACCCTCACGGACGGCCTCAATCAACCTATCACCACCTGGTAGGGTAACCACTGGATTCTCATTCCAAACATACACAAGGTCAACCTCGCCTCGCTCAATGTAATCCCCAAAGTCAGCCATTGGTATGACCCTCGAAGACCTAGCCATATGAAGGCCCCTGAGGTAGTCAAAGTCTATCCCCCAACCCAGGGAATTCGAGTAGTAATAACCCCTCTCCAAACCAACCAAGGCTGGGATTAACGAGATCATACCAATGGCGTCACCGCCATTTAAGGAACGACCAAGGGCGAAGCCTATCAATGTTAGTGGCTTATAATCATGGTAAAACTCGGCAAGCCACCTAATACTATCTATAGGCACACCGCTAATTCTCGACAGATAATCAAGTGAGAACCTCTCGACATAACTCGTTAATTCCTCGAAATGCCTAACCTTACCCTCGACAAGGCCCTCCTCAATCAGCACCTTAATAATGCCTATGGCTAGAAACACGTCAGTGCCAGGCTTAACTATAACCGCCTTATCCGACTTCCTGGCCGTGTCGCTAAGCCTAACATCAACCGCCACCTTAAACTTCCTAATGAACAGGGCCCATATGTGCGGTGCCGACACACTAGCCGGGAATGCCCAGAACACAGCAGCTCTGTACTTAATGAAATCCTCCGGTAAAGCGCCCATGCTAGTGCCGTAATGCGCCCTAATGGCTGCATGACCCTCGGCAGAGCATATCGACCTGTCGGTCTGTGAAGCCCCAATGACATTGAATAACCTGTCGGGGAAATACCACGTTAAGAGCCCTTGATTACCGTCGTAATCCGTACGCAGTATCCTGGCAGGGTCCCTCTTTATGACCTCCCTGAGCAGCTTTGCCGCATACTTAATGGCATCCTCGATGCTGACCTCCTTACCGTCTATATAGGCCGACAATACTCTATTCCTCTCATTCCTGGTTAAATCAGCCCTGCCCCTGGCGCATGTAAATCCATTTATTGGGAATAGGTTGAGTGGTCTATAGTTTTCGTTAAATATGCACGTGTCGTAGCAATCCCTCGTACATGCAATTACCATGTTAATTAGTGATCAATCACGTACTAGTTATAAACTAATTCCCAGTGGTAAGTTAGGATTAATCATGGGAGGGACCTTCGATGTGGTAGTTATTGGTGCAGGTTCAACGGGAGCCACCATAGCCTATTACCTGGTTAGGGAGGGGTTTAGGACCTTGGTTATTGATAAGCGTGGCGTTGCCCAGGGAATGACAGCCTACTCCTTAGGTCTCGTTAGGAGTTATTACGCAAATGAGGATGTGGCGCGCATGTCTCATTACAGCCATGAATTCTTCATGAACTTCGAGAGGGAGTTCGGCATCAACGTATTCACGAAGACCGGGCTCCTGGTTTTGGGTAATGACGAGGATGGTATGAGGAGGGCCTTCGAGATGCTCCGCAACGTTGGCGCCAGGGTTCGATTATTAAGTGATTACGAAGTTCGTGAGATGCTCAATGCCGATGTCGGGCAGGGTGAAGTTGGTATTTATGAGGAGGACGCGGGTTACGCGGATACGGGCCTATACACAAACACAATCATGAATAGGGCTAGGGAGCTGGGCGTTGAGCTAATTATCGATGAGGCCCAGGTTCAACTTAGGGATTACAGGGTGGTTGGTGTGAGACTCGTCAGTAATGATGAGACTGTGAGGCTGATCATTACGTGATCGCCACTAATGTATGGACACCAAAGCTACTACCCCAACTCAACCTGCCGATTAAGAACATTATTGAGAGGGTGATTAGGGTCGAAATGGGCAGGTCATTACCTAACGTGTTTGATTACGTGAATAACTTCTACATAAGGCCCGAGCTCCAGCTATGGTTTAATGGGCCTACTATACCCACCCGAGGATGCCTGGCCAGACCCAGATAACTTCAGCCCATTGGCTACGCCGGAGTTGGACTATGCCGTCAATGTCATGGAGAATGCCGCCAGGAGGTTGCCGTGTTCGTAAACGCAAAGTACCTGGGTGGTTGGAGGGGTTTGTATGACGTCACCCCTGATTGGATGCCCATAATTGACGAACCTGTAAAGGACTTAGTAGTTGTTGCTGGCTTAAGCGGCCATGGCTTTAAGTTAGCACCGGCCTTCGCATTGATGGTCACGGAACTAATAAAGTACGGGAAGGTGAGGACGTTTAAGGACATATTTAGGCTGAGCAGATTTAGGGAGGGAAAAATGATACAGGGAACAGTGCAGGAAAAGGCAGCATTCTAATACTGATGAAACGAAGATCCCTAGTAATAACCCCAAGTAAATACGGATTAACTATTACGCGGTACTGGGGTTACTGGTAATGGCAATGGTAATAATGGTATTGTTATGTTTCCCATGCTAGTACTTAATACGACATATCCATAGGGCAATTCTGTGATGTTGCTTGGAAATGCGTAATTTACGGTACAAGTTGTTGATAATACTATTATTGGTTTATTAGTATACATTAGTTCTGGACCTGTTTGTGTTGGTAAATAATCAAATTCCGCCGTGCTCGTTGCATTTACCATTAATGACTTACTTAACATGCATGAAGTTAGTAATGAACCATTGTATGAGTATAGCTATAGCGTTAATGATTATGGTGCTTGGTAATGGATTTATGATCTCTAGGTCGATCCATGTAACGTTTGCAAAAATTGATGATGGTAAATACATCGCAAGACCCACAGGCTTGCTTAATGGGACCACCTCAGCTATTGAGGTATTGTATGTAATTGTTGGGGAATTTCTTATTTCTATCGTGATTGTTAGGTTCATGTTCATTAATTCATCCACGGAGTAATTGCCGATGGATGAGTTAGAAATGCCGTAAGCCATATAATGCATGAACGTAGAATTAAAGAATACGGTCATTACCGGAAATGATATTGTGATATTTGGTGGCGCTAAGATCGGTGTTGAATACGCCCTAAATTCCTTAGATATCGGCGGACCGGCATATATATTAATAAACATTATCATGGGCTTAGCCGC
Organism: Vulcanisaeta sp. JCM 16161; assembly: GCF_001316285.1. The sequence continues at coordinate 110,037 of NZ_BBDO01000001.1, read as the reverse complement.
TATATTCGTTACGTTTAAGAATACTATGCAAAGCCGTTATTTCCCCATATAAAAAGATAGAGTATGGGCTTAACCTTAATCGTCTCGGTTTCAGTCGAAAGAACGTAATTGCTTCTTAACTTATTATACTGAGATATTAATGAATTACATATTAACTTATAACCCGTATAATTTTCCTTTAGCAGGTAAATCTTAGTCCGCAATAAATTAATTTCTGAGATTTTACTATTTATAATTAAAATTAAGTAAATATTAATAATAACAAGAATTAGCATCAAAGCGATTATAATATATAGGTATGATTGGGACATATCGATAAAGTAGTATTAAGAGACTTTTAAGGCTTGCTAATCCTTAATGAATAACGTCTAGTAATAGAGGTTAATTCGTCTATATGCCGATATACCGCATGTGATTCATTTCCATGGGTATATTCTTTGTCCTCCCACGTATGTTTCCAGTATCTTTATGTTTCTTAGTTCCTTATCGCTCACGCTTAGCGGGTCTTTGTCAATTATTATGAAGTCTGCAAGGTAACCTGGCTCGAGCTTCCAAGTTCATTCTCCTCACGGATAGGTATGCAGAGCCGTACGTGTAGTAATGAAGCGCATCAATCAAGCTTACCTTCTCATTCTCCGTGTACTTACACAGTTCTATACCCTCATAGCAGCCCCTGGTAACCGCCGCATACACGGTCTTCCATGGGTTTAGTGACTCGACTGGCGCGTCCGTGCTGAAGCCGAGCATTACGCCATTATTAATCAATGTCTTGAATGGGTACACGTACCTAGCCCTATCAGCACCAACCCTATCCACAACCCACCAATCACTAATTACGAAGTGAGGCTGAACAGCCAATACGATACCAAGCTCCCTAATCCTCCTCACTAAGTCCTCCCTGAGGACTGAGGCGTGTTCAATCCTGTGCCTAAGTACTTGGGCATCGCCTAGCTTACCGTAAATATCGAGTATTACCTCAACCATCTTATCCCCAATACCATGAATAGCAAGTTGAAGACCAGCCTCACTACTTCTCCTAGCAATACTCATCAACTCGTCAAAACTGTAATTCGGCCTGCCGGAATTACCTGGATCATCGTTGTACGGTCTCGACAACCAGGCGGTCCTAGCTCCAAGCGAACCATCGGCGATAACCTTAATACCATTAATCCTCAGGTACTGAGAACCGAAGCCAGCCTAATGCCGAGCTGCCTCAGTAACTCGATGATGTCAATCCCATGGTCGAATGGATTTAGGTAAGCCCTAACCCTAACCGGTAAATTACCGAGTTCCCTCTCAATCATTATTAGTGATTGTAGGCTTTTTAGGTCTACGGATACGAAGCCCACGGTAGTGACACCAAGCGATGCTGCGTATTTCATGGAGTTCATCATGAACTCCCTATAATCATCAAGTGTGTACGAGTCCCTCACCAACTCCTCAACCTTATTCAACAAGTTAGGTTTATTTTATTGAGCCCGTGGACCTTGGGCAGGTTATTGGCAGCCTAATCTCTTTATTGCCTTGGCTATCTTCCAAGCTCTCTCGACCTTGCTCTCGTTTACTGCTTCCTCATGCATTTTCCTCAATACTTCGCATACCCTGCTGGTGAGCTCGGGATACTTCTTGATTACGTCTATGCCCATGTAGACCACGTACCTATCGCCATGCTTATTTAGCTCGGTCTCTCTATAACCCGCGTTCCTTAATAACTCCAAAATCTTCACGGCATTCCCATAGTCACTACGCTGTATCGTAAGCCAAACAGAGCCGCTAGTGCTCATGTGGACGGTCATTTTAATGCCGGCGACCTCAATTGATGACCTACCCCTTGGCTTGGTTTCCACGCTTGTTAGTTCGATTAATCGCCTAAGCTTCTCAGCATCTAGCAATGGACTCAAGTCCTCGATTAAGGCCTTGATCGCTTTATCACTGAGCATTTTGCGGGCTAGCTCAACGGCCTTTGAAGAATTAACCACATAGTCCACCTTGTACTCTCCGTCATACTTTCTGAACCCCAAGCCCTCCAACCTATCGATGACCTTACCCCACAACTCATGCTTCGCCTTACCCATATAGAGCCTAATACCCTTCTCCTTAATGTCCACATGGCCATCACCGAGTATTACATGTAGCAGGAATGCCATGAACTCCGCATCATCGAGCCTACTAACCTCCTCGGTAATCCCGGCCTTGCCTTTAAAAGAATCCTTATGTTCAACGGCCCTTAAATGCCACACAACACTCACACCGCCATCATTAATGTTCAAGCTGTGTATACGCATACGAATCTTACCTGGAAACATTAATGGAAAGATCGTTGCTTGCCAAAGTTGTGTAGTGTTCATTATCGGGTAGCCATTATCGATTGATCCATCGGTCAGCATTAACCCACATTGCGAAGCCCTCAACGCCTTATCGTTGAATAGCTTCGGCGTCGTAACGTGAACGCCCACGAGCCCATCAAGCGTTATATTTATCGTTATGTTCCCTGACTTAGCGACCCTCGCTACCTTAATCGCGAGCCCCTCAGTATACAGATGCACCGTGAATGACTTGTTCTTATCGAGTGGATCCCCACTAATAATTATTGTTGTTTCGCCCCTCCTCAACCCCTCGATTAGCTCCTCGAGCTCTCGCCTATATACTGAGAGCCATCTTTCGCGTGCTTGCTTGGCTAGTTTGAGCATTTTACTGCTAACCTCACACTCGGCATTTCTAAGCTTTGTAATTACTTCATCGCCCTTAACGATTACCATGTTATTCAACCAATCACTCAATGCCCTTATTGACTCGTCAAACGCGTTGCCAATTCACTGAGTAAAATGTCCCTATGCCTCTCGACTCTATTCATGAACTCGCTGATCAACCTCATTACCTCATCAATGATTCTTGGGTCCTTGACCTCCTCACCACACCTAAGTCGTTTAGAGCCTTTCACCCTGACTCCCCAACAAATCCTTAGGCCATTAAGAACCATTTAGACATCCATGGAATCAATACACAACAAGGCTAATAAGACACTACCAAGGAGGTGCCGAATAACCGTTTGGAGGGTCTCCCCCAAATTCAACCAAGGCACCGCCCTCCCAAACCCTAGGAGAACAAAAACCATCCATTACACGCAGCATTACGCATTACTTCCAAAGGTCGGTAGGTCATAAACCTAAAGCGCTACTTACTTAATAATGAGCGGCGCCACATAACCACCCACAGACCCTGTGCAATCTTGTGGATCCCACGACCATGTAGAAGTTGCTATTCCTAGCATAGGCACGTTAAACTCATTACCACATGCCATCTCACGAAAGTGACTTCACAACCAATGGAAACACCCTGCCTGTCTCCTCATCGATCTATATGACGTCACCCTATCTAACGCCTGCTCAATAATTACACCCGTGGCATTACCCCTCTCATCCCTAATCACATCCCTATCCACTGCATTTAAGAGGCCGGTTAACTCCATAGTCCTTGTGTTAAGCACGGCGGCATGGCCACAGACCCTAACTAACATGACGGGTCTATCGCTGACCACCTCATCAATGTCGAGCCTACTCGGCCAGCCTCTCCCTAAACAATTCCTGATCCCAGCCCCTACCCATCACCCACCTGGTCTTAACACTCTTCACATACTCCCTAAGCCTACTCTTCAATTCCTCAATACTATCAATGCCCCTTAAATCCAGCGTCGCCAGGTTAATGCCTATCGAGTCCAAGTGTGCATGGGCATCGATGAATCCCGGCATCACAACACGGCCCTTTAAGTCCACTTCCTCAAGCCCGAGGCATCCGTAATCCTCAAAGCCCTTGTTTCATCACCGACATATGCAACCCTATCACCAATAACGACCATGGCCTCAGCCCTAACCAGAGGCTTGAATGATGGATAAACCAACCCATTAAACAAGACAAAACCATTAACCATTGCCTAGAGTTATTAAAGCGCCTATGTAAGCGTTACTGGTGAAAGTCAACGGGCACCTTAACCAGCGATGCTATCTTCGAGGCCGTAGTTAAGTTAGCCCGAGCCCTAATAATCTCATTACCACATATGAAGTTAACCATGTAGTATCTGCCGTGCCTAACCATGACGATCCTATCAACCCTCAACTCCCTATGGTACAACTCCGAGAATGAGAGAATGATCGCAATGACTATAATGCTAATGAAGAAGTTAAATGCTATCAAAAGGAGGGATAAGACAATCAATAACACCGTAGTTGAGGTACACAACTTAACTAATACGCTGTATTCATAAACCGTGATACAACGTCCATATATATCACTCAGGGAAACACTACCCACTAAGAGTTAACGGGCATTATAATTTTATAAATTTACATAATCATCCAGCAGTATTAACCAAGGTACGTTGGCGGACACCCCTGGGCTAATTGACCACCGGCCCAGGTCTCATTGAGCTCAACGCCGGGCGTTGGGACCGCGTAGGTTTGGCCGTTATAATTCACATAGCTAATGACGGGAACGACATTATAATAGACGTATTGACCGATCCGGCTTGGTTGGGCCCATACATAGTAATATTCGGGGGCTGTTGTTCCGGACTGCTGTAAATTAGTCATTTGGCCCATACTTGAAAGAACATTAATGAGCCACTGAGCCCATGTCGGTAACCCGCCTGTCTCAACTATGGTCTCGACAACCACGCCACCCCCAACGGCTGAGGCTAACGTAGATATGACTTCAAGTATTGGTACGTTAAATACATTGGCTATGTATTCCGCCTCTAATGGAACATTAACTTCTAAAGTGCCGTTGGGGAAGTAGAAGTCGTAATTACCTTGATTATTTATCGTACACCCTGAATATACAGGCGTTGGTAGGCTCAAGCCGTAGTAACTTAGGAACTGAAATATGGCTGATACTGGGCCGTTACCGGTATCAAGACTTGCTACGGCTTGTCCCTGCATATTAAGCCCTATGGCGTAGTAATAATATTGGTTAGTAGGTGTGCATGTACCGAGGTTTGGATTACATTCCCAGTACTGGTATTGGGCCATAGCATAAGCGCCAGGCGCGCCTATATAGTAAATGCCAGGTCCCTTAATATTGACTCCAAACTCGCCAGGAGACGTACTTGGTACATATAAATAAAACGATGATGAGCTATATGTGGAACCAACCGCGTAGGCTATTACCTGCCCACCGCTTGTTTCTAACTCCTCAGCGTATAGGGAGAATGGTTCTGAGGATGATGATTGTATATTAAGTCCCAGATTAACAGTACCTCCACTTAATGCGCTAACCATACTTTGACTCCATGAGACCCATAGCAGTGGTATTGTCCCATTGTAACCCGTGCAATTAGCTAGGGCGAAGTACCCATACACCGTCGGTATAGTGCCGGGCGCATATGTTGGCGCCTCCGGTGATTGGCTCACGCAGTCGTATAATTGACCAGGTTGGTCCGTGTTATTCGTTAATACGAGCGTAGGCCCTCTAATTGCCGGCCCAACAGCCCTTAGTTGATTCATGGGTATGTTGGGTGGCGCTGATGTGTTTATCTCAACATTGACTGTTATTAAGTAGGACTCATTGCCGATGTATAACGATGCAGGTGCGTACGGTACCGTGAATGCCTTGACGTAGACCCCACGCGGTGTTTGGTACGTAACAAAGACCAGCAATGCCGTGTACAACCCAGGCTGTAGCGAGTGCCAGGTGCCTCTTAACATCCAGGAGACCCACCTACCCACTGCGTAGCAATGCCGGGGGAGTCCATGGGTATGACTACTCTAGAGCCCTCGAATAACCCAACGGGGATTATGTGGTAGGGCGTTAGGGCGAATACGGTGATCGAGGCATTACTCAGCGGTGAGCCGCCTACGGATTCAATACTTATTACCACCCTTGAGTAATTAATTCCGTTTACCCCAACCCTATAGATGGCGTAATTCTCAGTAACACCCTTAACCGGTGAGTAGGTCCAGGATCTATAAAGCGTGGGTTGCTGCCCTAGGTTTACCAGTACGATTACTATTAATGAAAGGGCCAGGGTGAGCATTACGAGTGTTACGACTTTGACCCAAGCCATAACCATCACTCCCATTATTCCCACTAGGACTTTTTTTACTCGGGTGTTCTTAAGAGGTGAATCGAGAGGCTGAGAGATGACCCATTCATACATGATGGAGAATTTATATATTGGGTGGCGATATGATTTATTGTATGATTAGTGTTGAGGAGTTGATTAGGAAATTGATGGATAAGGGGGTCGACGTTACTGAGTTGCTGCTTGATGCCTTAAGCATGAGGGATCCTGAGGAGAGCATGAGGGAAAGAATGGCATTGCCGAGAAATACTTGAGTGAGGCCAGGGAATACGTTGATAAAGGCGATGCTGTTCAGGCTAGTGAGAAGCTCTACAAGGCTGCTGAAGAGGTTGTTAAGGCGTTGGCTGAGAAATATAGAACGCCTGAGTACCAGGAGTTCATGAGGGAGGGTAGGTGGCACACGTACCTACTCGGCATGGCCAGTAAGACCCTGGCGAAAGAACTCGGTTATTGGGTACTTGATGGCTGGAACGCTGCATACGACCTACACGTATGGGGATTCCATGAGAGAAAGTACACGATTGAGTACGTGAAGGTGAGTATGAAGAAGATAGAGGAGATGGTTAGGGAGGCTAGGAAGGTTATCTCGTAAGAACCGAGGATGTGATGGCGTGGTGGACCGGCCGGGATTTGAACCCGGGATCTCCCGCGTGCAAGGCGGGCATCCTTCCAGGCTAGACTACCGGCCCAAGGAAAAGCCGAGAACCAAGAAATTTAAGCTTTTGCCTGTGCTTGGCTTAGTTCTTTCTCGTAGACTATGAACCTGCCGTAGTAATTCTCGAAATCGCCATTCTCCGTAGCTAATACCTCGGTTTTAGTGGGCGTTGTTGGTGGCCCCACGGAGAATTCACCAAGGCCTATACCCCTGCCAATGTACACTTCGTCTATCATAGTCATTACGAAATCCTCGGTGGCTCTCGTACACATCCAATGCTTCTTTGTCGTGCAGAAATAACCATTGGTCCTCCTTAACGCATTTTTAATTACTTCCCGCATCGCTTCTCCACGGACTGTGCCTACCTGGCTCGGCCTTGCTATGCCCGTGAATAGAGTCATTACTTCGCGGAACCCCAGGGACCTTGCCAGGCGTTGGCTTGGTTCATTCCAGTCAGCGATCATTAACATTGCATACTTGATACCGCTTCTCACGGCCTCGCCGAGTACGTACTCAGTTAATGCCCTACCAATACCCATCCTCCTGTAATTAGGGTGTACTCGAATTCCCTCCAGCCATGCAGTACTCATTTCCCTAATTAATACCATGTTAATCACGCCAACTACCCTATCCTTAATGACCGCCACGTATGCCGTGCCCTCGCTAATCCACTCATTGATTGCCCTAGGTACGTAATCACCCCATTGAAACGTATTCCTCGTGAATTCCACTACCTGCCCCACGTCACTAGGTATTGCCTTTCTTATCGTTAATTCATTCATTACAGCCGTAAATACCGAACTTCTATTTTTACCTTTCCCATTGCCCTCGCAATAAAGCACTTAAACATGTGCATGTGTTGCTTCCCGTGGGCTCATTAACACTGAGTTTTAGTGATGGTACTTTGATCGTGGAGGGCCCTGCCACGGTAACGGTGATGAGCGGGCAATGTGAGGTGCTAGGTTGTCCCGTAAGTGGTTCATTGAGTGTCGAGAGATTTAGGGCGCTACCCATATTTGCCAGGGGTTCATGCACATTATCCGTTAATGGCGGCTCTGTTAGGTATGTTGATGGTAATACGATACCAAGTGATTGGGATGGAATTAACCTCGAGGGTATCGCCTTAATAATCGGTGACATTGATTCTGGTAAGACCACGTTAACAACGTACCTATTGAATAGGCACGTGGCCAAGGGCTTAAGTACGTGCGTCGTGGATGCCGATGTTGGTCAGTCATCAATAGGGCCTCCAGGTGTCATTGGGCTTTCCTGTGTTGGATTACCGACACCGACACTCGAGGATCTGCACATGATGAGTGGGTTCTTTATTGGTTGTAACAGCCCATCGCAATGCGTTGGTAGATTTATTAGTGGGGTTAGTGCAATGGTTAAGGAGGCCTTTAGTAGGACTCCTGGCCTCGTGCTAATCGACATGCCTGGCTGGGTTGGGGATGGAGGTATTGAGTTGATTAGAAACGTAGTTGATGCTGTTGGCGTGGATTATGTCGTGTCCATAGGCATCAACCTACACCTGCGATCAGGCGTTAAGGTGATTAATGTCTCTAGGTCAAAGTACGTAAGGCCTAGGACTCCTGACGAGAGGAGATTTCTGAGGAATCAGGCCTTACGTAGGTACTTAAGTGGTGAGTTAATTAGTGTCAATATAGGGTTGGACAGGCTCATTGGAAACTCGGCGATTGAGTGTGTGATTAATAATTGTGGTCATTACGTAATCGATAATGTGGCTGAAGTCACTAGGCATGGTGGCGTGGTTAAGGTGCCTTCTAGGCTATTTAGCAATATATTCATTGGCTTAATGCGTAGGGGCTTCCTGGCAGGTTTTGGCGTGGTTAAGGAATTTAACCTTAAGGAGGGTATAGCCAATGCCCTTGTCACCACTGATTATTTTGAGGAGGCAGTCATGGGTAGGCTACGTGTTGACCCGGAGAAGCTTGAGGAGATTGAACCATTTCCACTACTTTAATAGCCTGAGACGTAGATTGCTGTGACGATGTTTAGGTTACTACCCGTCCACCCAGTACGTATTATGGTGTTCGTCCTTTCGAATACGAACGCGGTATTATTATTACGTAACTCATTCACTGGGTCAATACCTAACTTAATAGCCTCATCAATTAGGTGACCATCGGTGACACAGCCCGCCGCATCCATGTTTCCATCAATTCCGTCAGTCGCCATGGAAATCATGGAGACCCCATCAACGCCCCTCACCGACAATGCGAAGCCCATGCACATCTCCGTCGTCCTACCACCCCTACCATTACCCACCACCGTAACCGTCGGCTCACCACCAGATAGGATCAAACCGCGCCGAATTGGGACACCCCTAAACCTGGCCTCTAGGGCTATACTTGCCAAGTACCTACCAACCTCCCTGGCCTCCCCATCCATCCTGGACGTGAGTATTAGGGACTCCATACCAAGCGACTTGGCATAATTCGCCAAGTCCGTGAGCACGTCCATATTACTCGCAATCACGTAATTCCATGTATTAACTAACTCCTTAGGCGTCTCCTCAACTATGCCCTTTAAACCCTGCTCAAGAACCTCCCTAACGGTACTAGGTACTTTATCCCAAAGACCCCTATTCCTCAGTATGGTTATGGCGTCCCTATACGTGGTTGGGTCAGGGACGGTTGGTCCGCTGGCGACTGTTGCCGGGTCATCACCAGGTACATCGCTTGCTATTAACGTTATTACCCTACCACCCTCTTAATTACCTCCTTGGCTAGTCTCCCTCCCTTCGTCATTGATAAGTGCTTCCTCACGGTGTTTATCTCATGAATAGTAGCCCCACTCCTCAGTAGTAGGTTATTCACTTCCCTAATGTCCTCAAGCTCAGACCCTTCATGGGTACTTCAACCAAGCTGAGCCACCACCACTTATTAGAAATAGTACGTAATCACCACCCCTAACGTTATTTAGCAGGTCAAGTATCTTCAACCCAGCATTAATGCTTGCCTCCGTTGGTAATGGGTGTGTTGATTCGAGAATCCTTATCTTCCGTAGATTACCCGGCGTTCCTCTGGGCACCACGGCGATCCCATCTATTATCCTATCGTAGGCCACATCCTCAATTGCTTTGGCCATCCTTATTGAGCCCTTACCAATGGCTATAACGTAGAAATAATCAACTTCATGCCCCATGATCCTTACCCTACCATTATCAACGCTTATGGCCTTCGAAGTCCTAAGGTATAAGTCCGAGGATTTAAGGATTAGGCCTAGTAAATCACTCAGTAAATCGCCACCGAATACGGGAAATACCACATGAATTATTAATGGCAATTGATTTTTAAGGGTTAGGTAGGCACCATAACCGTATGATTGACACCGATGGATTAAGGGCAAGGTTGAGGGAGCTTGAGGAGGTTAAGGATGTGGTTATTGAGACTGGGGTTAAGGTGAATAGGCTTTCTAAGTCCGTAATATACTCATTGATTAGGGATGATATTGAGACAGCGCGTAAATACATAAGGGAGATGCAGGATCTCGTTAATAAACTCAGGGAATTAATTGCTAAGTACCCGATGTATTATAATAACGCAGTAATCAGTCTCCAGGAGTACGTTGAGGCGATGACAATGTGGTTTTTCATGACCGAAAATAGGATACCAAGCCCGAGTGAGTTAGGCGTCGATGCCGAGCCTACATAAACGGCATTGCTGATTTCACGGGCGAGCTCAGTAGAAAGGCTACTGAGGAGATGATTAAGAATAACCTAGACTTCGCGTTAAGGGCTAAGAGGGTAATGGAGGAGCTTTACCTGGATTTACTTAGTCTAGAGCCCAGGGATTATGAGATGAGGAAGAAAGTTGATTACGTGTCATCCAACATTAACTGGCTTAATGAAAAGATATTCTACAAGACATTAAATATTAAGGTGGTTCAGGAACAATCATCGAAGAACTCTAACGTAAATAATTTGCCGAAGTAAAGCTTAATTTCCAATCTTTCGATCTCGCGACCTCCCTCCACTGGAAATATGGGAAACGAACAAAGTTCTACGGAAGGTAAAGGTATGGCTCAATATCCCCATTCAGTGACTTACCCATTCGTATTAATCACTACGTACACAGCCCAATCTCCAATTACCTGCTTGGCTGGTACCCATGGGATTGCCAATCGTGTTGATTATTTCGACCACATTCTTCATAGTAGCCGTGAGGCAGGTTTGAAATTAAGGAACCAAGGCAAGTTAAGGATGGCATCCTACCCTCTGAATTGTTGTGGTAATTGCTCAGTGCTAGACTAAAGTCAAAATAATAAATATCATTATTATGTTATATTTTTATTGAGATATCATGTGTGAGGATGAGGCGTTAAGGGATATCATACCTGGCGAGGCATTATCAATATTCAGAAGGCTCATAGGCAAGGATATTGGTGCGGCCTGCGACTTCTTAATGAGACATTACAGAGGTGAGTACTGGCCTAGACGACTTGGTGCAATGCCTTCATTAAGGAGGGTCAGGAGTGATTATGTGATTAAGCTACCGAATCCCAAGCCCATTATGATGACCGTAAGTAGGGCCATCGTTTCAAGGAGGAGTGCCGAGGACTTCATAGATGAACCAGTGAGTATTGATGACTTATCAACAATACTTTACCTAGGCCTAGGCATTACGGGTTGGACGCAGGCCTATGGGCTCGATAGATACCCACTACGTGCATACCCATCGGCAGGGGCTTTACAGCCTATCGAGGCGTACCCAGTGATTCATAACGTGACGGGGTTGAGAGAGGGGCTTTATCACTACGACCCATTTAGCCACGCATTGGAAGTCCTTAAGTTAGGTAAGTTTAACTCGTTAATGGCTGATTTGGCCTCGGGCAGGATCACGTTGGCAGGGCGTCGGTAGTTATCGTGCTCACGGCGTTCTATTCACGAACACGCTGGAAATACTGGAAGAGGGCCTTGAGGTACGTTTTACTTGACGCGGGTGCTGTTATGGAAAACATGTACCTAGCGGCGATGGGCTTAGGACTTGGTGTTAGGGCGGTGGGCGCCTTCTATGATAATGAACTATGCGGATTCCTCGGTATTGACTGCGTTGAGGAGTTCCCAGTATTATTAATGCTTATTGGTAAGGAGGTACGTGGTTTTTAACGGCTGATTAAGCCTGTACTGCTTATATCGAGCCTATTATACTCCTTATCTTCTCAATCTTCCTCTCTAACTCACCGCACCTCTCCTCAATGGCCTTATTAACCTCATCCTCGGTGTATAACCTCTCAATCTTTAAATCAGAGAAGTTAAGCTTGTTTGCCTTTTGATCGTATGAAACCACGACGCTTATCCTCACGAGAGCCAGCTTATCAATGCTCCTCTTAATCATCTCGTCATACACGGTCTTATTTAACTCCGCAATGTCTCTAAGTATCACGTCCTCAGGGACCATCTTTGAGAACGCCGCAAAGGCGGCACGCCTGAGTTTATCGGCAAATCTCGCCGCTATTATTATCCCCGTCCTTAACTCGACGGTTAATGGCCCATGGAATGTGAACCCGCTATATAATTTCTCATACTCTGCCGCTCGCTCCTTATCTCGTTCTACGTCCTCACTGGGTTTCCAAGACATGATACATTACATAATTGAGTTTCATTTAAAACTTATTTTCCGAGAGTTAAATACTTAAGTAGGGGTTGATCTCTTTATCCTGATCTGAATTGGGTGGGTTACGTAGGGTTGTGCTTGATGTTGACATACCAAGTAGTGTCTCCACGGTGGAGCTTGCGGATAAGTTGGGCAGGGTTAGTGGTGTTAAGGCTGTTAATGTCACCGTCACTGACACCGACGTTGAGGTATTGGGCCTGGTAATCGTTATTGAGGGTGATAACATAAATTATGAGGATGTGAGGAGGGTAATCGAGGACCTGGGCGGCGCGATTAGGAGTATTGACCAGGTAATCGTTGGTGAGTACATACTTGAGATTAATCCTCAATTACTTAAGGAGAGATGAGTATGGCGGGCATAGACGGCAGGTACTTAGTACTTGGCTTTTTAGACAGTGTTTTAACAACGCTTGTGCTTGGCGAGGCAATGCGAAGTACTATTAAGTTGGTGGCTATAGTTACGACGATAAATTTGATAACGGCATTCATGGCCGAGTATATCGAGGAGAGGAGCTCATTGAGTCATATTGAGAGGGCTCTATTGATGAGGAGGGGTTCATTATTGAGGACGAGCTACATAGGAGGGCTATATACGATGCGTTAATTAAGGGCTTAGTATTTGGTGCCGTGTCACTACTGGCGCCTCAGTTACGAATTATACGATGTACCTGGTCAGGGTGTTTTGGATACCAGTAATCCCGGTGATTATACTTGGAGCCTTTGGCACATTAATGAGCAGGTACTTTAGGGGTAACGCCGTACTGTGGCTTGTGCTCTATGTAATACTTGGTATTGCAATGTCGTTTATAGGAACCATCGTTTAATGATAAACGTCGCCTTATGTTGATAAGTTGATTGGTTTGCCCTCCTTCAATATCTTATTACCAAGCTCAGGATTAACCTTAATTAATTGATCCTTAATCCTGTCTAGAAAGGCCTTATCTTCCTCCTTATTCCTGAGCTCGTCAGGTAGTAGTATTGGTATTTCATCCTTGATTGGATACCAACGACCGCACTTAGGGCAGTACAATACGCCCTCAACAACCTCCTTCTTGATGCATTCATCACAGGGTAGTTCCTGTGGGTTTGGATAGTTCTTTATGAAGACGTTCTTAAGTGCGCAATACTCCTCACAGAATGGTCTCTTGCTCCACTCGTATTTTCGTTCAGGATACTCCCTCTCCCTAAGTACTATTAATGTTAATGGGAATGTCTTATCGTACGGACACGCCAATACGTCCATTAACCTGTACTTCACGAGAAAAAGCCCTGTTATTACCCTTTAATTACTTTTACCTTTAATGAATTTTTAAACGCCTTAGTACTTCCTCTCCTCGGGCTTCCATCTCGTTATGCGAACCGGAACGTAACTAAGCCTAGGCCCATCGGGCGTATAGAAGTATAGCGTGTGCTTCAACCAATTAACATCATCCCTCTTCGGATAGTCAAGCCTATAGTGAGCACCCCTTGACTCAGTCCTTGTTAATGCACCAACAATTATTAACTCAGCCTGCTCGAGCAGGAAGTCTAGCTCGAGTACATCCTTAAGATTCGTGTTGTAGTACCTACCCTTGTCCTCAATCCTAACGTTCGGGAACTTCTCCCTCAACCTCTTTATTGTTGAGTACGCCTCCTCAAGTCCGCTCTTATCCCTGAATACATATACGTAGGTGTCCATCGTCCTATTCATCTCCTCCCTAATGGAGTACGGGTTCTCGGCACCGACCTCCTTATGCAATAACTTATCGAATATCCTACTCTCCTCATTAGCCACTTTCGTCGCTATATCACCGGTATACTCCAGCATTGAGTCCGGTGCAGACATCGCGTACTTAGCCGCGGCCGCGCCGGTTAGCCTACCCCACACGAGGCACTCACTTAATGAATTACTGCCAAGTCTATTGGCTCCGTGAACGCTGACATTGGCAGCCTCGCCGGCAGCCCATAGGTTTGGTACCCTGGTCTTATCCTCATCAAGCATTACCTGGCCATATAAATCGACATGTATGCCTCCCATCATGTAGTGCATTGCTGGTCTGACCGGTATTGGCTCATCGACCGGGTCTATACCCAATGTTTTAATGGCTATTTCCCTAATCATTGGCAACCTCTTATTTATCCTCTCCTCACCAAGGTGCCTCAGGTCTAATAGGACGTAGCAAAGCCCAGACTCCTCGTCTATAAAGCCTCTACCCTCCATGCACTCGGTGATTATTGCCCTACTCACTATGTCCCTAGGAGCGAGCTCCATCTTACTTGGTGCATACCTCTTCATGAATCTCTCGCCCTCCTTATTAATTAAATAGCCACCCTCGCCCCTGGCGCCCTCCGTTATCAGGATACCGTTGGGCACCAATGCCGTTGGGTGGAATTGCGGAAACTCCATGTCCTTAAGTGGTATTCCGGCTCTATACGCCAGTGAGTAACCATCACCTGTTGATGACCAGGCCATTGTCGTGAACTTATAAACCCTACCGTTACCACCGGTCGCGATTATACCTGCCTTAGCAAGTATTACCTTAAACTCGCCAGTCCTTAGGTCAATTGCCGTGACGCCTCTAAATACTCCGTTATCCATTAATAATGATGTAACGAAGTGCTCATGAAGTATCTCGACATTATCGAACCTAAGTACGTTATCGTATAATGTACTCATTAAGAAGAAACCACTTTTATCCTGGGCGAATGTCGTTCTAGGTATGGACATACCACCGAAGGGTCTCTGTAGTATCCTGCCCTTCTCATCCCTTGACCAGGGAACACCCAGGTGATCCATGAATATTATTTCCTTAGGGGCCTCTCGTACTAGTAGTTCAACGGCGTCCTGGTCAGCCAGAAAGTCGCTGCCCTTAACCGTATCATACGCGTGTAGGTCAAGGCTATCTCCCGTCTCCTTTGGATATAGGACGGCGCTTGCACCACCCTCAGCACTAACAGAGTGACTCCTCATTGCATGAACCTTTGATAAGACGGCAATCCTAATCTTGCCTGAGAAACCCTTGCAGCCTCGAAGGCAGCCCTTAAACCAGCTAGGCCAGAACCAATGATTACTAAGTCGTACTTAAGTACTTCAGTCATACCCTAATCCGTTTTACATAGGTAGTTTATATTTTCTTCCCTCATTGAGACCTCAGGACTGGGATAAGCATTATTAATACCTTCCTTAGTATGGCTTATTTTGAATGGCATTTTTGAATGAGGAGGAGTTGGAGAGTAAGATTAAGGAGTTGAGTGGTGAAATTCTTAAGGTTAGGAATGAAATCGAAGCTAAGGATAAGGAGAGGAGTGAGCTTCGTAATGAGTTGAATAAGGTTAGGGAGGAGTTGAGCGCCGTAATTAATCAACTTAACGGCAAGAGAAATGAGTTAAAGAGCGTTAAGGATGAGATTGCTAAGTTAAGGAAGAATAGGGATGATATTGTCAACACATTGAAGCAACTTAAGGATAGAAGGGTCGAGTTGCTTCAAAGAATTAAGGAATTAATAAATAGGGTGAGGAAGTACAGGGAGTTACTGAGGATGGTTAATGACATAATTGGTGGTAAGCCTGTCGATAAGGAGAAACTGAAGGAGTTGATTGATAAGCTCGAGTTTGAGCATGAGATCTCACCCACAGATCCCGAGAAGGAGTGGGAATTCTTCAGGACAATACAGCAGTTGGAGAGGGAGTTGAATGCAGCCGAGGTTCTTTCGAGAATTAAGGAATACATAAACCGTGATTCTCAGGAGATTGAGAAGATGCGTAAGGAGAGGATGGAGCTGGGTCAGCAAATGAGGGACCTCTATAATAATGCCCTTGCTAATATTAAGGCTCAGATACAGGAATTGAAGAAGAAAAGGGAGGCTATTGTTAACGAGATTGCTCAGTTAAAGGGTAGGAGGGATTCACTTAAGGCTAGGAGGGATGAGTTAAAGAGGGCTATATTAAGTAAGTCGGCTGAGATTAAGGAGTTGAGGACTCGTTTAAGGGAATTGAATGAGGAATTAAACAAGTACCAGCTATTGCTGGCGGCTGCGCGCAAGTCAAAGAACCTAGCCTGAAGAGGCAGGAGGAGGCGAGGATTAAGGAAGAATTGAGGAAAAGGGCTGAGGAGGGCCTTCAGAAATTGATGAGAGGCGAGAGAGTATCACTAAATGATTTATTAGGTCTGGAGTCTGATGAAGATAATGAGAAGTAAGCCATGTCAAAGCTCGTAAGAAGACTAATAGTGCTGTACGTTGATAGGGACAATGACGTAGGCGAGAGACTCGGCGTCCCCACACCAATAATCGGTAGGGGCAACGTGCTCAAGGTGGCTACGGAGTACATACTCAGGTATCCAGATGATTCGGATGCCAACGCCATGTTTGGCGCAATACAGCTTTATGATACGCTGATCTCCACGTTCGGGCTGATAACGTGGAGATAGCCGTGGTAACTGGGACGAGCTCTGAGGATGTCACTGCCGACATGAAGATACTTAATGAAGTTGATAAGGTGCTTCAGGTATTTGATGCTGATGGCTTCGTCGTGGTTTCTGACGGGCCTTCTGATGAGGTTGTAGTTCCACTTATTCAATCAAGGAGGCCTGTGGTTTCTGTCAGGAGAATAGTCGTTAAGCAGACTAGGGGCTTTGAGGAGTTTGCAGTACTTGCTAGGTACTACATTGGTAAACTATTTAGTGAACCTAGGTATAGGAGGTACGCACTTGGCATACCTGGGGCCCTATTACTCATTTATGGCGCATTCTATAGTGTGTGGCCGTACATACCCACCATTATTAGGACGATGATTGTGGCGAGCATAACGATACTGCTGGGCATTGCGTTTATACTATATGGCTTTAACCTTCATGAAAGCCTACTTAGATTCCTTAGGATGTATGAAGCCACGTTCTTCATATCAGCCCTATCAATATTCTTCGTAATAATATACTCACTATCCACCTACTATATGCTACACCAGACTATACCGCTTTGGGGCGCATTGAATGTGTTCGACTTAGTTGGACTTGTGGTTGGCGCGATACTCACGGTTAACGTAGTTGAGGTTTACATAAAGTTTAGGGCTAGGCCCTTTGGCAGGATAGCAGCTGATGTGCTTCTAACGGTATTCCTATTGCTAGTGGCGAGTGATTTAGCTGGTTACATGTTTGGTAAGGTGGGTACGTATACCCTACTCTTCAATTTAATGATTTATACTGTGGTAGGATTAATAACGTTGATTGCACTGGGTATTTTGAGGAATAGGTATGGTAAGGTTAAGGGTGGAGGTAAGTCAGGATCTAAAGGCATTGGCGTACGGTGAGTTGGAGGCATTAAGCGAATTGTCAGGCGGATTCCTGGACCTTATTGATGATTCAAGAGACCTGGTGATCGAGTATAGGGGTGACCCTGAACAATTAAGGAAGAAAATCTGCAGGGCCTCACTAATTAGGCGTATTTGGATTAGTAATGGCACCGGTGAGAGACTCTTTGTAGAGCTTGATAGGTCAAGGTATAGGGCATTGAGGAGGGGTAGGTTGGACAATGCCGTTGTTATTGACCTGCGCATTGCAAGACTTCTCGTTAATTTAGCAAGGACTGAGGAGGGCGGGGTTTTCCTCGATCCATTTGTAGGCTCTGGGGTAATTGCTCAGGAGGCTATGTTAGTCGGGGCCCATGTTATTGGGATAGATATTAACCAAAGTACCTAGGTTCGTTAAATAGTGCATATGTTGATTCTGTGAACTCGGATTCCTTATTAAGCCTATTAGGGATGGGTCGATTCACTCAATAGCGACGGACCCACCGTATAATAGGTTATCAATAATTAATGTGGATCTCGACTCATTGTATAGGGGCTTTGCTGAGGAAGCCTTTAGGGTTTTAAGGAACGGTGGTTATGTCGCTTTTTCACACCCAACCTACGTTGATTCCCTCGATTGGTTCTTAAATGCCGGCTTTGAACTAGTAATTAATGGTTTACAGTATGTTCATGGCGGATTAACTCGGTTAATCTATGTTTTTAGAAAGCCTAATCAATGCCGAGCAATCTCCTGATATTTTTAGCAGACGTTAGAGGGTCTGGCGCCTGCGTTATTGCCCTACCAACGACTACCACGTCTATGTTGGTACCCCTGATCTTAGGCGCCACCTTCTCATCAATACCACCAGCTATTGCAACTGCTAGGCCATAACTATTCTTAATACTCACGGCCTCGCTTATCAAGTCCTCAACGGTTAAACCCCTACTTCTCTGAACATCAATACCAAGGTGAAGACCTACGTAGTCAGGCCTTAACCCCGCATTGAGTAATTCCCTAATTCTGGCTGATGGTCCTTAACACTTATCATGTCAACTAACGGCTTACCACCAAGCTCCTCGCCTCATTAATAAACTCACCAATTGTCTCATTAGCCGCAGCACCAAGTACACTAACTATATTGGCTCCAGCGTTAATGGCTAACCTGGCCTCGAGGGCGCCAACATCCATAGTCTTAAGGTCAGCCATAATATCCACGTTTGGGCAGGCAACCCTTAACGCACTGACTATGAATATGCCCGCCGCCTTTATCAGCGGAGTCCCAGCCTCAACAATATCCACAGCCCCCGCACTGCATAGTCTACGTGCTAACTCAACCGCCAAACTGGGCTCTGTTAGATCTAACGCCACCTGTAGTTTCAATTAGACTCACCAACTCCTAAATATTATCTTAACTGGAACACCCATCTTTAACTCAACCAGTATTGGCACCTCAGCCTTATCACCAAGCTTATTAACAATGACGTCGAGTACATCCCTAACCCTCGTTAGGGCAGCCAACCTATCTGCCATGGCCTTCCTACTTTCATCGAGGGTTTCATACTCATCGATTGGTCTTGGATCAAAGATTATTTTCAAGCCCGTGAGCTCTATTGCCGTGGATAGCGGTAATTGCTGACCCTTACCCACTATCTCCTCTATCATTTGCAGTAATGCCATGTACTTATCGGCCTTAACCTTCAACTCACTCATCATACCCTCAATATCCTTAATCCTCTTCTCAAGGTCACTTATTTGATTGTTTACGTAATTAAGAAGCTCCTTAACTCCATTAAAGGTCATTAACTCGAGGTCGGGCGCGCTTGACATATCATTGATGTATTAACGAAGTACTTTAAAAAAAATATCGCTTATGAAAAATTGAGAGTAACCTAAACCAACCACCAGGGCCGTGACCAGAGAAACTCCTCAATAGCTGCCCTTTCATTCTGTTCAAAGTTATTCAGATCACCAATTGACCTTATCTTTATGTACTGGGCATTATTGAGGGAATCCCTTAGGTGCTTCAACGACACCGTAGATGATAAGTGCTTAATTGCGTCAACAACGTCATAAAACCTCCTTCTCCTAACCACGAACCACCGTGACCCCCTTATGAATGGACCAATAATACTGGGGTCATTAATGTACTTACTAATGAATCCCTCGGCGGCATTTGAATTAACTGGGGGGCCTTCATGAAGCTCGTATGGAGGAAGCTCAAGCTCGCTTAGGGATATCATTATGAGAATCATTGATTTATCATCACTCCAGGCCATTGAACGGATTATCTCGAAATCAAGCTTCCTAAGGTTCTTATTTAATGATGACATAAATTTCCTAATTTCACCCCACACAATGTCTGGCGACGTATTTCCTGGATAGGGCATCCTCATAACTACCGTGGGTAATACCCAAGTCGCTTCACCGCCTTATGCACTCTCATGAAAAAAATCTATTCGCGGATTTCTAAGGAACTCCCGCGATGCCGCTATGGCCGTAGCCAACGCATCCCTGCTTATTGACGCCGCGGCATTCCTATTTGGATCGACGGGGTCTATTATTATAACTGGTGATTTAAACCTCCTTATGGCATCCCTCTCGTTGTACGTACCGGTCATATCTATGAAAACATGCCTTGTCGGCCAATTACTAATAGCTTGATCGTGTTAAGGAAGGAACCATAATATATTATTAGCAATTCACTTACGTAACCACTGAATCCCTGAACCCTAATCTCAGCGCCATAAATACCCACGGACTTGAAGAACGCCTTCAATAACCTAACGTCGGTAGTCCTCTGGCCGAGCCTACTATTTACGAACTCTGTGTGTAATGGTGTCCTATCCGCAGCGGTTAATGGTTTTTCACCGGGGTTTATGCGTATGCATGGTACTACGTCGATCTCGAAGTCATTAATTAACAATTGAATGTAGGGATGCTGAGCATACCTAATGCTCCAATTAATATTGCTCTCAATGGCTATACTTATTAAGTCATTAATTATACTGCCATCCTTAATCTTATTAATATAGTCCCTGGGCAAAATAATAAAGATATCAATATCCCTATCACCTGGTAACCACGTATCCTTAGCTATGGAGCCCTGTATTGTTACGTTAAAATCCCTATAGCCACGCCTCAACAAACCATTTACTAATAATTTAATAACCTCATTTGCCGTATTAATAACCCTGGCCTTCTCCTCAGGGCTTGGCGTAACAATCCTCGCAGCCTCCAACAAAACCTCCTCAATATTCACAATGTATATTATTACTAATAATGAATTAATAAAGCCACCTCTAATAATCGTCATTATCTACCAACGATATTATCAAGCCTATCCTTAATCCTAACCAATAGATCCCTAACCCTATTAAGGAAATTATCATCCACGATAAATCCACGCAGTTCCTCGATCATCTCGTCAACGCCCATATCGAGTGGGTTCAAACCAAGGCCGGCTAGGTAGGCAAGCACTTCAAGGGCTGTATCCTCGCTCAATCCCTCCTCTCTAATCACATCCATTATTATCTTACCAACAACATACAACTTAAGCGTACTAACATCAGTATTGAGCACGTGGGCGAGACCCTCATAATCGCCCTTACGGAACTCCTCCATAAAGGCATCAAAGCTTCCATACCTATCCCTAACTATGTTGTCAAAGTACCTACTCACAGCCTTAACATACTTTGAATATATCCTAACGGCATCATCGACCTCCTCAACACCGTCTATGGCCCCTCTATAAGACATCACCGCACCCTCCGTGGTTAATTCATCAATTAAGCCCTCATTTATTAGCTCGAGGAATTTATCACCAGCCTCCTCATACGTTCTCCAGTTACCCTCCTCAATGGCCTTACATAGTAGGTAAAACGCCGAGCACAGATCACCCTTTATCTTCACCGCACTCCAGTAATCCCCGCTCAAGCCCTGAACATTATTTAAAGCGCTCCTGCAGGCATCGTAGTACTGCATAGCCCTGGCTATGTCACCATGAGTAAAGTAGTAATTGGCGAGTACCTCGGAGGAATCCATCATGCTAAGCACTTCGTTAGCCCTCGCCTCCTCAATACCGACGGCCTCCCTAAAGCTCACAACGGACGATGCGTATAGCTTGGATGCATCCTCAATCATACTTCTCTCCGCATCATGATTACCCTCCTCATGAAGTCTCGAGGCCTTAACCCTAAGTTCCTCTGCCCTGGCTATCTTCGACATCGCTCCATGAAGCGCGCCTTACCGACATTACCGAGACCCTCGTAAATTGCGGCAGCCGCGCTAAGCCTGGTAATGGCATTATCATAGGCGGCTATTGAGTATAGCGCTATTCCAAGGGCTTCATTCACCCTAGCACCCAACTCACCCCTTATGTTGATACTCACATTCTCATCAACTGCAATAATGCCTGGCTCTAAATCCATATTAACCAATAATTGCAGCAGATCAGGAATATCGCCTAGGTCTATGGACCTAATGACTTTAACGACACCATCCTTAATACTAGCATCATCTAAATCCTTTATTATTGAGTAATCACCTATAGATAAGGTGCACTTATCATTACAGGATGCCGAACCGCGGAATGCGCTATTACTGACCAATTCCTTGGGTACGAAGCCCTTTAGTAACTGCATGAGAACCGAGGCTATGGAATTCGTTATGCACTCATGATCCCAATGACAGGAATCAAGTATGTTACTCACGTAGACCCATTTAAATGTTAAGGCATGCCTTTTAATTCTTATTAATTTCGAACCTGGACAATGATACAATAAAAATTAAATATCTAGAAAGTGAAATACTGCATATGAAAAGTTATGATGTAATAATACTAGCCGGTGGATTAGCAACCAGGCTTAGACCCCTTAGCTATTCACGTCCCAAACCCCTACTGCCAGTACTTGATAGGGAGATTATTGATTGGATTATGGAATCCGTAACGAAAATACCATTGAACAGAATATTCATATCAATAAGGTATATGGGCGATTTAATAAAGGAGCACATGGAGAAGGTGTGGAGTGATTTTAAGGATAGATTAATATTTGTAATGGAGAGCAAGCCGCTTGGTGATGCAGGTCCAATCTCATTAATTAATGAGAAGTACGAACTCTCGGATACATTCCTCGTGGTTTATGGAGACATACTCAGTGATATAAATGCCGCCTCTCTTGTTAGCTTTCATGAGAAGATGGGTGGCGTAGCTACGATAACGCTCACTAGGGTGGATGATGTGTCCAGGTACGGTGTCGCCCAATTAGATGAGACCAATAGGATAATAAACTTCATAGAGAAGCCTAAGCAGTACGTTGGTTCAAATTTGATAAATGCAGGCTTTTATGTATTTACAAAGGAAGTTGTTAAGTTGATACCGAAGAACCCAGAGAGTCAAATTAAACTGGCTATTGATGTTATACCAAGGCTTCTAAGGATGGGTGAGGTTTATGGATATATACACAATGGCCTATGGTTTGATATTGGAACGCCCGAGGACTACATGAAGGCGAACTTCAGCGTCTTAGCAAGCAGGTGCGGAAATACTAATAATGGCTGCATAAATATTGACTTGCCATCAACGGTCACAGTACAACCCCCCGTTTACTTAGGACCTAACGTCACCATCGGAAGTAATACCGAGATAGGCCCAAACGTTATAATACACAGGAATACTAAGATTGGAAGTACTGTTAAGATAATAAACTCGCTCATCTTTGAGGGATCTTCGTTATGCGATGGGGTTTACATATCGGGGAGTATTATTGGGAGTAATACGTACATTGGTAAGTGGGCTAGGGTTGAGGATGGGTCTGTGATTGGTGATGGTGTTTATATAAAGGACTCCGTATTCATAGCAAAGAGCACGAAGATAGGTCCGTATAGGGAAATAATGGAACCAATATATAGGGAGGGTGAGGTCATCTTATAAATTAAAATTTAAATACCCATAGGTGCATTAGAGCCGAATGTCCCAGGAGGTTAGGCAGATAGTGAGGATTGGTGATACTGACCTGGATGGATATAAGCCAGTGGCTTATGCCCTAACTAAAATTAGGGGTATTGGAATATCAACGGCATACGCAATATGTAGGTATTTGGGGATAAACCCATCAATTAGACTGGGTCAGCTTGATGATGAGACCGTTAGGAAGCTTGATTGGGCCGTGAGAAACCTGAACCAGTTCGCACCTGGTTGGTTCGTGAATAGGCTAAGGACCCGGAGACAGGCCGAAACATTCACCTACTGGGTGCGGATTTAGTACTTGCGGCTAAGAAGGATATTGACTTAATGAAGAAATTAAGGAGTTGGAAGGGCATTAGGCATAACCTGGGGCTTAAGGTTAGGGGACAAAGGACCAGGACAACGGGTAGATTGGGCCTAACAGTAGGCGTAACAAAGGGTAAGGCAGCGCCTGGCGGTGGTGGCGGAGGTGGAGGTGGTAGTAAATAAAGGAAAAACTTTAACGTGACTTAATTAATTTTTATTTAAGTGTTGCAATCATAATAATGATTTATATTTAATGTGTTAACCCATTATGAGCATTCTAAGTATTCAATTCTATTCTATACAATAATGTTCATATGAGTTTATCGTCATTTCTTTGTATATGATACTTCTACTAGGCATGTTTTACACTTGAAGAGAAAGAAATTTAAAATATTGAATAGTGATGGATAATGATCGAGTATGAGTGTCGTGAAGTCATTAATTAAGCTTGAATTTAGGGAGTTAAGGAGTGATGATATGAAAAGGGTTCTTGATTTATATAACTCATTAAGTAACGAGAGTATTTACTATAGGTTTAGGGGTTTCTTTAAGGACTTTGAGAGGTACGTGAAATCTGTTTTCTCTGATCCACGTAATATCATTTATGGCACCTTTCTTGGCGATGAATTAGTTGGTGTTTTAGAGGCTGTTTATCTAAGCGATGGCTGTTACGAAATGGCTATTGTCGTTAAGGATAATTACCAAGGTAGGGGCATTGGCACAAGACTTGTCGCATATGCAATAAATGATTTGAAGAGAAGGGGTGCTAAGACCTTGATAGCGTATACAACCCCTGATAATCACAGGATATTAGCAATATCTAGGAAATTCCATGGAATCATAAAGTGCATGTATGATGAGTGTACCACAATCTTCAATTTACAGAGTATAAATGTTGATCAATTCTTAAATTAATGCCACTCTAACTCACTGCTGTGGATAAGATAATACTATTACTAACCGAGACGTCGCTCGAGACCATACCCAAGGAATTATTAAGCGACCCCATAATAATTAAGGACGCAAGGAAAAGAGGGGTAAATCCAAGATACCTAATCCTCGATAGGGCCAGGCATCATAGGGCCATGATTAAATTACCCAATGCAGAGAAGCGAGGAAGACCTGACATACTTCACCAAGCACTCCTCCTAATTCAGGGTAGCTTACTTGCAAGGAATAACCTAATTAAAACGTACATACATACAATAAATGACTTGGTAATCGATGTTGACCCTGAGATACACCCACCACGCAATTACGACAATTTCATTGGGTTAATGAGCCAATTATTTATGGTGGGTAGGGTACCACCTGTTGGTAAGCCATTGATGAGGTTCGTTGATGGTATTAATTACGTACTAAACACGGAGTTGCCTGACCGTAAAATACTCCTTGATGATGTGAGGGGTAAAGAAATATCTTTAAAGTCATTCATCGATTACGTGATAAATTTTAGGAGGCCCTTGATTATGGTTGGCGCATTTCCCAGGGGCCCGTTTGAGGAACGTACTTATGAACTTGCTGATGATGTTTTGAAAATCGGTAGATACGTCATGGATACATCGTCAATACTATGTAGATTATTGACAGTACTTGAGATTGAATTAGGGCTTATCTCTTGAGACTAAATATTTATTAATTCTAACTACTTTATTTAGGATTAAGTGCTTAGGTTATGTGCGGGATTATTGGCATTACGTCGTTGCCAAATAACTTTAGGGAGCCTATTGGTAAGGTAGTTAGGAGGTGCCTTGAGAGACTTGAGTATAGGGTTATGACTCGGTTGGTATTGCGGTTATTAGGGGTAATTACATAGAGGTTAGGAAGGGTAAGGGTAAGATCGCAGAGGTTAGTGCAAGGTTAAACTTTGATGAGGTTAATGGCACAACAGCCATCGGACACACTAGATGGGCTACCCATGGAAAACCAAGCGATGAGAACGCGCATCCACATACTGATTGTAGTGGTAATGTCGCCGTTGTACATAATGGCATAATCTCGAATTTCCTAGAACTCAAGGAGGAACTCATTAAGAGGGGTCACGTGTTTAAGAGCGAGACAGATACCGAGGTTGTTGCCCACCTAATCGAGGAATATCTAAAACTTGGTTACAAGCCCTTTGATGCGTTTAAGGCTGCATTATCGAGATTGAGGGGTGCCTACGCATTCGTAGTTGCCATATCCCAGGAACCCAACAGGCTTTACTTCGCTAGGAACACCTCACCGTTGGTCATTGGTATTGGTAATGGCGCTAATTTCGTCGCCAGCGATATACCAGCCTTCCTCGAGTTTACGAATATGGTGATAGTACTTAGGGATGGCGAGTATGGGTATATTGAGCCAGGCAAGGTCTATATTGAGAAGGATGGTGTTCCCGTTAATGTTGAGGAGAGGATTAGGCTCATTAGTTGGACCCCTGAAATGGCGAGTAAGGAGGGCTATCCGCACTTCATGCTTAAGGAAATTCACGAACAACCCTTCGCCATAAGCTCAACACTGGCGGGGATTAACGAGAGAGAGTTTGATAACGTGGTTAATCTCCTTCTAAACTCAAGGAAGGTGTTGATAATTGGTGCCGGTACATCGTACCACGCGGGTCTTGTTGGTGACTATCTATTCACGATAATGCTTGGTCTTGACACACACGCAGTAATATCCTCTGAGTATAAGAAATACGTTAATGCGGTTAATGAGGATGACACCGTAATAGCCATTAGCCAGTCAGGCGAGACTATTGATACCCTGGTCGCCGTGAGAGCCTTTAAGGAGAGGGGTGCCAGGGTAGTTGCTATTTCAAATGTTATTGATAGTGCAATACCCAGGGAGTCAAATTACGTACTTTATACGAGGGCAGGTCCCGAAATCGGTGTTGCGGCTACGAAGACCTTCACCACACAATTAGTCATCCTTACAATACTCGCTCTAAGGACCGGCATTGCATGGGTAAATTAGACCAGGGTGAATATAGGAATTTAATGGACTCACTCAATAAGGTGCCGGGTTTACTTCAGAACGTCATAACTAGGACCGAAGGCAGGGTTAAGGCATTAAGTGAGTATATGAAGACCAAAAACAACGCTTACTACCTAGGTAGGGGTATTGGGGTCCCGCTGAGTATGGAGGGTGCCCTGAAGCTAAAGGAAATAGCGTACATACATGCCGAGGCATACCCAGCAGGTGAGAGTAAGCATGGACCAATAGCGCTCGTTGAGGAGGGCTATCCCGTCGTATTCTCAATACTTGACGATGACAATGTAGATGCGTTACTTGGTAATGTCATGGAGATGAAGGCTAGGGATGCATATACCATAGGGTTTGTTCCCGAGAAATACGTTGGTAAGTTTAAGGAATTACTGAGTGTAACGTTTGAATTGCCAAACATTGATTATAGGATCGCCCCAATAATATACATAGTGCCAATGCAACTACTTGCCTATTACACGGCAGTTGCACGTGGTTATGACCCAGATAAGCCAAGGAATTTGGCGAAGACAGTGACCGTGGAGTGAGCGGTATGATGCATCATAGGGAGGTCCTCGGAGTAATACTTGGTGGCGGTAGAGGAACCAACATGGAACCATTAACGCCCTATCTCGATAAGCCACTCATTAGGTTACTAGGTAAACCACTCATTTATTATCCAACGAATAACCTCGTTCATCTAGGGTTAAGGACTATTTACATAATCTCCAGGGACCCGACTAAGGTGGGTAATGAGGTTGGTCGATACTTCAATAATGTTTCGATAGAACGTTGGGCAGAGGGGTGATGATATTGATAGTGCGTTAAAGATGGTTAATGAGGTCGCTGGTAAGGGCACGACGATAATATCGTTTGGCGATGTTGTGCTACCCCAGGAGGCTTATGACTTGCGTTAAATAGTCACGTGAACTCGGGTAAGCCTGTAACCGTATTAATGACACCATTATCGGATCTGCAGGGTTACTTCGAGGTCCAGGTAAATGACGTAATAGCAATTAATAAGGTGAGTGAGCATAAATCGGGCTATGCATGGACTGGCATACTAATTGCTGAGAAGGAGTTTTTAGTCTCGTTACAGGACCTCAATGGTAATATTAATGATGCCCTAAGGCAATTTAAGGGCAATATAAACCTAGCCCTCTGGAGTGGGTGGTTCGTTGATGTTAGTTATCCCTGGGACCTACTAAGTGCCATAAGGTACTTAATGAGCGACTTAAGGGAAGCTAGGGTTAGTAAGGATTCTGATGTCTCGCCAAGAGCTGTCATAGAGGGGCCTGTGGTGGTGGATGAGGGTGCTAGGATAGACCATGGCGCAATAATTAGGGGGCCCGTGTACGTGGGTAGGAATGCCTACGTAGGTAATAACGCATTAATTAGAAATAACACGTCACTTGAGGAGGAATCCGTGGTGGGCGCTGATGCTGAAATAACGGAGTCACTTATAGGGTATAAAGCCACCGTGGGTAGGGGCTCATTCATAGGCAGTTCTATAATTGGCGATGAGAGCACAATAGAGCCTGGCGTTATCACCCTAAACGTATTACCGAGTGGCGTTGAGGTTTCTCACCTATCACCGGTCATTATTAAGGGTAAGCAGGTAGCTAAGTTGGGCGCCATTGTCGGGCCTAAGGCAAGGGTTGGCGCCAATTCCGTGATATACCCAGGATCAATAATAGAGCATAATAAGTACGTACCACCCTATCGATATTGAAGTAATTGAGGTAAAATGTACGTGTCAATATTCACATCGAGGGAGGACTACACATTAAGGCTTGGGACAGGCACTTACTTAAGGCCTAGGTGTGACTATGCATTATGGCTGTGGAATGCTTACGAATTAATCAATGCCAAGGTTGAGTATTGCAGTAATGATGAGTTAATGGTGAAATACCTAGACGCGTATAGAGGGCTGCGGTGGGAAAAGAGCGTTAAGTTAATTGCGAGCTTGAAGAGCGAGATCATGAGGGTTAGAAATGAGTTGAGGAGGAGCTGTGTCGATGAATTAATATGCCTGGCGAATAGGCTGTATGAGTATAACAGGGCTGTGAATATACTATATGATTATTATAGGAGAATGAGTGAGTTAAGTCCAGAGGACCTCTCCAAATTAACCATTGCACTCAATAGATACAACATGCCCCTAATGAGCCTTAAAGCATTTGATAAATTACTGCTCTCAACGAATGAGGAACTTAAGTACCTAACCTTCCTATCATTGTTTAATCCCGTAGCGTGGCCGTCTCACATAACCATGGATGTTAAGATTATACCCTATCTTAATTGGATTCTTATGTACATTAATGAGCACTTCATAATACTTATAATGAGTTTAAACCGTGTATACGCAATTAGTGATTTAAATATTAATATTAATGGTGGCAGGGTAACCATCAATAATGACTATGAGGTTAGGTCAATAATGCCTACGCATATAATGACGAGGATTGAGTCCCTGGATGGTCATGGATTGGTATTCATAGGTAATTGGAGTGAGCACGTGATTGATTTTAACATGGACTTCAAACCAAGGGATGGCTCCATCAAAGGCTTATCACTTGATGCTAACCTCTCTCAATTAATACCAACAATAGTGCCTCCTCATGATTACCTATCAATTAAATATAGCATATAGCAGTTAAGGTAAATATTTCGATTTTTAAGGCAAGTTACGCTACCCTGGGAGCTAAGTAGAATTGAATAGACCCTATCGCGAAGTCCATAGTTAATTTTAACGGCTTATTATTATCGAACTCTATTGTCACGGTCTCGCTGATCTGCTTCATTGGTTTTATGAAATCGAGCAGCAATTCAACGGAGTATGTAGAATCATGAGAGCCCTGCACGGAATACTCATAGAAAACCTCATCACTGCTGGAGTACGTTGTTTCAATTGCTTTACCACCCTCGCCCTCGGCTAATATGGAGAAGGAGTCTTCCTTAGCCATGAATTTAACGGAGTCGGAGACCTCACTTGCCGCGCTTAGTACGTCGACGAACACGTCCATATCCATCCTAATCCTGACCGGATACTCAAGCTTAGGCTCGGGGACCTCCTCCTCGGCTATATTAATTATTGGAAGACCAAACTTCCTGTAAAAGCCTCCCTCCCTACCTTTCTTTGTGTATATCGTTATGAAGAACCTATTCTTGGCAGTATCAACACCAAGCTCAACCTTCTCCCTAGCCTTAACCCTCTTCAAGATCTTCTTAACAAGGTCAAAGCTTATCCCAACCTTCAATTCCTTCGTCACCGTGTACTCCTCAAGGCTTGAACCGGGTATGTTCAGTATTACCAGGGAAACCTTACTTGGGTCTATTGACTTCATCTTAATGCCCTCAGAATCAATCACGAGATTTGACTCCTGGAGCAGATTGGCTAAGGCAGTGAATACGTACCTAAACTCCTTACCCTTCGGGAACATTATCCTGTAATACTCCTCAGTCTCAACAACACCACCTTCACCCTCCTCAACACCCTCCTCGCCCCCACCAGTCTCCTCTGCTTCCTCCGTAGTCTCTTCAGCGGTTTCCTCCGACTCAACGCCTTCGGTCTCCTCTTCCTCGCCCTCCTCGCGTTCCTCCTTCTCAGGCTCCTCGCTCTCAACCATAATTGATTGATACTAATTGTAATTTAATTTAAAAGGCTTTCATCGCCCAAATTAAGATAATTTTGACAGGCCGTTATGAGGAAGGAATTATATTATTCCCATAGGCTTTACTGCATAAATGCCGTATTTAATGATTGGCATTGATGATACTGATTGGGAGGGTGGTGGTTGCACTACGTACGTCATGTACTTATTCGTAAAATACCTAATTAAGGACGGATTAACTAATAATATTGTTGGATTACCACGTTTAACGAGGTTGAACCCCTACGTACCGTTTAAGACAAGGGGTAATGCATCCCTATCAATAATAATTCGAATTGAGTCCGAGAGTGATGCAGTGAATTATGTTGAGTTAATGTATTCATTAATTGATCAAATGGTTAAGAGGTTGGTAAGACAAGCCCTGGAATTGCGTATATGGTGGTGAATGATTTATTGAATATTAACGAGAGGCTAATTTGGTTTTATAGAAAGAGTGTTAGGGATGTGGTTACGCTAGACCTCGCACATAGGGTTGCCGATAAAGTCAATGCCAGACTCGTGGGTGGTAGGGGCGTCATTGGGGCATTGGCATCTTTAGGCTTTGTACCTGTTGACGCCACGTATGAATTCATTGCGTACAGACCTGAGGATGAGGAGAGACCAGCCATCGATATTAACGATGTGAAGGCTTGGGACGAGGCAACAAGGCCGTTCACATTTCTAAACCTGTATAATGATCAGGTGCTTATTGAGCCTCACGGCCCTGATCCAGTACTTTTTGGCATTAGAGGTGACTCACCTCATCACGTACTTACCATGGGCAATTACCTGGCCAATAAGTACAATGCCATTGGCTGGATTATCTACTTAACGAACCAGGGAACTGAGGAACATAGATCGCATGTGGGTGAGTTCATACCGTATAGGAATGCCGACATCACGGGTGTTATTACGAATGTGGCATTTGATGATAAAGGTCATGCACTCATTACGTTAGATAACGGTAGAAAGGCATTGGCATATAGGCACTTGGGGATTTCTAGGGAATTGATGAATTGCGATGGATGCCTCGCCCAGGTGTGGGGTGGTGTTAAGCCGAATGGTGATCTTAGTCTCTATGTTGAGGGGATTAGGGTTCTTCACGATAGGTATGTTGAGGTGAGGAACCAAGGTGTCCCATGTGCGGCGGGCCCATGGAGTCCATGGGTAGGTCAGGCCTATTGAGGTGTAAGCGGTGCGGTTTTCAGGGTAAATTACCAAGGATCATCACACCAAGGAATAGGTGGTTCTTGGCAAATCCAAGGGCTAGTGAGTATAGGCATTTGATGAAACCCAGCGAGAGGGTGGGTCTCGAGGGCCTTGCACTCTATATGCCTAAACCATTTCTATGGGTTTATTGATTACTATAGAGAAAGGTTTTTATTACATCTAATCACGCACTCAAGAAGCCTATGAATGTAGAGAGTATTACCGAGTCTAGGGTCATTAACTCTCTTAGAATTGATTTAAAAGTGAGCATTAACTATGAGGTTAAGTTACGGCGATTGAGCCGGTTGATTAGGCTGCGAAAGTTAATGAACCTTGGACTTTAAAATTGATAGTAGGTTCTCCAGGAATGTGGGTAGTTCATTTTCATCAACCCATAGTAACACCGGTAGGTCAAGACCCTCATTATACCTATGCCTAATACCAATGGGATACTCGACAACCCTCATTGCGGGGATGTCATTCTCTGAATCGCCCATGTACATTATCGGTCCCTTTACGCCCATAAGCTCCCTGAGTCTCATAACCGCATAGCCCTTATCAACCTGAATACCTGGGTATACGTCTATGAATGGATGACCCCTATATCTAATGACCTTAAACCCTAATTCGTAAGCAATCTTAATAATACGATTTAAAGCCTCCGCATTTATTGAACCCCTAGTTCTCCAGTCAATCCCTAATCCACCGATTAAATCACCAACATGCTTAATCTCCAGATATACATCCCTGAATTCATCAATGCTCTTTATGGTGCTGATTAGGTACATAAATCTATCCTGCCACTTGGGTAAATCCTCATGTATATGGCGATTACCGCCGACCCTTATCTCAAGGCCGTTTGTGCATGACCATGCCCTGGCAAAGCCTGTCCTCGGTATTAAGAAGTCGCAGTCCTTCGTGCTTACCACGGCTATTGGTATGTACTTGCCTATTTCATTCAATTTCTCATAAATGGGTTCCGGAGGCTTACTCAGGCTTCTAGCAACGTTTATTGGCGCTATCGTCCCATCATAATCAGTAAATAATGCCGATACATTCCTAAATAGGTCAATTTTATTATTGGGCATTACCGAGTTCGTGTAACATAATTAATTTAATAAGATTTATTTTCTCCGCAAATACCAAGGTGCCGAATGTACCTTAATAGGTATGAAGAGGCCATGCTTCGTGGCGATTATGGGGATGCCATAGCAAGGGCAATGCAAGTAATAGTTAGGGTTGGCGATGTATTAAAGGCCGATAAGCTAATTGAGATAGAGACCGCGCATATCGCTGGCGCCTCCTACCTAACAATAGGCGATCCTGGCCTTGAATACCTAGAGGATCTGGCCAAGTCTAATGTCAAGTTTCGCGTGTTTACCACGGTCAATCCCGTGGGCATTGATGTACTCAATGATTGGGGGATGGATAGGGAATTCATCAGTAGGCAATGGAGAATAATAAATGCGTTGAGGAGTATGGGCGCCAGTCTATGGCTCACGTGTACCCCATATGAGTATTTACGAATTAGACCGAGGACTTACCATGCGTGGGCTGAGTCAAATGCCGTCGCTTATATAAATGCCGTTCATGATGCATGGACCGAGAAGTTACCAGGGCCCTTCGTAGTCTTATCAGCGTTGGTTGGTAGGGTTCCTAGGTACGGGCTTTACACGCTTAATGGCAGGGTACCGACGCACGTAGTTAGAATTAATGGAGGCAGGTAATTAATAACCCATTAATCGCGGGGCTCCTGGGGAGGAAGATTGCCGAGGAGGTTGGTGACGGTAAGCCATACTTGGTGGCTAGGTTTAATGGAAATGCGGTAATTAAGCAATTACTGGCTAGTTATGCAACATACTCACCCCACGCGTTCATGGTTATTGATGGATTAACACCAAATTATAGGGAGTATTTCTCGATGATAGACAAGCCGGAGGAGATTGACATAGATATAAACGACATAATTAGGAATACGGGGGTTAAGGGGCAGGATTTTGACGCGGTATTTCTTGGGTGCCCTCATTATGGCGTTGATGAGATAATGACGGTCATTAATTACGTAAGGGGCAGGGGATTTAAAAGAGCTAAGAAGCCCATTTACATAGCTACGACACCCTTTGTAATTAATTCATTAAATCAAAGCATTATTAATATGCTTAGGGACTCCAATATACACCTGGTATTGACCACGTGCCCTGTCGTATCACCGTTTCTCAAGAGTGTTGGGGTTAATACAGTCGCCACCGAATCCGTTAAGCAAATGTATTACTTACCTAAGATGGTGGGCATTAACTATATAAGTTGTAACGGCATTGAATGCCTAGATATGGCATTCAATGAGTAGTGGGTGGTTAATATTAAGTACGTATCCTTCGACATAGACGGAGTCTTGGTTAACTCAGAAAATAGATTGAGACTATGCCTTAAGTATGATGGTGGAGTTGATTGGGATTGCTTCCTCGACTGCAATAAGCTATTTATGGACAGACCCAAGCCTAGGAATATAGATCTCCTTAAGTTATTAAGGAGTAGGGGTTTTGGCATAATAATTGTCACTGGCAGGAGGGAATCCATGAGGGAATGCACGATGAATCAATTAAGGAATTTCGGGATAAGCGAGTTTGAGGGGCTATTCATGAGACCTGACAATAATACCGAACCTGACTACGTTTATAAGTTATGGATGATTAAAAACCTATTAAGAAGGTATGAAATATTGGTGCATTTCGATGATAATGCAGACACTGTATCGGCACTAGTGAATAACGGTATTGACGCAGTGGTACTCTCGTAGTTATTAATATGGTGACTGATTATGATTAAGATTGGTGTATTAAACGTCAGGGGCGCAATGCCCTATTACGAGGAGTTACCATTTAATGTACGCATTAGCGAGCCAGGCATGATAAGGGATCTTGACTTATTAATACTACCTCCTGGAACCTTAGTGGAGTCCCAGGTATTACAACGCTATGGTTGGATTGAGAAGGAGGTTTGGGAGTATGTTGAGAGGGGTGGTTTTGTCGTTGGTGTTTGCTCAGGTGCTCAATTATTGTCAAGGGCGGTGAACCTAAACGTTAAGGGATTACCTGGTTATTCCAGGGGGCTTGGCATTCTAGACATAGTTTTTGAGCCACTAATCGTTACAGGGCCTGTGAGGGTTAGGGTAATTGACGAGACCTGGGCAACGAGAAATCTCGTGGGCACTGAATTAATTGGTTGGCAGGCGCATACGTATGGCAGGATGAACATACTGTCTGATGACGTTAAGGTTGTGGGGGTATCGCGTATACCAAGGTATAATTATAGAAATGAGGAGATTAATGCACCTACGCTGGTTGTATCACGGAAGTATAGGGTGTTTGGTACGATGGTTCACGGGATACTTGGGTTAGGGTCTCCAATAATGAGGAATATACTTCATGAAATTGGGATTAATAATGAGGCTGAAATTAAGAATTACTACGAGAGTTACCGTGAGAATGAATGGGTGAGTAGGGGAGAGGAGGGTCCTGGGGTGACTAGGATCATTACCGTCGCATCAACCATGACAGGCGAAGGTAAGACGCTGATAACGAGTGCATTGGCGTACTGTCTTAATAGGGCTGGTTACTACGTAGGTGTTGCTAAATTAGCTGGCGATATTAGGGATCTGCATCCAAGCCTTTACATCCTTAATAAGCCGTTTAAGCCCTGGATGAGCATAAGACTGAGGTGGGGAAGTAGATCACTTGGTTGGGTCAATTGGCGGAAGGTAATAAGCGGCATCAGGAATCTTGGGTTAGACGTATTGGTGGTTGAGGGCGTCATGGGACTCTTGACCGGTTCATCCAGGAGGTATAGGCGTGGCTTTTCATCAACCCTGGACTTCATAAGGTATGTAAACACTGACGTGGTGCTGATTGCCTCTGCGAATCTCGACGGTGTTGAGGGCGCATTACTTAGACTTGGGTCCTACATTGATTTACTTATCAAATATGGTAAGAAACCAATCCTCGCAATACTCAATAATGCCTACGACGGACCTCATGAAAATCGAATGCTCAAGAACTTCGGGAGAAGAATTGGCAGGCTAGGAGTATCATTCGCAGCCTTAGAATCACTACCCATGTCCTCTAAACCGGAGGAATTAATAGATCTTGAGGATTATAAAGAGGCCGCAATCAAAATCTCCAATACATTATGTAGCACCATTATTAATGCGCTAGGTAAATCACGGTAATTATAGACAAATAATCATTAATCCAGTGAATAATTATGTCAGGTACTACATTCCTTGTCGATATGAATATAAGGCCTGAAATTACCCCATAAACGAGTATGTAACCAAGAGTATAAATTAATGGGGTCAGGTTATTCACGCCGTAAACCGCCAGGTAAACGGGTACGTGCGCTATTGTGAAGTAAATGGCGTCTATCATCACAGCAGGCATTGCGTGATTACATTGACGGAGCCATTCCTAGGTAATAATCTACCAAGCATGAACCCCCTAAACACCATTTCTTCACTGATGGCTATTGGGTACAGCGTGTATGTCATAAGAAGGATATTCGTTAATGAAACCTGGGGTATAAAAAAACATGAGCGGTATTAAGCCACTTATGAGGAACCATATAAGCGCTAATATGATGATTATCGGTATCGTCAACCTACCAAATAGGGGTTTCCATGATAGACCTAGTTCATTACGTAATTCATGAATTCTCCGTCTATTGAGAATTAGTAAAACCGCAATTACTACGTATAGGTATGGGGCAAGGTCTCCGAGGAGGTATGTTGATAGGGCGTTTATTGGGCTCCTCACGGCATTACTTAGTGTTTGTATTATTGATGATGAAATGTCATAGTGCGTGTTCGTTAATATGTATGGTTCATAGGTAATGAATACAGGGATCACTATGGCGACTAGGAGTATCGTGGGCCAAACAACATCGCTAGGTACCTGCCCATTGCTCGATTAGTCAACATGCCCCACTTAATAATTCTACTCACAAATACGTATGAAGGCCGTAGTACCTAAGGCAGTGGAGCAGCGGCTTAATAAGTTAGTTATTATAGCTATATTGCTGAGAAATGAGAAGCAGGGAGTATAGGGAGGAGGATGAGGAAGAGGAAGAAGAGCTTGAAGAGGAGGAGTTTGAGGAACGTGAGGAGGAGGAAGAGGAGGAAATATCCATAAGGCTGAGACCCCTCAAAACACGCCACCGTCAATAGTGCTGACCGTGACTTACGATGGGAGGCTGGTAAGGCCCTCGTTAAGCTTTACGATCCTGTTAATGACAGGGTTTATTTTTGGTATGACAATACTGGGCATAGACCTTACCTACTGACTAATGTTAGGCCTGAGGAGCTAATCACCAAGTTCACGAAGGTGATCCTACACCCGGGTTTCAGTCACATAGAG
This sequence comes from Vulcanisaeta sp. JCM 16161, assembly GCF_001316285.1. The sequence goes on along the minus strand of NZ_BBDO01000001.1, from coordinate 72,899 downwards.
GCTGTTGAGAAATATGACCCATTAAGTGATAGGAAGGTGGTACTTACAAAAATAAATGCCAAGGACCCATTAAGTATTGGAGCAAGGCCGACTCAATAAGGGAGTTACTCCCAAAAACATGGGAGTCTAGGATAAGGTATCACCTATGCTACATATACGATAATGAAATCATACCCGGCATGTTCTATAGGGTTGAGGATGGAAAACTGGTGCAGGTGCCCATTGAGGTACCTGCCGAGATTGAGGAATTCATAAATAAGCTATACGCAAATGACGGAGACTTCCTTGAGGAGGCGAGGAGGTGGATACCTCTATTTCAAGCCCCTGTGCCAAACATTAAGAGGCTATCCCTCGACATAGAGGTATTTACGCCGCAGGAAAATAGGGTGCCAAACCCTAAGGAGGCTAATTACGAAATCATATCCATAGGGCTCGCAGGTAGTGATGGCTGAGGAAAGTCCTGGTTCTCAGGAGACCAGGTATGGAGTTGAGGCCCGAGGACCTTGAGAATCTCATGTATGATGATGTCGAGGTGGAGTTCTTCGATAGTGAGTATGAAATGCTTAAGGAATTATTCTCGATAATCCTGCAATACCCAATATTAATTACATTTAATGGTGATAATTTCGACCTACCCTACATATACCATAGGGCTTTGAAACTTGGTTTTAGGAAGGAGGAGATACCAATAACGCTGAGGAGGAATGAGGCATCCATAGCCCTTGGGATCCACCTAGACCTGTATAAGTTCTTCAACATCAGGCTATCGAGGTTTATGCCTTTGGCGGTAAGTACAGGGGTATGGATAGGACATTGGACACCATAGCCCACGCAATAATAGGCATGTCAAAGCTGAGTAGAGACAAGCCCGTATCACAGATGAGCTATGTTGAGTTAATTAATTATAACTTTAGGGACGCATTCCTAGGGCTTTACCTGACGACTTACGACAATAACCTAGTACTGAGACTAATAATACTTATGTCCAGGATATCCAAGACACCGCCAGATGACCTGGTCAGGAGCCAGATATCGGCTTGGATTAGGAACATGCTGTATTACGAACATAGGAGGAGGGGTTGGTTAATACCTGAGAAGGAGGATATTGTTAAGGTTAAGGGTGACGTAGCCACTAAGGCTATTATTAAGGGTAAGAAGTACGCAGGCGCCATAGTCCTGGAACCAATGCCCGGCATATTCCCGAACGTATACGTACTCGACTTCGCAAGCATGTACCCATCAGTTATTAAGCGTTGGAACATATCCTATGAGACCGTTAAGTGCCCAAGCGAGAAGGAGCAAGGCAATAAGCCAATACCGGAACTACCCCATTGGGTGTGTAATGATAGAAGAGGACTAACGGCATTAATAGTCGGCCTGCTCAGGGACTTGAGAGCCTACGTATATAAGAAGCTGGCCAAGACCGCGCAGAGCGAGTTATTGAGGAGCTACTATAACGTAGTACAGAGCGCACTTAAGGTCTTCATTAATGCATCATACGGCGTATTGGGAGCCGAGGTATTCCAGCTATATTGCCCACCCGCCGCCGAGTTAACGACGGCACTGGCTAGGTACGTATTATCCAAGACAGTGTTGAAGGCGCTGGAACTTGGGTTAGTGCCTATTTATGGCGATACCGATAGTCTATTCATATGGAATCCGGATGAGGATAGGCTCAGGGAATTGATTGAGTGGGTAGATAAGGAGTTTGGTATAGAGATCGAGCTTGATAAGGTCTATAAGTTGGTCGCCATGAGCGGTAGGAAGAAGAACTACGTTGGCATACTACAGAATGGTGAGTTGGATATAAAGGGATTAGTTGGTAAGAAGAGGAATACCCCTGACTTCGCAAAGGAGGCGTTTAACGAAGTCGTGGGGCTTCTCTCGGATATCCAGGGACTTGAGGATGTCGGTAAAGTTATTGAGGAGGTTAGGGACAAGGTTAGGGACTACTACAGGAAGTTGCAGAGGAAGGAGATACCACTCAATAAGTTGGCAATAAGGACGGCATTAACCAAGCCCCTTGAGTCATACACAAAGAACACACCACAGCATGTTAAGGCTGCATTGCAGTTGAAGAACCTTGGTTATAACGTGAGACCTGGCGATATAATAATTTACGTTAAGACCACGGGTAAGGAGGGGGTTAAGCCAATACAATTGGCTAGGATTGACGAGGTAGATCCTAATAAGTACATTGAGTACTTAAGGACGTCGTTGGAGCAGGTTCTTGATGCCTTTGGGATAGAGTTTGAGAGTATAATGGGTTCATCAATAATAGATAATTATTCGTGATAGATTTACGTAGGTGAAACTACTCCTCGAGGAATTCCTCACCTTCTCCCTCACCCTCAGGTGCCAGTGATGATAATATGTTATTTACTACCTGGTTTATTACGTCATCGTTTATGTACGGCATTATTACTACGAACCTATCAGCCTCCATATCCTCACCCATCCACCTATTGCTATATATTATTTCGTAAGTCGTATCTCAACCTCAGCCTTATTACCAACTCTTAACGCCGTACTTCTCAACCTTCCTATAGAGCTCCTTACTCAATGGTAGATCTAGGCTCACGGTCTGAGGTACCTTAAGGACTATGAAGTCGGACTCCTCGGGATTCCACTTATCTAATAGCTTCTTTACATAATTCTTCACGGTATCTGTGAGACTTGACTTAACAATCTCCTTATTGGCTATGTTCTCATTCTCTATGTAAATAACCACGTTCTCACCCTCCTCAGGCATACCCCACAATTACTGTGTCTGAGGATTAATTAATAAAGCTTAACTTTTCCCTACCGCTAGATAATTAATCCGCATTCAATCATCACGAAGAACCCAGGGACCTAACCACAGTAATTATTCTCTCTATGGCTGTGGCATTCGTTAATAGCGCAAGGAGGAGTAAGCCGTACAGCGCCACCGCGTCTATGCCCGTGACAATGAATATTAGGAGAATAAGAAGAATGAGGATGAGCCTCTCCTCCCTCTCGAGGAGTCCAACACCGATCATCCTAACGCCGAGCGCCTCAGCCCTAGCCCTGGTATAACTCGTCATTAATGAACCCAGTATGGCAAGTAATAACGAGGCTATGCCTAGCAAATTCATATCGCTGACTATCCATAGATCAATTAGCGCTATGAAATCAACATACCTATCCAGTGTGGAGTCCAGGAAAGCACCAAGCCTAGAAGCCCTCCCCCAATACCTCGCTATTAATCCATCAAGCATGTCAAAGGCGCTCGCAATTATTAGCAGTGTAAATGTCAGTACGTAGGCCCAGTATGATGCAGCCACATTAAGTAGGGTGTTGGTAGTGCCATGATTAAGGACGATATTGTCAATGCATTGGGGTTTCTAGGCATTACCCTAACAAGGCCTCTCTCAAGGATTCTCCTACCAATCCTCTCCACCTTATCCTTAAGCCTTCCCAGCACCACAATCAACACCACAACCAAATACCTGCCTAAGGATTGAGGATATGAAATCCCTAGCCCTTAACCAAAGCCCCACGGTCTCCGGCCTTAGCTATACATCTTAGATCCATTACTCACGAACGTCTCTACTAAGCCGTCCCTCTCCATTTTATAAAGCACTACGTAGACCCCAACGTTTGTTATGTTAATGTTGAAGCGTTCCCTTATTTCCTTAGCTATTTCATAACCATACATGGGCCTCTCCATTAGCAGCTTAACTACGTAAATCCACAGATTCTCCTTGGTTAGCTTAGTCATAAGCCTATTAAGCGCCTTCTCGCTCATTGAGTCCCTAGTAAGGCGTTGATTAATAATTTTAAATGCTAACTTTTGACCTTAGTGCCATGGTGCATTCGTATTACATAAGCCAATAGAGAAAGGTTTAATAACCCATCATTTACATAGTCTCGATGTCACTAAGGGGGACTACATTCCTAGAAAGTGTGTTACAAACACTAAAGAGAGCTATAGAGCTGGGTGGATACCCACAGGAGGTCTATGAAATCCTAAGTAGGCCTCAGAGGATAATAACTGTTAACATACCCGTTAGGATGGACAATGGAAAAATCCAGGTATTCACGGGTTACAGGGTACAGCACAACAACGCCCTAGGACCTACAAGGGTGGGATAAGGTTCCACCCAGAGGTCACGCTTGAGGAGGACATAGCGCTGGCCACGGTAATGACCTTCAAGAACGCACTAAATGGCCTACCATACGGTGGAGGTAAGGGCGCGGTTGCCGTTGATTACAAGAAGTTAAGCAAAAGGGAGCTTGAGGAGTTAAGCAGGGGCTATGCAAGGGCATTAGCACCCTTCATAGGTCCCGAGGTGGATATACCAGCGCCCGACGTTGGCACCGACCCACAGATAATGGCTTGGATGGTTGATGAGTACAGCAAGATTGCAGGCCATAACGTGCCTGGAGTATTCACGGCAAAGCCGGTGGTATTATGGGGCAACCCAGTTAGGGAATACTCAACAGGCTTTGGTGTAGCTGTTTGGGCCAGGGAGGCGGCTAAGAAGTTGTGGGGTGGCATTGAGGGTAAGACCGTGGCTGTTCAGGGATTTGGTAACGTTGGTTATTGGGGTGCGTATTGGCTGGAGAAGATGGGTGCTAAGGTCGTTGCGGTAACGGACAGTAAGGGCGGCGTCTATAACCCGAATGGGCTTAAACTAGCAGACGTTAAGGCGATTAAGGATAAGACAGGCACAGTAATGAACTATGAATCTCCAGGAACCAGGAAGATAACCAATGATGAGGTTTTAGAACTGCCAGTGGACATTCTCGTACCCGCCGCCTTAGAGAACGTCATACATAAGGGCAATGCTAACAACATAAAGGCTAAGTTAATAGTTGAGGGCGCAAACGGCCCAACTACGGCTGACGCAGAGAAGATACTGCACTCAAAGGGTGTTTGGATATTGCCTGACCTGGCGGCTAACGCCGGTGGTGTCGTGATGTCATACCTAGAGTGGGTTGAGGACCTGCAATGGTACTTCTGATGAGGAGGAGACGAGGAATAGGCTAGAGAGGATATTGCTTGATACATTTAACAGGGTGATGAATAGGTGGAGTAAGCTAGGTACGAGCCAGGTAACGATAAGGGAAGCGGCATACGTAGAGGCCGTGGATAGAATATACAATGCAATGAAGGTTAGGGGCTGGATTTAAGATTTAGAGATAATGACCAAGAATAAAATATAGTCAAATAGAAAGTCATTCCTTTTATTAGCCATTTGCGTAAGAATTCATTTGAAATTGAAATATTAATGTTATTTTATGAGGAATAGACCCCTATATTTAAATGCATAGTATGTGTCGTAAATGTAATGAGTAAGGAAAGAAGTCATGGGATCATTATTGACAAGGTAAGTAGAGATTTAATGATCATTAGATATGACGACACCACAACAAAGTACTTCGAAGCCCTGTGGGAGATACCTGAGGGGGTCACGTATAATGCCTATCTATTGGTTGATGATGACGCGACAATCCTCTTTGATTCATGGAAGAAGGGCTTGGAGAATGATTTTCTCAATGCACTGAGCTCCGTAATTGATATCCGCGACCTAGATTACGTCGTAATTCATCACATGGAGTCAGACCACAGCGGCTCAATAAAGGCCTTGTATGAGAAGAACCCGGACATTACCTTCATCGGTCATCCAATGACTAATAAATTACTGAGGAGTCTCTATGGAATAAGTCCTAGATTTAGGGCTGTTAAGGATGGCGAGATACTAAGCACGAGGAATTATCAGTTAATGTTTATCCACGTACCGTGGCTTCACTGGCCCGAGACCATGGTTACGTACATACCACAGATAAAGACCTTATTAACCTGTGATGTCTTTGGCGCATATACAATACCTAAGTCGGTGTTTATTGAGGACTTAAGCGATGAGTACGTATTTTCAATGAGGAAGTACTTCGCGAATATAATTGGTTTTTACAGGGATAATGTCATTAAGAACCTTGATAAAGTATTAACGATAACGAAAGGTGATATTGAAATCATTGCGCCTGCCCATGGTGCAGTAATCAAGGGAGACCTCGTGAGAAAAGCCATTGATCTGTATAGGGAGTTTGCATTGAAAACACCAGTTAATAGGAAAATAGTGGTTGCGTACTCCTCAATGTATGGCTTCGTTGATGGTATAATGAACCACGTAACTCAGGTACTCAGTGACTGGGGCTTTAACGTTAGTAGTTACAGGTTTACGGATAAGGAAAGAGCAGGCATTGGTGATTTAATTGGGGATGCAAATAACGCGCTTGGCATAGTCCTTGGGATATCCACATACGATACCGAACCATTCCCACTAATGGACTACGTAATCAATCTATTAATAAAGAAGTTAAGGGGTGGGAAGCCAATATTACTGATAACGGACTATGGCTGGGGCGACGTAGTGCTTAAGCACGTAAAGGCGAGGCTCGAGAAGGCAGGCTTCACGGTAATAGACGCAATAAGCGTAAATGGAGTACCAACAAAGGACGACCTAAACAAAATAGATATAGCGCTACAAAGCTTTAAGCAGGCAATGACCCAATAAAGCATAACCTTAAAGACCTAGGAACAACGGTTAATACTAAAATCCAGGAACAAAAACTTAAAAAAACCATAAACCCATTCCTTACCAAGCCGCCGTAGCTCAGCCCGGTAGAGCGGCGGGCTGTTAACCCGTAGGTCCCGGGTTCAAATCCCGCGGCGGCGCCACGAAGATTGATTATGACTATGCTTTGTTTTGGGTTCGTGGGTTTTGGGTGGGGCAGTTTAGTTTTGTCATTGCCTTTGTTATTGCTTTTGCTCTCCTTTCCTTGCCCTCGCTGGCTGTCTCCTCGAGCATTTTCCTCAATACTTCACAGACCTTTTTCGTGAGTTCTTGATCCTTCTCGATTACGTACATACTTATGTAGATCTCGAAATAATCGCCGCTGGGCCTCAGCCAGCGTCGTAGCCTGCCCTCTTGAGTCTCTCCCGAATCCTCACGGCATCCTCAAGTCTCTTACGCCAGGTCCTAAGCTCGACAGTGCCGCTGTCTCTCACGTGAACATTCATACTCACGCCATCAATGACCTCAATTGAAGACCTACCCAGGGGCTTGACCTCCATGCCCGCCAACGCCATTAAACGCCTAGGCTTCTCGGCATCGGGCAGTTGGACCAAGTCCTCAACCAAAGTCTTAATCGCCGAGTCGCCAAGCATTTTCTTGGCTAACTCAATGGCTTTTGAGGACCTAATCGTATAGGCTACGGTATACTCATTGTCATCCTTCTTCTTAAACCCAAGGCTCCTTAACCCCTCGATTAAGCCGCCCCACAACTCAAGCTTTGAATGGCCCATTGTGAGCCTAACCGACTTCTCCTTAACGTTCACATCACCATCGCCGAGCACTGCGTACAGCGTGAATATTGGGAACTCCTCATCGCCGAGCCTGCTAGCCGCCTCAGCAACCTCGGCTTTACTTTCGAACACGCCCTTGTAGTCAATAGCCTTTAACCTCCACATAACGCTCACATCGCTATCGTTGAGGCCCAAGCCGTGTATGTGTATGTAGTTCTTCCCTGGCCACGGAATTGGTTGAGGGGATCTTTCAATATTCTATTGAAATCCTCACAACTCAGTCGATGTCGAAATAACGTACCTAGACAGCACTTTCAATATTCTATTGAAATCCTCCCTTAGCCTCACCACCACCATTCCCATCACCAACCCTGGCCTCCTTTCAATATTCTATTGAAATCCTCCATCGACTGGTACAGGCAAAACATGAAACTCGACCTACCAAACCTCTGGGCTTTCAATATTCTATTGAAATCCTCGCACTTGGTTGCCCACTTCGGCGGTGATGGCATAGTGTATAACTTTCAATATTCTATTGAAATCCTCTCGCAGATCTCCCCAGCAACGCAGCTACTCATTGCGGAGCTTTCAATATTCTATTGAAATCCTCAATGGGGCTAATGCGCTACAGTACTCGTCCTCGGGGTCGAGGACCTTTCAATATTCTATTGAAATCCTCTCAGGAAGGAGTTGATGCATTGGTCGAACCCGTTTGTAATAAACATCTTTCAATATTCTATTGAAATCCTCCACGAAAAACCCCAGGAGAATCTCTAGAGTGCTTGCCACGATTCTTTCAATATTCTATTGAAATCCTCACGTATATCCGCAGGCTGCCGCGAATCCCATCTACTAAGTACTCCCCAACACTTTCAATATTCTATTGAAATCCTCATGGGATTCACTCTTCATCATGCCATATAGAGTCAAGGCACCAACTTTCAATATTCTATTGAAATCCTCTTATGTAATAGTTATTAACGATACGCGTTACATGTATTTCTCAGCTTTCAATATTCTATTGAAATCCTCATTATACCATCCCTATCCCATCAAGGCCGAGATTAATCCCTCTTTCAATATTCTATTGAAATCCTCCAGCGCCGGGTATTATCCTAACGCCCACGTCATCATATATTAACTTTCAATATTCTATTGAAATCCTCTCAAGCCCTCGTACTGCACGGTCTACATGCCCGAGCCAGGGAAGCTTTCAATATTCTATTGAAATCCTCTAGGTTCACGAGTATTTCCCACAGTGCGTCAAACGCTTCGTCCTTCCCTTTCAATATTCTATTGAAATCCTCGTCTAGTCTGGGCTTCGAAGGCATGGGGGTGTTTAGTCAAAACTACATCTTTCAATATTCTATTGAAATCCTCGGTACTTCCTCAATGCCCACGCTCGTCACCGCCTCGAGTAGGGACTTTCAATATTCTATTGAAATCCTCCCATGACGACGCACTTGAAGTCCCTTAACTCCCTGCACGCGTGCTTTCAATATTCTATTGAAATCCTCCTTGAGCTTTATGGTTTGCAATTAACAAACAAGGACATAATGGAAATGCTGAACTTTCAATATTCTATTGAAATCCTCTATTTGTTCATAATGTCCAGCCCTAACTTGTTCATACGCATTAATTATGAATGACTTTCAATATTCTATTGAAATCCTCTCGTGTCCACAGCGACAGTATTCGCTACGCACCCCGTGTAACTCTTTCAATATTCTATTGAAATCCTCTCGGCAAGTACCTCGAGAGGGCACTCGAGGCGACTGGCTATAGGCCTTTCAATATTCTATTGAAATCCTCAAAAGAAATTCATTTACGCGTTGGTTGATTACGACGACAAGCTTTCAATATTCTATTGAAATCCTCACTACAGGGTGATGCTTATGGCCAGGGCAACGAGGAAGTTGATCTTTCAATATTCTATTGAAATCCTCTGGTTTGTTTGTTTGTTTTGTTCTTTTTAAGTTTTTCCTCTCTGTTTCCTTGGTTTTCGTTGGAACGCCTTTCTGCTCCTAATTTTTTTGCGGTTCGTGAGTGTTTCCACGGTCTTTATTGGGGGTTGAATTAATGTTCTTATGGAGTTTCAACTCCGCAATGCCGAGCTTGTTCTCACGGTGCTTAATGCCTTGCAAAACGGTTTGCGTGCACGAACTCATGCACCCACCTCCTTACCACCTGACTTAATTACGCCACACACCCACGCCGAGGGCACGCACGACACCGTGCATGCCCAACAGTCCTTAGTGCATTATTTGAACGTTTATTTAGCTCTGATCCGCCGCATGTGCCGACCTCGGGCGCGAGATCGTCGTTAATCGCCTAGTGTTTTACGGCGGGAATTACCTCAAGGTCATGGGCAAGGACGTGAAGGCAATGAGCAGTGACGTCCTCAAACCAAGGTACAGGGCAACCTACATTATAGTGAGCAATGAGCCGAAGACCATTAAAATAAGGTACGCATGCGGTGATGAGGCTGGTGAGCAGGAGGTAACGCTGAGCAGGACCGCGAGGTACACGGTCGAGCTATTAATGGTCGGTGATTGAGCCGAGGCCTCGTCATTAAGCCCACTAGGTTTATCATTCATGGCTCATTAGGTTCATCACACGCCCCTCCACACATTACGAAACAAAAACCAAGCCAACGAGGCTGCAGAACCACAGACCACGTGTATATTGAATGGCGACGGGGCAATTACATACTCAATCGAGGAGGGAAGCGATGAGGATGGCGCCAGTTTTTGCGTTCAATCTCGCCGTACCGTGCATATGCTTCAATCTACAATAGCCACTTACCACCTGTGTGGTTCTGCTTCGCCTGTGGCTATTGTCTTTAGTCTTTCTATTCCATTTATCTTCTTAATTATTTCGGCTACGGATTTTGGTACGAGTTTCTCCCACTCTGGATCATCTTTGAGCATTAACTCCCTAATTCTCGTTGAATTATACCTCTGCCTATCATAGAGCGGTTGTTGTCTCACCTCAATTCCTGCCTCTCTAAGCAGCATGGCTACGAATGGATTCCCCGTGTATGCTACTTGGAATGGTGGCACATATGACCTTAAGTAGCCGAACCATGCCGCATTATTTTCAATATTGGGTATCGGCACGATTATTACCTTGATAAATCTACACCACCCTCCTCAATGCTTCCCTCAGCATCCAAATTCTCTCGCCTACAGTGAATGGATCTTTGATTATGTAATTGAACTGGGCGGAACCAATAACCGTTATTAACTCATCAACCTCATTGAGTATATCCCTTATGGCCCAAACATGCCCCCAATGCGGTGGTTGAAACCTGCCAATGAAGATCCCCCTAATCATTAAGGTTAGAAAACCCATGCAGTATTAAGCCTTTCATTACATATCCCCATGAACCAATTTTTTTTAACTATCTATTATGAATTCGACATTTGACTAATACCTTAAATATAATTAAACTATATACTAGGATAGCATTTAAATAAGTGCCTGCTGAACTAGGGACGTATGAGTGAAGAGGTTAAAGAAGTAAAAATCCAAACGAGTGGTAAAGTTATTCAAAGTCCCTGTGGGCCTATAATTCACGGTCTTGAAGATGTCCTTGTAAAGACCACTACCATAAGCGATATTGATGGTAAGAATGGCATTCTTTGGTATAGGGGTTATAGAATTGATGACCTAGCTAAGTATTCAACCTTTGAGGAGGTTGCGTACTTAATACTATACGGTAAATTACCCAATAGGAAGGAACTTGATGACTTCAGGCACTACTAGCCTCATATAGGGACCTGCCTAGTGAGGTATATTCCATAGTGACCACCTTAGGTAAGGTTAAGGCACACCCAATGCACGCACTTGAGGCTGGAGTAGCCGCCCTGGGGGCTTTCGACGAAAATCCAAATGATTATAGTAAGGAGCCAATCTCAGGAGAGCCATTAAATTAACATCCGCCTTACCAATAATGATAGCCGCACATTACAGAGCAAGTAGAGACTTGGACATTGTTCCACCTAGGAAGGACCTAAGCCACGCCGCAAACTTCCTATACATGATGTTTGGCAAGGAACCCGATGAAACATCAACAAAGGCAATAGACCTTTACTTGGTCCTTCACATTGACCATGAAGTACCTGCATCAACATTCGCGACTCTAGTCGCAATATCAACATGGACGGACCTATATTCAGCGATTGCGGCTGGCATAGCGGCGTTAAAGGGTCCACTTCACGGTGGTGCGAATGAGGCTGCAATGAAGCAGTACCTGGAGATTGGGAAGCCAGAGAATGCTAGGCCATACGTGGAAAAACTGCTTGCTGAGGGTAAGAGATTGATGGGTGTCGGTCATAGGTGTATAAGGCCTATGACCCGAGGGCCAGGATCTATAAGGAACTTGTTAAACAGCTTAGTGAGGCTAAGGGTAACATGACGTGGTACAGGATTGCCGAGGAGGTGGAGAAGGTGGTCCTTGAGAAGTTGGCTCCTAAGAAGCTTTACCCGAACATCGACTTCTGGAGCGGCATAGCAATGTACCTACTAGGCATACCCTATGAATACTACACACCAATATTTGCGATGTCGAGGGTAGTTGGGTGGGCTGCCCACGCCATTGAGTACCTAGACCAGCACAGACTATTTAGGCCTAGGGCATGCTATGTAGGGCCTCATGATGTACCCTACGTACCCATTGATAAGAGACAGTGATGGGCTTTCGTTAGTAAAAAGTGTTAAAAGTACCATTTCTCATAATCTCTTCGATTTCGATGCATAGCAATGAGTTACTAAGGGAATTAAAGAACATGCAAGCTGGCCTGAGGGGATTGGCTGCTAGGGCCGTGATTAATTACATAATGACTGAACTTAATGAGATTAATTCAGTAACTAAAGATGAACTTAATGCCATACTACGTAATGCCCTAAGCCTAATAGAGATTGAGGAGGGCGATATCCGTAGGGTTAAGGAGTTTATTGAAAAGATGATTAATCAATGAATCTGGTCTACCTAATTAAGTGGAGGAAGTGCTTTGATAACGTTGTTAAGAATAGAGATGTAAACATAATTAATCTAAGTAATGAGGGAGCGCTCGTAATGATAGATGATGATGTGGACTTCACCAATAAAGCCCTTGATAACGGGTGCACGGCATACGCCAGGTATTACAGGTTTAGATTAATTAAGCTAGGTAATTTAGAGAATGCTCAGAAAGCGATTAAGCCCCTTGATATCTGGATTGAGAATAATACGCTTAACATAATCATTAACCCATTAAGACTCAGCACATTTGATATCGCCAAGATTCTTTATGACCTAAACTTTGAGCTGGAGTTAATAAGTGAGGATGATGTTGAGTATACGAAATAACGAGTGAAGAGAAAGTTCTTATGCATTTAACAATAAGTGCATTAGATGGATCTCACAAGTTTTATTAACAAAGAAGCGGCGCCAGACCTTGAGTACTTAGTTGATCCATCACCAACCGAGGCTCTTAGGCTAATTAACCTTAGGAAGAGCACTCATGTAATACTCGTTTATGGGGACATGACGGCATCCTACGAGGGCAGGGCAAAGTCACAGCTCGAGGACTTAATGCCTAGACTAGTCATTTCAAAGCCTGATGGAACGTTCATGGTCCACGAGTCCAATAAGGAGAAGCCCAGGCTTTGGAACCCACCACCATCCACGTTATATGCCTCAATAAACCTCGGCGTGCTAACACTCAGGAGCGTTAGGGCTAGCCCGAGGGAGATCGTGGTTGTCGAGGTGCCCGTGATTAGGCTCGTGAGTGCGTGAGGCTTGGCGTCACGTTAAATTACAGGGTCTTTGGCACTGAGGAGGACTTGGTAAATGCCATAGTGAGTAATCCGGGCATTGTTGAGGATGGGCTGCAAATAATTGCCAGGGAGTATCACACAATCGTTGGCGACATAGACCTGCTGGCTAAGGACTCCAGGGGCAACCTAGTGGTTATTGAGTGTAAGAGAAATCAGGCAGGCCCCGAGGCTGTTAATCAGCTTAAGCGTTACGTAGAACACCTAAGCCAGAAGGAGGGCAAAAACGTTAGGGGTATTCTCGTGGCGCCCTCCATATCATCCGCGGCCTATCATTACCTGAGGCAGTATGGCCTTGAGTTTAGGCGTGTTGAACCGAAGAACCTGGTTTGAAATCATGGTATTGCTGCAAATAGTACTAGGAATACTATGGCTAGGATTACGGACATTATGTACCAGCGTAAAGAGAGTACCGCCAGGTCTTTGAAATTCCTATCCCTTCCGTAATTAATTAGTGATAGTGTTAGGAGTAAACCATCCGTCGAGGGTATGGCGATTATGAGCGTTAACAGTACCGTCTCGGCCATTATTGATATGGCGATATTGCTGGACACGGCATTCGTGGCTATACCGGCATAGACCCACTGTTCAGCTGTATTCCAAATACCAAATAGCGGTATTAACGATGGACCCAACGACATCATTAGGTTAGTTAACCTGTAGGAGAAGGCTGCGATCTGCGATATTGATGATAACTTATTAATCATTGACTGCTCCTGGCTAATTTCCTGGTTGACCTGAGACGCAAATTGCTGGCTGGGTTTCACGGCATAGCTAGGAAGTAGGCCGCTAGGAAAAGCAGTAGTAGGATTAGGTATAGGTATATTCTGAGTCTCCCCACCCTACCTATTATGGATGCCCTTATTCTCTCCTCCTGTGTTAGCATTCATGATTTGCTAATCGTGGGCTTTAAAAATGATTACTCTCTCGCCTTGATTAGTCATGCCTTAAGCACTATATGCTCAACACCATCCTTATACGTCCTGGTGATTACACCCTGCCTCTCCAGGTTCCTGAGGGCCAGATCTATGTAGGTTACCTTAACCTTGAGAATCTCATCGCCGTACCAATCAACCATCTTACTAACTATCTCGTTTAACGTCCACTCCCTCTTACCACCCCTGGACTCCTCAATAAGTACTCTTCTTATGAAGTTCGTGGTGTCCTCGGTAATGTTCCATGGATAGACAAACCACGTCCAATCCCTGACCTCAATAGCCCAGTAATCAGGCTTGAACTTGGCGACGGTTGATATCCACTGGAGGCTGCGGTCCTCACCTCAACATTCCTGTTATTACGTTCTATGTGCTCCTTAGCCAACTGTATGGAATCACCAGTATCGACTATATCGTCAATCACAAGGACTTTCTTACCACTTAAGTCAACGGATAGGGGATACTTAATGTACGCCTTCTCAGCCACCTGAGCCGTTGATGGCCAGTGAACAACCTGAAGACTAATTAGGTCGGTGATACCTAGGTAATCACAGACGAGCCTAGCCGGTGCGTACCCACCCCTGGCTATCGCAACCACAATATCCGGTAACCAACCCGAGTCCTTTATTTTCATCGATAATAACCTGGCCCACTCGGCTATTTCGTCCCAACTAACAAGCCTTATAGGTACCTTAACCACGTTTTTTTGATAATGCTCATGCTAATTTATAAATTTCATGCCCACGCTGGGGATAGTGCATTGTTAATGCATTTAAAACTTGATACTTGTTAATCCAGAAGTGATTTATGGCAATTAAGTACTATCTTGTGCTCGCGGTAGCGGTGGTGGCAATATCCTGGGCCTCAATACTAATATTATTATCCGGTGCCCAACCAATAGCCGTGGCCTTTTGGAGAACCGCGATAGCCGCGGCCGTACTATCGCCGTTACTCGTGATTGAAAGGAAGAACAATGCGTATACACCGTCAATGAATGAGCTGGTGCTAATGGTTATAAGTGGCGTTGCATTGGCAACGCACTTCATGACCTGGATTGAGAGCCTATACCTAACCACGGTGGCTGCAAGCACCACGTTAGTCTCAACATACCCAATATTTACATTGGCCATGGGTAAACTAATTGGCGAAAGGGTTGGTAAACGCTCAATAATGGGAACTCTAACCGCTTTCCTAGGCATTGTATTAATCACAGTACCTGAATTTTACGTGAGTATGAAGGCATTAATTGGTGACCTACTCGCACTTGCAGGCGCCGTGTCGGGTGCCGTGTATTTCCTGGTCGGTAGGTTCATTAGGGTTAGGGCCTCTCTAGCGACATACACAGTACCCGTCTATAGCGTCTCGGCAGTAACAACACTGATTGTTGGCTTGATAATGCATACCAGGTTCTGGCCATACCCACTATATACCTGGTTTTACATATCAATGATTGTACTCGGCCCAATGCTGCTTGGCCACACATTATTGAATTATTCCCTTAGGTATTCAAGGGCCATAACAGTAACCACATCAACACTAGGCGAACCTATTGGAGCTCAATACTCGCATTAGTAATATTTCACCAGATTCCTCAGGCGTTAACCATTGTTGGGATTGTCGTGACGTTATTCGGCATTTACATGGTAGTTTCCGAGGAGGTCCATGGAGGGGCTTAATGTGGATTAGGTAAATTAATTAGTTCTCTTAACTCATTAAATTGGGGATTCTGTGGATTGCGTTATAATAGTTGATTCGCGGGAGTACGAAACGGCTGAGGAGGTCATTAAATGGGTTAAGAGGTTGGGCTGCAGTGTCATTCCTCGTAAACTCGACATTGGTGATTACGTATTACCAAATGACATCGGTGTTGAGCGTAAGAGGGCTATGGACTTCATATCATCGATAGTCGATGGTAGGTTATTCGAACAAGGCAGGGAATTATTACATGCATTTAGTAAAGCCTACGTAATCGTTGAAGGTGACCTATGGAGGGCCCTGAATAGGAGAGATGTGCATAAGCATTCTGTGCTTGGCGCGTTGGGTATGTTGGTTGACATGGGCATCAGGGTATTATACACACCTGATGAGGAGGGTACGGCGTATACCCTGAAGTCATTGGCAGAAAGAGCAGGGAGTAAAGGCATTAAGGCTGTTCCAGTTAAGAGGGGTGAGACGATCAGGGACGCCCAGATTCAGTTCCTATCATCATTACCAGGCATAGGTCCGAAGAGGGCAGAGGCATTACTAAGGGTCTTTGGAACACCACTTGATGCATTGAATAATTTAGGGCAATGGACTAGGAAGGTTGATAATATAAATGAGGGCATAGTTAGCCTTGTTAGGAAGGTACTAACCACGAAGTATGGCGATGAGGAGAATAGCGTGGTGATTCCAATAGATGAGGCCATTAAGGAGGTGAATAATAGCAGGGGCGACACCGATAATAAGGAGGATAAGAAGGCTAGAGATAGTATTAATAACAGGCGCAATTTAATGGATTTCCTCGGTGATAAATGATGGTAATTACCTGCCATACTGCGGCATGAATAATTGGGCAATGGTGCAATTCCTAAGTAGGAGGGGTAGTGAGAACTTCATAATTGCATGCCGTTGCAATAATTGCGGTAAGATCTTTTACTTATACAAAACGAAATTCGCAACATTAACATATAAATTAGAAGATATTGGCCTTTAATACGCACGTAATTTCTTGTGTGTAGAAAGAGGAAAAATCCTTAAATATTAATCCCTAAAGAATATCATTAATGCCAGAATTACCACTGGCACCAATAGATAGAATTTTCCATAAGGCAGGTGCTGAAAGAGTGGGTGAAGATGCAATACAAGCATTGAGAGATATCCTTGAATATATTGCGTTTGATATAGCCTCAAAGAGCATAGAATTGGCGAGACATGCTGGAAGAAAAACGGTAACAGCCGATGATGTTAAGACTGCAATTAGAATTCTTAGATGTATACCTGCGCCAACATCATAATGCCATTATCTAAATATTAAAAAATTTATTAATTTATATTTTTGAATTAATTATTATTCGCTTGATCTATCTGCATAATTAACAACGTATCTCCTCGGCTTAAGAACACTAACGATATAATTAAATGCTTTGTCAGGCATGCTATGATCACCGCATGTGTAAACGTCAACCGTGGCGAATCTATAGACAGGCCATGTATGTATTGCTATGTGACTCTCCACCACCAATGCCAGTACACTCACTCCCTCCTTATCACCGTTAATGAACTTCCACGACTTTACCTCGACTAAATGGACATTAGCCACTTCGGCGGCCTTTATTACTAATGACCGTAGGAATTTCTCATCACTTAGAATATTCGGGTCAACCCCGTATAAATTACCATACACGTGCTTACCGATCACCCCATTTAACCTTTCATATTCCAACTGGGTTGTTGTGGACATGGCTTTGGGTTCTAAGACCTCGATATGAGCACGCCTTTAAATTCTTTTCCTTTAAATAAAAGAGGGAATATGGGTATGACCGTACCTTATGTACCCACGCCACGTGATGTTGCAATTGAAATGCTCAAATTAGCCAATGTGAGACCTGGGGAGGTTGTTGTTGATCCAGGCGCTGGTGAGTGCGGTATCATTACATTGGCGGTCACGATGTTTAACGCCATTGGTATAGGCATTGAGATTAACCCAGCACTCGTTAGATCCTGCATTGAATCCTTTGAGAGGTTAGGACTGAGGGGTAGGGCGTACGTTGTGTGGGGTGATCTTTTCGACTTTGATTATTCAATAGCTGATGTAGTGACATTATACTTGGGCAGTGACATTAATGAGAAACTAAGGCCGAAATTAAGTAGGGAGCTTAGGCGTGGTTCCCGGGTGGTTAGTCACGACTTTGAGGTGCCTGGTTGGAGACCTGTAAATTCCATCGTCGTCGATGGACCATTTAGAACGCACAAAATTTATTTATATATTATTTAATAAGGTGATGGTATTCCGTGAATCATAGCAATAATTTAACGGAGGTGTTGGGTGCGTACTTACTACCACTTAGAGACATTGAGGGAGTTTTGAGCAGGGATAAGGTTAATGTAAAAGTTCTTGTCGAGACTCCCCTTGGGTTTAAGAACGTTGGGTTGGAGGTAGTACGGTACCTAAATGATAAGGCTATAGGGCATACCTGAGCGGCCAGAATGTTTGGGGGGCTTGTGATTTCTCGGTGGTGGGTGATTATCAATATGTAATTCATTTAGGTCATGCATTGCCACCTAATATTATTCGTATAATAAGTGGTAATTTCAGGGTGAGAAGAAGAGATTTTAGTGACGTTATTATTATTGAGGTTGAGAATGGACCTACGGTATTATTCTCAGCCATTTATTACGAACCAAGGCCTGAACTATTAAGCAGGGCTAGGGATGCCCTTAGTAATTTCATTAAGTTAGGTATTAATCCCTTCATAGCATACTCATTACCGTATAAGTTTTATGCCCAGGAGATCGCTGAAACGCTTAATGCACCAATAGCGCCTGGCCCCATAACCGGCTGCTTCATAAACTTTCCAATACCGAGTACGGTCCTATTCATAGGCTCTGGGTATTTCTATCCACTGACATTTAAGTTATTAAAACCGCAGACAACCGTTTACCTATTCGACGTGTTTAGGGGCGTGGTTGAGAACGTGGATAATGTATACCGCAGGTACCTAGCAATGAAGGTTAAGGCTATTCAGGATTTTAATAGTGCAAGGTCTGTGGGTATTGTTATTTCGAGGAAACCCGGCCAATATAGGCCTGACTTAATTGAAGCGTTGGTTAATAGGTTAAGGAGGTTGGGTAAAGAGTTCGTGATTATTGACTTAAATGAGGTTTCGCCTGATTACGTTAATAACCTGCCCGTGGATGCCGTGGTGAATACCGCATGCCCGAGGATTGGTATTGACGATCTTGATAGGTTCATGAAACCCGTTGTTAATGCAGGGGATGTCCTTAAGTCGAATGCCCTTGATTTAAGCAACTTATTGGTGTGGTGATGCATGGGTTAACCTTCATGGTAAAGAAAGGTTTTTATAGAAGTGCTTTACGGAGTCGCCGATGAGCAGCGGTACACAGGCATATCTAGCACAGATCGGTGGTGTGCCAGTACTGGTATTGAAGGAGGGAACTCAAAGGGCCTTTGGTAAGGAGGCAATGAGGATAAACATAATGGTCGCCAAGGCTGTTGCTGAGGTTATGAAGTCAACACTTGGTCCTAAGGGCATGGATAAGATGCTCATTGACAGCCTTGGCGACATAACCATTACAAATGATGGAGCAACGATACTCGATGAGATGGATGTACAGCACCCAATTGGTAAATTACTCGTTGAAATTTCTAAGACGCAGGATGACGAGGTTGGTGATGGAACAACAACGGCAGTAATACTGGCCGGTGCATTACTTGAGGAGGCTGAGAAGCTGCTTGATAAGAACATACACCCAACAGTCGTGGTTTCAGGGTTTAAGAAGGCACTTGACGTAGCCACCGAGCACCTAAGGAAGATTGCAGTACCTGTGAAGAGGGATGACGTTGCAACGCTTAAGAAGGTGGCGTCCACAGCAATGCATGGTAAGATAAGCGAGACAGTAAAGGACTACTTCGCGGAGTTAGCCGTTAAGGCGATGCTACAGGTTGCTGAGGAGAGGAATGGAGAGTGGGTTGCGGACCTGGACAATGTGCAGATTGTTAAGAAGCACGGTGGTGCCCTTGAGGATACGCAGTTGGTTTATGGCATCGTGATTGATAAGGAGGTCGTCCATGCTGCAATGCCCAAGAGGGTTGTTAATGCCAAGATTGCATTACTCGATGCACCACTTGAGGTTGAGAAGCCCGAGATTGACGCTGAGATTAGGATTAATGACCCCAACCAGATAAGGGCATTCCTCGATGAGGAGGAGAATATATTAAAGTCATATGTTGACAAATTCAAGGCGCTTGGAGTTAACGCCGTCTTCACGACAAAGGGCATCGATGACATGGCCCAGTACTACCTGGCCAAGGCCGGTATCCTGGCTGTTAGGAGGGTTAAGAGGAGCGACATTGAGAAGCTCGTTAGGGCAACGGGCGGTAGGTTGGTGACAAACATTGAGGACATGACGGAGGCGGACCTAGGCTTCGCGGGCCTTGTTGAGGAGAGGAGGGTTGGAGATGAGAAGATGGTATTCGTCGAGCAGTGCAAGAACCCGAAGGCCGTCAGTATACTAATTAGGGGTGGCTTTGAGAGACTCGTTGATGAGGCTGAGAGGAACCTAACGGATGCCCTTAGTGTGGTTTCTGACGTCATTGAGGAGCCCTACGTATTACCTGGTGGCGGTGCGCCGGAGATGGAGGTTGCTAAGGTCGTTAGACAGTTCGCGGCTAAGGTTGGCGGTAGGGAGCAGTACGCGGTCGAGGCCTTTGCAAATGCCGTTGAGGTAATACCAAAGACTCTCGCCGAGAACGCAGGTCTTGACGCTGTTGATGTACTAACCGAGCTCAGGCACATACATGAGAGTAAGGAGGATGGGTGGAAGTACGGTATTAACGCCTTCACAGGCAAGGTTGCTGACATGTGGTCGTTGGACGTCATTGAGCCATTAACAGTTAAGTTGCAGCTTTGAAGGCCGCCGTTGAGGCTGCAACGATGGTTTTGAGGATTGATGAGATAATTGCTGCCAGTAAGATTGAGAGTGAGAAGAAGGAGGAGAAGAAGGAGGGCGAGGAGGGTAAAAGCGAAAGTGGAGGTTCAAGCTCATCACTTGACTAAGGTCAAAAGTATTAAGCTCAATACTATACTTAAAACGATTGCTGTAAGGGGCATGTATATACTAACATCAACGTTAAATTCCCTCCTCATGATTCTCATGAAGATGATTATCATTATCGATATTATTACCTGAATTGAAATTATAAAAAGAACGTTCCAGTGAATTCCAAGGAATTGAAGAGACTTCGCCACCGCCGGTATTGCGAAAAGTAGTATGTAATAGCTGAGCATTACCGTTCTCAAGCCCCTCCTCAACGCACTAATTGACATCTTATCACTCGCATACCTTAGCGCCAACACATGCCTAGCAAGGCTTAGCTCGCTCATTGAGAGATCACCCTGCAATTCCCTGGATAATATGGAGTCGAGAACGTCATCATGAACATCGTATAGAGACCTCAGTAGGTGAACCCACTTACGCGAATCATTAATCCCGAGGATGCTCATTATTAACGAACCATTACCACTTAATAACTCACTCGCAAAGTTATCCTGGGCATTCATAGAACTTAATAACTCGCTATTAAGCCTGCTCTTAAACCTGAGGAATATTCTCCTAATTACAATTGTCATAAGAGTCACAAAGAGGGGTATTAAGAGGGAGAGGTATGGGTTTACCAACGTGGAGAATATGAATAGGGCTATGGGGCCTATTGATGTTATGCCTACGATGATCGTTAATGACTTATCAAGTGAATCAATTACTTCCTGAGCCCTAGCCCTGGCATTGCCCAGTAGGTATTCATTTAGGCTCATTACCATCACCAACACTATTCAATAGCTTGTTTAACTGAATTGAATACTCAACATAGTCATTATTAACGGTATTACCCAAACTCATTAGTACATTAATTACCGCACTTATTTCCCGTCTCCCTGGGTTAAAGCCCTTCGGATAGGTAATGGACTTAACCCGACGTTTAGAATCAACCCTCTCCATCGTCACCAGTACAAATCTGCCCAGGTCAATCAATTCATTCAGCGAGAAGGTCCTCAACCTATTCATTAGTGATTCAACACCATCTGCATGTGTGGTGCCCAATACCTGGAGACCTGCATTAATGCCATGAACCAAAGCCTCAAAGTGATCCCTCTCCCTCAACTCACCAATTATTAGTACTCCATAACCCCTATGCAATGACTTAAGTACCTCCTCAGTCTTACCGATTATTGACTTAACCTTAACGCTTGGTGTTGGTAATTCCAGAGATTCATCAGCCTCATCAATGTATATCCTCCTTAGGTTCAGGGGTAGCGCCATATCCAGGGCATTTAACAATGTCGTTTTGCCACTTGATGGAGGACCCATTATTAGTATGTTAAGCCCATCACGCAGCGCCATGATTAATTTACCCGCCTCCTCAACACTTATTGAACCCAGGTTAATTAACTCATTAATTGTAAAGGGCTTCTTGTGGAGCCTCACGTGTACGGACAAGCCCTCGACAAGGGGCCACCTATCGACGGAGACCCTAAGCTTCTTATTGCTTATCGTGATTGAGAATTTACCGCTTGGGTTGTCTACAGAAACCCTAACACCGCTTATATTTGCAATCTTAAGGAATTGCCTGGCAATGGCTTGAGCATCAATATTGATGACCCTGCAAACTCCATACCTACTATGATTAATGTATATCGAGTCCTGGGTTATGAATATATCCTCAACCTCCTGATCCAAGATAATTGGCGCTAAATCACCTAAGCTAGGCTGGCGAGCATTATCGATGACCTGAGGGTCTGGTCCTCAATAAATAGGGATAGAAATTTCTCCTTGATAATAATAACGATGATAGAGAATACTCATTATTAGGAACAACCCTACTCACCAATTCGATTAAGTAACTTAAATAACCATTATTAGTCCTATGAACCTCAATTGCACATTCGCTATCATTAATTATCGGGTTGAAAGAGAGGGCCATGGATTGCCCATATACTGACCTGACATTATCAATTACTAATGAGAACCCATCCATTGCGATGATGGAACCCTCCTTAAACAATTCTATTCTTAAATGAGACTTGGCACCCTCCTTAACCAATGAATTGAGGAGCCTATTTATGAACTCCTTATCATTGCTTGATTTACGTACGGTATTAAGTATGGCCTTTAAATTCGATAATTCACAGGCGCTTAGTGTTTCAACAGCGTCTATGTCAATCTTACCCTCCATAGCCATGTTCGAAAGATTCCTCGTGAAAGCACACCCACTAACTAATGGGCATTTAATGCAATTCAGGATTTGATGAGCAGTCACTAACTTAATCAGCAGTGCTTCCCTGCCGCTGGGTATGTTTAATAATGGCTCAGGAATTCTCATGACCAATTCACCGGTATTGGCTACACATTAATCAGGGCATAGCTTACGCGCGTAATCCCTCAGGGTGAATTGACTGACTTGAAGAACCTTAGCCACATCCTCAACCCTAAACTTATAACCAAGTCTCTTACTCGCGCAGTAAATGATGGCTGCGGCCAGTATTGGTGGACTTCTTGACTGAATTACGGACTTCCTTAATGAATCAAGTAATTTCTCAGCCTCAAGATAAACCGTGACCCAGGAATCACCGAGTAACTTAACAAGTCCCGACTTTATATGCGATAGTATCCTATCCCTCAGGTTATACCTAACCCCGGTAATGGCCAGGGAATTCCTTATCGCCTCAAAGGTTAGTTTATGACCCCTCGACCTACACGTATTTATTACCTGCTTGGTACTCACGGGTAAATTATGCGACAGTATCACGTACAGCATCGCTGCAATGGCCGCCTCATAATACGTAGCCGATGACGAACTCCTATTTACCAGCATTTTCCTAAAAATAAGTTTAGCCTCCTCAACATACTCATTACCAATACCGAAGGATCTCGCAATGAATAACATGCAGTCATACGCCCTATACATTGAGTAGCTCTCACGCCTTACCCTGAATAACTCATTTATTGCCCTCAACCTTTTATAGATACTTAACCTCACCTCACCACTTCTCCTTACGCTTTTCTCCACGGACTTCCAAATTGGCGATAGGTCAATCTCTTCCCCATCTATTAATGGTGATGATTGTGTATACGTATCGTAAACGTATACAGAACCAATAACTGTACCGCAATCCGCACATACGTATTGCCCATCCCTCTCAATTATTCTTAAACTTCCGCAGTAGGGGCATTGCATGGCGTAATGATGTTCATTCTCGTTATTAATAAGTCCAGTGTTTATATGCTAAAGAGCTCAGGATTACTAAACTCCAGTGGAGTGTGGGGGTTTACTGAAACTTTCAGCTTACCTCAACACCTTCAAACCAATGTAAACCCTCTCGCCAACCTTAACGTCATTTTTAAAATTATTAACGTCCATTATCAAGCCCCCTATCGATATCTTAACGACACTTTCACCCACGTAATACACAACACCATTCATGTAAACATCCCAATTTGACGCGTAATTCGGGTCCTTCTCATTACTAATACTGACCCTGACATTATCCCCCTGCCTAATATCGACACCGACGGCATCCCTTGGGTATTCAAGGGCTAGGGATATCCCGGACCCACTACTCATTTCAAGCCTTACAACACCCCTGTAATCCGTGCCCTTAACATCCATTACCCTGAAATCACCACTTAACTGCATTGGTCTGCGGTAAGGAAAAATACTAAAAAAAGCTTATCTTATGTAATCATGATTAACTATGTCGTTACTCGCCGACGCAACCAGAAGGTTTAATGCGGAATTGCTTAACATGGTTAATAAGGAGGTTAGGGTAACCACAAGCACAGGCACTACATACCAGGGAATGCTCGTGGGCATAGACAGCTCGTTAAACATAATGCTTGTGGACGCCGTCAATAATAAGAATGAGAGGTTTTCCCGAGTGCTGGTAATGAGCCACGCCATAGTGGACATAGTCCTTGTTCAGGAGTTTGTGGATCTCAGGGAGTTCGCCAGGTACATAGACAAGTACTTCCCTGGCATGGTTAAGTATGTCGAGGAGGCAAACGTGGTGCAGGTGGGTAATGTTAAGGTTACGACGGCGGGCGTTGAGGGTTCAGGGCCACTAGCCAAGCGCGTTAAGGAGTTGTTTGATGAGTTTATGTCTAAACGGAGGGCTTGATTAACGAACTAAAACCACGTGATGAATACATTTTTTTTAGAGCAATTCCACCCATGCAGTAGTTCCCTCAATGTCCTTTGAAATACTAGAGAAGGACTTAGCTGGGAGGATTGGTAGGTTAAGGACTAAGTCCGGAATCATAGAAACCCCAGCCTTATTCCCGGTGATAAATCCCGTGAAGCAGGTGGTGCCGCTGAGTGACATTGCTGATGTGGGCTTTAACCAAGTAATAACTAATGCCTACCTGCTCAAGAGACATTATGGCGACCTAGTCAGAGAGGTTGGCGTGCATAAACTGCTTAATTGGGATAAACCAATCATGACCGACTCAGGCGCATATCAACTGCTTATGTATGGTAAGGTCGAGGTATCCCCAGACGAGATTCTTAAGTACGAGATCGACATAGGTACGGACATAGGCGTGATACTCGATATACCGACCCAGTGGGGCAGGCCCAGGAACATTGTAATGCTTGAGGTTGAGGAGACCCTGAGGAGGGCCAGGGCAGCCCTTGTTAAGGCTAGGGTCTGGGACCCCGAACATAAGATGCTTATTGTGGGCCCGGTGCAGGGGGGTGATAAGCTTGACGTACTTAGTTACTCAGCCATGAAGATGAGCGAGTTGAACTTCGATATCTACGCCATCGGTAGCCCAACAACATTGCTTGAGGAGTACGATTTCTTGACGATAATGAGGATGATAGCCGTAGTGAAGGAGAGGCTACCGCCGGGTAAGCCGGTACACCTCTTTGGGGCTGGTCATCCATTAATACTGCCCTTCGCTGTTGCCATGGGCATTGACCTATTTGATTCAGCGAGTTACGTGCTCTATGCTCGTGATGACAGGGTCATCCTTAGGGACAGGACGATGAGACTTAGTGAGGTTAAGGTTGATAGGATACCCTGCAACTGCCCTGTGTGTAGGAAGTATAGTGTTAAGGAGTTGATGAGCATGAATAAGGCTGAGCGTGAGAGATTATTAGCGATTCATAACCTATACGTACTATGGGAGGAGATTCAGGAGATCAAGACCAGGATTAGGGAGGGAACGCTTTGGGAATACCTAGAGGAGAAGGCTGGTGGCGATGCAAGGGTTAAATCAGCATTAATGGCCCTGAGGAGGGGCCTGAGGGCTTTATTGAAGGTGGTACCAGATGAGTCGGGGCGTGTGAGGCTCTTCACATAACATCCGTAGAGTCCCTGCATAGGCCCGAAATTATTAGGCATATTGAGAGACTCTTCAATAACTATGAGCCGCCACAGGGATGCATAGTCTTGGTATTGCCAGGTGAGCTCCTTGATAGACCATACATAAGGGATTCATTAGTCTACTGGTTAATAGAACAATTATCAACTAATAACTTACTTAGTAGGGTTCATGTGGTGATAAATAACCCTGTCCTAGGACCAATACCCTACGAAATAAGTGAAATATACCCACTATCACAGCATGAGTACCCGGAGCCAGTCCCGAACTACCTACGTTCACTATCCCGCCACTTGCTACGTAAATACCTAGCGAAATTACGGGATAGGGGGTTCACGGACGCCATAATAGTCGTGAAGGAGAGCCATGAGAAATTGATTAATGAATTTACCAACCTGGGCTTTAGAGGTATGACGGTGCTTGAAGCTAGGACGAGGCAGGAACTATATTCATTAATACCCTGGATCGTAAAGGAGGTGGGCGGTATCCAATGCAGTAATCAAATGTAGTGCGGAGGTCCCTCTCTACGTTTCATGCTCTCCTGTAACTCTTTAATTTCCTTATCAATCATGTCGGCCAACTCCCTTAATCTACTAACGTCAACCTCAACGCCGGTTAGTTCCTTTAGGAATTGAATGGCAACGATAGCCGCATTTGGGTCTGCACGGAATGGCTCGGCATACGGTAGTATTGAGATGGCGGGCACGCCCAACCTCTCGAACTCATTCATTAATAGTGCCAGTGGCCCAACCATTGCGTAGTTAAGTTCCATGAGCTTAACCTTACCCAGCGAATGCCTGCTCCTATACTCTGTGGTTACGGCAACCCTCAACAAATCCAGGTCCTCACCCCTCAGCCTATTATCAAGCCCACCAAAGAGTATTGCCTCCTTAAAACCATTAATGTACACCCAGCGGGCGAGCGCCTTAACAACATCATGCGCATACTTCGTCATGAAGTCGCCATCCAGTGTATTACGGAGATCGTAAAATCAGTCCCTGGGCAGTAATAAATCTCGCCAGGTGTTGAGAGCATATTCGTACTAATGATGTACGCACTCAATGGAGGCTCCCTGGGCATCTCTATGAACCCAACCCTACGGCAGTTAAGGGCATTGGACAGGTGCTGGACGACCAAGTAACCAACCATGCCTATGCCCGCAAATCCAGTTAAGAAGTAGATGGGCCTTAGTATTGGTTCCATAATATTAATCCTTACGTTACTCACGGCAATAATAACGCCTAAACCAGTTATTAAAAGCATTAACATTACGTACATAACATAAGATTTTAAAGGGGGTTAAGAGTACGACTGGTCAATGGGGCGTGTAAGACCAAGGTATATAAAGAGCCTTGCGAGGAGGTTGCTTGAGGTTTACCCGGATAGATTTAGCGATGATTTTGAGGCGAATAAAAAGGCAGTTGCTGAGTTAGCAGATATTCCGAGTAAGTCTGTCCGCAATAAGGTGGCTGGTGAGATAACGAGAATGATTAAGAGAATGAGGGTAAGCGCCGAGGAGAAGCCTGAGGTTGAGTTGGAAGGGCAATAAAGGTTTATTAAGACTATATTGTTTTTGTTCTTGTATGTCGTGGTTCGAGGACATTGACAACTGGTTCAAGAGAATTCAGAAGTACTTTGAGGAGCTTGAGCGAGAGATGGAGGAGGAGATGGAGAGAATGATGAGAGGAGTTACGCCAGAGGAAGAAAGGCGTGGAGGCAGGGCAAGACCTAAGTATTATTACTATGGCTTTGAGATATCCATAGGCTGACGGGAAGCCTAGGATTAAGGAATTCGGTAATGTCAGGCCGAAGGGCGAGAGGCCAATCATCGAGGAGGATATTGAGCCGCTAACCGACGTTATTGAGGAGGAGGATTCGATAAAGGTTATAATGGACATGCCTGGCGTTGATAAGGATAAAATAAGCATTAGGGTTACTGAGGATGGCAAGAAGTTGATCATAAGTGCTAGGGATAGCGATAGGAAGTACTATAAGGAGGTTGACCTGCCGGCCGAGGTTGATCCAAACCAGTCAAAGGCTACGTATAGGAATGGCGTATTAACAGTGGAACTGAAGAAGAAGAGTTCGGGCAAGAAGGGATTTGAGATTAAGGTTGAGTAATTTCTCTTAGTAAATCCTTAAAACTTAAATTTCTGGTCTACGTTGTGCCATTTGGTGGTGAAGGTGACCAACCTGGAAATGCTAAGAGAAGGTGGGTCATAGGCTCTGCATGGCCGTACATCTACGCAGTGCCTCACCTGGGTAATCTAATTGGTTCTGTATTATCTGCCGACGTCTTTACCAGGTACCTTAGGCTTAGGGGGGATGACGTTGTTTTTTGTGTCTGGCTCTGATGAGCACGGAACGCCGATAGAGGTTGAGGCGCTGCAGTTGGGTGTTAAGCCTAGGGATTTAACGGATAGGATGCACGAAATTGTGAAGAGGTTGTTTGAGCTATGGGAGATTAGTTTCGATAATTACACGAGGACAGAGTCTCCAGTGCATAAGGAGTTCGTTAGGGAATTCTTCATGAAGCTCTACAACAACGGGTACATAATCACCAAGGAGGATGAAGTGCCTTACTGCCCAAAGGACAGGATTTACCTACCGGACAGGTTCATAATAGGTACATGCCCATACTGTGGGTATGATAAGGCACGTGGAGACCAATGCGAGAACTGCGGTAGACTCCTTGAGCCGAAACTACTGATAAACCCAAGGTGTGCGATATGCGGTTCTAAGCCAATCTGGGTTAAGACCAGGCATTGGTATCTAGACTTAACGAAGCTTGAGGACAAGGTTAAGGAATACGTTGAGGGGAACACGGCGCTTCCCGAGAATGCTAAGCAGATGAGCCTTGGAATGCTTAAGGAAGGATTAAGACCAAGGGCAATCACCAGGGATAATAAATGGGGCATTGAGGCCCCATTTCCCGGCGCCGATAATAAGACAATATATGTATGGTTCGAGGCAGTGCTCGGTTACATATCAGCGACTATCGAGTACTTCAGGAATAAGGGTAATGAGGATGAATGGAAGAAGTATTGGTTCGACCCAAGTACACGGGTCGTGTTCTTCGTGGGCAAGGACAACATTCCATTCCACGTGATACTACTACCCGCGATGCTCATAGCCTCCGGGGACCCATACGTGATGCCCTACACCACAGCATCCACGGAGTACCTATTATTCGAGGGTAAGAAATTCTCCAAGAGCCAGAGGATTGGCATTTGGATCGACGAGGCATTAGCTCTAATGCCCGTTGACTACTGGAGGTTCGTACTGATTTACCAGAGACCTGAGGGAAAGGACACGAGCTTTGCATGGCATCAGGCCCTTGAGGTAATAAACTCAATACTAAATGATGTAATTGGTAACTTCATACACAGTACTCACGTTCATAAGCACAAGGTTTAATGGTGAAGTTCCCAGTGGGTCGCTTAGGGATGTCGATGTTAGGTATAGGGATGAGCCTTGGGTCATTTCAGGAGTGCTGAGGAGCATTATGAGAGGATTGAGCTTAGGGATGCGTTGATGGAGATTGTGGAGATCGCGAGAGTCGGTAATAGGTACTTAAATGAGAGGCAGCCATGGGAGTTAATAAGGGGTAATAAGGACGAGGCTGGCGCGGTCATGCTTAACGCCCTGCACATGGTTAAGGCCTTGTCAATAGGCCTATGGCCTGTGATGCCTAAGTCAATGGAGGACCTATGGTCAATGGCGGGCTTCGGTAAATTAACCTGGGCAGATGCCTACGAACCACCAAGGCCAGGTACAAGGGTTAGTAACGTGAGACCTCTCTTTAGGAAGATTAGTTATGACGAGTTTAAGGCAATGATGAGGAAGTTGGATGAGATAAGGGATGTTAAGGATAGGAATAGGTATCCGTGGGAGCAGGTGTACCTGCCAGCCAGTAGTGATGAGTAATACGTGGGGAATACCTGTGGTGTTTCATGGTAATAAAAATAAATCGCGAGACTCGTTAGTAATTGATGGCCGTACTAACGAGAGACGAAATACTAAGGCTTGTTAGGGGCGGGGCCCTATCAATCGAGCCCTTCAGTGAGGATGTTGTTAGGGAGAACGGGCTTGACCTTAGGGTCGGTACTGAGTACGCGATATACGCTTTCGATGGGCAGGTAATAGACCCGTGCGAGCTAGAGAGCGCTAGGCACCTATTCAGCATTGTGGAGGCTAAGGATGGCAGGATAGTCATACCACCAAGGAGCTTCGCCCTATTAACGACGATGGAGTACGTGAAGTTCCAAGGGACGTGGTTGGCTTTTGCAACCTACGTTCAACCCTCGCCAGGTATGGCTTAAGCGTACCACCAACAATAATCGACGCGGGCTTTGAGGGTAACGTGACAATAGAGGTAATAAACAATAGTGGTAATTACATGGTCCTTAGGCCCGGCATGAGGTTCCTACACGTGGTCTTAGTGAAAACAATTGGTGAGGCGAAGTACCTGGCAGGTACCTGGGTCAGAGGGGGGTCACGCCACCAAAGGGTATGAAGGGCGAATGCTGATTCATTGCGTATACTTAACGACTTCCATGCCGAGAACGCCGGCTATGGTCTCCAACTCTTTAACCGCATTGCCAGGTATTATGACGTGGTGATTATACGGCGCCAGCCTAAGGATGACCGAGGAGTTAATACCCAGGTCAAGTATGGCCTGCGTCCTACACATTTTATCACTCAGTAACCCTGACTCAATAACCCTGGCGTTAAAGATACCCATCCTCCTAAAATCGCTCGATACCGAGACCCCAGTCACCTCATTAAACAGCAACCTGCCAGTTAAGCCATAGTTAAATCCAGACTCAAAGTGGGTTACAACCCTGGCATCTCCGACCATGTTAAGGGCTATTGTGCAATGAGCCATTGTGACCTTACTGCCCTCAATATGGTTAGTATTTGCGATCCAACCACTATAACCAGTTAACTCCCTAGCAATGACCATAGAGAACAAAGCCCTTAGGTCAGCCTCGCATGCTGCTATCAATCCCTCCTCATTAAGCCTAGCCAACGCTAAACATGGTGTGACCCTATGCTTAATTAGGTATGGGAAGCAGTTAATGGCGAGGGCGTCATACTTACCATAAAGACCACGCATGGCAGCGTATATCCTACCAACGTCCCTAAGCCTCTCATCACCAACCTCAAACTTAACCCTACCTTTAATGTAATTGATGAACTCTGCGGTCAATTTCTCATCAGCATTATTAATCATATCCTCAAGGCTCTCCATGGTATAGCATCAACCTTTGCCTCAAACCTATCCTCAAAGGTCCTGGCCACACTATCCTTAGCCCTAACACCGAGCAGGGCAACCCTAATACTTAGTATGGAGGCTATAGCCTGGCGATCCTAAGCGCATGGTCGATGTGGCTCAGATCCTCAAGGTGAAGTATCCCTGAGTCAACCCCAACCTCACTAAGTAGGCTTTTGCATCAAGGCTGAGGCAAGGCTATTAAGGCCTGGATGGGAAATAAGAAGTAACCTACGTAAGCCATAATCCTCCGCGAACTCCCTAACCAGGCGACTAACACCGCCAGATAATATCAAGGCAACGACGAACGCATCGCCAATGCTTAATCCCCTTAACTCGTCAGTGTTAGATATGGTTTTATCAATGCCCTTAATTACGGGAATTCTATCCCTATGCAGTGGTGAGACAAAGCCCAGGACAACTATCCTCCTCATATACCTAGTAATTCTCAAGAGCCTTCATAAACAGTTCTGGGTCAATATTGCCGCCAGTCACCATTACCACGACCTTCTTACCCATTAACTGACTCCTTAATTTCATTGCAGCGGCCAGGGCAGCCGCACCCGCAGGTTCGGCGACCTGCCCAGCATTAAGGGCTAATTCCTTAATAGCCCTAAGCATCTCATCATCACTAACGAGAATAACGTCATCAATCCTACCCCTCAATATACTAAAGGGCAGTTCATAAGCCCTAGCCGTGGCCAAGCCTCGGCGATTGTCCTAGCATAGCCCGTGGAAACTAACCTACCCTCCTTAAGCGATAAGTAAACACTCGGCGCGCCCTCGGCCTGAACGCTACGACCTTAATTGATGGATTGATGGATTTATATACAACGACGGCGCTCGAAGCCCCTGAGCCACCACCTATTGGGTTTATCACCACATCAACATCGGGTAAGTCCTCAATAACCTCCAGGTGCATCGTACCAACCTGGGTAGAGCAGCGGCTCGTTGGTGCTATGCACGAATAATAGGCCTTCCCTATCTGCCATCTTCATCGCGTAGTCCAGGGCCTCATCAAATACCTTACCATGAAATACTATCTCGCACCCAAGTCCTTTAATGCCTCAACCTTAACCCTAGACACGCCCTCGGGCATCACTATCACGACCCTAGCACCAATTAACTTACCAGCATATGCAATGGATTGTGCGTGATTGCCCGTGGACGCAGCAATTAACCCCTTTCTTTGTGCCTCATCCTTCCTAATCATCGCAAAGTACACGCCACCCCTAACCTTAAACGCCCTAGTTGGTTGAAGATTTTCAAGCTTTAGATAAACATCAAAACCAAGTAACCTGGATAATTGACGTGAGTAAACAAGTGGGGTTCTCACCAAGTATTTACTGATTACCTGCCTGGCCCTATAAACGTCGGCTAATGTAAACATCAGTAATTACTCAAGCACTAAAAGGCTTAATTTTTTCCTCGGCTATTAATGTTAAGGAGGGGTTTGGGCTATGCATGAATTATTTAACATGTAAGCATGAAACGACGTTATCAAAAGGATGGAAGGCTTAGGATTAAGGGAGGATTATGAGTACGGCTTACGCAACCCATCATTAAGAACCGTTAAGTTAACCAAGGCATGGCGAGCTAAACTGCCTTACCTAAAGCTCACGGGCCTTATAGGAAACATACCTATTAAGAACGTGGTGGACCGGCCGGGATTTGAACCCGGGATCTCCCGCGTGCGAGGCGGGCATCCTTCCAGGCTAGACTACCGGCCCAAGGAAAAGCCGAGAACCAAGAAATTTAAGCTTTTAGCTGGGTCATGCAGTGATTTTTACGGATTTAATGGCCTTCCTGATTTCTTGCACGTGTTTTTAACTTAAATTGCTAGGGCCAGTAATTCATAAATTAGCAATAGGTATTGGGCTATCACAAATTTAAGAATTGGTAATGTCGTGGAATTAGTAATAAGTTTGTAAGGGATTCTGAATAAGCATTATTTAATTAATCAGGCGCATGAACACTAATGTCAAGGGGCGCCGAGGATAGAAGGTTGAAAGACATGGGAATTAGTAGTAGGAGGAGGTTTCTAAGCATACTATTGACTGCTGGCGCAGCCACAGTGTTGGCTAGCATGCTGCCCAACGCATTGATTAATAAAATGAGTGAAAGTAATACTGAAGGTGCCATTTTCAGTAATTCCACGGCATCTACCACGGTCAATAGGACGAACCAAGCGATTACTAATGAATCCGTGGTTAATGTAACTGTACCGGCATCATCACATATATCAGCCATTAAGTCGTATCCCACGAACAATACACAACGTATTATCGCGAATGCCGTGAATAATACCACGAACAGCATCAACAGTACCGCCGGTTCAGTTAATGTGAATCTAACACCATTAGATGATTGGTATGTCGTGCAGATAGGACCAACACCACAGGTAAATTCCGGTAATTATACCTTGGTCATTGATGGTCTCGTAAATAACCCACTAAGCCTATCCTATGCCGAGTTAATAAACATGCCAACCACAACCATCATAGATACTCTACAGTGTGTCTCAGATCCGTATTTCCTAAAAGCCGTGGTTAAGTGGACAGGCGTGCCCTTAAAGTACGTACTAAATATGGCTAGTGTTCAATCAAGCGCGACAAAGGTCATACTCTATGGAGCAGACGGCTACACAAGCGATTTACCGCTATGGAAAGCCATGGAGGACGACACACTAATTGCATTCATGGCTGATGGACAGCCGTTATTAACGACTCATGGCTACCCTGTTAGGTTAGTCGTGCCTCGATGGTGGGGTTACAAGTACGTTAAGTGGTTGGTTAAAATAACGGTGACTGACGAGAATTACCTAGGCTATTGGGAGTCGAGGGGCTACCCAGATGTCGCCAGGAAGAATGGTGATTAACATGCAGTCTTTGCATATTGATGAATTACGCATCAATAAAACCGCATTGATATATCCAGGTATTGCAACGATGATACTAGCGATGTACCTCAAGTCATGGCTTATTGTAGCGCCTGGTATTGCGATGGCGGTTTACCCAGCCCTTGCATCAATATTGCAGACTCGATATATTCGCCGGATTTTCAAAGGAAGACTGCATGGATACTACTTGCGCTATCCATTGCCGAGCCTTCACGGGGTTTGGCGCTGGGCCCACGACGTCATCCATAATATATTCGCTAACTTTCGGCGCCTTAACGAGGGGTTTAGCTCTTCAACTACACATACTATTAATTGCGCCATTATCCCTCTTCTTCATACTGCACATAGCCAGTGGAATTGGTCTCGCATTAGTAAGGAGGAGGATTAACTGGAGGCCACTTTATACCTACGTAATACCCTCAATGCTCATAGCGCTTTTCGTAATAGCCATGTACCTTTACAGCCTATTAGTGGTTATTTAGGTAAATCCCCGCACCCACTTTAGGGTGGTACATAGGTTTTTAACTCATTAATTTAATGCGTAGTTAATGAGTAGTGATAAGCAGTCGGTGCAGGCAGGGCAAGGGCAGGTTATTAACCAGGAAATGCTGGTGACGGGTATATTAACGTCGATTAAGCTTAATACAGGTGGTATTGGCGGACCTGGTTAACGATCCGAACCTAAGGAAGATAGTGATTTCATCAATGCTCTCCGTCATAAATGACAGGGAGTTCAGATCGTCACTCAAGGCCTTAATAATTGAGATTTTACGCGACGAGAGTGTTAGGCGTGAACTACGTGACTTCCTAAGGGATGTGGGTAACCCACTACGTCTCTTATTACCTCCGTGAAATTAGGATTAACTTGGGATTTTGTTATTTTTACTATGCCCCGTTCCCCGCATCCCTGCGTTTCTAATCACCTGATCATCTTCGTCGGCCTTCGCCCCATTCTTGGGGCGTCATTGTTCCTGCCCACGGGGCTGGGCACCAACGGGTTCATCGCCACCGCTCCCACCGCTGGGCTTTTCATGACTAGCCTTAGTAACGCTTTATTTAAGCTTTTCTACAGAAAAATTTATTAATTACAACAGTATTTTTGCTGTGATGAGTACAGTTATTTACGCAGAGGGTACGGTGATTGCTGGTGGCGAGAAGGAAATCAGGATTTATATCAAGGGTAAGTTCAGAAACAGACTCAGACCCCTTATTGGTAGGGAAGTTAGGCTCATAATACTGGTGGAGAGTAATGAAGGCATATAGGACATTACTCATCAGGAGACCGTTAAAGCTCTTCACGCAGGAGGAACGTGAGACATTGATTAGGGTATTGACTAGGACTGACGCCCTTGGTAATCTATGGGCTAAGGCTACACCGTATACCCACCTGACTTGGACTCCAGGTTTGTGGATAAGTTCAATTACTTTAGGAGCGAGATTAGCTTCAGTAATGGCGTTAAACCACCAAAGGTATGGTTTACGAGGGTCCATGCAATTCTTAATGTTGGAATTAGAATCAATAATGAGCGTGATCATAGTCAAGGAATATTCCTTGACTTAGCAAGTAATGCGCTTAGGTTTAGGTGGATCATTAAGGGCAAAGCAATAACCATAAACCTCACCGGGGGTGAGACAAAATATGTGCGTGAGAGACTCGATGAGGGTGGCAGGCCCAAGCTGGCGAGGGCCTGGGTTAAGGATGACTTCCTGTACGTCGCAATAACCTTTGAGCGAGATGTTGAGTTGATAAGGCCTAATAATTATGTACTTGCTATTGACGTTAATTCCTGGCGTAATGGCGTTGTTTGGGGATTGATTAAGGATAACTCAATTTCATCCCTCGGCCGTGAGAGACCTTGGCTTAGGCGCATTGATAAGCTTTACAATAGGGTTTTGGAGCTTGAGAAAGAATACGGTAAGTTAAGGAGACTTGGCGCTCATAAGTCCATTAAGGGTAAGAAGGTGTGGCGTGAGGTCAGAATTTTGAAACGTAAGTTATACGCCTATATTAGGGATTATGCGCAGAAGCTTGCGCATAGACTCGTTAAGAAGGCCCTTAATTAAAGGGCTCTCGTCATTATTGATGACTTAATTGAGGAGGGTAGGCGTGAATTGCTTGAGGAGAGCCTTAGCAACGGCTTTGCGAAGCTTTACCTTACCGGCCTAAGGAGGTTCGTAAAATTGCTAACTAACCAGCTTACTTGGTACGGCATTCCATACGAGTTCAAGAGACTACCAAGCACTGCATGTCCGCAATGCGGTCATGAGCTTGAGCGGTCACTTGGTAGGGTAATGATTTGTCCAATCTGCGGCTTCAGAGCTGATAGGGATTTAGTGCCTATACAATGGGCCATGAAGATAATACACGCACCCTAATTCCAGTGACCGTATACTCATTAGGCTTTGTTTATATCAGGGCTTTAAGCCATTAGTTTCTTCGCCTTCTCGATTAATGCTTGTTTTATCGTACTTCGTTTCTCACGTCAGCAGTATTAAGCTTAATCCCGTGTAACTCATTCACGTACAGGAGGTAAGTCTCATTTTAAGGACTCTTCGCTAGATCGAACAACATTGCTTTGCTTTTATTATAGGAGTTTAATAAGTAGATTTAATAAGTAGAGCCCGCAGCTGCTTGATGAGGGGTCACGGCAGAAGTTAATGAGAAACATGAAGTGAGTGCTTCCGGCTTCGTCAAAAGAATTAAATTTATCTTCATTATTCTTAAGCCCGCGGTAAAATGCCCTCAGTGATTTATTGGTGCGATGACTTAAACGTGCCAGTGCTTAGTAAGGACTTGGGGGCTAAACGATGCTCGTCATTAGGTATAGCCAGGATTACGAAGCCCGGCGATGTTAGACCTGCCTTTCCTGCCGATGTTGAGATTACTAGGAGGGCTGTGATTAATGAGTTTGGGAGTGAGGAGTTGGCTAAGTTATTAATACCAGATGATGAGGTCATCCTCCTCAATAAAATACCTGGCTACGCAGACCAAGCTGATGAGGTCATCGTGAGGGTAGAGTGATTGGTCATAGGTTTTATGATATAGAGAGGAGAATGTGGAGGTTTAGGCCCTTGTACGAAGGCGTCACCGAGATGATCAATAGGGGCCTTGGTTACTGGGCCGTAATTAAATTAGACAAGCTTCCCGAGAGATACGATGTTCATAGGGAGTCGATCATTAGGGTAATTTACCCAGCGAGAGGTACGTGCACGTCGCGGTATCTACAGAGGACGGTAAATACCACGGCATCGCTAAGTCGATGAGGGGTGGTAGGCTCAGGATAATCAAGAGCTGGTTGGCAAAGGGGCCACTGCCAAGTCCCAAGCCTAGCACGTTGAAGGATTTCATCGAATTGAACAGGGATTACATAGAGCGTAAGGCCGAGAAAGCCGTGGAATTCCTAAGGAGGGTCTTCAGCGAGTATAAGAAGCCAATCGTGGTCTCGTACTCAGGCGGGAAAGACTCCCTAGTAACCCTCGACCTGGTGGCTAGGACCGGGGTTAAATTCTACGTATTATTTAATGACACGGGTCTCGAGCATCGGAGTCCTATGACAATGTTAGGGAGGTTGCGAAGCTCTATAATGCCGAGTTAATCATAGCCTCAGCAGGGGATAGGTATTGGAAGGCAATTATGGAGTTTGGGCCGCCGGCCAGGGACTACCGCTGGTGCTGTAAGGTCATTAAGCTTGGGCCGATAACCGATGAGATGCTGCGTAGGTTTCCAGGGGGCTTTATCAGCGTTGTTGGTCAGAGGGCCTTTGAGTCGTTCCAAAGGGCTAGGTTGCCTAGGGTCTCGGTTAGTAAGTGGGTTACTAAGGATATTGTTGTTGCTCCAATACAGGATTGGACGGCGCTTGAGGTTTGGGGCTATATATTAATGAGGAACCTGCCCTATAACAAGGCTTATGAGTATGGATTTGATAGGCTCGGCTGCGTTATATGCCCAGCCAATGAGTTGGCGGAACTTGAGGTTGTGCGTGAGAGGTATCCAGGAATTTACACGAGACTTCATGAGGTGCTTAGGGAGTTCTCGAAGAGTCAGGGACTACCAAGGGAGTTTGCTGATTACGGTCTTTGGCGTTGGAGGAGGGGCTTGCCTGGCGATATTCGTGGTCGGGTTAAGGTGAGTTTCAGGGTTGAGTACCCTGTCAAGTTTAATGGTGATGGCAATTCGTTGATTATCAATGTTGATAAGCCCATTAACCTGGTTACCTTCACGGAGTTCCTGAAGATGCTTGGTTCTGTGGAGGGCGTTAATGGTTCATACGTAGTAAGGGGAAAGTTCGGGGAGGCTGAGGTTAGGGTTGAGCAGGGTAGTAACAGGGTAGTGGTCTCCTCGGGCAATAAGGAATTGAGGGTGCACATAGCGGGTTTTGCCGCCAGGGCGTCAATATGCGGTGAGTGCAACCTGTGCATTAATTGGTGCCCAACGAAGGCGTTGAGGCGTGTTGGTCCAGGCCCATCATTCATAGTTGATGAGAGTAGGTGCATAAATTGCCTGCTTTGCTCTAAGGCATGCCCATCGGCCCAGTACCTGGTTTATCGCCGCCCTGAGATTCACGGCGCCTGAGTTTATTGCCTTATTAATTATTTAGTGAGTGTTTTTATTGATGGATAGGGAGGAGCTGTTAAGGCCATTTACCATTTAATTGATTGGTTAGTTAACCCAAGTGAGGAGTTTAGTACAGTACTTCAATACCTAAATGAACTATGCATTGAATTTGGCGCCTGCGTTAAGGTTGATGAGCCGACCAGGGTCTCCGTCATGAAGGCAATAATTGAGATAATAATGGAGTTATTGAGCAGATGCGATAAGAATTAATTCCAATTATTGCTCACTTAATTAATGGGTTGGCTTGAGGAACTTAGGGACAGAATAGAAATAACACGAAGAAAGACCTATCTCGATAATGCTGGGGCCGGCCCATTAACGAAGGACGCGGCTGAGGCAATTACCAACTTCATAAATCTATGGCAGGAGGAGGGCGAACCATGGGAGTTAGCCCTTGACCACATCGTGGAGGCTAAGAGGGTCTTTGCGCAGCTAATTAATGCTCCGTCTTGGCGGAATATCGCTGCCGTGCCAAGTGCGACCTATGGGTTAAATGCGTTGTTATCGGCGATGGAATTTAAGGCTGGTAGTAATGTTGTCGTTAGTCCACTTAACTTCCCAACAGGCATTTTCTCATTCCATGCCCTTAAATCCCGCGGCCTGATTAGGGAGGTCAGGGTTGCGAGGTCCATTAATGGTTACGTGCCTTAGAGGAGTATGAGAGGTTGATCGATGATAACACCGCGGTGGTCTTTGTTGACTATGTTTCCTGGATAACAGGATATAGGGAGAGGATTAGGGAGATTGCCGAGATTGCCCATGCGAGGGGTGCCGTATTAATAAGCGACGCGTTCCACGCAGTTGGTGTTTTACCAATAGACGTTGTTAAGGATGGCATAGATGCCCTTATCACTGGTTCGTATAAATGGTTATTAGGTCCACATGGTGCCGGCTTCGTTTACGTAAACGATGAGTTAATGGATAAGCTTAAGCCTTCCTTGTTGGGTTGGATGGGTATTGATGATAACCAGGTAAGTAGGAGGTTAAGGAATGAGAAGTTATTTGAGAGACCAATAGACATAGGTACGTATGTGCCAGCTAAGGACGCAGCGAGGCTTGAGTGGGGTACGTGGCCGATAATAGCGTTTGAGGGAACATTAGCATCAATGAAGTTATTGCTCAGGTATGAGGTGCCTCATAGGTTTGAGGAGCATACGAAGAGGTTGGTTGAGCGCTTAGCCAATTCACTTGGGGATTTGGGTTTGAGGATAACTACACCGCTTGATAGCCACGCGGCAATACTAACATTTGAGTACTCGGAACCTTACGATCTTGCAGAGTTCCTTAGTAGGAACGGTATTGTTGTTTCTCCAAGACCTGGAATTATCAGGGTGTCTCCGCACGGTTATAATACCATTGAGGATATTGAGAAGTTGATTGATGCATTAAGGATTTATATCAAGTCTAGGACTTAGTTAATGATTTCCTCCTTAATAACCACCAATCCCTCCCACTGCTTATTGCCTCCTCAAGCGGGTCCTTAACGCCTAACTCATCGAATGCCCTTTTCCTGGCCAGGCAACCACTGCATCGGCCACATGGTGTATCGTAATTGTTATGGCATGACCACGTGTACTCAAAGGGTACACCCAACCTGAGGCCCAGCCTAACGACCTCGGTCTTATTTAGCTTGATAGCGGCGCAATGACCCTGAGCTCCTAGCCCTGCCTATGTAGGTCCCTATTGTTAACGCTCTCGAGAACAGCCTCCTGAACTCCCTAGAAGTGTCTGGGAAGTACTTGGTGTCATCAGCGTTGTGGCCTGCCACTATTGTGTCTATACCAAGTATCTCGGCGTAATACGCGGCGACGGCATATATTATTGCGTTCCTCGCGGGTATTGTGCTTGGGTGAGCGTTTTTAAGATGACTTGGTCTCTCCTCCTCACTACTCCACAGTTCATCAACCTCCCTCATGAATGGCAAATCAACCTCGATTAACTTAATATTCGTTAACCTGGCGAGTTCCTTAGCAGATTCCCTCTCACGTTCACCCTGCCTGGGTAATTTATTGATATGGCAATCACGTCGTAACCCCGCGACTTGAGTAGGTAGAGCGCCACGGTTGAGTCAATGCCGCCGGAGAGTAGTACAAGTGCCCTCTTCCTCATTCATTAATGGTCGCATCATTATTATTAATAAGCAGTTTGTGATTGCTCATTGAGGTTATGCATTAAAATCAGGGTATCGCCTAACTAGGTAACTATGGTCAAGGATAGTATTGGTGAGGCCATAATTCATTATGCACTTAATGTTAAGTTTGAGGACCTAGATCAGCAGGTTATTAATGAGGTTAAGCGTAGGGTTCTCGATAGCCTTGGTGTTGCCCTGGCCGCCTTCATGGCCGAGCCTGTCAAGATAGCGAGGAACGTCGCTAAGGGCCATCGGTCAAGCGCTGAGGCAACGCTGTGGGGCACGCTTGACACGTCATCGATTGAGTGGGCAGTGTTTACTAATGCCCTCATGGTTAGGTACCTCGACTATAACGATACGTACTTAAGTAAGGAACCGCTTCATCCAAGCGATATGATTCCCGCATTGTTCGCAGCTGCCGAGTATAGAGGTTGAGCGGTAGGGATTTAATAACAGCCATAGCCACGTCATACGAGATTGGGGTTAGGCTTTGTGATGCGGGTAGTCTTAGGCTTCATGGCTGGGATCACGTTAATTACATAGGCATTGCCGTTACGGCAGGTCTCGCTAAACTCATGGGCCTCAGCGAGGATGAGGCTTTAAACGCATTATCAATTGCCACGGTACCCCATGCAGCCATGAGGCAGTCCAGTTGGTGAACTAAGTCACTGGAAGGCCGCGGCGACTGCCAACTCCTCGAGGAATGCCGTGTTCGCGGTATTACTGGCTAGGGAGGGGTTTACGGGGCCGGATGCACCGCTGAAGGGCGAGATGGGGTTCATAAGGCAGTTACTGGCTGGGGACTTCAATGATAAGTTAATTCTTGACTTGGGCTCAATGCCGAGCCCTAAGAGGATCCTCGACACGTACATAAAGCCGTACCCGGTGGAGTACCATGCGCAGTCGGCTGTTGATGCTGCTAAGATGATTAGGCAGGAGTATGGAAAGGCTGTTGAACCTGACGATGTTGAGTCAATAACGATAGACACATTCAAGGCTGCCTACGACATAATAGTTAAGGACCGGAGAAATGGGACCCAAGGACTAAGGAGACTGCGGACCACAGCCTAATGTGGGTGACTGCGGTGGCGCTGCTCTACGGCACTGTGGAGCTTCATCACTACAAACCCGAAAACATACGTGATCCCAAGGTCCTCTCATTAATAAGGAAGATGAAGGTCAATGTGGATCCAGAGCTTGATAAGCTATACCCATCCGCAATACCCAATAGAATAACTGTTAAGTTAGGATGGTAAGGAATTAACAGCCCGCGTTGACCACCCAAGGGGTCACCCAAAGAACCCAATGACCGATGAGGAGGTTGAGGATAAGTTCAGGAGGTTAACTGATGGTTTATTAACACCAAGTCAAGTCAACACCGTAATAAGCCTTGTAAAGAATCTCGAAAATCTAAGGGATGTGAAACAAATTCTTAAGGCCATAGTCATATAGGCATTTATGGTAATGCTCATTTTACTACGTTAAATCGAATTATAACCTTGTTAATTAAAAATTTATGAATTCCCAATTTCGTACTATGAATACATCGTATTAATTCATTTACGTTTCCTAAGATTTACATCTGAAAGTCTCGCCTTTTAGGTTGTGCAGTCTTCGAATACTATCATGCATACCTTCTTTCCCTTCAACTTTTTCAACGCCTCCACGTTCCCCACGTAGATGTACACGTATTCCCCACCGGGTATTTTCTTGACTGTTATCGTCCCTGTTGCCAGTATTGGCATGAGAACCCTAACTAAACTGCTTTATTTAAATCTAACTCAAGAGAAAGGTTTATTAGAGTTAGGTTAGGAAGCTCCTTAATGGCCGCTGGTGGTGAGGGAGTCCTGACCTTTACCGTTAGGATTAGGGTCAGCCCGGAGCCGGCGGTCATTGACCTGCTCAAGAGGTATAGGACTGCCCTCAACATGGCTATACGCGTCCTCATTGCCAACAATGCCACAAGTATTAGTAAGGCTCATGCTTTACTCTATGATTGGTTGAAGAGTACGTTTAACCTGCCATCTAGAATCGCCATGGATTGCTACCGTGAGGCATTGAGCATTGTCAAGTCCTGGTTGAGGAATCCAAACAAGGGCAAGATACCAACCGTTAAAACGCTTAGGATGTGGCTAACGCCAAATCAAGGCTATCGAGTTAATGGCGATTACGTTGAG
Organism: Vulcanisaeta sp. JCM 16161; assembly: GCF_001316285.1. Next base: position 29,612 of record NZ_BBDO01000001.1, on the reverse strand, counting down.
TTAATTGGCGGTTATAGGCTCAGGATAATTGGCAGAGACCCAAGGTATGCGGATGCACCAAATAGGGAGGCTAGGCTAGTGTATAGGGATGGTGAAATGTACCTATTCATAACCAGGCAAGTTCCCAAGCCAGCTAAGTACGAGCCCAAGGGCGTACTTGCCGTTGACTTTAACGAGCATAAGATAGTGTTTGGGAATTTCAAAAGCCATATCGAGGTACCCACGCCTATTAGGAGGGCTTTACATTACAGGAGGTTAGCCGAGGAACTGCAAAGGAAGTATTCAAAGTCCAATTACTTGCAGTGGCTTAGGAATGGGCGAATCCTCAATAGGGTTAGGCATTTCCACAGGAGGGCGAGGAGTATTATTGAGGATTGGGCCAGGAGGACTGCCGTGAGGGTTGTCAAGCACGCATTGGTAAGCAATGTGTTAATCGTTAGGGAGGATTTGAACGGCTTAATCAACGCCCTGAGGAGACTACCGAAGTCCCACAGGAGGAACCTGATAATGCTTGGCTATAGGAGGCTGGCTTACTGGATTGATTGGGAAGCCATGAAACATGGAGTTCCAGTTAAGGCTGTTAATCCAAGGGGTTCATCAACCACATGCCCCATTTGCGGAGGCAAGCTCATTAAGGCTGGTTACAGGAGGCTTAAATGCCCAGCCTGCGGTTTTGAGGGTGATAGGGACGTTATTGCAGTCATGAACCTAAGCAAAATGGGGGGTGCGCTGCCCACCCCGACCGCCCGCCCAATGACCAATGACACCACGAGCGAGGGCGGGAACCGAACCGCCCAATAAGGGCGGGGAGGAGGTCAGCTTCGTGAACGTCAGTAATTCTGCCGTGGTGTGGTGGGTTTATGGGTCGTGTTTTTACTGGTTATTGATAACTTTTGCATATTATAAAATGCAAAAAGTTTAAATTGGCTCTCGTCTCCTAGGCTTTAGATCATGGGTACTAACGATATTGTTAAGTTTGAGGCCTTATCGCCGGCTGAGTTCTTTAGGCGTAATCGAGAGATAGCAGGGTTTAGCAATCCGACTAGGGCTGTTTATCAGACGATTAGGGAACTCGTTGAGAATAGCCTTGACGCCACCGAGACGTTTAAGATATTGCCGAGTATAAAAATATACATTGACTATGCTGATCAATCGAGAAATTGGGTCAGCATCTACGTTGAGGATAATGGCATTGGCATACCTGGGGATGAAATACCCAATGTCTTTGGCAGGGTATTCTACAGTAGTAAGTATAGGATTAAGCAGCACAGGGGTATCTTCGGGCTCGGTGCCAAGATGGTTGTCCTATACGCCCAATCAACCACGAACACGCCAATCCTCGTTAGGAGCGCGCCATTGAAGAGTGACGTTATTTATGAGTATCAATTAATGATTGACATTACGAAGAATGAGCCCGTGATCGTCTCACAGAGGACGTTAGAGAATAGGTATGGGTGGCACGGCACGGCGATAAAGGTGGTTCTCGAGGGTGATTGGCCGAAGGCTAAGCGGAGGATTGAGGAGTACCTAAGAAGGACTGCCATGGTTGCGCCGTATGCCGAGTTCGTGCTCAGGGGGCCCGACGATGATGACACAATTAAAATACCCAGGGTAACCACGAAGATGCCCGACCCACCGGAGGAGGGTCTTCCTCATCCCAAGAGTGTTGATGTGGAACTGATAAAGCAACTCATACAGAGGGACCCAAACATGCCCTTGCTTGAATTCCTAGTCGAGAACTTCGACGGTGTTGGCGAGACCATTGCTAAGACATTCCTTGACTTCGTTGGACTGCCGCCAGACATGCCCGTGGGCAAGCTCGTGAATGATGAATTGGTAAATTTCGTGACAAAGATGAGGGAGTTCAATGGGTGGAGGAGGCCCAGGGCTGATTGGCTCTCGCCAATTGGCGAGGACATACTTGCCGAGGGCGTCAAGTTCGTGCTTAGACCTGAGGTTGTATTTACAGTTACTAGAAAGCCGAGTTCATACATGGGCAACCCATTCATTGTAGAGGCTGCGCTTGCCTGGGGTGGGGCTATCGAGCCTAGTGATAAGCCCATCATCTATAGGTTTGCGAATAAGGTCCCGTTAATATACGATGAGGCAATGACGTTGTTAGGAAGATAGTTGATGAGATTGACTGGACCCAGTACAAGGTCAAGTTCCCTGCCCCCCTAGCCATCGTGGTCCATATATGCTCGACGAAGATACCATACGCAAGTGCGGGTAAGGAGGCGATTGCGGAGGTTCCTGAGATAGAGTCTGAGGTAAGGAATGCTGTTAGGGAGGTGGCTAGGAAGCTTAGGCTATACATAACTAGGAAGGAGAAGGAGCAGGAACTACTAATGAAGTACGCAATATTTAGCATGTACGCCGAGGAAGTAGCCAACGCCCTCTCCTACGTGAGTAAGGCAGACCTAGATGAACTGAGGAGTAGCATTAATGCATTGATAAGGGAGAAGCTGAGGATAAGGAGTCTTGAGGAATTACTCACGAATACGGCGAATAACGCCGAGAATGGGGGTAATGAGAACGAGGTTGGTCAGGAACACGAGCCATCATCATGAGGTCTCAGACGCACCAGCAACATCATTAATAAACACAGCGCCAGTGAGTTTATATGATTATCTCCATAATGGCTCAGTAATAATGCTAAGTTCAATAAGCATGTACCTCACGTAATCCCTCATGAATAGCCCGGCTTAATTCATGGAGTACCTTAATAATGGCTTTATCACCCGAGCCAACCCTGAATAAATGCGTCATATCTCTCCTTTTATCGCTATTTCCAAAACCAGGGATTCCAGGAAATTTACTAAGCAATGCCCTGGCCACATCCTCCTCCGCATAGGGCAGTATCATGACGGCTACCTCATCACATACTCCATGCAGGTAATCAACGTGCCAAAACCTCCTATTAATGACCCTACCAAGATGCCTGACTATGCGTGCTGCGCATGCGTTACCGCATGAACCGACATAGGCATAAAACCCATTACTTATTACGAACCTCCTACCCCTGGTTATTACATCACCGCTCCTGCACTTAAATAGGGCCACATAGCTGTGCTCCTTCACCATACATAGGTCACATTAACAACGGCGTTCTCCGGTATCTTGCCATTAATCATCGTACCCGCACTTGCCGGTGGGTAATACTCGGCAACATAGCATGTAAAGCCAAGGGTGAGCACATACGTTGAGTTTGGTAGTATTGGGATAATTAATTGTCCGTACTGACCAGCCTCATAGGCATATGTTGAGCTCTCGTACGTATACACCGCGGTCATGGGTATTGAGGCATTGCCTGGGCCATGACATACACGTAATACGATACCGAACCCTCAATGACCTGGGGATTCGACAACCTATACGTTATTATTAGGTAACCAGGTCCCTTAGTTTCGAAATAAAGTTCCTTAGTTGATTGTAGAGTGTAGCCATTACAGCCTGTTGTTGATAATGTGGCGTTCATGGCCAGGTTACTCGCAATAATCTCCCTATGGCCTAGTGAGCCCTGGTACTGAATCGAGCTTTCATTTGCCATGCACTCATTCAGCTTCTGAAGGAGTGCGGTATACTTAATGAGTAGGTTCGTGTAATTACTCATCAACTCCTCATACTCAGCCGAGTTAACGTAAGAACCGCCCACTGCGGTATTACTTCTGACAATGTATAGCGAGTGTATTGAGTACACAAGCGCTATTGCGAGTACCAGCGTTAGGATTGCCACGCTTAACGCCTTTATACTTGGCACTCGTAGTCTTTACTGTGGGGTAAAATAAAAGTTAATTTGCCGTGTCGCGGAGATAGGCTTTTATAATTTCATAGGACCTGCAATTATGATTGGCGTGTCGTTACCCAATTACTGCAATGAGCCGGAGATCCTCGTTAGGATACCCAACGAGCAGACAAACCCAGAGTGGGGTATGCCACCGGAGAAGAGGCCCATGGATCTATACCTTAAGTACGGCTTTGTGGTGATCGATAAGCCAAGGGGGCCGACGAGTCACGAGGTGGCTGCCTGGGTTAAGAAAATGCTTAATCTCGATAAGGCTGGTCACTCAGGGACTCTCGACCCAAGGGTCTCGGGCGTATTGCCCATAGCGCTTGGTGAGTCAACAAAGGCAATGCCCGCAATAAACACACTGGATAAGGAGTACATAATGGTCATGAAGCTTCACGGTGATGTTGATGACGAGAAGTTGAAGGCCGTGCTCAGGGAATTCACCGGCGCCATTTATCAGAGACCGCCATTAAGGAGTGCTGTTAAGAGACAGTTGAGGATTAAGCACGTTTATGAACTTGAGCTTCTCGAGAGGATGGTAAATACGCATTGATTAGGATGAACGTGGAGTCCGGGACCTACGCTAGGAAACTCGCCTACGACATCGGCGAAGTACTGGGAGTCGGCGCTAACATGAGGGAGCTAAGGAGAACCAGGGTTGGGTGCTTCACAGAGAAGGAGGCGGTTACACTCCAGGACCTTAAGGATGCGTACACACTCTATAGGGATTACGGTGTTGAGGATTTACTGAGAACCTACGTGAAGCCCGTTGAGTACATGGTTAGGCACCTACCAAGGTCTGGATTAGGGACTCGGCGGTCGATGCGATATGCCACGGCGCAGCGCTGGCAGTGCCCGGCATTGTTAAGCTAACGAACAACATTAGTAAGGGGTCGCTCGTGGCAATAATGACGTTAAAGAATGAATTAGTTGCTCTTGGTTATGCGGAGATGGCTAGTGATGAGATAATGAAGGCGCAGCGGGGGATCGCTGTTAAGACGACGAGGGTGATAATGAAGAAGGGTACGTATCCCCCAATGTGGAAGCGAAAGAAGGCTGAGGGAAAGACTGAAGAAAAGTCGCAAGGCTCTGAGGGCGTGTCACAGCAATAGCTTTATTATTTCTACTCATAGTTAACTCACTGATTGATGAGAATTGAGGGTCAACTGACCCGGTGAGGAACAGCGGATCACCTGATCCTCCTTTCGATATCTGTAATTTAAACTGGAACGCGTAATTTCGAGAGGGCTATTAGGGCTATTAACGTGCTTAAGGAGATCGGTATTGCCGTATCGTTGTCATACACGGTGATGCCTGACAATGCTTATTATGTCGTGGACATGGTTAGGTTAGCTGAGAAACTGGGAATCCCTGTGCTCACCTTCATACGCGTTCAGGAGTTTGGTGGGGCTCGTGAAAACGGTCTATCGCTTAATAACGAGTTGGCGAGGATGGTAATCAATGAGCTACTGCGGATTAGGACTAGTGTTAAGCTTGTCCTGAATGGCTTTAGGTTCAGCCTTAGTGATTTATATAATGCGTATAGAAAGTCTAAGGAGAGACTTAATGCCCTTAAAATCATTAATTACTCAACATGCCCTGCGGGCAGGAGTAGATTCGTAATAGACTCAGACGGTAGTATCTATGGGTGTGAATTAACCATGAGTAGGGAATTCTATGAAGGTAATGCGCTTAGGGATGACTTAAAGGGAATTTGGAGGGATGGCTTTAGGTCATTTAGAGGTAGGAATTATGAAGTTATAAAGCCGTGCAACACCTGCCCAATGGCTGATTTATGCAGGGCAGGTTGCCCCGTCAGGGCATTTGCGGTATTCGGCTCCGTGAATTCACCTGACCCTTATTGCCCAGTCATTAAGGAACTGATTAATAAATCCAGGTAATGACTACTCCCTAACCAAGGAAATGATTATCGACGTATTCAAGGAGTTAAATAGGGACGTACTTAGCCTGATTAAAAGGGCCTATTTAATGGATCCTGTTAGGTACGCCTACCTCTACTACGACATTACCTACTACCCAGAATTCACGGAGGTTTACCTAAATTTAGTAGGTAACGAAATAACCGGCTACCTACTAATATTCAGGGGATTACCGTACATGGCAATTCACGTAATCGGCAATGCACCCATTAACATGCTTGACGAGACTTCATTAAATAATCGCCTAATGATCTATGCGGAGACCGAGCCTAAGTACGTAAACAGCCTAGCCAATAAACTATCCAGTAGGGGCATGGTATCACTATCCAGAGGTCTAACAATGATTTGCCAGGGAAGCACGTTCAGGGAGTTCGTAATTCACGGTAACGCTGTAATTCATAAATTATCAATTAATGATATTGGCGAGTTCCTAAGGATTAAAAGCATCCAGGGAACACGGATAAGTAAGGCTGAGGCGCTGACCAGGTTATCATCACCCCATTGGCATTACTACGGTCTATCCATAAACAATGAATTAGTGGCTATTGCAGGCACATACCTAAAGCTGCCAGAGATTTGGGTAATAGGTGACGTATTCACAGCACCTAATCATAGAAATAGGGGCTTCGCAAAGGCCGTAGTATCAGCAGTCACCAGAGACGCAATTAACGCCGGCGCAACGGCAATGCTACACGTAGATGAAGACAACACACCAGCAATCAAGGTCTACAAAAGACTCGGTTACTTAACAGTTCAGCACATCATAATAATTAAATTAACTATGTAAAATAATAATCAAAGCATGAAAACAACACGGCACCGAAAATCACCCAGTTTTTGGTGCGGGGGGTGGGATTTGAACCCACGCAGGCCTTCGCCAACGGGACCTCATTGCGGGGATTGTTATCCTACCCGCCCCCTTTGACCTAGCTCGGGCACCCCCGCCGGCTCAATAGTTCATTAACTGCGATTTAAAGTTTTCCACTATTGTTCTGTCCGCAAGAATTAATCTCCATGGGTGCTAAGCTTAGAATAGCCTTGACTAATTCCTTTTTATTTCTGGATTTCTCATATCTTTTACAAATTATATTCAATATTTGCGGTTTAAGTTCTTGAAATATATCATTACCTATTATTTCTGAGATTGGTATTACCAGCGCATAAGTATTGCCCCATTTCTGTATGTGCATTACTTTTTCATTGAGAATACTTCTCAAAATGTTAATTGTATTCTTAGCCTTTTGGAGTTCTTTGAATCTTTTAACTAATAGTATTTTTCCCTTTTTAATAAATATCGAAAAGTTGATTCCATAAAGTCTCACTTGCCTTATTTTACGATTTATATTCATATTTGCCATCTTTATTATGTTATTCCACTTCTCTGTATTAAGTATGGTTAGCATATCTGCCATTATTGATGGTGTCTTGCTTACTATAATTTTTGATAATAAAATGGCGTTTGTGGAATTAAATCGAATTCTTATTACATTGCTTGATGAGGTCTTGTCATCTATTGACCACATTATCTTCTCTGGTGAATTATAGTTCAGTTTCTCAAGTATTTCCTCCCATGGCTTAATGTCTGATGCGGCGATGATTAGCCTTATTTCTCTATGCTTTGAAGATACATAACCGTCTCCAAGAATGAATGATAATAAGTAACGCACAATTTCCTCCTTCGCCAGGTCTTTGGCTATTTGAAGCGCTTCCCTCCAATGATAGGATAAAGTCCTCATTTTCCAAACAATTTCGGTTTTGTTAGGCTTCACGCTTAATGCCGACACCTTAATCGAGGAGTCCCCATGAAATAGCAGAAGCCCTAAAATAAGTTGCCATAGGTGCGTTGTGCTCATCATCAGCTTATTACTAGCATACCCATATCTGATGTCTCAAAACCTAACTGCTCTGGCGTCATGTCAATGCCCCATATATCCTGAACATGGATCTTCGCACTTTTTATCCCGTGGAAGCTAATTCGAACTATGATTGATGAATTTATCTCCTGTACCGTTAACCTTACATGATCGCCCTTGATAATTACGGTAATTCCTGTTCTCGTTTTCCTAACCATTACATCACTGTATTTTATTGTCTTGATTATCTCATCATGCGCCTTACTCCAAAACCTTATCAAATTCTTATCTACGTAATTTTTAATTCTTTCAATTACTCCTTTAATTACATAAATAATAGAGTCATTATATTTACCTCTTAGCATTTCAATATTTTTCTCGATATTCTCAAGCTCGCTTTCGCATCTCATAATCCATGAACCATTTAAAACATGATCCTTAATTCTTTTTTTCAGCTTCACTTATTAACTCCTTAACTTTACCAATTATTTCTGGGTCATCTACTTCAGTGCCGCACCTGTATTTCTTACCTCTTTTACCACCAACACCCCAACAAATAATTCTACCATTATCTCTAAGGTATTCCTTACTGGCTTCATTGCTGGACGCTTTTTGATCTTGGATAAGGTGCATACTAATCATAAGCCTCAAAATAATTAATAAAGTACTAAAGTCATTAAGCGCATTAATTACCTAATTAATTAATGAGATATCTAACGTTAATGTTTATTCTTAAATGCATGGGGAGAAAGTGTTATTAATGTTGTTTTCGATAACGGCTTCGTGTCCGCTGTTCTCTATGATCACGTTACTAAGGGGTTTGGGCGTATTGTGGCTGTTGAGGATGTTTACCTTGAGGTTCCCGAGGGTAGGATTGTGGCGCTCGTGGGTCCTAATGGCGCTGGTAAGACGACAATGCTTAGGCTTGCGGCTGGCATACTTACCCCTGACAGTGGTAGGGTTCTCATTTATGGTTATGATGCAACTAGTGTTAGGGCTAAGAGGAGGGTTGGGTTTATGACACCCATGGATCGTGGGGTTTACTGGAGGTTGACAGCCATGGACAACCTGGTCTTCTTCGGCACGCTTTACGGCTTATCGCTCAGGGAGGCTAGGGAGAGGGCTAGAGAGTTACTGGAGGAGTTGGGGCTTAGTGGGAGGGCTCATGATTGGGTTGCCACGTATAGTACGGGCATGATGAGGAGGCTTGAGATTGCAGGGCATTAATGCATGACCCAGACATATTACTGCTCGATGAGCCAACAAGCGGTATAGACATTGACGCTAAGCATAATATTCTCAATTTCATTAGAAGCCTCAGGGGTAGGAAGACCATAGTGCTTGCCTCCCACGATCCTCAGGAAATCGAACTAGCCGATATGGTTGTGTACATAAACAGGAGGATTTTGAATGAGTCACCGGCCCTTAAGATTGTTAAGGTACTCGTTAAGGGCTCCATGGACGGGCTTAACGGCTTTAGCGTGGAGAGGGTTGGGAGTGATGAATACGTGATTATCGCCACCATAGATAGGTTTAATGAGTTGATGAGTAGGTTGGCTACGTATGATGGTAGGATCAGGGTAATGGATATCGATGTTGAGGTTGCGGTGGCTGAGGGTAATGCCAGGAGGATGGAGAGAGTTATGAGGAGGAGGGAGGGGTGGTTGTGATGGGTATTATCGATAGGCTATACAGCTTTGTTGTGATTAGGGGTTGGAAGATGTGGGTTTCGTATAAGACGCAGGTGGTATTAACAATGATTAATTGGGTTATTCCAGTGTTTGTATACTTCTTTATTGGTGTTACCCTGGGGTTTGGGAGGTTAAGTACCATTAGGGATTACACAGCATTCATGGTAATCGGCACGGCATTCCAGGGATACTTCTCTGCATCAGTGACGACGCTGGCCGGTCGTATTAGGAATGAGGAGTTGATCGGAACCCTGGAATACCTAATAGCGGCGCCACTGAGGCCCATGACGCTGATGATGTATAGCACCGTGTGGGGATTAGTAATAAACTCGATAAGCGCGGTCACGGTCCTATTGATTGGTCTCGGTCTCGGAATATCATATAAAGTAAATGCGCTCGCCACAATCACATTCCTAATACTTTACCTGGCATCAATAATTGGGCTAAACTTAATTGCGGGCGCTGTTGTCCTGATAGTTAAGCAGGGTAATCCCATAGCCCTATTCACCTCAGTGGCCTCGAACCTACTGGGTGGTGTTGTGTTCCCAATCTCGGTACTGCCAACATGGCTCAGGTACATAAGCTACTCGCTATCCCTAACCTGGGCATTGTCGGGGCTTAGGGGCGCAATGCTCAGTGGCTACGGTATACAGCAACTCCTTAATTACCTATGGCCGCTGGCCACCCTAGCCCTGGCATACATTGTGATTGGAGTTGCCCTGTCCAACTACGCCTTCGCGAGGATACTCAGGGAGGGCTCAGTACACATGTACTGAGTTCTCATACCCGTTCCCCTGCTTGGTAAGTCCTACTGTCATAATTCCTAAAGAATACGTAGTAAAGAACTGGATCAAGCAGCGCAATGATTCCTCCCAGAATCATTGACAGCGAGAACTCGGCATAGTCCATTAACAAACCAGCTATGGTACTGCCCAGGCCATATGGAACCCTACGCGCAAGCCCGGTTATTGACAACCCCCGCGCCCTCTCATCCTCATTAATTAACTCCATAGATAATGATTGACGTAGTGGTATCGTTATCATGTAAAGCGCAACCCTAATTACGTAGAGCGCCGCATCAACTATGAATATTGGCACGAGGGCCATCACGATAAATAAGGACACCGAAAGAAACCTGAGGAGTGATATGGCCCTTACACGGCCCATGAGACCCTCGACCCTCCTGGCCATTAATGTTAGGATTATTGAAACAACGTAAGAGGCGGTATACACCTCATTAATCTCGATCTCACTGGCGTGCAGGAATAACCTAAACCATAATGGCAGCAGTGGCGTAACCATGCCAAGGCCCAGGCTTCCCAGCGACCCCGCAATGGCTATTCTCGTTATTGGCCTTGACGACTTCCTAGGAAGAACTTCATTAATACTAAGGGACCTAACGCGAGGCCTATCTCTCCTGACAGGGGCGAGTAGGGCTAGTGATACAGCGCTTAGCACCAGGGATAACCTAAAGAGTGCTAGGTCACCAAGGCCGATGCTCAGCACTACGTAGGATATTAAAGAGCCCGCTAATGATGAGAGTAACGATATTGACGTGGTGAAGCTGAAGATCCTCGTCCTCTCCATAGGCCCTGTATTGTCAGCCAGTAATGATGTTTGTAGGGGAGCCACTGGCCCGCCACCAGCTCCTCCTCCACTGGCACTACCTGTTGTTGTTCCGAATATCGACGTTATGAAGAGCAGGGCTTTATTATTCGTCACGCTGAATATCGCCATGGAAATCACGAATAGGCTAGACATTATGATAAGGGCATCCCTCCTCCCCATCAGGTCTCCAAGGAACCCAGAAATAAGCACTAGGGTTGCTGAGGATATTGAGGCTACGAAGAAGTAAAGCCCCACGAGGGTTGCCGAGAACCCAATGGACTTTAGGTATAGCGGTATTATGAACGTTAAGTACCCAAAGGCTAGGCTCCTAATGGCTCTGGACGCGATTAATAACGCGATATCCCTACGCATTCGGCATTACACCGCAAGGATGCTTATTAAGGGAGTGCCTAATCACAGGCCGTACACTCACCGCCATCGATTACTATTGCGTGTCCCGTTATGAATGATGAGTCATCACTAAGTAGGAAGACTACGGCCTTAGCCACCTCCTCGGGCCTGCCGAGCCTGCCCATAGGTATGTAACTAATTAATCTCTTAACCTCATCATCGCTCAACCAATTAATCCAGCCGGTCTCGATACTACCAAGAACTACGGCATTCACCCTAATCCTTGGCGCCAATGAGAGGGCCATGGACTTCGTGAGGGCTATTATCCCGGATTTAGCAACTAGGTAGGGTATGCCGGTGGTATCGCCGGTCCTTGCGGTTATTGAGGCTACATTAACTATGGAACCACCATCCCGCATCAACTCAATGCCAAACTTACTGCATAGGAATGTGCCCTTCAAATCAACATTAATGACCTCCTCAAAATCATTCCAAGACAATTCATGGAATTTCTTATTCCATATAATTGCGGAGCCATGTCCGGCGTTATTAACTATTCCGTGCAATACCCCGTAATCCCTCCTAATTAATTCAAACATTGACCTAACCTCATCCTCCCTTGATACGTCAGCCCTAACTATGGATGCGTCAAAGCCGCTCCTCCTCAGCTCAAGCATTAATTCCTCGGCCTCCTTGGACGAGGACCTGTAATTTATTATTACCCTGGCTCCCTCCTCAGCGACTGCCCTGGCTATAGCCCTACCAATTCCCCTGGAAGCCCCAGTAACCAGTATCACCCTATCCCCAAGTTTACCCATTACCGACTTATTAAATGTCCGCGGTAAAAGGCATTGCTCCTTTTCTCACCTTTTTTTGATTCATCCCGAGCCTCTCCCCTATTGCTCTTTTTAACTCATTCAATTTATCAAGAACGCCCTCACGCCGAGCCCTATCAATTAAGTAATTCCAATCCACATTACCCCATTGAGCAGCCAGAACCGCCGCAGCCCTCTCACAATCTGCGTCTGAAGACCAGTAAACACAGGCGTTTAAGCTCGTAACTACATTATCCTCAGGTGACTCGACATAAATATGCCCATCGCCCACCCTCAACATCTTAACCCTGCCCACATAGGTCACCCCAACCACGTCCAAGGCCAAAACGCCGAAGTGATCGCTAACCCATACCCTGCCCTCCCTCCTCGCATTTATATGGCTTAGCTCCTCATAAAGTATATCCATGGCTCTCTCCGAATTCCTAGAGTCAATAATTACATCAATATCCCCGGTCCTATAAACACCGCCACTATATAGCTCTGCGGCAAAGCCGCCGACAATTACGACCCTACCCACGCCCTCAGACTCAAGCCTGCCATTAACCCTCGCCAGGAAACTCAGTAATGAGTCTCCCTGCCCACCATCAACCTTAATGGCCATTAATGCGCAATCATCATTAACGCAATTAATAAGGTAGCGGGTGAATAATGACCAGTCATTGATGATCAGGTACTCCCTGTTGATACGTACATACCCCCTACTCATTACGGCATGTGATAGATCTATAATTAATTCAAGTCTCTCCTTAGCTCGATCCCGCGGTAATCTACGTATACCCCTACTATTAAATATCGACCTAATACTACGCATTACGACATCAATTATAATGGTTAGGCGGTAATAAAGCTGAGTCTTAATTAATCATGGAATTACTTATTAAGGGATTATTGATTAAGCGTTATGATGGATGCCGTATTATTAAGAAGGAATAAGAGGGATCCCAGGGAGGTTAGGGCCTGGTTTAGGGAGAGGTTGTCGAAACCGGGCATTGTAATTGCGCCAGGGGCTTTTGACGCATTCGTTGCTTTAATGATTCAGCAATTGGGCTTTGAAGCGCTTTACGTCTCTGGCGCGGCCTTCAGCAGCTCCCTGGGTCTGCCTGACCTCGGCGTATTCACCCTCGATGAATTGGTCAGGTTTACCAAGTATATTACGGATGCCGTGGACATACCCGTCATTGTCGATACAGATACGGGCTTTGGTGAGACGCTGAACGTCGTTAGGACAGTGAGGGAATTCGAGTCGATAGGGGCCTCAGCAATTCAAATAGAGGATCAGGAACTACCAAAGAAGTGCGGTCACCTTAGTGGCAAGCATGTGGTTTCCGCGGATGAGATGGTTAAGAAGATTAAGGCCGCTGTTGAGGCTAGGAGGGATGAGAATTTCCTAATTATTGCTAGGACGGATGCCCGCGGCGTTTATGGCCTTGATGAGGCTATTTGGAGGGCTCAGGCGTACGTTGAGGCTGGGGCGGACGTAATATTTCCCGAGGCTCTTGAGAGTAAGGAGGAATTTGCAAGGTTTGCCAGGGAGGTTAAGGCTCCATTGCTTGCCAACATGACGGAGTTCGGTAAGACGCCCTACATAACGGCTAAGGAGTTTGAGGAGATGGGTTATAAAATCGTGATATTTCCAGTAACGACATTTAGGGTTGCCATGAAGGCCGTTAGGGATGCGTTGATTGAGCTTAAGGAGAAGGGTACCCAGAAGGGCCTTCTTAATAAGATGATTACTAGGCAGGAGCAGTATGAGGTAATTCATTACTGGGATTATGAGAATTGGGATAAGGACCTGAACGAAAGAGTAAGTAGGGAATTCGCAGGCAAGCTAAGGCTTAAGGAGCAGTAAAGCCACGTGAGGCATGGTAATATTAAATAAACCCTTAGTTAAAATCACACACTTAATATGTCAAGCTTGGGCATTAAACGGGTTGCCGTGCTAGGTGCCGGCACAATGGGTCATGGCATAGCCGAGGTCTTTGCAATGGCCGGCTTTGAGGTGAACCTCATGGACATATCCGATGATATACTAAGGAATGCCCTCAATAGGATTCGGGATAGTCTCGAGAGACTCAGCAGGAGGGGTGAGTTGAGGGAGAGTGTTGATTTAATAATGTCTAGGATACGCACGACCACGAAGATTTCCGAGGCCGTTAAGGACATCGACTTCCTGGTCGAGGCCGTGCCCGAAAACGCCGATTTAAAGAAGAACATATTCAGGGAGGCCGATCAACACGCACCGCCCCATGCCATATTCGCGTCTAATACGAGTACCATACCAATAACGGAGCTCTCCGAGGCCACGTCACGTAAGGAGAGATTCATAGGCATGCACTTCATGAATCCACCACCGCTCATGAAGCTCGTGGAGATAACGAGGGGTAGATACACGAGTGATGAAACGGTTAATATAACCGTCCAGTTAACCAGGGTATTAAATAAGGAGCCCGTCGTCGTTAATAAGGACGTACCGGGATTCATAGTTAATAGGGTCTTGTTTAGGGTTATGCTTGAGGCTTGTCGTGAGGTAACACAGGAGGGCGTTAGAATAATTGACCTGGACGCCATGGCGAGGAACGTCCTCGGCCTACCAATGGGGCCATTTGAATTGCTTGACTACATAGGCCTCGACACAAGCCTCTTCATTGTTAAGGCAATGACCGAGAGAGGATTTAAGGCTCATTCCTGCCCGTTACTCGAGGAGTTGGTGGGTAAGGGTAAGCTTGGCGTTAAATCCGGCGAGGGCTTCTATAAGTATCCAGGGCCTGGGCAGTACGTGAAGCCGAGGATATTGCCTGAGCAGGGACTTGAGCTCGACCCGGTTAGGTTAATGGCGCCCGCCATCAATGAGTTGGCGTGGCTCGTTAGGGAGGGCGTGGCTACCGTGGATGACATTGATAAGAGCGTGAAGCTTGGCCTTAATTACCCGTGGGGATTATCCGATTTCGCGGACGAGGCTGGTATTGACAATATCGTTGATGCCTTAACACAACTTAAGGGTGTCAGTGGTTGGGAGGAGTATGAGCCTGACCCATTACTGATTAGCTACGTTAAGGAGGGTAGGTTGGGCAGGAAGAGTGGTAGGGGTTTCAGGGAATACCCCGAGGTTGAGTTCAGGAAGTATGAGGAGGTGATGCTCAGGATTGACCACCAAGTGCCTGGATAGTACTGAACAAGCCCGATAAGTTGAACGTGCTAACCCCAAGGATGGCTGATGAAATAGTTAATGCATTGAGGAGTGTTGAGGATGACCCTAGGGTCAAGGTTGTGGTTATCACGGGTAGTGGTAGGGCGTTCTGCGCAGGTGCTGACATTAATCAGTTCCAGAATGCAACACCAATGCAGATGTTTAAGGCGATGAGGCATTACCACTCAATGACTCTTGAAATTGAGTACTATACGAAGCCCGTGATAGCCGCCATAAATGGCTATGCCCTTGGTGGTGGTTTAGAGATTGCAATGGCCTGTGACATCAGGATTGCGAGTGAGAATGCATTGCTTGGTCAGCCCGAGATTAACCTGGGCATAATACCAGGTGCAGGAGGTACCCAGAGATTGACCAGGTTGACGAACCTGGGCATTAGTAAGGAGTTAATCCTCACGGGTAGGCAGGTAAGTGCTAAGGCTGCGCTTGAGTATGGCATTGTTAATAGGGTTGTGCCTAAACATGCGCTTGATTACGAGGTGATGAGGTGGGTCAAGGAACTGGCATCAAAGCCCCCATTAACACTCATGCTTGCCAAGTACGCAATTAACTATGGCTATGAGGCCCCAATATGGAGTGCGTTAAGCAATGAGGCTTCGTTGTTTGGCGTAGCCATATCGACCAGGGATGCGCAGGAGGGTGTCAGGGCCTTCCTAGAGAAGAGGAAACCAAGGTTTACAGGTGAGTGATCACCAAAGTCTAAACCGGGTGGTTCCACCACTTATTAATTCAATAAGTACTATAATTATTATGGAAATGATTAATGATGCAGATGCATAGCCAAGGGCTAGGGGTAGGCCGTAGACCTCGTATGAGTACCAGATAAGTGTTGGCAGTGGGTACACGTAGTTAAACAGTGGTGGGTTAACTACATAATAGGTTAGGATGACTATTGAACCAAACTCACTGATTGACCTGCCCCACGCGAGTAGGAATGAGGACACCAACTCCCTACGTGTCATTGGAATAACAACCCTCATAAAGACACCCCACTGGCTAAGCCCTAGGGTTAGGCCCACATATTCATAGACAGGGTCAAGATTATCAAATACCTGCCTAATGGCCCCAATGGTGATTGGCGCTGAGACTACGAAATAGGCAGCGACCAAACCCCATATCGTGTCCACAAGCGGTAACTTACGTATTATGGGTATTGGCGATATTGGCGAAACAAGTATTAGGAGCGATAAACCAATTATGGTATGGGGTATGGTTAATGGGCTTGTTAGGAGACCACCAATAACACTATCAAGGGCTTAGGTATTAATCCACGGGATATGGCGTAGGCCGTTGGCAGCCCGAGGATTAACGTCAACGCCGCCGCAATCGAAGCACCAAGTAATGTTACCAGGGTGCCATAGATGAATAACGTACTCGTGAACGCGCTTAATAAATGGTTGAAACCTTCATATAGTAATACGGCTATCGGCAGCAACAGCATTAATGAAATAAGTACTATAAACGGTGTAAATGCATGCCTTGAATTATCCAAGTCCACCACCACTAACCGCCGTACTTAAGTAGTGGTGAGTTGACGAGTATCCTGATGAGTTGCGGAGCCCCACTAACATTTCCATAAAATATCGCCGGCGTTAACGGCGTAATTCCAAGACTCCTCATTAATTCCTGACCGCTCGGTGTGATTAAGTATATTATTAATTCCTCAGCCAGCACCTTATTGGGTGCCTGGTCAGGTATTGTCAGGGCTAACTGAATTGGCGCGCCTCTGATCACTAGGCTCTGCCCGTTAACCACTATGGTTACGTAAGCCTCACTATAGTAATTCGAATATGCAGGATCACCCAGGTTAACCTGAGGCGGCAGTGGGAAGTAGGGTAGCCCAGCGCTTTCGGCTGAGGATTTGTAAATCGCAATGTCGAACCAGACCTTACCCGTCTCCAAGGGGCCTAATAACTCGCTTCCGGCGAGTACCTCATATACGTTACCCGTACTATTTGCGTAGTTAAATAGGTCGATGTAGTAATTCCTCCCCAAACCCCAGTAAATACCTGCTAATTGAAGTACCATTAACGCCCTATAACCCTCGGGGTCCGTATTTGGATTTGACGTGCCCACCGCGTAGGCGCCATACTCATGGGCTAGGTTGAACGTCGCGTTGGAGAATATGAGGTTAAGGAACTCCCTAGTTATTACCATGGCCTTGGTATAATTACCTTCACTTAATGCCTCCTCCTCGGTCTCCGTTAAATTATTAACCTACGTTTAATAGGGGCTTGGGCATATTTGGTGAGTAGGCAATGACCATTTGATCGCTGGCAACGGCTATGTACCAACTCGTTATGTTACTTGGGTATAAAAGTGACGTTAGTATGTACGGGTCTATACTCGCGTAGATAGAGTAGCCACTGGGGTTTAGAATGACTTGCCTGGCTGCCTGTACGGAGCCCATGCCAGTCACGACAACGTTAATACCCAACTCCTTACCTGCCTCCCTAAATAATTGCGCATATAGTGAGGCGGTTATAATACTTAGGGTTTGCGGAGTTGATTTAGTTACCTGGTGGGCATGTTGAATTGACGGTATTGAATACCCTATTAACAACCCTATTGCTAACGATACTATTACCGACATTAATATACCCGTTTTCATCACGTTATGGACTCCTATGCGCCTATTTTAAGATAGCAAGCCATTTAATCATGTAAAGTATTTTAAATTAATTAATGCGAGGTATTACGCGAAATGGTGAGAACAAACTTTGATGCGCGTAAGTCGGTATTCGTTAAGAGATTGATTGAGGAGGGAAGTCAGCATAGAGTTGATTTTGACATTTACGACTTCTTACTAGCCTTTAACAAGTCCTTAAATGATTATTACACAACAAGCAGTTGTAGTGGCCGTATTGCCCTGGCCAAGGCGCCACGGCTTAGTTACTCAAAGGGTTCCGGGCTCTTTAAATTCCTTGTTAAGTGGCATAGACCGGTTACGTATAATGAGGTTATCAATGTCATCAATGGTATCGATGACGGCGATGTGTGGTTGCTCGTTAGGGCGCCGATAATGCACTTCGTGGCCAGGGATTTAAATGGTGCATTGAAGATGCTGAGAATTGCGAGGGAGGCGGGCTTTAAGCATAGTGGTATTTACTCAGTGACCCATGATGGTGTCGTGGTTGAGGTTCAGGGTGAGGATCGTTTTGAGATTCCATTGATAATTAATGGCAGGTTGGTAGTACCCATGGACAGCTTGAGGCGTATTGTTGATGTGGCCAATGAAACGTTGATGTTTGGTAAGTTTAGATTAGCACACCTGATACGATTAATAGAGGTTAAGTTGCTTGGTAGGACTGAGCTGGGCGATATGCTAGAACTTATTTCAAGGAGTCTTATAGAGAGTTTAATACTGAAAATATAAGTATTGAGAATTCCGTATAACTACGTAGTTAGGCAATCGTTAGGTGTATTTCCGCAGAATAAGATTTTTAAGTGAATCCTCATTCGCAGTCATGGTGGGACAATTGCAACGGTAAAGGAACCAATCCTCGAGGTTATTGATGTTAGCTATAGCTACAAGACTGAGAAGGGCCCCATACCTGTTCTCAAGAACGTAAGTTTTAAGGTTCATTCCCACGAATTCGTATCCATAGTCGCGCCAACGGGCACTGGAAAGACCACGTTGCTTAGGATAATAGCTGGCCTAAGAAGACCAGACAGTGGTAAGGTTCTTCTCATGGGTGAGGAGGTTCGAGGACCAACGCCTAAGCTCGCCATGATATTCCAGGACTTCGCCCTATACCCTTGGCTCACGGCACTCGAGAATGTGGAATTGGCACTGCTCCATAGGAAGGACCTTAGTAAGGAGGTTAGGAGGGAGATTGCCAGGAAGTACCTCGAGCTTGTTGGTCTTGGTGGTTTTGAGGATTATTACCCAAGGGAGTTAAGTGGTGGTATGAAGCAGAGGGTTGCCATTGCGAGGGCATTGGCCGCTCAGCCAGTGGTTTTACTGATGGATGAGCCGTTTGCGAACCTTGACGCCATAACGGCCGAGGGTCTTAGGGCCGAGATTTACAACATGGTGTTTAATGAGGAGTCCACGGTTAAGGCTATAGTCATGGTTAGTCATAACCTTGAGGAGGTCGTGGAATTGAGCGATAAGGTAATAATACTTGGTGGGAGACCTGCGAGCATTATTGCGGAGGTGGAGATTAAGTTGCCTAGACCGAGAAATACAAGGGACATAGAGTTCCAGGATTACCTGGATAGGCTGTATTCATTGCTTTCGATAAGCCTTAAGGTTTAGGTGGTGGATATGGACATTTGGTCCATAGTCCTTATAGCGTTTTTGGCAACCCTCGCCACCTTTGGTAGGGTTGCATTAACGATAATACTAAGTATAGTGCTTGGTTGGTTCCTTGGTTACGCAGCAGCCAAAAATGGGCTTTTTGAGAGGGTGTTCCTATCAATTACTCAAACGCTCGAGGCCGTACCCGTGATTACGTTCTTCCCAATAGTCCTGGTATTCTTCGTTAAGTCAATAGGCGGTTACATAGGCACGGAATTAGCCGTGGACTTCCTAGTCTTTACAGCCGTTGTGTGGAACATATGGGTGGGTGAGTATGAAGCCATAAAGACCGCGCCCCAGTCACTTGAGGATGCGGCTGAGATGCTTAACCTAGGCTTTTGGGGCAGGTTTAAGTACCTATACATACCGGTCACGATGCCCAGGGTAGCCGGTAATGTCCTCGTTAGTTTCGCCGATGCGTTATTCTACATAGTGGTTAGTGAGGTAATTACATTGGGCACAACGCAGTACTCCGTCTTCGGCATAGGGGCATTAATAGCGTCATGGACGAGTAAGGGTGAGTGGGCGGCGGCATTCATTGGTCTCAGCATACTGATAATAATGGTGACCGCAGTGCTCTTCGGCGTACTTAGGCCGTTTGTTAATTGGGCTGTTAAGTATAGTTATGACCCGCTCATGGAGGTCACCAGGACTAGGATTAGGAGGCCCGTGATTACGAGCCGTGTGAGGACCCTGGCGGCCAGGAATATGAAATACTTAAGGAGGGTTGTGGCTGTTGAGGATGCGATAATGCCCATATTCGTTAGGGCATCGAGTTATGCCGTTAGGCATAGATTATTGGTGAGGCCTAGACCTAGAAACATAATAACCAGGACCGAGAAGTACATGGGCATGGGCATTGTTACGGCGATAATCTCTCTCCTGGCATACTCAATCTATAGTTCCTGGCAAACGACCTGGGTCCCAATAATAAATAACCTATATAACTATGGCCTACTTTACCTCTATTACCTTGGACTTGATTGGTTAAGGGTTTTCCTGGTAACGGTTGTCTCAATATTAACCGCGATCCCAATTAATTACCTAATGGTCACGCATAGGAGGGTTGAGATGGTATTATTACCAATACTTGAGGATTTAGCCTCAATACCTGTGTCGGCTTACCTACCATTAATTGCAATACCATTCACGACGTACTTAGCCATTACTCTTGGACTTCATGCATCCCTAGAATTATTAGTATTTCTCGTGGCTTACCTAAGTACTGCTTGGTACGTGATTTACAACATGTACGTTGGTATGAAGACCATACCCAGGAGCCTTTGGGATGTGGCCGAGAACCTTAGGCTGAGCACATGGCAAAGGCTTAGGAAGTTAGCGATACCTGGTGCCATGCCCGCGACAATAACTGGGCTAGCCAGTACTGTTGGTTCGACGTGGGGAGGGCTTGAGGTTGCTGAGTATATCCAGGGACTTAATGGGCAGGTGTACATGGTTCATGGGTACGCCGCATTGATGGATTATTACACGGCAATAGGTAATGTGGTTGGTCTTGAGGCAATGAGTCTCATACTCGGAATAAACGTTATCCTACTCAGCATCTTCCTCTGGAGGAAGTTGTTTAGGTTGGCTAGGGAGAGGTATAGGCTAGAGGGTGCGATAACGCTTTAGGTATTCCACGTCAATTACCTAAATCGCGTGCAATAAGGCTTATAAGTATTCTAATGCATACATGTAAATAGAAGTGCTATGTCTAAGGAGGGACAGGGGACTGAGGAGACCTACTCTAGAACAACCATTATGGTTCCAAAGAACATCGCAGCAGAGCTTTCACGCGTGGCTAAGGCTAGGGGTAGGACGCTATTTCACGTGGCTGGTGAGGGCTTAAGATTAACAACTGAGCTTATTAAGGATGGCTTTGAGCATCAGACCTAATCTACTTCTGGCGGTTATACAAAATACTTAGTTCAATGGATATAATACCGATGCCCATGAAATTAATTGAGGAGGTGTGCTCTCACATAACATCGACATTGATCAACATCTCCAATAATGATAAGGTATCTGCCGATCTTAGGGATGAGGCAGGAAAGGCCGTTAATGAGTTATGGGGCATCTACGAGAAGTATGGTCACCAGGTCGGTGCGCTAGTTAGAATGGAATTTGAAAGCCTTGAGGAACTACTCGAAGCAGTCTCGAGGATTAGTCGATTATTGGCTGTTAGGCATGTTGAGGTTAAGAAGCTGGGTCCCAACACCATTGAGTTAATGGCAATAGGGCCCAGTGGCACCACCGACATTGGTAATAAGGCGCTCTTGGCGTTCATAAGGGGTTTCGTTACTCAGTATGACTATGAGGTCGTTTCTGAAGAAGCAAGAGCTAACGTACTTAGGGTCGTACTGCAGAGGAAGGCTTGATTACCCATTTAAAATACAATACCAGTTAGATAATTATTGTTGCCAGGTTTGAGATACCGGGCCACCTTAGGGCAGCTTCCATGGCCACTGGGCCGTGTATCTCACTACCTTAGGTGCGCCATTCTCATCAGTAATTACCACAGCATTATCCTCAAAGGCTATCCAGGTACCATCGGGCCTCCTGTACGGCCTCCTCTGCCTAATAACTATGGCCCTAAGTATCTGCTTCCTAACCTCGGGCTTTCCCTCAACAACACTGACAACCACCATATCACCCACGGAGCTCCAGGTATTTCCCTATGTACGGGCTTTGCCGTATGCCCAATAACGCCTATTACCCTGACAAGCTTAGCACCGCTATTATCCGCTACGGGGACTAGGCTATTTATGAATATGCCGGGCGTCTTATGAAACCTCCAACTAACACCTACTTGACGCGCACCGCCTCTCTTCGCCATTGGTAATGCAGGCTAAGCTTGGCTTATTAAACTTATCCACCTATTCCCTAACGATCAATTGAAGACCCATTGACTTCGCGATCTCCGTTATCGATAACCTCCTCGAAATAGCATCATTAATTATCTTAATTATATCGCTCACCCCAACCCTAACCTGCGCCTTAGTGTCTCTATCCCTAATAGTTACTGTGCCGTCAATAGGTGTCTTATCATCTATCGTTATTGCGAATGGCACACCCATGGAGTCATACTTAGCGTACCTACTGCCTATGGTTCCATCATCGTCATAGATAGCCCTAATACCCGCAAGTGATAATTCCCTGAATATCCTCCTACCAATACTCACGTACTCCTGCTTTCTAATTATTGGCAGCACCACGGCTTTATTGGCGCAATATCCGGCGGCAACCTAAGTAGGGGCTTTCCATTAACCTCAGTATACGCATGCTCTAGGGTTACGTAAACTATCCTATCAACACCGAAGGATGGCTCGACATCATGAGGAATAAACCTCTCAACATGAACCTTCCTCCTCTCCTCCCTAATGAAAACCGCATCGCTCGTTATGGTATAACCATCAATGACAGCCTTACCCTTACTGGACAGCTCATTGGCTAACCACCTTGGGTCAGCCTTACCAATGGCCTGCATGACCTTAGGCATTTCATTACCAAAGATCTCCCTAATCCTCTGTGGGTTCGGGTAAACCCTAACCTCAACGACCTCCTTAGGCGTGGTTAACCTCCTCTCAACGGTTAGGTCATAACCACTATATTTAGCATGTCTGCTGAGGTCGTAATCCGTTCTATAAGCATGCCCACTAACCTCAACCCAACCAAACCTCTCGCTATAAACCATCTGGTCGAAGCTAGCCGCTGCGTAATGAGCCCTCTCCTCGGGCAACTTGGCCAGGAAGTACTGATGATCAGGTGGTATGCCAAGCTCATTCATGTATATCGTGGCCAACCCCATGAAAAACGCCATCCACTCATTGGGCACAACACCACTCTCAACAGCCTCCCTCGGCTTAAACTCCCTGGGCTCCTTAACACCGGCGGCAACGTCCTTCTCAGGTACTATCCTCAATTTAACATCCAACTCATCGAGGTATGGGCACTTGGCGTTCTCGGGGTCGAAGAAGAACTCAATCTCCATCTGTGTGAACTCCCTAAGCCTTATCAAGCCCTGCCTAGGCGATATCTCATTCCTACCAACCTTACCGATCTGGGCAATACCAAGTGGTAGCTTCCTACCCATTAGATTGAATACCCTTGGGAATGACACGAACATCCCCTGGGCCGTCTCGGGCCTTAGGTAGCCAATATTATCGCTGTAGGGGCCTATCGTGGTCTGAAACAGCAGGTTAAAGGGCTTAACACTACCCAACTCACCACCACAAACCGGGCACCTAATATTATACTTCCTAATTAATCCATCAAGCTCCTCGAGACTCAAGCCTCGGTCTTTATCGAAATACCCCTCCTACCAAGCTCCTCCTCTATTAAGTGATCAGCCCTGTACTTACGACCGCACTTGGTGCACTCAACAATGGCGTCTGTGAAATGCTCGAGGTGTCCACTGGCCTCAAAGACTATCTTCGGCATTATTATTGGCGTCTCCACCTCAACTATGAAGTCCTGATAAGGGTAAATGAAGACCCTACGCCACTTCTCAATGATATTCCTCTTCAATTCAACACCAAGTGGTCCATAGTCATAGAAACCACCGACCTCCGCCTTACCCCTATAGATCTCAAAGCTAGTAGAAGAATCCACTCTCGCTCATAAGCTCCAGGAATTTCTCGAGATCCATTCGTCGCGATAATTACTGGGCGTATTTAAATAATTTTCACAGGTAATTAAGTACATCCAGTATTAGCTTAATAATCGTTGGTAACGACGTTAATCCAGGGTCATTAGGCGGTGAGTACTCAACAATATCCACAGCCCTCACTCTAGAACCGCCATAATCAAGGATTGCCCTAATAATCCTTAGAAGCTCGCCATAGCCAAGCCCAAAGCCCTCAGGATTACCAACGCCGGGTGCTATTGATGGGTCAAGAACATCGACATCAATGCTGAGGTGTATTGGCCCTGCATAACTATCAATCACTCCTCTAATGAGAAGCCTAAGCTCGTGATCGTTCATCAACCTCACATCCCTTGCCGATAATAACACCGAATTTTCAAGACCCCTTACGAATTTCACCTCCTCCTTATCGTATGACCTAAACCCAAGAAAGACCAGTGACTGAGGCTTGACCTGATTAATTATGTGCCTAACGAATGTGGCATGCGACAATACCTGCCCCATCGGCCACTCCTCCCTTGAATCTAGGTGAGCGTCTACATGAATGTAAACACTGTACGAGCCTGGGACTCCCTAACCGCCTTAGCAATGCCGAGGCTCAGCGTATGCTCACCACCAATATTAATTACTCTACCCCACGTATTAATGACGTCCCTAACCGTAAGGCTAATCCTCTCAAGGTTCTTATCAACATACCCTGTAACAGCGATAAATCACCCAGTCACACGCCTTCTCAAGCGGGTCTATGCCAAGGTCCTCGGTGGGTGTAAATTCGAAGTATTGGCTCCAGGACCTAATAACGCTAGGTGCGAATCTGGTCCCCGGCCTAAAACTAACCGTATCCTCCATGGGTATCCCAAGTATTGGTATACCACGGCCACACTTGGGTATTCCAAAGAGGGTGTATTGTGAGGTAACGTAAAAATCAATGTTACTGCTCATGGGAAATCACCTCCATGATCCTCTCCTTAACGGCCAAAATACTTGAGTACATAACCTCCCAAGCACTGACCTTATCATAATTTGGGTCGTCACCTAACCTCCTGCCAGGTTTAACCACGTAAATTTCAACACCAGCCCTTCTAAGTATTAAGTATGAAGGGTAGCATAGTGAACCATGAGGAGCAAGCACGGTAGTCGCGCCAAGTTCAACGCATCTCCTGGCAACGGTTGGTCTCTTGTTCATAGAATTCAGGGCTGGATTAACCTCCCTATGTATTATGGCGCCGTCCCTAACCAGGATTAAATAGTGGGCTCTTGAGAATACGTCGAACGCCAAATCATCATTAACGGTAGTGCATATAACATCGTTCTCCTTAATCATGGGCATTCCCGAATGCCTTAATACCACCCTCTTAAAAGCATTCGGAGTAAGCCATAACATCCCTGCACATGTGCTGTAATACGCATAAATTACTTTACGAAAATCTATTTAAGGAAATTAGGTAATAAGGCTTAGAGCCCATACCTGCCTTGCATTCACACCATTGGGCCACCCAACGACCCGGCAAAACCGGGCCGCTGGGACCAATGGTGTGGGTGCATGCAGGGGGCAAAACCTCCCTTGTTTCTATTTTTCATGTTTTATTTATGAAAATATAGAATAAAGGGTTTATAAAAGAGCTCTATAACGAGTCATTGACCAAAGATGAGCGGGTCGACTGTTGAAATAACGTTCTTTGGCAGGGGTGGGCAGGGCGCCGTAACTGCCGCACAGATTATTGCCCAGGCAGCGATTAGGCGTGGCTTATTCGCAAGTTCATTCCCTGAGTATGGCGCTGAACGTAGGGGCGCGCCTGTCAGGCTTATGTTAGGCTGTCTAGAGAGCCTGTCCTGGCCAGGGAACCCATCGAAAGGCCAGACATATCTGTGGTCTTTGATACTAGGTTATTAAGTGTCTTTAATATACCGCAGATAACGAAGAACTACATAGTAATTAATGCGATGAGTATTGATGATGTTAAACAATCAATAAGCAAGTTCAGTGGTAAGGTTGTCTACGTAAACGCGTATGAAATATCCACGAAGCACCTGGGCAAGCCCATAGTCAACACAACAATGCTCGGCGCACTACTTAAGATTCTCGACCTAGTAGATATAGAGACCGTTAAGGAATTAGTGCTGGAAACCTTCGGCAAGAAGCTTGGTAAGTCAAATGTGGATGCTCTGGAAGAGGCTTATAAAGTGGCTGAGGTGGTCGTGCTATGATGAAGCAATTAACATGGAAGGACCTGCCAATCGGAGGCATTATCATTGAGCCAGGCAATGCGCGTAAGAATATAACAGGTACGTGGAGGACTGAGAGGCCGGTCATTGATCAGGATGCTTGCATTAGGTGCAGGATTTGCTGGATGTACTGCCCTGAGCCCGCAATACTTGAGTTGAAGAAGCCGTACACCACAAAGTCGGGTAAGAAGTATGATTTAACCTACGAGATTGATTATGACCACTGCAAGGGCTGCGGAATCTGCGCCCACGAATGCCCAGTAAAGGCAATAAAGATGGTACCCGAGGTGACCGGGTGATGGCGATTGCCAAGGCCATAGGTGTTAGGGAGGAGGTTGTTAAGGAGAGGCTTGGCCTAACGTCAAATTACGCAGCAGCCTATGCGGTTAAGGCCGTTGATGTTGACGTAATTGCTGCATACCCAATAACGCCGCAGACGACGATAATAGAGAAGCTCGCCGAGTTCGTGGCTAATGGTGAAATAGATGCTGAGTACATACCGGTTGAGTCGGAACACAGCGCCTTATCGGCTGTCGTTGGTGCGGCGGCTGCTGGAGCCAGGGTATTTACTGCAACGTCGGCCCAGGGGCTTGAGTTCATGCACGAGGTTCTCTACATAACCTCCGGCCTTAGGTTGCCGGTGGTTATGGCTGTTCCTGGCAGGGCATTATCAGCACCAATAAGCATTCATGGTGATTACCAGGACATAATGAGCGCTAGGGATGCTGGTTGGATCGTAATGATTGCCTCGTCTGCCCAGGAGGTTTATGATTCGATAATCATGGCCTATAGGATTGCCGAGGACGGCAGGGTCCTACTACCCGTCATGGTGGCCTACGACGGATTCCTAATGAGCCACACCACAGAGCCGGTGGAGATTTATCATGAGGAGTACGTTAGGAAGTTCACGCCAAGGAACCTAAATAGGCCTAGGCTTGATCCGAGGAAGCCAATAACCATCGGCATTATCGCAAGCCTGATTGGTACTACGAAATTAAGTACCAAGCAGTTAAGGCGCTTAAGGATTCGAAGAGCACGATTAAGGAGATTCATGAGGAATTCAATAAGCCTTCGGCACCAACTATGACATAGTTGAGAAGTACATGCTTGATGATGCGGACTACGTATTAATAACCTACGGAGGGGCATCAACCGGTAATGCTAAGGAGGCAGCATTAAGGGCTAGGGAGAAGGGGTTGAAGGCGGGCGTCCTAAGAATTAGGTTGTTTAGGCCATTCCCCACCGATGAGGTTATTAACGCGATTAAGGATGCAAAGGCGGTAGCCGTGATTGATAGAGCATTATCACCAGGCAATACTTACGAGGGCCCGGTATTTAATGACGTGGTCTCAGCACTATATAGCAGGGGTGTCGATAAGCCTGTGGTCTCCGTAGTTCACGGCATATCCCAGAGAACAATGCTTGTTGATGACTTCTACAACCTTTACAAAATGCTTGATGAATATGCGAGGACTGGTGAGTACCCAAGGAAGACTATATTCATGGGTTTAAGGGGTGGTGAGGCATGAAGGTGTACTTTAGGACAATAAAGGACTTGCCTGTGGATGAGTATTACGGACCTGGTCAGTTAACCTGCGCCGGCTGTGGTCCTTCAATAGCCGTTAGGTGGCTGCTTAAGGCGGCTGGGTCGGATGTGATTGTGGTTAATGCTACAGGCTGTATTGAGGTAACTACGACTTCGTACCCATACACCGCGTGGAGTGTGCCCTACCTGCACGTGGCCTTTGAGAACTCAGCCGCGGCGGCGTCTGGCGTGGAGTCAGCGTTAAAGGTGCTTAGGAGGAAGGGTATCCTTGATACTAAGGCTAAGGTCATGGTTATCGCTGGTGATGGTGGTACTTATGATATTGGTTTGCAGTCCTTGAGTGGTATGCTTGAGCGTGGTCACGGCGTACTCTACGTACTCTACGACAACGAGGCGTACATGAACACGGGAATACAAAGAAGCGGAGGAACACCGCACTTCGCCTGGACAACAACTTCACCGGTGGGTAGTAAGTTGAGGGGTAAGGTTCAGAGGAAGAAGGACATAATGAGCATTGTGATGGGGCACCACATCCCGTATGCCGCAACGGCAAACATAGCCTACCCAATAGACCTGGCGAACAAGGTTAAAACAGCCCTTGATTACCTTGATGAAGGTCCTGCCTTCATACACGTACTAGCACCATGCCCACCAGGTTGGCGCTACCCGGAGGAGATGACCGTGGAAATAGCCAGGCTAGCCACAGAAACAGGCTACTTCCCACTATACGAGTGGGACCACGGCAGGATAAGGTTCAACCCACCAAGCAATGCCCACTTTGATAAGTCAAAGAGAAAGCCAATAATTGAGTACCTGAAGAGGCAGGGTAGGTTTGCACACCTGACGGAGGAGGACATTAAGGAGATTGAGAAGGAGATCGATGAGTACTGGGACTACCTAGCAAGGCTTGCCAAGGCCTTTGGATAAAACCATGGATTGCATCTTAATGTCCTTAAAACCACGATTTGCTGACGAAATCCTAACAGGCAGGAAGAAGTGCGAGGTCAGGACCTTTATTAGCCCGATTAGTAAGGGCGACACGGTCCTGGTTTATTACTCAAGCCCGGTCAAGGCGGTTAAGGGATACTTTATAGCTGGCGATTCAATCATAATAAGGCCAAGCGAGTTAATGGATATATTAAACAATAGGTGCGGTAGCATGCCCAGGGACAACATTGAGTACGTAGTAACCAGGTACCTAAGGTCAAGGAGAAGGATACTCATACTTGAAGTAGAAAATCCAACAACATTCCCAGGGGCAATAACGTTGGAGATAATGACTGTGTTTTGTTGTTTGTTTTAGGTCCGTGGGCCCTGGGCGGGGCAGCTCAGTCTCGCCATCGCCCTCGCTATTGCCTTTACCCTCCTTTCCCTCCCTTTGTTTGTTGCCTCCTCATGCATCCTCCTCAACACCTCGCAGACCTTAGTCACTAGCTCGGGGTCTTTCTTTATTTCGCGCATGCCCATGTAGATCTCGAAGTCGCCGCCGCTGGGCCTCAACCCAGCGTCGTAGCCGGCCCTCTTGAGTCCCTCCAAAATTGCCACTGCATCCTCAAGCCCCTTACGTTTAGTCCTAAGCTCAACAGTGCCGTTGTTATTCACGTGGACGTTCATCCTC